>NZ_CP049037.1:0-1277781 GCF_011040495.1 Pseudohalocynthiibacter aestuariivivens | reverse complement strand
GTCACGATCGTTCCATAACTAATAAAAAATGAGGGACATATGACACAATTCATGAAATCCGCGGCGCTGGCCGCGACGGGCCTTGTGGCGGCATCTGCCCCCGCGCTGGCCCAATCGCTGGATGACAAGGTGAACCAGATATTTGCCAGTTCTACCGGCTGGTTCGTCAATCTCATCTTTGCCCCGCTGCCCGGGACGGCGTTTCCGTGGATCGTTTTGTGGCTGGTCGTCGGGGCCACCATTTTCACGCTATATTTCGGTTTCGTCCAATTCCGCGCGTTTCCGCACTCGATCTCGTTGGTGAAAGGTGACTATTCTGATCCCAACGACGCCGGTGAGGTCAGCCACTTCCAAGCGCTGGCGACAGCCCTTTCAGGTACTGTTGGTCTGGGTAATATCGCCGGTGTTGCGGTCGCTGTGGGCATTGGTGGACCGGGCGCCACATTCTGGATGGTTCTCGCTGGTCTTATGGGCATGGCATCGAAGTTCACAGAATGTACGCTAGGTGTGAAATATCGCAACGAATACCCGGATGGCACCGTTTCAGGTGGTCCGATGTATTATATGACCAAGGGCTTCGAGGAGCGCGGTCTGCCACTGGGCAAGTTCATGGCGATCCTGTTCTCGATCTTTTGTATCCTTGGCGCGCTGGGTGGCGGTAACATGTTCCAGGCCAATCAGGCACATGCGCAGATCACCAATGTGGTCGGTGAGTATCCCGGCTGGATCACAGGCGTCGTATTTGCGGGCATCGTGTTCGCGGTTATCGTCGGCGGGCTGCAATCCATCGCCAAAGTCACCGAGAAAATCGTGCCGTTCATGGGTGTGCTCTATGTCGCTACTGCGATCGTCATCCTGCTGTTGAACTTCGACAAGATTGGCTGGGCATTTGGCCAGATCTTCGAGGGTGCCTTTACAGGTCTCGGCGTTGCCGGCGGCATGGTCGGTGCGTTGATCCAAGGCTTCAAGCGGGCCGCGTTCTCGAACGAAGCGGGCGTTGGTTCTGCTGCGATTGCGCACTCGGCTGTGCGTACCAAGGAACCGATCACAGAAGGGTATGTATCGCTGCTGGAGCCGTTCATCGATACGGTCGTAATCTGTACCATGACTGCATTGGTGATCATCATCACTGGTCAGTTGATGTCAGATCCAGAAACCGGTCTATACATTCTGAACGAAGCTGGTAGCGCGATTCAAACCGTTGACGGTAACTCTGGTGTGGCTCTGACATCGGCAGCGTTCTCGTCCTCGTTTGGCTGGTTCAAGTACATCCTTGCGATTGCGGTGATCCTCTTTGCTTTCTCGACGATGATCAGCTGGTCATATTACGGGCTGAAAGCGTGGACGTTCCTCTTTGGTGAGGGCAAAACAAAAGAGTTGGTCTTCAAGATCATCTTCTGCGTCTTTGTCGTCATCGGAGCGGCCGCCAGCCTTGGTCCGGTCATCGACTTCTCGGATGCGGCGATCTTTGCGATGGCGGTGGTCAACATCGTGGCGCTCTATTGCCTGATGCCGATCGTGAAGCGTGAGATGAACAGCTACATGAGCCGCCTCAAGTCGGGTGAGATCAAGAAGTTCCACTGACGTAATTCAGACGGAGCGATTCATGATGCAGGGCGGGAAACCGCCCTGCATTTTTTGTGGCATGGCTATGCCTCTATCAGCGCGACAACAATGCAGTTAGCGTGATCCACATGATCATTTCGGCCGGGCGAAACTACATATTCGTACACATCCCCAAAACTGGCGGCACGGCTATGGCGCTGGCGCTGGAGACGCGCGCGATGAAGGATGATGTGCTGATCGGAGACACGCCCAAGGCAGTGCGTCGGCGCAAACGGCTTAATGACGCGAAAACCTCGGGGCGGTTGTGGAAGCATTCAACCCTTGCTGATATAGATGGTCTGGTTGGCACGGCTCAGATTTCCGAAGCGTTTACCTTTACGCTTGTGCGCAATCCGTGGGATCGGATGGTCAGCTACTATCATTGGTTGCGTGCGCAGCACTTTGACCACCCTGCCGTCACGTTGTCGCGACAATTGAGCTTCTCTGAGTTTCTGCATCACCCACAGACCAGAGCGTCATTTAAGGCGACCCCTTATGCGCATTACATGATCGATGCCACAGGGTCCGAGCGTTGCAGAGCCTACATTCGCATCGAGCATCTAGAGCAGGATGCCGCACCGCTCTGGGCACATCTGGGATTCCGGCTCAGCCTGCCACGCGCCAACGCGTCCAATCGTGATGCAGATTATCGCCGTTACTACAGCGATCGTGATGCCGAACTGCTGGCAGATATTTGCGCGGATGATATCGCGCGATTCGGATACAGCCATTGAGGCGCACACGTATAGCGTGTGGAATTGTTTCCATTTTCCCCTAAGAAAGTGAGGATAACGCGTGGATCGGTGCCGGTTTACGGTCAATGCCCGTTTTGCGCCTTAAACTTTTCTTAACCATACCCAAATCCTGAGGCCAACTCGACTGGCTACTGGCCCTTTTTGCTGCACTGGGTCTGACCAAAGGGGAACTAAGAGGATGTTGGACAGGAGCATGGGAAGCGACGTTTCGCTACAGACCTCCGAACGAACGGGGATAATGACTGGCACGCGGGTTGCGACCCGTGCGGGCTGGTGCCCGATTGAATCGGTCTGCGCAGGTACAGAAGTGCTGACCTTCGATGCGAGTTTTCAGGAGGTTCGGGATGTCCAGCGTGCTCCGCTTTGGGCGGACGAGGCACCATGCCCGCAACACTTGTGGCCGCTGGAGGTGCCTGCAGGGGTGCTGGGTAATCGCGACGCGCTGCTGCTGATGCCGGAGCAACCGATCATGATCGAAATTGACGCCGCAGAAGAACTGTTTGGTGATCCGTTTGCCCTGATCCCGGTGCGGGCACTGGATGGTATTTGCGGTATCTCGCGCACTGCGCCAGAGTTGCGGGCGATGGTGACATCCATACGGTTTGATGCGGAACAAATCGTGTTCGCCAATAGCGGTGCAATGTTCCTTTGCGCCTCTGCAATGGATCTGCTGGATGTCGCAATGAGTGATGATGCGCCAGACCAAGAATATACGGTATTGCCGATGGGGGCAGCACAGCAGTTAGCTGCCTTGCTTGGCACTGCGATTCAGCCTGAAATGCCACTTAACTGGCCAGAACCGGAAAAGCTGGCCGCGCACTCGTGAATTCTAAATGCGATTGTCGCGGTGTCCGCAGAATGACCTGTCTATCAGCAACCGATCTATCCACAGACGCATTTTGCGGTAGCGCAAGAAATCACAGAGCAATCATCTGATCGCATTGCGAAAATGCAATATCATTGCCCCGGATCGCACAATCGAATCCGGGGCAATGTCGTTGTCGTCTATCAGGCGGCGTCTGCTTGCGCGGTGAAGCGCCCGTAGAAGCTTTGGCCCTTGTTCGCCATCTCACGCAGCAGGGCAGGTGTCGCAAAGCGGGGTCCGAACTCTTCAGTCAGGGCATCGCAGCGTTCTGCGGCGTAAGGTGTCCCGAGAATGTCGAGCCAAGCGAACGGACCACCCGACCAGGGGGCAAAGCCCCAAGCCAGAATCGCGCCAACGTCGCCCTCGCGGATATCTTCCAATACGCCTTCTTCTAGCGCGCGGACCGCTTCGAGCACTTGGGCGAACATCAGGCGATGCTGCACCGTGATCAGGTCGGGCTGCTCATCCGCATGCGGATATTTCGCAGCCAACCCTTCCCAATAGCTCAGGCGCTTGCCCTTGTCGTCATAGTCAAAGAAGCCAGCATTGGATTTGCGACCTAGACGGCCTTCGCCTTCCATCCAGAAGATCACCTCGTCAACGGCAGCGTCGGGATAGTCGTCGCCCATTGCGGCCTTGGTCGCGCGGGCGATCTTGGCACCGAGGTCAATCGAGGTTTCATCGACCAACTGCAATGGTCCCACGGGGAAGCCCAACTGACGTGCTGCGTTGTCGATCAGTGACGGTGCGACACCTTCGGCGACCATGCGCAGACCTTCGTTGATGTAAGGGATGATGCAGCGGTTGCAGTAGAAGAACCGCGCGTCATTCACCACGATGGGCGTTTTTCGGATCTGGCGCACATAATCCAGTGCTTTGGCCACGGCGACCGGACCTGTCTGTTCACCCTTGATGATTTCGACCAGCATCATCTTTTCAACGGGCGAAAAGAAGTGAATGCCGATGAATTGCTCCGGCTTGTCGCTGGCCTTGGCCAGTTCGGTGATCGGCAGGGTCGAGGTGTTGGTGGCAAAGATGCAAGCATCGCCGACGACCTTCAGCACATTTTTGGTGACTTCGGCCTTAACCTTCGGGTCCTCGAACACAGCCTCGATGATCAGGTCGCAGCCTTTCAGTGCGTCGTAGTCGGTGGTTGCGGTGATGCGACCCAAGGCCTCTTCCTTCTTGGCTTCGGTTGCCTTGCCGCGCTTGATGCCCTTGTCCATATAGTCGGCGGTATAGGATTTCCCCTTGTCTGCCGCTTCTTGCTTCTGGTCGATCAGTACGACCTCCATGCCAGCCATGGCGGAGACAAGCGTGATGCCTGCACCCATCATACCCGCGCCCATGACGCCAACCTTTTTCACCCGTTGATCGGGTACATCGGGACGGTTCGCACCTTTTTCCAGCGCCTCCTTGTTGATAAAGAGGCTGCGGATCATCGCGCTAGATGAAGGGTTCAGCAGGACGTTGGTGAACCAACGTGCCTCAATCTTCAGTGCGGTATCAAACGGAACCAACGCTCCTTCATAGACCGCGCTCAACAGGGCCTTGGCCGCAGGGAAGGCACCTTGGGTCTTGCCGTTGACCATGGCGGAGGCGCCGACGAAGTTCATAAAGCCGGCAGGGTGGTAAGGTGCGCCACCGGGCATCTTGTAACCCTTTTCGTCCCACGGCTTTACAATCGTCGGCTCGCTCAGCACCCATGCGCGGGCGGCGTCCAGCAGCTCATCCGCAGGCACGACTTCGTCCACGACACCAGCGGATTTTGCCTTTTGGGGGTCGTTCAGTTTGCCCTCCAGCAGTAGCGGGGCCGCAGCGATCGCGCCCAGTTTGCGTACCAGTCGCGTGGTGCCGCCAGCACCGGGAAAGATGCCGACCATGATTTCCGGCAGACCAATCTTGGCCTTTGGATTGTCGGCGGCAAAGATGCGATGGCAGGACAGTGGAATTTCCAACCCGATCCCCAGCGCAGTGCCGGGCAGGGCGGCGGCAATCGGTTTGCCGCCCTTGTTTGTCTTGGGGTCCATGCCTGCGCGCTCGATCTTGCGCAGGATCGCATGCATTCCCATCACGCCATCAAAGAGACCACGCGCCGGATCGTCGCCCGCGTCTTCCTTCATCTTGGCGATGATGTTGAGGTCCATACCACCGGCAAAACTACCGTCCTTACCTGACGTGATGATGATGCCTTTCACGGTATCATCGGCCAACGCGTCATCGACCAGTGCTTCAAGGTCAAGAAACCCTTGGCCGTTCATCACGTTCATCGATTTGCCGACCGTGTCCCAGGTGATGATCGCGACGCCATCGGCGTCTTTTTTCATTGTGAAATCAGTCATGTTTTATCTCCTTTGCGCGCTTTAGACGCGCTCGATGATCGTGGCGGCACCCATGCCCGATGCGATGCAGAGCGTGGCAAGGCCGGTTTGCTTGTCGGTGCGTTCCAACTCATCCAGCAATGTGCCGATGATGATGGCACCGGTTGCACCCAGTGGGTGCCCCATCGCAATCGAGCCGCCATTCACGTTTACCAGTGCCGGGTCGACATCAAACGCTTGCTGGAAGCGCAACACGACAGATGCGAACGCCTCGTTCACCTCAAAGAGGTCGATATCCCCGATCTGCATGCCGCTATCAGCGAGGATTTTCTGCGTTGCAGGAACCGGACCGGTCAACATGATCGTTGGATCGGTGCCGATCTTGCAGGTCTGGCGGATGCGTGCGCGGGGTTTGAGGCCCCATTTTTCGCCGAACTCCGCGTTGCCGATCAGAACGCCGGCCGAGCCATCAACGATACCCGATGAGTTACCAGCGTGGTGGATGTGGTTGATCCGCTCCAGATGCGGGTATCTCAGCTTGGCCACGGCATCAAAGCCCGGCATCACTTCGCCCATTGCCTGAAACGCGGGGTTTAAACTGCCCAAAGTCTGCATATCAGTGCCGGGACGCATGTACTCGTCATGATCCAGAATGGTCAGGCCGTTCTGATCCTTTACCGTGATAACCGACTTGGCAAAACGGTTGTCATCCCACGCCGCCTTGGCCCGTTTCTGGGATTCCATCGCCAGCGCATCGGCCTGATCGCGGGTAAAGCCATATTCAGTTGCGATGATATCGGCGCTGATCCCTTGCGGGACAAAATAGGTTTCCATCGCAACGCTGGGATCGACAGCAATCGCCGCGCCGTCGCTGCCCATTGCCACACGGCCCATCATTTCGACCCCGCCAGCGATGTAGGCCTCGCCTGCGCCGCCTTTGACCTGATTGGCGGCCAGATTCACCGCCTCCATACCCGACGCGCAGAACCGATTGATCGCGAGGCCGGGAATGGATTCATCCAGATCCGAGGCCAGAACAGCCGTGCGTGCCAGGCAGCCGCCCTGTTCCATAACTTGGGTTACATTGCCCCAAATGACATCTTCGACGGCGTGCCCGTCCAGGCCATTGCGTTCTTTCAGGGCGTTCAACACCTGCGCACTGAGGCGCACGGCTGTCACTTCATGCAGGGCGCCATCCTTGCGGCCCTTGCCGCGCGGGGTGCGCACAGTGTCATAGATAAATGCGTCAGACATATCGGTCTCCTTTTTTACGCGCGGTCAGCCGGGCTGCCGGGCATCAGATCGTATGGGTGTTTCCAGCCGGGGATGTTTTCAATATTCGAAAGCCACCGGTCTATGTTGGGCCAATCTTTGCGGTCAAAGCCGAAAGGTTCAGGGTAGAACAGGTAGCCACAGCACGAGAGGTCCGCATTAGTGATCGCGTCACCTACGATCCATTCCCGTCCCTTCAGATGGGTGTCGAGTACGGCATAGGCCGCCTTAAGCCGTGCCTGACTGAAACCGATCACTTCTGCGGGACGCTTGTCCTCGGGTAGGAAGTTCATCAGGAACCGCACCATGCCCGCTTGGCTGCTGAGTTTGTGATTGTCCCAGAAAACCCAGCGCATGATCTCGTGCTGCTCTTCGGGTGTGCTGCCGCCAAAACGACCGGTCTTTTCGGTGATATACATCTGTATCACCCCCGATTGCGTCAGCGTGGTATCCCCATCCACCAGCACGGGTACTTCGCCCATCACGTTGAGTTGGCGAAATTCGTCGCTGCGGGCGGCACCGCCAAAGAAATCGACATAAACAGGCGTCCAGTCCATCCCGGCCAATTCCAGTGCCAGCGCCGCCTTGTAGGCGTTTCCGCTTTCTCCCATGCAGTAGAGTTCGATCGTCATTCTATCCTCCCAGTGCTGTTTTGGCAGCAAGCCGTTGATTTTTAGTACTTTTAGAAGGGTGAAGGCGCAGGTTGATGTTTTCACCTTTCGTCAAAATATCACCGCCGGGGACGTTCCAGGATCGATACCCGGTTGGCCTGATCAAGCGGTTCTCTTCTCGGTAAAGCTGCGCGCGATCAACTCCTTCATGATCTCGTTTGTGCCGCCATAGATTTTCTGTACGCGCGCATCGGCCCACATTTCGGCCACGGCATATTCTTGCATGAAGCCATAGCCACCATGCAGCTGAACGCAGTCATCCAGCACGTCACATTGCGTATCGGTGAGCCAGTATTTTGCCATCGCGGCCTTCTCGACGCTTAGCGCGCCGTGCAAATGCTCGGTGATGCATTCATCCAGAAACGCGCGTGCCACCTTGGTGCGTGTCAGGCATTCAGCCAGCTTGAACCGGGTGTTCTGGAACTGTGTCAGCGGTCCTCCGAAAGCTTCGCGTTCATTGCAATAGGCGATCGTGCGCGCCACTGCGCCCTCCATCGCGCCCACCGCGCCGCAACCAATGATCAACCGCTCTTGTGGCAGTTGGTTCATCATCTGGCCAAACCCCAAGCCTTCGGCGTCACCGAGGATGTTTTCGGGGGCAATCTCGACATTGTCGAAAAACAGCTCCGAGGTGTCCGCAGCGTGCAGTCCGACCTTGTCAAGGTTGCGTCCGCGCGAGAATCCTTTTGCGCCATCGGTCTCGACAACCACAAGCGAGACGCCCTTGGCGCCAGCTTTGGGATCGGTCTTGGCGGCGACGATGATCAGATTGGCATGCTGGCCATTGGTGATGAATGTTTTCTGGCCCGACAGGCGATAGGCGTTGCCATCGCGCACGGCCTTGGTCTTGATACCCTGCACGTCCGAGCCTGCAGCGGGTTCGGTCATTGCCAAAGCGCCGACCATTTCGCCGGTGACCATCTTTGGCAACCAGCGTTTTTTCTGCTCTTCGGTGCCGTAGGCAAGGATGTAATGCGCGACGATGCCGGAATGGATCGGGTTGCCCCAGCTGGCTAGGTTAGCGCGCGGCGCTTCCATCAGGATGACGGCCTCGTGACCAAAATCACCACCGGCACCACCATATTCCTCCGGGATCGAGGGGCAGAGCAACCCCAGCGCCCCGGCCTGCTGCCATGTCTCGCGGTCCATCTGACCGGCTTTGCGCCACCGCTCGAAGTGCGGGGCCCATTCGGCCTCGATAAAGCTGCGGGTCATGTCCGCCAGCATTTCGTGCTCTTCTGTCATCCAAGTCATCGGATGGCTCCCCTTAGCGTTTGCGCGCGTCCAGTTCAGAATTGAAAATTCTCAGCCGGTGCGAAAACGTGTCTTCGTCGATCACGCTGTCGAAGTTCTCAAAGAGAAAAGACAGTGCCTCGCCTTCATCCAACCCGGCCTCAGCGGCGAATTTCCGCAAGCGGCGATAGCCTTCTTCGGTCATTGCCGCGTTAAAGCGCCGCGTCAGGCGAAAGCGTTTTGGCATCTGTCGGTCCCCCCCGTAGGCCGGGCTTCAGCCCGGCACCCGTTAAAATTGCTCGGCGTCCAGCCCCATCACCGGCTCTGCGCCTGATTGGATACGCGCCAGATGCATGGCCGTCGCGGGCAGGCGGCGTTGCATGTAGAAACGTCCGGTTTTCAACTTCGCCTCGTAAAACGCCTTGTCGCCGCTGCCGTCCTCCAGTGCCGAGAGTGCGGCGCGCGCCATGCGTCCCCACATCAGGCCGAGACAGACATGCCCGAAGAGGTGCATGAAGTCATAACTGCCCGAGAGCGCGGCATTGGGGTTTTTCATGCCATTCTGCATGAAGAACATACCGGCAGTCTGCAAATCCTTCGATGCAGCCTTCAGCGGCTCGACGAAGTCACTCATTCCTTCCACGTCCTTATTATCTTTGCAGAAGTTTTTGACCATTTCAAAGAAGGCCATGACGTGCTTGCCGCTGTCCTGTGCCAGTTTCCGGCCCACCAGATCGAGCGCCTGAACACCGTTGGCGCCTTCGTAGATCATCGCAATCCGTGCGTCGCGGGTGTATTGTGACATGCCGGATTCTTCGATGTAGCCATGACCGCCATATATTTGCTGTGCCAGCACAGTCATGTCGTAGCCTTCGTCCGTCAGGAAGCCCTTGACCACAGGCGTCATCAGCGAAATCAGGCCTTCGGCCGCAGCGTCATCACCGCGGTGCGACTGGTCAATCAGTTGAGCACTCCACAGAAGGAATGCCCGCGCGCCTTCGATAAATGATTTCTGATCCATCAGGCTACGGCGGATGTCAGGATGCACAATCAACGGATCGGCAGGGCCATCGGGGTTTTCTGCACCGGTCACGGCGCGGCCCTGCAGCCGGTCCTTGGCATAGATCACCGCGTTTTGATACGCGATTTCCGCTTGGGCGAGGCCCTGCATACCGACGCCGATGCGCGCTTCGTTCATCATCGTGAACATGGCGCGCATGCCTTTGTGCATATCGCCCAGCAGCCAACCTTTGGCACCGTCATAATCCATCACGCAGGTGGAATTGCCGTGAATGCCCATCTTTTCTTCGATCTTGCCGCATTTCACGCCGTTGCGGTCGCCCAGACTGCCATCGTCGTTGATCAGGAATTTCGGTACGATAAACAGGCTCACGCCCTTGATCCCTTCGGGGCCGCCGGGGATTTTGGCCAGCACCAGATGGATGATGTTGTCGGCCATGTCATGCTCGCCCGACGAGATAAAGATCTTCTGCCCGGTGATCGCATAGCTACCATCGTCCTGCGGCTCTGCCTTGGACCGCATCAGGCCCAGGTCGGTGCCGCAGTGAGGTTCTGTCAGGTTCATCGTGCCGGTCCATTCGCACGAGAACATGTTTGGCAGATAAGTCTGCTTTTGTTCGTCTGTCCCATGGGCCAGAATCGCGGATGCGGCACCGTGGGTCAGACCCTGATACATCGTGAACGCCTGATTAGCCGCCGAGAACATCTCGCCGACAGCAGTGCCCAGAACGTAGGGCATATTTTGTCCGCCATATTCTTCGGGCAGGTCAAGCGCGGTCCAACCGCCCTCGCGCACCTGATCGAATGCTGCCTTGAAACCAGTCGGGGTTCGCACGACACCGTTTTCAAGAACACAACCTTCGGTGTCACCCACAGGGTTCAATGGGGCCAGCACTTCACCAGCGATTTTGCCCGCTTCTTCCAGCACCGCGCCAGTGAATTCGGCGTCAAGCTCGGCATAGCCGGGGGTATCGGCCTGCGACACGTTCAGTACGTTATGCAGAACGAATTGGGTATCCTTGGTGGGGGCAATGTAGCTGGGCATGTCGTGTATTCCCTGAGTTTTCGTGGTTGTTTCTTGGTTGATTATTCTGCGGCGTCGCTGGCCCGGCTCATTGAGGCGAGCACTTTCTCGACCCATGCCATCTGTTCACGCAGATCAGAAATGGCGTCTTCGAGTTCCGTGCGTTGGTGCTCCATGTCCCTCAGCCGTTCAGCGGCCAATTCACGGGTCCGCACCATTTGGGCATGTTGCTGGTCACCGGTGTCATAAAGATCGAGCAGTTGACGAATTTCTTCGAGGCTGAAGCCAAAGCGCTTGCCGCGCAGGATCAGCTTCAGACGCGCGCGGTCGCGCTTGGTGAACAGTCGCTTTTGCCCTTCGCGGATCGGTGCAAGCAGTTCCTTGGACTCGTAAAAGCGCAAAGTTCGGGGCGTTACCTCGAAGGCGTCGCACATTTCACGGATAGTCATAATATCGGCGGTCATATCAATCCTGGAGTCTCGTTTCGGTTGTGCTCGATATGTAGTCTCGAGCTGAACTTACAACGGGAATTGACGTTGACGTAAGTCCGACGTCGCGTCACTTTTGGGGGATTGTTGGTTTATCCGGCAAAAGCAAGGTCAGGTTTGCTGCCTGACGAGCCGCAGACCGAGGCTCAGTTCTTCAGAGAGGCGGATGTATCATCGCGGAGCTTTTGCAATTCTTCTATCGCTTCGTCGATCTGTTCACGCTGATCGGCGAGCTCGCGTAGCTGCTTATCCGCCAGATCAATCCAACTGCTCATTTGCGCAGTTGTGCCGTCGTTCTCGTAGATCAGTAGCCACTGACGAATTTCTTCTAGGCTGAAGCCGAACTTGCGCCCGCGAAGGATGAGCGTCATTCGTGCCATTTCCCGGGCGCCATAGTATCGCGCACGCCCATCTCGTTCGGGCTGAAGCAGCTCGATATACTCGTAATATCTCAGTGTACGCGGCGTTACGTCGAACTTTGCGCACATCTGCTTTAGGGACAAACGTGGTTCTGGCATCGCTACACCCAACGCGAAACATGGCATCAAGTTCCGTCAGAGTGCCGTATTTTTGAACATTGTGAAACCCCTTCATTGCCGCAGGTCGACGGCGATTTGGCGCTCTTGGGGCTGCGATGCCGGACGTGGGTTGCGCCAATCGGCGCTTGCGTGCTGTGGGCCAAGTGACAATAAAGGCGGCGTAATCCCGAAGCGATGGTATACAAGGTCCGTGACATGAGCAGCATAAACGATGACGGCAACCATCCGGGAATGCAGTTCTTTCGCGAGCTGCCTCATGCGGTGGCGCTTGGCATGACGGCCCATGTTATGAAGGATGGTCGTGCAGAGATGGCGATGCCTTGGGATCAAAAGCTGGTTGGTGATCCCGAAAGCGGCGTCATCCACGGCGGAGCGGTCAGTGCTTTGATGGATACCTGTTGTGGTGCCGCGGCGATGTGTCATCCTGAGTCTGTCGGGGGTACCGCAACGATCGCGCTTCGGATCGACTATATGCGTCCTGCGACGCCGGGCCAGACAATCCGAGCCCGCGCCGAGTGCTATCATATCACCCGGTCCGTCGCTTTTGTTCGGGCGACAGCTCTGGACGATGATGATGATCGACCGGTCGCTACAGCCACCGGTACCTTTACCGTGGAGGGCAAGTGATGGAAAAGCCCCCCCGCCGCCCGCGCCCCGAACCGGTGCAGGTCGTCAAGCAGCGCCGTGATGAGGCGTTGAACGCGCTGGTTTCTGGCGTGCCTTACATTGGATTTCTGGGAATCACTTTTGATCGGCGCGGGGACGAACTGACCGGAGTTCTGGCCTATCAGGATGCTCTGATCGGCAATCCTATTCTTCCCGCGCTTCACGGCGGTGCAACTGCGGCATTTTTGGAAGTGACCGCAATCATCAGCCTCAGCTGGTCAATGTTGTGGCCCGAAATCGAAAGCGGTGGGGCCGAGGCCGAGGCGCTGGCGGCGGGGCAAATGCCGCGCCTGCCCAAAACGATCGATTTTACTGTGGACTACCTGCGAACGGGCCTGCCGCGCGATGCGTATGCACGGGCCAAGATCAATCGGTCGGGGCGGCGTTATGCGTCGGTGCATGTTGAGGCGTGGCAGGATAACCGAGACCGCGCGTTTGCGCAGGCAACGGGACATTTTCTGATGCCGCGCCGCGATGGCTGATAGTGTGGCAATTGCTGCCGGGCCCCTGACGCATATGCGCGTGTTGCGCATTGCGGGCCCCATCGTGATTTCCAACGCGACCGTTCCGATCCTCGGTGCCGTGGACACTGGTGTGGTGGGGCAGCTGGGTTTGGCTGCACCGATCGGCGCAGTCGGGATCGGCGCGATCATCCTCACGGCACTCTATTGGGTTTTCGGATTCCTGCGGATGGGTACCAGTGGGCTGACCAGTCAGGCCAACGGTGCCGGCCAAACAGGTGAAGTCGCCGCTATGCTGACCCGATCTTTGATGATCGCGGCTGCGGGTGGCGTGGCCATCATCGCCTTGCAGTTACCGTTGTTCTGGGGGGCGTTCCGCATGGCCCCCGCCAGTGCTGAGGTCGAGACCCTTGCGCGCGACTATATGAATATTCGCGTTTGGAGTGCGCCAGCAATCATTGCGCTCTATGCCGTGACCGGCTGGCTGATTGCTTTGGAACGGACGGGCGCCGTTCTGATGATCCAAGTGCTGATGAACGGCGCAAACATCGTGCTGGATTTGTGGTTCGTCCTCGGCCTTGGTTGGGGCGTAGAGGGGGTGGCCTGGGCGACGTTTATCGCGGAATGGAGTGGATTGGCCTTGGGCCTGTGGTTTTGTCGGGCGGCGTTCAGAGTGCCGGCATGGCGTGATTGGGCGCGTGTATTTGATCCTGACCGGTTACGCCTGATTCTGGGGGTCAATGTAGACATCCTGCTGCGGTCGCTGATGCTGGAGATGATCTTTGTCTCGTTCTTGTTTCTTGCCAGCGATTTCGGCGACGTGACGCTGGCCGCCAATCAGGTTCTGATTCAGTTCTTGCATATCACCGCCTATGCGCTGGACGGGTTTGCCTTTGCCGCCGAGGCGCTGGTAGGTGCCGCTTTCGGGGCGCGTTCGATGACACGCGTGCGACGTGCATCGATCATAACCAGTATTTGGGGTGTTGGGTGCAGTGTGATGCTGATGATAGGGTTCTGGATTGTCGGCGTGTGGGGGATTTGGCTGATGGCAAAGGCACCAGAAGTGCAGGCGGCGGCGCAAACCTATCTGCCTTATATGATCGTGGCACCGCTGCTGGGGGTTGCTGCGTGGATGCTCGACGGAATTTTCATCGGTGCGACGCGCACGCGCGACATGCGCAACATGATGGTTATCAGTGCTGTGATCTATGGTGTGGCGGTGCTGCTGCTGGTGCCGAATTTCGGAAATCACGGCCTTTGGATTGCGTTGCTCATATCCTTTGTCGTGCGCGGGCTGTCCTTGGGGGCGCGCTATCCGGCGCTGGAACGCGCGGCAGGTCCCTGAGATATTGCTCGTCACCCGGCGGGCCGTGCTAAGCTCCTGATCGGTAGCAAGGAGGAAACGGCATGGATTTAGGAGCATTCTCGATCAGTCTCGCAGTCAAGAATCTGACACGGTCGCGGGGGTTTTATGAGGCGCTGGGGTTCGCCGAGGCTGGCGGCTCGCCAGATCAGGGTTGGCTCATTTTACGTAATGGCGATACTGTGATCGGCCTTTTCGAAGGTATGTTTGAGGGCAACATCCTTACGTTTAATCCGGGCTGGGATCAGAGCGGCGCATCGAAACCCGCATTCTCTGACATTCGAACGATCGAGGCGCGATTGAAAAAGGCGGGGCTGAAAATCGAGCGCGAGACTGGCGGCGGAACCGGGCCAGCCAGCCTGATCCTGCGCGACCCCGACGGTAACTCGGTGATGCTGGATCAGCATGTGGATGCACCGGACGATTGACTGCCTCGCGGCGGCTAGTCCGTGGTGCGCAGGCGCGAGTGCTGCACCAGCAGGATCGTCAGCAAGGGCAGAACAAATCCCAGAACACCGGCAGTAATCAGCACCCGACCAAGTTGGCTGTAATCGGCGGGTATCTCGACCACGCCTGTGGTGTCTGTAACCTCGCGGCTGACCACGAAAATCTGATTCAGATATTTCGTTGCCAGCGAACTGGCTGAAAGGGCCAGATTGGTGAATGATGCCATGACGGCAAAGAACGTTGCCTTGAGGTTATCAGGGGCATTGCGCGCGATCCAGGCCAGCATCGGAATGAGCGCGATCTGGCTGAGCGGGGATTCCGCTGCGGTATCCAGCACCGCGATGAAACGTGCATCAATCAGCCCGCCGGTCAGCGGGGCGGTGATGTCTTGTACCCCGTAGTAAAGTGCGATGTTGGGCAGGGCGAGCAGACCCGCTGCGATCGTGAGGATCAGATAGACCTGCGTCAGCCGCCGCTGGGCCATGAACGGGCGCAGGACAATCATTGCGGCAAGCGTCAGCGCAGCTGCAACCAGTTGCAGCACCGATAGGAATTGCGGATCGAACCCCAACTCGTCAATGGTGAACCAAGTGGCCCCTTGGCCGGGTAAAGGGACGGCACGAAAGACAAAAATGATCAGAGCCGTGCCTAGCAGCATACGAGCCTGTGCGGCTGGCAAGCTGCGCATCAGTTGCCGCATCAGTGTCAGCACGATTGCCATCGAGCCGACAAAAACGATTTCCTGTGCAAAGGGCACGTTCAGCAGGCCGACGGTTAACGACAATGCAACGAAGGCGCCGCCGCCGACAAAATACCACGGGTTTACCTGCGTTGGTGGTCCGGGCCGGTCGATCAGGCGTTGGGTATCACGCCCGGCTCGCGCTGCGCGGTGGATGGCGCGCCGTCGCTGTACGGATGCGAGGATCACGCCCGAGACTGAAATCAGCGGCACCATCATCGCGATGAGGTAGATCTCGGCATAGACCTCTGCCTTGGCTGCTTGTGGCAACGTGTCGACGTCGTCGAAGGCCACGATGTTGATCAGGGCGACGATCAGGGTCCCGCCGATCAGCGCGATGCGCCCCAGCATCTGCATTGTCGTGTGCATAGCCCGCAATGTGTCTTCGTCCAGAGGGGTGCCATCCGGGCCACGTCGTGGCACGGCCTCGACCGACATCGCGTCGGCAACCGCGTCCTGCAACACCAAGCCACAGGGTGCCAGCAATGTTGACGCGACATACCATGCCGCTACCGGCAGTACCGCGCCCATGGCCTCTGGTGCCGTGATCAACAGATACATGATGGTGAAACTGCCCGCGACCAGCCCCGCCCCGAGATAGAGCAGCAGCCATTTCCAACGCCATATGATATCCACCAGATGCCCCAGCGGCATTTTCAAGGCCCAAGGCAATCCCGCCCAAAAGGTCAGTCCGGCGAGGAACGCGGCAGAGAGGCCTAGATACTCCTTGACGAAAAACACGCCGACGATCGTGGTCAGGGTTGAAACACCATAAGCAAGGTAGACCATCAGCGGCGGCAGGAATGACCAGCGCATCTGTCGAAAGAGGTCAAACAGCACCGTATCGAGCCAGCGACCGGTGCTTTGGGCGAATGTCATGGTTTTAGGTATCTCATTAACATTGGCACGGATTTAGTCTCATCGAGACGCATTGCAAGCTGCCCGATTGACGGTCGTCCGGTCGTCACAACAGGCGCAGCAGGTCTTCGGACGGACGCCCGATCGCTGCGGCTGTATCGGTAAATGCGATAGGGCGTTCGATCAGTTTTGGATGTGCGGCCATTGCGGCAAAGAGATCGTTTTCGGCGTCGGACAGGCTTAGTCCCAACTCGCGGAACTGGGCCTCTGTCGGACGCAACATGTCAGCCAAGGGCCGTTCCAGCAGCGCATGCACCGAACGCAGCTCTGCCTCTGTTGGGGCATCTTCCAGATACTTCCGCACAGTCAGCTGAGCGCCGCGCGCCTCCAACAATGCCAGACCAGCGCGTGATTTTGAACAGCGCGGATTGTGCCAATACGTGATCATAGCCATTCTTCTCGTTTTGTGCCGACCGCAGCCGCGACCGATGTGTGCCCATCGGCCTCAAGCAACCGGTCCAGTCCAGCGGTGATGCGTGGGACCAGCGACAAGCCTTCGTAAACCAGTGCAGAGTAAAGTTGTACCGCAGAGGCCCCGGCGCAAATCTTGACATAGGCGTCCTCGGCGCTGGCGATTCCGCCGACGCCGATCAGGGGGATGTTCCCCGCGGTCAACTTCGATAACTGTGCCAGAACGCGCGTGGACTTGGCAAAGAGCGGCGCGCCCGACAGGCCGCCCTTTTCGTCACGGGTGGTATCCGTCAACCCGTTACGATCCAGTGTCGTGTTGGTAGCGATGATACCATCGAGAGCGGAAATCCTTGCCACTTCGGCGATTTCTGCAAGCTCGGCTTCGTTCAGATCCGGCGCGATCTTGAGAAAAATCGGGATAGGCCGCTCCAGCCAATCGCGCACTTCCATCACACCTGCCAATAGGGTGGTCAGCGCCGCTGTCCCTTGTAGATCGCGCAGCTTTTCCGTGTTGGGAGAAGAGACGTTGACCGTCGCGAAATCAAGATGCCGACCGCAATGGGCCAAGACACGGGCGAAATCATCGGCCCGATCGGCGCTGTCCTTGTTCGCGCCTAGGTTCAGGCCGATCACGGCATCTCTGGGGCGTTTGGCCAGCCGTTCTTCGGCGGCGTCCATTCCAGCATTGTTAAATCCGAAACGGTTGATCACTGCGCGGTCATTGCGCAGACGGAACAGACGCGGACGCGGATTGCCGGATTGTGCGTGAGGGGTTACCGCGCCGACTTCGATCATGCCGAAGCCCGCACGCGACAGCGGTTCCAACGTCTCGGCGTTCTTGTCAAACCCGGCGGCAAGGCCAACAGGATTAGGCAACGTCATCCCGGCAACCTCAGTCCTCAGACGTGTGCTGGTGATCTGGCCGGGCAGGGGCACCAGACCGAGGCGCAGCGCCCTAAGGGCCAAACCATGCGCCCGCTCCGGGTCGCACCGATGCAGCAGTCCAAGCCCGAGACGTTCCAGCCTGTTCATTCGACACCGGGCGGAAACTGATGTTGACCGTCCGCCAGTGGCAGCGGCTGTGCCCATGACACGTCTGACAGACGTAACTCGCGGTAGAGATGTGGAAAGAGTGCCCCACCGCGCGAGGGTTCCCATCGCAGATCATCCCCCAGCCGGTCGGTTTCAACGCCTAGCAGCATCAGGCCGTCTTCGCCTGCAAAATGCTTGGCTGCCGTTTCGGCGGCTTGCGCGGGTGTCGAAAAATGCACGAACCCATCGGCCAGATCGACAGGCGCTCCGTCGCTTTGGCCGTTGGCGCGTAAATCGGCCCATTCGGGCGCGCGAAAAATCTTGTAAATGATCATGGCCGGGTGATGCCCGCCTGCGCGCGCGCGGTCAAGCACAGATAGGTTTGACGCCGCACGCGTGACAGGGCACGATTGTCCGGCATACTCGTGTCCTCTGTTGCCAAGGAGACTGCCAATGATCCACCCCCTAATGACCGCAGCCGTGTTAAGCTTTGTGACGTTGCCTGCATGGGCGCAGGACCGCCTGACCATTCTGCACACCAACGATTTCCATTCCCGTTTCGAACCGATCAACAAATACGATTCGACGTGCAAGCCGGAGGACAACGTCGAGGGGAAATGCTTTGGTGGTACCGCCCGGTTGATTACCGCGATTCAGGCCGCCCGCGCTGCATCCGACGCGCCGGTGATCCTAGTCGATGGTGGCGATCAGTTTCAGGGAACCCTGTTTTATACTTATTACAAGGGTCAACTGGCCGCAGAAATGATGAATTTGCTCGGCTATGATGCAATGACCGTTGGCAATCACGAGTTCGACGATGGCCCAGAAGTGTTGCGCGGGTTTGTGGATGCTGTGGAATTTCCCGTACTGATGTCCAATGCCGATGTTTCGGCCGAGCCTTTTCTGGCAGACAAGATCGCCAAGTCGATCGTGATTGAGCGTGCTGGTATGACAGTGGGCCTAATCGGTCTGACGCCGCAAAACACTGATGAGCTGGCCACGCCCGGCCCCAATGTCACTTTTTCCGACCCGGTTGCCGCCGTACAGACCGAAGTGGATCGACTGACCGATGCGGGCATCACCCGCATCATCGTCTTGTCCCACAGCGGATATGGCGTTGATCAGCACGTTGCACGCGAGACGACAGGCGTGGACGTCATCGTCGGTGGACATTCCAACACCTATCTGCATCCGACTGACCCCGACGCCGAAGGATCATACCCCACGATGATTGGCGATACGGCAATCGTGCAGGCATATGCCTATGGCAAGTTCCTCGGCGCGCTTGATGTGACTTTTGACAAGGCCGGCAATGTCGTCACCGCGACAGGGACGCCGCAACTGATTGATGCGGATGTTTCCGAAAATGCCGATGTGCTGGCGCGCCTGACAGAGGCCGCCGCACCGCTGGAGGCAATCAGGAACAAGGTCGTGGCAGAAACATCCAGCGCCATCGGCGGTGATCGTGACACCTGCCGTAGCGGGCCATGCGAGATGGGTATCGCCGTTGCTGAGGCGATGTTGGAACGGGTCAGGGATCAGGGCATCGAGATTGCATTGCAAAACGGCGGTGGCGTTCGCGCTGGCATTGATGCGGGCCCTGTTACCATGGGCGAAGTTCTGACCGTACTACCATTCCAGAACACACTCTCGACCTTTCGCGTGACCGGAGCCGAGGTGCGGGCGGCGCTGGAAAACGGGCTGAGCCAAGTCGAGGAGGGCGCAGGTCGGTTTCCACAGGTGGCGGGGATGAGCGTGACCTATGATCCCTCTGCCGCGCCCGGTAACCGGGTGCGGGAGGTGACAGTAGCTGGTGTCGCGCTCGATCCAGATCGACTTTACGGGATGGTCTCGAACAACTATCTGCGCAACGGTGGAGATGGCTATTCAGTGTTGAAAGACGCGCGCGATCCTTATGATTACGGTCCCGATGTCGCGGATGTGTTGGCTGAATACCTTGCACAGCGCATTCCATTCTCTCCGACTGTGGATGATCGTGTCCGCACGGTTTCCGAGTGACATCATGGGTCTCAATGTTTCCAACATACTCAATGCAATCCGTCGCAAAGGCCAAATACCAACATGAATCAGGTCAAAGGCCAGTACGAGGCATATCCGTACCCAGAGCGCGACCCCAAGGATGAGGCCAAGCGCCTGATCACCGGGTCGCCCTCGCACCCGCTGGAAATCGACCATTTTGTATTCGGCGGGCAGCGCGACTGGTCAAAACCGTTGCGTGCCCTCGTGGCGGGGGGCGGCACCGGGGACGGGCTGATCCAACTGGCACAGCTGATGGCGCAGGCGGGGAAACCCTGCGATATCACCTATGTGGATCTGTCGAGCGCATCGCGTAAGGTGGCCGAGGCGCGGGCACGTGCACGCGGGCTGACGGGGATCAAGTTCATCACCGGCAGTCTGATGGATGCGCCTGACCTCGGGTCCTTTGACTATATTGATTGCTGTGGTGTGCTGCACCATCTGCCCGACCCCGTGGCCGGTTTCGCAGCGTTACGGGCGGCTTTGGCTCCGGGCGGCGGGCTGGGGTTCATGGTTTACGCGCCCTACGGCCGATCCGGCGTATATCCGCTGCAAGAGGCGTTCGGCGCGCTGTTAGAAGGCCAGTCACCACAGCAACGTCTGAAGGCCGCGCGCAAAATTATGGAAACACTGCCCGAGGGCCATCCTTTTGCGGGCAACCGAAATGTCGTAGACCACAAAAACAGCGATGCGGGGTTCTATGACCTGCTGCTGCATTCGCAAGACCGCGCTTTTTCGGTGCCCGATTTGCTGCAAACGCTGGAACAGGGGGGCTGGGCTCTTAGCGGGTTCGCCATGCCTGCCCTCTATCAGTTGGACCGCCTGACCGAGGTGCCCGATCACCTCGACATGCCGGCGCAGATGGCCATAGCGGAAAAGCTGCGCGGCACGATCAAGACCCATGTGGGTTATGCCGTGGCGTCTGACGCGCCGGTGTCGCCCGCATCGGGAAAGAACCGCGCGCTTGTCCCGCATATTCGCGGGATCGCAGCGCAAAAGCTGGCTCAGGGTCTTGCACAGGGGCAGCGTCCCAAACTGGCCTATCCGGGAACCAAAAGCCATCTGTCTTTGGGCCGTGAGTCCGCGCCGCTGATCGGGGCGATCAATGGTCGCCGGTCATTGGCCGAGATCGCAGCCGCCGCGCGACTTGATCCCATCGGGATGGGTGCGCAATGGGGCCGGATCGAGCGAGAGTTGGTCAGCTGGGGCATGCTGCATTACTCGGGCATCCTACGCTAGAGAGGCGTACGGCTGAGGCGCTGCCCGCAGGGCATGTCGTCTTTTTAGGCGCAAGTTCCGCGACCGGCGGTGAGAGGGTCAGTCCCCTTCGAACGCGCAGAGAACATGCACGTCCATGCCCATCGCTTCAAGCCGGGCGCGCCCGCCCACATCCGGCAAGTCGACGACAAAGGCGCAGCCGGCAATCTTGCCTCCCAGCCGTTCGATCAGGCGAATGCCCGCTTCGGCGGTGCCGCCAGTGGCCAGCAGATCATCGACCAGCAGGATCGTTTCACCGGCCTCGATCGCGTCATCGTGGAGCTCGACCGTCGCGTTGCCATATTCCAATTGATAGTCCTGCGAAATCGTGCGGCCGGGTAGCTTTCCCGCCTTGCGTACCGGCACGAAACCGGTGCCGAGTTGGTGCGCCACCGCGCCGCCAAGGATGAAGCCGCGCGCCTCCAGACCGACAACCTTATCAATCCGCAACCCGGCATAGGGGTGCAACAACTGGTCGATGGCCATGCGGAACCCACGCGGATCGGCAAAGAGCGTGGTCACATCGCGGAACATGATGCCCTCATGGGGGAAGTCAGGGATCGTACGGATGTAGTCCTGAATCGTCCGGGTCGCTGGCATTATCTGGGCCTTTTGTTTGAATTCGCTCTGGCCCGACGGTGTGGCCGATCCGCTGCGCGCATGCAAGAGTCGGCTGTCGCGCTACCACAGGTGCGGTTTCGAGACCATGAGCCAAAACACCACCAACAATGCGCCGAAGGCAGGCCAGCCCAGACAAAACCAGATGCGATAGGCGCGCCAAACACGGGCTGGCAGAGCCGTACCCTCGCGTACTGCGTGGGCGGCCATGTTCCGAATGCGGATTTGTAGTATCGCGACCGGCAGCCAGCACGAGAAGGCCAGAATATAGAGAACGATAGCCAATTGCAGCCAAGGCTGGCTGAGCGAGTGCCCCTGCAGATGAACCAGCCAAAGCCCTGTGGCCAGTTGCATCACTCCTGCAGGTATCGTGAAAAACCAATCAGCCAGTACCACTGCTGTTGCAACATCTGCCACGGTTTCGGTGCGTCGGGTACGCATTGCCAAGACCATCTGAAATGCGGTGCCAATCCCGGTGCCAAAGAGCACGGTTGCGCTGATGATATGCATCCATTTTGCAATGAAGTAAGGATCCATTCAGCGTTCCTGTTCCAGAATGGCCGATATGGCTATGAGCATCAGAACGGGAATGTTTTTGAGCAGTCCACCCAGCGGTAACAACCACAATCCTGCACTGAGCCACGTAAAGATGACAGTGTAACCCAGCACCAGACCTGCCTGCAGAGCGGCTGTTAGGCTGGGGCGCCAACCTCTTAGTAACGCGACGCCGAGGGCAATGTCCAAAATTCCGCCCATCCGCGCCATGGCGATGAGCAGGCCATCGCTTAGCGCGGTGTCTGGCAGAAGTGGCAGAAATTCTGTTGCAGGCAGCGTGAGACCGATGACGCCTGAGGCAAGCCAGAGAAAGACCAGCACCAAACGCAACAAGGGGCGCATCAGATAGAGCCGCGCATGCCACAGATCCTGTGTTCCCGCAGGGCGAGAGGTCAGGAATTGGTCAAACCCACGCATCGGGCCAGTTGCCGGGGTGATCGCATTGTTTGATCGTGCCAACACACCGGATTGTAGCTGCGCGACTGCCGTGGCCGAAATTGGCCCCCAGCGCAGGGCGTCGCCAACCCGCCCTATGCCACGGGCGACCCAGACGGGCAAAAACAATAACGGAACCGGACCCAACCCCATCCAGGCGCGTAACCTGCGCAGTATCTCGGCTTGGCCAAGAGTTTGCGTTCCACCGATTTCATGCGCGCCTTCGGGCGGCGGATGATCCAGAAAATGCACCACCGCGCGCGCGAGGTCGGCGGGGTGCAGTGGATTGAACTGCTGGTCGCCGGACCCGATGACAGGTGTGACGAAAGGTAATGCTGCCAGTGCGCGCATGAGTGACGAACCGCCGTAGGATGTTTCGCCCAGCACCAGCCCGGCACGAAGAATCGTTATGCCATGCGCGGCTGCGACTATTTCTCCTGCGCGCCGGTGGCGGGCAAATCCAGTTTCGCTTTCGTCAATGCCAACCGCCGAAATCAGCACCCCACGCGCGTGCCGGGGCAGGGCCGCGTACACAGCTTCTGGTGCGGCGACATGAACTGCATGCGTGACGGTCTCGGTGGCATTCAGGACACCAGCGGCGTTGACGACATGGGTAACGCCTGTCAGCTTTTCCTGCCAAAAGCCGCGTTGCTGTGATGCCGCAGCGGTCAGATCCGCGCGCAGAGTTTCGAATCCCATTCTGTCAAGAGCCACGGTGCGCCTTGCTGACGTCAACACCTGCCAACCGGCTGTGCGCAGCTCATAGGCGAGATGTCGGCCGATGAAACCATCAGCACCAAGAATTAGTACGCGGCGTTGCTGGGGTGCGTGATCGGACATGGGGCCGCCGCGCCCCCTTAACCTGTGCGTCTCAGCGCAGCGGTCATCACACCCATTGCGACCAGCGCGCCGCCGCCGGTGCGGGTTAGCCAGGTGATGACGCTCGGTCGGCGGATGGTCTGACGCAGGCGGTCCGCCAGCAGCGCGTAGGCGAATGCGTTGATTGCCGCGAGACCGACAAAAGTGCTGATCAGAATAACAAACTGCGGCAGTAGCGGTGCATTCAATGATACAAACTGCGGCACGAACGCGATAAAGAATGCGATGGATTTCGGATTGAGCGCCGTGACGGCTGACATATGCCAGAAGACGCCGCTGCCGGTGATGTCGCGCCCGGCTGTGCGTGCATCCAGCCCGGTAGAGGGCGCGCTGCGTAACAGTTTGATTCCGAGATATATCAGATAGAGCGCGCCTGCCCATTTGAGGGCGGTAAAGAGCGTGGCAGAGGCCAGAACCAATGCCCCCAATCCCAGCAGTGAAGCTGTCATCGCCACCAGATCACCCAGCGCCACGCCTGCCGCACTCGCAACCGCCACACGGCGCCCTTGGCTCAGCGCGTAGCTGAGCACCAGCAACACGGTCGGTCCGGGTATCAGCAGCAGAGCGGTCGATGCCGCGACGAAAGCCAACCAGAGTTCAACAGGCATCATTCAAATCCTTCGTAGGCCGGGCTTCAGCCCGGCATTTTATTCAAGACACGTCCCGCCACCGCATCCAGCCGTGCCACCAGTTCCGGATCGCGGGAACCCGGCGCAGTCAGCACGGCAAAATCCAGTGCCCGGTCGCAGCCATGCGGACAGGGCGCGCGGTCTGTTCCCAACAGGGCAGGCAGGCGGCGCACCATGTTGCGACCCTTGTCCGCATTACCTGTCAGAGTGGCGATAATCTGGGTGACATCCACTTCGCCGTGGTCGGGGTGCCAACTGTCATAATCGGTGATCATTGCCACGCTGGCATAACAGAGTTCCGCTTCGCGCGCGAGCTTGGCCTCGGGCATGCCGGTCATGCCGATGACGTCGCAGCCCCAGACCTCGCGGTAAAGGCGCGATTCGGCCAAGGTCGAGAATTGCGGCCCTTCCATCGCCAGATAGGTGCCACCGTCATGGACCGTTACGCCAGAGGCGCGTGCCGCATCCGCGCAGGCCGCCGATAGGCGCGGGCAGGTGGGATGCGCAACACTGACATGCGCCACGCATCCTGCGCCAAAGAATGATTTCTCGCGTGCAAAAGTGCGGTCGATATACTGATCGACGATGACGAAATCCCCCGGTGCCATCTCGTGCCGGAACGACCCGCAGGCGCTGACGCTGATCACATCCGTGACACCCAGACGTTTGAGCGCGTCGATATTGGCACGATATGGGATG
The DNA here is from genome assembly GCF_011040495.1 of Pseudohalocynthiibacter aestuariivivens. Lineage (GTDB taxonomy): Bacteria > Pseudomonadota > Alphaproteobacteria > Rhodobacterales > Rhodobacteraceae > Roseovarius > Roseovarius pelagicus. Next base: position 1,252,842 of record NZ_CP049037.1, on the reverse strand, counting down.
GTTGAGGGGCTATGAGCATGCCCGCGTCCATGACGCGGCAGGAATGCGATGGATACCCCCTCCAACGTCCCGGTCAGAATCTGGTCCGAAGGTGCGCCCCAAGGGGTTTCGACTGTTTGCCATGCGGCGTCTTGTAATCCGTCAATCTCATACACGCCCGATCCGCCGATTACGCCGATCATTGTTTTGCTCATCAATAGGGTTCCCTGCCGCCTGTATTGGTGCCAGAGTGTTGCGCGCTGACGCGGCGAAGAAAAGCAGGTTTTGGCATGCAACGCGAATATGTGAGTGGGCGGCTCGACCCGGCATTCGTTTCTGGCGTGCGGTCAGTCACATAACTGGATGATCGTCAGAGTAACGCGGCATTTGCAACCCTGCCTTTCGCGCAGGGCGCTGGCCAAACCTTCAGAGTGTCTGTAAGGGAGCGACGCGCACACAGGACATCAAAGTCAGGACACTCCGTGAAACAAGCCATTCTGGCGGCCTTCGCCAGCCGTATCGATATGCCCGATCTCGCCGTCATGCAGGACGAGAAATTTAGCCTGACGCGGCTCCGGATCGAGTTGCTCTCGGGTTTGACGGTCGCGTTGGCGCTGGTTCCCGAGGCGGTGGCCTTTGCCTTTGTCGCCGGTGTCCACCCGCTGGTGGGGCTATACGCGGCATTTCTGGTCGGTTTAGTGACTGCGCTGATCGGCGGACGCCCCGGAATGATCTCGGGTGCTACGGGCGCGTTGGCGGTGGTCATGGTGGCTTTGGTGGCTCAGCACGGGGTCGAATATCTCTTTGCCACGGTCGTTCTAATGGGGCTTTTGCAGGTCATCGCGGGCGTATTGAGATGGGGGAAGTTTATCCGACTGGTGCCTCATCCCGTGATGTTGGGTTTCGTCAATGGTCTAGCCATCGTGATTTTTCTGGCGCAGATGGGCCAGTTCAAAGTGCCGGGCACGATGGTGAACACCGGACACGGTATGTCGGGGGGGGAATGGCTGAGTGGCTCTGCCCTTTGGACCATGCTGGGCCTCGTGGCGCTGACGATGGCGATTATCTGGCTCATGCCGCGCATCACGCGTGTGATTCCAGCGCCTTTGGCCGGGATCGGTGTTGTCGCGGGCCTCGTGATTGCCTTCGGTCTGGAGGTGCCACGCGTGGGTGATCTGGCGTCCATTCAAGGTGGCTTTCCCAGTTTTCATATCCCGGTTGTGCCGCTGACACTTGAAACGTTCGAGATCATCCTGCCCTATGCAGTGATCCTCGCCGCAATTGGTCTTATCGAAAGCCTTCTCACCCTTAACCTCGTTGGGGAAATGACGGGCAAGCGTGGCGGTGCCAGTCAGGAATGTATCGCACAGGGATTGGCCAATACGTTGACCGGGTTTTTTGGCGGCATGGGCGGTTGCGCGATGATCGGTCAGTCTATGATCAACGTAAAATCCGGCGGGCGCACTCGTATCGCAGGTGTCGCGGCGGCTCTTTTCCTGCTGATCTTTATCCTGTTCGCAGCCCCTGCCATCGAACAAATCCCGCTTGCTGCGTTGGTCGGCGTGATGTTCATGGTGGTGATCGGAACGTTCGCATGGAACTCGTTGACTATCCTGCGCAAGGTGCCGCTGACCGATGCGTTGGTGATCCTGCTCGTCACTGCGGTGACGGTAAAATACGATCTGGCCATCGCTGTCGTCGTGGGTGTGATCGTCTCCGCGCTGGCCTATGCGTGGAACAATGCAACACGGATTCATGCAGTCGCGCGCGCGTCTCATACTGAGGAGGGTGCCAAGGTTTACGAGATTCAGGGACCGCTGTTTTTCGGCTCTGCCGCTGGATTTGCTGAAATCTTTGATATTGAAGGTGATCCCGAACTCGTGATTATTGATTTTGCCGCAAGTCGCGTCGTGGATCAATCTGCTCTGCAGGCAATCGAGACGCTAGCGACGAAGTATGAAGCAACCGGTAAGCGTATCCAATTGCGCCACCTGAGCCGTGACTGCCACCGTCTGTTGACCAAGGCAGGCCACCTGATGATCGACAGCGACGATGATCCCGATTACGCCGTTGCGGTAGATTACGGCGTGCGTACAGGGATTTTGGGCGCGGGTCACTAACTGGGGCAGGAAGGCGTGCGGGGATGATGGTATTCTTGGTGATCCTCGCCGGATTGATGCCGTCATTTCTGCTGGTTGGCCTTGGTGGGCTGTTGCGTGAACGCCTGTCAGCGAACGCCTGGCAAGGGCTTGACCGGCTTAATTTCGAAATCCTGTTCCCCGCGCTCTTGTTTGTCGCGGCCTCTAGCCGCCCGATTGAACTGTCTGCCGTAGCCACTATTGCCCCGGCTGTTTGGGCGCTGCTGACCTGCGGGTTGATCGCGGGCTATTTTGCCCGTCGGTTCGGGCCGGATAGATTTCTCGACTTTGCCGGTGCATGGCAAACTGCTTGGCGGTTCAATTCGGCTGTCGGCATTGTTGCGGCGGGCGCACTTAGCGGAGGCGATCCGGCATTGATGGCGGTGGCGATCGGTATGGCGGTGCCTTTGGCCAATGTGTTTGCGGTGTCGGCCCTGTCGCGTGGCGGCGCGCTGGGCCCGATGGCGACGCTGCGCAAGGTTGCCTTGAATCCGTTCCTACTGGCCTCGCTCAGCGGTGTGCTGCTGGGCCTGTCGGGCTACCGGCTGCCCGGTCCGGTATTGGCGCCGCTGTCGTTGCTCGCGGATGCAGCCATTCCCATTGCGCTGATTTCGGTCGGCGCGACGATGAACTGGGGTGCCTTGGCACGGTTGAACCGATTCAATGGTACACTTTGCGGGGTGAAGTTATTGCTGTTGCCCACGCTTGTGACAGTCACCGCTCTGGCGTTGGGGGCAAGTGGTTCTTATGTGGCGGTATTGCTGGTGTTCGCTGCACTGCCGACGGCTTCGGCCGCGCATGTACTGGCTGCCGGATTTGGGGCGGATCGGGAACTGTCTGCCACGCTGGTCGCGCAATCGACGTTGCTGAGTGCATTGACGCTGCCGATCTGGGTGACGTTCGCGCAGGTGTTCTTTTTAAGCTGAGAACCCTATGCCATCTAGTCGTCGGGCCGCTCTAGGGTGAAGACATTCTCGACCATAGCATAATCACGATACCCCAGCCGCGAGAGGGGCTGAAATGTGGTCACGTCGAACAGCCCGTTTACCAAACAATCATCCCGGATATGCACGCCAGTGACTTCGCCAAAAATGGCGTAGTTATCCTGCCCGCCCAACTCAAGAATATGGGTCATTCGGCATTCCATCGAGGCAGGTACGCCCGCGATGCGTGGGCAATTGATGGTTGTGCAATCCGCAACCTCTAGGCCCGCATGCACAAATTCGTCCACATCGCGCGGGACAGTTGCAGATGATGCGTTCATAGGGTGCCGCATATCCTGTGCCACGACATTGGTGCAGAAGACCCCTGTTTCGCGGATGTTGTGCACCGAATCCTTGTTGCCGCTGGATGCAAACATGACCTGCGGCGGCACATAGGCCACTGCGTTGAAAAATGAATAAGGCGCGACATTGCGAACCCCATCCGCGCCAATCGTGGAAATCCAACCGATCGGGCGGGGCGATACGATGGCATTGAACGGGCTGTGCGGCAGCCCATGCCCGTTTTTCGGCTCGTAGAACATCTGGCCTCGGCGGATGGTTGATCTGGGTTTGTGCCAGACCTAACGCCGTGCTAGGCGCTTTGCCACCCGTATTTTGACCAAGGATGCCCTGCGTGCTGGAGTTGCGCCCGGAAACACAAGACGACTGGTGGGAGGTCGAGGCACTCTATGATCTGTGCTTTGCACCCGGACGCGAGGCGCTGTCGTCCTACCGACTGCGTGATGGGATTGCCCCCGTTGCGGGTCTCAGCCTTGTGGCGCGCGATGCGGGGGGCATTCTGGGCGGTGCGATCCGCTACTGGCCGGTGCGTATTGGCGAATATGACGCACTTTTGCTGGGACCGGTCGCCGTGCACCCGACGCGGCAGGGCGAGGGACTGGGCGGGTATCTGATCCGGGGCAGTCTGGAGCGGGCGCGCGCGCAGGGATGGGAACGCACGATGCTGGTGGGCGATGCACCCTATTACAGCCGCTTTGGCTTTACACGTCTCGATACGGTCGAGATGCCACCGCCGACCAATCCCGAGCGGGTTCTCGGCATCTCGCTGGTTCCCGGCGCATGGGATGGGATCGTGGGGAAAGTGACCCGCGCTGCGCCTTGACCTTGAATTTTTTGCTAAACAGTCCGATCTTTAGGGGATGATGGATTTGCTTGACCCCCCGATAGACAATGATGCCGTCGACGCAAGGCTGACGGAATTGGCGCGCAGGCATGCGCAGGCGGGCAATTTTGGTATTCAGGTTCTGAATGTCGTTGGCGGTCAGGCCGAAAAGCTGCTGGATCGTTTGCCCTCTGATATGCGCAACAGACTGGGTGACGGCACCGAACAGGCATTGCGTCTGGCGATGCAGGCGGCGCACGGCTCGCGTAGTGTGCTGGGTGGTCAACCGGGCTGGCTGAACCGTGCGGTAACAACGGCGATGGGGGCCGCAGGTGGTTTGGGCGGATTGCCGAGCGCCATGGCCGAATTGCCGATCACCACCACGATTCTGCTGCGCGCGATTCAGGATGTGGCGACTGAGCATGGTTTCGACCCCGATGAAGAAGGCGTGCGTTTCGACTGCATTCAGGTCTTTGCCGCTGCCGGGCCGCTTGATCATGCGGATGGCTCTGATCTGGCGTTTCTCAGCACGCGGGTCGCGGTGACGGGCAAGACGATGCAGGCGCTGATCGCCCGAGTTGCGCCACGTTTCAGCACGGTGTTGGGGCAAAAGCTGGCGGCGCAAATGGTGCCGGTACTGGGCGCGGCTGCTGGGGCCGCGACGAACTACGCCTATACCAGCTACTACCAGCAGATGGCGCATGTACATTTTGGATTGCGCCGGTTGGCGATCGAATCTGATCGCGATCATGCGGACCTGATCGAAGATTTTCGCGCACGGGTCAAAGCGCCGGTGAAACGGAGCTAAGCCAGAGGGGCTGGCTGAGATGGCGTCGGCGTTGGTCAGGCAGGTTTAGCGCCTAAAACTTCTCGCGCAGGTAATCCATGACCGCAGGGCGAACCGATTGGTCTCCGCGCACGCCTGCTTCCTCTATGATGTTTTTCAGCTCGCCCAGATCCGTGCGGCGCAGGATTGATTTGACCGGCCCTATGGAGGCCGGGCGCATCGAGAGATTGCGCAGCCCGATAGCTGCAAGACAGGCGGCCTCGACCGGGCGACCGGCATCCTCGCCACAAAAACTGAGCGGCGTGTTCGTACGGGTACAGCGTTCGACGATGCCCTGCAGGAACGTCAGAAAACTGACATTGAGTGTGTCATAGCGCCGCCGCACGCGCTCGTTCTCGCGGTCGGCAGCAAAAAAGAACTGTTTGAGGTCGTTGCCCCCGATCGAGAGAAAATCGACGTCATGGTAAAAACTGTCTGGCGCAAACGCGAGGCTGGGTGTTTCTAACATCGCGCCGATTTCAAGTGTGCTGGGTAACGGATGACCAAGAATGCGCTCGCGCTCCATTGCTTTGTCCATCTCCGCGCGACCGGCAGAGAATTCGTCCCGCTGGGCGACGAACGGAAACATGATGCTCAATGGGCGGCCGTTGGCCCCACGGATGAGCGCCTGAAGCTGCATGCGCATCACCCCCGGTTTGTCGAGACCAACACGGATCGCCCGCCAGCCCATCGCCGGGTTCGGTTCGTCCGTGGGTTTCATGTAAGGCAGCACCTTGTCCGAGCCGATGTCTAGGGTGCGAAATATGACGCGCTTGCCATGCGCGGCGTCCATGACCCGCGCATATAGCTCGCTCAGTTCTGACCGGCGCGGCATCTGGCTGCGCACCAGAAACTGTAACTCGGTCCGAAACAGGCCGACGCCATCGGCGCCTGACCCTTCAAGGCTGGGTAGATCAGCCATCAGCCCGGCATTCATCGTCAGCGCAATGGTTTGCCCGCAGAGTGTCTTGGCTGGCTTGTTTCTGATTGAGGCATAGCGTTCCTGTGCCTTGGCCTGCATTGCCATCTTGTCACGGAAGGCCGCAACAACACTGTCATCGGGGCGCAGATGTGCGATGCCCTGATCGCCGTCCACCAGAATCGGATCACCATTGAGCGCCTCGGTGGTGATGCGTGCAGCATGGATCACCAAAGGGATCGCCAAGGCACGCGCGACGATGGTGGCATGAGAACCGACCGCGCCTTCCTCCAGCACGATCCCCTTGAGTGAACGACCGTAATCCAGCAACTCGGCCGGCCCGATGTTGCGTGCGATCAGGATCGGGTCCGGGGGCATTTCGGCGCCGGTTTCGCCGCCTTGCCCAGTCAGAATGCGCAGCAGACGGTTGCTGAGGTCATCGAGGTCGTGCAGCCGGTCACGCAGGTAGGCATCGGCAACTTGGGTCATGCGGGCGCGGGCGGTCGACTGCTCCTTTTCCACGGCGGCTTCGGCGGAAAGGCCGCGACCGATATCCTCTTCCATCCGGCGCATCCAGCCTTTGGAGTTGGCGAACATGCGGTACGCTTCCAGCACCTCTAGCTGTTCCTTGTCGCCACTGCGCGCAAAGCTGAGCATGCGATCCACGCCGACGCGCAATTCTTCGACGGCCTCATTCAGGCGCTCCAGTTCGCGCGCGGGGTCCTCAGCGATCAGGTTCGTTACGACCACACGCGGCTCGTGCAGCCAAACATGACCGCGCGCAGCGCCTTCCTGCGCCGTCGCGCCGCGAAATAGCACTGCCTGTTGATGCCGTGCTGACATTGCGGCACCTTCGCCGACAAAAGCACCGAGTTCGGCCATTTCGGCCAGCACCATCGCCACGACTTCGACGGCATAGACTTCTTCATCGGAAAAGGTGCGAGAGTCCTTCGACTGCACGACCAGAACACCCAGCTTTTCGCCCAGCCGCTGCACTGGCACACCCATGAATGATGAATATGCCTCTTCGCCGGTCTCTGGCATGTAGCGGAATCCGCGGGTCGAGGGCGCATCATCGGTGTTGATCACAGATCCGGTGCGTGCGACGCGGCCTACCAGACCTTCGCCCATACGCATGCGGGTCTGGTGGACGGATTCGGGATTCAGACCTTCTGTTGCGCACAGTTCCAGAGTGTCCTCATCCCGAAACAGGTAGATCGAGCATACTTCGATGCGCATCTCTTCGGCGATCAGACGGGTGATCTGGTCAAGTCGGGTTTGCCCGGCTGCATCCTCGGCCATGACGGCGCGCAATCGGCCCAGCATCTGCCGGCTATCTGTCTGGAACGACTCGCTCATATAGCCCGCACCCCCCGGATGCGCCCCCTCGGGCAGGTTGCCTGCGTGGTTCAAACCAGCCTGCCATTAACCCTGCACAATGCGCAGAGGTGTCAGGCCACCTTGTCCAACTCGAAGGCATCATGCAGTGCCTGAACCGCGAGTTCCATGTATTTCCGGTCGATCAGTACGGAAATCTTGATCTCTGAGGTTGCGATGACCTTGATGTTCACGCCTTCATCGCTGAGCGTTTTAAACATCTGCGCTGCGACGCCGGATTGGCTGCGCATGCCGATCCCCACGGCCGAGACCTTGGCCACGTCGGTGTCTGCCACCAGATCGTGATAGTTGATCTCGCCTCGCTCCTTTGCGCCTTCCAGTGCCTTTTCGGCGCGCATCACCTGATCGGTGGGGCATGAAAAGGTCATGTCGGTGCGCCCTTCTTCGGAAATGTTCTGAATGATCATGTCCACATTAACCCCGCCTTCGCTAAGCGGGCCAAAGATCGCGGCGGCGATACCGGGGCGGTCAGCGACCGAGATGAGGGTCATTTTGGCCTCATCGCGGCTGTAGGCGATGCCCGATACGACATTGGATTCCATGATTTCCTCCTCGGAGCAGACCAACGTGCCTGCATCATCTGATTGTTCTTCGAAACTGCTGAGCACACGTAGCTTCACATTGTAGCGCATTGCCAGTTCAACGGAACGGGTTTGCAACACCTTGGCGCCGAGTGACGCGAGTTCCAGCATCTCCTCGAAAGCGATCTTGTTCAGTTTGCGCGCTTTGGATGCGATACGCGGGTCGGTGGTGTAAACGCCATCCACATCCGTATAGATATCGCACCGCTCGGCCTCAAAAGCGGCGGCAAAAGCTACTGCGGTGGTGTCCGAGCCACCCCGCCCGAGTGTAGTGATGCGGCCCTCGGGGCTGACACCCTGAAATCCCGCAACGACGGCAACGCGCATTCCTTCGCTGAACTTGGCAACAATGTTGTCGGTCGGGATTTCCTCGATCCGGGCAGCGGAATGCGCTGAGGTCGTCCGCACAGGAACCTGCCAGCCCTGCCAGCTGCGCGCAGGCACATCCATTTCCTGCAAGGTGAGCGCCATCAGGCCCGCGGTCACGTTTTCTCCGGAGCTGACGATCGCATCGTATTCACGCGCATCATAGAGCGGTGATGTCTCGTTCACCCAACCCACCAGTTCGTTCGTCTTGCCCGACATGGCGCTGACGATGACGATCACATCGTACCCTTTGGCCACTTCGACACCGACACGCTTGGCGGCGCGGCGAATGCGATCAAGGTTGGCGACTGAGGTGCCGCCGAATTTCATCACGAGAACGGGCATTGGAGCGTCCTTGAGCTTGGAAGTCGCGCGGGGGTTTACGCCGCGTTCCGGACAAGAGCAAGTGTCAGAGGTGTGGAACTGGAAAAATGCGTCCTCTGCGGGCGTATTTTCGGCAAGTATGTCCTAGCTACGCTGAGAATGCCCGCAAAATACGCATGGCGTCGTCCGCACGATCTTCGGGAATGAACAGGTGATCGTGATAATATCCGGCGACAGGATTGACGCCCATGCCATGTGCAGCAAGTTCGGTTGCAATACGCGCGATGAAACCGACAGCGTCCAAAGCCGAATGCACATTCAGCGTGATCATGCGCGCGGCAAAGGTGTAGGGCAGGTTCGCCGCTTCGGCCTCTACGCGGGGCAGGATCAGCGTCGTACCCTCCGCCTCTTGGAGCATCATTTTGGCGGTGATGTCCGCTGGAACTTGTCGCGAGGGGATCGTGACAAAAACAAAAGTCTCAGACGCCAGAACTGGGTCCATACTGGCAAGGAGTGTATTCAGATCATGCTCGCCCGTCATCACTTACCAATCTTAGAAATCATGGGGTTGTCCGTCCCAGGTCAGAAACGTTCCGGTTGTCTGCATGTTAAGTTCGTCAAAACGCGCCATCAAGCCGCGAACCGAGTCCTCGGTGCCAATGCTGGCGCTGCCACCGCCCATATCCGTGCGCACCCAACCGGGGTGGTAGATGCCGACGGCAATGCCACGCGGGCGCAGATCAGTCGCAAGGTTACGGCCCAGGTTCAGCGCCGCAGCCTTGGACGCGCGGTAGATGTAGCTGCCGCCCGGCGCATGGGTCTGGCTGGCCATCTGACTGGATATGATTGCGATCTTGGGCTGTTCGCTGCGTTCTAATTCGGGCAGAATTGCCTGCACCGTCAGGAAAACACCGGTCACGTTGGCGGCGAAGGTTTCAGCCCAAAGCGCCGCATCATACCCGGTTTCAATCGCATGCCCCTTGTCCAGATAAACCCCCGCGTTGCACACCAGCAGGTCCACGGCACGTCCCTCCAGTGACGCGGCCAGATCCCGGTGCTGTGTGGGATCGGTAACGTCGAGCCGCGCCAGATCACCGCCCCGGCGCGATGTCCCGGTCACTTGGTCGCCTCTGTCCGCGTATGCGGCGGCCAATCCGGCGCCAATCCCGCGATTGGCCCCTGTGATCATCACGTGCATGTCGTTCTCCTGCGCTCTGTCTGGAAATCATCCGAAACCGCGCTCATACGCAGTCAGCTAGTTGGATTTTCGCCCGGCACGAAATGGCAGCGGCGTGACGGGAACACCGTCTTCGATGAGCTTTTTTGCGTCTTCAGGCTTTGCCTCGCCGTAAATGGCGCGTTCCGGGGCATTCCCGTCATGGATATCACGCGCCTCGCGCGCAAAATCATGGCCGACATATTCCGAATTGCTTTCGATTTCCTGACGCAGGCGGGCCAAGGCTTGCTCGGCGGGGCTGGCGGGGGCGCTTAGGGTACCTTGGGCGGATTGCTCGGGGGCATTTGCGGCCCGTTTTCGGCCAGCTTGCACCGTTGGGGCCATCATGGCCTTTTCCACGTCGGTGCCGCCGCAGATGGCACAGGTAACCATGCCTGTACGATCCAGCTTGTCAAAGGTGGCGGTGGAGTGGAACCAGCTGTCAAACTGGTGACCTTCCGCACATTTCAGTGTAAATTTGATCATCTTCGGGACCACAATACCATGCTTAGTTAGATAGCTGAAAACGTGGCCAGATCAAGTAGACGGTTGTTCAGCGCTTGATTTGCCTTGGGTGAAAATTCGCAATGATATGCGCCAATTCCGGCTCGTTGACGAGGGCCGCCGCCTTCTTTGGCCGCAGCCATTTGCGTTTGCGTTGACCAGCCTCGGGATATTTCGCGACCAGCGATTTTACCCGTACTGCGTAAACCATGGCAACGCAGGGCATGCCCCGTTCGGCGCCAAGTGACTTGTGGTATGAATACAGGCCAAGGCAGCGTTCATTGACTTTGCCGCGCACGCCCGCCTCTTCCCACGCCTCGGTCAGGGCGATGTTTGCAGGGGTTTCACCGTCCATCGGCCAACCTTTGGGAATGATCCAGCGGCCCGTGCGGCGCGATGTGATCAAGAGGATTTGAGGCTTATCTTTAACCATACGGTAGCACAGCGCGGCGAACTGTGTTCGCACATCGCTTTTGTTCGCATCCAGTAATGCGATGGGTACCTGTTTTGCGCCCAGCACGGTCATCGCGCCCTTCACCCCGCAGTGTGTTAGCGTCTTATTATACTCGCCTAAATGACAATATAAGCGGGTGATAAGGTAAATTGCCAGTTTGATTTGATTGAATCCTGATATTTGGGGTAGACCTAGCGACTCGGGTAGGCAAATCCACAACATGATGTGGATGTCAGCGGGCTTGCGTTGCTCGGTTTTGCGGCCAATACTCTGCCGCATGATCCGATTTTCCAACTTGTCTGCAATACTTTGCGCCATGCTTCTGATGTGCGGAATTGCGCGTGCGGAGGAGCGCATTTTGGTCTTTGCAGCGGCGTCACTGCAAGACGCGATGCACGACGTCACAGACGCTTACCCGGATGCTGTGGTGGTGTCTTATGGTGGCAGCGGTGCAATGGCACGTCAGATTGCGCTAGGTGCGCCAGCGGATGTCGTTGTGTTGGCGAACAGCGCATGGATGGACTGGCTGCAACGGGGTGGATACCTGCGCCCGAACACACGGCGCGATTTGCTTGGCAACAGGCTGGTGATGGTTGGGCCAATGGGCGCTCCGCCACTGCCAGAAGTGAGTGGCGAGGCGCTGATTGCCCGGCTGGCGGGCGGGCGACTGGCGTTGGGCCAAACCACTGCCGTGCCAGCGGGCATCTATGCCCGCGCATGGATGGAGCACGCAGGGTTGTGGGAGGGACTACGCCCGCATCTGGCCGAAACGGATAATGTTCGCGCGGCACTTGCGCTGGTGGCATTGGGAGAGGCGCCGTTGGGTATGGTCTATGCCACTGACGCAGCCGCAGAAACACGCGTTGTGACGCTCTATGCCGTGCCGCGCGGTGCACATTCGCCGATTGTGTATCCTGTCGCTGCCATCACGGAGCGCGGCGAGGATTTTGTCGCCTATTTGGCCAGAGCGGAAGTGCAGGACACCTTTCGCGCGCATGGCTTTACCCTACCCGGAGTTGAGCAATGAGTCTGGAGGCGGCGGAATGGGCTGCACTGTCTCTGTCTCTGAAGGTATCTTTGGTGGCGATGCTGGCCAGCCTGCCGCCTGCGATCGCGGTGGCGTGGTTGCTGGCACGGCAGGAATTCTGGGGCAAGACGCTGTTGAGCACTTTGATTCACCTGCCGTTGGTGTTGCCGCCGGTGGTGACGGGGTATCTGCTGTTGCTGACATTTGGGCGCAACGGCGCAGTCGGTCACTTTCTCGACCAGAGTTTTGGCATCGTGCTGGCATTCCGCTGGACCGGGGCCGCGCTGGCGGCGGCAATCATGGGGTTCCCGCTGATGGTGCGCGCAATCCGATTGTCGATCGAGGCAGTGGATCCAAAACTGGAAGCGGCAGCGGCGACGCTGGGTGCAAGTCGTATGGGCGTGTTCGCGCGGGTGACGTTTCCGCTGATTGCCCCGGGGGTATTGGCAGGCGGTGTATTGGGGTTCGCCAAAGCGATGGGAGAATTTGGAGCGACCATCACTTTTGTTGCCAATATCCCCGGCGAGACCCAGACGCTACCTTCGGCAGTTTATGCGTTCCTGCAGGTGCCGGGGGGCGAAGGGAGCGCGATACGACTGGTATTGCTGTCCTTAGTCGTCGCTGTCGGGGCTGTTTTGATTTCGGAAGTGTTGGCAAGGCGCGTGGCGCGGGGGATTGGCCAGCGATGAGCCTGAGCGTCAAGATAAAACACGACTTTGGCGATTTCACTCTGGACGTCGCGTTTGAGGCCGGGCCGGGTGTTACGGCGGTTTTCGGGCCGTCAGGCGCAGGTAAAACCAGTGTTGCAAATGCGGTCGCGGGGCTTTTTGCCCCAGAGCAAGGCATGGTGACACTGGGCAACAGGTGCCTTTACGATCCGTCGGCCCGCGTGAATGTGCCGCCACACAAGCGGCGGATTGGGACGGTGTTTCAGGACGGTCGGCTGTTTCCGCATCTCAGCGTGGCGGGGAATCTGGATTTTGGAGCGCGATACATCCCGCGGGGCAGCAAGATCCCGAACCGGGATCAGGTCATCGCGTTGATGGAAATAGGCGCGTTGCTGGATCGGCGGCCAATGCATTTATCGGGCGGAGAGAAGCAGCGTGTGGCGTTGGCGCGGGCCTTGCTGATGGCGCCGGAACTGCTGGTCATGGACGAGCCTCTGGCGGCGCTGGATGGCCCGCGCAAGGACGAAATTCTACCTTACCTTGAACGGTTTACGGGTAGTAACGGCGTCCCCGTTCTGTATGTCAGCCATTCGGTGGCCGAGATAGCACGTCTGGCGGATCAGATTGTCGTATTGCGGGCAGGACGCGTGATCCGCTGCGACGCGGTCAGCGAAGTGCTGAGCGATCCCGAGATGGTGCCTTTGATGGGGGTTCGTGAGGCGGGGTCAGTGTTGCGCGCCAAGATTTTGGGGCATGATAGTGACGGTCTTAGCCGTCTTGCGGTCAGCGGTGGCATATTATTGATCCCTCGCGTGCAGGCAGAGCCGGGAAATTATATACGTCTCAGGGTCTTGGCACAGGATATTCTACTGTCACTCGAAGCTCCGGTCGGCCTGTCGTCACGTAATATTCTACCCGTTATGGTGCTCGGACTTCACCGCGGTGATGGCCCCGGCGTGGCGGTATCGTTGCAATTGGGTGACGAGCGGCTATTGGCGCGGGTGACAGCGCGGGCGGCGCAAGAGATGCATCTGCGGCCCGGACTGGAGTGCCATGCTATCCTGAAAGCAACGGCGGTCCCGCGTGGGGATATCGGAATTGAACAAAGCGGTGACCAGTCTGCCAAAGCCTGAGGTGTTATCCTTAGAACCAGTTCTCAACCTATTCAATTCTCAACCACGGCGAAAACTATCCACAGATAGACGCGCATGCACATCCACGACGGCGCGGCTGCCCTTGAGCATCGTTCAGATCGGGTTATTCGGCGAAATGGCAGGCTGCTTGCGTTGTGCTGCCGGGTATCACCCGCAGCTTGGGACGCTCAGAGCGGCAGAGATCTGCGGCGATCGGGCAGCGCGGTGCAAAGGGACAACCGGGGGGCGGGTTCACCGGGTCGGGCAATTCGCCGGGCTGGCGGGGGCGCTCGAAAGAGCCGCCTTCCAGCTTGGGGATCGCATCCAGCAGAAGCCGTGTGTAGGGATGTTTGGGATCGGCAAAGATGGTTTCGGCATCGGCCAGCTCCATTACCTGTCCCAGATACATCACCGCGACGCGGGTACCGAAATGTTTCACCACGCTGAGGTCGTGGGTGATGAAAAGATAGGTCAGCCCGCGCTCGGCCTGAAGATTGGTCAGCAAGTTCAGGATCTGCGCCTGAATTGAAACGTCGAGCGCCGAGATCGGTTCGTCCGCGACGATAAAGGCAGGGTTGGTGACAAGCGCGCGGGCGATGGCGATCCGCTGGCGTTGCCCGCCTGAGAATTCATGCGGCAGCTTGCGTTGCCATGAAGGGTCGCAGCCGGTGGCGGCCAGAACCTCTTCGACCTGTGCGCGCACTTCGGTCTCGGACTTTTCCGGCATCAGGTGACGGATCGGTTCTGCCAGTGTCTCGAACACGTTGCGGCGAGGATTCAGCGACGCATAGGGGTTCTGGAACACCATTTGCATGTCACGGCGGATCGGCTTGCGCTCTGCCTCTTCCATCTGGTCGATGCGTTTGCCGTTGAAATAGACCTCGCCCGCCGAAGGTGAATTCAGCCCGATGATCGCACGGCCCAAGGTTGTCTTGCCGCAACCGCTCTCTCCGACGACGCAGAAGGTCTCGCCGGGCATGATCTGTACATCGACGCCCGACAATGCATGCAGTACCGGTTTTTCGCGGCTCAGAAAGTGCGTCGGAAGTGCAAAGCGGACTTCGATCCCGCGGGTTTCGACGATTGGATCGCTCATGTGCTGGCCTCCGCATCCTGATTCAGCGGGTGGAAACATGCGACGCCGTTTTCCAGCGGCGGCATGGTGGCGCGACAGCCGTCATCGGCGCGGGCACAACGCGGGTGGTAGGGACAGCCGGTGGGCAGGGCCGTGATAGGCGGCATTGATCCGGGTATCTGATAGAGTTTTGATCCGCGTTCTGCATTTTGCGGCAGCGCCTTGAGCAAGCCACCCGCATAAGGGTGTTTCGGGGCGTCGATGATGTCGCGGGTGCGGCCCGTCTCGACGCATTTACCGGCATACATGATCATCAGTTTTTCGGTAACTTCGGCCACCACGCCCAGATCATGCGTGATCAGGATCAGCGCCACGTCGTTTTCGCGACAGAGTTTCAGGATCAGCGCCATGATCTCCGCCTGGATCGTCACGTCCAGCGCGGTCGTCGGTTCATCCGCGATAATGATCTCGGGGTCGGTTAGCAGCGCGATGGCAATGACGACACGTTGGCGCAACCCGCCCGACAGCTCGTGTGGGTAGGCATCCATGCGGCTTTCGGCGGAGGGGATCGCGACCAGCTTCAGTTTGTCCACACAAAGGCGGTGCGCCTCGCGGGTGCTGATGCTGCGATGCGCCTTGAGCGTTTCGATCATTTGGGTGCCGATCGACAGGACAGGGTTGAGCGTGACCATGGGATCCTGAAAGATCATCGAGATTCGGTTGCCGCGGATTCCCCTGATCTGTCGGTCGGACATGTCCAGCAGGTTATCGCCGTTGAATTTGATCGTGCCCTGGGACACGCGGCCCGGCTCGGCGATCAGGTTCAGGATTGCAAAGGCAAGCATGGATTTACCAGCCCCGGATTCACCCACGACGCCGATGCGCTCGCCCTTTTCCAGTGTCAGATCAACGCCGCGCAGGGCTTCGATTTCGTCATTCTTGCCGCGCGGAAAGGCAACATGCAGGTCATGTACTTCGAGCATCGCCATCAGTCATCCCCCCGGCGTAGTTTCGGGTTCAGCACGTCACGTAGCCAATCGCCCAGCAAGTTCAGTGCGAGAACCAGCGCGATCAGAACGAGTGCCGGATAGAAGGTGATCCAGTATTGCCCCGAGAACACGAACTCAAAGCCGGATCGGATCAGCGAGCCAAGCGACGGCCGATCAACCGGCATACCCAATCCGAGGAACGATAAAGCGGCCTCTGTCATAATGGCTTCGGCAACTTGGATGGTCGAAATGACCAGAACGGGTGTCAGCGTGTTGGGCAGGATATGACCCCACATCACCTTGCGTGCGGGCAGGCCGATCACGCGGGCGGCGTCGACATATTCCTTGTTCTTTTCGCCCAGAACGGAGGACCGTACGGTGCGCGCGAATTTAGGCCATTCAGCGATGCCGATAATCAGGATCAGCATGATGATGGCGTAGTCGGCATAGACATTCGCATCGAATGCCGCCTGAAACAGGGCCAGTGCGATGATCGCTATCATCAGTGTCGACAGCGACATCTGGATATCGGCCAGACGCATCAGAAAGCTGTCGATCCATCCGCCCTTGTACCCTGCAATCAGGCCCAGCGTCACCCCGAGGATACCCTGCACGATCACGGCTCCGATGCCGATCAGCAGCGAGATACCAGTGCCGTACATGATCGTGCTCAGCACGCCGCGCCCTTGGGCATCAGTGCCCAAAAGGAACTGCTCATCGCCACCCGGTTTCCAACTGGGGGGCAATTCGCTGTTCATGATATCCAACTGCATCAGGTCATAGGGGTTCTGTGGTGCCAGCACAGGGGCAAACAGCGCCATCAGCACAAGGATCAGCAGAACCACACCCGCGCCGATGGCGACAGGATCAGACAGGAAACGTTTGAGAAAGCCGCGCCAGGTAATCATGATTTGGCTCCCGGCAATTTTACCATCGGATTGATCAGGGTGTAGACAAAATCGACGATGGTGTTGACCACGACAAAGATCAGGCCGACGACGATGATGTAGGCAATGATCAGGGGCGTATCGACCCGGTTCACCGCTTCGAGAAAGAGAAAGCCCATACCCGGCCACTGGAACACCGTTTCCGTCAGGATCGTGTAGGCGATCAGCGTTCCGATCATCAGGCCGCCAACGGTCACGACGGGCAGCAGCGTGTTGCGGAACGCATGGACATAACGGACGCGGCGGGTACTTAGCCCCTTGGCGCGGGCGAACCGCACATAGTCGGTGCCCATGGCCTCCATCATCTCGGCCCGGATCAGGCGGATAAAGAGCGGCAGCATGATCGAACTGAGCGCGATGGATGGCAGCAGCAAATGCGCCAGTCCGTCCAGCGTGAGAAAGCCGGTGTCCCAGCCCCATGGCATTTCAACGGTATCACCGCGCCCGAAGGCCGGTAGCCATTGCAGTTCGACCCCGAAAATCCAGACGAGGAAAATCGCGGTGAGGAAGACGGGAACAGAGATGCCGATGATCGAGCCGGTCATGATCGTTTTGGCGATCCATTTATCGCGATTGATGGCGCAGTAGATGCCGCCGGGGATCGACAAAGCGAGAAAGATGAAGGTTGCGCCGATGACAAGTTCGAACGTGGCGGGAAATTTATCCATGATTACGTCGAGCGCGGGGCGCTTGAAAAAGTAGGACGTGCCCAGATCGCCCTGAAGGGCATTGCCGAGAAAACGGGCGTATTGAATCAGAAACGGGTCGTTCAGACCCAGCTCATCACGAAGCAACTGGCGTTCAGCCTCGGACACGGATTGGCCCACAAGCTCGCGTAGCGGATCACCTAGGTTGCCCTGAATGGAAAACCCGATGAGCGAGATAACGAACATCACGATCACAGCCTGAAGCGCGCGACGAATGAGGAATGCGATAATATGCATGGGACGGGGTGTGCTCTCTGGCGGTTGCTGGAGGCGATGTCCCGCCTCGGATCAAATCCGGTGCCTCCTATAAACGGAGCGGCCTCGGGTCAAGTCCTGAAGGGGGGAGGGGAGCGGGCCGAGAAATATCCGGCCCGCCCGAGATGTATAACCTTACTCGCTGATCACCAGATCGCCGAGATAGGGGAAGTTCATAACGTTGAGCACTGGCTCAATTTCTACGCCCTTGCGTGCAGCCCATGCGAGGTCCTGCCAATGCAGCGGCACAAAAGCAGCTTCATCATAGAGGATTTTCTCGACCATTTGCAGATCCGCGGTGCGTTTCGCCTCGTCTGTTTCGGTCAGCGTCGCGATGGTCAGTTCGTCCACCTTGGCATTCGAGTAACCACCCGAGTTGTACTGGCCTTTGCCGGTGTCGGCATCTGGAGTCATGTTGAGGAATTCGTAGAAGTTAGCTGAATCCTCGGTGTCGGCATGCCAGCCAATCATCATGATGTCCGCCGCGCGTTCATCGAATTTGGGCCAGTATTGTGCCTTGGGCATAGTGGTCAGGTCGATGTCGATGTTGATCTTGGCCAGCATCGCCGCCGCCGCTTCGCAGATCTTGAAGTCGTTAACGTAGCGGTTGTTCGGGCACATCATCGTAGCAGAGAACCCATCGGGATGGCTGGATTCTGCCATCAGTGACTTGGCTTTTTCCAGATCGAAGCGTGGTTTCAGATCGGGGTTGTGGCCCAGATAACCCGCGGGCGAGTTCTGCGCCGCAGTCGTACCGAAGCCTTTCATGATCTTGTCAACGATGCCCTGGTTATTGATCGCGTTGACCATCGCCAGACGTACCTTGGGGTCGGCCAATGCTTCGTTGCGCTTGCCGTTGAGTTGCAGCGTGATGATACGCGTGCCGCTCATGGTCACCAGTTGGGTATTCTCATCGGCCTCGATACGCTCGAGATCGGTGGGCGGTACGGGCGCGATGAAATCAACGTCACCCGCCAGAAGAGCAGCAACACGCGTTGGCGCCTCTTTGATTGGCGTCAGAATGGCAGTCTGCACGTTGCCCGGGCTATTGGTGTCCCAATAGTTGGCGTTACGCTCGAATACGACCTTCACACCCTGCTCACGCTCGGAGATGGTAAAGGGGCCGGTGCCCGAGATGGTTTTCGATGCAAAGCTGTCGCCGTGTTTGACGATGTCGGCTCCGCCTTCCTCGTAGAACTTGCTATCCATCGGGAAAACATAGGTGGCGGTATGCATCACCAGCGGGCTGGGGCCATCGGTCTTGATTTCAACGGTCATATCGTCGACCGCAGTCGCGGAAGTCCAGCCCGAGAAGATGCCCTTGAAGTCAGGCGAGGATTTCAGACGGTCGATGGTCCAGACCACATCGGCGGCGGTCATAGGGTTGCCCGAGTGGAACGTTACACCTTCGCGCAATTTGAAGCGCATGGTGGTGTCGTCGACGCGTTCCCAGCTCTCGGCGAGGCGAGCGTCAAAGCCCAGGTCCTTGTTCCAGCGCACCAGTGGGTCAAAGACCATGTGGCTCAGCTGAAGGGTGCCGCCGGACAGCTGCTCATGCGGATCAAGCGAAACCGGGTCGGCGTCATAAGCGAAATTCAGCGTTTGCGCCGAGGCAAGCCCTGTCGCACCCAGCAGAATCGCCGTTGCTGTGGCAATGTGTCGTAGTGTCTTCATAGTGTATCTCCCTGATTTACTGGACACTTTCGCGGAAAGTCTGTGCGCGATGGTCCAAGTATGCGCGTACGGTAGTCGCGATTCCGGGGTGGTGTAAAGATCAGCTTCCGTCGCGTCAGCCGGAAGATTCCACAAAAACGAGCGAAAACGCGCGTTGTCAGCAGGCTTTTGGGGGATGGGCGTTTTGCAGGGCTTGCTCTGCGTATCTCATGTCACGCGCGCGAGCGTGTGCGCAAGCTGAGGCTGCGCTAGCCCTTCATAAGCTTTTTCCGCGCTTCCATCGCGATCCCGTGGCGCATTTCAAGTTGGGCCAGCTTGGCCATCCCGGCCCTGCGTGTAGCCTCGGTCGTAGGGTTGCCAGATGGTGGCGATGCGCTTTGGTCTGTTTCCTGAGTGTGATTTCCTCTGGTACGACGCCAGCCTCTACCATCATCCGAAAGCCAACGGCATCCGCAGTGCTGACAAGGGCTTCTTCGGGTCGCTCCGGCAGGGGTTTGCCCTCGCCCTCCAGCCCATCAAGCTGTCCCTCCAGACGCGCCTTTTGGATCCGTCACTCAATTAGGTTTCTGATGGTACGGATCATGTTGAAATTCTATGGGGCCCGCCCGATTGGTGCCATTGCGCACAGAACAGCCGGAGGTGTCGCAGATGTTGACCCTTGGGCGGCAGCGGAATACTGATCGATTTTGTCGGAATAGCGCATCAAAGTGCGCCGAACCCATGTGTCCGAAGAAAGGATTGCTGCGATGACCGAACGGCTGATTTACCGGCTGGCATGGGCTGTCGCAGTGCTGTGCGTCGCGCCGATCGTCGCTGCAGCGATTGCGGCCTTTTCGGGCGATTTACAGACGTGGCGCGATATTCTGGGGTCAGTATTGCCACGTTACACTTGGGTCACTCTGGTTTTGGTGACGATTGTCGGCAGCGGTGCGGCAGCGATCGGAACCGCGACGGCATGGCTGGTCACGGTCTATCGTTTTCCGGGCGTGCGCTGGCTGGAAATCGCACTGGCGCTGCCGCTGGCGTTTCCGGCCTATGTGTTGGCCTATGCCTATACGTCGTTACTGGATCACCCCGGTCCGGTGCAGACGCTTCTGCGCGATCTGACCGGATGGGGGCCGCGCGATTACTGGTTCCCTGAGATACGCAGTGTGGGCGGGGCTGCGATGATGTTGATCATCGTGTTATATCCCTATGTCTATTTGTTGGCGCGTGCGTCGTTCCGACAGCAAAGTTCCAATGCGTTTCTGGTGGCGCGTACGCTGGGGCGTACGCCGGGCGCCGCGTTCTGGCGGGTGGCGTTGCCGATGGCACGTCCGGCGATCGTAGGCGGCACGCTGCTGGTGATCATGGAAACGATAGCCGATTACGGAACGGTGGCGTTCTTCAATGTGCAAACCTTTGCAACAGGCATCTATCAGGCGTGGTTCTCACTGGGCGATCGTGCGGCGGCGGCGCAATTGTCGCTCTGTCTGCTCAGCTTTGCGTTGTTGCTGGCAGGACTAGAGCGCGCGCAGCGGGGACGGGGCCGGACTGCCGGTCGGGGCGGCGCACGATTCGAGGCGTTGTCTAAACCCCAGCTGACGGGCGTGCGCGGCTGGGGGGCGGCGGCGCTGTGCTTTGGACCGGTATTGCTGGGGTTCGTAATTCCGGTCGTCATGTTGGGGCAGATGGCCATCGGGTCGGGCCAGAGCCTGCTTGAGGCGCGGTATCTGTCGCTGATGTCCAACTCTGTTTTGCTGGCGGGCATTGCCTCGGTTCTGACGGTGCTGGGCGCGATCCTGATCGGGTTCCGTGCCCGCACGCGTCCGGGGCGCACGTCACGCGCGCTGCTGGTCGGCGCGGGGCTGGGTTACGCGGTGCCCGGCGGGGTGATCGCGGTCGGGCTGATGGTGCCCTTGGCCGCACTCGACAACCTGATCGACAATGTGATGGAGGCACGCTTCGGGATCGACTCGGGGCTGCTGATCACCGGCTCGATCTGGTTGATGGTACTGGCCTATATGGCGCGATTCATGGCTGCGGCGCTGAATGCCTATGACAGCGGCATGGCGACGGTGCCGCGCCACTATGATGCGATCGCGCGGTCGTTGGGGCAGGGTGCGCCAAAGCTGTTGTGGCGGGTACACCTGCCGGTAGCGCGCACGTCGGTTCTGACCGCGCTGCTGATCGTTTTCGTCGACGTGATGAAGGAATTGCCTGCGACGCTGATTCTGCACCCGTTCAACTTTCAGACTCTGGCTGTTCAGGCACACAGACTGGCGGCGGACGAGCGTCTGTCAGAGGCGGCCGTGCCGTCGCTGGCTCTGGTCGCATTCGGTCTGATCCCGGTGATTCTGCTCTGTCGCACGATTGGCCGCGAGAGTGCTGAGCCGCGCCGCACCACAACAAGGCGGGGGAAGGACGCGTTATCTCTGCATTGAGATCGGGTCGTCCTGCGCCCGAGACTGTCCAGAATAGCAAGTGGGGATGAGCGTGAGCCGATATTTCCCGTTCATGTCTGCATGGCTTCGATGTACAAATTTGACTACAAACAAGCAATGAAACCGACTGAGTGTTCTTGTCTGATTGTATTGCTATTGGCTGGCTTTGGTCTAACGCCCTCGGCGCTGGCGTCTGAGGTTAAGGTACGAACCTGTGCCGAATCGCTGGCGGATTTATCTTGGGTACTTAGGGATGAAGGCCAGTATTCTCTGTTAAATTCAGACAGGCTGGGTAAGAGGTTACACGGATTGCAGTGCCGTGAAGCTGAGATAACCACTTGGTTTGACGCACACGCCTGGACATATCGGAAAACAGTTTCTCTAAGTGGCGAGTCCTTTGGTCACGGCGAGCGGATTTATCGGGCTGATAGAGGTCTGCTGTTTTGCCTCCCGCGCCGTTTTCCATTCAGATGGCTGACCAACGGATGTGTTGCGCAGGCCAGCGTTTCGCTGTTTGACGGGAAAATTACACAGCTAATCGCAGGACCATCGATCTAGCCACAATCGTGCGGGTGATGGTTGTGTGTGAGCCGACCCAGACAATCAGTATCGCCTTTCGCGATTGGTTTTTTGGAAAAGCGACGTGCGATGATCTACCAGACAGGTCGAACCTGCACGCAGCGCAATGAGGCCAAAACGCTCCGCCTCCCCTTGCAGCCCCTTGGGCGCGCAACTAAGACTCTCTTAGGACCTGATCCGGTAAGGATCGGACACACATCAGCAGGCAGGCAGATATGACAGACCCAATGGATACCTACATGAACACCCTTGTGCCGATGGTGGTCGAACAGACCAGCCGGGGCGAGCGGGCCTATGACATCTTTTCGCGCCTGCTGAAGGAGCGGATCATTTTCCTTAACGGTCCCGTACATGATGGCATGTCATCGCTGATCGTGGCGCAGCTTCTGCACCTTGAGGCAGAGAATCCCAGCAAAGAAATCAGCATGTACATCAACAGCCCTGGTGGTGTCGTTACCTCGGGCCTGTCGATCTATGATACGATGCAGTATATTCGGCCCAAGGTCAGCACGCTGGTGATCGGACAGGCGGCCTCGATGGGTTCGCTGCTGCTCACTGCAGGGGCACCGGGGATGCGGTTCTCGCTGCCGAATTCGCGCATCATGGTACACCAGCCCTCGGGTGGGTATCAGGGACAGGCGACAGATATCATGATCCACGCCGAAGAGACGCTGAAGCTGAAGAAACGGTTGAACGAGATTTACGTCAAACACACTGGCCAGACGCTCAAGAAGGTCGAAGAGGCGCTGGAGCGCGACAATTTCATGTCGCCCGAGGACGCCAAGAACTGGGGCCTGATCGATGAGATCGTCGAGAACCGTGCCAAACCGGATGCCGAAGAGTAAGGCGGTATCAAGGTCATGCGGCGGGCAGCCCATTTTACGATTGTGGCTGCTCGATGCCTGTCCTAAGCTGGCCGTCAACATCGCCGCTCGGTCCGGCTCGGTCCATTCCAAAAGGGGCGGCGCAGCGTCCGAAAGGTAGATAATGTCGAATAGTTCTGGCAGCGACAGCAAAAACACCCTCTATTGCAGCTTCTGCGGCAAAAGCCAGCATGAAGTCCGCAAGCTGATCGCCGGACCGACGGTGTTCATTTGCGACGAATGTGTCGAGCTTTGCATGGATATCATTCGTGAAGAAACCCGCAGTGCAGGGCTGAAATCCGCCGATGGTGTCCCGGCCCCGCGCGAGATTTGCGATGTGCTGGACGATTATGTGATCGGTCAGGCGATGGCCAAACGTGTGCTGTCCGTGGCGGTCCACAATCACTACAAACGGCTCGATCATTCCGGCAAGGGTGGCGATATCGAGTTGCAGAAATCCAACATCTTGCTGATTGGTCCCACCGGTTGCGGTAAGACGCTTCTGGCGCAGACGCTGGCACGTATACTGGATGTGCCGTTCACGATGGCCGACGCGACGACACTGACCGAGGCGGGTTATGTAGGTGAAGATGTCGAGAATATCATCCTGAAGCTGCTGCAATCGTCTGAGTATAACGTGGAGCGCGCACAGCGCGGCATCGTCTATATTGACGAGGTAGACAAGATTACGCGCAAGTCCGAAAACCCGTCGATCACCCGCGATGTATCGGGTGAGGGCGTGCAGCAGGCCCTGCTGAAGCTGATGGAAGGCACCGTGGCGGCCGTGCCGCCGCAGGGCGGGCGCAAACATCCGCAACAGGAATTCCTGCAAGTGGATACGACGAACATTCTGTTTATCTGCGGCGGTGCATTTGCCGGTCTGGACAAGATCATCTCGGCCCGCGGCAAGGGCAGCGCGATGGGCTTTGGCGCGGATGTGCGCGACAAGGATGATCGCGGTGTCGGCGAAGTGTTCAAGGATCTGGAGCCGGAAGATCTGTTGAAATTCGGCCTGATCCCCGAGTTCGTTGGCCGTTTGCCAGTGATTGCGACGCTCGAAGATCTGGACGAGGATGCGCTGGTAACGATCCTGACCCAGCCGAAGAATGCATTGGTCAAGCAATACCAACGCCTCTTTGAGCTGGAAGATGCGCAGCTGAGCTTTACCGAAGATGCGCTATCAGCGATCGCCAAACGCGCAATTCAGCGCAAGACCGGCGCGCGTGGCCTGCGGTCGATCCTCGAAGATATCCTACTGGATACGATGTTCGAATTGCCCAGCATGGAAAATGTCGAAGAGGTCGTGGTCAACGAAGAAGCGGTCAATTCCGACGCGGCGCCGCTGATGATCTATGCGGATGCCAAGAAGGAAGAGGCTGCCAGCGCGGGATAAACCCGAGGCTTTGACCCCGATACATTTAAGTTCTGTCAAAGAAGCCCGCGAATTTCGCGGGCTTCTTTGCTTAGCTTATCGCAATGACGGACGAAAAAACTGCCGCCACTCGGTCCGCTAGACGGGCCGCACCATCCGCGATGACTCGCGAGAGATACCGCACCAACCTTGGCGATCATTTTAATCGTGATACGCTATCCGAGTTTGCAGTGGGGGCAGTTAGTGATGTTAGGCATTGTTTTAATGGGGGTTCTTGGCACCGCCCTCTTGGGGTCTATCGCCTTTGATTGGTTCGATGACAGCGACGACGATGAACAGCGTAGCTCTGATGAAGAAACCGGTTCAGAGGATGAGGTGGATGCTCTGCCAGAGATCATCGGGACCGACGGTAATGATGAGCTGATCGGTTCGGACGCCGACGAGGCCATCTATGGATTGGGCGGTGATGATACTCTGATGGGCGGTGGCGGTGATGATCTTCTCGATCTTGGTGATGGCTCGGAGAGTGGCACCAGAAGTGTTGCCCAAGGGGAAGAGGGTGATGACACGATCATTGGCGGCACGGGTTTTCACAGACTGTACGGTGGCGCAGGAGACGACGAACTACATCTTCTGGGAAGTTTCGAGCGGCCTTGGGACGGGGATGATGAGGCCGTTGACGGAGAGCCGGAGTTAGCCTCTGGCGGACCCGGAGAAGACACCATCTATGTGGAAGAAAGCGACCTGGGCGAGGAAACACCGGGCGTTTGGGTGGCCTTGAATGACGGGGTATCGCTCTCGCAATCGACGTCTGACGATGTGGCGGCGCAGGACACCGTTATCATCCGCGATGGCGATGCGGATGTCCTCATCACCCGGTTTGAGTTGGGAGGTGCAGACAGCCCCACCGGGGACATGCTGGACCTCAGCGAACTGACGAACACAGATGGCGATCCAATCACCGTGGACGATGTTGACCTCTATTTCAATCAGTCGTCAGGGCAATTTTATAATGCCTTCATTTCGATCCCTACCGGGCCAGATGGCGAAACGCTGCGCATCAGGCTTAACCATATCAATTTTGGACAGGATAACGGGATCGGAGGTCCGAATTTGCCGCACGACGAATTCCTGTCCCTGATCGGAATTCCTGCCTAGCGCGCTTTGGAGTGGCGCCTCTTTCGCGAAGCCGCGTCTTGCCCGGCTGGGCAATGAACCGGAGCTGAAACGAGACGACAGGATGTCTGGACCTTTGCGCGTGGATGCGCCATATCTGAGGCAACGTTTACCGGAGGACCCGATGGGCATTCTCAACACTCTTTTGCGCTCCGTGACCTGGTGGAACGGGCAGACGCTGAATACGCAGTTCTACACTTGGCGCCGCGGCACCAAGGTCGGAGAGGATGCGCAGGGCAATATCTATTACCACTCTAAAGACGACAAACGCCGCTGGGTGATCTTTAACGGCGAGGCCGAAGCGAGCCGCGTCAGCCCTGACTGGCATGGCTGGTTGCATCATACGTTCAAAGAGCCACCCACCGACACGCCGCTGCCGCGCAAGACATGGGAAAAGCCGCATCAGGAGAACCTGACAGGGACCGCACTGGCCTATGCGCCTGCGGGGTCCATTCGCCGAGCGCAACCCAAAGCGCGCAGCGACTATGAGGCGTGGCGCCCGGAATAGGGTGTTTTGCAGCCAGTCTGAACGACAGATTCGGATCAGAACGCCTGCAACACTGACGCGGCTAGAGCGATTTTTAGACAGGCCCGTTCAGGAAATACTCAAAAGGCTTTAGGCAGACAGATGTCAGAGAACAAAACCGAGATTATTGTAGGCGGTGCCGTTCTGGCGGTCGCCATCGGGTTTTTGACCTATGCCGGACAGATCACCGGGTTTTCTGCTGGTCAGGAAGAATATGTGCTCTCGGCCAGTTTCCGGTCAGCGGACGGCGTATCGGTGGGCACCGACGTGCGCCTTGCTGGCGTCAAGGTGGGCCGCGTGACGGAAATGAAGTTGGACCCGGCGACCTATCGCGCCGGGGCGACCTTTACCGTTCGTGCCGGCATCGACGTGCCGGACGACAGCGCGATAGCCATTTCATCCGAGGGGCTTTTGGGCGGCAACTACGTTGAAATCCTGCCCGGCGGGTCGCCGTTTCACTTTGAACCCGGCGATCAGGTCGAATTTACCCAAGGGTCGGTCAGCCTTGTTTCGCTATTGATGAAGTTTGTTGCAGGCGATCCCGAAGAGACGCCCAAATGAAAACGCTGGCCTTCATGGCGGCACTCGCAGTGCCGGGAATGGCCGTCGCCCAAGATGTCGGGATCGGGACCGGTGCGGTGTTGCGTGGACTGGAAAAAGTATCAGGCGAAATCGCCGATATCACGCTTCGTTCTGGCGAGCATGCGACCTTCGGGCGGCTCACGATCGAGATGTCGCAATGCCGTTATCCGCAGGGCGATCCGGCAGGCGATGCCTTTGCCTATCTCACGATACTGGAGGCCGATGATGAAACGCCACGCTTTGCTGGCTGGATGATCGCTTCGTCACCCGCGTTGAACGCGCTGGATCACCCGCGTTACGATGTTTGGGTCATGCGCTGTACCACCGAATAAGGCGTGGTGCAGAGCGGAACGTGATCGATGTCGGCGCGCCTGCGCAATGCCGCATCCAGACGTTTGCGATACTCTGCTCGACTGATTTCCACGGCCCCCAGCGTCGCCAGATGTGGCGTGATGAACTGCGTGTCAAACAGGGTAAAGCGGCAGCGAGCGAGATGGTCCACCAGATGCGCCAGCGCCAGCTTAGAGGCGTCCCGCTGCCGCGAGAACATGCTCTCGCCAAAGAATGCTGCCCCCAGCGTCACTCCGTAGACACCGCCGATCAGCGCACCGTTCGACATGACCTCGAGCGAATGCGCGTGGCCAAGGTCGTGCAGCGCGATGTAGAGGCTTCGGATTTCATTACTGATCCACGTCTCTGGCCGGTCAGCACAGGCGTCTATCACATCGGCAAATGCCGCGTTCAGCGTGACCCGATATCCGGCGCGCCGCATCCGGCGCGACAGTGAGCGTGATACATGAAATCCACCCAGTGGCAGCACGCCGCGTCTGCGTGGATCGACCCAGTATACCTCTGGATCGTTGCGATGTTCGGACATCGGGAAAACGCCTGCTGCATAGGCATTGAGCAACAGTTGCGGCGTCAGATCGAAGTCCGCATCGCTATCGTCGGACTTCGCCACGCGTCACCCCCGCAGGTTCGTCTCCAGCCATTTTTCCAGCCAATGGATATTGTAGTTGCCAGACTGGATGTCGTCCTCGGCCAGAAGTGCGTGAAACAGCGGCACGGTGGTGTCAACGCCATCGACGATCAACTCGCCCAATGCCCGACCCAGCCGGGCCAATGCCGCCTGACGATCAGGGCCATGCACGATCAGCTTGCCGATCAGGGAGTCGTAGTAGGGCGGGATCGTGTAGCCATCATAGAGCGCGCTGTCGATCCGCACACCCAGGCCGCCGGGGGCATGAAATTGTGTGATCTTGCCTGGACGTGGCGAAAACTCGGGCAGCTTTTCGGCGTTGATGCGAACTTCGATGGCGTGGCCGTTAATGACCAGATCATCCTGAGTGAAGGACATTGGCAGCCCTTCGGCAACGCGGATCTGTTCGCGCACCAGATCGACACCAAAGATCGCTTCGGTCACGGGATGTTCGACCTGCAGACGGGTGTTCATCTCGATGAAGTAGAATTCGCCATTCTCATAGAGGAATTCGATCGTACCCGCGCCGATGTAATTGATTGCCGCAACCGCGTCGGCGCAGGTTTTGCCAATGGCAGCGCGTTCCTCGGGGGTGATGACCGGGCCGGGGGCCTCTTCGAATACTTTCTGGTGCCGACGCTGAAGCGAACAATCGCGCTCGCCCAGATGTACCGCGCCGCCCTTGCCGTCACCAAAGACCTGAATTTCGATGTGGCGTGGGGTGCCGAGGTATTTTTCGATATACACCTCGTCATTGCCAAAGTTCGATTTACCTTCGGCGCGCGCGGTTTGAAAAGCGCGCTCCATCTCGGCTTCGGTCTTGGCCACTTTCATGCCCTTGCCGCCACCTCCTGCGGTTGCCTTGATGATCACCGGATAGCCGACATCATCACCGATGCGTTTCGCCTCGGCCAGAGTGGAGACGCCGCCGTCGGAACCGGGTACGCAGGGCACACCGAGCTTCTTCATCGTGTCCTTGGCCGTGATCTTGTCGCCCATAATGCGGATATGTTCCGCAGTGGGGCCGATAAAGGTCAGGCCGTGATCTTCGACGATCTGCACGAAATTGGCATTTTCCGACAGAAAGCCATAACCCGGATGAATTGCTTGTGCGCCGCTGATTTCGCAGGCGGCGATGATCGCAGGGATTGACAGATAACTGTCGGTGCTGGGCGGTGGGCCGATGCAGACGCTCTCATCCGCCATGCGCACATGCATGGCATCAGCGTCGGCGGTGGAATGCACAGCGACTGTCTGAATGCCCATCTCGCGGGCGGCGCGGATCACTCTGAGGGCGATTTCGCCACGGTTTGCTACCAGGATTTTCTCGAACATTGCCAGCGCCCTATTCGACGATCATCAGCGGCGCACCGTATTCAACCGCGGCGCCATCCTCGACGAGAATCCGCTTGACGGTACCACCGCGCGGGGCGGGAATATGGTTCATGGTTTTCATCGCCTCGATAATCAGCAGAGTGTCGCCTTCGGCAACTTTGTCGCCGACGCTGACGAAGGATGGCGCACCCGGCTCTGCCTGCGTGTAGACGGTGCCGACCATGGGCGACGTCACTGCGCCCGGGTGGCTGGCGGGATCTTCGACAGGTGCATCCGCACCGCCTGATGCGCTAGCGGGCGCAGCCGCAGAGACGGCGGCAGGGGCGGCATAGGCCTGCTGAGGTGCTGCGATCATCTGAGGTGCCGCTTCCTTGCGGCGGCTGACGCGTACATTCAGGCTGTCATCTTCGCCGTAGTCGCGTTTGACCTGCAATTCGGTCAGATCGTTATCGTTCAGAAGTTCGGCCAGCGCCTTGATAAAGGCGACATCATCATCATGGGTTTTGTTTGACATCAGGTTCCTCGACCGGTTGCTGCCCTTATTTGGGCTGCGTTTGTTTTTTCACGCTTATATGGCATTGCGCGGGCTTAGAAAAGCGGGCTTCTGCGACCCAAAGTGGGGTATGGCGCAGCAAATTGCCAGCAACTAGGGGAATTCCGTTGGCGCTACGTCAATGTTACAGCGGCATACCGCTGAGTTTGGCGACCAGTTCGGCCAGTTTTCGTGCCTGAAACTTTTCCAGCAGGCGCGCGCGGTACACTTCTATCGTACGATAGCTCAGGCCAAGTTCCAGCCCGATTTCCTTTGATGTCATGCCGCGGCAGGTCAGGATTGCGACCTCGCGTTCGCGCTGGGTCAGGCTAACAATGGGGCGGTCGTCCGACAGGTCCGCGAAACTCCAGACGCCACAATGGAATGGGTCGTCGGGTGTAACCGATTGCCCCCTGACGCGGCACCAAAAGAGCGCACCGTCCGAACGTTTCATCACCCGTTCGTCCGAGTAACGTCCGGTTTTTTGCATTGCGCTCAGGCCGCGCTCGCCAATGCGGCGGTAATCCTCGATGGAGGGATAGAAATGGGCCAGCGGAACACGCGCGAAATCGGCGACGGTACCACCGAAAATCTCTGCGAATTGGCGGTTGCAATGACGGATGATACGCCGCTCCAGAACGGCGAGACCCACGGGCGCATGATCAAAGGCAAGATCGCTGATATCCATAAAAGGACTATGCGCGCGTATTTCTACGAATTGCAATGTGGCCGTCGCGGAGGTCACTGTGGCGGCACGGGATCAGGGAGAGGTCGGGATGAATATTGCACTGTGGCTGCGGCGAACGGCGCAGGTGCGCGGGGCCGCGCCAGCGCTCTTTCATGGGTATGACATGATTGAGGATTACGCTGGGTTCGATCGCCGGGCCGGGCAGATTGCCAGCTGGCTGCGGCAGACTTGCGTGCTGCGCGGGGACCGCGTTGCGCTTTATATGAAGAACCACCCGGACTATCTGATCCTGCTCTATGGCATCTGGTATGCCGGAGCCGTGGCCGTCCCGATCAACGCCAAGCTGCATCCGCGAGAGGCGGCGTGGATCACCGACAACGCCGGGGCTGTCCTCACTTTCGTTTCCTCTGGGATGGTCGATGAACTGGCGCAGGTCGGTGCAACGGGCCGGATCGTCTCTCATCTGGATGATGCGCTGGCCACGGCTTACCAGCTCGACCCCGTTTGCGATCCGGCAGAGTGTGCGTCCGCTGATCTGGCGTGGCTGTTTTACACCTCGGGCACCACCGGGCGGCCCAAGGGGGTCATGATCACGCATCAGATGCTGAGCGTCATGGCGCAGAGCTATCTGGCGGATGTGGACGCAGTCACCCCAGACCATTGTGCAATCTACGCCGCGCCGATCAGCCATGGTGCAGGGCTGTATGTGGTTCAGCACGTCCTTATGGGCGCGCGGCATGTCGTGCCTGCATCGGGCGGGTTCGATGGGGTGGAAATCCTCGATCTGGCTGCGCATTTTGGACAGGCGCATCTCTTTGCCGCGCCGACGATGGTGAAACGCCTGACGGCTCAGGCGCGGGCAACGGGCAGTGTCGGCACGGGTTTGCGCAGTGTCGTCTATGCCGGTGGGCCCATGTATCTGGCAGATATTATCGAGGCAGTTGAAACGTTTGGTCCGATATTTTTGCAGGTTTACGGGCAGGGGGAATGCCCGATGAGCATTACCGCATTGTCGCGTGCGGATGTGGCGGACCGCAGCCACCCGCGCTGGCGGGAACGGCTGGGGTCTGTGGGCCGTGCGCAGAGCGTGTGTGAGGTTCGCATCGGTGGCCCGGATGGTTCCGCCCTGGCACCCGGCGAGGTGGGAGAGATCACGGTGCGTGGGCCGAACGTGATGCCGGGGTATTGGCAGAACGACAACGCCACAACCAAGACGATCAGGGACGGCTGGTTGATGACCGGCGATGTCGGATATCTGGATTCCGATGGTTATGTCACACTACAAGACAGGTCCAAGGATGTGATCATTTCTGGTGGATCGAATATCTATCCGCGCGAAGTCGAGGAAGTACTGCTGCTGCACCCCGAAGTCAGCGAGGTTTCGGTGGTTGGACGCCCGGATCCGGAATGGGGCGAGGACGTGGTGGCCTTTGTGGTGGCGAGTGTGGGGTGCGCACCAGACGAGCAGGCGCTGAGCGCGCATTGTCTGGAACATATCGCGCGTTTCAAACGACCCAAAGCGTATTTCATGCTGAATGAACTGCCCAAGAACAACTATGGCAAGGTTCTGAAAACAGAGCTGCGGGCGCGGCTTGCACAGGATGGCGGCTAAGAAAATTCGGGCATTTTCTGCTCGTCGAGGTTTTTCGCCGAAGTATCGGATTCCGGGATCAGACGTGAGGCGGCGGACGCTTACGACGTGCGCCGCTTAATGCGTTACTGGCGATGGCTGCCAACAGGATACAGCCACCCAACATCGTGTTGGGCGTCGCGGTTTCGCCCAATGCCAGCCAAACCCAAAGCGGGGCCAAAACCACTTCGGCCAGCGACAATAGCGTCAGCTCCGCAGCGGGCACCGTGCGCGAGCCGAGGGTATAGAGCACCAGCCCGGCGCCGACCTGAAAGACGCCCATGCCGATCGCCACGCTGCCATCGTTCGGGCTGAGGACAAGGGGCAGACCCGCACCGAGGCAGATCAGGCCCATGATGCCGACGGCCATCAACCCCGACAGGAATACCGCCGGAAGCATCTCGCCAGCACGCCCCCAGCGCAGGGCAATGGTGAAAACGGCAAAGCCAAAGGCCGACCCAAATGCCGCAAGGTTGCCGCGCAATGCTGCGCCATCCGGTTTGTCCCAGACCATGATTGCGATCCCGAGTATGGCGGCGGCAATGGCGATCCATGTGGCGCGGCGCACTGGCTCTCGCAGAATCACAAGTCCGAGGATCGCCGCAAGGAATGGAGCAGAGGCAAACATCATCATCGCATTGGCGACGGAGGTGTGCTGCAGCGCATAGATGCCGCCCGTATAGGCACCGACCAGCGCCAGTGCGCCGATGACGCCGGGCCAGCCAACACGGCGGACATGGCCAAACGGATCGCTGCCGGTTCTGAGGCGGATCACGACATAAAGCAGCGCACTGAGGCTGATCGAACGGTACAAGAGGATCTGCCATACGACGGCATCCTCGATCAGTCGGATGCCCAGCCCGATCGTGGACCACAAAACTCCGGCCAGAAACACCAGCAGGATACCGCGCCCGCGTCCGGTGGACACATCCGCAAAGGTGGCTGCCGCGCTCATGGCAGGTCAGGTTCGTCAGAAGGCGTGGGCGGCGGCATCGGCGTGCCCGGGGCAAAGGTGGCTTCGGCGACGTTGGTCGGATCATCGCCGTGCCGTGCCGCGCGCAACTCGCGGTAGCCCAGATAGAGCCCGCTACCGACGATCAGCGTCATGCCGACCCATGTGGTCGTCGGTGGCATTTCATCAAAGAATATCCACGCGACGGCAATCGCGATCGGCATGTAGGTGTAATCAAACGGCGCGACCAGACTGGCATTGGCGACCTGATAGGCACGGGTCAGCAGCATCCAGCCCATCATGCCGACCAGACCAAGCAGGATGAGTTTGTGCCCGTCTCGCGCCAGCTCGGTAGGCCATGCCATACGCAGGTGGTGAAACTCTGGCCCGAGCGTGATGAACTGATTGGTCAGCCAGCCCAGCGGCAGAATCATCAATCCCATAAAGGTGATGGTTTGCAGGCCCATCGTCAGCGTCGACTCCTGTTCGCCCATTTGCCGGGCAAGGATTTGACTGATCGCATAGGAGAGCGCGCAGATCAGGGGCAGGATCGCCACCCAGCTAAAGCCTTCGCTGCCGGGGTTCATCGCGATGACCACGCCGACAAAGCCGACGATCAGCGACAACGTTCGGTGGATTCCGATAGTTTCCCGCAGCACGACCGCGGCCAGCAAGGCAGTCATCAATGGAGCCGAAAAGAAAATCGTCGTGACTTCGGCCAACCCCATAAAGGGAAAGGCGGCGTAGAATAGCGAAAAGCCAACGGCAAGCAGCGTTGCGCGCACTAAATGTAGCTTCCAGAACGGAGTCAGGATGCGATGCGGGCCGCCGAGCCATAGGATAAGCGGCGTCAGCACCACCAGCGTGATGATCGAGCGGACGAAAATCAGATGCCAGAGCGGATGGGTGTCCAGCAACGACTTTACCAGCACGTCCTGCACAACAAAGAGCAACATGCCAATTTCGGCGCAGGCGATCCCGTGCAGGGCGCGACTGGGCGGCGGGGCGGTATGGGGGTGGATTGCCGTCATGGCGCCACCTTGCCGATTCGCCCCCTACCGGGTCGCGCTTGTTTGCGACGCGGTGTCGCGAATGGACGATTGGATGAAGTGCGCTGGCGGGTGTGCGGATGAATTCGCTAAACCGTCGCCATGCAGCAAAGGTTGGGTTGTCCCCCAAATGGCAGGAACACGTGGCGAAGCCTAGCCTGCTGTGCCGCTGAGGTATTGCCATGGTTTTGACGACGCCAAACCAGCTCTGGAGTGCGTAAGGGACATTGGTGATCTATCGTTTCAAGTGGCGCGTGGAGACGCTACAATTGCCGTATGCTGAAGTTTGACGACGAAACGACCAAGCTGCTTGAGATAGCCTATCAAGGTGGCGATGTCAGTCGACGCCGTCGGATAGCCTTCGACGCGCTTTGCCTATCTCAAGGCGATACGGTCGTCGATATCGGGTGTGGTAATGGGCTTCTGACAGAAGAGATCGCCCGCGCTGTCGGCGCGGCTGGACGTGTCTTTGGCATTGATCCAAGTGAAGATATGCGCGCATTGGCGCTGGCGCGATGCGCTACTTTTCCGGCGGTTCGCATCGAGGATGGTCTGGCCGATAAATTCCCGCTGTCAGATGGCGAAGCTGATAGCGTCTCTGCGGTTCAGGTGCTCGAATATCTCCCAGATATCCCTGCCGCGATCCACGAAGCACATCGTGTCTTGCGTCCGGGTGGCCGGTTCGTCGCAGTGGATACCGGATTTAGAACGCTTGACTGGTTTTCAGAAGACGAAGACCGAATGAAACGCGTCCTGACAGCATGGGATCAGCATTACACCGAGGCGCGCGTGGCGGCCCTTTGGCCCGGTTTGACGCGCGCGGCAGGATTTACGGCGATTGAAATCGAACCATTCACGTACTGCGATGTGACTTTGCGTCCGGACGGTATCGCCTTCATGCTGATGCATCTGATGTCACGCTATGCGGTTGAAAACGGGCACATGCCCGAGCATGAGGCAAAGGCATGGTTTGACGAACAGGAGCAACTTGCAAAACAAGGACGCTTCTTCTTTTCGCTGACATATTATCGGATGAGCGCGGTCAGGCTGTAGATCGCGTTTTCCACGAACCGCCACTCTCAACCCTTGGAACAAAGAACCCCGCAAGGCAAAACCATGCGGGGTTCTAAACTCAGGTCTTGGCGGGTGAAAGGACGATC
This sequence comes from Pseudohalocynthiibacter aestuariivivens, assembly GCF_011040495.1. Classification (GTDB taxonomy): domain Bacteria; phylum Pseudomonadota; class Alphaproteobacteria; order Rhodobacterales; family Rhodobacteraceae; genus Roseovarius; species Roseovarius pelagicus. Next base: position 1,217,710 of record NZ_CP049037.1, on the reverse strand, counting down.
AGCCCTTGTTCATCCGGTTCTCGATCAGATCGTCGACCACAGCCGGTTCTGCCAAGGTCGATGTATCCCCCAGCGCGCCGAAATCGTCCTCGGCGATCTTGCGCAGGATGCGACGCATGATCTTGCCCGACCGGGTCTTGGGCAGGCCGGGTGCCCATTGAATGAGGTCCGGCTTGGCAATCGGGCCGATCTCGGTGCGGACCCATTTTTCCAGTTCCTTGCGCAGTTCCTCGGATGGCTCGACGCCGTTCATCAAAGTGACATAGGCATAGATGCCCTGGCCCTTGACGTTATGCGGATAACCGACGACCGCGGCCTCGGCGACCTGCGCGTGGGCGACCAGTGCGGATTCGACCTCTGCCGTGCCCATCCGGTGTCCGGATACGTTGATTACATCATCGACGCGGCCGGTGATCCAGTAATAGCCATCCGCATCGCGGCGGCAGCCATCGCCGGTAAAGTAGTAGCCCTTGTAGTCAGAGAAGTAGGTTTTCTCGAACCGTTCGTGATCACCGTAAACGGTGCGCATCTGGCCCGGCCAGCTGTCCTTGATGCACAGCACGCCTTCGGCAACGGTATCGGTGATTTCCTCGCCAGTTGTCGGCTCTAGGATCACCGGATGAACACCAAAGAACGGTTTGGTGCAAGAACCGGGTTTGGCCGCCGTGGCACCGGGCAGGGGGGTCATCATATGGCCGCCGGTTTCGGTCTGCCACCACGTGTCGACGATGGGGCGGGTGCCCTTGCCGACAACGTCATTGTACCAGTTCCAGGCCTCGGGGTTGATCGGCTCACCGACGGTGCCCAGTACCTTCAGATCACTCAGGTCGGATTTCTCGACGAACTCATTGCCCTGACCCATCAATGCACGGATCGCGGTAGGCGCGGTGTAGAATTGGTTTACTTTGTGCTTTTCGCAAACCTGCCAGAAACGGCTGGCATCAGGGTAGGTTGGCACCCCTTCGAACATCAGCGTGGTCGCCCCGTTGGCAAGCGGGCCGTAGACGATGTAGCTGTGGCCAGTGACCCAGCCAACGTCTGCGGTGCACCAGAAAACATCGCCGGGTTTATAATCGAAAACCAGTTCATGCGTCATCGATGCATAGACCAGATACCCGCCAGAGCTGTGTACGACGCCTTTTGGCTGCCCGGTAGAGCCGGAGGTGTAGAGGATAAAGAGTGGATCCTCTGCATTCATTTCCTCCGGCGCACAATCGGTGCTGGCGGCAGCCATCAGCGCCGTGCAATCGTGGTCGCGTTCGGTCCATGTGGTCTGTCCGCCGGTGCGTTTGACGACAAGACATTGCACGCGGTCATCGCAATGCAGCAATGCCGCGTCGGCGTTGGATTTTAGCGCCGTCTTGCGCCCGCCACGCGGGGCTTCGTCGGCGGTGATCAAGACTTTGGCGTTCGAGCCGTTGATGCGCGCGCCCAACGCATCGGGTGAAAAGCCAGCAAAGACGATGGAATGAATCGCACCGATCCGCGCGCACGCCAGCATCGCATAGGCGGCCTCGGGGATCATCGGCATGTAGAGGACAACGCGATCCCCCTTGGTCACGCCCAGACCCTTGAGAACATTCGCCATGCGACAGGTCTGCGCGTGCAATTCCTGATAGGTGATATGCTGGGCGTCATCTTTCGGATTATCCGGTTCCCAGATGATCGCTGTCTGATCGCCGCGCTCGGCCAGATGCCGGTCAATACAGTTGGCTGCGACATTCAGGGTGCCGTCGGCGTACCAGTTGATCGCGACATTGCCGAGATCGAAATTGACGTCCTTGACAGTGCTATAGGGCTTTATCCAATCGACGCGCTTCCCTTGTTCGCCCCAGAACGCGTCTGGGTCGGTGATCGAGGCGGCGTACATCTCTTCGTATTTCGCGGCGTCAATCAGGGCGTAGGCGGCAAAAGCATCGGAGGGCGGATAAGTTTTGTCAGACATGTCAGACCTTTTGTATTCTATTCGTACCTGTGCGGGATGCCGCCCGTGACGGGCCGCGTCCGCATAGTGGGTTCCCTTGCGTCAGATGGCAAGGTACTCGGCGCGCAGTTCTTCGTTCTCCAGCACCTCGGTGGCAGTGCCGTCAAAGACGATCCCGCCCGTATCAAGGATCACAGCGCGGTCGGCCAGTTCCAGCGCACGCACGGCGTTCTGCTCGACGATGATGGTGGTTATCCCCTGCTCTTTGATGATGCGCAGGGTCTTTTCGATCTCGTCGACGATCACAGGTGCGAGACCCTCATAGGGTTCATCCAGCAGCAGCACCTTGATGCTGCGGGCCAGTGCGCGGGCCACTGCCAGCATTTGCTGTTCACCACCCGACAGGGTTACGCCTTCTTGCTTGCGACGTTCCTTGAGGCGTGGAAACAGCTCGTACAGCCGCTCGATGGACCAGCCGATCGGCGGCGCGATTTGCGCCAGTTGCAGGTTTTCCTCGACCGTGAGGCCAGGAATGATGCAACGGTCCTCAGGCACCAAGCCGATCCCGGCGATGGCTGCCTCGTGGCTGCGCATCCGGTGAAGGGGCTGGCCGTCCAGCCAGATTTCGCCGTGGTTCAGCTGTGGATTGTCCATCCGCGCGATTGAGCGCAGCGTCGTGGTCTTGCCCGCTCCGTTGCGGCCCAGCAGGGCCAGAATTTCGCCTTCGTGTACGTTAAAGCTGATGTCCTGAACGATATAGCTCTCGCCGTAATAGGATTGCATGCCCCAGACCGACAGAAAGGCGGGGGCGGTTTCGGCATAATTCTTGCCTTTGGAAAAGTCGGGTTTGACGTTCATGTTAGGCGTCCTTCCTTATGCGCTCTCGCCGAGATACGCTTCGCGCACCTTGGGATGGCCTTTGATCTTGTCCGGCGTGTCCTCGACCAGCGGGCTGCCCTGTGCCAGCACAGTGATCCGTTCGGCCAAGGAGAACACCACATGCATGTCGTGCTCGATGATGGCGATGGTGATGTCACGCTCGTCCTTGATCTGTTTCAGCAGGTCGATCGTGTTGTTTGTATCGGCGCGGGCCATGCCTGCTGTCGGCTCGTCCAACAGCAACAGACGCGGGTTCTGTGACAGGCACATGCCGATCTCGAGGCGACGTTTGTCCCCCCGGCTCATCGAGGCAGAGTGAAAATGCCGCTTGTCCGCCATGTTAAGGCTTTCCAGCATGTGTTCGGCCTGCTCAATGACGTTTTTCTCGTTCACGGTGGCCCCGATGGCGTTCATCTGGAATGCCCCGTCGCGCTTGGCAAAGATCGGGATCATCATGTTTTCCAGCACGGTCAGATCGCCGAAAATCTCGGGCGTCTGGAACACGCGGGAAATACCCATCTGGCAAATCTCGTAGGGTTTGCGCCCCAGCACCGACTGTCCGTCAAACATGACGCTGCCGGTGTCCGGGATCAGTTTGCCGATAAGCACGTTCAGCAGGGTGGATTTACCGGCCCCGTTCGGGCCGATAATCGCGTGAACGGTGTTTTCCTCTACGCTGAGGTTCACATCGCCCAGCGCCTGCAGACCGCCGAACCGCTTGTTGACGTTCTTGACTTCAAGGATACCCATGGTTCTGTCTCCTTATTCCGCAGGCGTGGAATGGTTGGCGTCGGCTTCGGCCTGCTCGGCCTCGGTCCGCCCGGTAAATAGGCCACGGATCTTTTGGCCACCCTGTACCAGCCCGCCCGGAAGAAAGATCACGATCAGCATGAACAGAACACCCAGTGTCAGGTGCCAGCCTTTGCCGACGAACGGATGTACAATCGTCACCATGAAGTCCTCAATCCCGTCAGGCAGGAACGAGAACCAGCCGTGCAGAACGCTGTCATTGATCTTTGAGAAGATGTTTTCGAAGTATTTGATCAGACCAGAGCCGAGTACCGGCCCAATCAGCGTGCCAGCTCCTCCGAGGATGGTCATCAGAACGACCTCACCAGAGGCGGTCCATTGCATCCGTTCAGCACCGGCCAACGGATCCACCGCCGACAAAAGCCCACCGGCCAGCCCGGCATACATGCCAGAGATCACAAAGGCCGCCAGCGTGTAGGGACGCGCATTCAGCCCGGTGTAATACATCCGCGTATTGTTCGATTTGACGGCGCGCAGCATCATCCCGAAAGGCGACCGGAAGATGCGAATGCTGAGGTAGAACGCGGCGATCATAATGAGCGCGCAGAGGTAGTACCCAAAGTTGAACTGAAACGCCCACGCGCCGACTTCCATTTCATGGGTGGCCCGCATGCTGATGCCAAAGAAGTGCGGCAGGTCCGGCTTGCTGGCCGAATGCATCCATTGCGGATCGTTGGCGTAGACCTGCAACCCGGTCTCGCCATTGGTCAGGTTGAACTTGGGGTTCGACAGGACCGAATAGGCCAAGGCAAACGACATCTGCGCAAAGGCCAGCGTCAGGATCGAGAAATAGATGCCCGACCGCCGCAGGCTGACCACACCGATCAGATAGGCAAAGATGCCCGAGGTAACGATGCTGAGCAAGATGCCCGGCATGACGTTGTAACCCAACAGCTTGAACATCCAGACGCAGCTGTAGGAACCAACTCCGAGAAAGGCGGCGTGCCCGAAGCTGAGATAACCGGTCAGACCAAACAGGATATTGAACCCGATTGCGAAGATGCCGAAGATCACGAATTTCTGCATCAGGTCTGGGTAGCCGGCGTTGAATTGCGCCATGGCCGAACCTTCGGGAAAGGGGTTCAGGATGAAGGGAGCCAATGCCGTCAATGCGACGACGATCAGCAGCAATTGGAAGTCTTTTTTGTTCAATCCGAGCATGGTTTATTCCTCCATCACGCCTTTTTTGCCCATCAGGCCCCGCGGACGTGTCAGCAGGATTATGATCGCGACAAGGTAGATGATGATCTGGTTGATGCCCGGGATTGTTGTCGTCGCCCAGGTCGTTGATGCAAAGCTCTCCAAAATCCCCAGCAGGAAGCCGGCCGCGACGGCGCCGGGCAAAGAGCCCATGCCGCCGACGACCACAACCACGAAACTGAGAACCAGAAAATCCATGCCCATGTGATAGTTGGGGGCGTTGATCGGGGCGTACATCACCCCGGCGAGCCCGGCCACCGCGGCCGCGATGCCAAACATGATGGTAAACCGCTTGTCGATGTTGATGCCCAGGAGGCCAACAGTCTCGCGATCGGCCATGCCGGCCCGGACCACCATCCCGAATGTGGTGAATTGAAGAAAGGCGAATACCGCACCTATGATGAGTGCCGAGAAGGCAAAGTAGATAAGTCGCCAGACAGGGTAGATGACCGAATTGGGATCGAACCCCAGAAGCGGGCTGAAATCATAGCTGCCACGGAACATATCGGGCGCAGGCGTCGGAATTGGGTTTGCGCCAAAGTAGTATTTGATGACTTCCTGCAGCACGATTGCCAGACCAAAGGTCACTAGGATCTGGTCGGCATGGGGGCGTCTGTAAAAATGCTTGATCAGCCCGCGTTCCATGATGACGCCGACAGCGATCATGACCGGGATTGAGAACAGGATTGCCAGTGGTACGGACCAGTCGATCAGGGCCGCGCCCATTTCGGGGCCGAACCAGTATTCGACATAAGGCGTGTCGACCTTTAACGGATTGCCCAGAAAATCAGTCTGGGTTTCGTCGACAGTCTGATAGCTGATGCTAAAGATTTTCGACAGTGTGACGGCGCAGAATGCCCCGAGCATGAAGATGGCGCCGTGGGCGAAGTTTACCACACCCAGCGTACCGAAGATCAGCGTGAGGCCCAGCGCGATCAGCGCATAGGCCGATCCTTTGTCTAGGCCGTTCAGAATTTGAAGGATAATTGCGTCCATTATGTCCACCCGTGGCAAATGAATTGCGGGAGATGTTCCACAATCCTGCGGAACGGTCCCGACCGCGCATGGAGACGCGGCCGGGTATTTTAAAAGGCTCAGGCGCCTGGGTTACACTTGCCCAGATCGCCACCTGCGAACATCGGGTGATCAGGTGCGTATTCGACCTGTGCCCGCGGTGTCACCTCGACGATTTCCAGCGTATCGTACTGGTTTGTCGGGTTCTCTTTGCCTTTCATAACCAGCACGTCCTTGAAGCACTGGTGATCGGCGCCGCGGTAGGTGGTGGGGCCATTGCCCATGCCGTCGAAGTCGAAATCTTCGAGGGCTTCGACCACGCCGCATGGGTTGAATGTGCCGGCACGTTCGCACGCATCCGCATAGAGCAGGGTCTGTACGTAGCAGGTGTGCGCCGAGTTGGATGGCGGACGACCGTACTTTTCGCCGAACGACTTGGTGAACGCCTTGGAACCTTCGTCTTGCAACTGCCAGTTCCAGTTCATCGAACCGATAACACCCTTCACGTTGTCGCCCGCACCAGCGGCCATCAATTCCGAATAAAGCGGTACGACGATTTCGAAGTTCTTGCCATTGACCTGCTTGCTCAGCAAATCGAATTCGATGGCGTTGGACAGCGAGTTCACCATGTTCCCGCCGTAGTGGTTCAGAACCAAAACGTCGGCGCCCGAGTTCAGAACCGGCGCGATGTAGGACGAGAAGTCCGTGGACGCCAGCGGTGTCAGAACGTTGTTCACGGTTTCCCAACCGATGGCTTCGGTCGCGGCTGCGATCGATTCCTGCTGCGTCCAGCCCCAAGTGTAGTCAGCCGTCAGGTGATAGGCGCGGCGCTCTGATCCATAGGCATTTTTCAGCACGGGTGCCAAAGCCGCAGCAGACATGTAACCGTTAAAGAAGTGACGGAAGCCGTTGGCCTTCTTGTCCTTGCCGGTGGTGTCGTTGGAGTGGGTAAGGCCCGCCATGAAAATGACGCCCGCATCCTGACACAGACCCTGAACCGCAACAGCCACGCCCGACGACGAGCCGCCGTTGATCATGATCGCGCCGTCTTTTTCGATCATCGACTTGGCCGATGCGCGTGCGGCGTCTGATTTGGTCTGGGTGTCGCCCGTTACGAAGGTGACTTTCTTACCCAGAATACCGTTTCCTTTCAGCGCCTTGGAGCTGAACGTATTCAGCATGCCGCCGTCACCCTCACCGTTGAGGTGCTCAACCGCAAGCTCCTGCGCGCGCAGTTCGTCCAGACCTTCTTCGGCGTAGGGGCCGGTCTGCGGAACGTTAAAGCCCAGCGTGACTGTGCTGCCGGACGGGGCATTGGTGTAACCGGAATGCGACGCGGCGCTCAGATAGGTCGGCAGCGCCAGACCAGCACCGGCGGCGGCACTGGTCTTTAGCAGGCCCCGGCGCGTGAAATTTGATTTGGACATGTAGATCCTCCCTTAAAGAAATCATGGGGAGGGACTCCCTTGCGCCTCCCCACATGGCACAGGTGTGCAAATGCAATATGCCACAAGTTAAGAAAACTTCTCAACAACGTCCTTGAAAGAAACAATAATTTTGTAAAAAAATGAACAGGGAGTTACTGGCGTTTGTAAAATAAATTTCATATCGTCGAAAAAGCATTGAAACGATGGAGAAATTGCCGTGACGGAAAGTTCGATCACTGGGACGCGGATACGCGAGCGGCGGGTGCAGCGCGGGATCAAGCAGACCGCGCTGGCGGCGATGGTCGAAATCTCGCCCTCGTATCTCAATCTGATTGAGCACAACCGGCGCAGAATCGGTGGAACCTTGCTCTTGCGGATTGCGCGGGCGTTGGGGGTAGAGCCGCAGGTGCTGAGCCAGGGCGCAGAGGCGGCGCTGATTGGCGGGCTGCGCGAGGCCGCGATTGATGGCTCTGTCGCCGCGTCAGAGCGTGATCGGCTGGAAGAGTTTGCAGGTCGGTTCCCCGGCTGGGCGCAAGCGCTGGTTGATGCCTTTCGGCGCGGCGAAGAAATGGAGAGGACAGTGCAGGCGCTTACCGACCGGCTGGCCCATGACCCGCATCTGGCGGAATCGATCCACGAGGTTTTATCCGTGGTCACGGCAATTCGATCTACCGCGTCAATTCTGGTGGAGACGCCGACGCTGGAGCAGAAATGGCAGGCCCGGTTCCATCGCAACATAGACGAAGACAGCAAGCGACTGGCAGATGGTGCGAAGTCTTTGGTGAGATACCTCGATGCCGCGCCGGGGTCAGAGGCCGATATTCGCTCGCCTCAGGACGAACTGGATCAGTTTCTATCGGAGAACCGGTTCTATTTTGAGGCGCTGGAGGCAGGAGATCGCGACCCAATCAATACAGTGCTAGAGGCGGATAACCTACTGACCTTGCCCACAGCGCGTGAACTGGCGCGGGCGTTTCTGGAGCAATATCAGAAAGATGCTGCACGGCTGCCACGGGCCAGACTGGAGCGCGCACTGGGTCGTGTCGGTCTGGATCCGGTGGCCTTGGCCGAGGATGTGCAGTTGGATCTGCCATGCGTCTTCCGACGTCTGTCGTCATTGCCGGACGATGTGGCAGGCCCCGTGGGGCTGGTGGTCTGTGACGGGGCGGGCGCGATGCTGACGCGCAAGCCGCTGGACGGCTTTGCGGTGTCGCGGCTGGCCGGGGCTTGTCCGCTTTGGCCGATCTATCGTGTGCTGACCCAGCCGGGTGTTCCATTGCGCATGACCGTACTGCAGTCGGATCGCGATGCACGGCCCGTGCTTGCGCTGGCGGCGACCGAGCAGATCGGACCGGTTCGGTTCAACGAACCGCCCCTTCTGCGGGCTTACATGCTGTTGCTGCCCGCGCCCGACAGCGAACAGGCACCAGCACCGGTGGGAACCAGCTGTCGTATCTGCCCTCGTATGAATTGCGCAGTGCGCCGCGAACCGTCGGTAATGCAAGACGGGTTTTGACAGCCCCGGCCAGTTGCCGGATAGTGGGACGGGGCAGCGTGCATCGCGCGACTGAAGGGGAGCAGGATCAGATGGTCAGGCAGGTTCTGCTGATAGAGGATGAGCCGAACATCATTGAGGCGATCAGCTTTATCCTGTCGCGTGACGGATGGGATGTGAGATCGCACTCTAACGGACATGATGCGGTGGACGTGGTGCGCGCACGTCGCCCGGATGTGGTTATTCTGGATGTGATGCTGCCGGGGCGCAGCGGCTTTGACATACTCGCGGACATCCGTGCTGACCCCGATCTGGAACAGGTGCCGGTTCTGATGCTGACCGCGCGCGGTCAACGCAAGGATCGCGAAATGGCCGAACGCGCCGGGGCCACCCACTACATGACCAAGCCGTTTTCGAATGCCGAAGTGCTGGATGTGGTGCGCACATTGGTACAGCCATGACCGAGGACGTCTCTGGCGAGCGCCCCGACGAAGTGCCCGGCGACGGCACCCGTACTGTATTTGTCGAACGAAGCGCCTATCGCCGTCGGCGCATGACGGACGCGGCCAGTCTTCTGCCGATCTTGGGTGTTGTGCTGTTTCTGGTGCCATTGCTATGGCAAGGAGACAGCGGGTCGCAGACGACCGATGTCATGCTCTATATCTTTGGTATCTGGGCGTTGCTGGCAGGGTTGTCGGGACTGATCTCGCGCGATCTGGGGCGCGACCGATCCGGAGGTGGAACCGGTACCGGTCGCGACTCTGACGCAGACACCGACCCCGACAAAATTGCGGGCGGAGAGAGTGGATGACGACGCTCAATCTGCTGGTTCTTGTTTGCGTGCTATATGTGACGTTCCTTTTTGCCGTGGCATTTGGCGCCGATCGTGCTGCGCGTATGGGCCGTGGAAGATGGCTGCATTCGCCGCTGGTCTACACGCTGTCGCTGTCGATCTATTGTACGGCCTGGACGTTCTATGGCGCGGTTGGATTTGCCGCACGGTCCGGGCTGGAATTCGTGACGATCTACTTGGGCCCGACGCTGGTGATGATCGGTTGGTGGTGGATCCTGCGCAAGATGGTGCGCATCGGGCGTAGTCAGCGGATCACCTCGATCGCCGATATGATTTCGTCGCGCTACGGCAAGTCGAACACGCTTGCCGTGTTTGTCACGTTGATTGCGGTGATTGGCACAACGCCTTACATCGCCCTGCAATTGCAGTCGGTGACACTGTCGTTTGCCGCCTTCTCGGAGGCGGACCCGACACTGACCACCGCGCCGAATTTGCAGTCTACCGCACTCTTTGTTGCGATCGGTCTGACGGTTTTCACCATCCTCTTCGGCACGCGCAATGTCGATGCGAACGAGCGGCATCACGGCGTGGTGATGGCCATCGCGCTCGAGGCGGTGGTCAAACTCTTTGCCCTGATGGCGGTCGGCGTCTTTGTCGTCTGGGGGCTGGGCGACGGGATCGGCAACACGCTCAGGGTCATTGATGCGTCCAAGATTGCCGAATGGGAAGTACCGGGCAGCCGCTGGGCCGGGCTGACGATGTTATCGGCGGCGGCGTTCCTCTGCCTACCGCGCATCTTTCAGGTGATGGTGGTCGAAAATGAGGACGAGGGTCATCTGCGCACGGCGACATGGGCATTTCCCACCTATCTCATGCTGATGAGCCTATTTGTCGTGCCGATTGCTGCTGTCGGGCTGGAACAGATGCCAACCGATGCAAATCCCGACCTCTTTGTGCTGACGCTGCCGTTGCTGGCAGGAGAGGACGGGCTGGCAATTCTGTCATTCCTCGGCGGGTTCTCGTCAGCGACGTCAATGGTGATCGTGGCGGCGATTGCGCTGTCAACGATGGTGTCAAACCATATCGTCATGCCGATCTGGCTGCGGTTGACCGGCGGCACGGCGATGATTGCGGGCGATGTGCGTGGCGTTGCATTGCTGGCGCGGCGGCTTTCCATCGCCGGAGTGGTGATGCTGGGCTATCTCTATTTCCACTTTTCCGGCGCGGGCACTGCGCTGGCTGCGATCGGGTTGGTGTCCTTTGTCGGATTGTCACAGTTCTTGCCGGCACTGATGGGCGGGCTGTTCTGGCGTGGGGCTACCCGTACCGGTGCGTTGGCCGGGCTGACGGTGGGGTTCGTCCTCTGGCTCTATTGTTTGTTTCTTCCCAGCTTTGGTCCCGGCGTCCTGTTGCCGGTATCCGTCATCGAAGATGGACTGTTGGGGTTGTCGTGGTTGCGGCCTCAGGCGCTCTTTGGCGCAGAGGGCATGGACAAGGTCGTACATGCGGTGATGTGGGCGATGTTGCTGAATACGTCGGCCTTCATCACCGTGTCGCTGCTGACATTCCCAAAGCCGGTCGAGCGATTGCAGGGCGCGCAGTTCGTCAATGTATTTGACCATTCTAGCCGTCCGGGAACCTGGTCAGGAGGACTGGCGCAGTCCGAGGATCTGTTGATCATGACTCAGCGGATCATGGGGGCGGCGGATGCACAGGCATTGTTTTCGAACATGGCGCGCAAGCAGGGTTTGACCGGCTATCTGCCAGAGCCATCAACAGAGTTTCTGGAAGTGCTGGAACGCGAGCTGTCGGGATCGGTTGGGGCGGCCACAGCCCATGCCATGATCAGCCAGATCGTCGGGCGCGCCACGGTGTCGGTCGAGGATCTGTTGGCCGTGGCCGATGAGACCGCGCAGATCATGGAGTATTCCAGCAAGCTGGAGGCAAAATCCGCTGAACAGGCCCGCACCGCGCGGCAACTGCGCGAGGCCAACGACAAGCTGACCAAACTATCGGTGCAAAAGGATTCCTTTCTCAGTCAGGTCAGTCACGAACTTCGGACACCGATGACATCCATTCGCGCCTTTTCCGAGATTCTGCGCGACACCGGTGGGATGAATGCCAGCGATCAGCAGAAATACTCCTCAATAATCTATGATGAGTCCCTGCGCCTGACGCGCTTGCTGGATGATCTGCTGGATCTGAGCGTGCTGGAAAGCGGTCAAGTCACGCTGAACATGCAGTTGGGGCTGGTTTCCGAAATGCTGGACAGGGCTGTGGCGGCAACCGGCGGGGCGACGGGCGGCATTCGAATCGAGCGTGATCTGGCAACGGAGCAGATCGTCTTGAACACCGATGTGGATCGGCTCAGTCAGGTTTTCATCAACCTGATCGCCAATGCGCGCAAATACTGCGATGCCGATCAGCCCGTGCTCAGGATTAGTGTGAGATCCGCAGATGATATGCTGGAGATCGACTTTGCCGACAACGGCACCGGGATCCAGATGGCCGATCAGGCGGTGATTTTCGAAAAATTCGCGCGCATTGGCGTGTCTCAGGCGGCGGGGGCGGGGCTTGGTCTGGCGATCTGCCGCGAGATCATGGCACGGCTGGGGGGAGACATCAGTTATCTGCCGGGCCAGAGCGGCGCCGCCTTCCGCGTGACATTGCCGCAAGGGATGCGGATGACGGCACAATAACTGTCATATGAACGGTGGCAGATTTTACCGGGAAACGTTTTGGTAACCGTCACGCTCGTAAGGTCAGGACAAGTGGCTCTGAACGCGTTGCAACGGCGGATGTATGGCGGACGACAATACTAGATCAGTGATGCGCCGTATGGCCCGGATGGGACGGCAGGAAAGTACCGCCCGCGCAATGAGCCCGGCCAAGGCGCTGCGCCTTTCGCTTGCACGGACGGCTGACAGGCTGTTTGATCTGCCGTTGACAGTGACGGCGGTCGAACAGGATCAAATCAGCTTTGCCGACCTTGCGCCCGAGCTGGGGCATGGCGGAATGCTGGCCCTGCTGGATGGCGCGACCGGCGAGAGCGGTGCGATGCGTCTCGATCCGGGGTTGTTGGCGGCGCTGGTCGAAGTGCAGACCACGGGTCATGTGAGTGGGCATAGCGACGCGAACCGCCGCGCCACTCGGACCGACGCGGCAATTGCCGCACCGATGATCGACGGCACGCTGGAACGCATAGATGCCTGTATGGCCTCGGACGCGGGTGAGGCTTGGATCGGGCGTTATCGCTACGGCGCCATGTTCGAGGATGCCAGAACGCTCATCTTGTCGCTGAGCGCGTCCGACTATACCATTTTCCGTGTGATGCTCGAGATCGGCGCGGATGCCCACCCCGGTGCACTGACGATGATACTGCCGCGGGCGGCTGACAGTGATGTGGCTGAGACAACGGCGGTCATCGAAACAGCAGGCACCACAAAACCCGACAGGGCCCTTTCACGGGCGGTTCTGGAGGCTCCTGTCACGCTTCGTGCGGTGCTGGGCCGTATCACAATGCCGCTGGACAAGCTTTGCGCATTGAAAGCGACCGACAAGCTGCCTTTTGGCAAGTATCAGCTGCTGGAGGCGCGTCTGGAAACGGGGCAGAAGCACCTTGTCGCACAGGCCCGGCTGGGACAGATGAACGGCGCACGGGCTGTTCGGCTGATGTCGCTGGGCAGATCAACCGACACCGCGACGGGTCTACAGGTCAACCGGCGTGCAGAGTCCAAGGGGGCAACAGAGAAGCCGACCCAACCGGCGGCGCTTGATATTGCCTCGCTCGCGCGTGCGGCCGGTCCGGTACCGGATATGACGCCCCCCGATGACGGAGGGCATAACACTATGACCGCCGCCACGCAGCCGGATTGCGATACGCCGCTGGTCGGCATGACGCCACCAATCGCCGCCAACGTCGATGTTACAGAGCATCTAGGCGATGAAACCACGGCCGACGAGGCGCATGATCAGCCGATGCAGGTTCAATCTGTCAGCAACGTGTAACCTGCACGAGGCCTGCGGCGCGCATCGGCCATGGGTCGGCTTTGGTTGAGGTTTGCCATTACCTCTTGAGTCAAAGTTTGTTGATCGGCACCTTGAGGAACACGTTGCCGCTCTCGTCTTCGGGGGGCATTTGTCCTGCGCGCATGTTGACCTGAAGCGACGGAATGATCAGCCGGGGCATGGCCAACTGCGCATCACGCGCGTCTCGCATGGCGGTAAAGTCAGCTTCTGCGACGCCGCCGCCGACATGGACGTTGCGCGCTTTTTGCTCGCCAACCGTACTCTCCCAGGCGAATTCTTCGCGTCCGGGCGCCTTGTAATCATGCCCGACAAAGATACGCGTATTATCCGGAAGGCTGAGTATTCGGTGGATCGAGCTGTATAGTTGTGCAGAAGAACCGCCCGGAAAATCACAACGCGCCGTGCCGAAATCGGGCATGAAGAGTGTATCACCTACGAAAGCTGCATCGCCGATCACATAGGTCAGGCAGGCGGGCGTATGGCCGGGCGTGTGTAGAACATCACCACGCATCTGACCAATATGCAGGCTGTCGCCATCGGAAAACAGCCGATCAAATTGCGAACCGTCGCGCTGAAACTCCGTGCCTTCGTTGAATACCTTGCCAAAGGTTTCCTGAACCATCCGGATATTTGCACCGATACCGATCTTGCCGCCAATGCGATCCTGAATGTAGGGTGCAGCCGACAGGTGGTCGGCATGCACATGTGTCTCCAACAGCCAGTGCACTTCAAGTTTATTGGCCTGAATATGGGCAATTATCCGGTCGGCAGAAGTGGTATCGGTCCGTCCCGACGCATAGTCGAAATCCAGCACCGGGTCGATCACGGCGCAGGCGCTGCCCGCAGGGTCGCGTACCACATAAGAAATCGTATTGGTGGCCGGATCAAAAAAGGCGGTGATTTCGGGGGACACGGGTGATCGTACTCCTCTGGTTTGCCGAAGGATAACCGCGCAGGGCCAGCCCTGACAAGCGGACGATTGCGCGCAGCCCCGCCGTTCGAACCGCGCGGTATCGGTTCAGGCCCTTGCCAGTGCGCAGGGCTTTGGTGCTAAATGCGGCAAAGGTCGCAAAATACGACCAGAGTGAAGAGGTGAAGGTGTCGGGGCAGGATCTGGAAATCTCAGAGGATCAGGACAAGCACCACCCCGGTGTTCGTGTCATCACCCTTGCTGGAGGTACCGGCGGTGCGCTCGATCCCGGCGTGCGGACCCGGCTGAGCGAAGCCCTCGTTGCCGCGCAGGCGGACCCGGACGTGCGGGCCATGGTTCTACGCGGTGAGAGCGGGATATTTTCCGCCGGTGTCAATGTGACGGAGTATGGTGCGCCACTCTCTGCGCCATGGGTCGATGTGTTGGCCGAAGAGATCGAAGCCAGCGCCAAACCGGTCGTGGCGGCCATCGAGGGGGTCGCGCTGGGGGCTGGATTTGCATTGGCCTTGGCGGCGCATGGACGTGTTGCGCACGCAGAGGCGCGCGTCGGCCTCCCTGAGGTGAAGCTGGGCCTTGTGCCCGCTGGTGGCGCGACGCAACGCCTGCCGCGATTTGTGGGCGCGCAGGTCTCATTGGCGTTGATGCTGTCGGGGCGCCCGGTGTCTGTGCGCGATCCGGGGCTGAAACGTGTCTTTGGCCGGATCGAGACGCAGGGCGTGGTTGCGGCGGCGTCCGAAATGGCGATCAAACTGGCCGATGCTGGTCCCCCGGTGCGGTCCGGCGATCTACGTATTGGGTTGACCGACCCCGGTGCCTATCTTCGGTCTACCGCCGAAATTGCAGCGAAAGGATTTGCCGAGGACAGCGCCGAGGCAGGCATCGTGCGCGCGGTTGAGGCGGCGCTGCTGTTACCATTCGAACAGGGTATGGCGTTGGAAGTGGCCCTGTTCGAAGAAGCCCGGATGGCCCCGGCAGCGCGCGCGGCGCGTCATATGCTGATGGCGGAACGTCGTGCCGCGACGGTGGCGCTCTCTCCACCCGGCACTGCACGACAGTTGCGCGATGTGATCGTGACTGGCAGGCGTGGTGCCTTTGTCGAGACGACGATCATGGCGCTTGATGTCGGTTGGGTTGTACATTTGCGCCCGCCACGACCGGCTGATGCGCCGACAATTCGTGATCGCGTGGCCGAAATTTATGATGGTGCCGTAGGGCGCGGACGTATGGATGCTGCTGCGCGTGATGCCCGTCTTGGGCGACTTCACTTGCCGGATGAGAACGCATCGGATCCGGATATGCCTTTGGTGTTCGAACTTGGCGGCGCAGGGCCGACGCTTGCAGGCGATCCGATCCGCGTGCGGTTAGGGGAGGCGGACATGCTGCACCCGGAAGCTGACGGCCCACAATATTGGGCGCGCCTTTATGCTCCGGCTCATAGTGCACCGCTTGCCGAGGTTGCATTTGGCAGCGATGCACAACCCGACGCGATTGCAACCGTGGTGCAGGCCCTGAGAAAGGCACGCAAGACAGTGATCCGCGCGGGCATCTTTCCGGGGATGATCGGGCATAATCTGGACTGGGCGCTTTGGTCGGCGGCGCTGGCGTTGGCCGAGGCCGGGCACAGCCCATATGACATCGACATCGCCGCGGAAAAGCTGGGCTATGCGATCGGCCCATTTCGTCAGATGGATGTCGAGGGGCTTGCCGTTGCCGCAGCGCGGTTGGATCATCTCGCCGCAGCGCGAGGGGCACCGCCGCTGTCCGAGCATAGCCCGGTCCGTCGTCTGGCAAGGGATGGTCATAGCGGACGCCGTGCGGGTCGCGGATTTTACATCTACGAGGCAGGCACCGCACAGAGGAATTCGGCACTCATGTCGCGCATCCAAGGTCTGGGCGCAACGCCAGATGCCGACCTCGGCGCAGTGGACCCCGGAGCGGCGCTGGAGGCAGCGATCGTAAACGAGGCGGAACGTCTTTTGGCGCGGGGTGTCGCTCTGAGAGCGAGCGATATTGACGTTGTGCTGGTAAAGGGAAGCGGCATTGACCGCAGGCGAGGGGGGCTGCTGATACAAGCCGATATAAAGGGTCTGTTTCCCATCCTGCAGGTGATGAAATCCCTTCAGGATGCCGCCCCTCATGTGTGGCAACCTCAGGACGGGGTGTTGGATATGGTCAAGAATGGCGTTGGGTTTTTCGGTCGGGTCTGACGCGATCAGCCGAGAAGAATACCAATGACCACCATCATCAACCCTATCACCGACAAGAAGAGTGCAGCAGAATTGAGCGGCACGACACCTTGCAGAACTGCCCGCATTTCCGCGTCTCCCAGCCCTGCCTTGCGTGCCCTCCAGACCCGGACGATGCACCAGACAAGCCCTGCAAGCCCGGCCAACGACACAGCCGCACCTGACCAGATTACAATGTCCATTTCGCGCGCTCCTCTCGGGTCAGTCTGTCTGCTCTGCGCCTAAAGCGTTTTGCATTTGATTTGAAGTAAAGATTTGCCGCACGCCTCTCGTGATGCGAGTGGGTTTTGGTCCAGTTTTGAGCTGCGCGCATGCTGCTCGACCCTTGCGGGAGGGGCTGGTGCGCGCTACTCACGGGGTCCAGTTATCAGGCAGAGAGACAGAATATGAACGACAGCGTTTCCGACAGCACCTACCGCGTGACCGCTGATGAACTGCGTCAGTTCATCGAACGGTTCGAACGGCTGGAGGCCGAGAAAAAAGACCTTGCCGAGCAGCAAAAAGAAGTGATGGCAGAAGCCAAGTCGCGCGGCTACGACACCAAGGTACTGCGCAAGGTGGTGGCGCTGCGCAAGCGTGACAAGGACGACATCGCTGAAGAAGAGGCAGTGCTGGAGATGTACAAAGAGGCACTGGGTATGTCGTAACGACCTTCCGGGATGCGTTCAGGTGGACGTAACAGGCGTGCACCAGAATTGAAACCGGGCATCAGGGCGCTATATCCCCCTCATCTTGGGCTTGGTCCTTCGAGGGGGAATTCGGTGTGCCGGAAAAGATCGGTAGCATAAGGCTGACTGTTTTCATGTTGGCACTTTTGCTCTGCGCCACGCCGATACTTGTGATGGCCGCAGAGCACGGTGCGGCCCCGACCGCCCGAAGCACCGGCCTGATGTGGAATCGCACCGGATTACCTGCCGTATTTCCGCTTCAGGTCAAGACGCCCGCGGGGCAGGACTATTTTCTGACCTTGGTAGATGACGAAACCGGCAAGGACGCGCTGGCCGCCTATATTGAGGGTGGCGATTTCTTCAAGGTTCTTGTCCCGCCGGGGGTGTTCCGGTTGCGCTTTGCCGCCGGAGACGTCTGGCAGGGCGAGGAAAACCTGTTTGGACCAGACGCGCGGACTCGTATTTTCGAATTGAACAAACCGCTGACCTTCCGGGTTCGCGGGTTGGGCACGAAAATGGGTCATGTCGTGAATATCTTGGAATTAGAGGCCGGTCAGGCCGTGCAAGCGGCGGTAAAGGACCAAAACATCTGCCAGTCTCTGCGGGTAGAGTATCCATCGCTGACTTACCGCACGCTGCAGCAAGAGATGGACCGGCAAACAAGTCGCCGAGGACCGATCAGAACACTGGCAGAGCAACGGAAATACCTGAATGACCATCTGTCGGGCAAAGCGCCGGATGGGCAATCGAACAGCTTTTACATTGAGGGACCCCAGTATGAACTGTGGTCGCAATTCTGCGACTGAGCAGACATGGAGCATCGCCATAAGGCGAAATTCACCAACGCCCTTCAACCTGCGCGTATGATAACGTAAGGCAGGGAAAAATAAAAAAATACAGATACAGGACGACACCTAGATGAGACTTATTTTGCCATTCGTGGCCTGCGCCGCGTTGCTTGCTGAGCAGGCTAATTCGCAGGAGATGCCGAACGAGGATGGTTGGAAATTCACCCTCAGTGCCGGGATGATCGCGGCTCCGTACTACCTTGGCGATGACGACTATCAGCTCAGCGCGGTTCCCGGTTTCCGCGTGAGTTACGGAGACCGTTTTGAGGCCTCACCGTTCGGGCTGCGCTATGCGTTCATCTCCGGCGGCCCGATCCGCGTCGGGGGCATCGTGTCCTATGACTGGGGGCGTGATCAGGAACTGGATGGCAGCCCTTTTGGACTGTGGGGCGGAGGCGGGTCAACTGAACTGCTGGGATTGGGTGATGTGGATGGCACGGTGGAGCTGGGCGGTTTCGTCGCCCTTGGTGGACCGCGCTATACTGCCAGATTTGAATTGAGGCAGGCGGTCGATGGCGGCCATGATGGATTGCACGGCAGCGCCGAGTTAAAGGCGAACGGTCGAACCACGGCGTTCGGTGCGCCGATGTTCTTCAGCTTCGGTCCCGAATTGTCGTTCGGTGACGATGACTACAACAGCGCGTTCTTTGACGTGAATGCGATCCAATCTGCGGCGTCGGGCATCACCGCCTTTGACGCGGGCGGCGGGATCAATTCGATCGGTCTGCACGCCACGACAGTGGTACCGGTGAACGATCATGTTTCAGTGATTGGATTTGCCGGATATGATCGGTTGGTCGGGGATGTCGGTAAATCGACGATCGTGTCCGAGCGCGGATCAAGCAATCAGGGTTCGGCGGGGTTCTTTCTGAACTACAGCTTCTAAAGCCATTGGCTGCGGCATAGACGTTTGCCAGCACCGACATAAGAAAAGGCCGCGCAGTCTCCTGCGCGGCCTTTTGCAATTCTTCGAGAGGCGCCGGATCAGGCAGTCTCGTCGTCCTCGCCACCTTCGGGCAGCACTTCGTCGACAGTTTCGGCCAGATCGTCGTCGTCGGACGCGGCGGCACCAATATCGTCAAAAAGCTCGGCGATCTCATAGTCGGCCGCTGCTTCTTCTTCGGCTGCCATCTCTTGGATCGATTTGCCGGACGCTTGCAGTTCGGCCTCTTCGGGCGAACGGGCAACGTTCAGGACGATCGTGGCTTGGACCTCGGGGTGCAGCGTCACGATGACGTCATGCAGACCCAGTTCCTTGATCGGGCTGGACAGTGCGACCTGCTTGCGGTCGAGCGTGAAGCCCGCCTCGGTCGCTGCCTCGGCTGCGTCACGGGTCGAGACGGAACCGTAAAGCGCACCCGAATCGGCAGCTTGGCGAATCACGATGAACGTTTGATCGTTCAGCTTGTCGGCCATCGCTTCGGCTTCTTTGCGGGTTTCCAGGTTATCCGCTTCGAGTTGCGCCTTGCGCGTCTCAAAGCTGGCGATGTTCTGCTCGGAAGCCGACAGCGCCTTGCCCTGAGGCAGCAGATAGTTGCGTGCGAAACCGGGCTTTACGTCCACGACTTCGCCCATCTGGCCCAGTTTGGCCACACGTTCGAGAAGGATCACTTGCATATCAGGTACTCCTTACTTCACTGCGTAGGGCAGCAGGGCGAGGAAGCGGGCGCGCTTGATGGCACGGGCCAGTTCGCGTTGCTTCTTGGCCGAAACGGCGGTGATGCGCGACGGGACGATCTTGCCGCGTTCGCTGATATAGCGTTGCAGCAGGCGTGTGTCTTTATAGTCGATCGCAGGTGCATTGTCGCCCGAGAAGGGGCAGACCTTGCGGCGGCGGAAAAATGGTTTTGCGGCCATGGGTTAGTTCCTTATCTCTGGACGTTGATCAGCGGCGCTCACGGCGCTCGGCGCGCTCGTCGCGTTTCTGCATCTGGACCGATGGTCCTTCGGCGTGCTCGTCGACCTTGATGGTCAGAACGCGCATCACATCGTCATGCAGGCGCATCAGGCGTTCCATTTCTTGCACGGCCGCCGCAGGGGCGTCGGTGCGCAGATAGGCATAGTGGCCCTTGCGGTTCTTGTTGATCTTGTAGGCCATCGTCTTGACGCCCCAGTACTCGTTTTCAACGAGTTTGCCGCCGTTGTCGGACAGCACGGTGCCGAAATGTTCGATGAGGCCCTCGGCCTGCGCCGACGAAAGGTCCTGGCGCGAGATAAAGACATGCTCGTAAAGGGGCATGCGAATTCCACTTCTATCAAGGCGCATTTCAAAGGACGGGCCAGTGATCCTTTCGCGGCCCATCCACGAGAGACTGCGCGGGTTCACGTATTCTTGCGAAAGGAATGGCTCCTATAGGCCGGATTGCGCCGTATCGCAAGACCTGCTGGCCCGGCCTGACCGATGGCCCGACTATGACCGATCTTATGCCTAATTTCAGCCGTCATCGTGGGGCAGCGTGGTCCAAACAACATCACAGAATGTGAGGCGAGCAAGATGACCATGTTACCGCAGAGTGCATTACCGCAAACCTATATGCCCGAAGGGCCAGCCCGCAAAGAGGCGCCCATCCCGTCACACCATTTCGAGGCCGAGCACGAGTCGCCGCTGCGCTCATTCGTTTATCGCTGCACGGGTGTTGCGGCAATGCTGGCGGCCGTGGGTATCTGGCTGGTGCCCGTGGTGCCCGGGGATGCCGCGATGCAATTGGCAAAGGTTGTCATGTCTGCTGCGCTGGTACTTGGTGGTGGAACACTCTTTGCCTCGTTGCGCCGCGCCGACGGGCCAACGATCGAAATCGACACCAGACGCCGCCTGTTGACCATCATCGACCACGATACGCGTGGCAAGGTTCGCATGACCAATGTCCATTCCGTCGACAGCCTGTCCGAGATCGTGTTGCGTGATGGTCTGTTGACTGCGCGCGATGCGCAGGGCCGTAGCCTGCTTGCCATTGGCGTGACGGATGAGGCAACCAAGATGGCGCTTCGTCAGATGCTGGGTCGGGGTCTGCGCCCGGCCTGATGGGCGACATCTCGGGTGATTTGCGCGCGAACGCATGCCAGTGTTCGCCAATTCACACGAGATGTTTACTTCTGGGCAATTGCCTGACGCGCATCACAGGCTAAGTTCTCTGCATGATATTCTCAACATGGAGAGAGACAGATGAAATCGACCCTTTTCGCTGCCGCGCTGGCGTTGACTGCCACGGGGGCATATGCCGCTCCGGAAAAATACGTTCTGGATGCCAGCCACAGTCAGGTTGTGTTCAGCTATAACCACCTCGGCTATTCCACCACCTACAACATGTTCGCCGGGTTCGAGGGCGAAATCATGTTCGACCAAGAAGACCCGGCGAATTCATCGGTTTCGGTCTCGATCCCGGTGATGTCGCTGTTTACCGGCTGGGAAAAGCGGTTCGGTCATTTCATGTCCGACGATTTCTTTGGTGCGTCCGAAGGGGACATGGTCACGTTCACATCCACCGGCATTGAAGTGACAGGCGATGATGAGGCGATCATCACTGGCGATCTTACGATCAACGGCATCACCAAATCCGTGCAGCTTGAGGCCGAATTGAACAAGGCCGGTCAACACCCCATGGCGGGCAAGGCGTGGGCCGGTTTCGATGCTGAAGCGGAAATCAAGCGTTCCGATTTCGATTTGGGCAAATTTGCACCCAATATCAGCGATGAAATTGACATCGAGATTTCGATCGAGGCCATGAAGGCCGAGTAAAGGCACTGCATCAATGCAAAATGAAAGCGCCCGCGACTGGCTCGCGGGCGCTTTTCTGCGTTATTCTCCGCGGATTGCCGTCAGGTCGAACCGGATCTCGACGCCAAAGCCCAGCGAGTCTTCGTCGCTCATGCTCTGGCCAATGTTGTAGTCGCGCCGATCGACGCCTGCGCTGCCCTGCGCGACGGCTGTCGCGTCGTCGATTTGCAGATCGAATGGAATGCGCAGAGGCATTGTCTGATCGCGAATGCGCAGCGTGCCATCGGCGACCAGACCGGCTTCGGCGTCACGCTTCAGATCGGCGGTGAATGTCGCCGTGGGGTGGTTCGCAGCATCAAGAAAATCCGCGCCCATTGCCTGTTCGGTCACACTGCCCAGCGTCAGTGACGGGATCGATACCGTCACCTCGACACTGCCGCGCGTGCCGGGTTCGTCCGACCCGTCATAGGTTATATCGGCCGTCCAGTCGGCAAACTGGCCATTGATTTGTGATCCCATCTGCACGATCTCGATGGTCAATGTGCCGTCAGTCACCTGCCATTCGCCCTGCGCCTGTTCCAGCGCGGCTGTCTGTGCCTCGGGCGCGGCATGGGCGAACCAGCCCAATCCGGCAGCGCCGCCTATCGCTGCGGCCCACACGATCAGCGCCGCGACCAAGGGCAGGGCATGGCCGGGTTGCATGGCCGTGGGCTGGGCGGGGGTGTGCCCCGGTAACATCCGGCGCAAAGTCGCATCCTTGTCGATGACATGATGCTTTAGTGCGCCCGCAACATGCAGGCCAATCGCCCCGGCCAATACCCATTGCAGGATATAATGCAGCGTGGCGGCGATCTCGGACACGTACTCGGACTTTGGGACGTAGGGTAGGGATTGCCCGAAGGGCCACCAGATCGGGGCAAACCCGCTGGCGGCTGCGTGGCTGACCCAGCCCGCCAGCGGCACCGCGACGAGCGAGCCGTAAAGCAGCCAGTGCACGGTTTCCGCCGCACGCGATTCTGCCCAGTGATCACCGTTCAACAGCCCCGGTTTTGTTTGCGTCAGCGCCCATAGGATACGCGCAAATGCCGTAAAGAACAGGGCGACACCCAGCGTCTTGTGCAGGGAAAACAGCAGCGCCGTCCAATCGAGCAGGGTTTGCGACGCGCCGCCCTCTGCTGACCTGATTTGACCGGCCAGATTGCTGGCCAGCAGCCCCAGCGCAAAGAGGCTGAGGATCAGCAACACCGTCAACCAGTGAAATATCTTGGTGACGACTCCGTAGGTGTCGGAAGTATTGGAAAGAGTCATATGGGATCGCATTCCGTGGGTTCAGGGCGGGACAGTTGTCTGTGATTAACCTAACGAACCCCGCGCGCCGGGCAATGGCGCAATGCGCAGGGTGGATGTTCGCAGATGCACGGGTGGGCAGCGGTTTCCGACTTGGTCGTTGCCTCTGAGCGGCAGGCGCGCTATCCGAAAGAAAAGGCCAGAGGGGGACAGCAGCCATGAGCCGTGCATTCATATTTCCGGGGCAGGGTGCCCAAACGATCGGCATGGGCCGCGCATTGGCCGAGGCCTATCCAGCCGCCAAAGCCGTCTTTGACGAGGTCGACGAGGCATTGGGCGAGGCGCTGTCTGCGTTGATCTGGGAGGGCGCGCAGGACGACCTGACACTGACGCGCAATGCCCAGCCTGCGCTGATGGCCACATCGCTGGCAGCGTTACGCGCGCTGGAGGCTGAGGGCGTGTCACTGGACGCCGCGCAATTCGTGGCAGGGCATTCGCTGGGCGAATATTCGGCGCTGGCCGCCGCAGGATCGCTCAGTATCGCGGATGCGGCGCGGCTCTTGCGCACGCGCGGGGCTGCGATGCAAGAGGCGGTGCCGGTCGGTGTCGGCGCGATGGCCGCCGTGCTGGGCCTCGATCTGACCGCCGTCCGCGAGGTCGCCGAAGCGGCCGCGGAGGGGCAGATTTGTCAGGCGGCCAACGATAATGATCCCGGGCAGGTGGTCGTCTCGGGACATGCAGAGGCGGTCGAGCGCGCAACCCATCTGGCCAAAGAACGCGGCGCGAAGCGCGCGATGCTCTTGCCGGTCAGCGCGCCATTCCACTGTGCGCTGATGGAACCGGCTGCCAAGGTCATGGCAGAGGCTCTGGCACAGGTCGATCTGAATGCGCCAAAGGTGCCGCTGGTCGCCAATGTGCTGGCTCAGGCGGTCAGCGATCCGGCACAGATCCGGCAGCTACTGATCGATCAGGTCACCGGCTCCGTGCGCTGGCGCGAAAGCGTGATGTTCATGGCAGGCCAAGGCGTGACAGAAACATGGGAGATCGGCGCGGGCAAGGCACTGTCGGGCATGGTCCGCCGGATCGAGCGCGAGATGACCGTGCGCAATGTCGGCGCACCCGACGATGTGCAAGCCGCGGTCGAGGCATTGAACGCATAAATCAGGTCAATCAGGCGTTTGGTTTTTTCGACGAAAAATCTCAGCCTGCGCAACTGAAATGGAAGGAACGCAAATGTTCGATTTGACGGGAAAAACAGCGCTGATCACCGGCGCATCGGGCGGTATCGGGGGCGGTATCGCCCGCGCGCTGCACGGTGCAGGTGCCACTGTCGGCCTCAGCGGGACACGGGTCGACCCGCTGGAGGCACTGGCTGCAGAACTGGGCGACCGCGCACATGTGCTGCCCTGTGATCTGGGGGACGGCGATGCAGTGGGCGCGCTGCCGAAACAGGCGATTGATGCGATGGGCGGGCTTGATATTCTGGTGAACAACGCGGGTATCACCCGCGATCAGATTTTCATGCGCATGTCGGATGAGGACTGGCAGACGGTGCTGGATGTGAACCTGACCAGCACCATGCGGCTGTGCCGGGCTGTCATGCGTCCGATGATGAAGGCGCGCTGGGGGCGGATCGTGAATATCAGCTCGATCGTGGGGGCTACTGGCAATCCTGGGCAGGCCAA
This sequence comes from Pseudohalocynthiibacter aestuariivivens, assembly GCF_011040495.1. Lineage (GTDB taxonomy): Bacteria > Pseudomonadota > Alphaproteobacteria > Rhodobacterales > Rhodobacteraceae > Roseovarius > Roseovarius pelagicus. The sequence goes on along the minus strand of NZ_CP049037.1, from coordinate 1,192,759 downwards.
CTATGCCGCGTCCAAGGCCGGCATGGTGGGGATGACCAAATCCATCGCCTACGAGGTGGCCAGTCGCGGCATCACCGCCAACGCAGTCGCACCGGGCTTCATCGCTACAGCGATGACCGACAAGCTGACTGACGAGCAGAAAGAAAAGATCAACGTGCAGATACCCGCTGCGCGCATGGGAACACCCGAAGAGATCGCGGCGGCGGTGCTCTATCTCGCCAGTGTCGAGGCCGGGTATGTGACCGGCACTGTGCTGCATGTGAACGGCGGGATGGCGATGCTTTGATCCGTAGCCGAACGGGGAATCGAAATCCGCTGCCGGGTAGGAGTGCAGACGAGCAAGCGTAGATCGCTGGGAAAGACGGTAAATCTTTGACTTTGTTTGCGCGGTTTTTATTTATTATATACCGGCGCTTTACATGGTACTTGACGATCCATTCGATGTGATCCCCTCTTGTATTCTGTGCGCATCTCGCCGATCTTTGAAAGGATTTGCCAAAGCCGCGCCATATGCTATAGGCGGCGCAGATTTGCCGGGGGATAGGCCAAGCGCCGCTCTGGTGGTCCGGGTCCGGGCCAACACCACCGCCCCTCCGGGGCACGACTTCAAGGCCACTTCCCGTCTCGGGCGGGGGCGATAACGGGCCTAGGCGCCCAAAGACGATGAGGATTATAACATGAGCGACATCGCAGACCGCGTGAAGAAAATCGTTGTAGAGCACTTGGGCGTGGAAGAAGACAAAGTGACTGAGAACGCTTCGTTCATCGACGATCTGGGCGCAGACAGCCTAGACACGGTCGAGCTGGTCATGGCGTTCGAAGAAGAGTTCGGCATCGAGATCCCCGACGACGCGGCTGAAACCATCCAGACGTTCGGCGATGCGGTGAAGTTCATCAAAGAAGCATCCTGAACGCTCAGCCCCGCTGAGAGTTTACCAAAGACCCTCGCCAATCGGGCGGGGGTCTTTTCGTTTCTACAGCAGCGGAAAAAGTCCCCGGAAAGCCGCGAACGATGCCGGGGATGCCGATTTGGTGATATCGCTCCCAGTGTGTAGGATGCAAAGATCGTACTCGCGCCGGCGTGGTGCAGGGGTGCGCAAGCGCGATCAATCGGGGGCAAGCCTGCCATGATTATCTATCCCACTCTCGAAATTCTGAACGGAAAATGCGTGTCTCTGACTCGTGGTCGTCTTGATGAGCCGATGCTCTGGCATGTGGATCCGATCGAGCGCGCCAAGAGCTTTGCTGCGGCGGGTGCGGAATGGATGCACCTGACCGACATCAACGGCCTGACGGGGGACAGCCCCAATGCCGAATTATGCGAAGAGATCATTCGCAGCGCCGGGATTCCGGTGCAATTTGGCGGTGGCTTCCGGACCCGCGATCAGGTCGATAGCTGGATCGACAAAGGCGCCGGGCGCATCGTGATCGGCACCATGGCCACGCGCGAGCCAGAACTGTTGCGCAATCTGGCGAAAATGCATCCTGATCAGATCGTGCTGGCCGTAGACATCTTTGAGGGCCATGTGATGACCGATGGCTGGCGTTCGCGCAGCAGCTTTACCCCCGAAACCTATGTGGCGGCCTTTGATGATGCCCCGCTGGCGGGAATCATCGTTACAGACATCGATGCCGATATCGCCGATCAGGACGCAAGTCTGGGCGTGATTACCGGCTTGGCCGCTCAGACTCGCCATCCTGTCATTGCGCGCGGCACTGTGCGCGGGATCGACGATGTGGCGCGGTTGAAATACGTCAAGAATGTCGCAGGCACCCTGATTGGCCGTGCCTTGCTGTCAAGGGATGTGGATCTGGACGAGGCACTTGCGATGGCTGCGGCTGCCCAAGAGCCGGTGGCGGAGTTCAAGTAAGCCACGGACAAATCTGCGGCAGGGCGCTTTGCCGCCCGCGCGCTTCGGCTTGGTCTTGCCCCTGAGGGGCAAGCCGGGGTATGCACTGAGGTCAGCGCGGTTTGCATATGTTCCGAGTATTGGATTCAATGTGGACCGCCTATCGCGCTGAGGGCTGCGGAGCTTTTCCGGGTTCTTTGAGTCAGGAAAACGCAAGAAGCGTTGAGAAGCAGATTGAGGGGGCAGCATCATGCGCCGCGTCGTAGTAACAGGCCTTGGATTGGTCACACCGCTGGCCTCCGGCGTCGAAGAAACCTGGGAACGTCTGTTGGCCGGGGAATCCGGTGCCGGGCCTATCACCCGGTTCGATCCCACCAATGTCCTCACCAAATATGCATGCGAAGTGCCCTATGGCGACGGCACGGAGGGGACGTTCAACCCCGATCAGTTCATGGAGCCGAAAGAGCGCCGCAAGGTTGATGATTTTATCCTCTACGGTGTCGCGGCTGCCCAGCAGGCTGTCGAGGATTCAGGCTGGATGCCCGAGGACGAAGAGAGCCGCCTGCGCACTGGCGTGATGATCGGTTCCGGCATTGGCGGACTGCAATCCATCGAGCAGACCACGCTGACGATCCGGGACAAAGGGGTGCGCCGAGTCTCGCCATTCTTTATCCCCGGCGCGCTGATCAATCTGATTTCGGGTCAGGTTGGCATCCGCTACGGCTTCAAGGGGCCGAACCATGCGGTGGTCACGGCCTGTTCCACGGGCGCACATGCCATCGGCGATGCTGCGCGGTTGATCATGTTCGGTGACGCCGATGTGATGGTCGCGGGCGGGGCAGAGGCGGCGATTTGTGAGATTGGGATCGCCGGGTTCAACGCCTGTAAGGCGCTCAGCACAAAACGCGCGGACGACCCCAAGGCGGCCAGCCGCCCCTATGACACGGATCGCGACGGGTTTGTGATGGGCGAAGGTGCGGGCATAGTCGTGCTGGAAGAGTTGGAGCACGCACAGGCACGCGGCGCCAAGATTTACGCCGAGGTGCTGGGTTATGGCCTGTCGGGTGACGCGTATCACATCACCGCCCCCTCCGAGGATGGCGATGGCGGTTATCGCGCCATGCAGAGCGCGCTGAAACATGCGGGCGTCGACGCGGCAGATGTAGACTACATCAATGCACATGGCACCTCGACCATGGCCGATACGATCGAACTGAAAGCGGTCGAACGGCTGCTGGGTGATGCGGCTGGAAATGCGACGATGAGTTCGACCAAATCCGCGACCGGTCACCTCTTGGGCGCTGCCGGTGCGATAGAGGGTATCTTTGCCATTCTCGCCATTCGCGATCAGGTTGTGCCGCCCACGATCAATCTGGACAATCCCGCTGTCGAGACACCGATTGATCTGGCCCCCAATGCCAAGCGTGCGCGCAAGGTCGATATCGCCATGTCCAACAGCTTTGGCTTTGGTGGCACCAATGCGAGCCTGTGCATCGGGAAACTACGATAATGTGGCGTCATATTGCCTCGAATGCGCTGACATTCCTGGTGGTTCTGGCCTTCCTTCTGGGGGGCGTGATCCTCTGGGGGCAGAACACCTATAACGCCGAGGGTCCGTTGGAAGAGCAGATCTGCCTGCGGGTCGAGCGTGGCAGCTCGATGCGGCGCGTCTCGACCAAGCTGGCATCGGAACAGGCCGTGACCAACGCTGCGATTTTTCGTGTCGGCGCGGAATACACGGACAAGAGCGAGGCGCTGAAGGCGGGCAGCTGGTTGATCCCGCAACGCGCCAGCATGGCTGAGATTACGGATATCATAACCAAGGGCGGCGCCAGCACCTGCGGCACCGAAGTGGTCTATCGCATCGGTGTGACCAGTTCCGAAGTTGAGGTGCGAGAGCTTGACCCGGCGACGGGGCGCTATGTGGAAAAGGCAGCCTTTGATCCAAAGCAAGACGCCGCTCCGGCCGAATTTGTTGATGTGCGCGCGGAAAGAGATACGCGCTACCGCGTGGCGATCGCCGAAGGTGCGACCAGCTGGCAGATCGTCGATGCGCTAAAATCTGTTGACGTCCTGAAAGGCGACCTCGAGGCCATTCCACCCGAAGGCAGTCTGGCACCCGACAGCTACGAGGTGCGTCTGGATGACACGCGCGCCTCAGTCATCGCCCGCATGCAAGAGGCTCAGGAGGCGCTGGTCGCCACGGCATGGGAAAATCGCGATCCTGATTTGCCATTGGCCAGCCCCGAAGAAATGTTGATCCTCGCGTCGATCATCGAAAAGGAAACCGGCGTGGCAGAAGAGCGCGGTCAGGTGGCCTCGGTCTTTGTCAATCGCCTGAACAGAGGGATGCGCCTGCAAACCGACCCGACCGTGATCTATGGCGTCACCGAAGGTAAGGGAACGCTGGGACGGGGGCTGCGACAGAGCGAACTGCGCCGCGAAACCCCGTGGAACACCTATGTCATCGACGGGTTGCCCGCGACGCCCATCGCCAATCCGGGCCGCGCTAGCATTCAGGCGGCAGTCAGCCCGGCCACGACGGATTTCATATTCTTCGTGGCGGACGGCACTGGTGGCCACGCTTTTGCCGAAACGCTGGATGAACACAACGCCAATGTCGCCAAGTGGCGCCAGATCGAAGCAGAGCGCAGCCAGACTGACTAACGACCCTTTTTGTTTGGTGCGCCCCTGCGGCATGACGGCCCCTTGACCGTACGTCCTCAGGCGGCCATGACCCGGCGAAACAACACAAAGGAAATGGCATGGTACGCAGGGCCGAAAACGGTGCGGATCTGCTGGATCGCGAAAAGTCGAAACGCGTCGGCGCGCTGGGCGCGCTACGCCCGTTCATCGCTCCTTATAAATGGTTGGCGGTTGCCGCAGGGCTGGCGCTGATGCTGACCGCAGGCGTGTCACTGGTCCTGCCACTGGCAGTGCGCCGTGTTATCGACAATTTCAACGCTCAGGATGGCGCGGTTCTCGATCAGTATTTCACGGCGGCAATGGGCATTGCCGCGTTGCTGGCGGTGGGGACCGGGCTACGCTACGCGCTGGTCTCAAAGCTGGGCGAGCGGGTTGTGGCGGATGTTCGCAAGGCGGTCTTTGACCGGGTCATCGGCATGAGCCCCGCGTTTTTCGAGCGTACCATGACAGGTGAAGTCCTGAGCCGGATCACCACCGACACCACGCTGATTCTGAGTGTTATCGGGTCGTCCATCTCGATCGCGTTGCGCAATCTTCTGATCTTTCTCGGTGGTCTGGTCCTGATGCTGTTCACGGCGGCAAAGCTGGCCGGTATGGTGCTGCTGATCGTCCCGTTGGTGGTGGTGCCGATCCTGACGCTGGGGCGCCGCCTGCGCAAGCTGAGCCGCGAAAATCAGGATTGGATCGCCGAAAGCTCGGGCACCGCGTCTGAGGCATTGCTGAGCGTTCAGACGGTGCAGGCATTCACCCATGAGGACGCCACGCGTCGTAGCTTTGCCGATGTGACCGAGCGCAGCTATATTGCCGCACGCCAACGCGTGCGTACGCGTGCGATAATGACGGTGATCGTGATTTTTCTGGTCTTTGCCGGTGTTGTCGGCGTGCTGTGGTTCGGCGCAAACGCAGTGCGGGCGGGCGAAATGACAGCCGGAACGCTGGTTCAGTTCGTGATCTATGCCGTCATGGTCGCCAGTTCGGTTGCCGCCCTGTCGGAAATCTGGGGAGAATTGCAGCGCGCAGCTGGCGCGACTGAGCGGTTGGTCGATCTGCTGAATGCCGAGGACCCGGTCACGGACCCGGATGTACCGGCGGAACTGCCGGCCAAAATCGCCGGCGCGATCAGCTTTGACAATGTGCAGTTTCACTATCCGTCGCGCCCGGATGCGCCGGCGCTGGACGGTTTGACGCTGGATATCGCGCCGGGAGAGACCATCGCACTGGTCGGTCCATCCGGCGCTGGCAAAACCACCGTCATCCAGCTTATTCAACGGTTCTATGACCCCGAGGCGGGGCGCGTCACCCTCGACGGCGTCAATCTGCGTGACGTGCGGCGTGATGCATTCCGCCACCACATGGCGCTGGTCCCGCAGGATCCGGTGATCTTTGCCACGTCTGCCCGCGAAAACATCCGTTTTGGCCGTTTGGGTGCCACCGATGCAGAGGTCGAAGCCGCTGCGCGCGCCGCTGCCGCGCATGATTTCATCGCAGCTCTGCCCGACGGCTATGACAGCCCGGTGGGGGAACGGGGTGTGATGCTGTCAGGTGGGCAAAAGCAGCGCATCGCGATCGCACGGGCGATTCTGCGCGATGCGCCCGTGCTGCTGCTGGACGAGGCCACATCGGCACTGGATGCCGAGAGCGAACGCGCAGTGCAAAGTGCGGTCGAGGCGCTCGCGCGCGGACGCACCACAATCATCGTCGCGCACAGATTGGCCACGGTAAAGAAGGCAGACAGGATCATCGTCATGGAGGACGGTCGTATTGTCGCCACTGGTACACATGACAGCTTGGTGGCTGAAGGTGGACTATATGCGCGCTTGGCCAAGCTGCAGTTTACCGATGGGGAGGCTGCCTGAGCATTTCCCCCTCGACCTTTGTCGCAGCGCCGATGATGATGCACCTATTGGCAATCAATTGGAGTGTGACATGGGACTGTGGAATTTTATCACCGGCTCGGGCAAAAAAGTCGAAGGCAAGGACGGCAAACCGGATGCTGAGGCGCTGAAGAAAGAAGTCGCGGACCTTGGGCTTGATGCCGAAGGGCTGGACATCGCGGTTGAGGATGGCGTGGTCAAAGTTTCGGGTACGCCGAAAAGCCAGGAAGCCAAGGAAAAAATCATCATGGCTGTCGGCAATGTTGAAGGTGTGTCGGGCGTCGAAGACAATGCTGGTGGCGCTGACCCGGTGTTTCACGAGGTTAAAAAGGGTGACACGCTCTGGGCGATTGCAACCGAGACCTTGGGCAACGGCGCACGCTATACTGAGATTTTCGAAGCCAACAAGCCGATGCTGAGCGATCCGGACAAGATCTATCCCGGCCAGATGCTGCGCATTCCGCAGGAGGCATCGGCCTGATCCCATTGTGCGCCTGACGGCGCGCTGGATGCTTTACACCGGCCCTGCGGGGCCGGTGGGCGCGTGAGGCGGCGTCGCACCCATGCCGCAACTAACGATCACATGGTCTTCGGTGTTCCAGAAATACTCGACCCAACGGCTCAACGTTGCGAAGGATGAGTATTTGGGAGCACTGAAAGTCTGTTGTTTGATCTGGACGTCGCGCGTTGCTCGGGTCAGGATGGAAACATGAAAGTTGCAACCGCCGCCTATCCGCTGGATCCGCTCAAGAGCTGGTCTGAATATTCCGAGAAGCTCGATGACTGGGTCGGCCGAGCCGCGGGGCAGGGGGCCGAACTGCTGGTCTTTCCCGAATACGGGGCGATGGAGCTGTCGATGCTGGCTGGACCAAAGGTCGCCGGTGATCTGGAAGGTTGCCTGCACGCGGTCTCGGACCGGATTGCGGATGCCGACGATCTGCATGCCGATCTGGCCAGCAAGTACAAAGTGCACATCCTTGCCGCTTCGGCCCCGGTTTTTGACGACGCGGTGGGCGAGCGGCCTGCGAACCGCGCGCGGCTGTTTTCGCCGACCGGCGGGCGCGGTGTGCAGGACAAACAGATAATGACCCGATTCGAGCGTGATCCGTGGGACATCGCGCCGGGTGGTCCGTTGCAGATATTTGACACCGCGCTGGGCAAACTTGCCGTGTTGATCTGTTACGACAGTGAGTACCCGTTGCTGGGCCGGGCCGTGTCAGAAGCGGATGTGATTCTGGTCCCGTCCTGCACCGAGGCGTTGGCAGGCTACTGGCGTGTGCGCATCGGGGCGATGGGCCGCGCACTGGAGCAGCAATGCGTCACTGTGATGTCCTCGCTGGTCGGTGATGCGCCGTGGTCGGCTGCCACCGATGAGGGGACCGGTATGGGCGGTGTTTTCGGGCCGCCTGACACAGGATTTCCTGCGACGGGTGTTCTGGCCGAGGGGGTCCTGAACAACCCCGGCTGGACCTATGCCGAGGTCGATGCCGAGAAGATAGCGCAAGTACGTGCAGACGGCATCGTGCTGAACCGAACCCATTGGCAGGAACAGACTGGGCGTGATGCAGCGCCTGTGTTAACACGGCTTGGCTGACAAATCACTTTAGAGGCTTGAAAATCCCCGCGAATGGGGCCATTTAATGCCGCATTCCGCAGTTTGGCGGAAAAGTGGATGTAGGAGACCACATGGCCAAGGAAGATACGCTCGAATTTCCCGGTGTCGTCAAGGAACTCCTGCCGAACGCGACATTCAGGGTCGAGCTGGAAAACGGCCATGAAATCATCGCGCATACGGCGGGCAAGATGCGTAAGAATCGCATCAGGGTTCTGGCAGGCGACAAGGTGCAGGTCGAGATGACCCCCTATGATCTGACCAAGGGTCGGATCAACTATCGGTTCAAATAGGGCAAAGCGCAGCTTTGCCCAGCGCGGGAAAGCGTTCTGCCTTTGGTGGAATGCGGCGGTACCCGCCTGAGATCTGGGGGCGAAAAATGCCAAATTCTGCCGCGGCCCCCAAACTTATCCTCGGCTCTGGCAGCCCGCGTCGGCGCGAACTGCTGGCACAGATCGGTATCGTGGCGGATGACGTCTGTCCTCCCGACATTGACGAAACGCCCCGCAAGACCGAATTGCCGCGCCCGTATTGCATTCGCATGGCGCAGGAGAAGGCGCTGGCCGTGACGGCTGGCGCGGACGATATTGTGCTGTCGGCGGATACAACGGTGGCATTGGGGCGGCGCATATTGGGCAAGCCGGTGGATGCGGGCGAGGCGGCTCAGTTTCTGCTGGCACTTTCAGGGCGACGCCACCGGGTTATCACGGCCGTGGCAGTCCGGCGCGGTGGCCAGATATGGCAGCGAGACGTGCTGAGCCACGTTAAGATGAAGCGGTTGTCGGACGTCGAACTGAACGGCTACCTTGCCACGGGTGACTGGCAGGGCAAGGCTGGAGGCTATGGCATTCAAGGACCTGCGGGCGCGTTGATCCCGTGGCTGAGCGGGTCGTTCACGGGCGTTGTCGGCCTGCCATTGGCGGAAACGGCGACATTGTTGCAGGCGGCGGGTTATCCATTTTGGAGGCAAGACATATGAAGGGACGAACAATCGTTCTGGATCATATCGGCGACACCGAGGCAGCGGCACTGCTGGTGGATGGGGTGCTGGACGATTTGCTGGTCGATAGCGATGCGCCGCGTCCGGGTACAATCTATCGCGCCATTGCGGATCGCCCGGTCAAGGGGCAGGGCGGGATGTTTCTGCGTACGCCGGATGGCGCTGCGTTCTTGCGTCAGATTAAGGGACTTTCACCTGGGCAACCCCTGCTGGTGCAGGTCACTGGTTGTGCCGAGCCCGGCAAGGCGATCCCGGTCACGCAAAAGCTGTTGTTCAAGAGCCGTTACGTGATCGTGACTCCCGGCGCGCCGGGCTTGAACGTGTCACGCAGCATCCGCGACGAAGACCGGCGCGACAGCCTGCTGGAGATTGCGCATGCCGAGATGGACGCCAACTCGATGGGGCTGATCCTGCGGTCGTCCTGCGTGGATGCCTATGCGGACGAGATTGCCGAGGATATCCGCGGGATGGCCGATCTGGCGCATTCCGTGATGGGGGATGTGTCGGGCGATGCCGAAACGTTGACCGAAGGTGACGCGCCGCATCTCTATGCGTGGCGCGAATGGCGGGCAGAGGACGTACACAGGGCACCTGACGGGTTTGCCGATCTTGGTGTGCTGGACCAGATGGAGGCGCTGCGCGAGCCTCTGGTGCCGCTCTCCGGCGGCGCAGCGCTATATATCGAGCCGACGCGCGCACTTGTGGCTGTGGATGTGAACACCGGCGGGGATACCAGCCCTGCCGCTGCACTGAAGGCCAACCTCGCCTGCGCCAGTGCGTTGCCGCGCCAGTTGCGTCTGCGGGGCCTGGGCGGGCAAATCACGCTCGACCTTGCCCCGATGGCGAAAAAGGATCGACGCGCGTTCGAGTCAGCTTTGCGTGCAGCATTTCGTGCCGACCCGACAGAGACCGCGCTGGTTGGTTGGACCCCGCTGGGTCACTTCGAGCTTCAAAGAAAACGCGACCGCATCCCGTTGGAGGCCTGCTTGCGATGAGTTGCCCAATCTGCAAAGCGGCGACCAAGCCGGCGTTTCGTCCGTTCTGTTCGCGTCGTTGTTCAGATATCGATCTCGGCAAATGGTTGAGCGGCGACTATGCTGTTCCGTCTCGCGACCCCGAAGATATCGACGCCGCGCAGGAAGCCGCAGAAGCTGCGCGGGCAGTCCCGCCGAAACCACACTGAAATTTTTAATCTTACCTCTGGACAGCCCCGCACGGCTGACCTAGAACGCGCTCACCCGAACGCCTTGGCGTTCTCCGTGCCCGGGTAGCTCAGGGGTAGAGCAGTGGATTGAAAATCCTCGTGTCGGTGGTTCGATTCCGCCCCCGGGCACCACTTTTTCTAAACAAGAACAGTGCGTTGATGCTAGCCGTCGCTCCTAGGCGATGTGTCAATTTTGAGCTGGGTGTCGTATGGGTGCCATATTGCAAATTTCACCCGGCTTTCGAGTTTTGCAGAATGAGGTTTGAAGTCAAACTATTGAAAGTAATTAGGTAGTTCAGACTTCAAGCGGCCTAGGTCCCAGAGGGGATCGACATATGGGCACTGATAGTTGGGGCCCAGATTTTCTGCCTCTGCGTCATTGAAGAACGAGCTGGTCGTTTCGTGGGACTCTTCTGGGATAACCAAGAATGCTACATCAGCGGGCTTAAGGTCGATGTTGTTCGCGACACGCCACTCGCGCTCCCAATCAAAGAGGTACTTCGATTGTCCATAAACGCCTGGAGCATCGATAAATGGAGCAAGCTGCCAGAAAGGGTCTGAACAATCAGATTTTGCCTGCTTTCTAAGTTGCAAGACAGCCTTGTGCTGGGGTGAGTCTTTCTAGACATAGAGAATGGGGCCACCTCCCACAGATTGTATGAAACCCTTCGTGAAAACAGTTCCATATGGGCTTCCCCTCTTCGCAGACAAGCGACCGATCTGGTGTAAAGGTATTTCACTCAGACAAGCAGAAGGCACAAAATGCTTGCTCTTGCGCGCAAAACCATACCTCTTTTTAGCCCCAATCCGTTGCGAAGAAAGGATGGATGCCCATCATCTTGTCGTAAGATGTTTTCTCTCCCTTACCGTCCGTGAAGTGCACTAACCACGGCGACATGTCTTCCCAGCTTTTCTTCAAGTGGCTAATGATACGATCCTTTGGCTTTTGCTCTGATTCATGATCAACAACTTCGCGTTTCCGCGACTAGCATCTCGCTTTATCGAGACAGTCAGTAGGGAAACACCCGACCTCAGCGACGGGGCAAGCGTGTCGCGGCAGCGAGGTTGAGCGTGCCTGAGCTACGCTGCATATGTCTCAGTTTTGCTGCAATTCGCGCGAGATGTAATTCTGACAAATCTCGATTGCCTGTTCGCCGGTGATCACGTCGTCATGGATCGACAGCCCCAACCATAGACCGTCCGACAGCGCGATATAGCCCAGTGCTGCCCGGCGTGGATCGAACTGCACCCCCAGTTCAGCTGCTGCGGCGATGAACATCCGCTCCATCCGGTTGATGTAATTGCGATAGAGCTGTCTGTTCGCCACGCGGACCTGATCGTTGAATCTGGTCTCATGCCACAGGGCCAGAAACGCCGTTCGGTTCAGTTGTGTGAACACGGGCGCGGTAAACATCACGGATGGGAGTTCGTGCAGTGTTTCCACGGCTGTGCCGTTGAAACGATCCAGTGATTCTCGGACAGTTACCGAAATTTGCCCGAACAGATAGTCCAGCGCAGCGACCATGACCTCGTCCTTGCTGGCGAAATAATGCCCCAGCAATCCGCGCGAACTGCCAGCCGCAGTACAGATTGTCGAGACAGTCGTGCCCGACACGCCGTTTTCCGCAAGCGACCTCAAAGCGCCTTCTATCAATGACTTGCGCCGAAATTCGTTGATCTCTGCATGCGTGCGCGGGCGTTTTTTCGATGGGGTTTTCGGGCTGATCACACGGGCGACTCCTGCTGGGTTTCGGCGGCTTATCCTAGCCGAACAAATGGCGGTTGCAAATATTTGTTGTACGTTCAACTTTTTTATGGAACGTTTTTTCACTACCAAAGCATTGCAGGGAGGAAAGCCAGAATGCGACCAGAAGACGTAGTAAATCTTGACGCCTATCCGATTCTGGATCGGTCAGACCCGGCCCGCACCGCGCTGGTCGAACGACTGCGACAGGAGCTGGAGGAAAACCAGTTCGTGTCCTTGCCGGATTTTATCCTGCCTGCCGCGCGCGAACAGGCTGTGGCGGATGCGATGGAGGCGCGCGGGCGTGCCCATCACAACAACTCCAACCGCAATTGTTACCTGCACAGAACGGGTGATCCGTCGCTGCCCGACGACCATCCGCGCAACATCATGCTGAGCGCCAGCACCAAGATGATCGCCTACGACCGGTTCTCGGATCAGTCGCCGGTCAAACTGCTCTACCATTGGGAACCGGTGCGCCAGATGGTCGCCGAAATCGTCGGGGTCGAGAAACTCTACGATAACGAGGATCCCTGCCAGCCGGTCAACCTGCTGTGTTATGAGACAGGTGACCGGTCGGCTTGGCATTTTGACTCGGTGAATGCGTTCACCATGACATTGATGCTTCAGGCGGCAGAAGTGGGCGGCGAGTTTGAAATGGTGCCGAACACACGCACGGACGACGATCAGAACTACGATTATGTCGGCCGGGTCGTGACAGGGCAATGCCCCGAGGACGCGGTGGCGGTCGCCAGAGAGGCCGGTGCGCTCTGCATCTTCCGCGGCTGCAACTCATTGCATAGGGTGTCGCCGGTCGTTGGGGACACCACGCGGGTCATGGGCGTTTTTGTCTATGAAAATGAACCCGGCATCGTCGGTGACCCCGAAGTGAACGCAACCGTCTATGGCGAACGCGAGGCGGTCGCAGGTTAGGGCAGGGGCCACACGCCTCTTCACAAAACATCAGATCGGGGTGCATCGACACCCCGACAATCACCAACAAGGGATGACAGCATGACTAAATTAATTCGGACGACAAACCATTTCCGCCGCCCCATCGGGGATCTTTCGCGGCGCGCCTTTATCAAACGCGCCATGGCCACCGGGCTGTCGATGTCGGCGGCCTCTGCGCTGGCGGGTCGCGCAATGGCTGCGACTCCGGTCAAGGGCGGGCATATGCGCTTTGGCATCGGCCATGGCAGCACTACGGATGTTCTTGATCCGGGGCAGGTGCTGAACGGGCTGCTGTCTGCCACGCATTATGCCATCACCAACACGCTGACCGAGGTGGATACCGATGGCAGCCTCGTACCCAAACTGGCAACCGAATGGGGTGCGTCGCCCGATGCGCGCGTCTGGACGTTCAAACTGCGCTCGGGTGTCGAATTCCACAATGGCAAGTCGCTCACCGCCGAGGACGTTATCGCCTCTATCAATCATCACAGAGGCAAGGATTCCACGTCGTCGGCTGCCAGCATCGTCGCGGCCATCACCGCGATCAAGGCGGATGGACCGGATCGGGTGTCGATAGAGCTATCGGGCGGTGATGCGGATTTCCCGTTCAAACTTAGCAGCTTCAACTTTCCAATTTATGCCGCGCGCGAGGATGGCACCCTCGCCTTTGAAGAGGGCAACGGTGTCGGTGCGTATAAACTGGTCAACTTTGAGCCGGGGGTGCGGACCACGTTCGAGAAGAATCCGAACTACTGGAACGATCAGCGCGGCCATTTCGACAGTGCAGAACTCTTATCGATCAAGGATGTAACCGCCCGCACGAGTGCGCTCAGAACTGGTGCGATCGACGGGATGGATCGCGTCGAGCTAAAGACCGCTGCCTTGCTCAAGAAGGTGGATGGCATCGACGTGCACGAGGTCGAGGGCAAGACGCATTACACATTCCCGATGCACACCAATACCGGGCCTTTCGACAACAATGATGTGCGAATGGCGGTCAAGCTGGGACTGGATCGCGAGGCGATGCTGGAGACGATTCTGTTCGGCCACGGACAAGTCGGGAACGACCAACCGATCAGCTCTGCATACAGCTATTTCAACAGCGATCTGGAACAGCGCAGCTATGACCCGGACAAGGCCCGCTGGCATTTGAAGCAGGCTGGTCTGGACAGCATTGACCTCCAGCTTAGCGCCTCAGATGCGGCCTTTGGCGGGGCGGTGGATGCCGCCGTGCTGTACAAGGAACAGGCGGCCAAGGCCGGGATCAACATCACGGTCAAACGCGAGCCGACAGATGGATACTGGTCCGATGTCTGGATGGCCAAGCCGTGGTGCGCCTGCTACTGGCCGGGATACGCGACCCAGGACAGCATTTTCACCCAAGCCTACTCCAAGGGCGCATCGTGGAACGATACCTACTGGAGCAATGACCGCTTCAACACATTGTTGGTGCAGGCACGTTCCGAGCTCGATCCGGCTGTGCGTGGCGAACTCTACGGCGAAATGCAGGCACTGGTTCGCGATGATGGCGGGACGGTGGTGCCGTTCTTTGCGAATGACGTGTTTGCAACCTCCAGCAAGGTCGGGTTCGAACAGGCCTCGAACAACTACGAGGTCGATGGCAGGCTGTTTCTGGAACGCTGGTGGTTCAAAGAAGGCTGAACCGGGTTGCCCGATCGGCTTTGGAGACGCCTAAATGATGGGTTCCAGAGTCAGAAACACACGGCGCCGCCCGTCAGGGGGGCGCTGACCCACGGCTGGGCGCGGTCTGTCAGCATAAACTGTCGATGATGTTCTGCATCATCCGCTCGCAGGCGGCGATCTGTCCGATCTCTATATACTCGTCAGGCTGGTGCCCTTGGGTCATCGACCCCGGACCGCAGACGACAACCGGTATACCCAGATCATGGAACACCCCGGCCTCGGTGCCAAAGGCGACCTTGGTTGTGTCGGTGCCCACGAGGCGTTGTGCCAATCGGATGATGTCTGCCTCTGCTGGCACGTCCAGACCGGGATAGGCATTGTATCGGTCAATCGTGATCGCCGCTCCGTCCCATTGTGCGCGATACGGTGTCGCGGCCCGTTCGGCGGCCGCATCAATGCGGGCCATCAGCCTATCGGGCGCATCGGCGGCAAGGTGACGATATTCGAACACCATTTCGGCACTCGCTGGCACCATGTTTAACGCTGTGCCGCCCGACAGTTTGCCCACATGGACAGTGCTGTAGGGCACATCATAGGCCGTATCCCGCGCGCCATGCGTCGCCAGCCAATCTTGTACACCGCGCAATTCGCGCATGAAGTCACCTGCCAGATAGAGCGCGTTCACGAATGAGGGCGCCAGTGCCGAATGCCCGTTCTGTCCGTAGCAAATGGCGCGCAAAGCGGCTTTTCCCTTGTGCCCGGTGGCGATCTGCATCGACGTCGGCTCGCCCACGAAACACGCGCGCGGCGCGGCCAGCAGTGGCCCCAGCGCAGGCAGCATCTGCTGTATGCCGACACAGCCGATTTCCTCATCATAAGAGAACACCAGCTTCAGCGGTGCGCGCAGCGGCGCGCGCGCGGCCAGATCGGCGGCGTGCAACATGCAGGCCAGATAGCCTTTCATATCGGTGGTACCGCGTCCGTATAGACGCTCCCCCTCGCGGCTCATCGCAAATGGCGCACGGGTCCAATCCTGCCCCTCAACCGGCACGACATCGGTATGACCCGACAACATGATGCCGCCTTCTGCCTCGGGGCCAATCCGCGCGAACAACCCGCATTTGCCCGGGACGTGGCCAGAGATGCGCGCGGTTTGCGCGCCGCGCTCCCCCAAGAACGCCTCGATGAAGTCGATGATGCCTGCATTGGATCGCGCACTGACCGTGTCGTAGCCGATCAACCGATCCAGCAGTTCCAGCGTGAGGGTCATTGCGTGCCCCCCTGTGTAGGGCCGTCCGAAACCGACACATCTGTGCGCGCGACATTGATACCGGGCAGATGCCCCGCCGCGTACTCTGCCTTGCAATGTGCGATGAAGGTGCGGATAACATTGACGTTCTCAGCATCTGGTGCAGTCAGAAGCCCCAACTGCATTGATCGCACTTCTCCGGCCAGTGGAACGAAATGCAGGCGTTTGCCATCGGGGGATAGATCATCGATCGGGCGAACATTGGCGATGGAATACCCGAACCCGTTGGCCACAAGGCTGCGCATCACGGCCATATCGCGGGTCCGTTCGCCGATATTCGGCTTGGCACCGATAGTGTTAAAGAATGACAGGAAGTAATCTGAACTGAACGGCAGATCGAGCAGCACCATCGGATAGGGCAGCAAATCTTGGATCGTGACAACGGACCGTTCGGCCAGCGGGTGCCCGGTGTTCAGAATCGCATAAGGTGGCAGGGTTGCAATCGTTTGAAAATTCAGATCGGCTGGCAGGTCCAGATCATAAGTCAGCGCCACGTCGATCTCTGCCCGCCTGAGACGGCTATAGATTTCCGCTTGATTCAGCTCGAACTGGCGAATGCGAACCTCGGGGTATAGCCGTTCGAACCCGGCGCGCAGCGCGGGGACCATGATCTGCGCAAAGGTCAGCAGACACCCGACAGCCAGCGGCCCCCGGACGCTGCCGGAAATGTTCCCTGCCAGATCGACCAGTTGCTCGGCGTCGCGCAGCACCAGCTTTGCCTGAGTCAACATCTGCCTGCCGGCAAGCGTCAATGACAATCCGTGTGCGTGTTGCCGAACAAACAGCGGCAGGCCGAATTCACTCTCAAGCTGATTGATCGCCGCCGAAATCGACGGCGACGACACGTTCACCTTCTCTGCGGCAAGCGCAATGCTGCCTGCTTCGCCGACGGCGACAAAGTATTCCAGCTGCCGGAGCGTGAACCTCAGCATTGCAGCGGGCCGGGCTGATCTGCCGGGGCGTGTGGGGTGGGTAGATGTTTCATAGTCTTACAAGTGCTGGATATTTCTGGGGGAAATGCAAGCAAAGATCGCAGCCACAGCCCAATTGTTCGCCTGTCACTGGCCGTGATCACAGGGTCATAGGCAGAAGCTAATCAATGCTGAATGATATCATGTTTTTCGTGGCGGGGCCTTGTCGATAGGGTTGTCCGAACGCTCCGCCGCTGGCGGTGATGATAGGACATGGGAAAGGGCGCATGGATGCCGGTTGAAAAAATTAACACACTTGTCGTCGGCGGCGGTCAGGCCGGCGTCGCGATGAGCGAACATCTTGGCAACAATGGTATCCCCCATCTGGTACTGGAGCGCGACCGCATCGCGGAACGCTGGCGCACCGCGCGCTGGGATAGTCTGGTCGCCAACGGCCCTGCATGGCATGATCGGTTTCCCGGCATGGAATTCCCTGATTTCGATCCCGATGCCTTTCCGGGCAAAGAGGCCGTCGCGGATTACTTTGTCGAGTATGCCAAGAAGATCGACGCCCCCATCCGCTGCGGAGTCGAGGTCAAGTCCGTGCGCCGCAACGAGGGCCGCGCCGGGTTCACCGCCCTGACGTCGCAGGGTGTTATCGAGGCGCAGCACGTGGTTGCGGCCACTGGCCCGTTTCAAAAGCCTGTGTTCCCAGAGATCATTCCGGCCGAAGCCGACCTGATGCAGATCCATTCCAATGCTTACCGCAACCCTGATCAGTTGCCCGCAGGGGCCGTGATGGTTGTGGGGGCAGGGGCGTCGGGCGCGCAGATCGCCGAAGAGCTACAGCAATCCGGGCGGCAGGTCACCCTATCGGTCGGCCCGCATGACCGCCCCCCGCGCAGCTATCGCGGGCGCGACTTCGTCTGGTGGCTGGGCGTTCTGGGCAAATGGGACATGCAGACACCCGGTCCGGGAACCGAGCATGTGACCTTTGCCGTGAGTGGCGCCAATGGTGGCAATACCGTGGATTACCGGCGCTTTGCCGCGATGGGCATGACACTGGTAGGACGCACCGAGAGCTATGAGAACGGCACATTGCGCTTTTCCGGCGAATTGCCCAACAGCATCGCGCATGGCGACCGGAACTACCTGTCGGTTCTGGATGAGGCAGACGCCTATGCAGAACGCAATGGCCTCGATATGCCGACAGACCCAGCCGCGCGGCAGATGCTGGAGGACCCCGATTGCATCCGCGACCCGATCCGCGCGTTGGATATTGCCGCGGCGGGGATCACATCGGTAATCTGGGCCACAGGCTATACGCAGGATTACAGCTGGTTGCAGGTGGATGCGTTCAACGACGCTGGCAAGCC
Source organism: Pseudohalocynthiibacter aestuariivivens (assembly GCF_011040495.1). Classification (GTDB taxonomy): domain Bacteria; phylum Pseudomonadota; class Alphaproteobacteria; order Rhodobacterales; family Rhodobacteraceae; genus Roseovarius; species Roseovarius pelagicus. The sequence goes on along the minus strand of NZ_CP049037.1, from coordinate 1,174,575 downwards.
CGATCATCGACGTGGTGTATCAACCGAGCCGGGCGTTTACTTTGTCGGATTGCCGTGGCTGTCACGGCGCGGATCGTCGTTTATCTGGGGGGTATGGCATGACGCCAAGTTTGTGGCCGATCACATCGCGACACAGCAGACCTATCTGGAATACACGCCCGCCGCATCGACACAGACAATCGACGCCTGAGCCGCTGCTCTACTCAGCGCGCGCCTGTCGAAACCACGCGATGATGGCGGCGCGGTTCTGGTCGGTCATGGTCCGAATGGCATTAGGCGGCGGCATGGCATGGGTTACACCGGCCTGAAGGTAAATCGCCTGCGCGTGCCGCGCGACATCGCTCTGGGTTTCCAGCACCACGCCCTTGGGCGGCCAGCGAATGCCGTCCCAGACCGGTTCGCGCGCGTGACACATCGAACAATTGCCCAGCACGATGTCATAGGCTTTGTCGAACCCGTCCGCCGCTGCGAATTTCTGTTCCTGCGACGTCAGCGGGCGTGCCTCGGCATCATCATAGCTATCGAGCAGCGGCGCGGTCGACAGCCACGCAATCACCACCATCAACAGAATCGTTACCGCCCATGTCCAGTGCGGGCCTTTCCCAGTGGCATGCATGGTGTTGAAATAATGCCGTATGGTGACGCCAGTGAGAAAAATCAGGCTGGCGATGATCCAGCTATGTTCTGTCGCAAAGGCCAGCGGGTAATGGTTGCTCAGCATCAGAAACACGACCGGCAACGTGAGATAGTTGTTATGGGTCGACCGCAGCTTGGCGATTTTGCCATATTTCGGATCGGGTGTACGCCCTTCTTTCAGATCTTTCACCACGATCCGCTGGTTCGGCATGATGATGAAAAACACATTCGCGGTCATGATCGTCGCAGTGAATGCACCCAGGTGCAGCAGGGCGGCACGTCCGGTGAATATCTGGGCATAGCCCCATGACATGACCACGAGGATCACGAACAACAGCAGCATCAGCAGGGTCGGGGTTTCGCCCAGCCGAGATTTGCACATGAAATCATAGGCAATCCAGCCGATGGTCAGCGACCCGCCGGAAATCGCAATACCCTGCCACAGCGCGAGATCGGCCTTGGTCGGGTCCAGCAGATACAGTTCGCCACCGACCCAATAGACGATCATCAGCAGTGCCGCACCAGATAGCCACGTCGTATAGCTCTGCCATTTGTGCCAGATCAGGTGCTCTGGCATGTTTTCCGGCGCGACCATGTATTTCTGGATATGATAGAAACCGCCACCATGTACCTGCCATTCCTCGCCTGAGGCACCGACAGGCATGTTGGGCGCTTTCTTCAGCCCCAGATCGAGTGCGATAAAGTAGAACGATGCCCCGATCCACGCCATTGCGGTGACCACATGCAGCCATCGCACGGCAAAGCCGACCCAATCCCACATAATGGCGAGATCATACATGACGTGCCTCCTCAGATTCGCTGCGATCAGACTAGGTGGAAACCAACTTTTCTGGTATTGCCTCTAATATCCTAGCTGTATCAAAAAAAGCAGAACAGTGTCCTATTTTGATAACATTCGTACGTTCGTCCGGGTTTATGAACTGGGCAGCATGTCCGCCGCAGGGCGCGACCTGCGGATATCGCCGGCGGTGACATCTTCGCGCATTTCCCAACTCGAAACTCATCTGGGTGTGCGTCTGTTTCAGCGCACCACCCGCAATCTGACGGCGACAGAACAGGGCAGGGCGTTCTATGGCGGCGCGTGTCAGGTGCTGGAATCTGTCGAAGCCGCCGAGGCGCAAGTGGTGGACATTACCGAACACCCGCGCGGATCGCTCTATGTGGCCGCGCCCTTGGGGGTGGGGCGACGTCTGATCGCGCCACAGGTGCCCGGCTTTCTGGCGGCTTACCCGGATGTAAACGTACGGTTGCGCCTGACAGATCGTAAGGTTGACCTAACCACCGAAGGGCTGGACCTCGCGTTTTTCCTCGGGCAGCCCGAGGATAGCAATCTGCGGATCAAGAAGATCGCCGATGTGACCCGTGTCCTGTGTGCCTCACCGGATTATATCGCGGCGCATGGGCACCCGCGCTCTGGCGATGAGATTGACATGGGACAGCACGAATGTCTCAAGCTGCGCTTTCCCGGCGCGACCGAATTTCAATGGCCGCTGCTGACGCCGGACGGCCCCAAACGGTTCCGTGCGCATGGCCGATTCGAATGCGATGATGGCGATATACTGGTGGATTGGGCGCTGGCCGGGCACGGGATCACGCTGAAACCCGTCTTTGAGGTGGCCGAGCACCTGAAGTCCGGCGCGCTGGTGGTGGTTGCCGAGGACACGCCGCCCGAACCGATCCAGATGGCGTGCCTGTTCACCCATCGCCGCCATCAGGATCCCAAGACGCGGCTTTTCATGGAGTTCGTGATCGACCGGATCGGCAATGTAATCCGGGATACCTGGGCAGAACCTCAGCTACCGCGATAGGTCGAATACCCGAACGGCGACAGCAGCAGCGGCACATGATAATGCACATCTTCGGACATGCCAAAACGCAGCGGGATCACGTCCAGAAAACGCGGGCCTTCCTGTACCACACCCGTCCGGGTCAGGTAATCGCCCGCGTGAAAGAGCAATTCGTATGTTCCGGCCTGAAATTCTGCGGCAGGCAAAATCTGCGCATCGGTCCGCCCGTCATCGTTGGTAACAAGGGTTTTCAGATGATGGCGCTCTGATCCGTCAATACGGTACAGTTCGATCGTCAGCCCGTCGGCAGGGCAGCCGCGCGCCGTATCCAGAACATGGGTGGTCAGATAGCCGGACATGAGAATCTCCTGTATTTTCCCCACTGTCTCAACTGTGCATGATTGACGCAAACCCTGACAGGCTTAAGGCTGCTTTTCATCTTATTTGAAAAACAAATATATTGTTCTGAAATACAAGCATCCCACACGAGGAGGATGAAACGTGATCAGGTACCCGCGCGACATGACCGGTTATGGCGCTACGCCACCCGCCCCGAACTGGCCGAATGGAGCGAAAATCGCCGTGCAGATCGTGCTGAACTACGAGGAAGGTGGCGAAAACAACATCCTGCACGGCGATGCCGCGTCCGAAGCGTTCCTGTCCGAGATCACTGGCGCGCAGCCATGGGCGGGTCAGCGGCATTGGAACATGGAATCGATCTATGAATATGGCGCGCGCGCCGGGTTTTGGCGCGTACACCGGATTCTGGGCGATCTGCCGGTGACGGTTTACGGTGTCGCCACTGCGCTGGCACGCGCCCCTGAGCAGGTCGCCGCGATGAAGTCATCTGGCTGGGAAATCGCCAGCCATGGACTGAAATGGATCGAACACAAAGACATGCCAGAGGACGAAGAACGCGCCGCCATCGCGCAGGCCATCGCCCTGCATACAGAGATCGTGGGCGCTGCCCCGCGTGGCTGGTACACCGGGCGCTGTTCCAACAACACCATGCGTCTGGCGGCGGAGACGGGCCAGTTTGCCTATATCGCGGACAGCTATGCCGATGATCTGCCTTATTGGATGCACACAGGGGGGCGCGATCAACTGGTCGTGCCCTACACGATGGATTGCAACGATATGCGCTTTGCCATTCAGGCAGGCTTTACCACCGGCGACCAGTTCGAAAGCTACCTCAAGGACAGCTTTGACTGCCTCTATGCCGAGGGTGTCGCGGGCCAGCCCAAGATGCTGTCCATCGGGTTGCATTGCCGGATTATCGGACGGCCGGGGCGGGCGGCTGCCCTGCGTCGTGCCATCGAATATTTCCAATCGCACGAGGGCGTCTGGTTCGCCACCCGGCTTCAGATCGCCGAACATTGGACCAAGGAACACCCACCAGTGACCCAAAGCCGCCCATCCCAGATGGATCGCGAGACATTCGTCGCCGAATTTGGCGGCATTTTTGAACATAGCCCGTGGATCGCCGAACGGGCTTATGACCTAGAACTCGGTCCGACCCATGACACGGCGGCAGGTGTGCATCAGGCGCTTGCCCGGATATTCCGTAGGGCAGGGGCAGACCAGCGGCTGGCCGTGCTGACTGCCCATCCGGATCTGGCGGGCAAACTGGCCGAGGCTGAACGCCTGACGGCAGACTCCTCAGCCGAACAGGCCTCTGTCGGGCTGAATGCGCTGACAGATAACGAACGCGCAACGTTCACCGCGCTGAACGATGCCTACATGTCGAAATTTGGTTTTCCGTTCATTATCGCTGTGCGCGACAACACCAAGGCGACGATCATGGACGCCTTTCGCAGACGCGTCGAGCATGACCGAGACACGGAATTCGTCGAAGCCTGCCGTCAAGTCGAACGCATCGCAGAACTGCGCCTGCAAGCGAAGTTTTCAACATGAGTACCCGGATCAGAATTGAGCCACTGTCTGTCGAGGCGTTCGCACCCTACGGCGATCTGATGCAGGCATCGGGCCCCCCGGACAAGCTGATCAATCTGGGCAGGTGCGGCCGCTTTCACGACCGTGCGCGACTCGATTTTGCCGATGGTCGCGCCGGGATCAGCATTTTTCAGGCCGAGGTCGAAACGCTACCCTTGGCGCTGCAGTTGGTCGAGCGGCACCCCGAAGGCAGTCAGGCTTTTGTGCCGATGTCGTTTGATCCCTTCCTCGTCGTCGTCGCCACGGACGCGGACGGCGTGCCGCAAAACCCCCGCGCTTTCATGACCGCGCCGGGGCAGGCGATCAATTTTCATCGTGGCACATGGCACGGCGTGCTGGCCCCGCTCTGTGCGCCGGGACTATTTGCCGTGATCGACCGGATCGGCGATGGCGCGAACCTTGAGGAATATTGGTTCGACACGCCGTATATAATCGAGGAATAACAAGAGGCGATGATGGTTCAGGGCAGCCGCATCAAAACCCGTAAAGCAGTGCCAGCCCCGGTGCCCAGCCCGTCGTGACGCCGATCCACGAGGTCACGATCCCGGCCATGCGCTTGATCGGCCAGCCTGCCACATGCCGCAGGAATGTGAGAAACCACAGCACCGACCACGCCGCCCATGACAGCGCCAGCCAGACATCCATCGCCACCTGCGCTGTGGCCAGCCCGGTCACGGCCATTGGAATGACGGTGATGGCGACAAACAGGCTGAACCACCCCAGCCCGCGCTCGTCGCAATCATAAATCTGGTTATACGCGACCCACAGATAGGTGATCGCAAAGAGCAGCGTCATCGCAGCGAGGCGCACACCCTCCAGACTGTCCGCCAGAACGGCGGAATGGAGCGCGACCAGAAACGAGATGCCCGCCACCACCAGATTGATCACGATGATTTCGCGGCTCGCGATCCTGCCGCATTGCCACAGGCCGTTCAGGAACAGAACAGCCCCGACATAGAGCAGCGACAAGCCCACCATCATCATGTACTCCCGTTATTTGCGGTGTTGGTCCTGTCTAGCCCGAAAATCTGTGCTGGCGAGTGCCGTTTTGGACCTGTGCGTCAGTTTTCCGTGTCGCGTGGCATTTGGGATGTCTGCCCGGCCTGCTTGGACGCACGCGTGCGCTAACCGCGGGTCCGAGGGTAGGCAACCTCACAGGAAAGCAAGCAGCTGTTTTTCATGCGACCGCATCCACGGCTCAAGGATTAATCTAAAGAATTACTTTGACCTTATATAATGCTGAAAATAATTATAAATTCACTTATATTTCCGCGCCATTTTCAGTCGAATGGGCGTCCACATGCGCAGTCATGGCCAGATATTGTGATCCGAGATTCGTACCGTCAAACAGGGTGATTTCATCGTCTGATACCCGCGCTGATGTGTGCTGTCGACGATGGCGACCCGTGTCCCGGTCAAACCGGAACACGGTGGAGTGATGGTTGATATTGCCGTGCGATCCCCCGTCGTTGGACGAATAGTTCTCGGCCTTCAGCCCTAGTGCTATGCCCGGCGGGTCATCGCCCCGGCATCATGCGGCATACCTCTGGGCCGCGATCCCATTCGCCCGGTAACGTTCCTGCGCGGCGGCGACGCCGGATCCCAGCCTGATATTCAGCCCCAGATCGACCATGCACATCTCGGCGGTGGCCAATCCGCTGAGCATCATCACGTCAGTCAGGCTGCCCAGATGCCCGATGCGGAAAACCTTGCCCGCGACCTCGCCCAGTCCAACGCCAAAGGCAACGCCGTAGGTGTCGGCGGCGTGGGTCACGATATCGGTGGCATTGAACCCATCTGGTGTGCGGATGGCACTGACGGAGTCAGAGTATAGATCCGGGGTGGCGGCGCACAGATCCAACCCCCATGCGTCCACGGCGGCGCGCACGCCCTCTGCGATCCGTGTGTGTCGGGCAAAAACGTTTTCCAGCCCTTCTTCCAGCAGCATTTCCAACGACAGCTTCAGCCCGTTCATCAGGCCCACAGGCGGTGTATAGGGGAACGCGTTCGCATTATATCCGGCTTGCATATCATTGATATCAAAGAAAGTACGCGATAAATTGGCATCCTTTGCCGCCGCGATCGCCTTTTCCGAGAACCCAACGATAGCCAGACCCGCAGGCAGCATGAAACCCTTCTGACTGCCCGTCACGGCAACGTCCACACCCCATTCGTCAAACCGAAAAACCATCGACCCGATAGAACTAACGCCATCCACGAAGAGCAGCGCCGGGTGACCGGCAGCATCCAGCGCACGCCGCACGGCTGCGATGTCGGATTTCACACCAGTGGCCGTCTCGTTGTGCGTGGCCAGAACCACCTTGATCTGATGCGTGGTATCCGCACGCAGAATGTCCTCATATTGGTCAGCCGGAATACCCTGTCCCCACGGTGTCTCGACCACTTGAACCGTCAACCCATGCCGCTGGCACATGTCGATCCAGCGATGGCTGAACATGCCGTTACGTGCCGCCAGTACGGTGTCGCCACGACTCAGCGTATTAGAGAGGGCGGTTTCCCAGCCGCCGGTGCCCGTGGACGGAAAGATGAATATCCTGGCGCTATCCGACTTCAGAACCTGCCGTACGCCCTCCAGACAGGGATGCAGGATTTTGCCGAAAACCGGCGACCGGTGGTCGATGGTCGCCATATCGCAGGCCTTGCGTAGTGCCTCGGGCATATTGGTTGGGCCGGGGATGAATACGGGGTTCTGAAAGCTCATCTTGATCTCCTGTTGTTCTGTGATCCTTGACCGTCGATCCCGTTGTAAATCGCTTGGGTTGATGATGATATTTTTTTGAAATCATTTTTCAAAGATCACAAATCAGATAAAAATGATAATTGTCAGCATGTTATGTTTTTCATATAGTGAAATCAATTTTCACATTCTCGGAGGTGGCGGCGATGACAGCACATGAAAATGCCGATGCGGGGCGCAGACGCGCGCGCGGCCGCCCGCGTGACTGGCATGACAAAACGGCGCAGAATACGAACAAAACGCTAGAGCGCGCCATGCGTGTGCTGGAGTTTCTGAGCGAGGCGCAGGGCAAGACTTTGACGGCGCTGGCCAACGATTTGGACGAAGCCCCCGCCACGGTCTACCGCATTCTCGTCACCTACGAAGGTCTCGGCGTGGTCCAGTGCGACATGTCGGATCAGACTTGGTATATCGGCCCTCGCGCCTTTATCATCGGCTCGCGATATCTGCGTCGTACCAGCCTCGTTGATCGCGCGCGTCCTATCTTGCGCGCTTTGATGGAGCAAACCGGAGAAACCGCCAATCTGGGAATCGAGCAGAACGGTCATGTCCTCTTTGTGAGTCAGGTCGAAACCTACGCCAGCATCCGCGCATTTTTTCCTCCCGGCACGCTGACACCCATGCATGCCTCAGGCATTGGCAAGGCACTGTTGGCGGAGATGGATGATCGCCGCCTCGAGAAATTCCTGAACAATGCGCCGCTGGAACGGTTCACCGATTCCACCCTCGCCGACCCGGATGCACTTACCGCAGATCTGAGGGCCATCCGTGCGCGCAATTATGCGGTCGACGATCAGGAACGCAACGTCGGCATGCGGTGTGTGGCAGCACCGGTCTTTGATTTCCATAACGAGGCGATCGCGGGCATTTCTGTCTCTGGTCCGACATCGCGTATCGGGATCGAGCAGGTCACGGCACTGGGTCAGGCGGTCGTCGATGCTGCCGACGATCTGACCGAAGCGATGGGCGGTGGGGACTAGATTGTTCGAGGCGCTGCTCAGCCGATGTGGGGCCGTAGCGGCATGTGCCGGTTCACGTCCTTATAGAGCAGATACCGAAACTTGCCCGGTCCGCCTGCATAACAGGCCTGCGGGCAAAATGCGCGCAACCACATGTAATCGCCTGCTTCTACCTCGACCCAATCCTGATTCAGCCGATAAACCGCCTTGCCCTCCAGCACATACAGCCCGTGTTCCATCACATGCGTTTCCGCAAACGGGATCACCGCGCCGGGCTGGAATGTGACGATGGTCACATGCATGTCGTGACGCAGATCGGCGGGATCGACAAAGCGTGTTGTCGCCCATTTGCCGTCTGTGCCGGGCATCTCTGTGGGGGCAATTTCTGTCTCGTTGGTGATGATCACCTCTGGCAGCGGCAGTCCCTCGACTGCCTCATATGCCTTTCTGATCCAGTGAAAGCGTAGCATTGCATCGCCGTTGTTGCGTAGCGTCCAAACAGCACCGGGCGGCAGATAGGCATAACCGCCCGGCGTCATCTCATGTGTGGCACCGTCCACAGCCAACGTAGCCGTACCTTCGACGATAAACAGAACACCCTCGGCCGCCGGATCGGTTTCGGGGCGATCCGACCCGCCGCCCGGCGCGACGTCCATGATGTATTGCGAAAATGTCTCGGCAAAGCCGCTCAAAGGGCGTGATAACACCCATAATCGCGTTCCCTCCCAGAACGGCAGCGCGCTGGTGGTGATGTCGCGCATAGTCCCTTTCGGGATGACAGCATAGCTTTCGGTGAACATGGCGCGGTCGGTTAACAGCTGTTCCTGTCCGGGATGCCCGCCCGTCGGCGCAAAGTATTTTGGAGCCATTGATCACACTCTTTTGGGGGATATTTGCATCAACTATAGGGTCGGGGACAATTAGTGACCACGGTTTTCGCGCAAGTAGAACTTTCTGTAAAATTTTGAAAACTAAGCTGATATTCATGGGCGACAGAAAAGTGTGCCGTACTGGCGTGATCCCGGCAGTGGTCGGCATCGGCTTTGGCCCCTGAGCTGCTGCCATATATACATCTAGTGTATTTAGCATTATGAATAGCGTTAATCCCATAGAGGAGCGCGCAGCAATGAAGTCCACCTACCGGGATGTGAAATCCGACATTCTGTCAAAGATAACCAAGGGCGAATGGAAGCCGGGCAGCCTGATACCGAACGAGGTGGAACTGGCCGAGATCTATGGCTGCGCGCGGGCGACGGTTAATCGTGCCATGCGCGAATTGGCCGATGAAGGTCTTATCGAGCGGCGGCGCAAGGCGGGAACGCGGGTGCGCATGGCACCGATCCGGCAGGCACGTTTCGACATTCCCGTTGTGCGCGGCGAGATCGAGGAGAAAGGCGCAGAATATCGCTATTCTCTGGTCAGTCAGGTGGTCGAGGATGTGCCGGATTGGTTGCGCGCGCGACTGAAACTCAGTGCAAAGGGGCAGGCACTACATCTGATCTGCATGCACTACGCCGACGGCGATCCCTATCAGCACGAGGATCGCTGGATCAATCTCGCGGCGTTGCCTCAGGCCGAAACCGCAGATTTCCGCGATACCGGCCCGAACGAGTGGCTGGTGTCCACCATCCCCTTTTCCGATGCCGAAATCAGCTTTTCCGCGGCCCTCGCGGACAAAACCACCGCCGAATACCTTAGCAGCGGTATCGGCGATCCGGTGTTCACTGTAGAACGGTCAACATGGTGGGAGGGGCAGGCGCTGACCTATGTCCGGCTCACTTATCGGCCGGGTCATCGCCTGACGACGCGGTATTAGGCGCGGCACTAGATAACCTGTCGATGTGCCGCCACCCGGATCAGCGGCGGCACAACCTATTTTACAGTATACCGGGCAGGTTCAGGCCATTTTCACGCGCGCAATCCAATGCGATGTCATAGCCCGCATCGGCGTGACGCATGACGCCGGTGGCCGGATCGTTCCACAGCACCCGCGCGATACGACGGTCGGCATCCTCGGTTCCGTCGCAGCAGATCACCATGCCGGAATGCTGGCTGAACCCCATGCCAACCCCACCGCCGTGGTGCAGCGATACCCATGTTGCCCCTGATGCCGTGTTCAGCAGCGCATTCAGCAACGGCCAATCGGACACGGCGTCGCTGCCGTCCTTCATCGCCTCGGTCTCGCGGTTGGGCGACGCGACCGACCCGCTGTCCAGATGGTCGCGGCCGATGACGATGGGGGCTGACAATTCGCCAGTGCGGACCATTTCGTTAAATGCGAGGCCCAGCTTGTGCCGTACGCCCAGACCGACCCAGCAGATACGCGCGGGAAGGCCCTGAAACGCGATCCGTTCGCGCGCCATGTCCAGCCAATTGTGCAGATGGCTGTCATCGGACAGGATTTCCTTCACCTTTGCGTCTGTTTTATAGATGTCCTCGGGATCGCCGGACAGGGCGGCCCAGCGGAACGGCCCGATCCCCCGGCAGAACAGCGGGCGGATATAGGCGGGCACGAAGCCGGGGAAATCGAATGCGTTCTCCAGCCCCTCTTCCAGTGCCATCTGACGGATATTGTTGCCATAATCCACGGTGGGGATGCCCGCAGCGTGGAAATCTACCATCGCCTTGACCTGCACCATCATGGATGCGCGCGCGGCCTTTTCCACCGCCTTGGGATCGCTTTCGCGTTTCTGGCGCCACTCGCCCATGGTCCAGCCCTGCGGCAGATAGCCATTGACCGGATCATGGGCCGATGTCTGATCGGTGACGATATCCGGGCGCACGCCGCGCCGGACCAGTTCGGGGTAAATATCTGCCGCGTTACCCAGCAGCGCCACGGATTTCGCCTCACCCGCCTTGGTCCAGCGGTCGATCATCGCCAGTGCTTCGTCCAGATCGTCAGTCTTTTCGTCGACGTAGCGCGTACGCAGGCGGAAATCGATGCTGTCAGGATTACACTCGACAGCCAGACAGCACGCCCCGGCCATCACAGCGGCCAGCGGCTGCGCGCCGCCCATGCCACCCAAGCCGCCGGTCAGAATCCACTTACCCGTCAGATCACCATCATAATGCTGGCGTCCGGCCTCGACAAAAGTCTCATAAGTTCCCTGCACAATCCCTTGAGAACCAATGTAAATCCACGATCCGGCGGTCATCTGACCGTACATCGCCAGACCTTTCTTGTCCAACTCGTTGAAGTGGTCCCAATTGGCCCAATGCGGCACAAGGTTCGAGTTCGCGATAAGCACGCGCGGCGCGTCCTTGTGGGTCTGGAACACGCCCACGGGCTTGCCCGACTGCACCAGTAGCGTTTGATCTTCGTCCAGTTCGCGCAGGCTGGCCACGATGGTATCAAAGTCAGCCCATGTGCGCGCCGCACGGCCAATACCGCCGTAAACCACCAATTCATGCGGGTTCTCGGCCACGTCCGGGTGCAGGTTGTTCATCAGCATCCGCATCGGCGCTTCGGTCAGCCAGCTTTTCGCGGTGATCTCGGTCCCGGTCGCGGGATAGACGTCGCGGGTGTTCTTGCGGGGGTCGCTCATGTGTTGCCTCCTAGGGTCGGGGCCAGATCGGCCAGAGTTGTCAGTATATTGGATAGAATTGGCCGTAGCCGCGCCGTTTTGTCCGCGTCATAGGCCCAAGGTGCCGCCTCGTCCGTCAGATAGGTGGATTGCGCCAGTTCCATCTGGATCGCGTGGATGCGAGTGTCGGGCTGTCCATAGTGACGGGTGGTCCAGCCCCCTTTGAACCGTCCGTTGATCACCGACGTATAGCCATCCGCGTCCGCGCAAATCTGCGCAACAGCGGATTTAATGGTCGGATCACATGTCGTTCCCAAATTGGTCCCAATGTTGAAATCTGGCAATTCTCCATCAAATAAATAGGGGATAAGTGACCTAATAGAGTGGCAATCGTACAATATTGCGACGCCATGAATATCGCGAACACGGGCCAGTTCGGCCTCCAGAGCAGCGTGATATGGCGCGTGGAACGTCAGGCGGCGCTGCTCGATTTCGTCATCACTGGGCGGGTTATCCCAGATATCATTGCCGTCGAAATCTGTCAGCGGCACCAGTCCAGTCGTGTTCTGCCCCGGATATAGCGACGCGCCGGATGGGTCGCGATTGGCATCAATGACATATCGGTGGAACGTCGCGCGCACGGTCGTCGCACCCTCTAACAACCCGTCATACAGGTCGTGAATATGCCAGTCGGTATCGTCCATCCCCTTGCCGCGCTGGTTCAGCTTGGCGGCGACCACGTCGGGGATATGTGTACCCGTATGTGGCAGGCCTAGGACGATGGGGCTGTCGCCCTGATGGATTTCTACGGCGTTCATGTTGTGATCTCCGGCATAGGGATGGCGGTGGCGGCGGCAATGTCGCCATTGGCGATGATGTTGGCTGCGCGTTCGAGATCCGGGGCCAGATAGCGATCCTCGCCCAATGTCGCCACGTCCTCGCGGACGCGCGCGACGACACGCTGCAACGCGGCGCTGGTGGTCAGAGGCGCACGAAACTCGATCCCTTGCGCAGCACACAGCAGCTCGACCCCCAGGATGCGTTCCAGATTTTCGACCATTTGCCCCAATCGTCGCGCGCCATGCGCCGCCATGCTGACATGGTCCTCCTGATTGGCCGAGGTGGGCGTGCTGTCGGTGACGCAAGGGTTGGCCAGATGCTTGTTTTCGCTCATCAATGCGGCGGTTGTGACCTCGGCGATCATATAGCCCGAATTCAGCCCCGGATTGGGCGTCAGGAATGGCGGCAGGTTAAAGCTGAGTACCGGATCGACGATCAATGCCACGCGGCGCTGGGCGATCGCGCCAATCTCGGCAATCGCCAGCGCAATCATGTCAGCGGCAAAGCCCACTGGCTCGGCGTGAAAATTGCCCCCCGAGACGATCAGATCGGCCCCCACCAGAACCAGCGGGTTGTCGGTGGCGGCGTTCGCTTCGACCTCCAGTGTGCGTGCGGCCATGCGCAGCACGTCCATCGCGGCACCTGTCACCTGTGGCTGACACCGGATGCAATAGGGATCCTGCACGCGGGCATCGTCGACGACATGGCTCTCTCGGATTTCCGAACCATCCAGCAGCGCGCGCATGGTGGCACCCGCCTCAATCTGGCCTGCATGACCACGCAGGGCGTGGATTTCAGGCTGCAACGGGGCGGTCGAGCCCATGATCGCGTCCGTGCTCAGCGCCGATGTCACCAGCGCCGAATGCGCCGCCTGCCATGCCCCAAACAACCCCGCCAGCGCGAAAGCAGTGGAAAACTGCGTCCCGTTGATCAATGCTAGCCCCTCTTTGGGGCCCAGTTCCACTGGCGTCAGGCCCGCCGCTGCCAGCGCATCGCCGCCCGGCATCACCTTGCCGCCAAATTCGGCCTGCGCCTCGCCCATCATCACGGCAGCCATATGCGCCAGCGGCGCCAGATCGCCCGACGCGCCGACTGACCCTTGGGCCGGGATCACCGGCGTCACGCCCTGGTCCAGCATGCCTTCCAGCAGATGCACCAGTTCCAGCCGTACACCGGATGCGCCGCGCCCAAGACTGAGCAGTTTCAGTGCCATCAGCAGGCGCGCATGACGGCGCGAAATCGCCGGGCCGACACCGCAGCAATGCGACAGGATCAGATTGCGTTGCAGTGTCGCGGTATCTTCGGCCGCGATCTTGACGCTGGCCAGCTTGCCGAACCCGGTGTTCACACCGTAGACGGCATCGCTGCCTGCGACGGCCTTGGCAATACGGTCATGGGCCAGCTGGATCGCGCCGTGACAGGCCGGATCAAGTCGCACCGACGCCTCTTGCCAGTAGATTTGTGCCAGATCTTTCAGGGTTACGGCACCGGGGGTGAGGGTGAGAGTGGTCACGATTGGCCTCCGAAAATGCGGGAATGCAGGGGGTTAAAGCCGATTCGATACGCCAGTTCGGCGGGGTGGCTGACGTTCCACACGGCCAGATCTGCGCGCAAATCTGTCGCGACCCGCCCACAATCGTCAAGCCGCAGCGCAGCAGCAGCATGACGGGTGACGCCTGCCAGCGCCTCTTCTGGCGTCATGCGGAACAGGGTGCAGGCCATGTTCATCGTTAGCAGCAGTGAGGTCATCGGCGATGATCCGGGGTTGCAATCGGTTGCCAGTGCCATCGGCACGCCGTGTTTGCGCAGCGCGGCTATGGGCGGCATCTGTGTCTCGCGCAGGGTATAGAACGCACCGGGCAGCACGACCGCAACGGTACCAGCCTCGGCCATGGCGGCCACGCCGTCCTCGTCCAGATACTCGATATGATCGGCGGACATCGCGCCATAGCTGGCGGCCAGCTTGGCACCGCCCAGATTACTCAGTTGCTCGGCATGCAGTTTCACCGGCAGGCCCAGCTCGCGCGCCACGTCAAACACGCGGGCGATCTGTTCGGGCTGGAACGCGATGCCCTCGCAGAAGCCGTCGACCGCATCCACCAGCCCTTCGGCATGGGCGGCACGCAGGGCGGGAATGCAGACCGTGTCGATATAGGCATCGGCCCCGCCGGTGAATTCCGCGGGCACCGCATGCGCACCTAAAAAGCTGGTCGTGACCCGGACCGGGCGGGTCTGCGCAATGGCGCGCGCGGCGCGCAGCATGCGCAGCTCGGTGTCCTGATCTAGCCCGTAGCCCGATTTGATCTCCAGCACGCAGGTTCCCTCGGCCAGCATCGCATCGACACGGGGCAGGGCGCTGGCGATCAGCGCCTCCTCTGTTGCGGCACGGGTCGCCGTCACGGTCGACACGATCCCGCCGCCGGCGCGTGCGACTTCTTCGTAGCTGGCACCATTCAGGCGCATCTCGAATTCCACAGCGCGGTCGCCGCCGTGGACGATGTGCGTGTGGCAATCAATCAGCCCGGGCGTCACCAGTCGCCCGCCCAGCGATATCTGCGTCTGTGCGCTATAGTCCTGCGGCAGATCGGCTTTGGGTCCGGTCCATGCAACCTTGCCTTTTGACACCACAATTGCCGCATCCTCGATCAGACCATAGGCTGTGTCCGATACCTCCATCGTTGCCACAGTCAGGTCAGTGTAAACTTGGGTATTGTCGGTCATCGCGAGTCTCCGGGGATGTCGATTTCTCTTTTCTAGTACGAATTAATATGAAATATGTCTATACATAAAAACACGAAGGAACGTCAGATGATCTTTGCAAAGCGCGCATTATTGCCGACAGGATGGACCGACAATGTACGTCTGTCCGCAGCGGGCGGCAAGGTGACTGAAATCGACACAGGTACGACCGCCACGCCGGGCGATGTCACTGTGGATACGCTACTGCCTGCGCTGGCCAACCTGCACAGCCACAGCTTTCAGCGCGCGATGGCTGGCATGACCGAATACCGCATGGCGGGCAAAGACAGCTTCTGGACATGGCGCGACCTGATGTACCGCTTTACCGAGACGTTGACACCTGATCAGATCGAAGCGATCGCTGCACTGGTGTTTCTCGAAATGCAGGAGGCAGGATATGCCAGCGTCGGCGAGTTTCATTACCTGCACCATCAACCCGGCGGCACGCCCTATGATGATCTGGGAGAGTTGTCGGCGCGTATCGCCGCCGCCGCCGCCCGAACCGAGATCGGCCTGACACATCTGCCGGTGCTTTATACCTATGGCGGGGCAGGGCAGGTGGCGCTGCAGTCCGGGCAGGCGCGGTTCGGCAACCCGGTTGACCGTTTTGCCGATCTGGTGGATCGCGCACGCGTCGCCGTGGGTCAGTTGCCGCCCGATTGTACCGTGGGCATCGCGCCGCACTCGCTGCGCGCCACATCGCCAGGTGATTTGCGTGCGGTCTTGGCTGCACATGACGCCGGGCCGATCCACATCCACATCGCGGAACAACCTAAGGAAGTTGAGGATATACAGGCGTGGCTGGGTGCGCGCCCGGTCGAATGGCTGCTCGGCAATGCCCCCGTCGGTGCCGACTGGTGTCTGATTCACGCCACCCACATGACTGACGCCGAAACGCGCAACATGGCGCATTCCGGTGCCGTTGCAGGGCTGTGCCCGATTACCGAGGCCAATCTGGGCGATGGCCCCTTCAACGGCCCCGCCTATCTGGACGCCGGGGGGCAATTCGGGCTGGGATCAGATTCAAACGTGCGGATCTCCCTGACAGAGGAATTGCGCACGCTGGAATATTCCCAACGTCTGCGCGACATCGCCCGCAACGTGATGGTAGTTGGCGAAGGATCGGTCGGCGAAACGCTTTATACCCGCGCCGCACAGGGCGGTGCGCAGGCGCTGGGCCGAGGCACCGGACAGATCGCCGTGGGGCAACTTGCCGATCTGGTGGCAATTGACGGCACCGATCCCGCACTCTGCGCGCTGCGGTCCGATCAGCTGCTCGATGGTCTGTGTTTCGCCGCCAGCGACAACGTCGTGACCGATCTATGGTCGGCGGGACGACACGCTGTTCGCGACGGACGGCATATTGCGCGTGACCGGATCGTGGCCGATTACCGCGCCGCGATGGCCAGCTTGATGGCGGCGCTCTGATCCAGATAGTGCAGGCGAATTTCCAGCATCGCGTCGCCGTCCTTCAGGGTTGGCGATGCAGCACTATTGCCTGCAAAAATGGTATCACCGGGCGACAGGGATACGCCGTCAATCACCGGCGTCCCGGCCAACCCGTGAAACGCGATCATTCCCGCGCTGGCAGCCGACACCGCAGGCTCACATGGTCCGCGATGCACGATCACCTCGCCATCACAGATTGACGGATCGAACATCAGGTTGAGGTCAGTCAACGGGCCATCGGTGAGACGGGCAAACACCTTCAGCGCACCGTCAAAGCGCACCGGGGACCAAAGCGACGCGTTCAGCACACCAGTCGCGTGCTCCAGATCGACACCGCCGCCCGAGACAACGGTCAGAATCCGCACCACGCCCGAAAAATCCGAAAATGGGCCATCCTGCGCCACATCTGCCCGGCTCAAACGCCATGCGGTTCGTGATCCCAACGTTGCCGTGGCGATCTCTCTGGTGATACCTCCGCCGTTTTTCCACGGGACGTCGATCAGGTCGGTGTGACGTAAGATTTCCATCGGCTCGGCCCTTGTGTTGCACGTCTTCAATGGCGTGATGTGGCCTGCACGTCTAGTCCTGACGCGCGTATTCCGTCAGCACGGCCTCCAGACAGGCGATGGTTTCCGCCATGTAATCATCACAATATCCGGCTTCATTCTCCAGCACACTGAAATAGGCACAGGACAGCCCGGTAACCGTGTCCACCATCAGGAACTGCCCGCCATACCCCGCATGCCCAATCCATCGCCCGTTGGTCATCATCTGGTTGGCATAGCGCACACGGTCGCGCGGCGATGACAGGGTCTTGGCCTCGCGGGTCAGGACCGCTTGGGTGAATGTCTGGTTCCAGCCGGGGCAGGGGGCTGGGCCCGCGATCCGCGCCAATAACAGGCCGAACCGCGCCAAGTCGGTGGCAGTCATACAGCCCCCGCCAGAAAACGCTGGTAACCCATCAGGGCTGAGGCTGATATGCAGCGCGCCTGCAATTCCCGCCGCCTCGGCAATCGCGTCGATTTCGGCCGGCAATCCGCCGGGCCGCAGATGATCGCAGATCAGGGTCAACAGGTCAGTGTTGGCAGAGCAATAGTTGATCGCCGATGCGTGGTTCGTCAGGTCGTCGCCGCCGACTGAGCGCACGAATTCACCCATCCCGGTCTCCGGCGCGCCCTCGGGTGGCAGTCGCCAGCCCAGAGCGATCTCTTCGGTATAGCAGCTGGCATGCGGATCGGCGTAATCCTCGGAAAAATCATTGATCACGTTCATGTCCAGCACGTCCTGAACCCGCGCGCCGCGATAGCCTGTTCCGATGTCTGGGATATAGGCCTCGACCGGCTTGGCCGGATCCAGCAACCCCTCGGCGATCATTCGGCCTGCAATCAGGTGGATCATCAGCTTGCTCACCGACTGCATCGAATGCGGTTGGTCGGGGGCGAAATCTGCCGCGTATCGCGACATGACCACCGTATCGCCTTGGGCACAGACCAATGCCGAAAATTCCGGCCGCGTAGTCAACGTCGCCACTTCGGGTAATGCTGCCAGCGCGCGGCATTCGTCAGGCTTCAGCATCAATTGCGCCCGCGCCCGCACCATGTAGGCACGACGAAACAGGCGATACACGTTATGGAACCCGTGACGGCGGAACTCTGGCTGGTTCCAGCGTTGTTTGTTGCCCGCACCGACGGCCAGATCGGGATTGGGGATGCGCTGGCCGTTCACGCGGATTCAACCTGCATGAGCACATCCACCGCCACGACGTCACGCTCATACACAAACAGCGGATTGATCTCGATCTCGACAATCTGCGCTTCCTGCGCGATGGCGTATTCCGCCAATTGTGACAGTGCGCCGACCAATGCCGCGCGATCAGCCGCCGGTTTGCCGCGAAATCCGTTCAGCAATTTTGCGACCCGCAATTGATCCAGTGCCCTGTGAATGTCCGCCGGTTGCGCAGGCAGCAACAATGACACCGTATCGCCGATCAGCTCGACCAGTATGCCGCCGCTGCCCAGTGTCATCGCCAGTCCGAATTGTGGATCGCGACGGATGCCGACCACCAGTTCCGCCAGCGGTGGGGCGGCCATGCGCTCGACCAGAAAATCGTCTGTCACGGCCTCTGATGCATAGCGTGCGACGGCGGCCCGCATTTCCTGTGCTGCCAATGTCAACGCACTGGCATCTGCTATGCCGACGGCGACAGCCCCCGCATCGGACTTATGCGCCAATGCCGGTCCCATCATCTTGAGCACAACCGGATAGCCGGTTTCGGTCGCGGCGCTCAGCAACCCTGCGCTGTTTGTCTGTTGTCCTTTGGGCACGGCGATCCCTGCTGTGGCCAACCGTGCCTTGCCTTCGGCCTCGTTTAGCAGCGTGATCGGTCCGATGGGCCGCCCGGGGACGAGGGGCTTTTGCGCAGCGGACAGTATCTCGTGTTGTCGTCTGCGCCACCATGACGCGCCTCGAATGGCGTTCAGCGTCTCGTGTATCCCCTGCATCGGGGCAACGCCGCGCGCCACGTAGTGATCACGCACCTCTTGGCCGATGTTTTCGGGGATCGTGGCGCAGATCGCGGCAGGCAGACCAGCGCGCCGGGCCGCATCGGCAAAGGCCGCCCCGTCATTGAGGTATAGTTGCTTGGATTCGTCCAGATCGGGGGCCGGATAATCCTGTACCAGCACAGCCGCATGCACCGGAATATGTGCGAAGGCGGCGTCGAACACCGGTTCCGTCTTGTCCTGCTGGCCCCAGATCGGCGTCGTGTAGTCCAACGGGTTCGACACTGTGGCGATAGGCGGAAGCAACGGCACTAGCGCAGCTTTTGCAGCCGCGTCCGGGGTGGGGTAGCGCAGGCCAATTGTCTCGCTGTGATCGGCCAGCATCGTGGCACCGCCACCCGAACAGGTGAACCCCAGTACATCTGTGCCCTCGGGCGCACCTGCGACACAGAGGTATTTCAGGGTTTCCAGAAATTGCGCGGGATTGGTGACCGGGATCACACCAGTCCGTTCAAACAGGGCCGTGTAATGCGCGTTTGATCCGGCCAATGATCCTGTGTGACTCAGTGTCAGGCTTTCGCCAATCGCGGAACTGCCGGTTTTCAGCGCCACAATGGGCGTGCCCGCGCGGATCGCCTTGAGCGCGGCGCGCTCAAACGCAGGTACATTGCGCAGCCCCTCGATATGCAGCCCGATGGCGCGCACTTCTTCGCGTTCGCATAACAGGTCGATAAACTCGGCCATGCCCAGATCGGCCTGATTTCCCGCCGATGCCATATAGGCCACAGGCAGGGATCGTTGGCTCATCGTGATGTCGGATGAAAACATGCCCGATTGCGTGATGATGGCGGCACCGTAGCCGGGGCAGGTGCCACCATGGGCAAAGGGCCAGAGCGCAGATTTGCCGACATAGTTGATCAGCCCGTAACAATTTGGCCCGATCAGCACCATGTCACCCAGCGCGTCTTTCAGCGCCTGCTCCAGCGCTCGACCCTCATCATGCGCTTCTGCGAACCCGGCAGAATAGCACACGATGCCACCTGCCCCCATTGCGGACAGGTCCGCCACTGCTGCGGGCACCAACGCCGCCGGAATGGCCAGAAACACCGCGTCTGGGGGCTCTGGCAGCGCGGCAATGTCTGGCAGACAGGGCAGCCCGGCGATCTGTGCGCGCCGTGGGTTTACCACCCACATCTGCCCCGTATATCCGGCGCGGCGTGCCTCGGTGATGCCTACGGCGGCATCTGCCCCGCCGATAAAGGCAATATGGCGCGGATTAAGAAGCCGCTCGAAATTCTGCCGCTTGGCCGGAGTCATGGACGTGGTCATGGATGGTCAGGCCCCCAGCGGGCGCAGGATCGACCGGGTGATGATGTGGCGCTGGATCTCTGACGTGCCGTCCCAGATGCGTTCCAGCCGACTGTCACGCCACAGACGCTCGATCGGCAGTTCCTCCATCAGGCCCATGCCGCCATAAATCTGCACTGTGTCATCAGCGATCCGGTTCAGCATTTCGGAACAATAGACTTTGACCATGGCCGCATCGGCATCCTCCATCGCGCCGCGCTCTGCGCGGGCCACGGCATCGGCCACCAGCAGGTCCGCCGCACGCAGCCCCATCGCGCCATCCGCCAGCCGGAACCCGGTCGCCTGAAACCGCCCGATCGGCTGGCCAAACTGACGACGGCTTGCCGCCCATTCGGTTGCCAGTCCCAGAATGCGCTCTGCTTTGCCACAACAACTTGCACCGACCCAGATGCGTCCCATGCCCAGCCATTGACCGGCCAACTCCAGCCCGCGCCCCTCTTCGCCCAGCACCTGACCGGGGCCAAGGCGGACATTGTCGAAGGTCAGTTGATAATTGCGGTAACCACGGTAGCTGACACAGCGGTTGCCTTCGCGGCACTCGAACCCCGGCGCGCCGATATCGACCAGAAAGGCGGTGACACGCTTGCGGCTGCCACGCGGGCTTTCATCCACACCCGTCGCGGCAAAGACGATGGCGAAATCCGGCATGCACGGACCAGAGATGAAGTGCTTGGTTCCGTTCAGAATCCAGTCATCGCCGTCGCGCCGGGCGTTGGTCTTCATGCCCATCACGTCCGATCCGGCCTCGGGTTCGGTCAGACCGAAAAGCTCGCGTTTCTCGCCGCGCACGGCTGGCAGCAAATATTGTTCGCGCTGATCGCCCTCGCAGGCCAGCAACAGTTCCGTGGGCCGCGCGGCCCAACTGTGCAACGCATGGCTGGTTTTGCCGTATTCGCGCTCGATCAGGTGCATTGCCGACAGGCCCAGACCACCGCCGCCGACGTCCTCCGGCAGGTTGCAGGCATAGAGACCAACCTCCTTGGCACGCGCTTCGATCTGGCGGCCCAGATCCTTGGGCACCTCGCCGGTCTTGTCGACCATCTGTTCGTGCGGAAACATCTCTTCCTCCATGAAGGCGCGGACTGTGTTCAGCAGCAGCTCGTTCTCATGGCTGACCATAATATTCATGCGTTAGTCCTCTTTCAGAGCGGTTTGCGCGCGACGGCGCGACACGATGGCCGAGATTGCGAACGCGGCCAATGTTATGGCGATCAGCACCACGGCGGCGGCCGCCACAGTCGGATCGGTGTTTTCGCGGATTCCGTTCCACATCCGGCGAGGCAGGGTGTAGACGTTGAATTTCGAGATAAAGAGCGTGACGACGATCTCATCCCAGCTCAGGATGAAAGCAAAGAGAGCGCCAGCAAATACGCCGGGTCGGATCGACGGCAGGATCACGCGCCGCATCGTCATCCATGCGGGCGCCCCCATGTTGCGGCTGGCCTGTTCCAGCTTTGGGTCGAAATTGGCCAGGCTCGCACTGACCGTGATCAGCACCATTGGCGCTGCCAGAACCGTATGCGCCAGAATGAGGCCCGCATAGCTGTCCAACAGACCCAGCGGGATCAACAGACGGTAGAACGCCATCGCGGAAATGATTTGCGGGATGATCAGCGGCAGCAGCAGAAAGGCGCGCACAATTTCACTGTATTTTGATGTCACGCGCCACAGGCCAATCGCCGCCAGCGTCCCCAGCGCCGTGGCCAGTACGGCCGTGCTGATGGCGATGATTCCGCTCTGGGCAAAACTTGACAGCCATTCGGGGCTGGAAAACAGGAATTCGAAATGCCGCAGCGAATAGTCGCCCTTGGGCATCGACAAGAACCGCTTTGGAGTCAGCGATACCGGGATCGCGATCAGGGCAGGCAGCACCAGAAACAGCAGTGCCATCCATGCGCCGACACGGTTCAGACGTGCAAATAATCCGGGTTTCATCGTGCCGCTCCGCCACCAAAGACCGCGCTGAGCTGCATGAACCGTGACATGATCCAGAGCAACGCCAGCACAGAGAACAACATCAACGTGCCCAGCATCGCAGCCGTGCCCCAATTGAGTGTGACCAACAGTTGAACAGAGATATATTCAGCCACCATCAGAACCTTGCCGCCGCCTAGGATCGCGGGCGTCACGTAGAACCCAAGGCTGAGGATGAAGACCAGCAGCGACGACGCGATCAATCCCGGCATCGTCAGTGGCAGATAAATGCGCCAGAAGGTCTGTGTGCCCGTCGCCCCCAGATTGCGCGAGGCCGACATCACGCGGGTGTCCAATGTCTGCATGTTCGCCAGCAGCGGCAGCACGGCATAGGGCACCATGTAATGCACCATCCCGATCAACACTCCCAATTCGTTGCGCATGAACCGGATCGGGTCGGAAATCAGGCCAATCGCCTCCATCGACTCGTTCACCAGCCCGTTGCGCCCTAGCAGCATCAGCCACGCAAAAGTGCGTACCAGAACCGATATCCAGAAGCTGACCAGCAGGAATGTCAGCATGATATGCTGGTTCTTGCGGTGGGCATGCACCATCGCGTAGGCGACGCTATAGCCCAGTGCGACGCTGAAAAACGTGGTGATCAGGCAGATGCGGAATGTCGTCCACAGAATGCGCCCCAACGCGTCGGTTTCGTACAGTTTTTGATAGTTGCCAATCCCCGGCTCTGGATCGGTCACGCTCAGCCACAGGATATTGATCAGCGGGCCAGCATAGAACGCCAGCACGACGATGACGAACGGCGCCACCAAGAGCCATCCGGGGCTGATATATCTCTGGAATAACTGCATGTTTTAACCGATGTGCTAGGAAAATGCCGAAGGCCCGCGTGGCCTCCGGCCAGTATGCGGGCAACTCAGAAAGAGAGGCCGCCCGCATGGGAGAGGTTCGTTAACTGATGGCGTCAAGGAAGGCGTTGACCGCCTCGCTGCCATTCTCGCCCCACCAGACCGGATCGTTATAGACGATCTTGTCGATATTCATGGCCGAGGTGATGGCATAAGGCTGTTGATCTTCGGGGATTTCGCCAAAGGCCGCAGGGTTCGAGGGGGTCATGCCCAGACAGTTCAGAATCTCCAACTGCGCCGGGACTTCCTGCGCCGTGGCGATGTATCTCATCACCGCATCGCGGCCCGCCGGGTTGCCCTTGGGAACGATATAG
Organism: Pseudohalocynthiibacter aestuariivivens; assembly: GCF_011040495.1. Classification (GTDB taxonomy): domain Bacteria; phylum Pseudomonadota; class Alphaproteobacteria; order Rhodobacterales; family Rhodobacteraceae; genus Roseovarius; species Roseovarius pelagicus. Next base: position 1,150,886 of record NZ_CP049037.1, on the reverse strand, counting down.
GCGCCGGGCATGGCCATCGCCTGATTGTTCACCAGCTTGTAGCGCCCTTCGGTGTCGGTCTCGATATTGCGGCCACGGTTCTGCCAGATGATCGCCATTGAGGCTTCGCCATTGACGCACATCGAATGCACCTCGGATCCGGAGCCCCAGTAGATGCTGTCATCCTTGATGGATTTGACCTTGTTCAGCGCCCGCTCCATGTCCAGCGGATAAAGGTCGTCACCGGCCACACCATCGGCCATCAGTGCCCCTTCAAGCGATCCGTTCGCCCATTTGTAGAGTGCGCGGGTGCCGGGGAAATTGGCCGTGTCAAAGAAATCCTTCCAATCCTTGGGCGGATTGTCTCCGTACACTTCGGTGTCATAGACGAAGGCATAGCCGTAGAGGATGATCGACACGCCGTATTCCAGCGCATATTGCGGCAGGGTCTTTTCCTTGCTGACGATGCTGTAATCAATCGGCTCCAGATGTCCCGTGGGGCCAAGCGAAACCGCGTTGAACAGGTCCGCGTCGGCTACGTCGGCCGTCACGTTGCCGCTGTCCACCATCTCGCGGATCTTGCCTTCTAGCGGGCCGGAGGTGTCGTATTTCACGCCCAGACCGGTCTCTGCTGTGAACGCATCCCCGATCGCCGAGCCGTGGCATTCCACCGATTGCCCGCCCCAATTCCACATCACCACATGATCGGCAGCGGCCTTGGCGTCGCCCGCGATCACGGACGAGGTGGCAACACCCGCCATGCCGCAGAGCGCCAGAAACGTGCGGCGGTCCATCCGGCCTGCCTTGTAGGCGTGGGCGCTCTCTACCAGCGTCTCTTTCATGAATTGCTTGTCTTGCATATTGGTCTCTCCTTATTGGTTATGGGCGGTTTTAGCCCTTCTTTCGTGGGGCGCGCGCAGGGCGCATGCCCGGGGTCTTTCTTCAGGTATCTTCCAGTTTCACCGCAGCAGTATCGACCCAGCCCAGATCGACGGACTGTCCCACGCTGAGCGCGTGCCTGTTGCGCCAGCTGTCCACGTCCACCTCGATGTCATCGCGGTTTTCGACGGCGACCATGAACTTCTGCATCGCGCCGAAGTAGGTGATGCTCCGGATGGTTCCCGACAACTGCTTGTGGCTGTCTAGTTGCCCGGTCGGCGCGATGTCGATCTTCTCGGGGCGCAAGGCATAGGCGCCGTCACCCATCGACAGAAAATTGCTCTTGCCCAGAAATCCGGCGGCAAACCGCGTGCGCGGGTGTTCGTACAACTCGTTCGGCGTGCCCACCTGCTCGATCTGGCCCTGCTGCATGATCACGATGCGGTCGGACATGGATAGCGCCTCTTCCTGGTCATGTGTGACATAGACAAAGGTGGTGCCGACGCGGCGGTGAATATCCTTGAGCTGATCCTGCACTTCGACGCGCAGTTTCTTGTCCAGCGCGCCCAACGGCTCGTCCAGCAACAACACCGGCGGGGCAAAGGCCAGCGCCCGTGCCAGCGCCACCCGCTGTTGTTGTCCGCCCGACAGCTGGCCGGGCTTGCGGTGGCCAAACTCGGTCAACTGCACCAGATCCAGCATTTCATCGACCCGCGCCTCAATCTCGGCGCGGGGCCGTTTACGCACGTCCAGCGCGTAGCCGATATTCTGCCGCACAGTCATATGCGGGAACAGCGCATAGCCCTGAAACACCATGCCAAAATTACGCTTCTCAGCAGGCAGGGTGCGGATCGACCCGCCATCCAGCAGGATATCGCCCTCGGTGATGTCCAGAAATCCGGCGATCATCATCAGCAGGGTCGTCTTGCCCGATCCCGACGGACCAAGCAGGGTCAGGAATTCGCCCCGCTGGATGTCCAGATCGACATTGTCCACGGCGGTAAAAGATCCGAACCGCTTGGTCAGCCCTTGCAGGGTCAAGCCTCCCGATGCGGCCTGAGTCATGTGTCTGCTCCGCGCAGATTCAGCCGGTTACGGGCCTCTTGCGGGCTCAAGGCGCGGCCGCCCATACGTTCGATGATCTCGACTGCGCGCGTGACCAACTGACCGTTCGTGGCCAGCACGCCGCGATCCAGATAGATGTTGTCCTCCAGCCCGACTCTGACATTGCCCCCCAGTGCCACGGCTGCGGCAGCCATCGGCATCTGCATCCGGCTCACACCGAAACTGGCCCAGCTTGCACCGTCGGGTAGTTGCGCTTTCATGGCGGCCATTGTCTCGACTGTTTGATCGGCCCCCCACGGGATACCCAGACACAGCTGGAACATTGGCGGCGCGTCGATCAGACCCTCTTCCACCATCGCCTTGGCAAAGCGGATATGACCCAACTCAAACACTTCCAGTTCGGGCTTCACCCCCCATTCCTGCACCAGTTTTGCCATCCGGCGCAGTGTCGGAGGTGTCGAAATATAGATACTGTCCGTGTCCGAGAAATTCAGCGTTCCACAATCCAGCGAACAAATCTCGGGCATGCATTCACGCACATGCGCCAGCCGCGCGTCTGGACCGATCATATCGGTGCCGGGGCCGGGCATCGCAGGATCGTCTGCTGACGGTGCCCAATCGCCGCCCATCCCCGCGGTGAGGTTGATCACCACATCGGTGTCACTGGCGCGAACCAGATCGACGGCCTCTTTAAATAATGCCACATCGCGTGATCCCTGACCGGTCTCGGGGTCACGGACATGCAGGTGTGCAATGGCTGCACCGGCCTTTGCCGCCTCTATTGCTGCATCAGCGATTTGTCGCGGTGTGACCGGGACATGCGGGCTTTTTCCGGTGGTATCTCCGGCGCCTGTTACGGCACAGGTAACGATGGTTTCGAACTTCATGCGCGTTTCCTCTTCCCGCTCAGTGTGCGACTGTGCGTCGCAGAAAATGTCGAATATTCGACGAATTTTGATGTATGATGGCGAATATTCGCACTAACTGCGCCGCAGTTAATCCCAGAGTGAGCCATGGCATCCCAGATCAATCAGACAAATCAAACCGGACGAATCGTCTGTGTTTTGGTGCCCCGCTTCAACATGATGAGTCTCATCAGTTTGCTGGAGCCGGCGCGCATCGCAAACTACCTGTCGCGCCATCCGCTTTACGCGATTGAGTATTGTTCGGTGGGGGCGGCGACCACCACCGCCAGCAACGGTATGCCCGTCGCCTGCGCGGAACTGCCCGATAAACTGGCGCGCGAGGATCTGGTGATCGTGGTCGGCAGCTGGGGGGCAGAACACTACGATAATCCCCGGTTCATGTCGTGGTTGCGCCGACAAGAACGCGCTGGTGCGCGGCTCTGCGCGGTCGAACTGGGCCCCTATATCTTTGCGCGTGCGGGGCTGCTTACGCATCGGCGGGCCACAGTACACTGGTCCTATTTGGCCGGGTTTCAAGAGCTTTACCCGGACGTGCAGGGGGCAGAGCAGCTGTTTACCATCGACGGTCGCATTATGACCTGCGCCGGATCAACCGGCGGGCTTGATCTGATGCTGGATCTGATCCGCAGCGATCATGGCAATGCCCTGATATCCGAAATTTCGGACAACATCATGCACCACCCTGTGCGCGAGGATACGGACCCGCAGCGCCGCCCACTGGGCCGCGGGCTGGAAGGGGTGTCGCCGCCGGTTCGGGCGGCGATCAAACTGATGGAGGCGCATATCGACGAGCCGCTCAGCATACCAGCGATTGCCAAGAGTGTGGGTCTGTCTCAACGTCAGCTGGAACGTCAGTTCAACCATGCAATGGGGTGCAGCGCGGTGCAGTTCAGCCGACTGATGCGGCTACAGCACGCGCGCGTGTTGCTGATTTCGACCGATCTGGGCATACGCGAAGTCGCGGCTGCCTCAGGGTTCAATTCGCTGTCACATTTCGCCTTTGCGTTTCGCAACTGTTTTGGCAAACGGCCCAGTGATTACCGGCAGGCATGGCCCGAACAAAGCGAGGGACCCGTCTGGCCCGGCACACTGGCGCGCTACCTTGAAACGTTGCGCCCGCGCCGGTGAGGTTGCACAGCTATCGCGGGACTGGCTGCACATCTCGCGGCGCACGCTGCGTTAACCGGGCCATTCTATACATCGATACCGACGCGATACCGACGTATTACCGACGCAATACCGAACCGGGTTTTTGACGGTTAATCAATATCTTGAACCTGATTCGCGCCTCAGTCCCGCAGTGCTTTCAACACGACCACGATTTTGCGATCCCGTTCTGCCGCCATCTCGGTGAAATGCCGATCCCCCGCAATGGCGTTGCATCCGTCTACCATTCGGTCACGCAATTCCTTGGTCAGTTCCGGGGCCTCCAGCCGGGTCCATGGCCATTTCAACGCCGGTCCGAACTGGTCAAGGTTCGTCGCCATGCCGCCCGCACCGCAGGCAACGTGAAACGCCATGCACTGTCCTTGGACTGCCATGCGGGGGGCCGGGCCGTTTATCAACGCGGTATCAATGTCTTCGGGCGTTGCCTCGCCATTGGCCACCATGTGCAGCGCCTCGCGCCACAGCGCCTCTTGTAGCCGGGTGGCGACGAATCCGGGGATTTCTTTTTTCATCACCAGCGGTGCTTTGCCCGCGACCTCATAGAACGCCGCAGCCCATGCCACGGCATCCGGATCCGTCTGCTTGCCCCCGATGATCTCGACCAGCGGTAGCAGGTAGGGCGGATTGAACGGATGCCCGATCACGGTGCGCTCTGGCGTCGTGCAGGTGGCCTGAATCTCGGTCATGGTCATGCCGGATGTGGACGAGCAGATGACCACATCAGTCGGCAGAATGCGACCTAGCTCGGCATATAATGCCTGCTTGATGTCCAGTCGTTCTGGCGCACTTTCCTGAATGAATTCCGCACCTTGAACCGCCTCTTTCAGATCGGTCGTTACTGTCAGCCGATCCAGCGATGCACCCTCTGCCAATCCCAATGCTGTCAGGCTGGCCCATGCGGTTTCAATCACGGACATCAGTGCGGGACGTTCAGCATCGTCGTGAATATAGGCCGTTACATCGTAGCCCCGTGCGAGGAAATGCGCGGCCCACCCGCCGCCGATGGGGCCTGCGCCAATGCTGGTGACGCGGCGTACGGTCTGTGGATCTGGATAGCCCATCATTCGCCCCTGAACTTTGGTTCGCGTTTCTCGACAAAGGCGGCGACACCTTCGGCGGCATCGTCGGACTTCAGCATCTTGCGGTAGGTCGGCAACCCATCCCCGCGCATGTTGGCAAAGGCATCTTCCAGCGGCACGCATTCAATCGCGCGCTGCACTTCCTTGACACTCTGCATCGCCAGCGGCGCAGACCATGCGATACTGGCTGCCCATTCGCGGGCGGCATCCATCAGCTGATCTTTCGGGACAACCTTGTTTACCAGCCCGTAATGCGCCGCTTCCTCAGCGCTCATGCGGCGGCCCAGCAGGAACATCTCCATTGCGATATTATGGGGGATACGACGCGGCAGACGCTGCAATGCGCCTGCGTCTGGCACGATCCCCAACGGCATTTCCGGCAGGCCGAACTCGACGTGATCGGCCGCAATCAGCAGGTCACATCCCAGCGCCATCTCGAACCCGCCACCGATGGCCAGCCCGTTGATCGCGGCGATCACCGGCTTGTTCAATGCCCAGTTCTCGGTCAGGCCAGTGAACCCGCCAAATCCGTATTCGTCAGCTTCCCACCAGTTATCGAGGCTCATTTCACCTGCGTTCAAAGCCTTTAGGTCCCAACCCGCCGAGAAAATCTTGTCTCCGCCGCCGGTCAGGATCGCACAACGCAAATCCTTATCCTCGTGCAGTTCCTGAAAGGCGGCAGCCAGCGCCTGACTGGTGGCGACGTCAATCGCGTTCACCTTGGGGCGATCCAACGTGACCTCAAGTACATGGCCATCGCGAACGACCTTCACTCCGTCTGACATGCGTATTCTCCTTGTTTGCTTTGCCCGCCGGGTCGGGTTTTCTTGGGTATCTTCGTATGAAAGGGTCGCAAAGAATGCGATTTTTCGTCACCATTTGGCGAAAATTGCGCCAGTTTGATGCAATTCGACCGGACTTGTTACGCGAAAGGGTTTCCGGGGGCCGGTTTGCCGATCGGCATTGAGTGCGGCGATTCGACGGTCAAAGTCTGGCAACTGATGCTTTGGCGAACACCGGCGCATCCTTCAGATCATTTGCCTCATCAGGCGCTTTGCCATCTCTGGTCCTTCGCGAGCGAGCGCCTCAATGCGCAGCACATCAAAACACTTACTCGGAGGATAAGCGCCGGAAACGGTTCAAAACTATTGCCTTAACGTCTGGCCCGCCTATGATCCGAATGCGTAAGACATGGGGGAGGACAGCCGTATGGACATGACGGGCGAACACCGCATTGCGGCACCGCGGGACGAAGTCTGGGCGGCGTTAAACGACCCGGAAGTGCTAAAAGCCTGTATTCCCGGTTGTCAGGAATTGGAAAAAACCAGCGAAACCACGATGGAGGCCAAGGTCGTTCAGAAGATCGGCCCGGTAAAGGCCAGCTTTACGGGCGCGGTCGAGCTGGTCAACATCAACGCACCTGAAAGCTATACTATTCAGGGCGAGGGCAAGGGCGGTGTCGCGGGCTTTGCCAAGGGGGCGGCAGATGTGCATCTGACCGAAGATGGCGACGAGACAATCCTGACATACAACGTGCAGGCTACCGTCGGCGGCAAGCTGGCGCAGCTCGGCAGCCGTCTGGTCAGTTCGACCGCCAAGAAACTGGCGGCAAAGTTCTTTGACAATTTCCACGATCACTTGACCCAAACAGGCGCGCCAGAAGCATAATCTGTGCGGCCCATTGAAAATGCGTGCGGGGGCACCCGCCAATCCAGGGAGGACCCAGATGACAAACGTAAAGATGAAGGTGAACGGCAAGGAGGTCAGCAGGGAGGTTCCAGATGAAACCCTGCTTTCGGAATTCCTGCGCGAGCAGTTGCGCCTGACCGGCACCCATATCGGATGCGATACCAGCCAATGCGGCGCCTGCGCGGTGCACGTGAACGGCAAGGTGGTCAAAGCCTGCACAGCATTGGCCGTGTCACTGGACGGCGCTGACGTCACCACTATCGAGGGGCTGGCCAATGGCGAATTGCATCCGATGCAAGTGGCCTTCAACGACAATCACGGCCTGCAATGCGGGTTCTGCACGCCCGGTATGATCATGGCGGGTGTCGACATGGTGAACCGTTACAAGGCCGAGGGTCGAGATCTGACATCCGACGCGATCCGCCACGAGCTGGAAGGCAATATCTGTCGCTGCACGGGCTACCACAACATCGTGAAGTCCATCGAAGACGCAGCGGCGAAGATGTGATTGACGCAAGGGAGGACATGACATGAGTTCAGGCATTGGCAAAAGCGTCAAGCGCAAGGAAGACAAGCGGTTCACCACTGGCAAGGGCCGCTATACCGACGATCACAGAATGGACAATCAGGCCTATGCGGCCTTTGTGCGCAGCTCACACGCGCATGCAACGGTCAAGGGCATTGATGCCACTGCCGCCAAGGGCATGCCGGGTGTGATCGACGTGCTTGACGGGCATCAGCTGACCGGCGACGGCATCGGCAATATCATCTGCGGCTGGGCCATTACGTCCAAGGATGGCAGCCCGATGAACATGGGCGCATGGTCGGCACTGGCCACCGAGAAGGTCCGATATGTGGGTGATGCAGTGGCCGTGGTCATTGCCGAAACACAGGCGCAGGCACGCATCGCCGCCGAGGCTGTCGAAGTGGATTACGAGGAGCTGCCGGTCGTGGCGCATGTGCTGGACGCGATGAAGGATGGCGCGCCGCAAATTCACGATAACGCGCCGGGCAATCAGATTTACGACTGGGAACTGGGCGACGAGGCGGCCACTGATGCAGGGCTCGCGGACGCGGCGCATGTCACGACACTGGATATCACCAACAACCGGTTGTCGCCCAACCCGATGGAGCCCCGCAGCGCCATCGCCACTTATGACGACGCCGAGGAACACTATACGCTCTACACCACGTCGCAGAACCCGCATGTCGCACGTCTGGTGTTGTCGGCCTTCTACAACGTTGCACCCGAACATAAACTGCGGGTAATCGCGCCCGACGTGGGCGGCGGTTTCGGGGCCAAGATCTATATCTACCCCGAGGAAATCACCTGCCTCTGGGCGTCGATGAAAACCAATCGATCGGTCAAGTGGACATCAGACCGGTCAGAGGCGTTTCTGACGGACGCGCATGGCCGCGATCATGTGACACACGCGAAGATGGGTTTTGACGCGGATGGAAAGATCACGGGCTTCAAGATCGACACGATTGCCAATCTGGGCGCGTATATGTCGCTCTTCTCCAGTTCGGTGCCTACCTACCTTTATGCGCCGTTGATGTCCGGGCAGTATGACATCCAGAACATCCATTGTAACGTACGTACCTATTACACCAACACCGTCCCGGTGGATGCCTATCGTGGGGCCGGTCGCCCCGAGGCAACATACCTCGTGGAACGGATGATCGAGACTGCTGCCCGCGAAATGGGGATGGACCCGGCAGAGCTGCGGCGACGCAACTTTGTTCAATCCTTCCCGCACCAGACACCGGTATTGATGCAATATGATGCGGGTGATTTCCCCAAGATACTGGAAATGGCGCAAGAGGCGGCCGATGTGGCGGGCTTCGAGGCGCGCCGCAAAGAGGCCGCATCGCGGGGCAAGCTGCGCGGTCTGGGCTACTCAACCTTTATCGAGGCTTGCGGGCTGGCTCCGTCCAAGGCGGCAGGATCGCTGGGCGCGGGCGTCGGCCTATGGGAATCTGCCGAAGTGCGGGTAAATCCGGTCGGATCTATTGAAATCCTGACCGGTAGCCACAGCCACGGGCAGGGGCACGAGACGACTTTTGCGCAGATCGTCGCAGAACGTTTCGATATTCCCGTCGAAAATGTGCAGATCGTGCATGGCGACACGGACAAGGTACAGTTCGGCATGGGCACCTATGGATCACGCTCTGGTCCGGTTGGTATGTCCGCAGTGGTCAAGGCGATGGACAAGGTCGAGGCGAAGGTCCGCAAGATCGCGGCGCATACGCTAGAGGCCAGCGAGGACGATATCGAGATCAAGGGCGGCAACGTTAGCGTCAAGGGCACCGACAAGTCGATGGCCTGGCACGAAGTCGGGCTGGCGGCCTATGTGGCCCACAACCTGCCCGACGGGATGGAGCCGGGGCTGAAAGAGACCGCGTTCTTCGATCCGGTCAACTTCTCGTTCCCGTCAGGTGCCTTTATCTGCGAGGTCGAGGTCGATCCCGATACCGGAGAGACAAAAATCATCAAGTTCACCTCTGCCGACGATTTCGGCACGATCATCAACCCGATGATCGTCGAGGGGCAGGTGCATGGCGGTGTCGCGCAAGGCATCGGTCAGGCCATGCTGGAACAGGTGGTCTATGACGACGACGGACAGCTGCTGACGGGATCGTACATGGATTACACCATGCCACGCGCTGCTGACATGCCGTTCTTTGATGTACAGCACCACGAAACCCCCAGTCCGAACAATCCGTTGGGTGTCAAAGGATGTGGCGAGGCGGGGGCCATCGGCGCACCGCCTGCGGTGATCAATGCGATCACAGACGCGATCGGCACCAATGATCTGGCGATGCCGGCCACGCCCCAAGCCGTCTGGCGCGCATTGCGCTCGGCGTCCAAACCCATCGCGGCAGAGTAAGGAGGAGACAACAGATGTATCCGTTAAAATATCACAAACCAAACTCCATCGACGATGCGGTTGCTGCTCTTTCCTCGGGCGAAGAGGCGATGGTTCTGGCCGGAGGGCAGACCCTGCTCGCCACGATGAAACAGCATCTGGCCGCGCCCAGCGATCTGGTGGATATCCGCGGCATTGACGGTATGGTGGGTGTGCGTACCGACGGCGACACGCTGATCATCGGCGCGGCCACAACCCACGCAGAAGTGGCTGCGAGCGAAGCGGTGCGAAAGCATTGCCCGGCGCTGGCCGATCTGGCGGGCGGAATCGGTGATCCGGCAGTGCGCCATATGGGCACCATCGGCGGCAGCCTTGCCAACAACGATCCGTCTGCTTGCTATCCGGCGGGTCTGTTGGGGTTGGGAGGTACAATCGTGACCAACCAGCGCGAGATCGCGGCGGATGACTTCTTCGAGGGTCTGTTTACCACCGCGTTGGACGAGGGCGAAATCATCACCTCAGTGAGGATTGATGCGCCCAAACGCGCGCATTACGCGAAATTCGCGCAGGCCGCCTCGCGCTTTCCGTTGGTGGCTGTGTTTGTCTCGGATGGCCCGCACGGGGTACGCGTGGCGGTGACCGGAGCAGGGGATGACGGCGTTTTTCGCCACGCGGGTATGGAGGCGGCGCTGTCTTCCGATTGGTCGGCGGAGGCGCTTGATGCTGTCGAGATCGATGATGACGGGCTGATTTCGGATATGCACGGCTCGGGCGACTATCGCGCACATTTGATCAAGGTGATGGCCAAACGCGCAGTGGCCGCAGCCTGAACAGTGGCTGGCCAACCTAGGCAAAGCGTCCGGTTGGCCAGCCATCATATCAACAACTGGCTGCGCGTTTCACGGTGTCTTGAGGACTTTCAACAGCGCAGCTATCGCTGGTGGCGGAATTACATGCTAGGTTAAGCTCGTCGAAACTTGCTGCCGGAACCCGCTACATGAACCGAACCGCTTTCTGGAAACAGGCTGCATTATCCGTGATGCTACTGATCGCGGCGGCTCTGGCTTGGGAAAATCGCACCGAACTTGGTGCGATTTGGGCCTCGATCGGTTCTGAGCAAAGTCAAAGCGCGGCCGTCGTCAGCCCAACGGACAGCGGCGCGCCAGTGATCACCGGGCATGTGCGCGAAATGCAGGATAATCTGACATTTTCGGCAATCGGTACTGGTTTCGCGCTAAAATCGGTCACGCTACGGGCACCCTCTACTGGTGAAATCGTTGAATTCAATATCTCGCCCGAGCGCAAGTTCCGCGCCGGCGATGTTCTGCTGCGCCTCAAGGATACCGACCAACGGCTGGCCGTAGCTTTGGCCGACGCGCGATTGAACCAAGCGACTTTGGAACAAGACAGATACAGCCGTCTTCAGGATAGCGGCATTGCGGCAGCGGCACGGTTGGAAGAGGTGCAAACCGCATTCAAGGTCGCCAGTATTGAGCTGGAGAAAGCGACAGCCGATCTGAATGATCGGACGCTGCGCGCACCCTTCGACGGTGTGGCGGGCCTTGCCTCTTTCGAGCAGGGTGAGCGGATTACCGAGGCGACACCGGTCGCAAGCTATGACGATCGCAGCCAGATTTTGGTGGAGTTCGATTTGCCCGAGGCGCTGCTGTCGCGTGTTTCGCCGGGACAGGCCGTTTCGGCGAGTACGCCTTCGATGGACCGCCAGCAATTCGCCGGTGCGATCACCGCAATCGACAGCCGCGTGGATGCAACGACCCGCACGGCGCGAGTGCGCGCCGCCATAGACAACAGCGCCGACCGTTTCCGCCCCGGTGCGTCCTTTGCCCTGACACTCGATTTGCCGGGAGAAACCTATCCCACGGTCCCGGAACTCGCGCTGCAATTTTCACGCGGTGCGTTGCATGTCTGGCGGGTGAAGGCTGGCGCTGCTGAGCAGGTTGTGGTGCGCATGGTCCGTCGCCGCGCCGGTCACGTGATTGTCGAGGGGCCATTGGCGCCGGGTGATGTGGTGGTTGTCGAAGGCACCCAACGATTGCGACCCGGTATTGCGGTGAATGTCCTGAACGCGAACGAGGATGGCAGCACATGACGCTCGGAGGGCGCGGCCTCAGTGAGTTGAGCGTACGCCGCCCCTACATGGCGGCGGTAATGAGCTTGCTGATCGTGATCGCAGGGATCGGCGCGCTCTTTGGGGTTGAGATACGTGAACTGCCTGACGTGGACCGGCCGGTGGTCTCGGTCCGGGCAAACTATCCGGGCAGCTCGCCCACCACGGTCGATGCCGAGGTTGCGTCCTTGGTCGAAGGCGCGGTCGCGCGCGTTGCCGGGGTAGAAGCGGTGCGCACGTCGTCGGAAGAGGGAAATTTTCGCTTGCGGGTGGAGTTCGGACCCGGCCGTGATCTGGCTACGGCGTCCAACGATGTGCGCGAGGCGGTCAGCCGAGTCGAGAACCGGTTGCCAAGCGGGGTAGAGGACCTCTTTGTCGTCAAGTCCGAACAGGATGCTAATCCGATCATGGACATCGCCGTGTGGAGCAACTCGCGCTCGGTCGATGCGTTGACGCGTCTGGTGGAAGACGCCATCGCGACCGAGTTCACCGCCGTCGATGGTGTCGCAGAGGTCGTGCTGTTCGGTGATAGAGAGCGGGTGCTGCGGGTCGGCGTCAAGCCGGATCGGCTGGCCGCATTCGGGCTGTCGATTGGCGAGGTGGCCGATGTGTTGCAGGCGGCGCAGTTCGATGTGCCGGTCGGCAGCTTTGCATCCGGTCCGCTAGAGGTGCTGGTGCGGGCCGATGCAACTGTCGCGGACCCCAAGCGCATCGAGGACCTGATGCTGCGTGACAAAGTGCGGTTGGGCGATGTGGCAGAAGTTTATTTCAGCATGGCCACGGCAGACAGCATCGCCCGGCTGAACGGGCGGCAGGTGATCAGTCTCGGGATTGTACGGCAGGCGCAATCGAACACGGTACAGATATCAAGCGACGTGCGCCGCGCGATTGAGCAGTTAAAGCTGCGCTTTCCTGATCTGGGCTTTCAAATCAGCAGTGACGACGCGGTGTTTATCGAAGGATCGATAGCAGAAGTGCTCAAGACGCTGGTTCTGGCACTTTTTATTGTGATTGCGGTCATTTGGGTATTTTTCGGACAATTGCGCGCGACGCTCATTCCGACGATCACCATTCCGATCGCTCTGATCGGTTCGGTCGCTGGGATCTGGCTGATGGGGTTTTCGATCAACCTCGTCACGCTCTTGGCGCTGGTGCTGGCGACAGGGTTAGTCGTGGATGACGCCATTGTTGTAACTGAGAACATCCAGCGTCGACAACAAGAGGGCATGGGCCCCCGTGCGGCAGCTGTCATTGGGTCGGGGCAGGTTTTCTTTGCAGTGATCGCCACGACATTGACGTTGATTGCGGTGTTTGTACCGATCTCGTTCCTTCCCGGCGATGCCGGGCGCCTCTTTACCGAGTTTGGCTTTGTTCTGGCCGTCACTGTGGCAATTTCGTCTTTTGTTGCGTTGACCATGTGCCCGATGTTGGCGTCGCGGACGGGCAAACTGGGCGGCGACGATGGTCTGTTCGCTGCCATCGGGCACCCGATCGCCAAGCTTTATGCGGCGTTGATCGGCCCGATGGTGCGGGCACCGTTGGTCACGCTGGTGGCCGCGGGCATGCTGGCGGGAGGTGCCGCACTGGTTTATGATGAGCTCGGAGAGGAACTGGTGCCGCCCGAAGACCGCGGCTTCGTCAACGTCTGGCTACAAGGGCCGGATGGTACGGGGCTGGAATATACTGATCGGCAGGTTGTTCAGGTTGAAAACACCTTGCGCCCATATGTCGAGCAGGGCGTGGCGCAGGGACTGTATTCAATCACCGGGCGTTACGACCTCAACCGTGGCAGCATCGGCGTGCGATTGGTCCCGTGGAACCAGCGCGACATCAGCCAAGGCGAGATCGAGGCGGCTATCCGGGATGATTTGAATGCGCTACCGGGTGCGCGGGCGCGGGCTTGGCCCGGTAACAGTCTGGGATTACGCGGCGGGTCCGGTGGTGGGCTTAGTATTGCGTTGCTGGGGCCGACCCATCCAGAAATCGCCGAAGCTGCCGAAGATTTCGCAATCCGGCTGGAAGACGTGAACGGGGTATCGGGTATTCGCGTCCAGTATCAGGCCACCCAACCGCAGCTAAGCATTGGGGTGGATCGCGAGCGCGCTTCGGATTTGGGGGTGCCCATGTCCACGCTGTCTGCGACGTTGCGCGCGTTGATCGATGAGGCCGAGATCGCAGAGCTGACCATCGGAGACGAAGCGGTGCCGATCCTGTTGCAATCGACGGCCGGCGCAGTGCGCGATCCTGTTGATCTGATGAACCTCTATGTGCGGTCAGATGACGGTGATCTGGTTCCACTGAGCCAGATCGTGAGTCTGGATGAAAAAGGTGTCGCGGCAGAGCTTGACCGTCATGCGCAGCGCCGGGCCGTCGAGATTGACGCATCTGTTGCGACCGAGATCACTCTGCGCGAAGTGATTGACGACGTGCGTCTGTTGGCACAGGAAACCTTGCCGGACGGGATCGGCCTGATCTTTTTGGGTGAGGCCGCATCGCTGGATGAGACGTCCTCTGCCATGATGGTCACGTATGTGATCGCGCTGCTGGTCGTTTTTCTGGTGCTGTTGGCCCAGTTCGAGAGCCTGACCAGTGCGTTGGTGGTTATGACAACGGTGCCCTTCGGCGTTTGTGCCGCGATTTACGCGCTGCTGCTGACAGACACGACAATCAATATCTATAGCCAGATCGGTGTTCTGATGTTGATAGGCGTCATGGCCAAGAATGGTATTCTGTTGGTGGAGTTCGCAGACCAGTTGCGTGATCAGGGTATGAGCGTCGTGGATGCGGCCTACGAGGCAGCACTTGCCCGACTGCGCCCCATCTCGATGACCTTGATCTGTACGGTGATGTCCGGATTGCCATTGATTCTGGGCGGCGGACCGGGGGCCGAAGCCCGCGCCGCAATCGGTTGGGTGATCGTTGGCGGGTTGGGGATGGCAGCAGTGTTCACGCTGTTTTTGACGCCTGCTGCCTATGCGCTGGTTAGTGGGCTGTCGGGGTCGCGGGCGTCTAGCGCCGAGGCGCTTGAGAAAGAGCTGAGGGCGGTAAACAGCGGAGAACCCGCAGAGTAGAGCGCCCCGTACCCATCTATGGACGTTCCCCCAGAACCCTAGTTCACCTTTACACCTTCAAGATCGTTGTACTGCGCCTCCAGCGCCTTCATTTCTGGCTGACCCATGAGTGCCCAGATGTCATCAATGCTCGATAGCAGGTCTGGCCTGTGCATGATTTCGCCGGTGTCCACGGTTGATTTGAGCAGGCCAAGCGCGTTTTCCATTGCAGCCAACGCGGCGGCCGGAAGCAAACGGGGCAGGGTAACACGGCGCACGCCGATTTCGGCGAGACGGGTAAAGGGGATGAGGGGCGTCGTGGGACGGTTTCGAATGCCAAAACCCATATTGACCGACACGGGTACCGGGACGGCATCCACTAGCGCCTTGATCTGGTCCTCGTCACTGATGGCGTCGGCAAAAATCATGTCCGCACCGGCCTGCGCATATAGTTGGGCCCGGCGGATCGCGCCTTCCAGTCCTTCGACGGCGATGGCATCGGTGCGCGCCAGCACCACGAAATCATCGTCGCGACGTGCGTCACAGGCCGCCTCGACCTTGCGAGCCATTTCGCGCATGTCGATCACGTCTTTGCCTGCCATATGGCCGCAGCGTTTGGGGCTGACCTGATCCTCGATATTGATGCCCGCCACACCGGCCTCTTCGAACCGCTGAACCGTGTGCAGGACTGTGACGGGATTACCGTATCCGGTGTCGGCATCGGCCATGACAGGGATGGACACAGAGCGCGCGATCATGCGGCAGGCCTCGACATTATCGGTCAGGCCCATGATCCCCACATCTGGGACACCAAGCCGTGAATTGGATAGCCCCGCCCCCGTCGTACAGGCGGTTTTGAAACCCGTTTTCTCGACCATCCGAACGCTGTAGCCGTCAAAAACACCGGGCGAGACCAAAAGCTCACTTCCCGCCATCAATTCGCGCATGCGGCGCGTGGGTTTGGTCGCTGCAGTTTCGTTCACGCTCATTCGGCGTCTCCTTTGGTTTTCATTGCCAACGCGGTCGTTTCCTCGGCCAGCAACTCTTGCAATGAATGGGTGGCGCGCAGAATGTGCGCCCGCATCAAGGATTCCGCGAGGTCAGCATCGCGTGTCTTCATCGCGCGCAGGATCTGCCAGTGTTCGGCATGGGCATTTTCGCGTCGCCCCGGCATGTCGCCTGAGCGTGCCCGATAGAGGCGCAAGAGGTAGTAAAGTTCATCACACAGCAGCGCGCGAATGCGTTTGTTACCGCTGCCTTCGGCAATACGTACGTGTACATCCAGCACTTCGGCGGTGTCCGGCCGGGGCTGCGAGAAGTCAGCGAGCAAGGCATCAAGCGCAGCTTCGGTCATGTTTTGCGTGGCAAGACGCACGGACATGCCTTCGACTGCCTCGCGCAGTTGAAATATCTCGACCATGTCCGAGACGGAGAGTTCGACAACGCGTGCCTTCAGGTATGGCTCCTTAATCACCAGCCCACGTCCCTGAAATTGTTTGACTGCTTCGCGCACCGGCCCCCGGCTGACGGAAAACCGCTCTGCCAGTGCCGCCTCGTTTACAATACCGCCAAGGGGAATCTCGCCAGAGACCAGAAGATCGAATATCCTGTCAAAAACCTGATTGACCAGCGTAGTTTGTTCTGGGCGGGGCAAAGGGCGCGGCTCCTGTCAACACTTCTGGCACATTCGCTTATAATTTCGACTAATATCGGATTTTTACGCGCCCTGCAAGCCTGCGTTGGGCAAAGTGTTGACACTTTTTGAGTTCGGTGTAATGTCTGGGCCGAATGTGATGCCACAAGCGACGATCCGGAGGAAAGTTGGCCAAGCTGCATGTACCACAACTGCTTGAATTCGACCTGCCGCGCGGTGGGCGGGCGCGTTGCGTTGATCTGCATGCGCTACTGGCGGCGCGCGCACGGCCTTTGCCCTATTGTCTGAGAGTAGTTCTGGAGAATGTCGCCCGGCAGGTGCTGGCAGGTCATGCCGACGCTGCGGATATTGCACGAATCGCGGATTGGTCTGCGCGGGGCGCGCCGGTATCTGCCGCGCTGGAGGTCACGCGTCTCATCTTGCCCGATTCCAGTGGATTACCTGTGCTGATGGATCTGGCGGCTGCACGCGATGCCGCTCATGCCGCGGGTGCGCCAGTGGACGCGGTTGAGCCGCGGGTTCCGATCACGCTGGTGGTCGATCACTCGCTGATCGTCGACCGGGCGGGCGAGCAGAGTGCTGCGCAACATAACCTATTGGCCGAATATGCGCGTAACGCAGAACGGTACAGTTTCTTCAAATGGGCGCAACAGGCCTTTGCTAATCTCCGGGTCGTGCCGCCGGGAGCGGGAATAATCCATCAGGTCCATCTGGAGCGGCTCGCCGAAATCGTACATATGGCCGAGGTGCCGGCCTGTGGGCCTGTCGTCGCCCCGGAATTCGTGCTGGGCTGCGATAGCCATACGCCGATGGTGAATGGGCTGGGGTTGTTGGCCTGGGGCGTAGGCGGCATCGACGGCGAAGCCGCTGCCCTGGGGCAGCGCCATGTCGTCCGCATTCCGCGTGTCGTCGGGGTGCGCCTGACGGGACGGTTGCCAGCCGGTGCGACAACGACTGACGTAGTATTGACCATCACCGAGCGGCTGCGCGAGGTCGGGGTCGTAGGGGATTTTGTCGAGTTCTTTGGCGCGGGGGCGGCACGGCTAACAGTGCCAGACCGTGCGACGATTGCCAATATGGCGCCAGAATATGGCGCCACAATCGGCTATTTTCCCATTGATGCGCAGACCATTGCTTATCTGGCTCAGTCAGGACGCGCGCCAGATCATGTGGCGCTGGTCGAAAGCTACGCCAAGGCGGCAGGACTATATGCGCAAGCTGATACAGCCGAGGCAGAGTATTCTGAAACGGTTGAGATTGATCTGGACCGGGTTTTGCCCAGCATTGCCGGACCAAAACGCCCGCAGGATCGTGTGCCGCTAGCGCAGGCAAAAGAAGCGTTTCAGAAGGTACTCCGCGCGCCAAAAGCTGCGGGTGGGTTTGGCCTGACGGATGAGCAGATCACCCAAGACGCCGCGAGCGATGGCCTGCGTCACGGCAGCATTGTTCTGGCAGCGATCACGTCCTGCACCAATACCTCGAACCCGCATGTTATGATCGCGGCAGGACTGCTTGCACGGAATGCCGTGGCGCGCGGGTTGCGTGTTCCCCCCCGCGTGAAAACATCGCTCGCGCCCGGATCACGTCTGGTGGACGGATATCTGGAGCGTGCTGGCCTAATGGCACCGCTGGAGGCGTTGGGGTTTCATGTGGTGGGGCATGGGTGCACCACCTGTTCAGGTAAATCCGGCCCGCTGAATCCCGGCGTGGCCGAGGAAATTGACGCGGGCGACCTGGTCGCGGCTGCCGTTCTCTCGGGCAATCGCAACTTCGAAGGACGCATACACCCGCAATGCCGCGCGGCGTATCTCGCCTCTCCACCCTTGGTTGTCGCATACGCGTTGGCGGGGCGCATTGATATCGCGTTAGAGGAAGAGCCGCTGGGCGTGGGCATGGATGGCGCGCCGGTATATCTGCGCGATATCTGGCCGGACGAGGATGAAGTCGCGACGCTGGTTGCAGGCAGCCTTACACCCGCGCGGTTTCAAGAAAGCTATGCAACGCTTTTTGACGGGGCGGAGCTGTGGCAGCGGCTCGCTGCACCGTCGGGCCGCCGTTTCGCGTGGGATCCAGAGTCGACCTATGTGTGCAAGCCGCCGTTTTTCGACACGGACAACCCGGCGATGCCGGATGTCCTCTCTGGCGCGCGTGCGTTGCTATGGGTAGGGGACACGCTGACCACGGATCACATTACGCCAAGTGGCGCGATTGCACCGGATGGGGTGGCTGGACAGTACCTGATCGCGCAGGGTGTCGCACCGAAGGATTTTAATGCCGTCACACAGCGCCGGGGCAATCACGAATTCATGGCGCGTATCACGTTTGGCAATCCGCGCCTGCACAACCGGCTGGCACCGGACGCGCCGGGGGGCATGACGCGGCTCTCATCCGAAGCGCCGCCGATTTCGATCTACGCCGCCGCGCAAACACTGATGGCCGAAGGGGCGCCTGCGGTCGTTCTGGCCGGGCGCGATTACGGCATGGGGTCGAGCCGCGATTGGGCGGCCAAGGGTCCAAAGCTTCTGGGGGTCCGTGCTGTACTGGCCCAAGGTTTTGAACGGATACACCGTGCTAACCTCATTGGCATGGGGATTGTACCGCTGCTGTTTGACGTGGGGCAGGGTGCCGAGACTCTGGGATTGACCGGGTTCGAGACGCTGAACATCACCGGGCTGCGGGCAGGCGTCTCTGAGGGTGCGCCTGTGCGTGTCGATGCCGAAGGCGTGGCGATATTTGAAGCGCGCGTCGATATCGCAAGCGATGCCGAGCGTAGCTTGTTGTTGTCGGGCGGCATGTTCGCGGGGCTACTGCGTAAGTTGGAGGATGCAGCATGAGCTATGATCTGATCCTGAAGAATGGTGAGATCGTTTTTCCGGGCGAAGGTATGCGACGCGGGTCCGTCGCTGTCGCCGATGGCAAGATTGCCGCCATTCTGGAGCCGGGCGAAGAAACGCGCGCAACCCGAGTGATCGACTGCACGGATCGTTTGGTGATGCCGGGACTGATCGACCCACACACGCATATCGG
The DNA here is from genome assembly GCF_011040495.1 of Pseudohalocynthiibacter aestuariivivens. Lineage (GTDB taxonomy): Bacteria > Pseudomonadota > Alphaproteobacteria > Rhodobacterales > Rhodobacteraceae > Roseovarius > Roseovarius pelagicus. The sequence goes on along the minus strand of NZ_CP049037.1, from coordinate 1,131,373 downwards.
TTTCGGCGACAAGGAAAACGACTGGTTGACCGAAACGCGTACTGCGCTGCTGGGCGGGGTAACCGGCCTGTTCAGCTTCTGGCGCAGTGACGATTTCAACGCCACGACCGGCCCATGGATCGACAGTGCCAAGGCACAGGCGGCAATGGATTTCGGCCTGCATTTTGGCGTGACCGCGACGCGACATGTCGAGGAACTGGCGGCGCTATCGCAGCGGTTTGGCGTCACCTCGATTAAGGTCTACTTGATGTACAAAGGCGCGGCCGGCGCGGCCAAGGGCTTTGGCGAGGTGGATGATGCGCTGCTGTTCCGCGCATTGCAGGCGGGCGCTCGGATCAAGGGCGGTGTCGTCGGAGTGCATTGCGAGAACACCGAAGTGATCCCGGTGTTTCGGGAGCCTTTAAAGGCCGCCGGGCGCGATGATCTGCCGGTCTGGGACGAACAATCGCCCGGCTTTCTTGAAACCGAGAACGTCTTTCGCGTGGCCTATTTCGGGGAGAAGGCCGAATGCCCGGTCAACATCGTTCATATGTCAGCAGTAGAAAGCCTCGATCTGGTGCGGCGCCTGCGCCATGAGGGCCGCCCGCCTATCAACGTCGAAACTTGCATTCACTACCTGTCGCTAACCAAGGACAGCGGCATCGGCAATCTGGGCAAGGTCAATCCGCCGCTGCGTTCTCAGGCCGATGTGGACGGGCTGTGGGAGGGGGTGCGTAACGGTGACATCTCGACCATCGGTTCGGATCATGTGCCGCGCAAGCGCGCGACCAAGGGGCCGGATATCTGGCAGGCAACAGCGGGCTTTCCGGGAATCGCACAGATCCTGCCGGTGATGCTGCACGAGGGATGGTCCAAGCGAGGTATTGCGATCGAAACATTGGCGGCGGCGACGTCATCCAACGTGGCCGATCTCTATTCGGTGCCGAACAAGGGTCGCATCGTGCCGGGATTTGACGCCGATCTGGTGGTGGTTGACCCCGAGGGCGAAACGCATGTGGATGCTGCGAACTATCCATCGCATTCGGACTATTCGCCCTTTGAGGGCATGACGTTTCGTAGCGCCGTTACCCATACCATTTTGCGCGGGCAGATTCTGGCCGAGAACGGCACGCTTGCGGACGGGATCGTGAATCCGGGCCGCTACCTGCATCGCAACCCCTGAAAGGAACCGACATGAGCACACGTATCTGGGACAAGTTCCTGACCGACCACGACCGTGAAATCTATGAGCTGGCCGGATATGGCAAGCGCGCAGGATTCGGCAAACGCCCGGCGTTATTCATAATCGACGTGCAATATAATTTCTGCGGCGACGAACCGGGGCAGAGCCATTCTGATGGGGTCAAGCAGTATCGTACCCATTGTGGCCCTGTCGGTTGGGAGGCAGTGCCCCATATCGAGCGGCTGATGCATTTGGCGCGCGAGAAGGGCATCCCGATCTTCTACACCCAGTCAGAGCGCCGTCCAGATATGATTGACAGCGGCGTTCAGACCGGCAAAAGCCACCGCGGTCACGAGAAAACCTCGACCGAGGGCACACATGCGACCCAGACGGTGGCGCCGCTGGCACCGCGTCCGCAGGACATTTTGATTGGCAAGCGTAAGCCGTCGGCATTCTTTGGCACGCTTTTCATGAGCCATCTGAATTTTCTGGATGTGGACACGTTGATCATGACAGGCTGTACGTCTTCGGGATGTTTACGAGCCACCACGGTCGATGCGTATTCGTACAATTTCAAGACAGTGATCCCCGAGGAAACCTCGTTCGACCGGTTCGAATCCAGTCACGCAATGAGCTTGTTCGATCTGAACTGCAAATATGCCGACGTGATTCCAACAGAGGAGGTGGCCACCTATCTGTCTGGTCTGCCTGACGCTGAAAATGCAGGTTGATTTGCGCGTGGGTAGCGCGTCAGTGTTGACACTTGCGCTGATTTTTTCAGCCTTTATGGCGGGAAGTGGCAACTTCCTAACGTTCTGCTGTCTGGTGGTTCGCCGTCTTCGCATAAGTGTTGACACTTTTGAATCAAGTGCTAGGGTCTCAGCACTCTGGAGGGTATGTTAATGTCTGACTGCGCAGCGCAGGATACAATTGTTGTCGGGGCCGGGCCGGTAGGTCTGACCCTCGCGCTCGTTTTGCTGCGTGCGGGGCATTCAGTCACGGTTCTGGAGAAGCGCGGTTCGGTAAACCTGCAATCAAAGGCGTCGACGTTTCACGCCTCAACGCTTGATCTGCTGGAGACGCTGAATGTGCTGGATCCGATGCGCGCAAAGGGCGTGCAGGTCGATCATGTCCAATACCGCGCGCCGGATGGCGAGGTGCTGGCGCAACTCGATTTTGACCTGCTCAAAGATGTGGCGCGCAACCCGTTTCGACTGCACTACGAGCAGGGCGACCTGACGACGGTGTTGGCCGATCTTTTTGTCCGTGAGGGCGGCGTTCTGACATTTGGGCAGGGTGTGCAGACGGTACGACAGAATGCGGATGGCGTCACTGTCACCTGCGATGATGGGTCAGAACATGCAGCCAGTTTCGCATTCGGGTGCGACGGTGCCGCTTCGGCGGTGCGCGAGGCATTACGCATCGGATACGTGGAAAAACCCTATCCCGGTATGGTGCTGCGGCTTTACGCCAATCGGGATATGCGGGTGCAGTTTCCGGATCTGGGTGGAATATCTTATCTGCACGCGGGCGACGATACGTGCAGCCTGCTAGAGATGCCGGATTGTTGGCGTGTCGTGGTCCGTGTTCCTGCCGGAGTGTCCGCCGCCGAAGCCGTCATGGATGAGTGGATCACAGAGCGGCTGGAGAGCCTTTTGCCGATCAAAGATATTCTGAGGGATGTTACGGGGCGTGACGTCTATTCCGCTCGGCGGCGGGGCGCGTTGTCTGCGGGTGGCGCGCGGGTGTTTCTGGCTGGCGATGCGCTGCACCTGACCAACACCAAGGGCGGCATGAACCTCAATGCCGGGCTACATGATGCCTTTGCGCTGGGCCATGCCGCAACAACTGCATTGCGCAGCGGCAGTAGCGCATCACTGGAACGCGCCGCCGCAGAGCGCGCGCGCGTTGCGCGCGACGTCCTGATCCCGCGCACGGATGAAAACATCGGCACTGGCTTGGACCGCGTGAAACGTATCGCAACGCTGTCGCAAAGTCCCGACAAAGCGGCCGCATTTCTGGCCAAGCAAGCAATGTTCGACATGCTGGATGGTATCCCTGCTGCCGTGATCCGGGGGGAGGTGTCCCATGGGTGACATCAATGCAATGTGCCGCCTTGGCGTAATCGTACCTCCGGCTAATCCGGCGGTAGAGCCGGAAATGCGGGTTTTGCTGCCCGATAATGCGGCAGTGCATACTGCGCGTCTGCCGGTCTATCCTGATACCACGCTCTATGAGCGCAATGCGCTGTATCTTGAGGCGTATCCAGAAACGCTGCGCGGATTTGGATCGCTCTGTCTTGATGGTGTGTCTATCGCAATGACCGGTTCATCCTACAGCCTGTTGCGCTCTGGTGATCGCAACATGTGCCGGACGCTATCGGCGCAGGTGGGAGCACCAGTGGTGACGGCCAGTCTGGCTATTGCGATAGTGCTCGAGGCGCTTGGGGCAAAACGCGTTGCAATGATTTCGCCCTATCCAAAGGAATTGACCGAGAAGGCACAGGCCTATTGGCGTGATGCGGGGATGGAAATCGTCCAGACGCATTCGATTTCCAAGGAGTTCCGCGCCTACGAGTTGACGCCAGACGACATTCAGGCGGCTGCTGCCCATATTGACGTAACCGCCGTGGATGCGGTGATTATCAGTGGCACAGGGGCCAATACGTTGGCGGCTCTACCCGCGCTGAACACGGGCGCATCCGCGCCGTTTTTGCCATCGAACCTGTGTTCGGCAATGGTGATGGCGGCCCTCTCCGGGTTGCCTTTGTCTAAGCCGTTGCAAGCCGCGCTGCCAGAGCATGCAGCAGGCGATGATCGGATATGGGCACGTATTTCCAAGCTAACAGCCGAGGGGGTTGGTCCGTCGGCCGACCTGACAAAAAGAGCAGATAACTGAAACACCAACAGACCAGCAATGGAGGATTGAACAATGAAAAAGACACTTACTCTGGCGGCAGCCGCGCTGATGGCGATGACGCTGCCACATGCGTCAATGGCCCGCGATCTGACGATCGTCGGCTTTGGCGGCGGGTATCAGGACAGCGCACGCGAACATCTGTTCGAGGGCTACGAGGCCGCCAGCGGCACCGCGGTCAGCGATGATGTCTACAACGGCGAGATGGCCAAGATTTATGGCATGGTCGAGACAGACAACGTGACCTACGACATCATCATGGTTGAGGCGCCCGAGCTGGTGCGCGGCTGCGAGGATGGCGTTTTTGCACCGATAGATTACGACGTGGTCGATGGGGCCAAGTTCATCGAGGGCGCGACACATGAATGTGGCGTCGGTGGTACGGGCTGGGGTGCTGCGATGTTCTTTGATCGCGAACGCCACGCTGAAGGACCGACCACCTTTGCCGAGTTCTGGGATGTCGAGGCGTTCCCCGGCGTACGTTCCATGCGAACCGGTCCCAAAATGACACTGGAAGCGGCCCTGATGGCCGACGGCGTGGCCAAGGCCGATGTTTACACGGTGCTGGCGACGGACGAGGGCGTCGAGCGCGCTTTTGCCAAGCTTGATGAGATCAAGGATCACATGGTCTGGTGGAAATCTGGTGCACAGCCTCTGCAACTGGTGGGCAGTGGCGAGGTCGACTATGCGTTCGGCTACACCGGTCGGATCATCCGCGCCAATGGCGAAGGCAAGGACTATCAGCTGAACTGGGGCACGCTGCTCTACTCCATCGACTATTGGACCGTCGTCTCTGGTTCGCCGATGATGGATGAAGCAATGAAGATGATTGACTGGATCACCAGCGAAGAGCCGCTGCGCGCGCAGGCCGCTGTCTGGCCGATCTCGCCTGCCAACGCCGCTGTCAATGCGGACCCTGAATTGCAGGCAGCTAACCCCGGTATGGTTCTGAACCACTCCGAAGAGGGCACATTCATCAGCACCGAGTTCTGGATCGAACACGGCGATGAACTGCAGGCCAAGTTCACGTCCTGGGCGGCACAATAACCGCCGCCCCCTGCGCCCCGACGTCTCCCTGCCGGGGCGCAGAAACCTTCAACTGAAAGCGCAGGCATGTCCAAGAAAAGCCGCATATCCTGGCTCCTGATCGCGCCGTTGCTGGCGCTGGTCGTCGCGGGTTTCATCCTGCCCATCGGCTATACGATGGTCAAAGCGGTGAAAAACCCCGAAGTGAGTGCCGCGCTGCCGCGCACCGTGATGGTGCTGGATGCTTGGGATGGTCAAGGCATGCCACCCAACGCCGCGTTTGATGCGTTGGTCGAAGATATAGAAGAGGGCCGCAGAGGCCGCGAATTCGGTGCGATGACCCGGCGGCTGAATTTCGAGTTGAACGGCGCGCGCTCTGTGCTGATGCAAACCCGCCGCGCGCTGGGAAAGCTGGAGCAGCCCTATGCCGAGACATTGCCCGAGGCCGTACCGGAGTTGGCAACGCCTGAAATCTGGCAACTGATCAAGACCAATTCCAACCCGTTTACCGCCAGTTTCCTCCTGCGGGCCGTCGATTTGCAGATCGCGCCCGATGGCCGCATCGAAGCGGTGGCCCCTGACACTGCGATTTTTATCGACCTGTTTAAACGCACGTTCTGGATCAGCATCTGGGTCACATTGATCTGCATCGTACTGGCCTATCCAACGGCCTACTACATCGCCACGCTCAGCAATCGCGCGGCCAGCTATGCGATGCTGTTGGTGCTGGTTCCGTTCTGGACCTCCATTCTGGTGCGCACCACGGCGTGGTTCATTTTGTTGCAGCGCGAGGGGCCAATCAACGCGGGTCTTCAGGGCTTGCAGATCGTGGATGAGCCGATCCAGCTGATCTTTACCCGTTTTGCGGTGTACGTGGCGATGGTGCATGTGTTGCTGCCGTTCCAGATATTGCCGCTCTACAGCGTGATGAAGCGGCAAGGGACGATGATGATCCGGGCCGCCGCATCGCTGGGCGCACCGCCGTGGCGCCAGTTTCTGCTGGTGTATCTGCCGCTGACGATGCCGGGCGTGGCGGCGGGCGCGATCATCGTTTTCATGCTGTCGGTCGGGTTTTACGTAACACCTGCCTTGGTCGGCGGGCTGCAAGACCAGATGATCAGCTATTACATCGCGTTTTTTACCAATCAGTCGATCAACTTTGGCATGGTGGCCGCGTTGTCATTGCTGTTGCTGGTTTTCACCGGTGCCCTGATCCTGATTGCCAGACGGTTTGTGCCGGGCCTTGGCACCATGAAGGCAGGTTGAGATGACACGCATCTTTGTCCCTATATTCGCCTGGCTCGTGCTGTTCTTTCTGGTCGCACCTTTGCTGGTCATCTTCCCCCTGTCTTTTTCGTCGGGTGAAATCCTGACGTTGCCGGTGCCGGGGTATTCGCTGCAGTGGTACGAGGATTTCTTTCTGACCGAACGCTGGCTCGATGCAACCAAGAACAGCTTTATCGTAGGGATTGCCACGATGGTGATTGCCACGGTGCTGGGAACAACGGCGGCTTACGGGATCAACCTGACCGATTTCCGCGGCAAGACGACGGTGCTGGCCCTTTTGTCACTGCCGATGGTGGTGCCGTTGATTGTCACGGCGGCGTCGATGTATCTGGCGTTCTCCGTGGTCGGGCTGGCGAACTCCCTTTGGGGGCTGATTGTCGCGCACACCATCGTCGCGACACCCTATGTGTTGATCACAGTACTGGCCTCGCTACAGACGTTTGACCCGAACCTGATGCGCGGTGCCCTATCATTGGGCGCGCGGCCCGTTACAGCGTTCAGGGAGATCGTCTTGCCACTGATCATGCCGGGCGTGGCGGCTGGGGCGATCTTTGCATTTGCAACTTCCTTTGACGAGCTGGTGATCGCGATCTTTATCACCAGTCCGGGCGAATTCACACTGCCGCGCCAGATGTTTGCGGGTCTGCGTGAATTCCTTAGCCCGACCATCACAGCGGCGGCGGTCATTATGATCCTGTTGTCGTTCATTCTGCTATTCATCAGCGAGGCCGTGCGGCGGCGTGGCGAGCGACTGACCGCCGGGAAGGTGAACCAATGACCAAAGCTAATGGAGCGCCGCTCGTTGTTTTTGAGAGCGTCGACAAGGTATATGACGGGATGACCAAGGTCGTTGATGACCTCAACCTGCGGATCGAGCAGGGCGAGTTTCTGACACTGCTTGGCCCATCGGGATCGGGCAAGACAACGACACTGATGATGCTGGCCGGGTTCGAGGCACCAACAAAGGGCAATATCCTGTTCGACGGTGCGCCGCTCAATAATGTGCCGACCTACAAGCGTGATTTTGGGATCGTGTTCCAGAACTACGCGCTCTTTCCGCATATGACGGTAGCTGAAAACCTTGCCTTTCCCCTGCGTATGCGGCGTATCGGTAAATCTGACATCGAAGCGCGGGTTCAGCGCACACTGAGCATGGTCAAGCTGGATGCGCTCAAGGACCGGATGCCGACCCAGCTGTCGGGCGGGCAACAACAGCGCGTGGCGTTGGCGCGCGCGCTGGTGTTCGAACCGCGCATGGTACTGATGGACGAGCCGCTGGGCGCGCTGGACAAACAGTTGCGTGAGCACATGCAGCTCGAAATCAAGCGACTGCACGAGGAACTGGGGATAGCCATGCTCTATGTCACGCATGATCAGTCCGAGGCGCTGACCATGTCCGACAGGATAGCGGTGTTTGACGAAGGCCGCATTCAGCAGATCGGGCCACCCCGCGATGTCTATGCCCGTCCGCAGACGACGTTCGTGGCATCCTTCATGGGCGAAAACAACCGCCTTGATGGGACGGTAAATGCGACGCAGGGCCGCGACGTATCGGTGCAGATGAATGCAAACGGGCCGCCAATCAGGGCGATGCAGGCAGGTGATGCCGTGCAGGCCGGAGAGATGGTGACGCTGATGGTACGGCCCGAGAGTATTCGTATCAGCCATGCGGATGGTGCCGACAACAGCTTTGACGGGCGGATCGAGGAAGTCGTCTATCACGGCGACCATGTACGGCTGGGCATCGCGGTTGACGGTGTCGGCACCTTGGTCGCGCGTCATCCGGTTAGTGAGGCGGGCACAGAATTCACGCCCGGAGACACTGTGCCGGTCAGCTGGTCTGCACAACAGATGCACGCTTTTGCGGGCTCAAGCCCGTCCAACCCATCCAACGGAGACTGATTGCAATGACGTCGCTCTTTCCCCAACCGGTCACGCCACAGATTCAGCCGACGCGCATCGGCGCACATGATCGTCCGCGTTATGACCATTACATCAACGGCGCGTTCACGGTGCCGTCCTCCGGCGTCTATTTTGATACCTCCGATCCGGTCTCGGGCGAGGTCTGGGCAGAGGTAGCGCGCGGCACTGCAAGCGACGTGGACGCGGCCTGTCGCGCCGCGGCTGACGCGTTCGAGAACCCGGCATGGCGCGGCATATCGGCGTCGGCGCGCGGGCACATGATGCGCCGTCTCGGTGATCTGATCTCCGAGAATGCCGATTGGCTGGCCGCGGTCGAGATGAAAGACAACGGCAAGCTGATTTCGGAACTGCAAATGCAGATGCGATACATGGCGAACTACTACTATTACTACGGTGGCCTCGCGGACAAGATTCAGGGCGACACCATCCCCTCGGACAAACCCGGAGTTTTCAACTTTACCCGTTACGAACCGCTGGGTGTTGTGGCCTGCATCATGCCGTGGAATTCGCCGCTGCCGCTGACGTCGCTCAAGCTGGCGCCGGCACTGGCCGCTGGCAACACCGTGGTGCTGAAGCCATCGGAGTTTACCTCCGCCTCGCTGCTGGAATTCGTGAAGCTGGTGGAACTGGCCGGTTTTCCCAAGGGTGTCGTCAACGTCGTCACCGGGTTCGGCAACGAGATGGGAGAGGCGCTGGTATCGCATCCGCTGGTCGAGCGGATCGCCTTTACCGGCGGACCGCAGGCCGGGCGGATCATCAATGAGCAGGCGGCACGGTCGATGAAGCGGGTGACGATGGAATTGGGCGGCAAATCGCCCAACATCATCTTTGAGGATGCGGATCTGGAACAGGCGGTCAAGGGTGCCGTCGCCGGGATATTTGCCGCCTCTGGTCAGACCTGCGTTGCCGGGTCACGCCTGCTGTTGCAGCGTTCCATCCATGACGATTTTCTGGCGCGGCTGGATGATTTCCTGAAGGATATAAAATTCGGCCATCCCAGCGATCCGGCGACCCAGATCGCCCCTATTTCGACGGCCCCACAAATGGCCAAGATCGAAGAATATGTTCAGATCGCGCTGGGCGAAGGCGCGCGTCTGGTGCGTGGCGGCAAGCGTGCTCGGGTTGCTGGATACCCTAACGGCCTATTTTACGAGCCGACGATTTTCGCTGACGTCACTAACGACATGCGCATCGCGCAGGAGGAAGTGTTCGGGCCCGTGCTGTCGGTCATCCCGTTCGAGGACGAAGACGATGCGGTGCGCATCGCCAATGACGTGGATTTTGGACTGGCAGCCGGTGTCTGGACGCAGAATCTGGCACGCGGCATTCGCATGACTGAGCGTGTGCGCGCTGGAACGATCTGGGTGAACAACTATCGTTCGACGAGTACCACATCGCCTTTTGGCGGGTTCAAGATGAGCGGCACAGGGCGTGAGGGCGGAATCGCTGGCATGATGGAGTATCTGGAGCTGAAAAGCGTGTGGATTTCGACAGGGGTGGAAATACCGAACCCCTTTATCCGGCGCTGACAACATGGCGCGGTGATCTCTTGGGACGCTGGGACCACCGCGCGCATAAACGTGCTGGTTCTGTCGGAGAGCTAACCGCGCCACGCCACCGCGCGTATCTCGACCAGTGCTCTTGGGTGCATGAAATCGGTCACGCCGATTGCGGTCCACGCGGGGTAAGGTTCCCCCATATACTGATCCTTTACCTTGGCAAAGACCTCGGCGTGTTTGCGTAGATCAACATGGTAGGTGGTGATTTCCACTACGTCATCGAATCCCAGACCGGCCTCGGCCAAATAGGCGCCCAGCTTGGCGAAGGCGTCGTGAAACTGCGCTTCGGGATCGTCTGGCATGTCCTTGTCTGGATGCGATGCCGTACATCCCGACAGATAGACTATCGGGCCCGCGTCGACGGCTGCGGAAAAGTGGTAATTGTCATAGTAATGGCGAAACTTTTCCGGGACATGGACGGTTTTCATCTGGATTCTCCTGTGTGGTAGCTGACCGGGCGACGTGCTGGGCAGAGAGTTAATTTCCATCTCCACTATTTCATGGATGCCTGCGCGCCCTATGTCTATGCTGTAACCAAGACGGCCCACCTCGAACGCCGGAAACGGTGGCAGGCCGCGACCTTCTTTTCGCGACAGGAGCCATTCCATGCTTGAAACCCAAACCTACGAAATCGATGTGAAATCGGTAGATGTAACCGAGGCGCAGAACGGATCGGGCAGTGTGCGCATCACCTACCGTGGGCGTGACACCGAGAAGACTGTGACTGAACGGTTTGCATCGTCAGAATTTCGCGATGTGTTCGAGTGTTGCCAGGGTATCGCGCGCGCTATCATGGAGAGCGAGTTCCACCCAAATTCCGGCGTGAGTTTCGAATTCAAGCTGGTCGACGAAGAGGGCATCTCAATCTGGCACACGTCGCCCAACAATTTCCTGAAAATGCCACTGCGGATGAACATGGACTGGACCTGTAACCACCTCCAGAACAATTTTAAATCCTACACCACGCTAGGCGTTGTCGAGGTGCCCGAAGAATTCCACTTGGTCGAAGGTCGCATGCCGACCCCGAAACTGGTCGAGTTGTTGATGGATTCGATGATTTCAGGGTTGGAATTCATCGGTTTGATGTTCCTGCAACGCGAACATATGGGGCAGGCTCACGAGGATGTTCAGCACACAGGCTGACTCAGTACTCCAATTTCCGCGCACCGAGAATTCCTAGACCCTTGCGGTATTAAATCGCTGGGAAGTCGTGTGTTTTTACCTTAAACATATTAAAGATAGTACATTATAATAACTAAGAAGGTGAAGCCCACCATGACGCCTGATCCTGCGAGCTTCGATGCGGCAAAATCCTATCGCGAACGCGCACTGAAAACGCTCAGCTACGGTGTGTCCTCGACCCCCCGAGGGCGACAGCAACCCGCGCCCATCGTGGCCGACCGGGCAGCGGGTGCGCATATCTGGGATCGTACCGGGAGCCGTTTCATAGATTATGCGGCAGGATATGGGCCGTTGATCCTTGGTCATTCCCCCAGTTGCGTGATTGATGCCGTAAAGGCAGAACTGGATCGCGGGTTACGCACTGCCAGTGTGCATGAGGGCGAGGCGACGCTGGCAGAGCTGGTGTGCGAGACATTGCCTGCCGCTCAGAAATGTGCGTTTGTCAGCACTGGTTCAGAAGCGATACAACTGGCGTTGCGCATCGCCCGTGCCGCAACAGGCCGGACCAAGGTGGTCAAATTTCGTGGAAATTATCATGGCTGGATGGACGGCGTGCATGTTGCAGGTGCACCCGGAAATGATGGACCCGGAACGATTGGACAGGATCCGGGGGCGGCCGCATCTCTGACGATATTGGATTGGGGCGACACCAGGGCATTGGCTGAGACGCTGAATTCTGATTATGCCGCCGTGATTCTGGAACCGGTTGCCGTGAATGGTGGCTGCTTTGCGCCGCCAAACGGATTTTTGGCCGAAGCGCGTAAATTGACCAAGCAACACGGAGCGGTGCTGATCTTTGACGAGGTCATAACAGGCTACCGGTTGGCGCTTGGGGGCGCGCAGGCCGTGCATGATGTGACTCCGGATATGGCGGTAATTGGCAAGGCGATGGGCGGGGGGCTGCCTATCGGCGCAGTCGTCGGATCGGACGCGGTGATGGAGCCGGTCAGCAGCGGAAGGTTGCTACATCGCGGCACGTTCAACGGTAACCCGGTCTCGATCGCGGCGGCAGTCGCCTGCATCTCGCATCTGATGGAGCATGCCCCGACGCTTTACCCTTACATCGATGGGTTGGCGGCACAGCTTGAAACAGGATTGCGGGACGCGGCTGCTCGAAATGGTACGGTTTGTACGGTCAACCGGACCGGATCAGCGGTGCAGTTGGCACTGGGCGTGGCAGAAATGCGCGGGCTGGCAGATACTGCGCGGGCCGATTTTCCTGCGACGGCGCGCTTTGCCGGGCATCTGCTGCGGGAAGGTGTTCAGATTATTGGGCGCGGGCTGACCTATACGACTGCCGCGCATGATGCGGCTGACATTGCCGAGACCATCACCGCCTATGATGCTGCCTTTAAGGCGATGGCGGATGAGGGAGGCGCACCATGAGCCGGATCGACAGCGGTACGGGGCATGACGCCATGCAGGTCATGCCACTCTATTTCAAGATATTCATGGTGCTGGAACGCGAAATCAGAACCGGGCACTATCCGGGTGATGCGCCGATGCCCAGCGAGGATACGCTGGCAGGACGTTTTGACGTTTCGCGTGTTACGGTCCGGCATGCGATGTCCCTGCTGGCAGAGCGTAATCTGGTTGCCCGCCAGCGCGGGCGGGGGACATTTGCGACGCCTCCGGTCAGTGCGCGGGCTGATCCGGGCAGCTTTGACGGGCTGAACCAGAATATTGCCGAGTTCGAGGCAGACACGAGCGTTTCGCTGATTGAGACGGGGAACGATGTTCTGCCACGTTGGGCCGGTGCCGAGGCAGGCGAGGCTGGTGCTATGCGCATCACCCGCGTGCGTCGCGATGCGATCGGGCCGATCTCCTACTCTGCGTGTTATCTTACCGCAGCGGCTGCGGCTCATATTGATACGGACGGGTTAGGCAACCGGACCGTTATCGGCGTGCTAGAGGCCGCTGGGCTGCGGGCGGCGCAGATCGAACAGCGTCTGACGGCTGTGGCGGCCCCGCCCGAGATTGCACCGCATCTGGATGTTGCCGTGGGTGGGCCACTGACCTTGATGCGCCGCATAATGCGCGATGCGGATGATGCGGCGTTCGAGTATCTTGAAACCTACTATCGCCCTGACCGTTACGAATACAGTGTTAACCTGACCCGCGATAGCGGCGCGTCCGGGCCGCCCAGATGGACGCCAAAAGGCGGCTGATCGTCACCTGATGCCGCGATTTTCATGGACTCAGCCCCGCGTGATATTTCAAATGGGGTAGCGGCCCCGTATATTGAGGGCAACGGAATGAAAACGGGGATCAGGCTGAAATGGCAAATTTGGATGCGCAGGTACGGGAATCGCAGGCAGAGGTGAGCGCGGCACAGGCCAAGATCGCCGAGGTGACCAGCCAGATCGAAGCGGCGCGCGCCAAGATCAGGGGTGGTGAGGACGCGGTTCTGGATATCGAGAACGCCTCGCTGGAGGATGTACATGCCCATACCGAGGTGATGAACGCCAATATTGCCGAACTGATCATGGGGCTGGACGACATCACCGCCGCCTTTTCCCGCGACTTCGACGAAATGCGCAACAAGACCGGCTGGGAAAGCTTCGTCGGTTTCTTTAGCAAAACGCGCTCTGACGCGATGCGGCAGGACCGGGTACGCACCGCCTCGATCGACGATAAATTGCAGGATCTCATTTCCAAGTCAGACGTGATCGTGCGGCTGTTGGAGAGTCAACTGGCCACGCTGGAGACGCACAAAGCCAAGGTCGGGGAGAACCTGACCGACACGCTGGACGAGCGCGAGATGACTGTGGGCGAGTTGGAGGATATCCGCAGCCAGATTACCGCGATGGACCCAGAAATCATCGCGCTGGAGAACAAGATCGCCAACGAAACGGACGCTGCTGCACGCACCAAGCTGGAGACGCAACTGGCTGATCTCAACTCGAAATACAACGAACTGGTGCAGTCCGAGCAGGTCAAGCTGAGCAAATCGCAGACGTTGGAGCGGTATATCGAGAAGGGTAAGACTTGGGTGGACAGCCTGCAAAATCAGGCTGCGACGCAGATGGTACTGATCAACAAGTTGCAGACAGATACCAAGCAGCGCGTGGTGTTGTATGATGCGTTGACCAAATCGCTGAAAACCGCACAGCAACAGGATGTGGCGCACCGCATCAATGAGATTGGCGTCGAAACAGACAAAGAGGCGCAACAGGCGATGGCGGGCATCGGCGCGGCCACCAACAAGAAAATGGCCGAGATGATGGAAAGCCACGAAGAGCATATGGTTTTTGCGCGGGACGTGCTGGAGGCCAAGGCGAAGGCGGACGAGCGTTTTGCCCGGCGTTTTCAGGCGATTATCGAAAAGCACGACAAGAACCTGTATGGAGCCTGAACCGTGCGTAACCGTAATTCGGTGACAGGCGGCGCGGATCTGCGCCATGAGTGACCGCGCACCCAAAGCCGATCATGTCGGGCTGACCGATCTGATGGCCAGCCGCCGCTACTTTGCCAAATTCGAGCAAATCACCAGCCATTTGGGACGGGTGGCGGCAGTCATGCAGGCAGAGGGCAACCTGACCAAGGATGAGGTCGAGGTGCTGGTGGCCTATGTCCAAGGCATCGCCTACACGTTTCGCGCGCTGGGCATGAAATACCTGCTGGTGGGGCGCGACACGGGGCAGTTCTTTGGCTCTTTGCAGATGGATAACCGCGAGAGCGGATTTCCCGTGTTCAATGAGTTGCTGGTCATGGCCAATGACGCGCAACAAGCCGGGCGGCATCTGGATAGCCTTCCGAATGTGGAACATCTCAAGGCGCAGATGGTCGAACAGATTATTGGCGCACAGCAAATTCCAACACGCTTGCAATTCGCGCTGTCGCAGCGGCTATATTACGAAGAGTTGCAACGCGGGCATCTGTTCTGGGCGCAGAACGATCCACAAATGATCTGGCAGAGCGGGCTAGGCGACAGACGGCGCTATTTATTGCATTGGGCTGTTTATGACAGCCAGATTAACCTGCCAACGATCTATTTGATGGAGGTCGAGGATAGCGGGCGGCGCGCGTTGCCCAAGGATGAGGGGCGCTGGCCGGAAGTGCAGGCGCATCTGATGGGGCAGGCGCTGGGTGGGCTGAAATTGTTGACCATCGCGCGCGGCTTTGACGAGGCGTTTCCCGAGTTGCATCCCAAGCGGTTGCGTCGTCTGCATGTGGGGCCGATGTATTCGCACCGCTACACACAACAGACTGGCCCTCTGCACGACGTGTTGCGCGATGCGGGCGCGCCCGAGGGGCAGGACTGGGCGCTCGCTTGGACAGACGAAGTGCTGGAAAGTGAGCGCACCGAGACCGAGCGTGATGGCTGGTTTGGCTCGGTCGAGCGCGAGATTTTCGCGCTCGACCCGTTTTCGGGACGCGGGGCGGAAACCGGCGCAACCCGCCAGACCCGCAGCATTGTATTGCCAGAGCGGCCCTATCAGGTACTGGCCGAAAAGAACCCGCCGGGCTTTGCCAGCGTGACGAAATACGTCGTCAGCGCCGGGGGGCGGGTATTGCGATATTGAACCGTTGCCGGGCTGAAGCCCGGCCTGCAAGAATTGGTAGGCCGGGCTTCAGCCCGGCAGGTGGAGAACAAGATGAGCCTGACAGCCGATATGATGGAACTGCGCGAAGCGGACGTGACCAAGCATTACGAAGCGGCGACGCGTATGCTGGAGGGGTTCGATCATACGCCCCGGATCGGCAAGCCGGTCGATACCCCGAGCGAAGAGCGGTCTTCCGGCATTGCGACGCGGCGGCGGTTCCGCACCACCACACCGGGATTGGTCACGCGCAGCGCCGCGCGCCCCGAGGGCGTACATCTCATCGCGCGGATTGAGGCTGCGGATGGCGATGACCCGCTGGTGTCGCCGTTGCAGGCCACGGTGATGCACGCCTTGCGCCGCTCTCTGGCCATCGCGCTGGCCGTGGGCGAAGCCTATGCCGATGCCACAGGTCTGGCCGACCTGCGCCGCGCCAACCTCGCCGGGTCGTTGCCCGGTGATCGCAAGACCGAGTTCAGCGAGTTGCTGAGCGCCGAGGCGCTGGCAGTCGCTTATGTCTTTGCAAATGCTGCCGCGTTCCTGCTGGGGCCGCATGGCAGCGAGGTGTCGGTGGAGGCCGGCGAAGCCGAGGAAGTGCTGACGGACAACCCACAACTGGCGCTGCACGGTGCTCTTTGGGAACTGGATCAAACCATTGCAACCCATGCCGGGGACGATGCACGGCTGGTGGCCAGCGTGACGGGATATGCCGAGGCGCTGATGGAGAAGGTCGCCCTGCGCGCGCAGAATGCCGGGCGGCTGGAGGCCTTTGCCAGTGTCAGTTGGCGCGTGGAGGCGGATGATTTCACGATTCGCGGGTTTACCCCGTCGTCCACGGCGAAATCCACAACGCTGACCATGACATTCAAGAAGCCAAACGAAGTGGTGGGCAACCATATCGCCAAATATCAGGCGCTCAAGCTGGCCAAGATGTTGATGGCTTATGATTTTGACCGGCGGCTGAACCCGTTCGCAGAATTGGGCGGGTTCATCTTTACCTTTATGGGCGACGGGAAACCGGGCACCGGAAAAACCACGCTGATCCAGATGATGGCGGGACTGGTTCACGGCTATTGCCAGACGGCGGGCTATCCGTTTCGTTATCAAAACCTGAGCACCGACAGCATTGACAGCTACCAGGGCAAATCGGCGCAAAACGCCAAGGCGTTCATCAATTCCATCATCGACCCCGGCGTGATCGGTTTTGGCACGATTGATGATATTGACCAG
Organism: Pseudohalocynthiibacter aestuariivivens; assembly: GCF_011040495.1. Lineage (GTDB taxonomy): Bacteria > Pseudomonadota > Alphaproteobacteria > Rhodobacterales > Rhodobacteraceae > Roseovarius > Roseovarius pelagicus. The sequence continues at coordinate 1,114,544 of NZ_CP049037.1, read as the reverse complement.
TTAGCGGGCAAGCGCGGGGACCGGCAATCGTCGTCCGGGCAATTGGAAATTACTGCCGTGTTGATGGAGAGTTTTGCCGGGGCGAACACCGTCGTACGTGGCAATTGTACGTTTGGCATGTTTTCGAACTACCCTGAGAATGTGGATGATGCTCTGCGACAGCGCGCGGGCGCGCGCTTTTTGGTGGATGGCCCGATCAGCCGCGAGGATTACATCGATATCCTGAATCTGCTGATGGGCCGGAACCACGATATCCCGCTGGGTGATCACGAGGCGTTTGCCGCGCAGGAAATCAAGAAGGCCGTGGCCGCCAGCTTTGCCTCGCATTCGAAACCGCATGAGGAAGGTTTGTTGCGGGTCTATGAGGCGGTGGATGCCAAGGTCGGCGCGCTGGACACGATTGCCAAGCTTGGAACATATCTGAAGGGCATTCAGGAGGTCGATGACCGATTTACCGGGCGCGCAATCAAAAACATCACCGACGCAGTGAAAGTGCGCGCGATGGATTTTGAGCTGCCCGATGAGTGGATGGAGGAACCTGATCTGTTCTTGTTCAAGGACTACGAGACCAAGAAGGGTATGATCGAGGAACTGCGTCAGCCGATCACGGTCGAGATGGTGATTCAGGAGATCAACCGGTACGCCGACAGCGAATTCCGCTATGCTGACAAATCCGACGAGGTGGCAATCGAGAATTCCGTGCGCGAGATGGGGCGGATGGAGGAAGCCAAGCGTCGCTATCTTGCGCTAAGGGGATAGGGCGGGCGTGAGCGATCTACCGGGCAAGTGACAGACGAACGACGCTAGATCAGGCTGTGATCGGTTCGTTTAAGGCGATATCCGCGAGGGTCGAACGGTCAAGATTGGCGAGAAATGCCGCTTCGGCAATGCGCAGTCGACCCTCTAGGCGGCAATGTCCACTGATGGTGCAATTTCCACCATCGGCCTGAAAACACTCTACCAAGGCCTGACCACCCTCAAGGACGCGTACGACTTCGCCCAGACCGATGTCTTTTGGCTGGCGTGCCAGTCTGGCACCACCACCGCCACCGCGGCGTGTCTCGACGATGCCGACCTTTGCCAGCGTTTGCATGATCTTCGTCAGATGATGCCGGGACAGGCCAAATTCGTTGGCAAGTTCAGCGGTAGAGAATATCCTGTCGGGGGTCCCTCCCATCCGCATCAGCATCCGCAGCCCGTAGTCGGTGAAGGAGGTCAATCGCAACGTGTTTATCCCTGAATTGATATTTACAGAACCGATTAGCAAGCGTAGGCCACGATGAGAAGCTCGGACACGGTCACCATTCTTGGTGTGTGGGAATTTGCCCGCATCCAAGACGCTGGTTGGCGATTATAGCCGGAGGCGCGCAGTTGAGCGACGATTTTGACAGTTTTCGATGCCGTAGCGGGTTTTCTTCGCCGCCAGAGCAGGCATCAGACGACGTGTCGGACGACCGCGAGGCAACTGTAAAGGCCCGTATTCCGACACAGGTTGTGCCGAAGGAGCGCGAAGGAAACACGCGCCAACCCGATGTTTCGCGCCCAGAGGGACGTGACGGCATTCTGAGTACGCTCGGTGCTATGATCAGGTCCGTGCTGGGCAGATCATAGAGCGCGATTCCGCACGCTACCCATGCTGCAAATCGCTCAGGCAGCGGCGGGCGTCGTCTGCCATGTATCGCAGGCGATCTCCTGCGCTGACAACGGACGTGACCGCGTCGACGCCCTGACCGGCATAGAGAGACATCGCCTCAAGCTCTCCGGTGGTGGTGCGCATCGGGGAATCAGTGCTTTGACGAAAGCGGGGCGTGTCGCCGTCATAGGCAATGACCTCTGACGGAATTTGCGCGGGGTCATGCCCCAGAAGGCGGTCCCCGAATCCTGCGGTCACACTGTTTTTCAACACCCGCACGGCTGATCCGGCGGGCCAGTTCAGGACAAACCCATCGGTCAGGACGGTATCCTCTGACGTGGCGTCGATGATGCGACGTTTATGATAATCGTGGGCAAATGCCTCGGTTGTGGCAAGGAAGGCCGTCCCACATTGAACGCCCACAGCCCCCATTCCAAGAGCGGCGGCAAGCCCGCGCCCGGTCGTGATACCGCCGGAGATAACGACCGGAACACTGGCTGCTGTCAGCACGGAATCAGCCAATGCAAAGGCACCGGTGCGCCCGTGTACATGGCCGCCTGCCTCGCAACCCTGCGCGATCAGCACATCCGCACCGACCGCTTCGGCCCGCCTTGCGGCTTCGATATTGCCGATCTGGTGCAACACTTTGCAACCGGCCTTCTTCACTCGCTCCACGGCGTCCGGCACCACGTCCCAGAAGAATGAAAATGTCGTGACGCCCAGATCAAGACAGGTGCCGATCTGGGCATCCAGCAGTCCGGGTTCTGTCGCCGCAGGGATCAGATTAACTGCAAAGGGCTTGTCCGTTGCGCGACGGAGCGCCGCAATCTCAGACTCTATCAGGGCAGGGTCCTCGCGGACCATGCCGAGCGTCGGATAGCCACCAGCCAAAGCAACCGCCGCAGCCAGTTCTGACCGTGCGACGCCGCCCATTCCGGCAAGGATGACTGGCACATCGCAGCCCAGCAGATCGCATAGGGGGGTGCGTAAGGGATCAGGGTGTGCTGTCATGTTGTCGTGCTTTTCATGCGTTGGGACAGGTAATCTCTTAGTACGACCGCTTGATTGTGCTCGCGGTCCTTAGCAGCATAGAGCAGCGTCACCGGACCCTTGCGGCAACATTTCAGGCAGCGTTCTACGGCATCTGCATTTTCCGCCAGTTCATGCATGTACCGATTGCGGAACTCTGCCCATCTGTCGGGGTCATGTCCAAACCATTTTCTGAGATCATCGCTGGGGGCGACGTCCTTGTTCCAATCATCATGGTCCAAGTCTTCTTTTGCTATGCCGCGAGGCCATACGCGATCCACCAGAATCCGCGTGCGATCGTCGGAAGCCGGGTTGTCGTAGACTCGGGCAATAGTGATGTCGGGTGTCGTATTCATTTTGGATCTGTCCAAGCAGGGCCGTAACAGGCCGAGGATCGACGGGTAGTGGCTGAAATGGATATGAAGGTCGCCCGGCCCCTCATCATAATGTGTATTGTATCGAGAGGCTAAAACTCATAATGAGTATTGTAAATACCCATTCAATTTCTGGAACTGGCCGAGAGGGCGAAATGAGCAAAGTTTCCGTGACTGCTGATGGCTTCGTCGTCGATGCTGAGTTGCTCGGGGCCGCGTTCAGCGTGCCGCCGGAAACCATTCCGACCGAAATGCGCGACGGTAACATCACCAGCCGATGCGAGACCGGTGTCGACGCTGATGCAGGAACATCGCGGCTGACATTCTTTCGTGACGGACGCGCGTTGCGGCTTGTCGTGAACCTCGATGGGGCCGTTCTTTCGCAGTCGCGCTTTCCGGTGGCGCCTCCAAATGCCGCGAAGGTGCCCGAGGCGAAAACCTGAGCATCGGCGGACCGGTAAATTCGTTTTTGGCGTGATTTTTCGCGCCTGAAGGCGAAAGTCTTGTCAGAAGGTTGCGGTGCCGCAACGTTCGCAATCAGCAATCGCAATAGATTCATCTCAACCGGCAATCATACCGATAAAGGAGATGGAAAATGCTGACGAGAAGAGCCGCACTGATGGGGGCCGCGGGCATTGCCGCGCTACCCATTCTGGCGAAAGCCACAAACGCCGAGGAGATCATGGATACGTCCATGGCAGCCCCCGTCGACCTGTCCAGCCTGAAGCGGATCAAGCGCAAACTGGTCCGCCCGCCGATGGTACACGAGCACGAGCAAGTGGCCCCGGCCGAGCCGCGGGTGGTCGAGTTCGAGATGCAGATCGTAGAAAAAGAGATAGAGGTCGACAACGGTGCTTACCTTCAGGCAATGACGTTTAACGGGTCGGTTCCCGGACCGCTGATGGTGGTACATGAGGGCGATTATGTAGAGTTGACGCTGTTCAACTCTCCCGACAACCTGATGCAGCACAACATTGACTTCCACGCCGCAACCGGGGCGTTGGGCGGTGGTTCGCTGACCTTGGTCAATCCCGGCGAAAAGACCACTTTGCGGTTCAAGGCAACGCGGCCCGGCACCTTTGTGTATCACTGTGCGCCGGGTGGTCCGATGATCCCGTGGCACGTCGTCAGCGGCATGGCTGGGGCGATCATGGTCCTGCCCCGTGATGGATTGCATGACCATGAAGGTAAACCGGTCCGCTATGATCGCGTTTATTATATCGGCGAGAATGATTTCTATATTCCGAAGACGGAAGACGGCGATTACATGCGGTTCGAGGACGTCGCGGAAAGCTATCCCGACACGTTGGAGGTAATGAACGGGCTGATCCCCAGCCATGTGGTGTTCAACGGCAAGGTCGGCGCATTGACCGGTGATAATGCCCTGACCGCGTATCAAGGTGAAAAGGTTTTGTTTGTCCACAGTCAGGCCAACCGCGATACCCGTCCGCACCTGATCGGCGGTCACGGTGATCTGGTCTGGGAACGGGGCAAGTTCAACAACCCGCCCGAGCGCGATCTGGAAACTTGGTTCATCGCTGGAGGTTCTGCCGGGGCGGCGCTCTATGAGTTCCTGCAACCGGGCGTATATGCCTACGTGAACCACAATCTGATCGAGGCGGTGAACCTTGGGGCGACGGCACACGTTGTCGTGCAAGGGGATTGGAACAATGACCTGATGGAACAGGTTCAGGCGCCAACCGAATACAACGCCGCCTACGAAGGCAAAACCGCGCTGCCATAAGCAGACGATCCGGCAAATGCAGCACAAGGCGACCGGATCACCGGTCGCCTTTTTTGATCAGAAGGGAAATGCCATGACGAAGCGTTCGATATCCCCTCGGTACATCCTGATGGCGGTGGCTGCATCCGCAGCGATCTGCGCCGCTGGATATTCTACGTTTCGCGATGCGCGGCCTGCGATGGTCGGGCCGGACACCGTGATGATCCCCGCAGGCGAGGTTTCATTCCGTCCGTTGGGGACGTTTGCGCAGGATGGCAAGGTTCGCACACCGACGGCTGTCCCGATTGCCGTCGATGCGTTCGAAATCATGAAATATCAGGTTTCGCGTGATCAGTATGCCGCCTGTGTCGCCGATCAGGCTTGCGCGCCGGTTCCGGCAGTTGGCGGGCAGTTCCCGCAGACCCAAGTGAACTGGATTGATGCCACGGCCTATGCGCAATGGCTATCAAAGCAGACCCGGCAGACGTGGCGCCTGCCAACAGAGGCGGAGTGGCAGCACGCCGCCGCAGAACGCTACGGAGATGCCACTGCGGGACCAGAAGCATTGGATCCGGGCGAGCGGATGCTGGCGCAGTATGCGCAAGGATTGTTGTTGCGGGGAACCTCCAGTCCGACGCTGCGCCCCCCGGGTGGGTTTGGCGAAAACTCCTATGGTGTGGCTGATATTTCGGGCAATGTCTGGGAATGGACGGATGGCTGTGTCGAGAATGGAACCATCAGCGCCGACGGAAGCGCTGCCGAGCGCGAAAGCTACTGTGGCGTGCGCGTGGCCGGAGGTGTTCACCGGGCGGCGGTCATCGACTTTATCCGCGATGCCAGCGTGGGTGGCTGCGCGGTCGGGTTGCCGCCGGACCATCTGGGGTTCCGCTTGGTGCGTGGTGGATGATTGCCCGCTGTTTCGAAGGGGCAATCATCCACAGAGCCGGCTAAGATGCCTGACTGTAGCGGACACCATCCGCTGAATGAGCGTCGAACCGCGCGGCGATAATACGGGTCAGGGCGCGACCTGCTGGGCGAATAGACAGCGACGTATCCGACACGGTGACCAGATCCCCGAACTGCTCTGACAAGCGCGTGATGCACGGGTCAAGACTGCCGGCGACGGGGCCGAAACGATCCAGCAACGCGACTCGATCAATGGTGAAATTGCACATCAGCATTTCGATTGCGCGGGCCCGCAGCCTATCCTCGGCGGTCATCATGTGCCCGCGCGCTCCGGCCAGTTGTCCGGCCTCCACACGCTGTACATAGGCAGGGGTGGCGGCAGCGTTCTGGATGTACCCGCCGGGCAACCGCGAGATTGATGATGCGCCCAGCCCGATCAGCGTGCCGCAGGTATCATCGGTATATCCCTGAAAATTACGTCGTAATTTCCCCGAGGTAGCCGCGCGGGCCAGCCCGTCATCAGGGCGGGCGAAATGGTCGATGCCGATGGCGTCAAAGCCCGCATCCTGGAACCGTTGTGCGGCCAGCTCTGCCAGCGTGTAACGGTCCATCTCGCGCGGTAGCGCGCTCTCGTCGATCAGCTTCTGTCGCTTTGATACCCACGGCACATGTGCGTACCCAAACAGCGCGATCCGGTCAGGTGCCAGATCCAGAACCTGTGAAACCGTATCGTCCAGCCGGGCGGCAGTCTGATGTGGCAGTCCATAAACCAGATCGGCATTGAGTGACCGAACGCCCGCCGCCCGCAAGTCATCGACGCAGGCGCGGGTTATGTCGAATGGCTGAATGCGCCCGATGGCGGCTTGGACCAACGGATCAAAATCCTGAATGCCGATGCTGGCGCGGTTCATGCCTTCTTCGGCCAGTGCGGTGATTTTGCCGCGGTCGACCATTGTCGGGTCGATCTCTACCGAGAATTCGCAATCGTCCGTCGGTGGGATCACTGCTTTGACGGCTTGTGCCAGCCGGTGGATCAGTTCGGGTGGCAGGATTGTGGGCGTGCCACCGCCCCAGTGCATCCGCCCCATGCGCAGGCCCGTTGGTATTGCGTCGCGCAGCGTTGCCAGTTCGCGCTCCAGCGTGCCGATGTAGCTTTCGACCGGCGAGAGGGTCTTGGTACCTTGCGTGTGGCAGGCGCAGAACCAGCAGAGTCGTTCGCAGAATGGAATATGCAGGTAGACCGAGACTGGTTCGGACGGATCCAGTGCCGCAAGCGCCTGCGCCTGCTGGACAGCCCCGACACCGGGCGTAAAGACCGGCGCGGTCGGATAAGAGGTATAGCGGGGCACCCGCAGGTCAAAGAGACCGAGGGATCTGAGGCGGTCGATATGTTTCATACACCGGGTATGTCGGCTTTTTGTCTGCGCGACTTTGCGCAGGATCAAATTTCAAACAGGGAAGGGGGACACGCCGATCACATATTCATGCAGGTGCAGCAGGGCGAGCCAAAGGACCAGCCCGGCAATCGCCCGAAGGGTGATGGATCGTCCGTTGAGGCGACGCCAGTTCGGATCGAACAACGGAGCAAGCGACAAGATCGCCGTAGCGTGCATGAAGCGCTGGGCCGCCTGCGGGCCAAGTGCCCGGCGGGCTTTGGCATCAAAGGCAGGGATTGCGGCCAGTGCCATTGCGGCAAAACTGCCAAAGAGGATAACGTGCGCCAGATCACCGTTCGGGACCAGATGGGCCCCGGACCAGAGCGCCAGCGCAAGAAAGAGCGGGTGTCGGCTGACGGCGGCGAAACCGGGTGCGACAGCGTCGAAGGTCACGCGGCGCCTGCCGCCCAAGGTGAAAGGTTGTGCGATCCCCACACCACATGTTGCAAGGATGATCGCGGCCGGCATGACGATATTCGGCACGCAACGGGTCCACGGCATCTGTGGCCACAGTTCCATATAGGGTGCGCGGCCTGCGGCGATGACAACCCAGACTAACAGGGCCAGCGACATCATCCCATAGACGCTGAAATAGATGCGCTGGCCAAGGGCGGTGATCAACCGGTCGCGCAACCCGCCAATGCGGGGTACGAAATGGCTGCCGATAAACAGGGCCATCGCGAGGCTGTATTCCCCCCAGCCAGTCATTTTCCGTCAGCCTTGGCCATGAGGCGCGTGATATGGCAGGCGAAGGCCCATGTCGCGGGTACCCCGATGACAAGCCCGCCGGCAGCCGCCTCCCACGGGGTCAGAACCCGCCAGCCCAGCCAAGAGCCGATGAGAGAGGCGAAAAATAGGTTCACTGCCATCGCTCCGGCCCCGAACGGGTAGAGCGCCGCGAGAAGTTTAGCAGAGGGTCTCATCGCCGTTGGACGAGCATGTGAACGGCTGCCAGAGCTGCGATCAGTGCGACCGAGGCGATCAGGAACCAGACTTCGGCGGTTTCGGTCTGTGGTTTCGGGACAGGGCGTTCAAAGCCCGCCGCAAAGATTGCGGTGGGAGCGAGCAGGATCAGTGCGAAAATCGTTGCAAGGCGGTGTTTCATCTTAGGACTCCATCGTCAGGGATTGGTATATCTCGGGCAGGGCGCGGGGCAACCTTTCAGGATTGGGCAACAGGGTATGACCGGCCCGCCCGAAGATGCGTGCGAACCAGTCCTGCCCGTCGGCATCAATGATCACGCCATGTACGGATTGCCCCAGCGCGCGCGCCTCGCGGACGGCCATACGGCTGTCCTCGATGCCGTGGGCACCTTCATAGTGGTCCAGATCGTTTGGCTTTCCATCCGTCAGTACCAGCAGCAGGCGGCGTGTTGCCCCCTCATCTGCAAGCTGAGCCGTGACATGGCGGATCGCGGCGCCAAGGCGGGTGTAGTGACCGGGCTTCAGCCCGCCGATCCGCTGGGTTATCTGCTGTGACATTGGCTCGGAAAATGCCTTGGCACGGTGCAGAAAAACCCGGTCGCGACGCAGTGAGGAAAATCCCCAGATGCCCAGCCGGTCCCCGGCCGTGTCGATCCCGCCTGCAAGCGCCGCAAGCGCCTCGCGGGCGGTTTCAATCACGGAAGTGTCCCCGAGGGCGGCCTCGGTCGAGCGCGAGCAATCCATCAGAATCGCGACTGACAGATCCCGCGCCATCGGGCGACTGGCCTGCCAGACGCGATCGCTGCCCTCGTGACCGAGGGCGATGGCGGTACGGGATGCGACGACGGCATCAAGGTCTAGATCATCGCCGTCGATCTGACGGGGTAAGACCACCCGGCGCGGATGCAGCGGGGCAAATTGGTTTTTGACGCGTGCCACCAGTCTGGGGTCCGGGGCATATGCTGCGAGTGGTTCAGCGTCGATCTCCAACACCCTCGTATGATCGGGCATGTAATCGCCACTGCGGCGGTTCCATTCAGGATAGGTGAATTTGCCTGCCAGCCTTTCGTGTTCCGCATCTTGTGGGGACAGGTCCAGCGAAACGCGCAGCCGAGTGGCGGCGCGCTTCATGTTCTGACTCAGGGTCAGGTGATCCTGATCCTCGGCGGCCTTGGCCGCGTTGTCCTGATCGTCATCGTCGACCATGCGGTTAATGTTCAGGCTCTCGGCCCATGACATGATCGTTTCGAACCGGTGGATGATGAAACTGTCACGCCGGTTGGCCTGATCGCGGTTTTCGCGACGTGCGTCCTTGCGACTGGGGATCCCGACAGCAGGTTGCGGGGCTGCGGTGTCGTCCGGGGCGGCCCCGGCGACACTGCTGCTGGCACGTAGGCGCAGCCAGATCGGCACAGGTTCATAGGTCCGGTATCCGCGCGGGGCGGGGCAATTCAGGCAGGCATCATCGGCAACATTACCGTTGATCTGATCAAGGATCAGCCGCTCGACACCGGCTTCGCAGCGCGGCAGACCTGTACGGGCGCGAGTCGTGACGATGTGATTGCACAGTGCGGCATATGGCTTTCTCAGGCCGGGGCAGGCGGCGTAGGCACGGTCCGACGCGATGGCGATGGCGGCGATTTCAGCCCGATCCCTAGCGAGCGCGTCGGTTTGCGGAGAGGGCAGCTCAACGCTGGCAGCAAGAGCTGCCAACCACAGATAGGCCGCGCGGTTCAGATCGTTGGTGTCAAAAACATCAATCACCGACGGCAGACGCAGCCGATCACCGTCATAATCGGCGACATGCAGCATCTCGCGCGGCGTACCGACCCGGCGCAGACGGTCGGGGCGATGGTCGGATGTGGCGGCTGGCGCCGGCAGGATTTCTGTCCCCGCCGGGCCGCCGAGCGCGCGATAGAGCGTGGCGATACTGGGCCGCATCGCCGCGAAACTGGCGGCCCGCTCGGCAGCGCCGTCGGCGCGTCCCGCACGGGTCGCCATATCATGCCAAAGGTTGCCGATGGTTTCTTCCGGCTCCATCAGGTCGAGCAGGTGTATCATCGCTTCACCCGTAGACGCTGGCGGCCAGATCGCGCAGCGCCTGCTGGACGTCGGGCTCATCCGATAACGGCTCGATGATAGCGGCCTCAATGGCGCGATCCACATGCGTACCGTGCGCGATCATGGTGGCGGCATAGATCAACAGACGAGTCGAGACGCCTTCTTCCAGATTCATGCCTGACAGCCTGCGAATATGGCCCGCAAGACGGACCAGCGCTGCCGATCGGGCCTCGTCCAACCCGCTTTCGGCGGTGACGACAGCGATCTCCACGCGTGGATCGGGGAAGTCAAAGCCAATCGAGACAAAGCGTTGCCGCGTCGATGGCTTCAGCTTCTTCAGGATGTTCTGATAGCCGGGGTTGTAGCTGGCCACGAGCATGAAGCTATTGGGAGCGACAAGTTCCTCGCCGGTGCGGTCGATAACCAGCCTGCGACGATCGTCGGTCAACGGGTGCAGTACGACGGTCACATCCTTTCGGGCCTCGACCACCTCATCGAGGTAGCAAATGCCACCGGTGCGCACGGCCCGTGTCAGAGGGCCGTCAACCCACACCGTTTCACCACCTTTGAGCAGGTAGCGCCCGATCAGGTCGGCCGCAGACAGATCGTCGTGGCAGGCGACCGTGTGCAGGGGCAGGCCGGTGCGGGCGGCCATATGTTCGACAAAGCGGGTTTTACCGCAGCCGGTCGGCCCCTTCAGAAGAAGGGGCAAACCGTTGGCATGGGCCGTCTCGAACACATCGCATTCATCTGTGACAGGTGCGTAGAACGGCAGTTCGGGTTTCGACGCGATGTTCATGGCTTACTCTCCGGGTACGGTTGCGGAGCCGGGCTTGATCACCTCGCGGCGCACCACCAGCATGGAGTAGATGAACAGGAGTGCCCCGAGCACCACGGCGATACCTGAGCCGAAGCGCATCATGTAGAAGAGGCCAAGCTGGTCCTGCACGTCCATGTAGTAGTCGCCTACGATCCGCTGCATGTGCGTCTGGATCGTTCCGGCAAAGGTCAGCGTAAAGGTCATGAAGGCCATGCCGCCGGTCATCAGCCAGAAAGACACCATATTCAGCACCTGATTATAGGGATCACGTCCGCGCAGGATCGGCATCGCGTAGGTGAACATCGCCAAGTTAAGTGCCACATAGGCGCCATAGAACGACAGGTGCCCGTGGGCGGCGGTGATTTGCGTGCCGTGGGTATAGTAGTTTACCCCGTGGAACGTGTGCAGGAAGCCCCAGACGCCCGCGCCGAAGAAGGCGACGGTGGACGCGCCCAGTGACCAGAGCAACGCGGCCTTGTTCGGGTGGTTCTTGCGGCCTTTCCACACCATGATGAAAGAAAAGGACATCATCGCAAAGAATGGCACCACTTCGAACGCTGAGAAGATAGAGCCGAGCCACTGCCAGTACCCCGGCAAGCCGATCCAGTAAAAATGGTGCCCGGTTCCGAGAATGCCGGAAAAGAGCGCCGTGGCGACGATGACATAGAGCCATTTCTCGATCACTTCGCGGTCAACGCCTGTCAGCTTGAGCATGAGGAAGCCAAGGATCGCGGCCATCACCAGTTCCCACGTCGCTTCGACCCAGAGGTGAACGACGAACCACCAGTACATTTTATCAAGGCTCAGGTTGTCGGGGTTGATGAAGGCAAAGACCCAGAGCAGGCAAAGCAGCCATAGCCCCATTAGCAGGATGTTGGTGATTGCTGTCTTGCGCCCGGCCAGAAAGGTCAGCGAGACGTTGACGAGAAAGATCACGGCGGCGACGAGAATGCCGAACTTGACCCAAAGTGGCTGTTCGAGGAATTCGCGCCCTCCGTGGATACCCACAAGGTAAGAGCCGACGGCGCCGAGCGTGCCGACCACGAGGATGATCAGCTGGAGATAGGCCAGCTTGACCGAGAAAATCTCGCGTTCGGACTCCTCTGGTACCAGATAATAGGCAGCACCAAAGAAGCCCAGCAACAGCCAGACGATCAGCGCATTGGTGTGGATCATGCGCACGACGTTAAACGGCAACAGCTCTGACAATGTGTTGGGCGATACATAGATCCACCCGGCCAGCAGCCCGCCGAGAACCTGAATGGCAAAGAGCCCCATGGCGACGAGAAAATAGGCGTAGGCCACTTTCTGTGATTGATATTTCATCTGATTGTTCTCCCTCAGCCCGCGTCGTTGGGCGGCCAGTTCTGGGTGTCGGTCTGATCAGCCCAGCGAAGGAATTCGGCCAGCGCCTTCATCTCTTCTTCGGTGATCTCGAAAAATGGCATCTGGCGTCTGCCTTCAATGCCCGAAGGCTGTGCCTGCATCCATCCGTCGAGCATCTCGAAAGCGCCCTCCGGATCATCCAGAACCCCCCAGCGGGTCATGACATTGCCGACTTCGGGGGCGAAATAGGCCCCTTCACCGTGCAAGGTGTGGCAGTTGATGCACGAATGCCGTTCCCATACGTGTTTGCCGAGTATGACCTCTTCGGTCAGGGGCATACCGGCTGTGGATGTGTTGACGATATAGTGGTGGCTCTGAATCGTTAGGGCGATGAACACGACGACGAAGAAGATGGATCCTCCGTAGAACACGTTCCTGGCCCGCGATTTGGTAAGTAATTCTGACATGTCGCGGTCCCGACAAATTGTTGTGGATGCACACTGCCTATCGGTCGCCTCACCAGAGAATGTTGCGCAAGCGCAAAGAAGCCGCAGAAACATCGCAGCAAGATGGCTCTGTGCAAGGAGATCATCATGCGACGTCCCGATTTCGACGATCCGGATTTGCCGCTGTCAGTGCTGTTCGCAGAATGGCCCGAGGCAATCGCCCCATTTCTGGAACGCCGGATGCTGTGTCCGGGCTGCCCGATTGCGCCGTTTCACGCGATTACGGATGCCTGTGTGGAATATGATCTGGACGAGGATGAGTTTCGCGAAGAACTGAGAGCCGCGATAAGCGCCGCGAAAGCGTCCTAGCCCTGCGCGTCGCTGATCAGGACAAGCCTGTGCGGGTCGGTGACGACGATGTGCTTGCGCGTTGACCGCACGATCCCGTCCTTTTCCCACGCAGACAGCAGACGACTGACCGTGTGCAGCGTTGTTCCGGTCATGTCTGAAATGTTTTGCCGGGTAATCGGAAAGGCGATCTCGATCCCCTGATCCGTCTTGCGTCCGCTTTGGTTCACCATCCTTAGGACTGCGGCGGCAACCCGTTTTTCGACGGCCTGCGTCGCCATCTCGGTCAGGGTGTCCTGAATTTGGCCAAGACGCTGGCCGACCGTCTTGAAGCTTTCGCTGGCAAAGCCTTGATACTTTGCGGTGAATTCTGGCCACAAGCGAGCGGGCCAAGACAGGGCGATCGATTCTGCCGCAGCGATGGCGGTGGCGGGATAGGTGTCACGCTGTAGCGCGGGTGCAATACCGAACAACTGCCCCGGAGAGATATGCAGCACGATGATCTGATCGCCGCCCGGTGTCGTGCGCACCACGCGAAGGTAGCCGTCCAGCAGCAGGAAAAAGTGATCGGCTGCAAAGCCCTCACTGAAAATGGCAGTGCCTTCGTCGAACCGACGCGGCGTTGCCAGACCGAGGATTTCGCGAATCTGCGTCCGCTCCAGCAGGCTGAAGGGGGGCAGGCCGGTCAGAAGGCTTTCGTCTAGCTTGGGCACGAATATCTCGGAAGTTTGTTTCAGAGCAATGTTTCGAGGCGGGGCATACCTCATATCAGCGTCAGACGAAACAGTTGGATCACTAAGAAAGGATGCTCCAATGCTCAAGACAATGATGATGACCGCCGCCCTCGCTCTGATCGCAGTGACTGCGAATGCCGAGACTTTTGAGGTTCATATGAAGAACCGCGGAGATGCGGGTGTAATGGTATTCGAACCAGCATTTGTAAAAGCGCAGCCCGGCGATGTGATCCGGTTCCTCCCCACAGACAAGGGGCACAACGTCGAGAGCATTGATGGGATGCTTCCCGAGGGGGTCGAATCCTTCAAGACCAAGTTCAACAAGGAATTTGATCTGACTGTCGAAAAGGAAGGTGTCTACGGCATCAAATGTACACCGCACTACGCCATGGGCATGGTTGCTTTGATTCAGGTGGGTGAGGCTGCCAATCTGGATGAAGCGGCTGCCGTAAAGCAGAAGGGGAAAGCCAAGTCGCGCATGTCGGACCTGTTCGAACAGGTTGAGTGACGTACCGTCCCACGTCGCGTGACCTTTTGGGGCGGTGCCAATGGCGCCGCCCCAGCGCGTTCAAATCTGGAGATACGACATGTCTGCCCGTACCAAGTATTCTGGCCCCGCCCTGTTTTCTTATGGCTTTAGGCCATTTTTCCTGTCTGCGACGTTATTCGCCCTGCTTGTCGTGCCGGTATGGTGGTTGGTGTGGCGGGGGGATGTCGTGCTTAGCAGTACATTTTCGCCGACGGACTGGCATATCCACGAGATGGTTTTCGGGTATGGCGCGGCTGTCATCGCCGGGTTCCTGTTTACAGCAGTGCCAAACTGGACGGGCCGCTTGCCTGCGCAAGGTTGGCCGTTGGCTGCGCTGTTGGCGATATGGATCGCCGGGCGGCTTGCCTTGGCCGGGGCAACAGGCCTTGGCCCAATCGGAGTCGCCGCCATTGATCAACTGTTTCTGGTGGCCGTGGCGGGGATGATCGCCCGCGAAATCATCGCAGGCAAGAACTGGCGTAACCTCAAGGTATTGATCCCGGTGACATTGCTGTGGTTGGCCAATCTGGCATTTCATATAGAGGCGATGACGCAGGGCGGCGCAGATGTCAGTCGCCGCGCGGGCATCGCGCTGTTGATCTTTCTCATCATGCTGATTGGCGGACGCGTCGTCCCCAGCTTCACGCGCAACTGGTTGGTAAAGCGTGGCGCCACAGGGCTGCCGGTTCCGTTTAACCGGTTCGACGGGCTGACATTGCTGGTCAGTGTTCTGGCGTTGTTGATTTGGGTCGCCGCGCCGTTCAGCATCGTGAATGCAGCATCCGCATCGGCGGCTGCCGGTGTCCAAGTCATACGATTGCTACGCTGGCAGGGGATGGCAACATGGCGTTCGCCGCTGTTGGTGATGTTGCATGTGGCATATCTTTTGATACCCGCCGGGTTCCTCGGGATTGCTGGGGGCGCGCTGGGCATCGTATCGCCAGCGGTCGGCGCGCATCTGTTCGGCATCGGGGCCGTCGGCGGGATGACCGTCGCGGTGATGATGCGGGCGACGTTGGGCCATACGGGGCGCGATCTGGTCGCCGGGCCAATGCTGACAATCGCCTTTGCGCTGCTGATGGTATCAGCGGTTTTGCGGGCCGCAGATGGCACTGCTCTTTTGTCCGGGGTAAATGGCGTCGGGTTGTCAGCGGTATGCTGGACAGCGGCCTTTGCGGTGCTGGTGTTGCGCATCGGTCCGTGGCTTGCGACACCAAATGTTTCGCGGCGCAAGCCATCGGGTGGAGCCCAGTAGCGATGCCAATCGCGCCGTTCCATCGAAAGAGAGGAGCGAACAATCTTAAGTTGCCGGGGAGAACCTGAGGCGTTGGGGCTGCGAAGATACGCTCTGGCGACCCTAACATTCCGATCTGGTCAGCAGCAGCGCCGATGGTTAGGGCTCTTACCGGAGACAGAATCGGAAACCGGGTCTGTTTTGGAGAAAGTGAATCCGTATGATGGCGGTTGAAACCTCCGGAAAATCCGCCGATCCATATGTGTCCCGGTGAGAATGGCAAGCAGATGAAATCAGATCCCAAGAGAAACGCACGCCTCAGCGTTGCCCCGATGATGGACTGGACAGACCGGCATTGCCGGGTGCTGCATCGGCTGCTGACGCGTGAGGCGCTACTTTATACCGAAATGGTGACAGCCCCTGCGCTGGTGCGGGGGGGCGCCCTGCATTTGCTGGACCATTCCGCGCGCGAGCAACCTGTAGCGTTGCAATTGGGCGGTTCCAACCCAAGCGAGTTGGCAGTGGCCGCGCGATTGGGGCAGGACGCTGGCTATGCCGAGATCAACCTGAATGTCGGATGCCCGTCGGACCGTGTTCAGTCGGGCACATTCGGGGCTGTCTTGATGAAATCACCTGCGCTGGTGGCGGAATGCTGTGCCGCGATGATCGAGGCAGTGGATGTGGAAGTAACGGTCAAATGCCGGATTGGCGTTGATGATCAGGTGCCCGAAGATATCCTGCCGGAATTTATCGCGCAGGTCGGCGCTGTGGGGGTGGAGCGGTTTGCTATTCATGCCCGCATGGCGTGGCTGGACGGGCTGAGCCCAAAGGAAAACCGCGACATCCCGCCGCTGAACTATCCGCTGGTCCTGCAGATGAAACAGCTCTTCCCGGCGCTGCATTTATCCGTCAACGGCGGGATCAACAGCCTTGATCAAGCCGCGGCATTTTTGGAGGCCGGGCTGGATGGCGTGATGATCGGCCGGGCGGCCTATCACCAACCTGCAGACATGTTGTGCGCGGCTGACCGGCGGATATTCGGCGCCAAAACACCTGATACCACTGCTGAATCTGCCGTGTGCGAAATGCTGCCCTATATTGAGGCGCATATGGCGGCGGGCGGGCGGCTGCATCAGGTAACGCGGCATATGCTGGGTCTCTTTGCCGGGCGACCCGGCGCACGGGGATGGCGGCGTGCATTGTCCGAGGGCGTGTCAAAGCCCGGCGCCGGGCCAGAACTGGTCGAGGCGGCGTTGCAGCACGTGACCGCGTTGCGTGCGGCGTAGAATCCCATTGCTGCATGGTCTATTTCCCGGTCTAACGCGGTATAGCTAGAGGGATTACCGAATGATGGACATGACGTTGCTGCTAAGCATGGGCGCGATGCTTATGGTCATCGGAGCTTTTGCAGGGGTGTTGGCGGGGCTATTGGGCGTCGGCGGCGGCATCATTCTGGTGCCTGCGTTCTTTTACGCGTTTCAGACACTTGGGTATGATGGCCCGCAACTGATGCAGATGTGTCTGGCAACCTCTCTGGCGACGATCATCGTGACATCGCTCCGTTCGGTTCTGAGTCACAACAAGAAAGGCGCGGTGGATTGGGTCATTCTGCGCGGCTGGGCGCCGGGGATCGTGATCGGTGCAATTCTGGGCGTCATGGCCGCGGCGGGGCTACGGTCCGGAACGCTACAGGCGATCTTTGGCATTCTGGCGCTGGTTATCGGGCTCTACATGGCATTCGGTCGATCCGAATGGCGGGTTGCTGATGCAATGCCGACTGGTTTGCGACGCGCGGGGCTATCGCCTGCGGTGGGGTTCCTGTCGGTTCTGATGGGGATTGGCGGTGGCAGCTTTGGTGTGCCGATGATGGCTCTTCATGCCGTGCCGATTCACCGGGCGGTTGCCACGGCGGCGGGCTTTGGCGTGACCATCGCCGTGCCGTCGGTGGCGGGTTTTCTGTTGTTCGACATCGCGCCGGAAAATCGCCCTCCGCTGACCATTGGTGCGGTGAATCTTGCGGCTTTTGCCATCGTGATCGCAATGACGCTGGTGACAGCCCCGATTGGGGTGAGACTGGCACATGCGATGGACCCAAAGCCGCTGAAACGGGCGTTTGGGATGTTTTTGATACTGGTCGCCTTGAACATGCTGCGCAAAGCGTTGGGATGGTAGCGGAGTTCCTGCGGCGGGGCTGGGCGCATTTCGCCTATTCGCCTGACGTCGCTGAATGGGCTGCCGCGGCGCGGGCTGCCGCATTGCCTGAGGTCGCTGCCCCGGCTGCGCAGTCCGAGTGGCTGCAATGTGGTGGAACTTGGTTTGTCGGCGTAGATACGCTGCCCAATATGTCGGATGGATCAGTGGGTGTTTCTGGCCGGCTGACCGGGGCCGCCTACGATCAGGCAACTGATATTTACGGTGTGTTACCGCTGCACCGCGGGCAGGTGTCGATCACCTATCCGGGCTATCCGAAGCCGCGCAAAGGCGAGGGCGACGGGGCGTTTCGTTACCGATTGCGGCGCGATGCGGCGCATGTCGACGGATTGCTGGCGGTCGGCTCCGCGCGTCAACGGATGCTGAAAGAGCGACACGCCTATATTCTGGGGCTGCCCCTCACACATGCCAGTCCGGACGCCAGCCCGCTGGTCGTCTGGGAGGGCAGCCACGAGATCATGCGCGCCGCGTTTGCCCGTGCGCTGCGGGATACGCCGCCCATGCAGTGGGGAGAGGTCGATTTGACCGAAATTTATACCTATACCCGTGCGCAGGTTTTTGAAATCTGCCGCCGCATAGAACTGCCAGCCAAACCCGGTGAGGCGACGCTGGTGCATCGTTTGGCGGTGCATGGGGTCGCCCGCTGGGCAGAGGGTGCTGCCGCGCCTGAAGAAGGGCGGATGATTGCATATTTTCGACCGGAGTTGCCGGATTTGGATGACGGCTGGTTGACGCTGCCCTAAACGCGTTCGGTTCGCATGGGCCGAGTGGCTTGTGCCCGCGTGAGATGTTCGCGCCTATTCATCCCGCGCTGCCAGCCGTGCGGCCCTGCCGCCCCGGCGCTTGCGCAACAGCGCCGTGCGCCCCGGCAATTCGGCGTTGATCCGCGCGCGTTCGTCATCGGTCATGCGGGACCAGCGGCTGATTTCGTCGGTGGTTCGGTTGCAGCCGGTGCAAATGCGGGCCTCTGGATGAACCACGCAGATGCGAATACAGGGGCTTTTGACTTCGTCGCGGCTCCAGATTTTTGCCGCTTCGGTATTGTTACTCATGTCATCACTCACGGCTCGCTCCTCATGTGGCGCAATCGGTCCAGCACACCTTGAAGGATATAGGAAGCGGCGATGTTGTCGATCACCTCTGCGCGACGTTTGCGTGACGCATCCGCCTCCAGCAGCGCTCTTTCGGCGGCGACAGTCGACAGGCGTTCGTCCCAATAGCCGATGGGCAATTTGGTCAACCGCGTCAGGTTGCGTGCAAAGGCGCGAGTCGACTGGCAGCGCGGCCCCTCGGACCCATCCATGTTGCGTGGCAAGCCAAGGATGATACCGCCCACTTCGCGCGCTGCGGCGATCTCAAGCAATCGCGCGGCGTCGAGACCGAATTTTTTCCGTCGTATCGTTTCAAACGGGCTGGCAACCGACAGCAACCGGTCCGACAAGGCGACACCGATCGTTTTGTCCCCCAGATCAAGGCCAATAACCGCCCGCATCGGGAGGACGGCAGCTGCGAAATCGGTGATATCCTCGCAGATCATTCTGTCACCCCGGCGCGAATGGCACCGGCACGTACCACCTCTAGCGCCTCAGGGCGATCGGCAAAGACCTGATTGGCCTCCTTCCAGATGGCCGCCGCGCGCTCGGTTTCACCCAATACGCCGTAAGCGCCGATCAGCCGTGCCCATTCGGCAGCTGTGCCGCCTTCGCTGGCAAGCCGTTCAGAGAGTTGTGAAACCATACCTTGGATCATTTCCATCCTGTCAGCTGCGGTCATATCGCTGGCCGCCTCAACATCGGCGGCGCTGGGGCCGGGCGTATCGGGGAGCGGCGGCAACTGATATTTTACGCCCGCCATAGAGGCCAGATCGGGCAGGCCCTGCCGTACCAGAGGCACCCAAGGGGAGTCTGGCGCGCTGTCTGTCAGCAATTCTTGCCACAGACGAAAGGCCGTATCCGGGCGGTCAACCTGCGCCAGATAAAGCCCGAGGTAATAGCGCGCAGCGCCATGGGACGGATTACGTTCAAGGGCCGCGCGCAGGGCTGCCTCGGCCTCGACCGAGACATACCCATCGGCGGCCGTTACCATTAAGTCGGCCAGAAAGGCATAGTCATCCGCCTCGGCACTGGCTTCCTTTACCTCGATCAGGCGGCCTTGGGCGGCGATGGCGGCTTGGGTGTTGCCGAGCAGCGCCTCGTTGCGCGCCAAAAGTGTAAGTCCGCGTGGGTCATCGGGATTTTCCTGCATCGCGGTTCGCAGCCGCTCCATCAATGCGGTGAACTCGGGGCTGGGCGCGGCTTGAGCGGGGGCGGGCAGGGCACGGGCCTCAGCGGCGGACTGGCTCAGACGGTCTGCACGCGCCGCGTCAGAGGCCGCAAGGCGGGCCTCGCGTGGAAAGTCAGTATACCCCGGCGCGCCCAACTGCCAATATAGCGCAAGAGAGCCACCGACCAGAACCAGTGTTGCCAGCGCGATCACCACCCGACCGGCAGCGCGGGGCTGCCCGCCAGTGACGCCGCCTTGCTGCAATTGTGCATCGGCCGCCAGAATACGGCGCGATACCTCGGTGCGCACGCGCCCTGCCTCTGCCGGGGTCAGGACACCACGCGCTTGATCGCGTTCCACCTCGCGTAGTTGATCACGGTAGACGCCGATATCATAGGCTGCGGGGGCTGTGCTACCGGCACGCCCGCGCAGCAACGCCATGCCAATTGCGCCACTGACCGCCAGCGCCAACGCGCTTGATAGGATCCAGAATATCATGGTCTCTCCCAGTTCTTGACACGACATAACCCTGTGCCGGGCAGGAAAAAAGGGGCACGGTGTCGCGACTGCGTCGGCACAGTCATCAATGTCGCAATTTTTGCCCCGGATGTCGCGATATGTATGTGGCTCAGAGCGGAGATGCCCCATACCCGATCAATGTAATCGGCTGTGACGAATCCCCTGAAATCGAGGTTTGCCATGAAAAAATATTCTGCCTTTGCCGTCGCCCGCGAAGCTCTGCGCTATCATACCGGCTGGGATCGTGCCTGGGCATCGCCAGAACCGCGCGCCAAATACGATGTGATCATCGTGGGGGCCGGCGGGCATGGTCTGGCTACGGCGTATTATCTGGGCAAGAATTTCGGCATTACCAATGTGGCGATCCTCGAAAAGGGGTGGCTGGGTGGCGGCAACACGGGTCGCAACACCACGATCATTCGTTCGAACTATTTGCAGGATCCTTCGGCGGCAATCTACGAAAAGGCGCGCAGCCTCTACGAGACGATGAGTCAGGATCTGAACTATAACGTCATGTTCAGTCCACGCGGCGTAATGATGCTGGCCCAGACCCAGCACGAGGTTCGTGGATATGAGCGTACCGCACACGCCAATGCCTTGCAGGGTGTGACGACCGAATTCATCGGACCTGAACGGGTCAAGGAACTGGTGCCGATCATCAATCTGGATGGGCCGCGCTATCCGGTACTGGGGGCGCTGTGGCAGGCGCGCGGCGGTACGGCGCGCCACGATGCAGTGGCTTGGGGCTATGCACGGGCCTGCTCGGACATGGGTATGCATGTTATTCAGAAATGCGAAGTGACCGGCGTCTCGCAATCCGGTGGCAAGGTCACAGGTGTGACCACCAATCGCGGCGATATCGCTTGTGACAAGCTGGGTGTCGTCGTGGCGGGCCATTCCGGACATCTGGCCGAAATGGCGGGATTCCGTCTGCCGATTGAATCCGTGGCGCTTCAGGCGCTGGTCTCTGAGCCGATCAAGCCGTGCATGGATGTGGTGGTGATGGCCAACACGGTGCATGGCTACATGAGCCAGTCCGATAAGGGCGAGATGGTGATCGGCGGCGGCACTGATGGCTATAACAATTACACCCAGCGTGGCGCGTTCCACCATATCGAGGAAACTGTGCGCGCCTTGGTTGAGACATTCCCGATGATCGCACGGCTAAAAATGCTGCGCCAATGGGGCGGGATCGTCGACGTGACTGGCGACCGTTCGCCCATCATATCAAAGACGCCCGTCGACGGCATGTTCATCAACTGCGGCTGGGGCACCGGCGGGTTCAAGGCGATCCCCGGTTCCGGCTGGGGCTTTGCCGAACTGATGGCCAACGGGCACTCGCCCCTGACCGAAGCCTTCGGCCTTGAGCGGTTCCACGAGGGACGGTTCATTGATGAGTCTGTTGCAGCAGGAGTGGCGCACTGATGCGGAACCATTTCATGCAGACCTGCGTTGTAGCCATCAAAGGTACTGACGCAGGAGATTTACAATGTCTGAACAATCCGAAACGACCCGAAACTCGGGCAACGGCTTTCTCGCGTTCGTCGTGGGTGGGCTTGTTGTCGCTGTTGGCGTCATGGCGTGGCTGCTTTACGGCGGCGGCGAAGCCAACGATGACGTCAATATTTCCATCGAAGGCGCAGCACCTGCTGCCGAAGCCGTCGAAGACGCTGTCACCGGCGACTAACGACACAACCGTCAATGTTACACTGCAATCAGGGCGCTGCCGTTTGGCACGCGCCCTTTTTGTGTGGTTTCACGCCATATCTGCCCCGCTTCAAAAGGAGTGTGCCTCATGCTGATCCTCACCTGCCCTTGCTGCGGCGTAACTGGCGAAGAGACGGAATTTCACGGTGGCGGCGAAGCGCATCTGAAACGTTTCGGCCCCGGATCCTCCGATACCGATTTCCACGACTACCTCTTCTCAAAGGTGAACCCGAAGGGCGTCCATCTGGAGCGGTGGCGACATAACAATGGCTGCGGCAAGTGGTTTCATGCGGCGCGCGATACTGTGACGTTGGAGGTCTATGGCACCTACGCAGCCCAGACCTTTGAGCCGCCACAGGCGATCAAGGATGCGATCACCACCAAGCGCCCCGGCTGGGTGTGGAGGGAATTCTCGTGATCTTTCATCTTTCCAAAAATACTTCAATCGCTCCCGCAGCCACAGGCACGAGGGTTTCCAAATGAGCACACGTCTGGCAAATGGCGGCCGGTTTTTAAACAAATCGCGCAGCCTGGAATTCACCTTCAACGGCAAACGGCTGCGCGGCGTTGAGGGCGATACGATCGCTTCGGCATTGCTGGCAAACGATCAGATGATGGTGGGCCGCTCGTTCAAGTATCACCGCCCGCGCGGTGTCGCGGCCTCGGGTGCAGAAGAGCCGAATGGTCTCGTCGGTATGGGGACAGGCAATGATTTCGAGCCGAACCAGCGTGTCACCACGACAGAGTTGTTCGCTGGATTGACCTGCGCCAGCCAGAATCACTGGCCATCGCTGGAGTTCGACATCGGTGCAATCAACACCAAGTTGAGCCGCTTCCTGCCGGCTGGGTTCTATTACAAGATGTTCATCCACCCGCGCCCCTTCTGGAAACACATCTACGAACCGATCATCCGTCGCTCTGCCGGGTTGGGCAATGCGCCCAAAGACCGCGATACTGACACGTACGAGCATTTCTATGCCTTCGTCGACGTTCTGGTCGTCGGTGGCGGTGTGGCCGGGCTGCAGGCGGCCAAGGCCGCAGGCGATGCCGGTGCCAAGGTGCTGCTGATTGAGCAGACCCCGCAATGGGGCGGGCGCGCGCCTGTCGACGGCGGTACCGTGAATGGTGTCCCTGTGGATAAGTTCGTGGACGAAACCATTGCCGCGCTCGAATCCATGCCCAATGTCACGATGCGCAACCGGATGATGGGGGCTGGCGTCTATGACCATGGCTATGCGCTGGGCTACGAGCGTGTGGGGGACCATCAGCCCGAGGTGGAGGGACCGCGCCATCGGTTGTGGCGCATTCGCGCGCAGCAGATCGTCACGGCGACAGGCGCAATAGAGCGACCCCTCAGCTTCGCGGGCAATGACATTCCCGGCGTCATGCTGGCCTCGGCGGTGCGTGATTATGCGGTGAACTATGGTGTCTCTCTGGGGGATCGCACCGTCGTTGTAACCAACAATGATGACGCCTATCGAACTGCGATATGCCTGAAAAAGCTGGGCCTTACAGTTCCCGTTATCCTCGATGCACGGGTGCTGCCCATTGATAGTGCGTTGATGGCTGAGGCCAAAGAACTGGGTATCCGGGTGATGATGGGGCATGGCATTGCGTCGGTCAAAGGTGGCAAGCGCGTGACCGGGGTCGAGATTTGTAGTCAGGCCGGTGAAGGCGCAGTTCTGGAGGAGGTGGCCTGCGATGCGGTTGCCATGTCCGGTGGCTGGTCACCCGTGGTGCACTTGTGGTCACATTGCGGCGGTAAGCTGATCTGGGACACTGATCATGCGCATTTTCGCCCCGATGTGGATAAAGCACCGACGGGTGCCTTTGGCGAAGCCTTTGTTATTGCGGCAGGCAGCGCTAACGGTGCTCTGGGCCTCGGTGATGTATTGCGTGATGCGGACGCGGCGGGGCAGTCCGCAGCCAAGGCCAGCGGTCACGCGCCGAAGAAAAGTGATCCGCCACAGGCCGAGACGCCAGACGAGGCCCCTATGGCTCCGGTTTGGATGATGCCGCAGGGCGCGGGCATCAAGAAGCGGATGAAAGCCTGGCTGGATTATCAGAACGACGTGAAAGTATCGGACGTGCAACTGGCCGCGCGCGAAGGGTTCGAAAGTGTCGAACATGCCAAGCGGTATACCACGCTGGGTATGGCGACGGATCAGGGCAAGCTGAGCAACATCAACGGTCTGGCGATCCTTTCTGATGCCTTGGGACAACCAATCCCGCAAACCGGCACTACCACGTTCCGGCCGCCCTATACGCCGATTTCGATGGCCTCGATCGCGGGCGAGGCGCGTGACGCGCGGTTCCAGCCTGTGCGCCGCACGACGATGTATGATTGGCATGAGGAAAACGGCGCGTATTGGGAGCCGGTCGGCCAGTGGCGCCGCCCGTATTGCTATCAGAAACCCGGCGAGAGCATCGAGGATGCGGTGAACCGCGAGGTGCTGGCGGCTCGCAACAGTCTGGGTCTGCTCGACGCCTCTACTCTGGGTAAGTTGGTCGTGAAAGGGCCGGACGCGGGCAAGTTTCTGGACATGCTCTATACCAACATGATGTCGAGCCTGAAACCGGGCCGCTGTCGCTATGGTCTGATGTGCAACGAGAACGGGTTCCTTATCGATGACGGTGTCGTTGCGCGCATCGACGACGATACGTTCCTGTGCCACACCACCACCGGCGGAGCCGAGAGCATTCATGGTCACATGGAAGAGTGGCTGCAAACCGAATGGTGGGATTGGGATGTCTATGTTGCCAACCTGACCGAGCAATATGCACAGATCGCGCTGGTTGGCCCGAAGGCGCGCGAGGTTCTGAGTGCGCTGACTGGCGATGATGTCAGTAATGATGTGCTGCCTTTCATGGCATGGTCGGACATCACGTTGGGCGGTATGTCGGCGCGCGTTTACCGCATCTCGTTCTCGGGCGAGTTGAGCTACGAGATCGCGGTCAAGGCCTCTCAGGGGCGGGCGTTGTGGGATCTGCTGCTGGCGACCGGGGATACGCATGGCGTGACACCCTATGGCACCGAGGCGCTGCATATCTTGCGCGCCGAGAAGGGCTTTATCATGATCGGGGACGAGACCGATGGCACGGTGATCCCGCAGGATCTGGGGCTAGGCTGGGCGATTTCCAAGAAGAAAGAGGATTATCTGGGCAAACGGGCGCAGGCGCGCAGCCACATGACTGATCCGAACCGCTGGAAACTGGTCGGGTTGGAGACCACCGATGGCAGCACGCTGCCGGACGGTGCCTACATTACAGCCGAAGGCACCAACGCCAATGGCCAGCGCAACACCCAAGGGCGGGTGACATCGACGTACCATTCGCCGACGCTGGGGCGTGGTATCGCGATGGCACTGGTCCTGCATGGGCCGGACCGCATGGGCGAAGTGCTGGATATTCCGCGCATCGGCGGCTCGGTGACACAGGCCAAGATCGTCGATGCGGTATTCTTCGACAAAGACGGGGAGAAGCAAAATGTCTGAGGCCATGAGCGCGCTAAATGGTGCATCCTTTGACGGGATTGTCGCGGTCCGCGAGATAGGATTGCAGGGGATGATCACCCTGCGCGGAGACCTGAGCGCAGCAGCAGTGCAAAAGGCCGCCGCAGCGGCCTGTGGGCAGGATATGCCCGGCCAGCGCAAGGCCAACATGCAGGGCGAGGATGGCATCGCGTGGATGTCACCGGACGAGCTGATGATCCTCGTGCCCTATGATGCGGTGGATACCCGGATGGACGCGTTGGGCGATGCATTGTCCAAGCACATTCACTTGGCCGTCAATGTCTCGGATGCCCGGGCGGTGTTCGAGTTATCGGGCGGTCCTGCGGTGCGCGAAGTGATCGCCAAGCTGTGCCCGGTAGATATGTCAGATACCGCTTTTGGTCCCGGCGATTTCCGGCGTACGCGGATGGCGCAAGTGCCGGCAGCCTTTTGGATGCCGGACGCGAACAGCGTGCGCATCGTGTGTTTCCGATCGGTGGCTCAATACGTCTTTGATCTGCTCAAAGGCGCGGCAGCACCGGGCAGCGCGGTAGGGTATCTCGGCTGAACTGCAAACCGGGATCGCCTTGCCGAAAATGCCTGTTAGGTTGTTCAGCGGACCTGCACGGATGTCGCGGCGCATCGTGCTGTCAGAGTGACAATCTATCGACTTTATCGGATCGCATGGCATTGATGTGCTGATTGACGGCAGGGCGGGCGAAATGCAGACTCGACAATTCTGGCGCGCGCCAATCGGTGATTGCCAGATTGTAATGCAATTGCTGACGCTTGGTCGGTGATAGTGATGTAGCCGCGCCCAATAGGCGACGGTCATTGAACGGGCAGATATAGAAATTATTGATAAAGCTGTAGAGCAGGTTGCCAAAGCCATGGGACAGAAACTGTTCTGCGAACATCAGGTCATAGGCGCGGTGCCGCGCGGAACCGGGCAGGGTGGCGTACCAGTCCTCGTACATCCCTTGGATTGCAGGGTTTTCGACGATGGTCTTATCCGACAGCATCATCATGCGGATGCCAGTCCGGGTATCGTGCGGTAGGCTTTGGGCGTATTCCCGGCCGCCGCGCCGCCACAGCACAGCCTTCAGGAAATCGCTGCCGTTGCCGCGCAGAAAAATGCCGCCCGGTTTATGTGCCAGCAATACCTCGTGTCGGATCGGTTGTGGCGCGTCGTTCAGGCCGGTGATGATGCGGTGCAGCTGTCCGAGATGTTTCAGGCGGCTGTCGCTAGTGATTTTGAATTCATCATGGCGAATAGGGTCGATTTCCCGCAACGGGGCGTTGACGCGTTTGGCCAGATGGCGCGCCAACCGCAGATCCTTGCGGCTCATCGAGTTTTCGACATGCGAAAAGAGCGCGATCTTGTCCAGCGCGGGTTTGGCACAACTCAGCAGCAGGCGGCTGTCCAATCCGCCGGACAGAGGTAGATGCACATTGCCAGGCAGATGGTTGGCAAGGCTGGTTATGACCTGTTCCAGCCGTCGAGCGATGCCGCGCACCACGTCTGCCTCCATGTCGGGCGTGGGTTCGGTCACGTCATTTGGTCCGGGCCAATGCCGAACCGGCATCCACAGGTCGAGGTCCAGAAAATGGTTTGGCAACAATCTCTTGACTGAAATATCGGGCGTGTGACCAAAGGCAAATCGGTTCGATCCGGTTGTTGCGTTGGTCGTCAGCGGGTAGTCCGTGTTCTGCTGTGGCGCGCGTGTCAGAACCAGATTCGTGGTCGACCCAACGCGCATCGTGTCCTTGTCGTAGACTGCCCCCAAAGATCCTAAACTATCGAGGTAGACCCGGTGACGAGTGCCAGTGACTACGATGATGGCATAGCGCCCGGCGCTATCGTTGAGCCAGTTCAGCAATTCCTGCAGCGGCTGATCAAGTGCGGTCAGCGCGTTTAGCCGCGCGGTGGTGATGACCACGCCGTCAGGATCCACAGCAAGGCCGAGCACTGCGATCCTGCCATTTCCGAATGCGGCCGTCGCCACTGGCAGGTTCGCCCCGTGGTAGAGAATCCAGTTGCCCAACGCGATGCCGCGCATGGTTGCCGGGGCGGCGGTCCCGCTGGGCGCGAGCAGAAATTGCTGCGACAGGACTGGCGCACTGTCGATGCCGTGATCAGAGCACAGTTGTTCTGCCCAACTTGCATGGCTCGCCCATGCCGGATCAACCGGCGACGAAAGAAACGACATGTCTTGCATTTTGCCTGCCCGGCCTTCCCTCTTAAAACGTTGCCTCAATTATCTTTTTTCTAAAATTGTAGGGGATTGACCAATATAAGTCTAGAGTCGCGTCGCGCAGGCGTACGTCGGCCATCCGGGACAGGGGCGCAGGGCCCTTTCGGTGCAGGGAACTTCCAGTACGGGGTTGACGTTGTCCCCACGCGCCTACCATGTAGACAATATAAATTTTGACACGCACCAAAAGGGGGCAATCCATGAGCTTTCAACTTCCCGACCTTCCCTATTCGCATGACGCTCTGGCACCGCACGGCATGTCTGCCGAAACGCTGGAGTATCACCACGACCTGCACCACAACGCCTATGTGACCAACGGTAACAAGGCGATTGAGGGCACCAAGTGGGATGGCAAGTCACTCGAAGAGATCATCAAAGGCACCTATGATGCAAACGCCGTGGCGCAGAACGGTATTTTCAACAACATCAGCCAGTTGTGGAACCACAACCAGTTCTGGGAAATGATGAGTCCCGGCGAGAGCAAGATGCCCGGCGAGTTGGAGAAAGCGCTGAATGACAGCTTTGGTTCGGTCGACAAGTTCAAGGAAGAATTTTCTGCTGCGGGCGCGGGTCAGTTCGGCTCTGGCTGGGCGTGGCTGGTCAAGAAACCGGATGGTTCTCTGGCCGTCACCAAGACCGAAAACGGTGTGAACCCGGTCTGTTTCGATCAAACCGCCCTGCTGGGATGTGATGTGTGGGAGCATTCGTATTACATCGACTTCCGCAACAAACGTCCGGCCTATCTGGAGAACTTCCTGAACAAGCTGGTGAACTGGGAAAACGTCGCCAGCCGGATGTAATCAGGCGCAAGTTTGAGTGACTATCGAGCCTGCCGGGATTGGTCCCGGCAGGCTCTTTTATTTTTTCCGGTGCGTGACGGGGCGCTATTCACCGCATCGGGTGGGCGTTACCGTGACATTTGCGGTTGTGGTGCCGCGCCTTTCGGATCATCAACGGGGTGGGTCGGTCAGTTCGAGCCAGAATTTTGCGTAGCAAATGAATTCAAGGCAAAAGATGTGACCATACACCCTGTCCTGCGATGCGCCGGAGTTCATTCCTGCGGCGCGCCTTTGACCCATGCGCGGGCGCGGCTGGAGCATAACACATGACCGAACCGATGCGCGGCGTGATCGCCATGGTCGTTGCTTGCACGATCTGGGGCATGTCGGGAGTGTATTACAAGCTGCTGGCCCACATCCCGCCCGTTGAGGTGCTGGCACATCGCACAATCTGGTCATGTGTTTTCTTTGCTTTGGTGCTGTTGTGGCAGGGCCGTCTTCGGTTGCTTCTGGACGTGTTCAAATCCCCGCGCGTCATGCTGGTGGCGGGTTTTGCGGCGCTGATGATCTCGACCAACTGGTTGGTGTTCATCACGTCGATTCAGATCGGCAAGGCGATGGAAGCATCGCTGGGATATTACATCTTTCCTTTGTTTTCGGTGGTGTTGGGTGCTGTTGTCTATCGCGAACGGATGAGTGCGGCGCAGGCGGCGGCCGTTGCATTGGCCCTGATTGCGGTCGTGATCCTGACGATCGGACTGGGCGTTGCGCCATGGATTTCGTTGATACTGGCCGGGACGTTTGGCCTTTATGGGTTGATCAAGAAGAGCATGGTTCAGGGACCAGTGGTATCTGTGTCCGCCGAGGTCCTGATCCTTGCGCCTCTCGCTCTGGGGGTGCTGTGGTATGCCCATCCGGGCGGCACCGGCGCGTTCGGTGACGGATGGCAGGACGCGGCATTACTGGCCTTTTCGGGTGTGCTGACCGGGTTCCCGCTGATCCTGTTCAGCATGGCGGCGCGCCGGGTTTCGATGGCCACCCTTGGCCTTGTTCAGTATCTCAATCCCAGTTTGCAGTTCGCCGTTGCTACATTTTTGTTTCTGGAACCCTTCACGCGCTGGCACATGATTGCCTTTCCGATCATCTGGACGGCACTGGTGATCTACACGGCTGCGGGGTGGCGTCAGGACAGAGCGGCGCGTAGGGCAGCAAAGAGCGCGTCGACATCCGGCACCGACGTGTAGAATTCGCGCAAGGATGGATCGGCGAACCCTTCGGCGATGATATGGTCGATCAACCCGGTCAACGGCTGCCAGTACCCATCCAGATCGAGCAGCAGGATCGGCATCTCGTGCAGTCCCAGCTGTCGCCAGGTCAGGACCTCGAAAAACTCGTCCAGAGAACCGGCACCACCGGGTAACACCACGATCGCGTCCGAGTTCATAAACATGACTTTCTTACGTTCATGCATGGTTTCGGTGACGATGTAGGTGGTCAGGTCGCTCTTGCCGACCTCACGACGTACGAGGTGCTGTGGGATCACACCAAAGGTTGAGCCGCCTGCGGCCTGCGCTGCGCGCGCCGTGCGGCCCATCAGGCCGACGTCGCCTGCTCCGTATACCAGCCGCCATCCGGCACCCGCGAGTGCGGTCCCGACGGCATCAGCGGCCTCCGCAAATGCGGGGTTAACGCCCGTACGTGAGCCGCAAAAGACACAAACTGATCGTTCTGTCATCAAAAAGCCTGCTGTACAAAAAGGGTTGTTTTGACCCGAGATTGCCTAGTTGCTAAAGCTTCTTGCACATAATCAAAAGCAGAGAAAATGCAAAACGCTGTGCAGCATCGGACCTATTCGGGGCAATTGGCTCAGATTTTCGTATCAGGCCAGTGGCGTATGACCTGTGATTTCGGTAAATGCGCCGCGCCGAGGGTACGCGATGCGGTGGAAGGGCAACGATGAGCAAGCTGGCAGGATTGGCGAGCGGACAGATGATCGGAGTGGCCAGTGTCGCCGTTGCGGCGATTGTCGCAGTGGGGCTGTATGCGGCGGGCGTCTTCGCGCCTGTGTCGCAACCTGATCCTGCAGGTGGGACGACGTCGACATCCTTGGCTGACATGCCTGCGGAACCGGCGACTGGGACAGAAGGCACGGCAGAAAGCGAAATCGCTGCTCGTGCACCAACAGCAGACGCCACGACCACGCCGGAGACCATCGGAACGGATACTGCGGTAGCGGAGGATCCCGCAACGCCGGAGCCTGAAGCGCAGGTTGCTGCACAACCGAATGCGCCCCGCATTGATGTATTTCGTCTGGAACCGGGCGGTTCGATGCTGGTCGCAGGTAGCAGCGCGCCCGGCTGGATGACAGAAATCCTCATTGATGGGACGTTGCTGGCAGATGCAGCTGCCGACGGTAACGGGCAATTTGTTCAGTTTGTTAAACTGGAACACAGCGATCAGCCACGGATTTTGTCGCTGGTTATGACCTCACCCGAAACCGGGGACCGCATCACATCGCCCGACGAGGTGATCATTGCACCGAACCCCGCGGCGGTGGCCACAGTAGAGACTGTGGATGCCCCCGAGAATGAGGCCGCGCCAAGCGTTCCTGATGGCACCGAGCCTGCTCCTTTGACCGCCGAGGCCACGCCACCGAGTATGCCGGATACCGAAACCACCGCGGATATTCAGACAACGACTGCAGCACCTCAGGAAGAGGTGGATAGCGCGGAAATCGCATCGGCTGTTGATGCAAATCCGCCAGCCGAATCCACTGCTGATCCCCAGACAACGTCTGCAATGCCTCAGGCAGAGACGGATACCGCGAAACCTGCGTCCGATACCGCGCAAATGCCACCCGCTGACCCAACCCAAAACACGACTGCAACCTCGCCGACAGAGCTGGCTGCTGTGGCACCAGAGTCTGTTGCTGCGCAGGTTTCGACGGTTGAGGAGTCAGTTGCGAACGCGGGCGACGCGCCGGTTGCAGATGCAGGTTCGCAAGATGTTGCGACACCCGACGTAACCTCGGAAACGGCACAAGTGCCGCCGACGATGGAAACCTCATCGGCAGCCACTGAAACAGTTCAGGCCTCTACGCCTGAGCCAACCCGAGAGTCGCAATCGCAAACTGTGCTGCTATCAAACGAAGAGGGCGTCACGGTATTGCAAGCTCCGGTTGCCTCTGACGTCTCGCCTGAATTGATGTCGGCAGTGGCGATAGACTCGATCACCTATTCGGACGCGGGCGAGGTACAGCTGGCCGGACGTGGTACCGGGCGTGGTTATGTGCGGGTATATCTGGACAATACGCCCATCACCACCTCGCGCATTGCCGGGGATGGTGGCTGGCGAACCGATCTGCCAGAAGTCGATACAGGTGTTTACACGTTGCGGGTTGATGAGGTCGACAGTGACGGCACAGTTGTCAGCCGCGTCGAGACACCCTTTAAGCGCGAGGACGAGACCGTTGTGGCTGATGTCGAAGCGCAGGCAGAGTCCGCAAAGCGCATTCGGGCCGTGACGGTTCAGCCGGGCAATACGCTTTGGGCGATTTCACGCGAACATTATGGCGAGGGAATTTTGTATGTGCGTGTACTTGAGGCCAACGCTGACCGCATTCGCAATCCGGACCTGATCTATCCGGGGCAGGTCTTTACCGTTCCGGATTAATACCATCATGTATCCCACGGCGTATCGTCAAACGCGCTGCACCGCCTAGGAAATACGCCGTATATTGCAGGCTCGACCGCTGATCGCTGTGCGTAAATGCGCAGAACGCTGCGCACTGGATGTTTCTGCTCATGCGGCCTATCTCTAGCCGGTCTCAATAACCAGAAAGCTTCCTATGCGCCGCTCCCGTCTGACCACGACTGAGATGCCCAGCGATGGCTGGAGCACGATCCGCCGGGTGGTGCCGTACCTGTGGCCCGAGGATCAGCCTTGGGTGAAGCGGCGCGTGATTTTGGCATTGGTCGTTTTGCTGTTGGCCAAACTTGTCGCGGTGGGCACACCGTTTTTCTACAAGGCCGCAGTGGATGCACTTGCGGGCGATGCGGACGGTCCTGCATGGATGCTGGCCTATGGTGCGGTCGGTTTGACCGTTGCCTATGGTGGTGCGCGGCTGCTGAATGTCGGCTTTCAGCAGTTGCGCGACGTGATTTTTGCCCGCGTGGCACAGCGCGCGCTGCGCGCGTTGGCGCTGCGTACCTTCCGGCATATTCACGCGATGTCGATGCGCTATCACATCACGCGCAAAACTGGCGGACTGAGCCGGATCATCGAACGCGGCGTGAAAGGTGTCGAATTCCTGCTGCGGTTCCTGCTGTTTTCCATCGGGCCGTTGGTGATCGAGTTGCTGTTGATCGGGATCGTGCTCTGGACGCTGTTTGATTTCTGGTATCTGGCGGTGGTGATGGGGGTGATCGCGCTCTATGTCGCGTTCACTTTCAAGGTGACTGAATGGCGTGTCAAACTGCGCAAGCAGATGAACGATCAGGATACCGACGCCAACCAAAAGGCGATCGACAGCCTGTTGAACTACGAGACAGTCAAGTATTTCGGCGCCGAGGACCGCGAAGCGCGACGCTATGATGCTGCGATGGCGGGCTATGAACGCGCCGCATTGTCGACCTCTTATTCACTGGCGTTTCTCAATTTCGGTCAATCGGTTCTTATTACCGGCGGATTGGTGATCGTTATGGTCATGGCCGCAATCGGGGTTCAGAGCGGCGCGATGACGGTGGGCGACTTCGTGATGGTGAACGCCTACATGATCCAGATCACCATGCCGCTGAACTTTCTCGGGACAGTTTACCGCGAGATCCGACAGGCGCTGGTCGATATGGGGGAAATGTTCGGTCTGTTGGAGCAACCACCCGACGTGACAGACGCGCCTGACGCCGCTGAACTGGATGTGACCGGTGGGCAAGTGGAACTGCGCGATGTGCATTTTGGCTATGATGCGGATCGCGCAATCCTCAAGGGGGTAAGCCTGACTGCCGCGCCGGGTGAAACCGTGGCCATCGTCGGGCCAACCGGGTCGGGAAAGTCCACTATCGGACGGTTGCTGTTCCGCTTCTACGACGTGCAAAGCGGCGCGATCTGCATCGACGGGCAGGATGTGCGGAGCGTACGTCAGGACAGCCTGCATGATGCCATCGGTGTTGTGCCGCAGGACACCGTTCTGTTCAACGATACGATCGGTTACAACATTGCCTATGGGCGCGCAGGCGCCACCGAGGCGGAGGTGATCGCGGCGGCGAAGGCTGCACAAATCCATGATTTCATCGCGGGGTTGCCGCTGGGCTATGACACAGCGGTGGGCGAACGGGGGCTAAAGCTGTCGGGCGGTGAAAAGCAGCGGGTCGGAATCGCGCGGACGCTGCTGAAGAACCCGCCGATCCTGCTGCTGGACGAGGCGACCTCGGCGCTCGATACGGGAACGGAGGGCGAGATTCAGGGCGCGTTGGCACGGGCCGGGCAGGGCCGCACTGTGTTGATCATCGCCCACCGGCTGTCGACTGTGGCAGAAGCAGACCGCATCGTGGTGCTGGAGGAGGGCCGCATCGTCGAAGAAGGCAGCCACGCGGCGCTATTGGCGCGCGGTGGACGCTACGCCGGGTTGTGGCAGCGCCAGCAGTCAGAAGAAGCGGCGTAAGCTGCGGGCGTCAGAGCCGGCAGAAAGTTAAGAGGCGATGGCAGGTGTGTGCCGGGCTGAAGCCCGGCCTACGTCGGTCGTCGGTGAATACTTACTCCGCTGCGCGCAGTGGTTTGCCATCCGGGGTCGTGTCGCTCTCATCCGCTGCTTGCGGAGTTTCTTCGGCTTTGTCGAAGCCGACCGGAACGCGGGGAACCTCGCCCCAGACCGGGTCATTGGCAGCTTCGCGCGGTGCCTGTGCCTCTGCCACGTCGAGCGTCGCGTCCATGGTCGGGGTCGGGGTCGGCATAGGCGTGTCCGATGTCTCTGGTGCCGCGGTGGCCGTCGTTGCTGAGCGCATGACTGGCTTTTCAGGGAGGGCTAGGCTGTCCTCATCCCAAATGAGCTCTGGTGCGCGCACCCGGCGGGCTGCCCGTGCCAAGGCCCAGTCGCGCGCGGCGCGGCTGGATCGGCCCATCGACAAGGCAGCCATGCCGCGTGAAATCCACAGAACATATGTACCGGCCCAGACCCGCAGCGCCAACATCGACGGGGTAAAGACCAGTGTCAGTACTGTCGCGATCCCAAGGCCGAACACCACCGCTGTCGCCAGCTGCTTCCACCAAAGTGCCGTTGGACTGTCAAAACTGTACCCCCCGTTGATAAAGTCGAGACTGAGGCCGAACATCATCGGGGCAAGGCCAGCCATGGTGGTGATCGTGGTCAATAGAACGGGCCGGATACGGGCCTCGGCAGTTCGCGTGATCGCCTCGATCCGGGGCATGTAGCGGCTGAATTCCTGATAGGTGTCAATGAGGACAATGTTGTTGTTCACCACGATCCCTGCCAGCGCTACGATCCCCGTTCCGGTCATGATGATCGAAAATGTCTGGCCCATGACCAGCATCCCGATCAACACACCCGTGGTGCTGAGAACCACGGCCAGAAGAACCAACACAGCATTGTAAACGCTGTTGAACTGCGCCAGCAGAATGATGAACATCAGGCCCAACGCCCCCAGAAACGCCTTTTGCAGGAACGCGCCGGATTCTTCCTGATCTTCCTGATCGCCAGTCCATTCATAGGCGACACTGGCCGGAATTGCCCCTTCGGCCAACCATGCGCTCAATGTCTCGATCCGTTCATTCGCGGTGATCGGCACGGTGCTTTCGTTGCCGCTGTCATCGGTGATGGTTTTGAACAGCCCGGTTTCGACACCTGCCTTGACGTCGAAGTATCGCTGTTGGTCGATGCGGTCGATTTGTGCCAGTTTCTGCACCGGCTTGCGGGTGATGAAATTGCTCAGTGGGACGAGGCCCTGATTGGTCCGCACGCGCAACGTGTCGAGGGTCGAAAGCACGCGGTATTCGGCGGGTAGGCGTACGCGAATGTCGATCTCTTCGTCTGATGACGGAACGCGCATCGTGTCGAGGAACACGCCGCGCGTGACCAGTTGAACCATTGCGCCCACAGTGGCAACATCCGCGCCAAACCGGCCGGCCTTTTCCACGTCAACGTCGATTTGCCAGTCGATGCCGGGCAGGGGCATCGTGTCCTCAATCAGCGTGAGGCCGGTTGTGTCTTCGAATTTGGCACGCACGGCAAGTGCCGCTGCTTGCAGGTCTTCCCAGTTATCGCCCTTCAGGCGCAGGTGTACCGGCTTGGCCGAGGCGGGACCGCCGGTATCGGCGAGGATCTCGATCTTGATACCGGGAATGTCTTCCAGCTTGGCCGTCAGTTGGCGGATGATCACGTCGCCGTCTAGCTGCGAGGCCTTGATCTGACGTTCCCACAGGCCCCATGCCCACGGCTCGGTCACGGTTTCGCGGTCCTCCCACGGGATCGTCTCAAACTGGATTTGTCCGATTGTGTCGAGCGGAGCCATCGCGCCGCCGGTGTTGCTGTCCAGCCCGCCCTCACCGGCAAAGGCAAAAGCAGTCTGAATGCCGGGTTGATCCAGCACGATCTGTTCGACTTCGCGCACCAGCGCGTCCTTTTGGTCAATCGACAGGTTGCCGCGTCCGCGCACGTAGACGATGGCGCGCTCCGGTTCCGTCTCGACGAAGAACTCGGTGCCGTTATTGTTGCCGATGTAATAAATCAGCGTGCTGCCCACGATGACGAAGATCGCGCAGAAGGCAAGCAAAGGGGCGACCGGGTTGCCCGCGATGGCATGGATGAGCCAGCCGAATGCGCTGCGGCGATAGCCCGAGCGCACCTTGCGGTTGCGGTTTGGCAGGATTTTGCGTCCCGCCCAGTGCAGCCCGTTTGAGACCCGCCGAAACACGGCCATGATCCCCAGCAAAATGGCCGTAACACCAGCGAGTGCTGCGGCCCCCAGCACCACGGCGCCAAAGAGCAGCGCGAACACAGTGGCCAGAACCGGGACAACCGATCCCAGTATGTCGCCCATATTCATAACCGCAAAGCGAGCAGAGACCTGTTCCAGCAGAACCGGAATCAGCGCGCCCGCGCCAATGACTGCTGCTGCGGCGACGGGAAACAGAAGGATGTGCCAGAGCCAGAAGCCACCAGCGATCTGATCGATCTTGTCGTTGAACCAGCGTTCAACCCGCCCGGTGACGCCACCCAGAACCGGCAGGTAGACCAGCGCCACCAGCAGCGAGGCCGACAGGACAAAGATCAGCGTTACGGGCAGCATTCCCATGAACTGCCCCGGAACGCCCGGCCAGAACAGCATCGGCAGGAAAGCGCAGAGCGTCGTGGCGGTGGAGCTGACAACGGGCCAGAACATCCGCTTGGCCGCGTCCACATAGGCATGCATGGGTCCGGCACCTTCGTCGATCCGCTTGTCGGCGTATTCGACCACAACGATTGCACCGTCCACCAGCATACCAACGGCAAGGATCAGACCGAACATCACCATGTTCGAGATCGTGATGCCCATCACAGCCAGCATCGCAAAACACAGCAGGAAGGATGTGGGAATGGCAAAACCGACCAGTAAGGCGGGCCGGATGCCCAAGGCTGCCAAAACCACGATCATCACCAGCGCGATGGCGGTCAGGACAGACCCTTCGAGTTGGCGCACCATGGAGCCGACGATACGGGACTGGTCATTTGATGTGCCGACTTTCACCACTGCCTTGAGCGCGCCCGGCCATTTTGCACTTTCGGCCTCGACCGTTTCGCGCACCAGATCGGCAGTGTCGATGACGTTGAATCCTTTGCGCTTGACCACCTGTAAGGCCACGGAGGTGTCGCCGTTGAACCGTGCGGTGCCGGTGCGGTCTTCAAAGGTAAGGTTGATGGTCGCCAATTCGCCCAGCAGCACCTGACGATCGCCGTTGGTCTTGATCGGCAGCCGGTAGATGTCGCGCGTTTTGTCAAAGGATGACAGGATTTTGACCGCGAAACTGCCGCCGCCGGTGGTGACTTCGCCTGCCGCGATCAACTGGTTGTTATTTTGGACGACACTGATCAATTCGGTCGCGGTGACGTTGTAGGATTCCATTCGCAGCGGGTCGATGACGATCTCTACCATCTCGTCGCGGCTGCCTGCGATGCCGGCCTCCAGAACCGGCTCCAGACCCTCCAGCCGATCCTGCAATTCCTTGGCCAGCTGGGTCATCTTGCGTTCAGGCACGTCGCCGGTGAGGTTCACGATGATGATCGGAAACTCAGAGAAATTGATCTCGTTGATCGTGTATTTCTCGGCACCTGCGGGGAATTTGGCCTCGGCCGCGTTCATCGAGTCGCGCACATCGGCCATGATCTTGGTCTTGTCCCAGCCGAATTCGAACTCCAGCGCGACGCCAGCGTAGTTTTCGGCGGCGGTGCCGGTCATCTTGTCCAGCCCGTCCAGATCGCTCAGCTCGGTCTCCATGACCTTGACCAGCAGTTTCTCGCTGTCCTCAGCGGATATGCCGGGAAACGGGACCGAGACAAAGAGCGCCGGGATTTCAATATCCGGCTCACCCTCTTTGGGCAGGCTGACATAGGCGACGCCGCCCGCCAGCAGCGACAGCACGACGAAGGCAACGACCATCCTCGCTCGGGCGGCGGCCCAATCGACCAGACCGGTCACTGTGTAACCTCGCGGTAGCTGGCTTTGACCGGCACGCCGGAGATGACATATTCCTGTCCTATGATGATGACATCCGCCTCTGTCGGCAATCCAGTAAGCCAGACGCCGTTCACAGTGTCGCGCATCAATGTGACCGGAACGAAGTCTGCTGTATTCTCGGCAGTGACGATGCGGACGCCCAGCGTGCCCTCGTCATTCAGGGTCAATGCAGACTGCGGCAGCAAATGCGCGTCGGTGCCGTCCGAGGATATCAGAATCTCGGCGGTCTGTCCGTCACGCACCGACAGATCTGGGTTCGGCACTTCGATCTCTACCCGGAAGGTGCGTGTTTGTGGATCGGCGGATCGCGAGATGAACGTTACCTTGCCCTGCAGGCGCTTGCCGCCGGATGGATTGTGCGACACCAGTTCCGCCCCGGCGTCGGCACCCAATGCCACACGATCCACTTGGGTTTCGGGAACAAAACCCACCAGAATAATCGGGTCGAGTTGCAGTACCGTGGCGCAGACCGAGCCGGATTGAAGCAGGCTGCCGAGTTCAGCAGTGTCAGTTTCCAGCAACCCTTTGAATGGGGCGAGGATTTCCAGACGGGTGATTTCATTTTCTGCGGCTGCCATGGCGGCGGCGGCAGAGCGAATTCCGGTCTGTGATGCTTCCAGTCCGGCCTTGGCCGATTGAACGGCAGCTTTGGCCGCGCTAACTGCGGCACGGGTCGCGGCCACTCGGGTCTCGGACGCATAGCCACCTTCGGATAGTTTCGAGGCGGCGTTGTTGTTGATCAATGCTTCTTCCAGACTCGATTGTGCCTCGGCTAGCCGCGCCTCGGCTTCGGGGACACGGGTGCGCGATTCATCCAGCCGCGCCTTGGCTTCCGCCAGCGTGTCTGCCCGCGTTGCGGGGTCGAGCTTGCACAAGGGTTCACCGGCCTCGACGAAGCTGCCCTTGCGCAGCGGATCAGAGATGATCCTGCCATCGGTTTCGGCGCGCACTTCTACCTGACGATCCGCCTCGGTGCGGCCGCGCAGGATGACTGCGCTGTCGATGTTGCGGGCAACAGAACGGACAGCCACCACACCAACCGGAGCATTTGGTTGTGCTGCCGCCACCGTATCGGCTGTGGTCTCTTGGGCTGCGGGCACTTCGTCTGATGCCTCGTCCTCTACATGCGTATCGACGGGGGCGGGGGCCAGCGTCGCCATGAACCGTTCGCGCTCAAAGACAAAGCCGTAAATCAGCACAGAGACCGCGATTGCGGATATGATCGGAAGTAGACGCATTTTATACCTTTAGGCCTCTGTGGCTGTGTTTACGCGAAATTGTCGGTTTGACTAAGCAATTCAAGGCGAAAAATCTCTAAACTATTCGGTTCAGTTTAAACTTTTACATGATCAGGTGCAAGACGGCGACACATAGCAAGGCGGCGCGGGTCTTGGCAGTGGCAAAAGGACAGGGTAAGAGGGGCGAAATTCCAATACCACAAGAGTGGCCGAGGTCTCGTGAGTAATACCGACAGTTTCATTGATGAAGTGACAGAAGAGGTCCGGCGTGATCGTCTGTTTGGCCTGATGCGCCGATACGGATGGATTGCTGTACTGGCAATTTTGGTTTTGGTCGGTGGTGCCACCTACAATGAATGGCAAAAGGCCCGGGCGCGCGCTCAGGCCGAGGCGTTGGGGGACAGTGTCCTTGCCGCTCTGACGACCGAAGAACCTGCACAGCGGGTTGCGGCACTCGACGCGATTTCAGCCCCTGACGCCGCAAGCCAATCGGTCGTGGACCTTTTAGCCGCGTCAGAAGAAGTGTCAGAAGCGCCGGAAAACGCTGCCAGACGGCTGTTGGCCATCGCAGACCGTAACGATGTCGAGCAGGTCTATCGCCAGATTGCAACGCTCAAGGCAGTGATGATCCCGGCAAGCGGACTGGACGTTGAAACCCGCCGGGCGCGTCTTGACGGGCTGGCATTGGGGAGTGGCCTTGTGCGGCTTTTGGCTGAAGAGCAACTCGCCTATCTCGATGTCGAAACAGGCGATCGTGATGCAGCGATTGAGCGACTTCAGCGCCTGACTGCCGATGCTGGTGCGACGCCGGGCTTGCGTCGTCGCGTATCACAAGTGATTGTGGCATTGGGTGGTGTGCTGGATACTCAGACCGAGGGCGGTACGGCAGCGACCGAATAGATCACGCGATCTGCGTGGTGAACTGCGACAAGTGGGGACAGAACTGGTGAAACGTAACGGACTGATCCTGGGACTCGCGGCTGGTATGCTGCTGACGGCCTGTTCTGAAAATGACACGATCCTGCAGGGCAAGCGTGAGAATATCTTTGCCGTGGTGGGCGATGCCGAGGCGGATACATCGCCGGTGATCGCAGACGCAGCCGCAGGTGACGGCCCCGCACCGATCAGCCTGCCGCCTGCGCAAACCAATACGGAATGGACCCAAACAACCGGGTCGGCAGCAGGGCGTCCGCAACACCCGGCGCTGAGATCTGCGCCGCAGCTGGTGTGGTCGGCCAAAATCGGATCTGGCGACGGACCACGCAGCCGCATCACCGCCGATCCCGTGGTTGGTGGCGGCCGGGTCTTTGCCATGGACAGCAGTGCGCAAATCAGTGCGCATTCCACAGACGGGGCGGCGCTCTGGAGTGTTGATCTGGTCCCCGAGAATGATTCGCCCAACGACGGTTCGGGCGGTGGTCTGGCCTATAGTAACGGCAAGGTTTTTGTATCCAGCGGCTTTGGTCGACTGACCGCGCTGGATGCTGCGACGGGCCGCGAACTCTGGGAACAGGAACTGCGTCAGACTGCAACGGGCAGCCCGGCTGTCTATGGCAATCTGGTCTATCTGGTGGCGGGCGATGATGTTGCTTGGGCTTTGGATACAGATACGGGCCGGATCAAGTGGCGTTTGACTGCGACACCCGATGTTAACAACATCCACGGTGGTCCGGCACCTGCCATATCAGAAAAGTATGCGGTTTTCGCGTTTGGCTCTGGGGAGTTACAAGGCGCGTTCCGCAAGGGTGGTCTGCGCCTCTGGGATGCACAGATCGCCGGACGGCGTGATGGTCTGGCACAGTCCAGCATTACCGATGTCGTCGGCGATCCGGTGATTGACGGTGATCGCATTTATGTCGGCAACAGCGCGGGTCGCATGGCCGCATTCCGTCTGGCCAACGGTGCGCGTATCTGGTCAGCGAATGAGGGTCCGATGGGGCCTGTCTGGCCAGCGGGCGGCGATCTGTTCCTTGTGTCTGACAGGAACGAACTGGTCCGACTGGATGGCGAAACCGGCACGCGGATCTGGGGCGCCAAACTGCCCTTCTTTACCAAGGATCGCCCACGTCGGCAGGCCGAAATCTATGCTCACCAAGGGCCCGTGATTGCTGGCGGTCAGGTGGTGGTTGCATCCAACGACGGATTGCTGCGGTTTTTCGATCCGGTCTCGGGCGCGCTGCAGCGCACGGTCGAAGTTCCCGGAGGGGCCACGACTGCACCAGTGGTCGCGAACCAGACGCTTTACGTAGTCTCGACCAAGGGCACGCTTCACGCTTTCCGTTGAGCAGCGTTTGCTGTAACAGGAGCGCTCTGACCCGCTGCGGAGCCGCGACATGACGTTCAGCCTGGCCATCGTGGGCCGCCCCAATGTGGGCAAGTCCACACTTTTTAACCGACTTGTCGGTAAACGTCTGGCGCTGGTTGATGACCAGCCCGGCGTCACGCGCGACCTGCGCGAAGGTGCGGCACGTCTCGGCGATCTGCGCTTTACCGTGATCGACACGGCAGGGCTGGAAGAGGCGACCGACGAGAGCCTGCAAGGCCGCATGCGTAAGCTGACCGAGCGTGCAGTGGACATGGCCGATATCTGTCTCTTTATGATTGATGCCCGTGCAGGTGTGACGCCGACCGACGAGATTTTTGCCGAGATTCTGCGCAAGCGGGCCAAGCATGTGATTCTCGCGGCGAACAAGGGGGAAGGTTCTGCTGCTGACGCTGGCGTGATCGAGGCATATGCATTGGGTCTGGGCGAGCCGATCCGTCTGTCGGCAGAACATGGCGAGGGATTGAACGACCTTTATTCA
Source organism: Pseudohalocynthiibacter aestuariivivens (assembly GCF_011040495.1). Taxonomy (GTDB): domain Bacteria; phylum Pseudomonadota; class Alphaproteobacteria; order Rhodobacterales; family Rhodobacteraceae; genus Roseovarius; species Roseovarius pelagicus. The sequence goes on along the minus strand of NZ_CP049037.1, from coordinate 1,072,031 downwards.
CACCTGATGCCACTGGCTGACGAATATGCCAAACGCGCCGAGGCCGAAGCGCCCGAAACCGATGTCACGCTGGATGAGGATGATCCCGAAGGTCCGCGCATCCCCACCGCAAAGCGGCCATTGCAAGTGGCTGTAGTGGGACGACCGAACGCAGGAAAATCCACGCTGATCAACCAGATCATTGGTGAAGAGCGGCTGCTGACGGGTCCTGAGGCCGGGATTACCCGCGATGCGATCTCGCTTCAGGTCAATTGGGACGGGTTGCATATGCGCGTCTTTGACACTGCCGGGATGCGGAAGAAGGCGCGCGTGCAGGAGAAGCTGGAAAAGCTGAGTGTTGGCGACGGATTGCGCGCGGTAAAGTTCGCCGAAGTGGTGGTGGTTCTGCTTGATGCAGCGATTCCGTTTGAACAGCAGGATCTGCGCATCGCCGATCTGGCCGAACGCGAGGGCCGGGCGGTGGTCGTCGCGGTCAACAAATGGGACGTCGAGCAGGAAAAACAGGCCAAGCTGCGCGATCTGCGTGAAAGCTTTGAGCGTCTGCTGCCACAGCTGCGCGGCGCACCGCTGGTGACAGTGTCTGCCAAGACGGGCAAGGGCATGGACCGGCTGCGCGCAGCGGTCGAAAAGGCGCATGAGGTCTGGAACCGGCGGGTGTCGACGGCCCAGTTGAACCGTTGGCTGACAGGCATGTTGGAGGCGCATCCGCCCCCCGCGCCGGGCGGCAAGCGGATCAAGCTGCGTTACATGACCCAAGCCAAGACGCGCCCGCCCGGATTTGTCGTGATGTGTAGCCACCCGGACAAAATGCCCGACAGCTATACCCGCTATCTGGTCAACGGTCTGCGCGTGGATTTTGACATGCCGGGCACGCCGATCCGCTTGTACCTGCGCAGTCAGTCGGACAAAAATCCGTACAAGGCCAAGAAAAAGTCCACTCCTTCGCGTTTGCGCAAGCATCTGGGTAAGGGTGGTTCAGACTCCCGATAGGGGGCTGCGCTGCGTGTGATTGGCGAGACTATCCAGCCTTAGATATCAAACCGGTGTCTTGAGACTGCGGGGTTTCTGTATACGCTTGCGTCATTGCCTAAAGTTATTTGGGAGAAGACAATGCGTTATTTGATTTTTACCATTGCTCTGTTCTGGGCCGGTGCCGCCGCGGCGGCGTGTGACGGTCCCTACAAAGCGGTACGCACCGATGGTCGCTGTGTCTGGAGTTGTGCTGCCGGGACGGCACCGGATGCAGCGCGTGGGGAATGTACCTGCAAGGCTGGCCACCGCGAGACAAGCAAGGACCGTTTCGGACGCAGGCAGTGCGAGGCAAATAGTACCAAGGGAACAGGTCAGAAAAAAGCAGTTAAACGCTATGGGGCACGTCATTCGTTCAACACGGCACCGGTGAACCTGTGCGCGCGCTTTGCCCGAGACGACACACCGGGCTGGCCCGTCGCCTGCGGCACGCGTCCGGGGCGTGTGCAGTTACGCGTATTACGCCCGCAGGAGATCATCGTGCGCCGCAGCGCACCAATGACCCAGACCGAGTTCGTGCCGGGGAGCTATCAGTTTTCTTTTCCGCGTCCGAAGCCGCCGAAACGCTTGGACGGCGTATGCGACGAAGGCCTGATTTCCTCTCCGGGAGCGTGCCGCGCAAAATGTGAGCGGATGGAAATGTACGCTTTTTTCGATGACGGTAATATTGCGGAACTGCGCCGCGCCGATCATGGGCAGATTGGGCGTTGTGAGGGTCCTGTGACGATGACCTACCGCGTGGGAAAACCCACTGCCGCGCGTGCATGGGATGCGTGTGTGGACGGGGACAAGGGACGCGGCACACAAGGATGGGGCCATGACGCGCGCATCGAAATTCCACGCCGAGTGGCGGCTGATTTCGGCTTTCGCGATGCGCGCACGGTGCAGACGTCGGACGGATGGCGATACGTGGCGAAGGTCAATCACGTAATCCGCGATGCGACTGTGAAATTGCCTATAATCGTGCACTGCCGCCCGTGAGGCGTCAGAGGCGTCGGTAGTTCGTCACAGTGGCAAATGCGGCGATCCCAACTGCGCCTGCCGTGGCGAACCAGATCACGCTTTGCGGACCGTCGGCCCAATTCGCGACGACCACCGCGATCAGTGCCCAGATCACACCGACGGGGTAAGTAATCGCGGTTGCGCGGCGTGTCATGACGACGAGGGTCACGGTCAGCGCGATGGCCAAAGCTAGAATGGCGGCGTTTGTGCCGGTCATGAATCCCCAGCCAGCGCCGATCAGGGCCAGCGATATACTCGCCGCTGCTGTCAGCCAGCCTGCGTATAATCCCACTGGGCCAGAGGCGAATGCCGCGTCACGATCCGGGCACCGACAGAGTGCCAGCACTGCGGTGATTTGCATCGCCCATATCAATACCGTAGCCCCAAGAGGGCTGACTAGCGCCACCGGCAGCCAGAATGCACCAATCGCCAGAGAAGCAAACAACGCAGGACGCATAGACACCCAATCGGCGGCCGTTTTGCGCCACAGCATCTGAAATCCAGTTGCGATAACCAGCCACAGATAAATCAATCCCCAGATTGCGAATGCATATCCCGCTGGTTGTGCTGGCGGGTTGTTCTGGGGGACAGGGAACTGATTAGGCTCAAACCCGCCGAACCCGGGTGTCAGTAAGGGCGATGCGACAAAGCTTAGCGCGGCGAGAAAAACAAGGTAGGGCATTGGCGGTGGATCCGTTTCGTCGGGGTCGGGCATGTCATATGCCAGAACCTAATGCATGAGCGGCAAAGTCAATTCTGGCCGCTCATGCGGGCATCCCGTGTGTTGGGACGTCAGCCCAGAGTGCCGTCGACCTTCAGTGTCGATTTTCCGCCCAGATAGGGATGGATCACCTCTGGCAATACGACCGAGCCATCGGCCTGCTGTCCGTTTTCCAGCACGGCAATCAGACAGCGTCCGACAGCCAGTCCCGACCCGTTGAGTGTGTGCAGGAATTGCGGTTTGCCACCTTCGGTGGGCTTGAACCGGGCATTCATCCGACGCGCCTGAAAGTCGCCGCAGACCGACACGCTGCTGATCTCGCGGTAGGTATCCTGTCCGGGCAACCAGACCTCGATGTCATGGGTACGCCGTGCGCCGAACCCCATATCGCCGGTACACAGCACGACGGTGCGATAGGCGAGGCCAAGCGCCTCGAGGATGCCTTGGGCGCAGCCGGTCATGCGGTCCAGCTCGTCACGGCTGTGATCAGGATGCGTGACGCTGACCATCTCGACCTTTTCAAACTGGTGCTGCCGCAGCATTCCAGCCGTGTCGCGCCCGGCGCTGCCCGCTTCCGAGCGGAAACACTGGGTGTGGGCCACGTAGCGGCGTGGAAGATAGTCTGCATCCACGGTCATACCGTTCACGATGTTGGTCAGGGTGACCTCGGCCGTGGGCACCAGCCACCAGCCATTGGTGGTGCGATAGCTGTCCTCGCCGAACTTGGGCAGTTGTCCGGTGCCCAACATCATTTCATCGCGCACCAGCACAGGCGTCCATGTCTCGGTCAGCCCGTTCTGGTCGATATGGGTGTTGATCATGAACTGCGCCAGTGCGCGGTGAATGCGGGCTACGGCACCGCTGAGAACGACAAAGCGTGCCCCGCTCAGCTTGGCTGCGGTCTCGAAATCCATGCCGGAAATGACACTGGGGATTTCGTAATGTTCCTTTGGCGCGAAATCGAGTGTGCGAGGTGTGCCCCAGCGGTGAATTTCCACATTGTCGGCTTCGTCCGCGCCTTCGGGCGTGTCGTCATATGGCAGATTGGGGATGCCCATCAGCATCTCGGATAGCTGTGTATCGAGTGCTTTGGCCTCGGTCTGCATTTCGGCCACTTCGGCCTTCTTCTCGCCGACGAGCGCGCGAAGCCTTTCGAATTCGGCATCATCGCCGCTGGCCTTGGCGGCGCCGACCTCTTTGGAGGCTTTGTTCTGGTCGGCTTGTGCCCGCTCGGCTGCCGCGATCTTGCTGCGGCGCGCTTCATCCAGAGCAAGGATATCGGACGAGACTGGCGAAACCCCCGGACGCCGCGTCAGGGCGGCGTCAAAGGCGGCAGGATTTTCGCGGATCGCACGGATGTCATGCATAGGTCTGTCCTCGGCGTTTGGTGAATCACTTGGTAGCCGGGTTATGCACCACAATCGCGGCCGGGTGTAGGGTGCGGATTATTCCGCAGGCGCGACATTCTCGTCCCGGTCGGCCCAGAGGATCACCACGAGTGCAGCTGATGCGAGCACACCGAAGCCGCCGATCAGTGGAAGAACGCCGCCGTCAAAGAGATGCCCCAGATACCATGCCAGTGGCAGCGATATGAATGTAGTGCCCGAACCCACCAGCGCCGCCCCAAGCCCCGCGATATGGCCCAACGGTTCCATCGCGATGGCATTGAGGTTGCCGAACAGAATGCCGGTGCAGAAGAAAACCACCAGAAGCCAGAGCATGAACATCCAGAAGGGTGGCACCCCATCGAACATCACTACGGGTCCGGCAAAGAGGGCTGATGCAATGGCGATTCCGATCATTGCAGTGCGCGTCAACGAGCGCATGCCGAGGCGCATCACCAGCATCGAGTTGACCATCGAGGCGCCGCCAATGGCGAGTGCTGCCATGGCGAAGTAAAGCGCAAAGAGGGGCCCGGTATCATAGATCTGCTGAAATATCTGCTGTGCTGTACTGAGATAGGTCAGGAACGCACCAAAGATCAGCCCGGCCGCCACGGTATAGCCGATTGCGACGCGAGAGGCGCAAACTTCAACCAGACCGGTCTGGATGCTGCGTAGGGAAAAGGGCCGACGCGCATCGTGTGGCAGTGTCTCGGGCTGGCGCAGTGCAAACCATCCGCATGCGCCGACGGCCATTGCGATCAGTACGCCGAACATCGCGTGCCAATCGCTGAAGGCCAGCACCAACTGGCCGACTGCGGGCGCAATCGTGGGTACAAGGATGAATACCGCCATCACCACCGACATGATCCGAGCCATTTCGCGTCCGGCAAAACCGTCCCGCACCAACGCGATCGTGACAATGCGTGGAAAGGCGGCTCCGAACCCTTGCAGCACGCGCCCGGCGATCATCGCCTCCCAGCTTTGGGCCCAGAGCGACAGGGCGCACCCGACGAGAAAGATCGCGTAACCGCCATAGATCACCGGCTTGCGCCCAAAGCTGTCCGACATCGGCCCGGCCAAGGCCTGCCCCAAGGCGAATCCGAGAAAGAGCGAGGAAATCACCAGCTGCGTCTGATTAGGGTCTGAAACCCCCAGATCGCTGCCGATCCGGTCCAACGCAGGTAGCATTACATCGGTGGCCATCGCGGTGATCGACACCATGAATGCCATGAGAATCACGAACTCGACAAAACCGAGCGGTGTGCGTGTGGTCGCTAATGGAGCGGGGGAATTCAGGGTCATGGGGTTCTTTACGCCCGGAATGCAGGGGCAGGCAATCGCTGTTGGGCCGGATTTCTGTGCAAATTTGCGGTGCTGACTGTGGAGGCAGCAGAATACGTATGCGTCAGTTTGCGAGTTCCGTCAGACCCATCGCAATTCGGCGGGCCGGATTTCAAAGCCGATGTGGTGCTCGCCACCTGACAGCCCTTCGACGGTGTGATTGAACAGGCGGCGCCAAAATGGTTGTACTGTCACCCCTTCGTCGCGCAGCAGTTTCTGACAGCGACCGACCAGTGCGCGGCGTTTGTCGATGTCGAGTGTCGCCAACGCCTCTTCCAACGCTGCATCGAATTCGGCGTTTGTCCAGCCAAATTCGTTCCAGACTTCATCAGAGCGATAGGCCAGCGCGTAGGTCTGTACCCCCAGCGGGCGGTGGCCCCAATCCGTCGTACTGAAGGGGAAATTCATCCAGTTGGTCCAATAGATCGCGCCGGGCACGATCGTGCGGCGTACGTTGATGCCCGCATCTCGCAACAGGGCAGCAGCAGCATCGGCGGTGTTGCGCCGCCAGTTGTCGTCAAGCGAGACAAGCTCGTGTTCGAAATCGGCCATACCTGCCTCTGCCATCAGCGCGCGCGCGGCGGCGGGATCGTATTCGGGCAGCGGCATGGCCGTGTATTCGGGATGCAGGGGGGAAATATGGTGGTTTTCTGCCAAGATACCGCGATCAGAGTATCCTAGCTCCAACAGGATTTCGTTGCTCATGGCCAGTTGTAGCGCGCGGCGCACGCGGACATCTGCGTAGGGTGTGGTGCCGTCCACTTCGGCCTTTTGGTTGGGGCGGATCACGATGGTGGCGGCTGTTATGATATCATTCTCGACCCAGCCATCCATGCCGCCAAAAACTTCGACGAAATCACCCTCTACGGAATGGGTCATGTCGATCCGACCGGCTTCGGCGGCGGAGGCATAGCTGGCGGGATCGGTGCCCAGATCGATGAATTCGATCCGTTCCATCCATGCACCGTTGCCGGTATTCCACCACCGGTGGCTGTCATTGCGCACCAGGACCGCACCTACGCCAGGTGTGACGCGTTCAGGCAGATACGGTCCGGTGCCGATTGGTGCCTCCATCATGTTATCGGGATCGAACCCGGCGGGCACAATGGCTGCTGGGTAATCGGCCATGCCGGCGATCAAGGAAATGTCTGCACGGGGCAAGTTGGCGATCACGGTCAGATCGTCGGGGGTCGTGATCGCACCGTCGATCAACTGGCCGGTATCGGGATCGACCAACACCGCAAAACGCCCGGCCATGGAATTGCCCGGCGCACTCTTGTCGCACCAACGCGCGATGTTACGCGCCACGTCAGCCGATGTGAATGGAACACCATTGTTCCAGGTTACGCCGGGGCGTACGCGCAGTGTGTAACGGCGGGCGTCGTGGCTGATTTCCCAATCTTGCAACAGTTGCGGCAGGAACGTGCCGTCGTTTTCATACGTGACGAGGTATTCCAGCCAACCTCTTGTAACGTTGGCGGCCTGAAACCAATCAAAACTGCGTGGGTCGCCGACAGGCCGGACTTCCATCTGGATTCGGACGGTCGCGCCGTTGGCGGCACTTGGCTCAGATTCCCCGGTATCGGCCCGCGCGGGGGCAGGCAAACCCAACATTGCATAGGCTGTGGCGGTACTGGCACCAAAGCTGCTGGCCAGCGCCAAAAATTCGCGACGGCTCACACCATCGTCGCGGGCGTGGTCTGCCTGCTCCACGATCGAACGGGGGAGGGGGCGACCGGAACGGGTAAGCCAGCTCATGCGAAATCCTCGCGTCTGGGCGATATGCGAGGTGGGCACATGCAACCCTGCCCCGGAATCGGATTGGTCTGTATATCCTTTGTCGGCCATACTGCCGCGGATGGCAAATCAGAACTCCGCTTGCTATTGATACTGTCAGTCCCGGTTTTGGTTTGGTATGTCAGGTTGCACTGCCCACAGGGGGCGCGGCCAGACATGGTGCGGAAAATGGTGTCGGCCCGAGCCCCTCCAGCGCAGCAATGCGCCGTGTGCTCGCTCGCGTGTCCATGGAGCGCGTGATCGCATATAGTGCAGGCCATTGACCAAGGTCGAACCAGCCAGTGCCCCCTGTGGGATAAAGCGCCATCCAGCGCAGCATAGGGGCAAGGTAGAGGTCGATCAGGCTGGGGTCTGGCGCGCCAAAGACGGTGCCGGTCGCATGTGCATCTAGTGTATTCAGGTGCCGGGCGATATTCTGTTGTGTTCTGGCGCGCAACGCGGCCTCCAGCTTTGCATCCGGGCCGATGTATTTATCAGCGTAGAAGGTCATGCGGAGCGCGGGGTGTACTGTGTTGGCCAAAAAGATCAGCCATTTCAGGAAATCGCCTCGACGTGGATTGCCGGGGTAAGGGGCCAGAGCACCGGGGTAGGCTTCATCCAGCCAGAGCAGGATCGCGGCCGTCTCGAAAATCGCGCCGTGGGGTGTCTCGATGGCCGGAATCAGGCCGTTTGGATTGATCCTGCGGTAATCGGCGCTGTCTTGTGCCCGGATGGCACGATCAACCAGTACAGTTTCGTAGGCGCAGCCTAACTCCTCCAGCGCAAGGCGGATGATCAGCGAAGCGTTATCGGGCGCATAATGCAAGCGGAGTGGTGGTTTCATAGCTATGCGTACCGCGCCGTAAGTGACATGGCGAGGCTTGTTATGGCCAAACGCATTTTCACGCAGACCACAAAAGGAATGAGGTCGTGACCAATGGCCGGGCACGGCGGGCCCGATGGTCTTGCGCAAGCAATCGGGGTGGGTCGGCAGGGTAATTCATCCTCGCACCTTTTGGGCTTCTCTCTTATACCAGTCGCAATCACGAAGGAGTCGCTGCCATGACTGGGGAACTGTCGCCAATAGACAAGGCAAAATTCGTCGCCGCCAAGCGGGCAGTGGATTTTGTCGAGGATGGAATGCGCGTCGGCTTGGGGACCGGCAGTACTGCGGCGTGGATGGTGCGTTGTCTGGGTGAATTGGTGCGCGAGGATGGTCTGAAAATCCGCGGCGTGCCGACGTCGACGCGCACGGCGCAACTGGCCAGCGAAGTCGGAATCGAGGTGATCAGTCTTGACGAGGCCAAGTGGCTGGACCTGACGATTGATGGGGCGGATGAATTCGACGGTGAATTGAACCTGATCAAAGGTGGCGGCGGTGCGCTGTTACAGGAAAAGATCGTGGCGACGGCAAGCGACCAGATGATCGTGATCGCGGACGCGGCCAAAGAGGTGGAGCGGCTGGGGGCATTTCCACTACCCGTCGAAGTGATCCCGTTTGGCTGGCAGACCAGTCGCGCGCTGATTGAGGAAATGTTGATCTCGGTCGATGTGATGGGGCGCGACGTATCATTGCGGATGAACGGCACGCGACCGTTCGTCACCGACGAAGGCAATCATATCCTTGACCTGCATCTGGGCCGGATTGGCAATGCTCGCCAACTGGCGATGGTATTGAACCAAATCCCCGGCGTGGTTGAAAATGGCTTGTTTATAGATATCTGCGATGTGGTCGTGATCGGCTATGGCGATGGCCGCGTCGAGATGCGCGACATCAATGAGGGTACGGTAGAGCGGGATCGCCTCGATTTTGTCGAGAGTGACAACCTTTTCACCGACATGATGGACTGAAAGTAGCGGGCAGGGGACAGGCATGAGTTTTGACTACGATCTATTCGTGATCGGCGGCGGATCCGGTGGGGTGCGTGCCGCGCGTGTGGCTGCCGCCGAAGGTGTCAAGGTGGCCTTGGCCGAAGAAGATCGGTATGGCGGTACGTGTGTTATTCGCGGCTGCGTGCCGAAAAAGCTGATGGTGTTCGCCAGCGAATATCCCGACGCGATAGAGGATGCGCGCGCCTATGGCTGGACTGTGCATTCCGGGGGCTTCAACTGGGGTGATTTCAGCACCAAGCTGCGGTCAGAACTGGACCGGCTGGAAGACGTTTATCGCAGTATTCTGTCCGGTAGCGGCGTTACCACCTATGACGCGCGCGCCGTGTTGAAGGATGCGCATACGGTCAGCCTGTCCACTGGCGAGGTCTTCACCGCCAAACACATTCTGGTGGCGTCGGGCGGTCATCCGGTGCGCCCTGATCTGCCGGGGGCTGAGTGTGGAATCGTCAGCGACGACATCTTTCATCTGGAAACATTGCCGAAATCCATCCTGATCGTCGGAGGCGGCTATATCGCCTGCGAGTTTGCCTGTATCCTGAATGGGCTGGGCGTTCAGGTGACGCAGTATTATCGGGGCGCGCAGGTGTTGCGCGGTTTTGATGACGAAGCGCGCGGGCTGGTAGCAGAAGAAATGCAGCAGTCAGGCATCGATTTGCATCTGGGCACCAATATCCTCGAAATGGCGCCAACAGAGGGCGGGTGCCGGGTGAAATCCACCAATGGCACGGAAAAGGTATTCGAACAGGTGTTTTTCGCCACCGGACGCAAACCGAACACGGGCGGACTGGGGCTGGCAGAGGCTGGGGTGGAATTGGGTCGCAATGGTGAAATCATTGTCGATAAATTCAGCCAGACCGCTGTGCCATCAATTTATGCCATCGGCGACGTGACCGATCGCGTGGCGCTGACGCCGGTCGCGATCCGCGAAGGCATGGCCTTTGTTGAAACCGTGTTCAAAGGCAATCCGACGCCAGTTGATCATGCGTTGATCCCCACCGCGATTTTTACCCAACCTGAGGTTGGAACGGTGGGGATGACCGAAGAAGAAGCTCGCGAACAGGAAACAGTCGAGATTTACTGTACCTCGTTCAAGCCGATGCAGCAGGCCTTTGCCGGGCGTCAGAACCGGGTGCTGATGAAGCTGGTCGTGAGTCAGAAAACGCGCAAGGTGTTAGGGTGTCATATCGTGGCGCCGGGTGCGGGCGAGATGATCCAGTTGGCGGGGATTGCAATCAAAATGGGCGCGACCAAGGAGGACTTTGACCGGACATGTGCGGTGCATCCGACCATGTCCGAAGAAATCGTGACCATGAAAACCCCTATTCGCACGGTTTGAACAGGCTTGTTGGGTTGATTTTTGGGCGCGGCTATACAGTTTAAAGATAACGTTTGCGCGTAGCGCAGGCCAAGAGACAGAAGGAAAACGACACGATGGCAGGACAGTCTGGCGGCCCTTGGGGCGGCGGCGGAAATTCAGGTGGCGGCAATGGCTCTGGTGGTGATAACCGCGGAAATGGCGGTAATCGGGGCGGACGTCGCCCACCAGAGGGTAGCAGCCAGATTCCCGAAATCGATGAACTGATGAAGAAAGGCCAAGATCAGTTGCGCGTGCTGATGGGCGGACGCGGTGGCGGCGGTGGCACGAACGGCACCGGCGGCGGCTCGGGCGGTCCGGGCCTGACACGCGGTACCGTCTTCATCGGGCTGTTGATCGCTGTCGGTATGTGGTTGTTCGCCAGCTTTTACACGGTCAAACCCGAAGAGCGCGCAGTTGAGCTGTTCTTGGGCGAGTATCACCGCACCACGGGATCAGGTGCGCATTTGGCACCGTGGCCATTCATCACTTACGAGAAGGTCGCAGTGACCAGCGAACGTAACGAGGATATCGGCGTGGGTGTACGCGGGTCCGAGGCGGGGCTGATGCTGACCGGCGACGAAAACATCGTCGATATTGATTTCCAAGTGGTTTGGAACATTAACGATCCGGCAAAGTATCTGTTTAACCTTCGCGATCCGCGCATGACCATCCGCGCTGTGTCTGAATCGGCCATGCGCGAGATCATCGCGCAATCGCAACTGGCCCCTATCCTGAACCGTGATCGGGGCGTGATTGCCTCACGGCTCGAGGAATTGATCCAGTCCACACTGGACAGCTACGACAGCGGCGTGGACGTGATCCGTGTCAACTTTGACAAGGCTGATCCGCCGCAACAGGTGATTGACGCCTTCCGTGAAGTGCAGGCCGCTGAGCAGCAACGTGACCGGCTGGAAAAAGAGGCCGACGCCTACGCTGCCCGCGTTCTCGCGCAGGCACGGGGTGAGGCTGCACAGACGCTGGAAGAGGCTGAAGGGTATCGTGCGCGTGTCGTGAACGAGGCCGAAGGTGAAGCAAGCCGGTTCTCCGCGGTTCTGACCGAATATCAGAAAGCACCGGAGATCACTCGCAAGCGTCTCTATCTCGAAGCGATGGAAGAAGTGTTGGGCGATATGGACAAGATTATCCTCGACGAAAATCAGGGCGGCGGAGGTCAGGGCATTGTTCCTTATCTGCCACTCAATGAACTGCGCCGTAATTCGGGAGAACAATAAGATGCGGAAATCAGCTTTTTTCCTACCGGTGCTTGCTGTCGTTGTTATCACAGCACTCAGCTCGGTTTTTATCGTGGACGAGCGCGAGAAGGTTCTCGTGCTCCAGTTCTCTAAGATTATCGCGGTCAAAGAAGAGCCGGGACTTGGTTTCAAAATTCCGCTGATCCAAGAGGTCGTGCGTTATGATGACCGTATCCTGAGCCGCGACATCGACCCGCTGGAAGTCACGCCGCTGGATGACAGGCGTCTGGTGGTGGATGCATTCGCGCGCTACCGGATATCCGAGGTGCAGAAGTTCCGTGAGGCCGTCGGTGATGGTGGTATTCCGTTCGCCGAAAACCGTCTGGATTCGATCCTGCGGTCGAAAACTCGTGAAATCCTCGGTTCGGTCAGTTCGAATGATATTCTCAGCTCTGACCGTGCCGCGCTGATGCTGCGTATTCGCAACGCCGCTATCGCCGACGCCAATGCGCTGGGGATCGAGGTGGTAGACGTACGGTTGAAGCGTACGGACCTGCCAAGTCAGAACCTTGACGCGACTTTTGCCCGGATGCGCGCTGAGCGCGAGCGGGAAGCCGCCGACGAGGTCGCTCGCGGTAACGAGGCGGCCCAGCGTGTCCGCGCGCAGGCGGACCGGACCCAAGTGGAGATCGTATCAGACGCCAAACGTCAGGCCGAAATCACACGAGGCGAGGCTGACGCCAAAAGCAACGCGATCTTTAACCAAGCGTTCGGAGCCGATCAGGAGTTCTTTGAATTCTATCGTTCACTGAATGCCTACAGGATTGCACTGCGCGGCGATAACTCTTCTATTGTGATGTCGCCGGATAGTGAATTCTTCAACTACTTCAACTCGGTAACGGCCGAGTAATGTTCGGCGTTGCTGCGCTTGCCCTCGGGCTTGTGCTGATTGTGGAGGGGCTGGTCTATGCGCTGGCCCCTCAGATCGTTGAGCGGATGCTGGAGGCGCTGCGCAGCATTCCACCAGAGGCACGTCGCACCATTGGCATGCTGGCGCTGATTTCCGGTCTCATTCTCGTCTGGTTGGGAAAATCTCTGGGTGCCTAAGCTTTGGCGACACATGATTTCACGGTCGCGTGACTCTGTGTTGCATGCTTTGCGATCCGCGCGCGAGTGCCTACATTACCGACACAGGAGGCCCGCCCGTTACTTGGTGCGGCAGATCGAGACACTTCAGTTCAAGGAGACTTTGGCATGAGAGCCCCCAGCCAAACCACACCCTATTTAGACGTCAGGTATCTGCGCGCGTATGCGCTGACAGTCCTGACCGCGATGCTGATGATGGCGCAGACCATTGCAGCACAGGCCCGGCCCGACAGCTTTGCGGACCTGGCGGAGAAGTTCAGCCCCGCAGTCGTCAACATTACCACATCGACAGTCGTAGCCACCGGTACCGGCCCCTCGCCAGTGGTGCCCGAAGGATCGCCGTTCGAGGATTTCTTTCGTGAATTTCGTGATCGCAGTGGCAATGGAGATCGACCGCGCCGCACGTCCGCGCTTGGCTCGGGCTTTGTCATTTCCGAGGACGGCTACATTGTCACCAACAACCACGTGATCGAAAGCGCTGACGAAATCATCATCGAATTCTACGAAGGCGGTGAACTGGAAGCCAAAGTCATCGGCACTGACCCCAAAACGGATATTGCGTTGCTCAAGGTCGAGGCCACGACGCCGTTGGCTTTTGTGCCATTTGGCGACAGTGATACAGCGCGCGTTGGTGACTGGGTGATGGCCATGGGCAACCCGCTGGGGCAGGGATTTTCTGTCAGTGCGGGTATCGTTTCTGCGCGTAATCGGGCGCTCAGCGGTACATATGATGACTACATCCAGACGGATGCCGCGATCAACCGGGGTAACTCTGGCGGTCCTCTCTTTAACATGGACGGCGAGGTTGTCGGCGTAAACACAGCGATCCTCAGCCCCAACGGCGGCTCGATCGGTATCGGATTCTCGATGGCGTCGAACGTGGTTGTCCGGGTGGTCGATCAACTGCGCGAGTTCGGTGAAACACGGCGCGGTTGGCTGGGTGTTCGTATTCAGGACGTGACAGATGACGTGGCTGAGGCGATCGGCCTTGAGAAAGCTGCTGGTGCGCTGGTGACGGACGTGCCGGAAGGCCCCGCCGCCGAAGCAGGTATGCTGGCTGGTGACGTGATCCTGTCATTCGATGGCAAGGATGTCGCGGATACACGCGAACTGGTGCGCCGTGTCGGCAACGCAACCGTCGGCAAGACCGTGCGCATGGTCGTCTTTCGTGACGGCGGAACGCAAACGCTGAAAGTAACGCTGGGCCGTCGTGAAGAGGCCGAGGGCGCAGTCCCCGCCGCACAGCCGGGCGGTGATGATGCAGACGAAGGTTTGACCGAGAAAACCATGCTGGGTTTGACACTGGTGCCGCTCGATACGGAGTTGCGCGAGCAACTGAACCTTGCCGACAGTGCGACAGGCCTGGTGGTGCGCGACATTGATGAGATGTCCGAGGCCTATGAGAAAGGCTTGCGTGCAGGTGATTTGATCACCGAAGCAGGACAGCAAAAATTGTCCGGTGTAACCGACCTTGAAGAGCGCGTGTCCGAGGCCCGCGAGGCGGGACGGAAATCGTTGCTGCTGCTGGTTCGCCGCGATGGAGAGCCGCGCTTCGTGGCGCTTTCTCTGGAAGAAAAATCAGCCGAGTAACCCTTTGCCCGGCAGATAGAAGGCCCCGCCAGATGAGTTCTGGCGGGGCCTCTTTTTTTACCGATGCCGTTCTGGCGATCGTATGATCATCCGACTAGTGCGGCAGGGTCATTCTGCGGGTTGGCTAACGCCTTCTTCCTTCTCGCGCAAGCCGTCGCGGAACAGCGCTTTGATCAGGGCCACGCACATCAAACCCATCACCATGGTAAACGGCAATGCGCCGATGATCATCGCGTTTTTCAGCGCATCCATCGGGTTGTTGTCCCCTGCGGCGATGATCAGCGTACCGATAACCAGTGTCAGGATGATGCCCCAGATGATGCGGTGCTTGATCCCTGTTTCCTGTGCGCCACCCGACATGATGGTGTTCATAACCAAGATACCCGAGTCCGCTGATGTCACGAGGAAGGTCATGATCAAGACCACGCACATCACCGTTAATGCGCTGAGCAGACCGCCATCGATCATCTGCCCGAGCGTGACGAACAGCTTGGCCGTGTTGGATGCGCCGATGATGGCCCCATCCGCACCGCCTGTGATCTCCAGATCAATCGCTGTGCCGCCAAGGATGGTCATCCACGCAAAACAGACCAACGCCGGAGCGATGACACAACCGAGGATGAACTCACGTACCGAACGGCCCTTGGAAATCCGTGCAAGGAACAGACCCACGAAAGGCGAGAATGCAATCCACCATGCCCAGTAGAACGTGGTCCAGCTGGACTGCCAACCGAACTGACGTCCCTGATTGCCGGCCTCGTAGACAGCCGCCAGCGTGGCTTCGTCCAGATCGGCCGCAGCCCCTTCGAGGCCAGCCTTGAACGTTTCAAAGCCAACAGATCCACCCCATGCACCATATGCGTTTGTGGCGCCCGGCATCAGATCAGCGGCCAGCGGTTTAGCCGCCTCTGGCAGCGCCGCGGCAAAGGCTGCCGCATCCTGCGGGCCCCAGGCACCAAAGCTGATCGAGACGAAGTTGATGATGTAATCCACAATCGCCGAGCCGTAAGTCGACATTGCAAACAAGAAGGACCCATAAATCACGAAGGTCAGCAGCAAGATCAGCGACAAAACCAGATTGAGGTTCGATAGGTATTTCACCCCGCGCCCCACACCAGACACAGCCGAGATGATCGACATGCCCATGATCGCCACCAAACCAGCCACAAGACCCACTTTGCCGGGGGCAGGCGCATCACCGTCCATGTTCATCATCCATTCCATGCCGGTGATGGCATAAAGTCCGTCAATGAACTGGCTGACGCCAAAACCGATGGTTACCGACACGCCGAGGATCGTGGCGACCACGCCGAGAACATCGACCACATGGCCCAGAACCCCGTTCATCAGGCCACCAAAGAGCGGCGTCAATGCTGTGCGGATCGTCAGCGGCATGTCGCGCGTATAGGCGTAGTAGGCAAGGCTGAGGCCCGTCACCACGTAGATTGCCCATGCGTGAAATCCATAATGCGCAAAGGTGTAGCGATAGGCCGATTGCAGCGCCTCTTCGGTATTTCCGGTCACTTCGCCGGCCACGACCACGGGATTTGATCCCCACAGGCTCAGCGGTTCGGCTGTCGCAAAGACCATCAAGCCGACGCCGAGACCGGCACCGAACATCATCGAGAACCAAGAGAAATTGGAGAACTCGGGCTTCTCGCCGGGCGTTCCCATAATCCGCGCACCGGTCTTAGGGAGAAGTGCAATCACGAAAAGGAAAAAGGCGAAAAAGCCGACGATGATGATATAGAAGCTGTTGAATACTTCCAGAATCTGGCTGTTCCAACTGCCCAGTGTGGTGTTTGCATTTGCAGGCCAGACGAGGGCCCAGATGACCAGTGCCACCATGATGCCTTTGCTAATAAGGGCAATGGGCAGACTGTTGTCTTTGTAGAATCCATCGTCCTGGGTGTTGATATCCAGGTCCGTGAACGGAGGTTTGATAGCCATGGGGGTGTCCCTGTGATCGTTTCTGGTTTGGGAAAGGCAATAAATGGCCCGTACAATAGCATGTACGATGCCAATCAGCGCAGTCGCCTGCACTGCCTCCCCATTTGATAGTGTGTCATAGCGCATGTCGCGGGCGGTTCATTTTTGCGGCACTGATACTACGGATTGCGACCTTTGCGGGTGCCCAAAGTCCTGTTCATGTCGCGATCAGGCGAATCGAATCCACAGGCGTGAGACCTTGTGTTGGCCCCGCTGATGACGACGTCGACCTGCGCAAGACAGGGTGCCAGAGCGGCGGGGCGAGCCTGTGGTTCTCGGATGAGTATTTAGAAAACGACGAAAACATGCCGCTTTTTTGCTAAAATGTTCTGTGGGATGGTTGTTATCGTTCCGATAAGTTTGATACCGAGGCCACATGAAATGGGTTGAGTGTGCGGCTCTGCGAGCCGCGGACGCGCTGCTGTGCCACGCGGGCAGAGTGTCAACGATCCGACCAAGCACCATATCGACTGCACAGGCGGCACCGACTGATACCGACTGTGAACTCGGTTTGGGTAAAACCAACACAAGGATGACCAATGTCAGACCAAACAACAGATCAGGGCATTCCGGCACCAGAAGGTGCCTCCGATGTCATAGATACAGAATATGAGATAGGGCAGGATAACCTGACGACCAATGTCGGCCCCTTCGGGCTGGATATTCACAACCCGGTGTTTTTCATCTCGGGGTTGTCCATCGTCTTGTTTGTATTCTACGCGCTGGCTCTGCCGGATCAGGCCGCAGAAATGTTCAAATGGCTTTTCGATTCCGTGACACAGGGGTTTGACTGGTTCTTTCTGAGTGCGGCCAACATCTTTGTCATCTTCTGTCTTTTCCTGATCATAAGCCCTTATGGTTCGGTGCGATTGGGCGGGGCTGACGCCACGCCGGATTATGGCTATGTCGGCTGGTTCGCGATGCTTTTTGCCGCTGGGATGGGCATCGGCCTGATGTTCTTTGGCGTGTCAGAGCCGATGAGTCATTTTTCCAGCTCGCTGGCCGGAACGACGATGGAGGACGGGCTGCGTACCGATTGGGCACCGCTGGGCGCCGCAGGCGGGGACGCAGCAGAGGCGACGCGCCTCGGGATGGCGGCCACGATTTTCCACTGGGGTCTGCACCCCTGGGCGATCTACGCGGTCGTCGCTTTGGCGTTGGCGCTCTTTTCTTACAACAAAGGGCTGCCGCTGACGCTGCGCAGCGCCTTCTATCCCATCTTTGGAGAGCGTGTCTGGGGCTGGACCGGGCATATCATCGACACACTGGCCGTTTTTGCCACGCTGTTTGGGCTGGCGACATCGCTGGGCTTCGGGGCCGAACAGGCCGCATCCGGCCTGACATATCTCTATGGTTCCGGTGATGCGGCGGAGGGGACGCGCACCTTTATCGGCATTCCCTACGGCAACACTGAGGAAAGCGGCGTGGCAAATTCCAGTATGCTGCTGGTCCTGCTCATTTCCGGCATCACTGCTATCGCCCTGATTTCGGTGGTGCGTGGCCTTGATGGCGGGGTTAAGGTCCTGTCCGAGATCAACATGGGGCTGGCCGCATTGCTGCTGGTCTTTACGCTGATCGTCGGTGGACCGATTTTCTTGTTGACGTTTTTTGCCGATAGCCTCTGGGCGTATCTGCAAAACATCGTGGCTCTCAGCAATCCGTTCGGTCGCGAGGATACCAACTTCATGCAGGGCTGGACCGCATTCTATTGGGCGTGGTGGATCAGCTGGTCACCGTTCGTGGGCATGTTCATCGCCCGCGTCAGCCGGGGTCGTAGTGTGCGCGAGTTCCTGATCTGCGTGTTGTTGATCCCCAGTCTGGTCTGTGTGCTGTGGATGAGCGTTTTTGGCGGCACCGCGATCAATCAGGTCGTGGCTGATGGCTACACCGTGGCCAAGGACGCAGCTTTGGAGCTGAAGCTGTTCTACATGCTGGAACCTCTGCCGCTGGCAACGATCACGTCGACGATAGGGATCGTGCTTGTGGTGGTGTTCTTTGTCACCTCATCGGACAGTGGCAGCTTGGTGATTGATACCATTACGGCGGGCGGCAAGGTCGATGCGCCGGTGACGCAGCGCGTGTTTTGGGCGATCTTTGAAGGTGCGGTTGCGATCGTGCTGCTGGTTGGTGGCGGATTGGCGGCGTTGCAGTCAGCGGTCATTTCGACCGGGTTACCCTTTACGCTGGTTCTGCTGGTGATGTGCTGGGCGATCTTCCGGGGTTTGCAGAGCGAGCGCGCGGGCCTCAAATAAAAGACGCTGACGATGCTCTCGAAGCCCTCCGACGCTTGCACGTCGGGGGGCTTTGCTGTTTTTCTGGCAAAAATACAGAGAGGACGGGATATGGTTGGGCAGTTGGATGTGGATTACGTTCGGGCGCAGTTCCCTGCGTTCGAGGAACCTTCGTTAAAGGGGCAAGCGTTTTTCGAGAATGCGGGCGGGTCCTATACCTGTCGTCCGGTGATTGAGCGGTTGGAGCGGTACTACCGTCAGCGCAAAGTCCAGCCCTATGCGCCCTACGAAGCAAGCCGCCTTGCCGGCGAAGAGATGGACGAAGCGCGCACCCGGCTTTCGGCGATGATGGGGGTCGCGGCGGATGAGCTAAGTTTTGGTCCCTCGACCACGCAAAACACCTATGTTCTTGCCCGTGCGTTTGCCCAGTGGATGCAACCCGGCGACGCGATCATTGTGACCAATCAGGACCACGAAGCCAATACCGGGCCCTGGCGGCGTCTGGCTGATGAGGGCTTTGTGATTCGTGAATGGAAGATCGACCCAGAGACCGGGCATCTGAACCCGGAGGATCTGGAGAACCTTCTGGACGACAAGGTGCGGCTGGTTTGCTTTCCGCATTGCTCGAACGTGGTGGGCGAGGTCAATCCGGTGGTTGAGATCACCGCGCTGGCGCATGCGGCAGGGGCCTATGTCTGTGTCGATGGTGTCAGCTATGCGCCACACGGTTTCGTCAATGTGGGCTTGATGGGGCCGGATATTTATTTGTTTTCAGCCTACAAGACCTACGGTCCGCATCAGGGGATCATGGTCATTCGCCGCGAGTTGGGCATGCAACTGCCGAATCAAGGCCATTATTTCAACGAGGGCAGCCTCTACAAACGGTTCACGCCAGCGGGACCGGATCACGCGCAGATTGCGGCCTCGGCCGGTATGGCCGATTATTTCGACGCCCTCGCGGACCATCACGGCATCAAGGGCGATCATGGCGAGCGAAACAACAGCCTGCATGATCTGATGCGCGGGCATGAAGTGGCGCTGCTGCAACCGTTGTTGGATTATGCCAAGGACCGCAACTCGGTTCGTCTGTTGGGGCCGACCAATGCCGCAGAACGCGCACCCACGGTTGCTCTGGCGCTGAGCCGTCCTGGGGAAAGCGTCGCACGTGATCTGGCCGAACATGGCATCATGGCAGGAGGTGGCGATTTCTACGCTGTACGCGCGCTACAGGCGATGGGCATCGACCCCGCACAGGGCGTTCTGCGGCTGAGCTTTGTCCACTACACCAATCGGGCGGAAGTGGATCAGTTGCTGAACGCGCTGGACGATTGCCTTTGATCCGAGATGCGTTGCGCTAGGTAGGAGTGGGTAGCAAACGAGGTCGCCATGACAGAACCCACTCCGACCCTTCTGTGGCTGCGGCGCGATCTGCGTCTCAGCGATCACGCTGCATTGTCCGCTGCTTTGGCGCGCGGTAGCCCGGTGATCCCTGTGTTCATATGCGATAACACGGTCGAGGCGCTGGGCGCTGCCCCAAAATGGCGGTTGAGACTGGCGCTGGCTGCGCTGTCTCGACAGTTGCAGGAAAAGGGCAGCCGCCTGATCCTGCGGCGTGGTGATGCGTTAGAATGCCTGCGTGCGTTGATCCGCGAGACGGGCGCGCGAGCAGTGCATTGGTCACGTCTCTATGATCCGCAGGCGATCGAACGGGACAAGGCTGTGAAGTCGGCACTGACTGAGGCCGGGGTCATCGTAAAGAGCCATCCGGGCCATCTGCTGTTTGAGCCTTGGACGGTCGAGACGCAGCAGGGAGGATATTACAAAGTCTACTCGCCAATGTGGCGCGCGGTGAAAAATCGCGACATCGCCAGCCCGGGCAGCACGCCGGATAAACTGAACGCGCCGGAGGATTGGCCGCAAACCGAGATGCTGGCCGACTGGACACTGGCCGCAGGCATGAATCGGGGGGCCGAGGTTTGCTTGCCGCATCAACGTGTCGGCGAGACGGCGGCGCAGGAGCGGTTGGAGTGGTTCATTGCCAACGCCATCGCGGATTACAACGATGCGCGCAATATGCCCGCTGTGGAGGGCACATCCGGCCTGTCCGAAAATCTGGCGCTGGGAGAGATCAGCGTCGCGCAATGCTGGCACGCTGGACAACGCGCGCTGCACGAGGGCGCGCGAGGGGCTGAACAATGGCTCAAGGAGCTGGTCTGGCGCGAGTTTGCCTATCATCTTCTTTTTCACACGCCGCGGATCGCCACGCGCAACTGGCGTGAGGAATGGGATGCGTTCCCGTGGTCCGAGGACGCAGATGCCGCGGCGGTGCAACGCTGGAAACAAGGGCGCACGGGCGTGCCCTTCGTCGATGCCGCGATGCGAGAAATGTATGTAACCGGAAAGATGCACAATCGCGGGCGTATGATCGTGGCCTCTTACCTGACCAAACATCTGATGACCCATTGGCGCGTGGGGCAGAAATGGTTCGATGAATGTCTGACCGATTGGGATCCGGCGAGCAACGCGATGGGCTGGCAATGGGCGGCGGGCAGTGGACCAGACGCCGCGCCGTATTTCCGCATATTCAATCCTGAAACGCAGTTGGCAAAGTTCGATCCCAAAGGAGCCTATGCTCAGGCGTGGATCGCCGAGACGAGCGACAGCCCCAGTGATACGGCACTGTCCTATTTCGAGGCTATACCGCGCCGATGGGCGTTTGGTCCGCAGGATGCTTACCCACATCCCATGATCAGCCTGAGTGCCGGCCGTCAGCGAGCGCTTGAAGCGTATCAGGGACGAAGCTTCTGACGAAACCGCGGATGCTCTTTCACGGCTAAACAACGGGGCAGGGCTAAATCATTGATACCAACGTATTGCTTAATTCAATCTGACCACTTGCGCGGTCGCGTTCGACGGGGGAGACTGCGCTGTGACGCAAATCACAAACGCAAGGCTCCGCCGATGCCCCAAACAGACAAGATGCCAAGCAGTGCACGCCTTGTTGCCGCCGTATCACTAGGCCTGCTGGGCTGGATCGGGTCTGAGATGGTCCGCGACCTGATGCCACCGCACACAGCCTTTGGATGGTTCAACTATGTCAACGTCGGGCTTGGTCTGCTTTGCGGCTGGCTGGTCATCGGCAGTCGTGTTGGCTCTGGATATGTGGATGCGATCAGTATTGGCCTGACGGGGGCCGCTGCGTTGGTATTTTGGGGACTATTCACGCAGAGCTTTAACCTTATGCTCAAGCAATCGCTGGAGCGTAAATACGATGGCCCGTTCGAAGGCATCGTGGGCATGTTCAACAATGCCGTGGACTATGGAGAATTCCTGCTCGACGGAACGCTGATCGGCGTATTGGTTGCCGGGGGTATTCTGTCCGGTCTGTTGGCGGAGTTTGTTGTGCGGCGCTGGACCTGATTTATGGCGGCGCTTTTTTTCTATGGTACGTTGCGCGATCCAGAATTGATGCAGATCGTGATGGGCTCTGCGTCTGAGGGTGTTGTCATCACCGATGCATTGCTGCAGGATCACGCAGTCTATTGGGCCAATGGCCAGAGTTTTCCGACGATCGAGGTTTGCGCCGGGGCAAAAGCGCCAGGTGTATTGCTGACCGGGTTGAACGAAACGGCTGTCGCGCGGTTCGACTTTTACGAAGGCTCCTTTGGCTACACCCTGCGTCCCGTTGAGGTGCGCGCCAACGGTGTGACGCACGCGGCGCTGGTCTACTTCCCGGAACCCGGTTTGTGGCAGGCGGGTGCGCCCTTTGATCTGGCGCTTTGGCAGCGACAGACCGGCCCTCTGAATCGGCTGTCTGCGGTCGAGGAAATGTCGTATTTCAACCTGATCAGCGGCGAGGAACTGGCCCGCCGCGTGCCGATGATCCGTGGCCGCGCAGCGTCGCGCTTGGCAGCGGCCAAGGGCGTCCCGGCTGAAGTCCGCTCGGCACAGAGCCGCGAGAGCATCGAGCAGATATCGGTCGAGGCCGCGCATGCGGGATTCTTCCTGACGCAAGTGTATCACCTCCGTCATCCTACGTTTTCTGGCGCAATGAGTGATGAGTTGCGCCGCGAAGTATTCGTGGCCGTAGATGCAGCCATCGTGCTGCCCTACGATCCGGTGCGCGACCGGGTTCTGTTGGTCGAACAGTTTCGCATGGGTCCCTATGGGCGGGGGGATCCGCGTCCGTGGATGCTGGAACCCGTCGCAGGCCATGTTGATCCCGGCGAAACACCGGAACAGGCCGCGCGTCGGGAATGCCTCGAAGAGGCGCGGCTGGAGTTGGTCGCGCTGGAGCGAATCAACAGCTTTTACGCGACGCCGGGTTCATCGACCGAGTATTTCCACTGCTATCTGGGCCTGTGCGCATTGCCGGACAGAGAACAGGGTAATGGTGGTCTGGCAACCGAGAATGAGGATATTCGCACGCATGTTCTGCCATTTGATGATGCCATGCGACTTTGTACCACCGGAGAGGCAGATAACGGACCGTTGATCGTGTCGCTCACTTGGCTGGCATTGAACCGCGACCGGCTGCGCGCATCGGCTTGAGTTTCGGCGGCGCGAAGCCTAAATGTGAAGCCAATTCAAGCAAGGGATATAGACATGCGCATTGCACAGGATTTGGCCGCAGCGGTCGGCAACACACCGATGATCCGCCTGCGCAAAGTCAGCCAGCAAACTGGCTGCACCATTTTGGGCAAGGCCGAATTCCTCAATCCCGGTCAGTCGGTCAAGGACCGTGCAGCTCTCTTTATTATCCGGGATGCTGTGGCGCGCGGAGATTTGAAGCCGGGCGGCACCATTGTCGAAGGGACCGCCGGAAATACCGGGATCGGGCTGGCGTTGGTGGGGGCGTCGATGGGGTTCAAGACGGTTATCGTCATCCCGGAAACCCAGAGCGAAGAGAAAAAAGACATGTTGCGCCTTGCCGGGGCTGACTTGGTTCAAGTCCCCGCTGCGCCGTATTCAAATCCGAACAACTTTGTGCGCTACTCCGAGCGTCTGGCGGCAAAGCTGGCACAGACCGAGCCCAACGGTGCGATCTGGGCCAACCAGTTTGACAATATCGCCAACCGGCAGGCCCACATAGAAACCACCGGCCCGGAAATCTGGGACCAGACGGATGGCAAGGTGGATGGTTTCGTCTGTGCCGTCGGGTCGGGGGGGACACTCGCGGGTGTTGGAATGGCACTCCAGCCCAAGGGCGTCAAAATCGGCATTGCTGACCCGATGGGCGCGAAGCTGTATTCCTATTACACCACCGGCACGTTGGAGAGCGAAGGCGGATCAATCGCCGAAGGCATCGGGCAGGTGCGCATCACAGCGAATCTGGATGGGTTCACCCCCGATCACGCCTACCAGATCACCGACACAGAGGCGCTGCCCTATGTATTCGACCTGCTGCGCGAAGAGGGGCTGTGCCTAGGAGCATCGTCAGGCGTCAATATCGCGGGCGCCGTGCGGCTGGCGCGTGAGATGGGGCCGGGGCATACGATCACGACGGTCCTGTGTGACTACGGGACACGCTATCAGTCGAAGCTCTTTAACCGTGATTTTCTACTGGAAAAGGGCCTGCCTGCGCCTGAATGGCTGGGACAAGCGCCACGGTCGATCCCCGGAGTGTTCGAAGGATGATGACTATGATGCGCATGCTTCGGCACCTTGTTGTTATATGGGCGCTGGCGCTTGTACCGGCTTCATTCACCTATGTCGCATTGAGTGACACCGCCGCTGCGCAACAATCGTCCGGACCCGATTATGACAAATGGGAAGCCACAGCACAAAGGGCAGGAGACGCGATTGATGCATCACGTGCATCTACGTCTGCGATGGAGGATCTGCGCGATCAGCTGGTCGAATGGCGTGACATTTTCACGGCTGCGCAAAACGTCAACAGTAACTCCATAGCGACGGCTCAAGCGCAGCTGAAGGCACTCGGCCCAGTACCTGAAGAAGGGAGCGAAAGCCCGGAAATCGCGCGTCAACGTGAAGAATTGAGTGACCGTGTTTCGCGACTGACCGCGCCAGTCAAAGCTGCTCAACTGGCATACAGCCGCGCAGATGGAATGATTAAGGGGATCGACCGGATTATCCGCGAGCGTCAGGCCGAGAAGCTGTTGGAGCTGGGGCCGTCCCCCCTGAACCCCAAGCATTGGCCTGCCGGTGTGGAGGCTGCTACCAGTACGTTCGATTCCGTGCGTTCAGAGGTTCAGGCTGCTTGGCGGAATGACATCCAACGCGTGGAAACGAAAAGGGATCTTCCCAAAATCATCCTGCTGACATTGCTCGGCTGTGTATTGCTGATCCGTGGGCGGTTCTGGGTCGAATTGGCTGTTCGGCTAGCCATGCCGCAACGGGCGACGTCAGCGCATTGGATCATTTCGCTCTTGATGTCACTGGGCGAGATTATTGTCCCATTCATTGGATTGTTGCTGATCACGCAGGCGGCGTATTCCAGCGGGCTTGTCGGGTTGCGTGGGGATCTATTGTTAAACGCACTGAAGCCAACCTTCGTGATCTTCTTGTTGGCACGCTGGCTGTCACTAAGGTGCTTTCCCCGGCTTGAAACTTACCGCTTGCCGCTGTCGCTGGACGCCGATGATCGCCGGTCGGGCCGTTTGTATGGCGGCGCGCTGGGGCTGGTCGTCGCGGTGTTCTTCTTTATCAACCAAATTGGCAAGATCGTGGGCTGGTCTGAAGCCGCGGTGAACGTGGTCCTCTTTCCTGTTCTGGTGGTTGCGGGGCTACTGCTATTGCGGCTGGCGCGGTTGTTGTCCAAGCATAGCCGAAATGCCGGAACGAACGAGAATACAGATACCTACCGAAACCGGCTGACCCGGCTTCTTGCGAATGCACTGACCGCGCTCGCGGTGGTGGCGCCGGCGCTCGCTGCTGTGGGATATTTTCAGGCGGCTACCTCGCTTATGCTGCCGTCACTGCTATCGTTGATCCTTCTCGCCGCAATTCTTGTTGTTCAGAGGGTGATTTCCGAAGTGTTTACCCTCGTGTCCGGAAATCGCGAAGGTGCGGCTGATGAACTGATTCCGGTTTTGCTGAGCTTTGGGATTGTGCTTTTGTCCGCGCCGATGTTCGCGCTGATCTGGGGCGCGCGGGTGGCTGATCTTTCAGAACTATGGATGCAGTTTACCAAAGGCATCACTCTGGGCGAGATGACCATCTCACCGACGATCTTCCTGACGCTCGCGGTTATCTTTACCGTTGGGATGATACTCACGCGGCTCCTGCAGGGGACGCTGAAAAACACACTGCTCCCCAAGACCAGACTGGACGCTGGTGGGCGCAACGCCATCGTTTCAGGCGTAGGCTACATTGGTATTTTTCTGGCAGCACTGATTGCGGTGACGTCTGCCGGGATCGACCTTAGCTCTCTTGCGATCGTCGCGGGTGCGTTGTCAGTTGGTATCGGTTTCGGTCTTCAGAACATCGTCTCGAATTTCGTGTCAGGAATCATCCTTCTGATTGAACGCCCTATCAGTCAAGGTGACTGGATCGAGGTGAATGGTCAGCACGGCACAGTGCGCGAAATTTCTGTCCGCTCGACCCGGATCGAAACATTTGACCGATCCGATTTGATCATCCCCAATGCCGATCTCGTCAGTGGAACTGTGACCAACTACACGCGTGGCAACACCGTTGGCCGCGTCATCGTGCCTGTGGGGGTTGCCTACGGAACGGATACCAAAAAAGTCGAAGGCATCCTGAAAGAAATCGCCATGGCCAATCCTATGGTGATCATCAACCCCGAGCCGTCAGTTGTGTTCAAGAACTTTGGCGCGGACGCGTTGGATTTTGAGATCCGCGCGATCCTGCGCGATGTAAACTGGGTTCTGAGTGTGAAGTCCGATATGAACCACGAGATTGCCAAGCGGTTTGCCGAAGAGGGTATCGAGATACCTTATGCACAGCGCGACATCTGGCTGCGCAACCCCGAAGTGCTGGCTCAGGCCGCAATGGGGGGAGCGTCTCAGGCAACCAAAGCCGAAGACGAGACCCCAGCAGAGAAGCCGAAAAGAAAACGCCGCAAACCAGCGCCGTCTCAGCGGGTCGAGGACCCCGACGGCGGGCCTGACGGAGACGGTCGATGACCGAAATGCTGTTTCGTCAGGACGCCTACGCGGCAGAATGCGTTGGAACTGTTATCGGGCATACAGACGAGGGCGGGCTGGTTCTGGACCGGACGGTTTTTTATCCCACGGGTGGCGGGCAGCCGGGCGACTCCGGGCGCATCCTGTGGTCCGGGGGGGCGATGATCGTTGCCACAACCGTCAAGGCGGCGGAGAGCCAAATCGCGTTGGTTCCTGCCGAGCCGCAGCCGCTACCTCCTTTGGGCACGAAAGTGCAGCAAATTCTGGACTGGGAACGTCGGCACCGTCTGATGCGTATGCATACGGCGCTGCATTTGCTCTCGGTCGTGATCCCTTTGCCCGTTTCCGGTGGGGCAGTGGGCGAGGGGCGCAGTCGGCTGGATTTCGATATGCCCGAAGCACCGCAAGACAAGGAAACATTGGAAAACCAACTTAATCAGCTGGTGGATCGCGATCTGCCTGTGACAGAGGATTGGATTACCGATGCTGAACTGGTTGCAAACCCCAATTTGGTCAAGACCATGTCCGTTATGCCCCCCAGAGGCACGGGTCACGTGCGCCTGATCCGGGTTGGTCACGACCGTGATCAGGTCGATCTGCAACCTTGCGGGGGTACGCATGTGGCACGCACTGCGGAAATCGGTGGTTTACGCCTCGGTAAGGTCGAAAAAAAGGGTCGCCAGAACCGCCGGGTGTATCTGCATTTTGATAACTGACGTGCGGCGGACGAGGCCGCTGTCAGAATTTTGCCACTACCCACTTGCGGCTGGTTGCCGAACGGCGCTAGAAGCCCTGCAACGGAGCGGTGGCCGAGTGGTCGAAGGCGCACGCCTGGAAAGTGTGTAGGCGGGAGACCGTCTCCAGGGTTCGAATCCCTGTCGCTCCGCCAGACCAGCATTTTACAGTGTGATCGGGTCGCCTATGGCGGCCTTTTTCTTTGTTCATATGACTGTCACGCGTCTGGTGCTTTGCCATGAGGCCCTTCCGATGATGCCATGTTTGATCTGGTGGCGTTCCGTGGCGCAGTGACCATGACCTTGGCGGCGAACGGTCCGGGCGGCGTGCTGCTGTCGACCCTGGCGGCTGACGGTGTGACTGCGCAAGACTACTCGCGCGCGAGCCAGCTTGAACGCTGACGCCTGCAGGATCCAAAGCTGCATCCCGGTATGCTCGCCGCCGAGCGCAGCACCGTCTTGCGCATCGCGACGCAACGCCGCCGACGCAGCGGCAGATGCATGTGACCAGTGTCAATGACACGAAGATCAGGTTAGAAACGTCCGTCCCGATCCCATGCAGCTACGATGTTTGCAGAAATTCGCGCCGCCCATTCTTCGGTGCACAGCCATTTCACCTAGGAGCGCCGTCTTTATTCACGTGACAATCTCAAATTGAATCGTGCCGCGCCTCTCGTTTTGAGTAGCGGCAGCTTTGTTCAGCCCAGGCTCCGGCATATGGTGGGAAACTGAGACTGGTTCGAATTTGTCTGACACCGCCTGCCAATCACTTTAAGGCACCCCGACGGCCAGTCCGTCGCGTTGTGGATCCGCCCCACCCTCAACTACGTCGGGCCACATGGTCAGCCCGTGCACCCCGGCAAAAGCATAGGATAGGGGCGAGCGGCGCACCTCGTATCCCAAATCAACCAGTGCCGCCTCCGTCATGGGCGAAATGCGGTTTGAGATGTCGATAACGTTAGACGTGGCCACCATGCGCGGTGCCATCACGGCCTCTTGGATGCCCATGCCCCAGTCCAGCGCGTTCACGACCACCTGAAATACAGCAGGCCCAATCCAAGACGCACCCGGTGCGCCGAGCGTCATCACTGGCGTGTCGCCCTCGAAGATGATCGACGGGCACATCGACGATGTGCGCCGTTTTCCGGGTACGATGGACTGCACATGACCGGGTCGCGGGTCGAAGGTGCTCATAGCGCCGTTCATCATAAAGCCTGTGTTTGCCGCGATGAAACCTGACGGATTGCCCAGTGTATGGGTCATCGACACGACCATGCCGTTTGCATCCACGCAGGACACATGGGTCGTGTGCTTGGATTCCAGATGGCCAGAGCGGCCTGACCTGACCTTTTGACCACTGCGGATAAATGCCGCGCAATCTGCCAGATGTGCGTCCGACAACAGCTTGTCCGTTGGCACATCCAGAAACCGCGGATCTCCGACCAAGTTATCGCGGTCGCGCACGGCGGTCTTCATCACTTCTGCCATCAGCCGAAGGTATTCGGGTGAGTTGTATTCCATTTCACTCAGATCGAACTGCTCAAGCAGTTTCAACGCCAGCGCGAGATACACGCCACCCCCCGGAGCAGGAACAGTCGACACGCGCCGTCCGCGATACTGGATATTCAGTGGTTCCATCTCATCGGCGTGGCAGTCAGTCAGATCCTCCTTGGTCAGGATGCCGCCGTTCTTGGCCAGCTCGGCCACCAGATGATCGCCAAGCGGTCCGTTGAAAAACACATCCACGCCTTCGCGGGCGATCAGATCGAGGGTTTGCGCCAGATCGGGGTTCGTGATTGTCGCCCCCATCTTCTTGGGTGCCCCGTCCTCGTCCATGTAAATGCGGCGGCCGTCCTCTGTCAGCAACAGTTTCTCGCTGTAATTCATCCGGCCGTATTTTCGCTCGTTCTGGGTAAAAACCGTATTGTTATGAGGGCGCACCAACCAGCCGTCCCTTGCGGCGGCGATGGCGGGGGCGATCAGATCGGCCCAATCCCGGCTGCCATAAGTTGCATGCGCCTTGCGAAATAGATCCAGAATGGGCGGTGGCGTGACGGCGGTCGCGCCGGTCTCGTTCACGAAACCCTTGGTGATATGGCCAAACCCGTCCGAGGTTTCGCCGATATACAGATCTTCCCACATGGTGTCGGTCGCGGCCTTGGGACAACCACCCAGACCGCTCCAGATCGTCTGGCGGCCGGTCGCGGGGTCGTAGACGTTCATCAGGCCAAAGCCGCCGATGCCGCACATCAGTGGGTCGACGACGCCCTGCACGAAGGCGCAGGTCAGGACCGCGTCCATGGCGTTGCCGCCATTGGCCAGCACTGCCGCACCTGCGTGGACCGCTTCGGGCTGGGGGGCGACAATCATCGCGTTCGAGCGAGGCATGCGGCGAACGGGTCTGGGCATATTATTTCCTTCTCTGATCTGCTTAGCGTGCTTGCAAACGCGCGCCAGACGTGAATTTAGGCATCATTTTCAGTAGGTGGCGGGTGTAGTCATGTTGAGGGTCATCAAACAGCGCGTCGGTGTCGGCTTCTTCACAGACGCGCCCGTTCTGCATCACGAAAACACGATCACTGACTTGACGGATCACGGCCAGATCGTGGCTGATGAACATCAGGGTGAGGTTACGCTCGTCCCTGAGATCCTTGAGCAGATTCATGATGGTGGCCTGCACCGAAACATCCAGGGCCGAGGTCGGCTCGTCACAGATCAGCACGGCGGGCTGCATGACCAGCGCGCGCGCGATACAGATCCGCTGACGCTGGCCGCCTGAAAACTGGTGAGGCAGTTTGCCTGCGTCCTCTTCCTTCATGCCGACACGAATGAGGGTGTCGCGGGCGATTTCGCGAGCCTCGTCGCGGCTGGCCATGCGGTTGACCAACAGAGGCTCGATCAATGCGGCGCTAATGCGTTGACGCGGATCCAGCGAGGCGAACGGATCCTGAAAGATCATCTGTGCCTTGACCCGCGTGCGCTTCAGTGCCGGGTTGCTGGCCAATTCCGTGACCTCATGGCCCATCAATTTAATTGTGCCGGAATCGATAGGCTGCAATCCGCAGATCGCGCGCGCCAACGTGGATTTCCCACTGCCGCTTTCGCCGACGATGCCGATAGAGCTGCCTGCATTGACTGTTAGCGAGACATCATCCGCCGCATTCATATAGCTGCGGTTATGCGCCAGAATGGCATTCTTAATCATAAAGGTGATCGTGACATTCTGCGCGTCAATCACGGGGCCATCGGCTGTGATGCGTTCCGCTGGCTGCACGGGGAGGGCGGTCGGGACCGGTGCTGTGTCGTCCAGCATCACGAACCGGTCCATCCGCTTGTCGATCCGCGGCACTGCGCTGATCAACGCTTTGGTATAGGTCTGTTCGGGGCGGGCCAAAACGTCGCGCGTCGCCCCGTGCTCAATCAGCCTGCCATGGCGCATGACAGCGACGCGGTCGGTGATTTCCTCGATCACCGCCATGTCATGGGTGATTAGGATCACGCCTGCGCCATGATCGATTGCCAGCCGTTTCAGCAGGCCCAGAATTTCCGACTGGATCGACACGTCCAGTGCCGTTGTCGGCTCGTCCGCGATCAACAGTTGCGGATCGCCAGCTAGGGCAATGGCGATGACGATACGTTGGCGCATTCCACCGGAAAACTGGTGGGGATACTGACGCATCCGGTCTTCGGGTTGGGAGATGCCGACTTCCTCTAGCAACTGCAATGCACGCGTACGCGCGGCGCTGCCCTTCAATCCTTTGCTCAGTTGAATGGCACGCATCAATTGCCATCCCACTGTCTTGACCGGAAACAACGCACTCAGCGAGTCCTGAAAAATCATGCCGATATGTTTGCCGCGCACGTCGCACATCTGTGCCTCGCTCAGTGCGGCCAGATCGCCGGAATTGCGCAGTAGGATGCGCCCGCCGGTGACAGCACCGGGAAAGTCAATTAGCCGCGCAACTGCGTTGCCGACGGTCGATTTACCTGCCCCGGATTCGCCGACAAGGCCCAGAATCTCGCCCGGGTTCACGTCCAGCGTCACATCGTCGACGGCTGTGAAACTGCCACTGGTCAGCGCGTATTCGATCTTGAGATTCTCGATCGAAACAATCGGCTCTGCTCTGGTTTGCGGGTTCGCGAAGCTCATCGCTGCAACCTCGGATCGGTGATATCACGCAAATGGTCCGCGATGAGATTAAGGCTGAGGACCGTCACCAACAGGGCCAGCCCAGGAAAGATCGAGATCCAGTATTCACCGTTCAGCAAATAGTTGAACCCTGCGGAAATCAGATAGCCCAGCGATGGTTCTGTCACCGGCAGACCAACACCGAGGAAGGACAGCGTCGCCTCCAGCGCGATGGCATGCGCAAACTCGACCGTGACAATCACTGTGACGGGCGACAGGCAGTTGGGCAGGATGTGGTTTAGCAGGATGCGTGTGTGTGAAAATCCCATCAGGCGACCTGCCTGCACATATTCCTTCTCCCGCTCGATCAGGCAGGAGGACCGGACCGTACGCGCGAAATAGACCCACTGCACCGTCACTAGAGCCAGAATGATATTGCCCACGCCGCGCCCCAGAACGGCCAGCAGGATGATGGCGATCAAGATCGACGGTACGGACAGTTGCAAATCAACAATGCGCATGATTACCGCATCGACCCAACCTCGAGCATACCCGGCGATCAGCCCCAAGGCGGTGCCAAGGACCAGCGCGATGGTGCTGGCGGTGACGCCGATGCAAATACTGGTGCGCAGTCCGTAGATAATCGCGCTGGTCATGTCACGGCCCTGCCCATCGGTGCCCAGCCAATAGGTGTAGCCGTCAATCCCCTCGGACCCCGGTGGCAGGCGGTTGTCCAGCAGGTTGATGGATGCCAGATCATAAGGGTTCTGCGGTGTCAGCCACGGCCCGATCAGCGCGATACCGGCAGTCAGCAGGAACAATCCCAGACCGGTCAGCGCCAGCGGACTGGCGGCGAACAGGATCAGGAAACGGCGCAGACCGCTGGGCTGAGTGGCAGGCGCCATCATTTCAACCTCACGCGCGGGTCAAGCAGCGAATAGATGATATCGACCGCAAGGTTAATGAACATGAACAGCACGGTGGACAACATCATGTAGGCCACGACCATCGGGCGATCCAGCTGGTTGATGGATTCGATGATCAGCTTACCCATGCCGGGCCATGAAAATACCGACTCCGTTACAACTGCAAAGGCGATCAGTGTGCCGAAGTAAATCCCCACCACCGTCACCAGAGGCATAGAGATATAACGCAGTACATAGCGCGTCACGATCCCGCTACGGGTGTTGCCCTGCGCGCGAGCAAAGCGTGCGAAATCCAGACTCATCGCCTCGATCACTCCGGACCGCGTCAGTCGTCCGAGAATAGCCATAGGCAAGAGGGACAGGCTGAGCGCAGGCAGGACCAGATGGCGCAGCCCGTCCAGCGTCAGGAATGACAGGCCGACGCCGAACACCTCAACGGTATCGCCGCGCCCTGACGCGGGCAGTACGCCCAGATTGACGGCAAAGAACAGGATCAACAGGATACCGATCCAGAAAGTCGGCAGGCTGAGCCCCAAAACCGAGCCAATCAGCAAGGCCCGATCCGCTAGCCCGCCGGGCTTCATCCCGGCGATCACGCCAAAGGGAATACCGATCACAATGGCCAACAACATCGATGCCGAAGCCAGTTCCAACGTGGCGGGCAGACGTTCCAGAATGACCTTCAACGCGCTTTCGCGGAAGACAAACGAAATGCCCAGATCTCCCTGCACAGCGTTGGTGAGAAAAGCGAAATATTGAATATAAAGTGGACGATCCAGCCCTAGCGCCTGTCGCGCTGCTTCGCGCGTTTCGGTGGTGGCGTCGGGCGGAACCAGCAGCGACATCGGATCGCCGATGGCATAGACGCCGACGAAAACCAGCATCGAGGCGACCAGTACCATAAGCAGGCCCTGTAATAGTCGGCGAAATAGAAATAGGGTCATGGATGCGGTCTCTTACTAGGGCGCAGAACGGCCCGGCGTCATGTCTGAAGCGCCGGGCCGTATCGTTGTTTACTCTTTGCGCAGGCTTAGCGCGTTGGTGTTCTCGTCCATCTGGGGGGTATAGGTCAGCCCCTTACGGGTAGCCGCTATCACGTTGTTAACATGCATCGGCAGGAACGCGTGTTCAGCGACGGCGATCGTCATCACCTCCTGCAGCAACTTGATGCGTTCGGCCTCATCGACGGTTGATGCTGCCTTATCGATCAGCACGTCCAAATCCGCGTTAGAGAACGAGCGGTTGTTGCTGCCGCGCCCGTGTTCCTTGTTCGGCGTGCCGACAACCGACTTCAGGAACGAGATTGAGTCGCCCGCAGTGTTCCCCCATGCCAGATAATGTGCGGGAAAATCACCGGCCAACATCTTCTTGAAATAGACCGCTTTGGGCGAAGTATCGACGGTGACATCCATGCCGATCCTGCTCCACATCTGACCGATGGCCTGACACAGTGCCGCGTCGTTGACATAGCGATCATTCGGACACCCCAGCGTCAGGGAAAAGCCGTCGGGATATCCTGCCTCGGCAAGAAGAGCCTTGGCACGCTCGACGTCATAGCCGGGCAATGGAATGTCCGGCGCAAAGCCAGTCAATCCCTCGGGTACGCCCTGACTGATCGAAGCGGCGAACCCGTCCATGATGCGGTCCACGATCAGATCGCGGCTAATCGCAAGGCTGAGGGCCTCGCGCACGCGGATGTCAGCATAGGGGTTCTCCGTCAGAGGCGCACCATCCGCCCCAAATGTTAGAGGCGGCACCTCCGAGGTGCTGTCGAACTGCAGAAAATGCGCGCGCCCCGAGTTGGCCACGGTGACGGTGACGTTGTCGCGATCCATCAAGCGCTGTGCATCCAGTGGCGGGATGTTGTCAACCATGTCGAGATCGCCAGCCTCTAGTGCGGCAACGCGCGTGGCCGGGTTAGTCATCGTGCGCAGAACAACACGCTCGAAGGCCGACTTGGTGTCCCAATAGGCGTCGTTACGATCCAGAACCAGCCGATCTCCACGCTGCCAATCGACGTATTTGAATGGCCCGGTACCGATGGCGGCATCGCCTGAGTTGAACTGTGCCGAGGTCACATCCTTGTCCAATTGGTTGGAAATGATGGAAATCTGGGCCATCCGTTTGGCAACGTCGGGCGTCACGACGTTGGTTTTCATAAGAATTGTGTGTGGATCGACGATTTCGATGTCTATGATTGGCGCAACGTATTGCGCGGCCAGACCATCATGCCCTGGCACGGTTCCCAATCGCTCCAGCGTGAAGACGACGTCATTGGCGTCAAAATCGCTGCCATCATGGAATGTGACGTCCTCGCGCAGCTTGAATTCCCATGTCAGATCGTCGATGGGGCGATAGGCAGTGGCCAGATCCAGCACCACTTGGTTGTTGCTGTCCACCTTGACCAACGAGCCATAGATGTGGCGATAAATTCCCACATCTGAGGTTAGCAGGCTAAGCTGTGGGTCCAATGTGGAGGGCGCGATCGCTACGCCAATAGTGGCGGTTTCAGCGGATACCATCCCCGCCATTGTGGTCAACGTGACCGCCGTGGCAGTTGCAAGATTTTTTAGTCGCATATGCTTCATCTTTCCTTATGGGCCCCACTGTGTCCAGCACCTGAACGGTTATGCAGAGACGCACAGCGTTTTAGGAGCGGGGCAAGAGAGCGGTTTCGGTTCTCGCTTGTGGCTAGCTTAAGCTGCGTCCTGAGTAGGGACTAATTCTAACACTTTCCTAAGCGGTTAAACTCATTCACAATTGGAATGAAACGTCAGGAGAGTGTGATGAACATTGACCCGCGCCTTTTGCGCATCTTCGTCGCGGTGATGCATCGCGGATCGGTGACCCGCGCGGCGGAACAATTGAATACGTCACAACCCAGCGTTAGCAAGGCATTGAAACGTCTAGAAGAATTGGTGGGGTTCTGCCTGTTCAAACCGCAGGGTCGCAGCATACAACCGACAGCAAAAGCGCAGTTATTGCTGGAATCCGCCATGCGGGTCGAACGAGAGCTGGAGGAAATAGACCACCGGATCATGGAAATCAGGCACGGGCGCATGCAAGGGTTACGCATTGCTGTGACTCCTGCAATCGCCGCCGCACTTTTGCCGCGTGCCATCATCGAATTTCGCAAAACCTATCCAGACACCACCTTGGAAATCGAACTGTGGAGACGAGAATTGATCCTTTCCGAGCTGGACGCAGGGCGGGTGGAGATCGGGCTGTTGTATTCCACTACGCAAAGCGTACCCGCTGGTTTTCGGATCGTGGCCGAGGCACCGACATTGTGCGTTCTGCCCAAAGGCCATACTTTATGTGCAAAAGCCGTCGTCACTGCTGCGGATCTTTACGGGCACAAGCTGTTGATTTATCATAACTCTCTTGATTTCGCTGACCGTCTCTGGAGCGTTCTCAAAACCATCGATCCTGAACCCGAGATCGTTATCGAAGCCAACCAAGGTGCGTTTCTGCGCGATCTCGTGATAAACGGTATCGGGATCAGCCT
The DNA here is from genome assembly GCF_011040495.1 of Pseudohalocynthiibacter aestuariivivens. Lineage (GTDB taxonomy): Bacteria > Pseudomonadota > Alphaproteobacteria > Rhodobacterales > Rhodobacteraceae > Roseovarius > Roseovarius pelagicus. Next base: position 1,035,973 of record NZ_CP049037.1, on the reverse strand, counting down.
GTTGGATGGGTTTACGGTTATGGACGCCGATATGAGGGGGCTTGTGACCCGTCCCTTCCTGCCTGCCATGCCCTTTTATCTGGCCATTGCGGACCAAGAACCGCGATTAACCGCGCAAGGACGCGAATTCATCCGCATTATCAGCGCGATCGCGGTTCAATTGCAGATGGACCTGCAGCAGTAAACTGCGGTTGAGGTGGGGTGGGCGTCGCATCATGCCGTCAAATTGCGGCATTGAAATCCGGTTCGCCATGACATGTGCCGTCGAGGCAGTGTTAGAGAAAAGCTGCTTGAGACGGGCAGGCGGTCGCGGAGCGTTTGAGGGTAACAAAGCACAATCTGTTCAACGACTTCGAGACGCTGCTTGCAGTCATCCCGTTTGCGGTTGTTGTGCTCTTTGTGCGGTTTCCGCGTACGCTTCGCAAAGTGAATGATCTGTTGCACGAACGCGGTATAGAGATCAGCCACGAACCCCTTCGGATTTCGCGGAATAGATTTGGCCCGTTGTTTGCACGGGACATTCGCTGGAAGGGTGTAGAACAAATGTCCGCCATGCAACATCAATGGAAATCGCGGCTTGGAAATAGCCTTTTGGCTTGTTCGCGAGGATGTGTCGCCCGAGGAGGAGATTTTCGCGGGCGTGGTGTGTCGTCTGCTTGTGGGAGTGTTTCTCCGAGAACGTCGTCCCTTGGGTGCCCAAGGTCGGACAATTTGTGCGACATATCCTCGATCTGTTGTGCGATCAGATGTACTACACGGTCTTCGCGCTGCAAATACCCACTCACCTTCAAAAGCCGTCCGCCCATGACAATGCGGCGAAACTGTTTGTAGACCGTTCTCCAAACAACAATATTGGACACGCCAGTTTCATCTTCGAGGGTGAGGAAAATAACCCCCGAAGCTGTGCCGGGGCGTTGGCGGGTTATGACAAGACCGCAGACGCTGACGTGTCCGAGCGGGGCGGTTATCAGTTTATCATGTGGGGTGATCCCCGGAACTGCGGGGCGTAAAAGCTCCATTGGGTGGGCGCGTAAAGACAGACGTGTTGCGACATAGTCTTCGACAATTTCTTCACCTAATTGCATGGTCGGGAGTGTCACTTTCGGTTCGGTGATATGCTCTCCATCAATCGGATCATTAAACAGCGGTAGCGGCATTTGATTGCGAATGGCTTTGACCTGCCAAAGCGCTTCGCGGCGGGTCAGGCTGGCGTCGGTAAAGGCATCAGCCTCGGCCAAGCGTTCCATCACAGTCGGTTTTATGCCTGCGCGCAACCATAGGCTTTCAGGATCACTATACCCATTGCCGCGCGCTGCTACGATCCAGTTTGCATCTTCTTCTTTGAAACCTTTGATCTGCCGAAATCCAAGGCGTAATGCCAAAGCACCATCCGCGCGCCGCTCAAGAGTATTATCCCATGCGCTGTTGTTCATACAAATAGGCCGTATCTCGACCTGATGTTCGCGGGCATCGCGCACCAACTGTGCCGGAGCGTAAAACCCCATCGGCTGGGAATTTAGTAAAGCGCAGGTGAAAATTGCAGGGTGGTGGCATTTCAGCCAAGACGACACATAGGTCAACATAGCAAAAGCAGCAGCGTGGCTTTCAGGGAAACCATAGTCGGCAAAACCTTCGATTTGACTGAAACATCGCTCGGCAATCTCTGGGCTATAGCCGTTCTTCAACATTCCTGCGGTGAACTTGTCGCGGAATTTTCCAATCGTTCCCATCCTACGGAACGAAGCGATAGACCGACGCAGATGGTCAGCTTCTTCGGGGGTGAAGCCCGCGCCAACAACAGAAATTTGCATTGCTTGCTCTTGGAACAGGGGTACACCCAGAGTGCGTTTCGTAACCTCTTCTAAGGCGGGGCCAAAGGGGTCTGGTTTTTCCAAACCTTGCCGTCGTCTGATATAGGGTTGCACCATGCCGCCCTGAATAGGGCCGGGACGTACGATGGCGACTTCTATGACGAGATCATAGAATGTCTTAGGCTTCATGCGGGGTAAGAAATTCATCTGTGCCCGGCTTTCCACCTGAAACACACCAACCGCATCCGCAGCACAGAGCATATCATAGGTGGCGGTATTCTCTTGTGGGACTGTGTCAAGCGTGAAGCATTGTTTCTCGTGGGTCTGCAACAAATCAAACGCTTTGCGGATACAACTCAGCATCCCCAGACCCAAGATGTCGATCTTGAGGATACCCAGGGCATCAATGTCATCCTTATCCCACTCGATCACAGTACGATTTTCCATGGCCGCGTTTTCAATGGGGCAAAGTTCATCCAACCTGCTCTTGGTAATGACAAACCCGCCGACATGCTGGGACAAATGACGCGGAAATCCGATCAGTTCTCCGATCAAATGGATCGTTTGGACAAGACGTTTGTCATTCAGGTTTAGGCCAAGCTCTTTAATCCTTTCAGGATCAGCACCTTTGTTAGACTGACCCCAAATCTGACCAGACAGGTTTGACGTAATATCGTCGCTGAGTCCCATCACCTTCCCAACTTCACGGATTGCCGCCCGAGATCGAAAATGAATAACGGTTGCACAAAGCCCGGCCCGTTCACGGCCGTATTTGTGGTAAATCCACTGGATGACCTCTTCGCGGCGTTCGTGTTCAAAATCGACATCGATATCTGGCGGCTCGCCTCGGTATTTCGAGATAAAACGTTCAAACACCATCGTAATCATATCCGGGCTGACATCGGTGATCCCTAACAGGTAGCAGATGATTGAATTTGCCGCTGATCCCCGGCCTTGGCACAAAATGCCTTGGGATCGTGCGTATTGTACGATGTCGTGAACCGTCAGGAAGTAAGCGGAGAAGTCTAAATCAGCGATGAGCCTGAGTTCTTTGGCGAGAAGATCATGCACACGTTGCGATGCTCCATTGGGATAGCGGTGGTTCACGCCTTCCTTTGCCAAACGCTCCAACCGTTGTTGTGGTGGCTCTGCATCCGAAACTTCGTCAGGGTATTCATAAGACAACTCACTCAGGCAAAAACTGCATCTTGTCGCAATATCCTGTGTGCGTTGGATGGCGGCCGGATGATGACGAAAGAGGCGCGCCATATCCGTGTACCCTTTGAGGCGACGTTCTGCATTTGGTAGGGCGCGCGTCCCGATTATGTCGATTGTGATATTCTCGCGCATGCAGGTCAGCACATCGGCTAATTGCCGACGATTGCCGCGGTGCATCAACACATCGCCCACAGCGACCATTGGTGTGCAACAGTGCTGTGCCAATGCTGCGCAATCATTCAGATAGGCTTGGTCTGATCCATCATAACGCGGTGCCGCTCCTAAAAACACATGCCCTGGAAAACGCTGTTGTACATCTGCTATTACACGGCGACAGCGATGAAGCGGGCCTTGAGGCAACGCGATAAAAATCATTCCACGCCCCCCATCTAACAGGTCTTTGACATCGAGATGGCATTGCCCTTTTTCAGCCCGCCGTTTCCCTAGAGTAAGTAATCGGGTCAGCCGTTGATACGCCGCACGATTCTGAGGCAAGACGATCCAATCAACAGGGCTGTCTCGCAACACCAACCGGCATCCCACAATAAGCTTTGGTAATGTTACAGTGGCAGGGCGGAGGATGCGCTCGGGGTTGCCGTTCTCTTGGCGTGAACTGCTGTCTGTTCTGTGGCGCGATCTGACTTTGATATCCTTCTCCGCTTCGGCTTTAAGGGTTTTAAGAGCACTATAGGCCCGCACAACACCAGCCAGCGAATTTCGGTCTGTTATCGCAACGGCTGATAATCCCAGCTCAGCGGCGCGGGTTACGATTTCTTCGGGATGTGACGCGCCGGTGAGAAACGTAAAGTTCGTTGTCACACAAAGTTCGGCATAGCCCGCCATCATGCGAATTCCCCCTGTACGAACCAGCCTGGGTTTTGTGGTGTGTAGAAAAGCCAAAGCCTGCGACCTTCCTTGGTATCCACCTTCCAATAATCCCGTACACCCGACCGCCAGTTTTCATCTGACATCCACCATTCCGGCGCGATCCGTTCCGGCCCTGTTGCGCGCCCTGTCGTGAGTGACATGCGTCGCCAACGAAAATGAGTCGGCGGCGAGGCCCCATGACCGGAAACCTTTTCCGGCGGAAAAAGACAGAGGGGGCGAGGTCGGATGAGATGCCAAGCGTTGTCAGGATCCGAATATGCAGCCGGAGCAATAATAAAACTGCGTTCTGGGATGTGACTATCTGCTGGCAGAAACCTCTGAATATTCTCCAGCCCGATACGGATTCCGAGGCGTGTGATAAGGTCGTCTAAGCCGTCTTGATGTTTAGTGCTTGTCGCGTTCAGCTGTTGCGCAGGCAGAGGTTCAACCTGCGTTGCTTCCAGTCGTATTTGATCAATACCGAAAGCGGCCTCAATCTTACCGATACCGCGCTCAAACAGGGGTAATATTCTGCGGGCATCCCGCAAAGGCTGTGCCAATCGGAGTTCGACCTGTTGATATTCTCCGTCCACTCGGCGCAGCGATAGGCACAGCACACGGGCACCAGTCTCATTTGTTTTCAGGGAGACGCATAACCGATCTAGCAACCGCGCAGTGCCCGCCATGACATCATCCACTAGGCCGATTGGGTCAGGCAGCGTAAGGCGCACCCCGTAATGAGGCGGCACCTCAAGCGGAGAGACCTGTTCGGGTTGCTGACCTAAAGCCTGATCCAACCGCATCAACAGATCGGTTCCAAATCGTCGTGCCAAAGGCGCGCGAGCTGCTGATGCCAAATCACCCACGGTCCGCAGGCCAAGCCGCTGCAATGCTTGATCCGTTTGAATATCCAGCCGTAATGCCGCGACTGGAAGCCTGCTGAGGGCATTTAGCGTGTCTTGTGGTGCCGCCGCGCCCTCTTTGAAATGGGCTAGCGCCCAGGCAGCGCCGCGTGTATCTGCGGCTCCAATTTTGGCAAACAGGCCTGCATGACGAAGACGCTGGCGCATATCCGCCAACATTTCGGTTTCCCCCCCGAACAGATGCGCGGCCCCTGTAATGTCCAATATCAAACCATCATCTTGTTCGAGGCCAACCCAAGGGCAATACCGTGTGGCCCAGCGGCTTAGGCTGAGCAGGAAACGTTGAGAGGCATGAAGATCAACGGGTGCACTTATTAAATCCGAGCAATAGGCCTGCGCATCGGAATAGGACATTCCCCGATGCAACCCTTGTTTTTCGGCGGCGGCGTTGAGGCAATGAAGACGGTTCGTATTCTTTTGGTGGATCGTGAGCGCAAAAGGCCCGCTGACAGGGCGCGCGCGTAGAACCCGATCACTTGCCAGTCTCGGAAACCATATTGATACGACGCGACGATGATGACCACCGAACATTCCAGACACCCAGTGTTCCTGATTTGTTCCTAATAAGTTCCCATCGTTGAAGAGTCGAGTCTTGGGGATCAAACACCGGGTAACAATGCCACCGTGTTTCGGCAGCATTGCTGCCCATGCCCTCAGATATCAAGGCGATCCCCATTGCCTTTCCGGCCTGTGCAGCCAGTTGCAAACGACGACCTGCCGTCAGGTTAAGCGGCGTTCTCAGCTCCATGATAACAACAGAGATCGCGCCGGAGCGCAGCGCCTCTTCGGCGACAGCCAATGTCTCTACTTGTTCTTTTGTGGATGCGATTATGAGGTTTTCCGGATGAAGAACATCAATCACTCCGAGCGGATTCAATTGCTCTACACGCCAATGTTCTTTCACCCAAAATACCGTGCCTTGCGTTTTTGCGGCATACATCGCAGCAAAGGACATCGCGCTTGGTCCGTACACCTCATGCACGCGATCAGACTTAAGCGGGTAAATGTTATGTTTATCGTGCATCATATCGCTGAAAACAGCATAAAGTTATATAAGAGATCAAGAGAAGAGGGGGCGTTGATGGACCACGCAGCGGACGGCTTCTTTCCGCCCGTAGTGTCGAAGACTGAACGCTGCACATATGCCGTTTGGTCACCGGTTCAACCTGCCAGAGTGGCGTAACCGGCCAGTTTTGTAGAAATGCACCATGCAAAGTTTGAACCGTTCCTGCAACGATGATGGCGAAATGCCAGCCAGCAGAGAACACTGGTCTGACGAAACCGTTGCAGAGGCCGCCCGTTCAAGGAAGCCCGTAGAGCCGCGTGAGAGGCCTGCGATAGAGAACCTCTCCAGCTTGTTCTGTAGCACCAGCGATGCGCGGCTCTACACGGGCCTCAAGCATGGTGGCCATGTTGATGTGTCCGATTGCAAAACCATGAAAAAGCTTGGGCGATCCACGGCAGCAAGAACGGCAGATCGGGTGATCGCATTGGATTGCAGCTATAGCGATATTCCTGATCTCAATCGGGTGTTTCACCCACGATACGAAAAGACGCGCGCAGAATGCAGGACTCGCAGTTCTGGCTGACATTTACGCCGTCAATGCTCAGACTCCGAGTGATGCTAAGACTGTGCAGAGATGATCGGCGCGCCGCTGCGTTGGTCAGCGATCCTTCCAGTGGTTATTGGCCAGCGCAATTGTCTGGAAATGCACGGCGACGACTGATGATGCTGCAATCAGAGCGTTAGCGTCATGTTCGTAATCTGCGCGTATTTTTGCACGCACGTCGCCATCCGGCTGTGTCATCTTAACGGCGACACGAGAGAGCTTGACCGCCAACTCGTAGCCTTCTTGCGGCGTTTGCGTGACCAGCGTGGGTAACCAAGTCTCTGACATGGGGATTTCCTTCCTGTAGGGGGGCGTGCTGTAATTCCGAGAATTAGATGCAAAGTTTGGAGTGCATGATACTGTCTTCGCTGTTTCGTGAAAAGCTGCACAGCAGAGTTTCACGAAACAGCTATGGGGCCGCGTTTCAAGACGTCAATCGACCCGACCGGGCAGAGACAGATCGCCGGATGCGACGTCAAACACATCGGTAACACAAGCCAGAGGCGCGTGGAGATCAGCATTGACACGCAGGGCGGCAGTCACGCCATCATAGGACGCGGTGTCGATCTGTTCTGCGTCTGCCGCCGCCAGAACGACGTTGATGGAAATCTGAGGTCCATCGAATGTCGGCGTGTAACCGGGGCTGTCTAGAAACATGGGAACGCCGGGCCAGGTGGCGGGCATTTTTGGTGTTTCGCCCTCGGGGATGTCACGTACGGCCAGCGTGCCTGGCCCGCAATCGTGGTTTTCCACCAGAACGACCCAATGGCTGTGCCAGTGGGCGCCATCGTTGCCGGTGTCGCCGTCAATGTTCTCGTCATAAAGAGGCGTGTCGTCAAAATCAGGGTGGTTGGTGGCCGCAAGCGCGAGAATGCCGGTGTCACCTTCAAAGCCGACGGTCGCTGGATCGAGTGTTGTTGGCCAAACATACGCCCAGATCGACGAGCCGGCAAAGTCTCCGGTTGCTTCGGGTGTTGCCGTTCCAGCCGCGCCATTTGCCGTCATGTGAAAGGTGATTACCCGTCCTTCGCGATGGACATGCGCCTTGAGAATGTCAAAGGCAGCAACAGTTTGTGTATTCTCGTCCGAGATCACCGCCCCCGCGTGGCTGTGGGTGCCATCGGCGAGTGCAAAGGTTCCTGCACAGCAGGCAGCGCCGATCATCAAATATTTCATCATTTTTCCATCTCCTGTTGAAATTATGCGGTGATTAATAGTAGCGAGTCGATAATATTGCAATAAAAATATCGACTCGCTATAATGAGGGATGGAAAAAACAGACCAGATACGTGCCTTGATCACCCGGCTAGGGCGACTGGATGCGGCGGACGGTTGGGGGGACGACCTCAATCCGGCGCAGCGCAGCGCGTTGGATTATCTGTCGCGGGCGAATGAGCTGTCGCGCTCGCCGTCTCATGTGGCAGAGTATCTGGGAACGACCCGTGGAACGGCTTCTCAGACGCTGAAGGCATTACTGCGCAAAGGTTTTGTGACTGAAATACGATCAGAGAGCGACCGACGGTCGATCCAATATGATGTGGCCGAAGCAGGGCATACCGCCCTCTTAACCAAGTCTCGTCTGTTGCTGGCTCTTAGCGAAATGCCAGATGATGAACTTAGCGAAGTACATTCAATCTTGGCGAAAACCTTGGAAGTGGCGGCTGACAGGAATGGGTTCCGACCGTTCGGAATATGTCAGACATGCCGCTATTTTGCACCAAGGCAGGGCGGTGGCCATTGCAAGCTGCTGAACATCGCGCTTGCAGCATCGGAAACAAAGAAGATCTGCCACGAACATTCCGTAGAGTGATGGACCGGATTGGGGCCGGGATCCACTTGAGGGCGTCACGCACTTGTTCGTTCCGCACTTGCGTACAGACAATCGTTGTTACATCTGATGCATCACGCGCTCAGCGTGTCGCGGATCGCAGTGACAGCGGCAAGCATGTCGACGGTGAAGCTTTCAATCAGGTAATCCGGCCAACTGGACAGTTTTACCGCCATGAAATCTGTTTCAGGATCGAGATAGATCAGTTGGCCAAAGACACCCCGGGCCATGAAATCGCGCCGTTTGGCATCGTGTATCCACCACTGACGGCTATAGGCGCCATTCGGCGATGCAATGGTGTATGGTGCGCCAAACACGTCAGGGTCGCCCGTGCGGCTGTCTTCGACCCATGTTTCGGGGACAACCTGCACATCGCCAACACGGCCACCACTCAGCATCATCAGACCAAAGCGAGCGTAATCACGCAGCGTTGCATTGAACCCACCATCAGCGAGCGCAGTACCTGCGCTGTCGACGGTAAAGAATCCGTCACGTTCGCACCCCAGCCGCGACCAGATGCGCTCTGACAGCAAGGTGGCGAGAGATTGTCCGCTGACACGTTCCAACACCCAAGCCAGCAAGTCAGTCTCGATCGAGCGGTACTTGAACGCCTCGCCGTGGTCGCGTTCTTGCGGCAAAGTCAGTATCACGTCGCGGATCGTTGGCACGACCTCGCCATAGGCAGGCGGACGCCAGCCGCTGGCAATGTCTATCTGTGTCATATCAGATCCGGCCATGCCGTAGTCTTCGGTAAAGCGCACACCAGAGCGCATGTCGAGCACTTGGTTTAGCGTTGCCGTCGCGTATCCACATTGCGCAAGTTCAGGCACGATATCGGCCAGTGGGGCGTCCAGATCAACTTTGCCTTCGCCGTGCAGCACACCTACCAAAGCACCGACGATGGATTTGCCCACGGATTGCGAGAGATGCGGGGTCTGGCGACGCATGTCGTTGAAGTAGCTTTCAGTTATCACATGGCCTCGGTGCATGATCAGAAAGCCGTCAGTATAGCTGCTGGTCAACCAGTCGCGGACCGATTTTGTGCTGCCGTCCTGGGCAGTAAAAGTAATGGTATCCAGGTCCTGTAGATCGCTGTGGAACGGGCGCACCGGTGCTGTTCCGTGCCAGACATCGGCCGTCGGAAAGAGGCTGCGTATGTTCTGAAATGACCAGCGGTTAAACGGGGCCAAGTCCCAGTTTTCCAGCGTGGGGCGTTTCTCCGGAGGCGGGGGGAAACCACGCATGATGCCCAGATCGCGCGCGCTGCGCGGGTTTTGCTGCGTCCGTGCGAGGGCGGGGGGGGGCATTTGCGCATTCCTTGGTTCATCGGTAGGGCGTCAGTCGGAAAGGGGGCGGGGCAATTGACGGCCCCGCCCCCTGCAGAAACGTTACTGTTTCAGCTTGGTCCAGATCTTGTTGTACATGTCTGTCACTTCCTGCGAGCAGGGTTTGACGAAATCGGGCGTAGGTGCATCCGCAGGCATGACAATCTCAGGCGCGCTCAGCATTTCTTCGTCCATGAACTCTTCGCTGCCTTTGATGCCGTTGGCATAGCGGGCAAAGTTCGAAATCAGCGCGGCGTTTTCAGGCGCCATGATGAAGTTCACGAAGAGTTTCGCGTTGTCCATGTTGGGTGCGTCCTTGAGCACGGCAACGTTGTCCATCCAGCCGGTAAAGCCTTCGACCGGATAGGCGTATTGCAGCGTTGGACGCTGGGCACGGGCACGCATCGCGGCCCCGTTCCAGTTCTGGCTGAGATCGACGTCGTTCGATGTCAGTTTCTCGATGGTGGAATAATCCATCGTGCGCCAGTGCTGCTTGGCATTGATCAACAGTTCGGTCACATCACGCAGCTCATCAGTGTTAGAGTTGCAGCGATCATAGCCCTTGTAGCGCAGACCGGCGTTGATCACGTCATGCATGTCGTTCAGCATGTTGATCCGGCCTTTTAGCTCTTCTGGTGGTTCAAACATCAGAGCCAGCGTATTGATATCGCCGCCAAATACCTCGGTATCGACCGTGAAAGAGGTCGTGCCCCATTGCCATGGCACCGAGTAGCTCCGGCCCGGATCCCACCAGACATCAACCCATTTCGGGTCCATGTTGCCAAAGTTTTCCATCTCGTTCGGTTTGATTTCGGCCAGCATTCCCTGTTCGATCATGATCTTCACAGTTGAATCGCCGGGAACAACGATGTCATAGCCGGTGTTGCCCTCACGGACTTTGGCCAGCATCGTTTCGTTCGAATCGTAGCCGTCCAGATTGACTTCTACATCGTATTTTTCTTCGAACTTCTCGATCAGTTCTGGGTTGGTATAGTTGCCCCAGTTGTAGATGTTCAGCTCGCCTTCGGCGAGAGCCGGCGTTGCGAGCATGAAGCTCGCCGCGACCAGCGCGGGTATGGAACGTTTGAGTGTCATTGACTTACCTCCTGTTGATTGTCGTCTGGTTATTATTTCTTTTTGTTGCCGAGTAGGAAGAACGCGGAAACCAGCACGATCGACAGCAGCAAGAGCAGTGTCGATACGGCGTTGATCTCGGGCGTGATGCCACGGCGGATCTGGCCGAGGATATAGACCGGCAGCGTCGTTTCGCCGGGGCCTGCAACCATCAGCGTGATGATCACGTCGTCCAGCGATACGACAAAAGCCAGCATGCCGCCCGCCACGATACCGGGGGCTAAGAGCGGCAGGGTCACTTTGCGGAATACCTGAATGGGCGTGGCATAAAGGTCTGCGGCGGCCTGCTCCAGCGTCAGGTTCATATCCTCCAGCCGCGCCCGGATGGGCATATATGCGAACGGGATGCAAAAAACGGTGTGCGCCAGCATCAGATAGCCGATTCCGGTCACGCCGGTCAGTTGCTTGATAATCGAAAAGAACGACAGTGTGGCGACCGCGGTTACGATTTCCGGGATCATCAATGGCTGGTTGATGATCGCATATGCCGCCATCTGTCCCTTGAAGGGGGGCGTGCGGGTGGTGGCAAGAGCCGCCATCGTGGCAAATGTCGTGGCGAAGAACGTCGAAACCGCCGCCACCTGAAGCGACACCACGGTGGCGTTGCGGATGCCTTCGTTATCAAACGCTGCCGCGTACCAGCGCAGGCTGAATTCAGTCCACCGTACCACGGATCGGTTGTCATTGAACGAAAACACGATCAGCACAACGATGGGTGCGTACAGGAAAAAAATGCAGAACCAGGCGAGGAAATCGAAACCCGGTTGCTTGCGCAGATCCTTCATTTTGCGAGCGCGTTCAGCCATGACCTTTGGCCTCCTTGCCAGCGTAGCGGACGTAGATGATCAGCGACAGCATCACCACCACCATCAGGATCAGGGCGGCCGCAGACCCAAAGGGCCAGTTGCGCGATCCGCCAAACTGTAGCGCGATCAGATTGCCGATCATCAACTCCTTGCCACCGCCCAGCAACTCGGGGGTGATGTAGGCACCAAGGCCGGGAATGAAGACGAGGATGCAGCCCGCAACGATGCCGGGTTTGGCCATCGGAACAATCACATGACGCAACACCTGAAAACGTGTGGCGTATAGGTCGTAAGCGGCCTCGACCAACCGGAAATCGAGCTTTTCCAGCGATGCATAGAGCGGCAGCACCATGAAGGGCAGGTAGCTGTAGATCAGGCCGAGGAATACCGCGAGATCGGTATAGAGGATCGTCAGCGGCTGGTCGATCAGGCCAATGCTCTGAAGGCTGAGGTTGATGATACCCTCGTCCCGGATGATCAGCAGAACAGCATAGGTGCGGATCAGCAGGTTTGTCCAAAAGGGCAGTGTGATCAGGAACAGCCAGAAATTGCGCTGTGATGGCGGTTTGCTGGCGATGAAATACGCGGTCGGAAATCCGATTAGCAATGCCCCGACAGTGGCTACGAAGGCCAGTCCGATGGAACGGCCATAGATACTGAGATAAGTGGAAGAGAAACTGAGCGTATCATCAAAGATGTCGCGTTCGAACAGGAACTGCACATAGGCGTTAGTGGAAAATTCCCACGTTACCCCGCCATATACGCCCGGGCTGAGAAACGAATAGATCAACGTGATTGTGAGCGGGAATAATCCGAACACACCGATTACAATCAACGTTGGCGACAGCAGCTGCCGGCGTCGGCGGCGCGTATCGGCATCAACCCGACGTTTGGCATCTTCAAGCCGCGTGTCGGCGCCCATATTTTGTGCGGCGTCGGTCAATCTACCAGCACCTGTACCCGGTCAGGCAGTATCAGCCCGACTTCGTGCCCATCGGACCGTACTTCGCCTGATGTGCGCACGATGACTTCTGCTCCGCCTTTCAACGCGACATGCACGTTGCTGCCTGCACCAAAGTAAACGACGTTTGTCACGGTGCCGGTTAGTTTGGCAGCCTTGTCCCCGGCATCGGTCAGCAGCATGTTCTCGGGACGGATCGCGACAGATACGGTGCCCGCAGCCACGTCCGGCTCCGGCAGATCAGCGGGCAGGGTGGCGCCGCCAGGTAATGTGACGCGCCCCGCTAGTCCGTCGACCTGATCAAGTGTCACTTCGAAGATGTTGATATCACCGATAAAGTCCGCGACGAACCTGCGCGCGGGCTGATTATAGATTTCTTTCGGACGACCGACCTGAAGGATGTGACCCGCCTTCATAACCGCGATGCGGTCTGACATGGTCAGCGCCTCTTCTTGGTCGTGGGTGACAAAGACGAACGTGATCCCGGTTTCGCTTTGGAGACGCTTCAATTCGATCTGCATTTCCTTGCGCAGCTTCAGGTCAAGCGCGGATAGCGGCTCATCCAGCAACAGCACCTTGGGGCGCGGGGCCAACGCGCGGGCGAGGGCCACACGTTGCTGCTGCCCGCCAGACAACTGATCGGTTTGCCGGTTGGCAAGATGCTCCATCTGCACCAGCCCCAGCATTTCCTCGGTGGCTTGTTTGATCTCGGATTTCGAGCGGCCCTGCATCTCCAGACCAAAGCCGATGTTGCGCGCGACGGTCATGTGGGGAAACAGTGCGTAGTTCTGAAATACGGTGTTCACCGGACGTTTGTAGGGGGGCAGGTGGCCGATCTCTTGACCATCAAGCAGGATATTGCCTCGCGTCGGCAGGTCGAACCCGGCGATCAGACGCAAGAGAGTCGTCTTACCGCAGCCGGAGGGCCCCAGCAGCGTAAAGAATTCATTCTCGCGAATGTTGACCGATACATCGTCTAGTGCGTGCACCTTCGTGTCACCCTGACCAAATGTCTTGGTAACGTTCTCGGCCAGAATCATATTCGCAACCGATTTCTTCGACATGTCTGCCGTGTCTCGCGCCATGCGCATCCCCCAGTTAGCGTGTAGCATGCCGGTCTCGTGCCGGGCTTTGCTGGTAGTTCAGCCTAAGCGGCGGCGGCGCTCTGCGTAAATACCCCATCGGGGATAGGGTCGGAATTTTGGTGATCCACACGCTGATGCGGTCTGATTTTCAGGCACATGAATTATTCTATCTGACGGAGATATGGCCGTTTTCAGCGCCCGGAGTGCAAGCTAGGCTCGCCGTGTAAGTGAGCCTAGAAACATCGAAAAAAGCTCACTTTGCGCGGATATGTTCAGTTTTCTGTAAAAATTCCGCCGGTGGATTTTCACGGTTCCCGGGCTAACGCCGATGCGCTGGGCGATGGATTTTGACGAATGCCCCTTGAGGATGAGAATTGCGATCTGACGTTCACGATCGGTCAGCGACTCCGCGCCGAATCGGGCCATGGCGGTTTCGATCTCTTGCTGCGCGATGGCGGGATCGGAGACGGGTTCGGGCGCGGGGCGGCCTGCGGCAAAGTGGCGGCGGTTGATCGCGGCAAACACTGGCAAAATGCGCCGCGTACGATCCATATCCCGCTGCGAGAAGCGCGGGCTATCCTCGGTTCGCCCGACTGAGTAGAACAGATGCTGCCCGCTCGGCAGATCAATGAAGATGGCCGCCTCGTCACGCAATCGGATCGAACTGTAATAAGTTTCGTAATAGCTGGAATGCTGAAAACGATCTGGGGCTACATCTCGCAAACGCAGCGCATCACAAGGCTGCTGCTCCGTATAGGCGACGTAGAATGGGTCGAGCAGATAAGCACCATCCAGATACCGGTCGACGACATCCGCCCGTCGTTCGGCGCGCACATCATCATAGACATGTTCCGGCGAACGGGTCCCATTGAGCCGGGTTAACAGACACCCCTGATACATCATCGCGCTGCCCAGATAGTCCAGCGCGCGCAGGACGAAATCGGCGCGGCCAATGCTTGCTATGGCACGCGCCAGAATTTCTTCTGGTGTGGGGTCACTTGCGCGGGTGCGTTCAGTCATTGCGGGTCTCGTGCCACGGTCGTGGGACATCGACAAACCCGTGGCAACAGGTTTGCGCGATGAAAACTAGACCCGAAGGGGTATTGTCCGGGCCGCTATTCTGTCTCAGTCTAAGGCTGAATAAAGGGTATTAGAAGGGGGCAGATTGCCCTCGAGAGGGGATGCAGAGATGGCGCAGCAAGCCGATATGGTAATTTTGAACGGCAAGGTCCTGACGATGGACGACGATGCGCCCCGAGCTGAGGCCGTGGCCATCGTGGATGGGTTAATCCTGGCTGTTGGAAATACGTCTGATATCCGCGCGCTGGCGGGGCCGGGAACGCAGGTTGTGGATGCGGGGGGGGCGACAGTGCTGCCGGGGTTCATCGACAGCCATGTGCATCTTTTCCAAGGATCGGCATCGCTCGAGTTCATGTCACTGGAGGGTGTTCAGGGGCGCGCCGCATTAGAGCGCGCGATCCACAGCTACGCCGCGAACAACCCGAACGAGCCGTTGATCCTTGGGATGGGTACGAACTATGGCATTCTGGATGGAGCAGAGCCAACACGACACGATCTGGATGCCATCCTGTCTGACCGCCCCTTGGCACTTCTTGCGCCCGATATTCATACTGTCTGGGCCAATACGATGGCGCTGGATCGCGCGGGTATCCTGCATGGTGCGAAAGTGGCGGAAGGCAGCACAATCGTGATGGGTGACGACGGTCTGGCGACGGGGCTGTTGTTGGAAACCGGCGCGTTCGGCCCTGTGATCAAGCTCAGTAAAACCGGCGGGCGGGATATGTTGGGATATGTTACCGGCAATGATCCAGAGCCACCCGCGACCGAAGCCGAGCGCGCCATGGACCGTGCATTGATTACCCGTGGCCTAAATCATGCGGCATCCAAGGGCGTGACCACGATGCACAACATGGACGGCAATTTCTACCAGTTGGAACTGTTGACCGAGATCGACGCCGCGGGTGATTTGGCCGCCCGTATGCAAGTGCCCTTTCATCTGAAAAACTTTGACCCGCTGGATCGTCTGGAAGAAGCCGCCGAGATGCGCCGCAAGTATACCGGCGACCGGGTATGGTCAGGCGCGGTCAAGATGTTCATGGACGGGGTGATCGACGCGCGGACTGCACTGATGATACGGGGCTATCCGGATGCGCCCGACGTGACCGGTGATGCGGTGTTCGAGCCAGAGCATTTCAACGAAGCCTGCCGCCGGATCGACGCGCTGGACCTGCAGATATGTGTGCATGCCATTGGCGATCTGGCAGTGCGCCGCACATTGGATGGCTATCAATTCGCGCGTGAAGCCAACGGTGCGCGCGACAGCCGCCATCGGATTGAACATATAGAAGTGATCACACCCGAGGATATACCGCGCATTTCGGCGTTGGGGGCCGTGGCGTCGATGCAACCGCTGCATTCGGCGCTGGGCGGGCATTTTCCACCGATTCCGCAGGGCACGATCCTGCATGATGATCAATACCCTTATGCCTTTGCGTGGCAGCGCATCCGTGACAGCGGCGCGCCTTTGACGTTTTCCACCGATTGGCCGGTGGTGCCGGTCGACGTGATGCCCAGCATTCAGGCCGCCGTGGCGCCGATTAACCCCGGCGCACCATGGGATGTGCGACCACAGTCGCTGATGGATACGCTGGCCAGCTACACGCGTGCCAATGCTTGGGTGGAGTTCAGCGAAGGCCGCAAGGGACAGCTGATTGCTGGGCAACTGGGGGATGTGGTGGTGATGGATCGCGATATCGAAGCGATGGACCCCAGTATATTGGGCACCGCAAAACCGGTCCTGACGGTGTGTGGTGGGCGGGTAACCTACAGCGCGTGACGCCAAGGCGTGAACGGCGGTTACTCTACAGGCACGCGTGCAAAGAACAGCAGGTTGTTGGCCGGCATTTCTTCGACAGCCTTTAGTTCGAACCCAAGTGTGCTGAGCCAGGTGCGGATGTCGCCCGCGTCCTTGTATCCGATCTCTGGGTCACTGGCGCGCAGGCTGGCATGAAACCGGGTGTCAGCCTCGGATGTCGTGTTGCCATCGCGCAGGAACGGCCCATAGAGTGCCAGAATACCACCGGGAAAGAGCGCAGCGCGTGCCTCGGTCAGCAACACCAGTGTTTCGGGTTCGGAAATCAGGTGTAGCAGGTTGGCCAGCACAATCAGGTTGTACTGTCCAACCGTTGTGCCCCAACCCGGAGCTGTCGCGTCGAGCGTCAGTGCAGGATGCAGATTGGGCAGGCACGTCGCCTGCGCGTAGGCGTCGATGCTGATGCGGCGGTCCGGGTCAATTTCAGATGGGTGCCAGTCAAGGCCGGGCAGGGTGGTCGCCAGTCGTACGGCATGTTGACCAGTCCCGCTGGCAATTTCCAACGCTCTGCCGGTTGGCGGTACGTGCCGGGACAATGCATTTGCGATGGCGTCGGCATTGCGTTCTGCCGACGGCGCGAAGAGGCGACCTTCACCAGCATCTTGTGCGATCGACGCTGTCGGGGGCAATTGGTTACGTTTGGGCATGTAATGAACCTTCGGGTGGGGTATCAAATCAATCCGCGCAATATAGCGATCAGAAGAGACCTATTGCCGTCGGTAGTGTGGCAATGAGGCGCGATACACAAGGCCATCGGCCTATGATCGTGACAACTGAAGCCCTGTGAGACGCGTCTCATTCATTTTCTGGAAGAGGATCATGTGTCGATATCATGATGAAAATGAAAGAGATTCCCGTATAAGTCGCGCGCCGTGAATTGGCGCAAGCCCCAAGGTTTATCTGCAATCGGGTCGATGATGTCCGCGCCACGACGGGTCAGTGCGGCATAGGTTTGGTCCACATCCGCAGCGTAAATCCAGAATGTAGCGGGGTGGATCGGCCCGTCAGATTGACGCATGAAAATCGCGCAATCACCATGCGAGACGGCTCCGATACGTCCTTCGGCATGATACCACGCGATGTCAAAGCCGAAATGTGCGTGGTAATAGTGCTGCGCCACCTCGACATCGGCGACCGGCAATTCGGGGGTGGGAGGGTAGATAATCATCGCAAATTGTTTGCTCTGCGCCTAGGAAGGCAGCCGATCATCGCCCTGCCAATCGCGCAAGCCTAGACTGGATGTTGCATTGGGATCAACGGTGCAGATCAGGCGGCGGTTTCGGTGCGGCGCGCGATCCATTCCTGCGAGAACGAAAGCAGTCGCTTGGTCTTTTCATCCCATAGGTGCAAGCGCGCACTGGCGATACTCTCTTTAATCGTCAGTCGATTGCCATCGGCCAGTTCGGCATGATCGCGCAAAACTTCGGGCAATCGGTAGAACGGGATGCGGCTATAGAGGTGGTGCACGTGATGAATGCCGATGTTCGCGGTGAACCAGTTCAATATACCGGGCAGCACATAGTGCGAGCTGCCGTGCAGTGCCGCATCGTGTAGTTTCCAGCGTTCGTCTTCGTCCCAGTATGTCGTTTCAAACTGGTGCTGAACGTAAAACAGCCAGACGCCGGCAGTTGCCGCCAGCAGGGTTGACGGCAAAAAGATCAGCAACACTGGCATGATCCCACCGAAATACACGATTGTGGTCAGGGCGGCGATGATCGCGGCATTCGTGCTCATCGCGCTGACCCAATACCGGGCATTGGCCATCAACCCCAGCGGCAGGCGGTTCTGCAATAAGAACAGATAACCCGGCCCAAGGCCGAACAGGATGATAGGATGCCGGTAAAGACGGTATTTCAGACGTTGGAACCACGTCATTTGCCGGTACTCATCAACGGTCAGCGTATGAACGTCGCCCATGCCGCGCTTGTCCAGATTGCCCGCGCTGCTGTGATGGACGGAATGGGTGTGCCGCCAGACGTCATAGGGGGTCAGGGTGAATACACCGATAGCCCGACCCAGCCAATCGCTGACTGATCTGTTGTGGAAGAATGCGCCGTGACCGCAATCATGCTGGATGGCAAATAGGCGCAGCAAAAAACCGGCATTCAAAACTGACAGCGCAAAAGTCAGCACATAGCTGTAGGATAGTGCCCACCAGGCAAGAGCCCAGAGCAGAACAAACGGGACGATGGTAACCCCCAGTTCGAACGCGCTCCGGAACTCTCGGGGTTCGCGGTAAGCCGCTAGAATTCTGACCCAATCGCGCGCTGCGCGTGGCGCCTGTTTCGTCTGGACGTCCAAGGTGTCTATCATTCTGCTTCTTTTTTGTTGTTTCTATGTTGTTTTGCGAAAAACCGACAGCCAGACAGTTCGACGAACATCACATGCGCCCGGATAAACCACCTGCCGTACATAGCAAGCTGTAAGTTCGGGTTGGGCCGAGAAAACAGGCAATCAGCCGCTCATTGGGGCGATTTTGATCCATACGAGTGTTTTGGTTACAGTTGCAGGCATGACAAAGGCCCCACGGTGCGGTGGGGCCTTTGCTACGATCATCCGTTTCTTATTGAGGGATATCGCCTTCGATACCTTCGACGTAGAAGTTCATGCCCAGCAAGGTGCCGTCATCGGCGGTTTCACCCTCCTTCAACCAGACAGAGCCATCCTGCTTGTTGATCGGCCCGGTAAAGGGGTGGTGTTCGCCAGACGCTATGGCGTCTTTCAGAGCGAGAGCTTCTTCCTTCACGTCCGCAGGCACTTTGTCGGTGATTTCACCGATGCCGACCATGCCCGGACCGATACCGTCCCAAGTTTGCACGCTTTCCCAAGTGCCATCCATGACGGCGCGGGTACGGTCGATGTAGTAGGGGGACCAGTTGTCGATGATCGAGCTGACACGCGGGCCATCCTTGTATTCAGCCATATCAGATGCCTGACCAAAGCCGATCACGTTGCCCGCTTCTTCGGCGGCGGCCAGCGGCGCAGTACTATCGGTATGTTGTAGGATCACGTCCGCACCCTGTTCGATCAGCACCTTGGCGGCGTCCGCTTCCTTGGCCGGGTTGAACCATTCAAAGACCCAGACGATCTTGAACTCGACGTCAGGGTTGACCTTTTTGGCATGGATGTAGGCCGAGTTGATGCCACGGATCACTTCGGGGATCGGGACCGAACCGATGTAGCCGATGACATTGGATTTGGTCATCTTACCCGCGATATGTCCCTGAACTGCGCGGCCTTCGTAAAAACGGGCTGAATAGGTCGACACGTTCGGTGCTGTTTTGTAACCGGTCGCGTGTTCGAATTTCACGTTCGGGAATTTTTTAGCAACGTTGATCGTCGGGTCCATGTAACCGAAGGAGGTGGTAAAGATCAGATCGGCGCCTTTCAGGGCCATCTGGGTCATAACCCGTTCGCTGTCGGGTCCTTCGGCGACGCTCTCGACATACACGGTTTCCACCTTGTCGCCGAATTCCTTCTCAATCGCCAGTCGTCCCTGATTGTGTTCATAGGTCCAGCCGCCGTCACCCACCGGCCCGACAAACACGAACCCAACCTTGGTTTTCTCTTCGGCAATGGCAGTCCCAGCCAGCCCGAGTGCCAGTGCGGCCCCTGTCAGTAATTTGGTGAATTTCATTTGAGTTCCCCCTGTTATTATGGTCTGCCTCAGCTTGAGGCGTGGAAAATTCGTCCCAGTGATCCGGGCGCCCTGCTGCGATCCGCGGATAGAATGACCAGCACTAGGATCGTGATCAGATAAGGTGACATGGAAAGGTATTCGACAGGAATATCAACCCCTGCGGCCTGCAAGTTCAACTGCAACACTGTGACGCCGCCGAAGAGATAGGCACCCAGCAGCACACGCCCGGCCTTCCACGACGCGAACACAACCAGCGCCAATGCGATCCAGCCCGCGCCTGCAGTCATTCCTTCGGTCCATTGAGGCACGCGGATAAGGCTGATGTATGCCCCACCCAAACCTGCGCAGGCGCCACCAAAGAGGATCGCGACGATGCGCACCCGCACCACCTTGTACCCCAGCGCATGCGCCGCATCGTGGTTCTCACCAACTGCCCGCAGGATCAGCCCCGCGCGGGTGTATTTCAGCAGCGCCCAGACAGCGAATGTCAGCGCAATACCAAAATAAACCATCCAGTCATGCCCAAAGAGGATTGGTCCCAGTACTGGAATATCGCCCAACAGCGGAATGTCCAGTTTGGCCGTCGAGGGCGGTTTCACCCCGACGTAGGATTGCCCCAAGAGTGCGCTCAGGCCCAGACCGAACAGCGTGAGGGCCAGCCCGGAGGCCACCTGATTGGCCAATGCGAATTGCGTGAGACCGGCAAAGAGCAGCGACAAGAGCGCGCCGCCAACCGCAGCACCGGCAAATCCCAGCACCGGTGATCCGGTCTCGACAGCGATGGCAAAGCCGCAGATCGCGCCGGTGATCATCATACCTTCGACCCCGAGGTTCAGCACGCCCGCCCGCTCGACCACCAACTCGCCCAAGGCAGCCAAAAGGATCGGAGTCGCGGCCACCATAAGCGAGGCCAGCAACAGAATTGGGTTGATTGAAGAAAGGTCCATTATGCTACCTCCGCCCGTCGCATCCGCAGCCGAAACTGCACCAGAACATCGACGGCAAGCAGGAAAAACAGCAGCATGCCTTGAAACAACTGAATCGCAGCAGCAGGCAGTTGCAGGTTCGACTGCGCGATTTCACCGCCGATATACGTAAGCGCCATCAACAGTCCCGCCAACATGATGCCTACCGGATGCAGCCGTCCCAAAAAGGCGACGATAATCGCGGTAAACCCATAGCCTACGTTAAAATCAATGCTGACCTGCCCGGATGGTCCGGCGACTTCGAACATTCCCGCCAAACCTGCCAATGCGCCGGATGTGCCAAGGCAAAACAGGATCAGCCGATTGGGCCGCACCCCGGCAAACCGTGCAGCACGCGGGGCCTGTCCAGTCAGCCGGATATGATAGCCTAGGATATGACGATTCAGCAGGATATAGGCAAAAATCACGGCGATCAGCGCAGCGGCGACGCCCCAATGCAGACCGCTGCCCGTGATCAACTCAGCATTATGGGCCGCCTCGTATTGCTGCAAATTTCGGCTGCCGGGAAATCCCATGCCCTCGGGGTTGCGCATCAGGCCCAGCGACATCGCGGCTAATAGCTGCTCGGCCACATAAACCAGCATCAGCGACACGAGGATTTCGTTGGTGCCGAACTTCACCCGCAGCAGGGCCGGGATCATCCCCCATGCCCATCCACCGAACGCCCCAGCGACGATCATCGCCGGAAAGATCAGCACATTCTGCGACGGATAGGCGGCGAGTGCCACGCCAGCGCCGCAGAGCGCGCCCAGTATATACTGACCCTCGGCACCGATGTTCCAGATACCGGCCCGAAAGCCCAGACTGAGCCCGATGGCGATCAGAATGAGCGGTGCTGCTTTCACCAGCAACTGTGGGCGATAGTAAAATGCGAATTCGCCGAACAATGGCTCCCAGAAAATCGTCGCAATCGCTTCACCGGGGGCTTTTCCCAATGCCGCAAAGAGGGCACCACCTGCGATCATGGTGATGACCACCGCCACAACAGGGGTCAGATACACCCACATCTTTGACGGCTGAGGCCGTCGTTCCAGCCTCAGCATGAGCCGCCTCCTGATCTTTCAATGCTTTGAAAAAATTCAAATTCCATGGCCTCAGACATGGGCTACCTCCATGCCATGCGCGCCACCCATCATAAGGCCAATCTCATCCACGCTTAGGCCCTGTGCCGGACGTATCTCGGACAGACGGCCCTCGTTCAGGGCACCGAACCGGTCAGAAATTTCCATCAATTCATCCAGATCTTGGGAAATACAGATCACAGCTGTTCCATTTGCGGCCAAATCCAATAGCGCCTGTCGGATGGCTGCGGCTGCGGCGGCATCGACGCCCCATGTGGGTTGATTGACCACCAACACTTCGGGGCGCTGCATGACTTCGCGACCGATGACAAATTTTTGCAGGTTCCCGCCTGATAATGCCCTTGCCGCCACATCGGGGCCAGGGGTGCGAACGTCGAACGCCTCGATGATACGGCGCGCAAAGGCTTCTGCCGCAGACCAACGCAGGAAACCGCGCTGCATCAGCTGTTCGCGTTCAGCCCCCGTCAGCAGAGCGTTCTCTGTCAGGCTCATGTCTGGTGCTGCAGCGTGCCCCAACCGTTCTTCCGGCGCGGTCAGCAACCCCATCTTGCGGCGCGGTCCGGGCCCAAGGCGACCGATCGGTTGCCCCATGAATTGAACGGCGTCGGCATTGCTGCGCATCTCACCCGATAATACGGCCAGAAGTTCATCCTGTCCGTTGCCCGCGACACCACCCAGCCCCAGGATCTCGCCTTGTCTGACGCTAAGGGTGATCCCTTTCAAAGACGTGCCAAAGGCGCTGGATGATACCGCGGTCAGGTCCTTTAGCTCCAACGCCACCTCACCCAGATCGCGCCCCGCGCGCTCAGGCGCGGCAAAGGCGCTGCCAACCATAAGCTCCGCCATATCGCGGGCACTGGTGTCGCGCGGGATGCAGGTGCCGACGTTTTTGCCGAGTCGCAAGATCGTGGCGTGATCACATAGTGTGCGAATTTCCTCCAATTTATGAGAGATATAGAGGATCGCCACCCCTTCGGAAGTGAGCTTGCGCAGGGTCTCGAACAGGATATCCACCTCCTGTGGTGTCAGCACCGAGGTTGGCTCATCCATGATCAATAGGCGCGGATCTTGCAGCAGGCAGCGGATGATCTCGACCCGCTGGCGCTCTCCGGCAGACAGTTCGCCCACCGTCCGCGCCGGATCCAGCGGCAAGCCGTAGGTTGTGGATACTTCGCGAATTCGTGTCGCCAAATCCCCCATAGGGGGCGGATTTTCCATCCCCAACGCCACGTTTTCGGCGACGTTCAGCGCATCGAAAAGCGAGAAGTGCTGAAAGACCATCGCCACTCCGGCAGCGCGCGCCGCGCTCGGCTCGGTTGGGGCGAATGCTTCGCCATGCAGGACCATCTGCCCGCTGTCGGGACGTACCAAACCATATATCATCTTAACCAACGTAGACTTGCCTGCGCCGTTCTCGCCCAGCAGGGCGTGGACTTCGCCGGGCTGGACCTCGAACGATACGTTGTCGTTGGCGACGACACCGGGGTAGGCTTTGGTCAGCCCGGAAAGGCTCAGCAGTGGAGAGGTCATGCAGGTGTCCTTTCGCGCAGCAGCGCGGCAATGGTGCTCCGGGCGATGGTGTCGGGACGTTTGCCCAGCGACTTATCACCAATCGGGCAGGTAATCTGTGTGGGATCAAGCCCTGCTTCGATCAGACGTTTGGAAAATCGCGCCCATTTGGTAGCAGAACCGATCACACCACAAGATGCAAAGCCGTGCCGCAAGAGCGCCGCGCAAAGCGCAAGGTCGATCTCGTGGCTGTAGGTAAAGATCAGGTGATGCGCCTCGCGTGGCGCGTGAGCCGCCAGCCGTGGCATGTCAGCAGCAGGGATCGTCCTGACATGGTTCGCGATATGCGCGGGAAAACGGTCCGCGCTGCTGTCCACCCAGGTGATTCTGGACTCATTCGGTGGGCAGGCCCGGACAACTGCGCGTCCCACATGGCCAGCGCCCCATATCCACAGGGCACGCAGGGGCGCATGGTGTGAGTGAATGACCTGCGGGTGAGGGTCGTCAGTATCAATTCGGCGCTCTTCGCGCGTGAAGTTCAATGTCACCACCCCACCGCAACACTGCCCAAGCCCGGGTCCAAGCGGGATGGTCTGCGCCCGGTCAGTCGCTCCTTCAATCATAATGCGTCGGGCTGTTGCAATTGCCAGAAACTCTAACGCGCCGCCACCGATCGTCCCTTCGATGCCTGATGCTGTCACCTTCATGGCGGTTCCGACGTTGCGCGGAGCCGACCCGCGCGTTGCCGTGATTTCTACGTAGATCGCGCTCATCCACGCACCCTCTGGATGGCTGCGAGCAACCGTTCGGGTGTTGCCGGGCTGTCGAGCGCAGGATATCCCCGCCCGCAGGCTGCCACGGCATCCGACAATGCCAGAAACGCCGAGATGCCCAACATCAGCGGTGGTTCCCCCACTGCCTTGGAGCGGTAAATCGTCTCTTCGCGGTTCTCGCCCTCCCAGAGCGCCACGTTGAATACAACAGGACGATCCCCGCAGGCCGGTATCTTGTAGGTTGATGGTGCATGAGTGCGCAACCGACCCGCATCGTCCCAGACCAGTTCCTCGGTCGTCAGCCAACCTGCGCCCTGCACGTAGCCGCCTTCGATCTGGCCGATATCCAATGCGGCGTTCAGGCTGGCACCCGCGTCATGCACGATATCTGCACGCAGGATGCGGTTCTCTCCGGTCAGCGTGTCCAGAACCACTTCGGTCAGCGCGGCACCATAGGCAAAGTAGAAGAACGGACGTCCCGTGCCCTTGATCCGATCCCAAGCCAGCTTGGGTGTGGCGTAAAACCCGGTGGAGGACAGGCTGATGCGGTGCTCGTAGGTCAGTTGCGCGGCGGCAGCAAAACTGAGGCACTCAGTCCCCAAGTGTACCTCGCCGCCTTCGAACTGCACGCTATCCTTTGCAGCCTGATAGTAGTCCGCCAAAAAGCCGGCCATCCGTTCGCGGATCGTATCGCAGGCCGCCTTAACGGCCATGCCGTTCAAATCACTACCCGATGATGCCGCGGTCGCCGAGGTGTTGGGCACTTTGCCGGTGTCGGTGGCGGTGATGCGCACGCTGCGCATGTCAATGCCGAACGCAGTGGCAGCGACCTGCGCCACTTTCTGAAACAGGCCCTGACCCATCTCTGTACCGCCGTGATTGATCTGCACGGAACCATCGGCATAGACATGCACCAATGCCCCCGCCTGATTGAGATGGGACAGGGTAAAGGATATGCCGAATTTGACCGGGCTGAAGGCCAGTCCCTTTTTCAATATCGGATTGGTGGCATTCCATTCTGCAACTGCCGCGCGGCGCGCGGTGTAATCCGCACTACTCAAAAGCTTGTCTGTCATCCCGTTCAGAATGAAATCCTCGACCTCCTGACCATAGGGCGTCGTTTGCGCATTTTCCGGCACTTCAGGGGCGGGGCCTGACGGGACGCTTCTCACCGCTCCACGAGATGTCAGATCCATGTCGCTGGGCACTTCTTCGTCCAGCTTCTGGCCAGAAGTGCCCTCTGGAGGAGCGTTGCAATCCTGCTTGGTATCAACTTGGGGGGCAGACCGCCCTCCCGCATCGCCGGCGTCCATATCGGCGTAATAGTTGACGCGCCGGACGTCTGCCGGGTCGCGGCCCAGAGCATGTGCAATGTGGTCCATCACCCGCTCAATCCCCACCATCCCTTGCGGACCGCCAAAGCCGCGAAAGGCCGTTGCGCTCTGCGTATTGGTGCGCAATCGGTGGCTCTCAATCCGTGCGTTGGGCAGTAGATAGGCGTTATCGGAATGTAGCATCGCGCGATCTGCAACTGGCAAGCTGAGGTCCAGCGCCCAGCCGCAGCGGGCATACTGCGTGAATTCAACGCCCGTTATGCGGCCAGTGTCGTCAAACCCCGCACGATAGATGATGCGGAAATCGTGCCGTTTGCCGGTGATCATCATGTCGTCATCGCGGTCATAGCGCATCTTGCAGGGGCGTCCGGTGCGATCTGCCGCCAGCGCGCAGGCGACGGCCAATGCATTGCCCTGACTTTCCTTGCCGCCAAACCCGCCACCCATGCGCCGGGTTTCGACCCGCACATTGTGCATCGGCACATTGAGGGCATGGGCCACCTTGTGCTGGATCTCTGTCGGGTGCTGCGTCGAGGAATGCACCAGCATGTCGCCGCCTTCCTGCGGTATTGCCAGTGCGGCTTGACCTTCAAGGTAGAAATGTTCCTGCCCGCCGATCTCCATGCTGCCGTCGATCCGGTGCACAGCGGCATCTATAGCTGTCGCGGCATCCCCTTTCTGGTAGATACGCGGTCCTTCCTCGAACCGACTGTTTGCGGCGATGGCGTCATCAATACTGAGGATCGCGCGGCGCGCATCAATCTCGACGCTGGCCAGCCGCGCGGCCTTTCGCGCTGCCAGATGGCTGCGCGCGATCACTAGGAAAATGGGCTGGCCTATGTAATGCACTTCGCCGAGTGCCAGTAACGGTTCGTCATGGGCCGAGGGTGAAACGTCAGCACCGTTCGGCAGGTCATCGGCGGTCAACACGTCGACCACGCCATTGGCCGCACGTACCGCAGACACATCCAGCGCGGTTATGGTGCCAAATGCCACGTCGCTCAGCCCAAAGCACAGGTGCAGGGTGCCGGAGACTGTCGGGATGTCGTCTACATACCGCGCGCGTCCCGTCACGTGTAATGGTGCAGCGTCATGGGGCAAGGATTGGCGCACGGTCATACGCGCACCTCCAGAACCGAAGTCGCAATGCCTTCATCCTCGTGGAAGTATCGCAACAGCAGGTTTTGCGCCGTTTGCAGACGATACCCGGCAGAGGCGCGCATGTCGCTGAGCGGTGCAAAATCGCGGGCAAATGCAGGCAGAGCAGTCGTTACCGTTTCCATCGTCCAAGGCGCGTCCGTCAGCGCCGCCTCGACATGGGTCGCACGCTTGGGCACGCCGGCCATGCCGCCAAAGGCGATCCGTGCGGCTGCTACAGTGCCATTCTCCACAGTGATGTTGAAACAACCGCACACTGCTGAAATATCCTGATCGAACCGCTTTGACAGTTTGTAACAACGCAGCCGATCGGGCTGACGTGGAAAGCTAACCGCTTCGACGAATTCCGACGCGCGCAAGTCCTGTTTACCGTAGTCAATAAAGAAGTCTTCCAGCGCAATGTCGCGCCGGTCATCCCCTCGCCGAAGATGCAGCCGGGCCTCTAACGCAATGAGCGCGGGCGGCCCATCACCAATGGGCGATCCATTGGCGATGTTGCCGCCGATTGTTGCGGCGCTGCGCACCTGAACCGACCCATAACGGCGGATCATCTCGGCAAAGGACGCGTGATAGGGGGCAATGGCGTGTCTCAGGTCCTCAACCGTTACGCCTGCACCGATGTGGATCGTGTCGTCGCCTACAGCGATCTGCTGCAAGTCGGTGCAGCGATGCAGGAATGCCGCTGGTGCGATGTCTTTCAGCGATTTGGTGACCCAGAGGCCGACATCTGTCGCCCCGGCGACAAGCGTGGTTTCCGGCGCATCAATCAACAGTGCAGCCAGCGCGTCGCTGCTCTCTGGCAGGGCTGGCACCGTGTTGGTGGCCTGTGATGGGGCTGTCTTCATCCAAGTGGGAACGGGTTGGACTGCCGCCGCTTCGGCGGCGCGCACGATTGGCGCGTAACCGGTGCAACGGCATAGGTTGCCCGCCAGTGCCGTGTTATAATCTGTTGTCTGGCTCAGATGCGCCGCAGCCATCGCAACCACAAAGCCGGGCGTACAGAAGCCGCATTGTGACCCGTGAAGGTCGATCATCGCTTGCTGCACCGGGTGCGGCTGTCCTTCGGGGCCGTTGATCCCCTCGATGGTGCGGATCGACTTGCCGTGCAGTTGCGGCAGCAGCAGAATGCACGCGTTGAGCGGGCGCGTTCCAGCATCGTCTGTAATCAGCACCGTACACGCACCGCAATCGCCCTCATTGCAGCCTTCCTTGGTTCCGGTCAGCCCGCGAACCTCGCGCAGCCAGTCCAGCGTGGTGTCGTCCGGGGACACACCATCCAGCACGACCGCCTCTCCGTTCAGGTGGAACGAAATTTGCATTCTATATTGCCCGCCGCGTTACCTCCGCCCTTTTGGTGCCCACCTCGATGCGGCATAGAGGTGGGCGGGATTCTAAGTCAAAGGCTACGCGGCAGTGGGACGACTTGGCAAGAGGGCAGAGGTGGCAGGCATTGTTACAGGCAACGTGTTTCCGGTCGTGAAAGGAAATGTTGCAACCCCCTATGTTTATGCGGCTTTTTCTCTTGACGTGAGGTCATCTTATTGGATTTCAGGCAAGTCCTTCTTGCCCGGTGCGAGAATGTTGGATGTGGGCAATCCGACGCTGGCACGCGCGCCAGCACTGCCATAGACTGACAGCATGAACAAAGCACCGCGATTCATCCATCTGAGAGTTCACACCGAATATTCGCTGCTCGAAGGCGCGGTACGGCTAAAGAAGTTGCCGGATATGTGCGTGGATGCCGGGCTGCCCGCTGTGGCGGTGACTGATACCAACAACATGTTCGCAGCGTTGGAGTTCGCCGTAGGGGCACAGGCGGCGGGCATTCAGCCGATCATGGGGTGTCAGGTGGATCTGGCCTATGTCGCTGTCATCCCCGGCGAGCGCGCCAAAGCCCCCGCGCCGATTGTTTTGTTGGCTCAGAACGAGATCGGGTATGAAAACCTGATGAAGCTCAATTCATGCCTTTACCTGCGCGGTGACGGGGAACTGCCCCATGTCACCCTCGAGGAATTGGCACAGCATTCGGATGGGATCATTTGTCTTACGGGCGGGCCGGATGGTCCGGTTGGCAGGCTGTTGCAGGCAGGCCAGCGTCCGGCTGCCGAGACGTTGATGGGGCAATTCGCGGCCGCGTTTGCGGATCGGCTCTATGTCGAGTTGCAACGCCATCCGGGCGAGGGAGGTGCGCCGGAAGCGGAACGCCTGACCGAGCGGAGCCATATCGAGATGGCATATGCGATGGGCCTGCCGCTGGTGGCGACCAACGACGTCTATTTCCCCAAGGCCAAGATGTACGAGGCGCATGATGCAATGCTCTGTATTGCGGAAGGCACATATGTAGACCAATCGGCCCCACGCCGTCGCCTGACTGCTCAGCATTACTTCAAAACACCACAGGAGATGGCGGCACTTTTCTCGGATTTGCCTGAGGCACTGGAGAACACCGTCGAAATCGCACAGCGTTGCGCCTTTGGTGCGTATCGGCGCGATCCGATCCTGCCAAAGTTTGCCGATAACGAGGTCGAAGAATTGCGTCGGCAATCCAAAGAGGGGCTCGCCGAGCGGCTAAAGGTGATCCCTCATGCCACAACCGTGGAAGAGTATGACAAACGGCTCGAATTCGAACTGGGCATCATCGAGAAGATGGGCTTTCCAGGGTATTTTCTTATCGTGGCCGATTTTATCAAATGGGCCAAAGACCGCGATATCCCCGTGGGACCGGGGCGCGGGTCGGGGGCCGGATCGCTGGTTGCCTATGCGCTGACGATTACCGACCTTGATCCGCTGCGCTACAGTTTGCTGTTCGAGAGGTTCCTGAACCCGGAACGAGTTAGCATGCCTGACTTTGACATCGACTTTTGCATGGATCGCCGCGAGGAGGTGATCCACTACGTACAGGAGAAATACGGTCGCGACCGTGTCGGGCAGATCATCACGTTCGGCGCGTTACTGTCCAAGGCCGCAGTACGCGATATCGGGCGGGTGCTGCAAATGCCCTACGGTCAGGTGGACCGTCTGTCCAAGATGATCCCCGTTGAGGGTGTAAAACCTGTCAGTATCGAACAGGCATTGGCGCAGGAGGAGCGTTTGCGCGAAGAGGCGCGCAATGAGGAGGTCGTCGACCGTCTGCTGAAATACGGCATGCAGGTCGAGGGGCTGTTGCGCAATGCGTCCACCCACGCGGCTGGCGTCGTGATCGGTGATCGGCCTCTTGATGCGTTGGTCCCGCTATATCAGGATCCGCGTTCGGAAATGCCGGCAACCCAGTTCAACATGAAATGGGTTGAACAGGCCGGGCTGGTGAAATTCGACTTCCTTGGCCTCAAGACGCTGACTGTCGTGCAGAACGCCGTTGAGCAAATCCTAGCAGGTGGCCGGGCGTTACATATCGCCGCCGATGGAACGCAGTTGTTTGAGCCGCCCGAAGGCGCGGTGAACGACATTGGTGCCATACCGCTGGATGACGAGGCGACGTATCAGCTCTATTCCAAAGCCAAGACAGTTGCAGTGTTTCAGGTGGAAAGCTCTGGAATGATGGACGCGCTGAAGCGCATGAAGCCTAACTGCATTGAGGACATCGTGGCTCTGGTTGCGCTTTACCGCCCCGGCCCGATGGAGAATATTCCAAAATATTGCGAAGTTAAGAACGGGCTGAGCGAGCGCGACGGACTGCATCCGTCTGTCGATCACATTCTGGACGAGACGCAGGGCATCATCGTCTATCAGGAACAGGTGATGCAGATTGCGCAGGAGATGGCGGGATACAGCCTTGGGGGCGCGGACCTGTTGCGCCGCGCGATGGGCAAGAAGATTCAGGCCGCAATGGACGCTGAGCGGCCAAAGTTTCTGAAGGGTTCCGCAGAAAACGGGGTGGACAAAGACAAGGCGATGGAGGTCTGGAACCTTCTGGACAAGTTCGCCAACTACGGGTTCAACAAATCCCACGCGGCGGCCTATGCAGTGGTCAGCTACCAGACCGCATGGCTGAAAACCAACCACCCGGTCGAGTTCATGGCGGGGGTGATGAACTGCGATATTCACCTGACCGACAAGCTGGCGGTGTATTTCGAAGAGGTAAAGAAGGGGCTGGACCTACCTTACAAGGCCCCGTGCGTGAATCGCTCAGATGCGACGTTCATGGTAAAGGATGGTACGCTGCATTATGCGCTGGGCGCGCTCAAGAACGTTGGTGTCGAGGCGATGCGCCTGATCGTTAGCGGGCGCGAAGAACGCGACTTTGCGACGCTTTATGATTTTGCCCGGCGGGTGGATCTGAAACGAATTGGCAAACGGCCGCTGGAGATGCTGGCCCGTGCGGGCGCATTCGATGCGCTGGATCGCAATCGCCGCAGGGTATTCGAGGCGGTCGAATCTCTGATGAGCTACTCGGGTGCGATCTTTGACCAGAAAAACTCTAATCAGGTCTCTCTCTTTGGCGAGGCAGGTGATGATCTGCCAGAGCCACGCCTGAGCCCGGTGGAAGATTGGCTGCCTGCCGAACGGTTGACCGAAGAGTTCAAGGCGGTGGGCTTCTACCTGTCGGGGCATCCGCTTGATGACTACATGGCGGCGTTGAAACGCAAAGACGTCAAGACCCTTGATGACGTGATGGAGCAAGCCTCTCGCGCGCCTTGCGTCGTCAAGATGGCCGGTGTGGTGGCCGGACGCCAAGAGCGCAAGTCGGCGCGCGGCAACCGGTTCGCCTTTGTCCAGTTGAGTGACACGACGGGCGGGTATGAAGTCACGATGTTCTCTGAAACACTGGAAAAATCGCGCGAACATCTGGAAACCGGCACACATGTTGTAGTGACGGTCGAGGCCACGATGGAAGCCGAGCAGCTTAAGCTGCTGGCGCGCAGTGTGGCGCCGATAGACGGTGTGGTGGCCGACGCAGGCAGCACCGGGTTGCGCATTTTTGTCGATACACCTGATGCGATTCAATCGGTCGCAAGCGTGTTGGAAAACACGCGTGACGTGGCCAAGGCGGTCCGCCCCGGTCCGATCCGGTTTTGCTTACTGTCACCGGGCCTGCCGGGCGAGGTCGAAGTCGATGCCGGTGCCAAATATCCGGTGAACCCACAGATCAAGGGTGCGATCAAAAGCCTGCCGGGTGTGATGGATGTTCAGGAAATCTGAGCGTCAAATTTGAGTGGCATCAGTAATGTGGCGGCCGTTCGTCACCCACAACAACAGCGACGCCTGCATTGGCCTCGCGTTCGCCTTCGCGACGCATCAACATCTCGACCCGGCGCGTCAGTATGTCGATCTCACGCTCTTGCCGCGCGACCACGTCTGATAGGTCATCGACGGCGCGCATCAAGTGGGCCATTTTTTCTTCGAGTGCATCCATGTGCGTGGGTCTATGCGACGAGTGCTGTCCGGGTCAACGGATGGATGAGTATTTGAAGAACATTGAAAGGATGTGGGCGCGCCTTGCCCAGCGGCCAGCCATCCGGTAGACCGCGCGCAGGTTCAGCACCCCGGAAGGCCCAGCCCATGTCTAAGCCCAAGAAAACACCCCGTCCCAAGGCCGAAACGCCCAAGGGATTCCGCGACTATTTCGGCTCCGAGGTGAGCGAACGCAAGGCGATGCTGGATGCCATCGCGGCCGTTTACCATCGTTACGGGTTTGACGCGCTGGAGACGAGTGCAGTCGAGACGGTCGAGGCACTGGGCAAGTTCCTGCCCGATGTAGACCGGCCTAACGAAGGTGTCTTTGGCTGGCAGGAAGCGGATGATGAAGGCAAGGGCGACTGGCTGGCATTGCGCTATGATCTGACGGCGCCGTTGGCGCGGGTCTATGCGCAGCACCGCAACGATCTGCCCACGCCCTACCGGCGCTATGCGATGGGACCGGTCTGGCGCAACGAGAAGCCCGGCCCGGGGCGGTTTCGCCAGTTTTATCAATGCGATGCGGATACGGTTGGTTCTGGCAGCGTGGCGGCAGATGCCGAGATTTGCGCGATGCTGGCCGACACGCTGGAAGAGGTTGGCATTCCGCGCGGCGATTACATCGTGCGGGTGAACAACCGCAAGGTACTGAACGGGGTTTTGGAGACGATGGGCTTGCACGACGCGGGCCAGCGCGACGCGGTGCTGCGCACGATTGACAAGTTCGACAAGGTCGGTGCAGCAGGTGTGCGCGAATTGCTGACCACCGGGCGCAAGGACGCCTCGGGCGCGTTCATCGACGGCGTCGGGCTAAGTGATATGCAGGCAGAGCCGGTTCTGGCTTTCTTGACCTCAAAGGCGGCAGGCGTGACGCAGACGCTAGAGAATTTACGCGCTGCCGTTGGTGATAGTGAGGCGGGCGCGCAGGGGGTGGACGAACTGCAAGATATTGCTGCACTTCTCGGCGCGCAAGGGTATGGTCCCGACCGGATCGACATCGACCCCTCAGTCGTGCGTGGTCTTGGCTACTATACCGGTCCCGTGTTCGAGGCGGAACTCACCTTCGAAATTCTCGACGAGAAAGGCCGCAAGCGCCAGTTCGGCAGCGTCGCGGGGGGCGGACGCTATGATGATTTGGTCAAGCGTTTCACCGGGCAGGCGGTGCCTGCCACGGGTGTCAGCATCGGGGTCGACCGGTTGCTGGCGGCACTGCGCGAAAAAGGGCGGATGAACAGCACAACATCCGGGCCGGTTGTCGTCACCGTGATGGATAAGAGCCGCATGGCGGATTATCAGGCGATGGTGGCCGAGTTGCGGCAGGCGGGTATTCGGGCAGAGGTTTATCTGGGCAATCCAAAGAACTTCGGTAACCAGCTGAAATACGCAGATCGGCGCGGCAGCCCGATCGCTGTGATCGAGGGTGGAGATGAACACGCTGCAGGCGTGGTGCAAATCAAGGACCTGATCCTAGGGGCGAAAATCGCCGAGAGCGCGACGCTAGAGCAATGGAAGGAGCGGCCCAGCCAGTTCGAAGTGCCGCGTGTCGATCTGGTCACCAAGGTGCGCGAGATACTGGAAAGCCAAGCCTGATGCCGCAAAAATCCGCGATCATATCTGAGGCCGTCCGGCTGCGCGCGCTGTTTGAACAGGCGGGCGCTGTGCCGGTGGAAACGGACATATTGCAACCCGCCGGGATCCTGCTTGATCTATATGGCGAGGACATT
Source organism: Pseudohalocynthiibacter aestuariivivens (assembly GCF_011040495.1). GTDB lineage: Bacteria > Pseudomonadota > Alphaproteobacteria > Rhodobacterales > Rhodobacteraceae > Roseovarius > Roseovarius pelagicus. Next base: position 1,001,912 of record NZ_CP049037.1, on the reverse strand, counting down.
CGCGCGCGTGCCTACACGACCCATGACCCGCTGCGCGGCGAGCAGATGCTGCGACCCGATTTCACAGTCCCGGTCGTACAGATGCATATGGAACACGGCGCGGAACCGGCACGCTATACCTATGCCGGCGAGGTGTTTCGCCGCCAAGAGGACGATGCGGAGCGGGCCAGCGAGTATTTGCAGGTCGGTTACGAGGTTTTTGCGCGGAATAATCCGGCGCAGTCCGACGCCGAGGTTTTTGCGTTGTTTCACCGAATGCTGGCCCCGTTGGGCCTGCGGGCGGCGACGGGTGATATCGGAATTCTGATGGCTGCGGTCGAAGGATTGCGCACGACAGAACGGCGCAAGGCGGCGTTGATGCGGCATATATGGCGGCCGCGTCGGTTTCGCGCGCTCATCGACCGGTTCTCAGGTCGTGCCCCGGTGCCCGAAAGCCGGGCGGCATTACTGGCTATGAGCGATCCGATGGCTGAGGCCGGGCCACTGATCGGCTTGCGTGGGGTCAGAGAGGTTGCAACACGGATTGACGCCTTGCGCGAGGACGCATCGGCCGCACCGCTGTCAGAGACGGAAGTGGCGCTGATCGACGCGATCCTTGCCGTGCGCGAAACCAGCCCTTTCGCGCTGGAGCGGTTGCGCGATATTTCGGTCGACCTGCCTGCGATTGGGCCAGCCGTTGATCTGTTAGCTGCGAGGCTGGACGCGCTGGACGGGCAGGGGATCGACGTGGGTGCACTGCAATTCGAGGCGTCTTATGGGCGCACGCAGATGGAGTATTATGATGGCTTCGTCTTCGGCTTTACCGCCGAGCTACGACCCGATCTACCACCCGTGGCGACCGGGGGACGCTATGATGCATTGACCCGGCGGCTGGGAAATGGTGGCGAGATACCTGCCGTGGGGGGCGTGATCCGCCCCGGACTGGTCTTGGCGCTGGGAGAGGCACAATGAGTGTAAAGCTGGGCGTGCCATCCAAGGGACGGTTGATGGAGAAGACGTTTGACTGGTTCGGCGCGCGTGGGATCACGCTGGGCCGCGCCGGGTCGGAACGTGAATATGCCGGGCAGGTGGACGGGATTGACGGTGTCGAACTGATCCTGCTGTCAGCCGGGGAAATCCCGCGCGAACTGGCGGCGGGTCGTATCCATCTGGGTGTCACCGGCACGGATTTGGTTCAGGAAAAGCTGAGCGGCTGGAATTCCTGCGTCGAGGTGATGGCCGAGATGGGGTTCGGCCAAGCCGATCTGGTGCTGGCGGTACCGAGTGCTTGGGTCGATGTGGGGACGCTGGACGATCTGGATGCGGCTGCGGCGGCTTTCCGGCAGGTGCATGGATTTCGTTTGCGGATCGCGACCAAGTACCATCGATTGGTTCGCGAATTCCTACGGGACAATGGCGTAGCGGATTATGCTCTGATTGATAGCCAAGGCGCGACAGAAGGCACGGTCAAGAATGAGACCGCAGAGGCAATCGCCGACATCACGTCTACCGGGGATACGCTGCGGGCAAATCATCTGAAGATGCTGGATGATGGATTGATCCTTCGCAGTCAGGCGACGCTATTCCGGGCGCGTCGGGCTGAATTGTCGAATGCGGATCGGTCGGTTCTGGCGCAGCTATTACGCCAGCTAGAAGTAGATTGATGTCCGGCAGTTAACGACCAGACCCCGAGGGGTCTGGTCGATATCGACTGCTTAGAACCGGAACGTTGCGCGCACCTGATAGGTTGTCGCGTCTACGTCGTTGGCTGTCGCTCCGACATTGTCAAACTCGTGGTGCAGCACTTCGCCACCGACCGAGATGTTCTCGGTCATCATATGCTCGTAGCCCGCACCGTAGAATTTGCCACCCTCATCGCCGAAACCGCTGGTGTCGACATGGGCGTAACCCCCGGACAGATAGAGCAGGCCATCGCCAATCTTGACACCGCTGCGCATTTTCAGACGCCAGATGCTATCGAGACTGTTGGTGGGGCTGAGGCCGACATCTGCGAAGTCATAGTCAGCGCCGACGCCAACCACGTATTTTCCCAAATCCCAGTCATAACCGGCAGTCAGACCGCCAATCATATCGTCACCGTCGACATTGGCCACGTTGGTGTCGACGTCGGCATAGCCGAGCTGTGCACCAGCGTAGAAACCGGTCCAGTCCGGACCAACGGCCACAACCGGCGCTGCGGGAGTTATTGCGGGTTCAACCACCACTGGTTCGGGCGAACCAGCGAAGGCGGGTAGTGCCACCGAGGTAGATAGGGCGGCTACGATCAGGGTTGCTTTGCGAAACATTGAATTGTCCTCTTTGGTTAGTTCAGCCATCGTGCTGGCGTCCCGTCGAATATGAGAGCCATTGGGGGTTAAACAAGGCGAGGGCGGCGCGTGTTCCATCACCGATGCGTGATCTTGCCGAGCGTCTTGGCGGACAGTTGCCGATCAGACGGATCGCTATCGCATGAAGTTGGAAAAATACTTTATATACAATGATTTGTTTGGTGTATTTTGTGCGAAGGATGCCTTCGGCAAAACCCCGCTCAGAGCGAAATATCGCCTAGATCACACCGATATCCGCTAGCGCAGCCGATAACGCTGCGGGCAGCGCGTCCTCGTCGTGCCGCGTACGTGCCAAATCCGGAGGCGCTTCTGCTCCGGGCAGGTAGCGCCAGCCTTGAAATGGGCGTTTTTGCACCGTCGTCGTGCGAATGATTTCGGGTGTCAGCACGATCCCGCACCGCCGGATGCCGTCTTCGCGAACGACTTCGTCGAGCCGGACAATCACCTGACGACACTGCACCAGCCCCTGAATCACCCAGTAGATCGAGCCACCCTGTAGCAGCTCAACCTCACGGCGGGGCCACATCCGAGTCACATGTCGCGGCGCCCCATCCGCACCATGGGCGCGCGGGTTTTTCTGCCAGGCGATCAGGCTTTCGACACTTTCGGTGCCGACGCTGAGCTTGATAAGGTTGAGTGGCGCGGCAGTCATGAAACCAAGGGTATGGGATTCGGTGTCGAGTTCAATAGAGCATGTGCGCACAGGTGTAATCCCCGCATGTTCGGTTGACCTGTATGGCGTGCGCGGATACGGTGGTTTCCTGCCGCTGCAACCCCCGGATATTGTGCCATGACCCGTTTTTCTGCCCCGATTGCCGAGCAAATCTGGAATATGAAGTACCGCTTCAAGACGCCGGATGGAACGGCGATCGATGCGTCCGTCGAGGACAGTTGGAGGCGCATCGCGCGCGCACTGGCCGAGGGCGAGCAGACCCCAGACAACTGGGAGGACAAATTTTACGCCGCGCTGGAAGATTTCAAATTCCTGCCAGCGGGTCGGATCACGGCCGGGGCGGGCACGGCGCGCCGGGTGACGTTGTTTAACTGCTTTGTCATGGGGACGGTCCCGGACGATATGGGCGGGATTTTCGACAATCTGCGCGAGGCAGCACTGACCATGCAGCAGGGCGGGGGGATCGGCTATGATTTCAGCACGATCCGCCCACGCGGCGCAGACGTCAAAGGTGTGGGTGCAGACGCCAGTGGGCCGCTCAGCTTCATGGATGTTTGGGATGCGATGTGCCGCACGATCATGAGCGCGGGCAGTCGCAGAGGCGCGATGATGGCGACGATGCGCTGCGATCATCCCGATATCGAGGATTTCATCGCCGCCAAGGCCGATGCGGCACGCCTGCGCATGTTCAACCTCAGCGTTCTGGTCACGGATGAGTTCATGCGCGCGGTCGACGCGGATGGTGCGTGGGATCTGGTCTTTGATGATAAGATATATCGCACCGTGCAGGCGCGTGATCTGTGGAATCGTATCATGCAGGCGACCTATGATTTTGCCGAGCCCGGGGTGATTTTCATCGACCGGATCAATCAGGCCAATAACCTGAGCTATTGCGAGGATATCGCGGCGACCAATCCCTGCGGCGAGCAACCTTTGCCGCCTTATGGCGCGTGCCTGCTGGGGTCGATCAATCTGGCGCGGCTGGTGCGTGACCCGTTCGAGGCGGACGCGGCGCTGGACCAGACGGCGTTGGCAGAGTTGGTGGCGACCGCGGTGCGGATGATGGACAACGTGGTGGATGTGTCGAAATTCCCGCTGGAGGCACAAGCCCGCGAGGCGCAGGCCAAGCGGCGGATCGGTCTGGGCGTGACAGGGCTGGCCGACGCGTTGCTGATGCTGGGGCTGCGCTATGGCAGTGACGCGGCGGCGGCGCAAACCGGCGATTGGCTGCATGCGATTGCGCGTGCGGCCTATCTGGCCTCGGTCGATCTGGCCAAGGAGAAGGGCGCCTTTCCGCTCTTTGATGCGGAGGCCTATCTGGCCACCGGTAACATGATGGGGATGGATGCCGATGTGCGCGACGCGATTGCGCAGCACGGCATTCGCAACGCACTTCTGACCTCGATCGCGCCAACCGGGACCATCAGCCTCTATGCTGGCAATGTCAGTAGCGGGATTGAGCCGGTGTTTGCCTATTCCTACACGCGCAAGGTGCTGCAAAAGGATGGCAGCCGCACCGAAGAAGAAGTGGTGGATTACGCTGTGGCGCTCTGGCGGGAAAAGTTCGGCGATGCACCGCTACCCGATCATTTCGTCAATGCCCAGACGCTGGCCCCCGCTGATCACGTCAAGATGCAGGCCGCTGCGCAACGCTGGGTGGACAGCAGCATTTCCAAGACAATCAACTGCCCCGTGGACATCAGCTTTGAGGCGTTCAAGAGCGTCTATATGCAGGCGTGGGAGCAGGGCTGCAAAGGCTGCACGACGTACCGGCCGAATGACGTGACGGGGTCGGTGTTGAGTGTGTCGGATGAAAAAGATAGCTTACCATCGTTGGAGACCACTGCGGAACGAGTGAAGTGGTCACAAGAAAAAGCAGGATTTACGACGCAGCTAGAGGCGGCTTCCGCGCTAGGTGTCCAGAGAAGCCGGTACTCCCATTGGGTTCAGAAAAATGATGCACTGTCTAAAGAGGGGGCAGCGCTCGTAGCCAAGACATTTGGAGTGCCAGCAGGTTGGTTGCTTTATGGAAATCGAGATGATGCGCCCGAAATTATCGCCAACTCCGACACCGAACCCCAAACCCCGCATGGCGACGTCATCTACATGTCCGAGCCGCTGGACCGGCCCACGGAACTGGAAGGCGCGACATACAAGTTGAAATGGCCCGATAGCAACCATGCGATCTACATCACCGTGAACGACATCGTCATGAGCGGCCATCGTCGCCCCTTCGAGGTGTTCATCAACTCCAAGAACATGGAACATTTCGCATGGACCGTGGCGCTGACGCGGATGATCTCGGCCGTATTCCGGCGCGGAGGCGACGTCAGTTTCGTGGTCGAAGAACTGAAAGCGGTCTTTGACCCGCGCGGAGGCGCGTGGATGCAGGGCAAATACGTCCCGTCCATCTTAGCCGCCATCGGGGGCATTCTGGAACAGCACATGATCCGCACCGGGTTTTTGGCGGGCGAAGGTCTGGGTTTGAAATCCGACCCGCAGGCCGAGGTAGTCAATCTCGGCTCAAATCGCGGCCCGGCATGCCCCAGCTGCGGACAATACGACATGCGCATGATCGAGGGCTGCATGACCTGCGCCAGTTGTGGTCATAGCAAGTGCGGGTGATTTCTAGGCATTTGTATGTGTGTGTTCTGACTACCAATTCATGGCCATCGGCCGGGTTAGAGTAGCCATTTTGCAAGCATAAAAGGTCAATCGGGCGGAAACGCCCGATTTTCTCGTTTTAGCGAACCAGTGGTATAAGTGCCGGTTCGCTCTTGTCTTGAAGGACATGGAGCGGTGAAGGGGCGTTCAATACCGGATTTAAGAAATTTCTTCAACTGGCGGTCGCTCCAGTATTCAGCCTAAAGGCAGACGCATCAGATCCCACGGTGCGCGAGCTGTCAGGAGCGCGGAGTTTCCGGAGGGGGTCGTCGCGCCGCGTCTCGTCAAATCGGTCTCTTGGTGCTTTCTGATGTGCTTCAACACAAAAAGGGCGGCTTGCGCCGCCCTATGTCAGGAATTTACGTTTTCTCTATTGTGAACGCCAGACCCGTAGCGCGCTTTCGATGCGCACATAGGCTTTCAGCGCTTCATGCCTTGAGTGATACCCATAACAAGAGGGGCACTCATAGCTGTCACCGCTCGTCTCCTGGACCCGGTACCCCAAGGCTACAAACGCCTCGAAAGCAAGTGGAGCCAGGGACACGGAATGCGTGGCCGAACTTGTAACCGCAAGGCCAGCGATCTCGCGGTCGCGTTGGGTATAGTGCCGACCAACCAGCACACGCGCTTTCGAGAGGGGAAAGCGCTGATTGAGCCACAGCGTGATATCGCAGATATCCTGTTCCGGACCGAACGTACCAGGGTGGTTTTTAAGGCGGCTTTCTTGGCTGATCTGTAATACGCAGCGCGGGTCATCGGGCATGGCTAAACTTACCATGAATCTCGCTGATCCGGGCGCCGTGCCATCGAGCCATATCAGCTGCCGCGAAGTTTCGCTCAATGCCGATCTTGTCGAGCGATGAACACGACTGATCCGCGAGAAAGCGGGTGATATCGTTCACGGCATCTTCGACCGCATCCGCATCCGGGAAAGAATGGCTGAATGCGCTATGCAGGCGGCACAAGGCTTCAAAGCCGGCTGGATCGTCGAGCGCGTCGAGCAGGTTGCAAAGCCCGGCGCCATTGCGACGCAGGTGTCTCTCAGTCGCAGCGACCGCATCGTAGCGGGCCTGGCTAATATTCGCGGTGTCCGTGTTGAGCATGATTGTCTCCCTTGCATGCATGAAAGGTGCTGGTGTTGCCTGATTCATCGGCGTCATGTTTTCTGCGGTTGGGAGATGCGTTGTGTTCGGCAGGGTCCTTTCGGTTCATTTCGAAGGCTGGTGCTGGTGCTGGTGACGAGAACATTGGTCGTTCTTTTAGGAGACGAAGAAGAAATCTACAGTCAGGGTCACTTTTTCGATTAATCCGGCATGCAGAAGATGGTCCTTTGAAGTTGGGAATCCTGTTCTGCGCCCCAGAGGAATGCCGCCGACAGCGCGCGTTGCGCGGCCGGCGAAGCACTTCAGGCGGCCATCTGCGCCGGAAGGTCGAGTGCTGGCCCCTTCCGCTTCGTGTCCGAGTCGCTGATGCTAATTAAGAGATCATAGAGCCGGTCGGTGAGCAGGCAGAGTTCCTCCACTTCGGCGCTGGCGGGATTGAGGAGGGTCCAAGACGACAAGTCGGGTTCGAAAGCCTTTAAGACAGGGTCTAAAGAAAGGAGACGGTGGAGATCGACCAACCTGCGTCGCATCGGGTGGTCGAGGCGTGGGGCCTCGCGCAACATCGACATGAGGCGCAGAACGCGGGCGGTTCCGGCATCACCGTCGATCAGCCCCGCGGCGGTACACAGCGCGGTTCCGTGCTTAGTGAAGAACGCGCGGACGATGGCGATTTGCGGTTCTGCGGGCAGGATCTTCGTTGGGAGCGTGCGCAGCATGATGGTCCTCCTGTTTGTTGCGCTTCTGCCTTTCGTGGCAGCATCAAGCCTGACCGTGTTCCGAGGAAATGCGACCGCGTCGTTGCCTCTCCGTTTCTGCTTCTCGATATGAACATTGGCCAATTACTGTGAGCACGAAGAGAAAATTTAATTTTTCTGAGACCCCGCTGCCGAGGATTTCAAATCTTACCATCACAACTTTAGCCGACGCCGTGCTGGGACTGGAAGTCGTCGTTACCGTCCTTATTTACGAAGTTCGCTTAAGGGGCGGAGCGGGTTCTGCGGTCACCCGAGGCAGGTATGTTACATTTTTTAGGTTTCGGTCAGGAAAAAGTTTCCGGCTAAACGTGACCATTCCATTTCCTCGGTATGACGGGCTGACATGGAGATGCCCTCAACGACCGCACGATGAGCGAGGAGAAAGGAGAAGGCGCAAAATCCAGATGACCTGGACGCTTTGCAAAATACTACATCACTGAAGACGCAGCGCGCTGCTGGGAACTGATCATTCCCCAGAGATGATGGCACCCCTTTGAGAGGAAGCCTAAACGTGCATCCGAGAAGTTTTCCCATGTCGTCTGTCAAAGAAGGCTGACTTTGGCGGCCTTTGAAGTCCCGGCCACCGACGGGAGGTGGTCACGAGCGTGGTGGCGCTCGTGCTAACCGCAGCGGACAAGCGATGGCATTGTAAGCACAAGCTTTGAGTTCTGGAAAAAAAGCCAGGCGGCCGGGGTGCCGATCCTGAAACTCTGGCGTGGGCACTGCCGGAATTGCAGATTGTTTAAGGGTTGCCGGCGACACCCGCATAATTTTGTATCAAGCAGCCAACAGGCATCTGCTGCTATTTACATGTTCGGGCGAAGTAATTCATTTCAATTTCGTTGGAATGAGGTGTTTCATCATTCTCTTAAGAAACGTGACGAACTCTTTCTCTGAAGAGGACTCCCCCCAAAAAAAACGGTACCTGTACGTTCGGAACCTGCCTACATTAGATCGAACGGTAGGTCGAAGCCCATGTCGATTGATCTCATCGCATCCGGCACGGCATCCAAGGGCTGGGCCATGAGTGCGAGCGAACGTGCGTCAAGTGAAGAGCACAGCGGCTATTCAGTCGCTGATGCTGATAGCCTTACCCGACGTAGCAGTGGTACCCTGAGGAACTGAATTATCCGATAAATCTCGCAACAGCTGAAAGTTGCAATTCATCACATCCTATGCAAGAAATCGACAGGGAATATTTGTAAAGAAATATAGTGAGCCAAGAACGTCCAAACGCCACGGCGGCACCCAGCAGGCTGACAATCGGGATCGTGATGGCGACAGCTGTCCTGACGTCGCTGTTAACACTTTCTATGGTGTACGGTTGGACCCGTTTTCGAGTTCTTTTCTCGACGTTCCCAGAAAGTGACTGTTGGACCTACGCAAACCAAAGTATTTGCTTCTTCGACAATACGATGACTTCAGACGGTATGATAGCCGCACTGTCGAGCTTCTACACGAACCTGATCGTCATTTTGATCGGCATCCTAACGCTTATTGGTATTATCGCCGCCTTGAGCCTTCGCTACTCGGCCAAACAGCATGTCGAAGCTGAGTTGCCGACGCTCACCGAGAACTTCTTCACTAAAAACTCTGGGAAAACTCTGCTCGTCCAACAAATTGCAGAGGAAAGTAAGGAAATGAAAGGCACGGTCGACAGGCTCGTAGAAAAGTCAGGAAATCACGGTGAGTTTATTGCTGGGTTTTCAGAGCGCATCGAGCGCCTCGAGTACCTTGTAGAAGAAATGGACACGGGTGAAACTGTGACCGAACCGGATGAAGAAACCATTCTGCTTGGAGCTGACGAACATGGTGTCTAAATCGCCTCGCAGACCGCAACGCCCCGGAGCAGAATCCAGCCAGCGGGACCTGCCCCCGCCGGGGCTTCTCAACTCGCCCGAGCAGGTTGTGAAGTACTATCAGCAAATGGGGCTTCCGATGGACGCCTCCATCCCTATCGAAGCAATTATTGAGTCCAACAATGAACTCGACCTAAGCTTCGAGGATCTTGGATTCAATGACGCCTACATAAAGCGAATAGCCGACGACAGGTTCGAAATTGCGGTGAACTCTAAGCATCATCCCAACCGACAGCGTTTCTCTATGGCACATGAATACGCTCATTACTTGCTACATCGTGGGAAGATCGACTCGATGGCCAACGGCGAGCGAATTCTGCACCGGAACGGCGATAGGAATTCGATCGAGTATCAAGCCAACATTTTTGCTGCCAAGCTGCTCATGCCAGAGGTTTTAGTGCGTCGAGCATTCCGTCTATCACAGGGTAATCTGACAAAGATGGCCTTGGAGTTAGGGGTTTCAAAAGAATCTCTGAGATATCGTCTCGGTGACTTGGGCTATAGCGTAGCATGACATATCATTTGCTTCTTAAAATGGGCGACGCTGAGATACGGGCCTGGAAGCACTTGAACCCGGCTCGGAAAGCTGAACTGTCGGTTCATTGCGAGATTACCAGAGGGCGGAAGCGTCCGAATAAAGACAAATTGGCGCCTATTGAGTACAACATAGCGAAGATTTACTCGACCATCGCCGAAGACTTCGACGACTGTCGGGTTTGCGTGGTGGACATCACACGAGAGCCGTCGCTGCGGTCAAGCGAAACGCAGGCGCTGGGACGTAGCGCTGGCGGTTATGCACAGTGGGTCGCAAAAGTGAATGAGCTTCATGCGGAAAATACCAAGGTGCGACCGACCCTCATCGTAAATCCGGGTGAGGACGATGACTACGATCAGTATGTGTCCGATATCTTCACCCAGTTCGATGCATTCGCGCAGAGATATGATTTGATATCCTATCGAGCATCGGTGCTTCACGATGAAGGCTTTATCGATGATCTGTCTATGCTTGCTGATAGAGCGAATGCCTTTATTCAGGAGGATAGGCGGTTTGAAATCGTTCTCGATTTCGAATTTGTCCAAGCTTCTACGGCATCACTCCATGCCGCCTATGTGGCTCCACTAATTAGCCAAATTCGCACTATCATTCCCCACGCAAGCATCGTCAGTCTCGGAACATCCTTTCCAAAGAGCGTCACGGACGTCGGTGACGAAGAGCGCGATGAATTCCGTCTCGAGGAGCTCGCGCTTTATGAAGCGATTAACCGGGCTCAAAACCAGCCGATCGAGTACGGCGATTATGGCTCGATCAATCCGATACGGAACGACGCCTTTATCCCTGTCGGGTCATACCTGAGAGCAAGAATCGACTTTCCGACTGACAAAAATTCGATTTACTACCATCGAGTGGCGCCCAATGTAGATCCGAACACGAAGAAGCTACTTTCGCCCAGGAGCTCCATGTACAAGGCTGCAGCAAAACGCGTCATGGCTGATGCAAGCCATAGTCCTCTCCACGGCTCCTGGGGATATGAGAAGATTGTCGAAGCCGCGACGAAGGCACCGGAAGGTAGCTCTCCGAACTTCTGGATCTCTGTAAGGATGGAAATGCATATTTGCCGTCGCCTTGATGCAATCTCTCGCCAGAACGCCTCCACCGGTGTTGGAAGTAATTAGTCCGTCCTGAACATCGCTGTCAGGTCGTCAGTATATAGACCTGAACCCTTCGATCGCGTGCCATTTCCGCGTCAGCGGTCATGCAGGTTTGGCAGACCACCCAAATCAATTGGCGCAAAAAGACCCTCAGGTGCCTGAGGATCATGCGGATGTTGTGGCCGCAACCGCAAAGCACGGCGAAGAGCGCGTCGCCTTCGGTCCCTTTCAAGGTGCTTCGCGTCAGGCGACCGTCATTTTTCATGTGCCCGATCATCGGCTCGATGGCACTTCGCCGTCGCAAGAGCCTGGCGATGGTCCTGGTGACGCCACGCTTGGCACCGCTGATGAAGACCTTCACGTTCTCAATGCCGTGGCCGCGGTATCCGCGATCAACAAAGGTCATGTCTGGCCGTTGATCGGTCAGGATTTCAACCTGCTCCAGCGCCTCGGCCAGCGTGTGGCCGTCGTAGGGATTGCCCGGCAGCGCCCGCATCCCCACCACGAAGCCACCCCGGTTGGTCGTAGCCACGCTGACCTTCGTGCCGAACTCGTAGCGCTTGTGCGCCTTGCCCTTGGAGATGCAATCCACCGCCGGCTCATGCAGGCTGTAAAGCTTCCTCTTGTCCTTCGGCTTCTGCGCCAGCAGCCGGTTCACCAGCGCGATCATTTCTTCCAGACGTACCTTCAGAGTTCCGTCCGGAACCTGGTCCAATTGTCGCTCGATGTCGCGCAGCACCCGGCCGGTGTAGCCCTTGAGCCGACGCAATGCCTTGCGCATCCGTTTGAACTGGCGGGCATGGGCATAGCGCCCGACCTGTCCAGCCAGCCGGGGCGCCAGGCGGTTGTAGTTCTGCCGCAGGCCGATCCCGGCCTCGCGGGCCAGCCCGACCAGCTTGCGCCGCGCCGTCTCATACAGCCGGGCATCGGTGGGATGGGCGATGTTCTTTTCCATCACGGTGGTATCGACGGTGACCCGCTTGAGGTCATTGCCCTTCACTGCCCCGGCGCGCTTCCCGGCTTCGATCGTCTCGGTCAGCATCCATTCGACACCCTCCTCGCCGATCCGGTTGCGCCAGCGGGTCATAGAGGACGGATCAATCGGCAGACGATGCTGAAAGAACGTCTCGCCGCAGAAATGCTGCCAATACGGGTTCTCGGCCCATCGCGCCACGACCGCCTCATCCGAGAGCGCGAAAGCATGCTGAAGATACAGAAGCCCCGCCACAAGACGCGGAGAGGTAGCGGGACGACCGGTATGGGAAGGAAAGAGCTCGGTCCATTCCCGTTCGAAGACCTCCCAGTCAATCAGGGTTTCCAGCTTCACCAGTTCGTGGCGCATGTCGATCATCTCAACCAATCGGGCGCGCAGGAGATCGTCTTGTTCCGGAGGGGGCTTTCGCGGCTTCATATCATAGCTCGAAATTGCAGGGTTCCTGCCCGGATAATACGAAATCCTGCGATTCCTGCCTAACAAATTCGCGTCATATCCAAGCAAAATCAAACGGATAAGAGTTGTTCAGAGTGGACTAATTAGGCTTTGGACTGACGGTGATAAATCTTTGCGGCTTGGTGCTCTTGCGTGGCTCCGTTCGACACGCCGCTACCCGCGCAGTAGAGTCTTTAGTACGACCCGAAGTGAATGACGGCCCTCCGTATTGCAAATTGGAAATGCCGCTGCTTGAGGGGGCTGAGATTGTGCCTCTAAGGGTTACACTGTGTGCCTGATGACTAAGTTGTTATTCTCTTCTCAATGGGTATCAGGCCCTCCCCACCTCTCGGACCAATTCGACCAAACGCCGGAACTCGGTGTCGTCAGATGCCTGCTTCCAGAAGTTGATGAAGCGGCATACGATCTGCAGGTTATCCCGGGCGTAGTGGCCATTGCTGTCTATCCGGTCGAGGGAGGGCAACATGTTGTCGTCTGTTTGCGCGCCTCGAAATTGAAAGGGTAGCCCCGTGATGGCGCAGCGGTCTTCCTGGATCTTTAGAAGGTCTCGGATCAGTTTGTCCAACTCGGCGTCGGACATCTGCAGGTCCTTGTTCTTAACCGTCGTAGGAACCACCTGGCCGTTCGAATTGAAGACTGTTCGGCCGACCGAGTACTTGATGTCGGCGATGGATTTCTCGCGTGCGCCGAGGTGTCGTTCACTCGCCTTGGCACCTTTGGAAAGTTCGCCCTTTGCTTCCATGCGCAGCAACGTGGTAAACATCCAAAGTAGGGAATGGGCATCGATCAGGCGGACGTCGTCCAGACCAGCCAGCTTGGCAATCGGGGTGCGTAGATCATCTAAGATTGCATTGAACTGCGAATAGTTGTCCCAAGTGCAATGGCGCAGGGTACGGAACTCCAAACCGATTTCGCCGAATACCCTGTCAAATCCTGTTGGCTGGATCGGCATGAAGCGATCCATGTCTTTCAAAAAGAACAGGTAGGCCATTAGGGGGTATTTCGCGCCGACAGCCTCGCTGAGGTCTTCGAAGATGGCCCCTTCGTCGCGGTCCGTGCAGTAGAGTTGAAACAGCAGGCGTTCGAGGGTTTGCAGCCCGGTTCCGGTCGCAGCGGCTTCGATCAGGGCGCGGTGTTCTCGGTTGGCGTGGCCGTAACGGTTCTGCCAGAACACCATGTTGTTTGTCACATCGCCGTGGGTGGCCTGGATTTCGATGGCATCGATCACCTTGGCGACGATGCTGCCGGACCCGATCTGATTGTCTGTCCAGCTGGCGGCGTCAAGGCGGGTCAGGGCGACGTCGCGCACGCGAGGCTTGTAGCTTTCCCAAGCGGCGATGAGGCCTTCGTCGAACCGGGTGAAGGGCTTGTCATAGCCTGTGATCAGAGATTGGAAACGAGCGAACGAAGCCTCGAATTGTATAGGCTGAAGTAGGTCATCGTCTGTTCGGCGGAACGCTTCCCGCAACGGCTGATCGACAAGACCACCAACCAGCGGCGGTTCTCCGAACACGGGGACTTCCGTTACTCGAAGCTCCAGGGCCCTTTGCTTGTCATCTTCTGAAACTTGGGGGCTCCACGCGGCGATCGCGCGGCCCTTTTCAGGCTGATAGGTCTCTGACGCAACTTGATCGAGGCGCACGGCCTGCGTTACCCGCCAAGCCCGGTGAACAGGCAACGCAAAGGTCCATTTATCGGTCCATCCATTCTCACGTTTGCGCTCAAGTCCACGGGCTGACGCTTTGTCCGTGTCGCGGATAGGCGTCGGGTCAATTCGCAGGAAGCCCAACACCCTCAGAATGTCCGAAGTCGCCGTGCTGCCCGAGCCCGCGCCATAAATCATCATCAAATCGCCCGGCGCAATCTTATCGATGACGTGTTTGCGGTTCGCCTCCTTGGTCCAACCGATGTAGCCGTCGTCCTCTGGGCTGAAGCCAAAGAAAGATCGAAGCCAGATATTGGGAAACTCGGTTGAAGGGTCCATGCTATTCGGCGGCCTCCAGGGAGTCTGAAGCCGGCTCCAATGCTTCGCGGAGGAGGGCTTCGAGGAGACGGGTGCGCGTGGTGTCGGTGGTGGTCAGAGCGGCCGCCAGCCGGTCGCAGAGGGCCATGAGGGCGTCTACCTTGGCCACGATGCGGTGTTGTTCGGCGAGGGGAGGTAAGGGGATCGCTGTTTCGTTTACCTGCTTCGCACTGAGGTTTGGAATCGCCGTCCCGAGCGAAATACTCAGATTGCGTGCAATGATCGTTTCGAAAAAGAACCGGATGAAGTGAATGTTCATCTGAAAGGGCTCAATTCGGCCAACACGCTGATTAAGCAAAAGTCGTTGTCCGGTTTTGTTGAACGCAGTCTTACCCGTAGTGGCACCAGACATCGCAAGCAGGAGGGCACCATTCGGTATCCAAACTTCTTCAGAGGCTTGCGAGGCAATCTTTTCGGAAACGCACGCAGCACTCGTAATATTAACTACCCCGCCTTTTAGATCTCCAATCCGGATCACTGGAATGCCAACCGTTCCGAAATCAGAACTTTTGAAAGCAAGACCATTCCAAAGTTTTACGACTTCGCCCAGCCGCACCCAAACCCAGTTATGAGGTAGGTCAAACTCACGCTCATTTGGTGCTACTGGCTCCAATGGCTTTTGAGTGCGCATTAGGCCAGCAGCGACACGTTCTGCCTTCTCATCTCTGATCTGCTCCAGCAACTCCGCCGCAGGCTTATCCCCCGCGTCCTGTTCCACCAGTTTCCCGCGGACGGCGAGGTTAAGGATTGTTTGGCGGAGGATCTTGATCTGGTCAGGACGCGTGGTGAGCGCGGGGAGGGCATCGAGGGCGAAAGCGGCGTGGGCGGGGAAGTCCTCTGCCGTCGTATCGGGGGCGGTCAGGCGAACGAGGCTGGCGGCGGTGAGCTTGTCACGCAGTTCCTCCCTCGTCTTGCGGGCCTCCTCCAGCCGATCACAGAGCGCCATGAGCTCATCGACCTTGGCGACGATCCGGTGTTGTTCGGCGAGAGGGGGAAGCGGAATGGCGAGCTGTTCAAGCTGCTTCTTGCTCACGCTTGGAAATGCAATACCCCGGCCCATTCCGATAATGTCTTCTCTGGATTTCCAAAGGAAAAGACGGATGAAGCCATCTTCGAAGGTGGATCGAACTGCCGCTACCCCTCGGCCGATACAGGCTCGGAACGCGGCAACGTTGGTCCGTCCGGTCGTGGAACCCCGAACGCAAATAAGAAAATCATCTGCTTCGCAGAAGTTGGTGGGTTCAGTCGTGTATTGGTTCACTACAGTTGCACCGAATGGACCGTCTGTAAATTCGACTGGCCCGTTGATCAAAGGAACCCCATCTCCGGACTTGTTATAAGTGCTCCCCGGAGGGCTCTGACCCATCGTTACGTCCGACAAATCGATCAGCGGTGACCAAGACCAACCGATTGGGAGGTCGTATAGTTCACCGGCAAATGGAACCGGCGCGGATTTCTCCTTCGCCTTTCCCTTTTTGTCGGTCCGTGATGCCGCACGTTCTCGAGCAATATTTTCAATCAAACGGCTGGCAGGCTCATCACCCGCAACCTGCTCCACCAGCTTCCCACGCACTGCCAAATCCAGCACGAACCGCCGCAGCCGGGCGATGGCGTCCGGCGCTTCGCTGATCTGCTCGTAGACTTCCAGCAACCGTTCCGCGTTCATCGGGCCAGCACTCATCGAGAAAGGGCCTCGGTCAGGATGGCTTTCAGCTCGGCGCGTAGGCTGTCGACCGAGGCCTCGGCCTTGGTCAGATCGTTCAGCAGGGTCTCGGGGTCGACCCAATCCTCGGCCTCCACATGCGGGTTCTTGATGTCGAGGTTGAAGCCGCGTTCGCGGATCTCGTCAATCGAGACCTTCCATGCGCGCTCGCTATCCTGCCGCCCTTCGCGGTTCGGCCCGCCCCACCATGCGGCGCAGTCGTCCAGATGCTCCAGCCGGATCGGCTTGGTCATGGAATAGGCTTTCTGCGTCTCGGGGACGCGGTGTTCCCAATACCAGATGTCCTGCGTCGGCGCGCCCTTTTCAAAGAACAGCAGGTTGGTGCCGATGGAGGCGTAGGGTTTGAAGACCGAGTTCGGCATCCGCACGATGGTGTGCAGGTTGCATTCCTCGAGGAGGTGTTCCTTGAGACGGGTCTTGATGCCCTCGCCAAAGAGCGAGCCATCGGGCAGGACCACGGCGGCGCGGCCCTTGTCCTTGAGCAGGCGGATGATCAGGGCGAGAAAGAGGTCGGCTGTTTCGCGGGTGCGGAAGGTGGGGAAGTTGTTCTCGATCCCGTCCTCTTCCTTGCCACCGAACGGTGGGTTGGATAGGACGATGTCGACCTTGTCCGCCTGCCCCCAGCTGACCAGTGGACGCGCCAGCGTGTTGTCGTGGCGCACCCATGAAGGCTCCTCCACCCCGTGCAGCAGCATGTTGGTGACGCAGAGCATGTGGGGCAATGGCTTTTTCTCGACCGCGCGCAGGGAGGCCTGCATCAGCGTCTCGTCCTCGGGGCGCTTGATGTGGTTGTCGCGCATATGGCGCATAGCGCAGGTCAGGAAGCCGCCGGTGCCGCAGGCGGGGTCAAAGAGCACCTCGCCCGGCGTTGGGTCGACCTGCTGGACCATGAAGGCGGTAACTGCGCGGGGCGTGTAATATTCGCCAGCGTTGCCTGCATTTTGAAGGTCGTTCAGCAGTTGTTCGTAGATGTCGCCGAAGTGCTGGCGCTCGGTGAGGTTGTTGAAATCGACCTCGTTGATCTTGTTGATCACCTGCCGCAGGAGCTGGCCGGATTTCATGTAGTTGTAGGCGTCCTCAAAAACATCGCGCACGACTTTGGCACGCGGCCCCTTTTGTGGGGAGAGTTGTTTGAGCCTGGGGAACAGCTCGTCATTCAGAAAGGCAAGCAGCGTGTCGCCGGTGATGCCCTCGGGATCCGCCGCCCAGGTCCGCCACTGCAGGTCCTCGGGGATGGGCGATGTGTAGTCGTCTTGGGTGATTTCCAGCGCTTCGTCCTGATCGTCCATGATCTTGAGGAAGAACATCCAGACCAGCTGGGACATACGCTGCGCATCACCGTCGACGCCGGTGTCCTTGCGCATGATGTCTTGGATGGATTTGACGAGATTACGGACGGACATGGGTTAAGCACTTTCTTCGTAAAGCGCCGTTTGCATCTCATGCACGGCGCGAATGTAGTCGTTCTTCTTGCCGAAGGCGCGGATCAGTTCAACCTCGGTGCCCATGCCAGCGAATGGATTGATTTTCAGGATCTTCGGATCGTCGATGCTGATCACGCCGTCGTCGGAGTATTTCTCAAGCAAAGCTTCAAGAACAGCGCGAGCCTGCGGGCCGTATTTGGTAAACACATCTCGCTTGAGCACATTGTCTGCACGCTCTTTTCGGGTCAGCGGCTTGGCGTCAAATGCGATATGGCAGATCAGGTCAAACGGGTCGAGGTCAAACCCCAGTTCGTCGGCGATCACGTCGAGGGGCAAACCCTCTTCGGCCAGCTCTTCGACAAGCGCATGTTTCCGCTCCGTCTGTTTCCAACGCCGCAGGAAGTCATCGAGGCTGGTGAAGCGCTGGCGCATGGCCTTGCGCGTGTAGTCGCGGAGGGATTCGGTCACGAGCTTGCCGTTCTCATCAAGGTATTCGACGCGCTCAGCAACGATGTCAGCGCCCACGCCATCGATATAGACCTTGGGGCGCGGTCCGGTCATGGTATCGCTGGTGAGGTTCTGGTTGTTCGGATCGATCAGGACGGTCTCATTCTCCGCAGGGCTCTCATTGCCCGATACGACATCGCCATCCGGCGTCTCGGCTGGCGTTTCGTCCGGTGGGGTAACAGGGTCATCCGGACCGGGCTGATAAATTTGGACGGGTTCACCATCGAAGTCCGGATCAGCAAAATGGCTTGAGGCACCGCGGAAATCCATCAGTGTGAAGAACAGCTTGCGCGTATCTTCATGCACCCGTGTGCCGCGCCCAACGATCTGCTTGAATTCCGTCATAGACCCGACTTCGCGGTCGAGCACGATCAGGCGGCAGGTCTGGGCGTCTACACCGGTAGAGAGGAGTTTGGATGTTGTAACGATCACGGGATATGTAGCTTCTGGATCGATAAAGTTCCCGAGTTGATCAATCCCGTCTTTGTCATTCCCGGTGATACGCATCACGTATCGCGCATTCTTTGCGACCAGGTCAGCGTTTTTGTTGACCAGCGCTTGCCGCATTCGCGCTGCATGCTCTTGATCCACACAGAACACGATGGTCTTGGCCATCGGGTCGCCGCTTTCGCGGAGGAACTCGGTTATCTTTTGCGCGACGAGCTTGGTGCGGTCGTCCAAAACCAGTGTGCGGTCGAAATCCTTCGCATTGTAAATGCGGTCCTCGACCTCTTCGCCATCCCGATCCAGCTGGCCTTTTTCCGGGCGATATCCCTGAACGTCACGGTCGACGTGAACTTTGATGACTTTGTAGGGCGCAAGGAAACCGTCGCGGATGCCTTGCTTTAGGGTGTAGCTGAAGACCGGAGGCCCGAAGTAGTCGATGTTCGACGCGTATTCCGTTTCCTTGGGCGTCGCCGTTAGGCCGATCTGCACGGCCGAAGAGAAATGATCGAGGATCTCTCGCCATGCTGAGTCCGCCGATGCGCTACCCCGGTGACATTCGTCGATGATGATCAGATCGAAGAAGTCCTTGGAGAACTCGCGGAAGATCTTCTGACTTTCGTTCGGCCCGGTGATGGCTTGGTAAAGCCCAAGGTAAATTTCATAGGAGGAGTCGATGCGGCGTTTCTTGTCCATCGCAAGCGTAACGCTTTCCTTGGTTCCGTCTGGCCGCTCGATGGTTTTAGATTGGGTCGACAGTTTCGCCATCTTTCCGCTGAAGGGACGAAAATCGTTGACCATGGTTTGGTCGATAAGCACATTTCGGTCTGCCAAGAAGAGAACGCGTTTTCCGGGAAACGCCTGCCGAAAGCGCCAGATGATCTGAAAAGCCGTATAAGTTTTGCCGGTGCCAGTCGCCATTACCAAGAGGACGCGATCCTGCCCTTTGGCTATTGCCTCCATCGTTTTGTTAATGGCATTGACCTGATAGTAGCGCGGTTCCTTGCCCGACCCGTCATCGTGGTAGTCCTCAAGAGCGATCTTTTCCTCAGCATCGGACAGCCCTTTCCATGTTTTGTAGCGTTGCCAAAGATCTTGGGGGCTGGGAAATTCATCTAAGCCCAACGACTGTTCGACATTAGATGAGGAACCAGTTCGATCGTGGAAGACAAAGCCATCGCCGTTCGATGAGAACACGAACGGAATATCCAGCGTTTCCGCGTAGCCGAGCGCTTGCTGCATGCCTCCGCCGACGGGCTGCTTGTTGTCTTTCGCTTCGATGATGGCGACGGGGATGTTGGGCTTCGCTGACAGGATGTAATCAGCACGCTTGCCTTCGCCGCGGCTGACCATCTTCCCGCGGACGATGATCCGTCCTTTGGTGAAACTGACCTCTTCGCGGATCTGGCTGTTTACGTCCCAGCCTGCTGAGACAAGCGCTGGGGTGATGAACTTGGTGCATATATCGCGCTCGCTAAGGCCCCGCTTGTCCATATTATCCTGCCGCAATTGAAATCTAAAAACTATCTACTGACGCTACTTCGGGAGACGCGGAAATGACAAGCGCGCGCTATCGCAAAGATTGCGCACTCCTGCGCTTTTCGCCTGACACGTCAAGTCGCGCCGATTAACGTCGGACCTATGACCACTGCTGATTGGTCCGATATTGAGAACGATACGATCGTTGCGGGGTATTTTTCGATGCTCAGCGACGAGCTGTCGGGCCATCGATACAACAAGGCCGCCCAGAACCGCTCTTTGCAAGATCAGATCGGTCGCAGTCGCGGTTCTATTGAATTCAAGATGTGCAACATCTCCGCCGCCTTGCGGGGCCTTGGACTGCCGACAATCAAAGGATATGCGCCGAGGTTCAATTTCCAGATGTCGCTGGTCGAAGCCGCCGCCCGGTGGTTGGTACGAAATCCTCAGTGGGAAGTGGCGCTTCACGGTCAGGCACAACGCGGGTTTGCTGAGGCTGCGCCTCTCTTCATCAGCGTTGCGCCAGCCCTTCGAAATGCGCCACCTCCGGATGAGTTGGAGCAGATGCAGCGCATCGCTCGGCGGTTCGATGCCGCCGGCCGGGACGAACAAAACCGTGCGCTCGGATATGCCGGTGAGGAGCGGGTGTTTCACCATGAGCGTTCGACCCTAACCCAGTACGGTCGGAATGACCTCGCGGAGCGGGTGCGCTGGGTATCTAAAGAAGACGGCGATGGGTTGGGCTACGACATTGCCAGTTTTACACCTGAGGGGCATGACCGCCTGATCGAAGTCAAAACAACCCACGGGTGGGAACGCACGCCCTTTCATATCTCCCGCAACGAACTGGAGGTCGCAGAGGAAAGACGTGAGCATTGGCATTTGCTACGTGTCTATGAGTTTGCGCGCGACCCAAAGGCTTTCGAGTTGCGGCCACCGCTGCAAGCGCATGTATCCTTAACCGCGACGAGTTTCCAAGCAAGCTTCGGATGACCGGAAACTTGCAACAAGCGAGCATATCTCTGTCATTTGATGTCGAAGACCGGAATGCCGTGGTTGGACCGAGAGTTGGTGATGCCTTTTAAGGGCTGGCTGGCCTGCGCATTGACGAAATGTTTCCGGCTGCGAGAGCGTCATTCGGTACCGGAATGTTAGTGCCCGCCGCGGGCTGAATCGTCTCCGGACGAATCGCTCAGCAGCCGTATCTATCCCTTGCTCTTTTCACCGCATCCAACATTCAGGATGAGGTGTTGCAAATTTATCCCTCGGATGACGAGTGATTGACGCCATTTCAATCGACTTGATCCGCGATCAACTTTTTTCGTCTGGTCTTCTCTTTAACGCTACTCGTGATATTTTGATAATTATTGTATTAATTCAGGTGTTTGCGTCGTCTTGAAGAGCCCCTTGGGATCATTTTATTTTGGACGGAAATAATTTCGGCAAATTTATTTCGAGAAAAATCAGCTGTTGTTGGGGGGCGCGCAATGGGTAGTTTCTCGTTCTCAAGCGAAGGCTGAACGGCAGATCATACCGACCGGGATGCAAATTTTTCTTCGTGAAACAGGCGGTCAGCCAACCTTTCAGTCAACAGAGCCGGAGCTCGGCGACGATTGAGAGGTCACCACCAAGAGATGAGGAACGACAATGGTCAAGGGAACAGAATAGGCCACAAAAGATCGCAAGCCCAAAGCTGAGGCCTGCACCCAGTGCCACCTAAATCAGGTGGGCACGAAACAAAACCAGAAATTGGTATCGCCGCCTTCGGGCAGCGTCGGAGCGTATTCCGGCGAGCGATACCCTCATGCCAAAAGGAAAAAGCATGAATTATTTGTTAGATGGCGGACTCGTGATGCCGGAGCGAATTCAAACAACCCGGAAGATCGCCAAAGGTCGCCGAAAGCATTTCACCGGTCAGTTCACCTTTGGACCGGACGAGGATCGGACAATGGATATTGAGAGCCATACCGAACTGTGCACCGCTCTCGTTACCATCGCGCGACCTGATGTCGTGGGCCTCGAAAACCAAGTGCCGTTCAAGTGGGTGAAGCCGAATGGCGAAACCGCGACGCACTATTTCGATTTCCGCGTCCTGATGGCCGACGGCTCCCGTCGGGCCATCATGGTGAAGTCCGAGTACCGGCGGCGCCAGCCCAAGGTTCAACAGGAGTTGGCACAGATCGCAGCACAAGTGACGCCGGATTTTGCAAATGAAGTGATCATTATGACCGAGCGGGATCTCGATCCGGTCGAGCTCTTCAACGCCGAGATGTTGCACGAAATGCGCCGTCCTGACCCTGAGGCTGATGCGGCTGCACGCAGGATCGTGAACGAAATGGTCGCCTCGGTTCAAATTCAGGATTTGGTCGATGCCATCAATCTTGGTGCGCGTGGCTTCCGGGCCGTTGTTCGTCTGATCCGCTCCCACGAACTCAAACTCGTCATCAAGGTCCGTATCGCCCATGAGGCGTACGTCTGCCGGAGGATTTTCAAATGATCGCCACCAAACCCAGCCCCGTACAGCCCAAATTTTCTTTTTCCGAATACGACGGCATCGTCATCGGGGGGCAGCCTCACCGATACTTTCAGACCCGAGAGGAGGGGCACATTTTCGTTGCAGCTAAAGGGGCAGGCGTGCCTCAGGTTATGACCAACGCCGAAATCAGTCGCTATCTTTCAGTCGGCAATTTCGCGTGCACTCCGAACGAGCATCAGCCTGAGCATCTGCGGCAGCGTACTTTGCCAAACGGCGAGCTCCTTTCGCTGCGCGGCGCCAACGCGCAGAGAAAGGCAAGTATGCGTTTGGCGGTGGTGCAAGCTTTCAGAGAACTCCTCGACGACGAGAACAACAACGTCACTCGGGTAGCGACGACTGTCAAACCTGTGCTTGGAACTATTAAAGTGCGTGCGGGTGAACTCATGGAGAAAGATCAGCCCGAGGAGGACCGCGAATTTCTCGTTGTGCCTAAAAAGCTGGGCGCAAAAACCGTGCTTGAATGGGAGAGGAAAGAACGGCGTTTCGGTCTTGCAGGTCTTTACGACAAGACCGAAGAACGCGGAAACCGCGACCGTCGGATGACCGCGGACGAGTTGATGCTTATGGGTAAGGTTGTCAGTAAATACCTCGACGACCAGCGGCCTTCCCAGAACATTATCTTCGGTGAAGTCAAAACCGCCTTTATCGAAGAAAACGAGCGACGTCGGGCTGAGGGCAAGCCCGAAATTGTCTGTCCATCGCGCGAGACTGTGCGCCAAGCGATACGCAAGCTCAACCCCTTCGACATGACACTGACACGGCACGGTCGCCAAGCTGCGAACCGGCAGTTCGCGCCTGTAGGCAAGGGGCTCCAAGTTGAGCGGCCAATGCAAAGGGTCGAGTTCGATGAATGGGAGGCCGAAGCCATAACCCTCACGGCGGAAGGCGGGTTGTTTCACTATCTGACCGAAGAGGAAAAGAAGAAACTTGGTCTCGACAAAAAGAAGGCACGCTGGTGGATCACCGTCGCTATCTGTTGCGCAACCCGCTGCATTGTCGGGATGGTCATATCGCGTACGCCGAACTCGCAAAGTGCGTTGCGCGTAATTGAGATGATGATGCGGGACAAGGGTGTTTGGGGAGATGCCTGCGGTAGCCTAACTCCCTGGAACCAATTCGGCTGGCCCTCAGTCATCGTTACGGATTGCGCGGCTTACAACACCTCGGCTCTGATCCAAGCCCGTACCTCGGATCTTGGGATCACGTTAGAGTACTGCCCGGCCGGCGACCCGCATCTGAAGGGGCGCATCGAGCGGGTATTCGGTACATTCGCAACGCAGCTTATGCCAAGATTGAGCGGGCGCACCTTTAGTAACAGCGTCGAGCGGGGAGACTATGACTCCTCAAAACGCGCCGCCCTCAACCCGGAAGAGTTTTGCACGGTCTTGGTTCGTTACGTCGTCGATGTGTATCACCGCACGCCGCATAGCGGACTGAACGGTGAGACGCCGCTCGCTTGCTGGAATCGGCTGGTAGAGAAATTCGGGGTTCAAACTCCGCCCGACCTTAGGCGTCGACGTTTGATTTTTGGCCACGAGCGGGAGCGCACCGTGACCAATAAGGGCATCACCATCTTGGGGGTCCGCTATCATTCGAAAATTCTGGGTCGTTTCATGAACAAGTCGGCAGGTCGTAAGGTCGCCATCCGTTGGTATCCAGAGGATATCGGCGCCATCTGGGTCGAGCTAAATGGACGGTGGTGTGAGGTCCCTGCAGTCTTTGATCGGTATCAGGGGGTCTCTGCAGAGGAATGGATCAACGCCGCTGCGGAAATCCGAGCGCAGAACGCTCAGGGTGCCGAGGTTAACTTCGCGGTCGTCCGCCAGGCGATCGAATACATCAAGGAAACCAACAGCGCCGCCATGACCCGTGTCGGACTCATCATGGAGGACTGGACCGAAAAGCGGATGGACTACGAAGAAGACCGCCTGTTCATCGGTTTCAAGACCTCTGAGATGGAGCCAATGAGCCCCTATGATGAGGACCGAGATAGCTGGGGAACAAGCCTTCCAACGGCCGCATCAGCGACTTCGGAGGCCCCAGACAACAATAATCAGCATGACGTAGGGGAAACCTCTTCCGGCGATCTCCAAGCGTTCCAATTTTCCGATCATCAGCCTGGCGATGCCGATCATGGGGCTGACGATGGCGACGATTGGATCCTGGAGGACGAATGACCATGAATGCACCAAACATCAACATTAACCAAAAACTCGCAGTCGTGGATCGGCTGCGAGATAGGTATCTCTCGACGCCGCGGGACGCACAGTTCAGGAGCTATCTGGACCGGCTGCTGCAACGAGATGAACAGGGAGAACCAATCCCAAAGCCCCGCCTTTATAACAAGGCCGGCGATGCGCGCGGTATCGCCGTGGTCGAGCCCGCCGGTGGCGGGAAAACTTCGATGGTCCTTCATGGGCTCAAGACCCATCCCGCGTTGCAGCCACGCGATCCTTCCCATCAACCGTGGGTCGGAGTTCGGGTGCCAAGCCCGGCGACTGCGAAGAGCCTCGGGATCGAAATTCTTAAGGCCAGTGGGTATCCCTCGGTCCCGCGCCGGTCTGAGACCGAATACGACATTATGCGGAAAGTTCGGCACCATTTTCAACTACGCGGTACCGCTGTCTTATGGATCGACGAGGCGCATGATCTGTTCGGTGCCGGGAGCAAGTACAAGGTCGACGTATCCCTAAAGATCCTTCGCAACCTGATGCAGGGCAAGGGGGCGGTCAGTGTAGTGCTGAGCGGCATCGAAAGCCTGTGGCAGATTGCATCCTGCGATGCGCAAGTCACGCGTCGCTATTGGCGGTTGCCGCTTGCTGATGTCTCACCGACTTCCGATCGGAAAGCGCTCACGAAGGTCATCGCCAATTTCTGCAATGCAGCCGGCATGCAGCCACCCTCTGAAGAAGATCTCGTGGATCGGCTGGTCCACGCCAGCCGCAACCGTTTTGGTCGTTGCATCGAGAACATTCTTGCGGCGCTCGAAGCGGCAGCTCTGGACGATGCGAATGAATTGGCGATCAGGCATTTCGCCGAGAGCTGGGGGATGCAGGAAGGCTGTGGCATGGGGCAGAACGTTTTCCTTGCTCGCCATTGGGCCAAAATCAATTTGGTTGAGGCGCAGCATTGGGGAGGGGCGTGATGATGCTCGCGCCCCACGTCCCATTCGACCCGGAGGAAAGCCCGCTGTCTTATGCGGCACGTCTGGCTGGGATACACACTGGTGGCCGACTAATTCCGTTTCTCCGCGATCTCGAATTTGAGCCTGAGGATATGGTTTCTAATAAGGAAGAGGCACTTAGCCGTTTGGCTGAGCTCTCCGGTGTTCCCATTGGCGATTTGCGCGCCAACGCTCCGGTGCCGCTCGGGGGGCGGACCTATGTTCTCCGTGGTGAGCTGGTCACCGCGGAGTTCTTAGCGAACCCTCACACTATGTTTTGCCCAGCCTGTCTTGCAGAGGATGACCGTGGGGCCGGGCGTCGCGGTCGCTGGCAATGGACATTGTCAGTTGTAAGAACGTGCCCCCGCCACAAAATCGCCCTGGTGCGTCGGACCAAAAAAAGATGGGACGATCCGTTTCACGAACTTGACTGCCGTGTACCCGAGCGGGGTGAGCAACTTGAGGCGCTGATTGCTCAAAGCCCAAAACGCTCGATATCCCCTCTTCAGAAATACGTCATCAACCGCCTTAACGGGAAAGCTGGTCCCGATTGGTTGGATGCGCAGTCACTGGAGCAGTCGGTCCGAGCGTCCGAGCTTCTGGGGGCACTAATCGCGTACGGACCAGGGCAAAGGTTGCCGGAGCTGACCTTTAATGACTGGGATCACGCTGGTCGCCTCGGCTTCGAATTCACTTCCGGTGGAGAAGTTCGGATCCGGGAGGCGCTGGACGTGCAGCTCAGACAATTCGACAATGCCAACGGTACCCCTGGCGCTCAAAGGATCTTCGGATGCCTTTACAAGGCTCTCGCATATCCAAATTCAAATAAAGAGCCGGGCGACATTGCGCGCATCTTACGCGCTTTTATCATCGAAAATATCGCTCTGTCAGCTGGAACCAACGTGCTCGGGGAGAAACTCTGCGAGCGTCAGCTCCATACGGTCGCTTCATTGGCCCACGAGCAAGATCTGGATTCTCGGACCCTAAATGACGTGTTGGTTGCTGCAGGGATGATACCTGAGGACGCGCCTTCCCACTATACGATCCCAGCACAAGAAGGGCGTGACGTCGCTGGTCGCGTGAAGCGGATGGTGCATGTAATTTCACTGCCTCATGCGCTGGGCTGTGCTCGCCCCCTGGTCGATCAGCTCTTTTCCGACCGACTGCTCACTCCCATCTACTACGGGAGGCCAGGAACAAGGGGGCGGACCCAGAAAGCCGTAGATAGCGAAGAGATCACCAAGCTGGTTGGCGAGCTCCATGCGAAAGCGGTTGAAATGGATGTTGAGGCCGACGGGTTCGCGCCGATCTCGAAGGTCGCAGAGAAAGCCAAGGTGCCGGCCGTTACCGTGGTGCACATGATACTCGGCGGTTTTCTCGAACGTGTTTTCCGCCGGACTGGTCAGAACGGGGTGGCCGCACTTCGCGTAGATCCGGTTGAGGTCAACCGGCAAGTAGCAGTCTGTACGGAAGGCTTTTCGCCAATGGCTGCCTTCGGGGCACTTAAGATTCCAAGGGACGTCGGGTGGCTCTTGACGGACCGCTGTGGGGAGGAGGTAAGCTTGCCCGTTCACTGGATAGCCGGACCCAGCGGTGACCGGAAAATTCCAAGGTTCGACCCTGTGATCCTCGCTGACTTCAAGGACCGGTACATTCATCCGGCGCAGATCGCAGAGCGCTATGGCCTTCGGGTAGGGGAGGTTGTTGGGCGACTGAAGCGGCGAGGAATTCGTCCCGTATTATCCAGGGCCGAGATTGGTGTGGACTTCTACCGGGGCAGCATTCTCGAACTGGATCTCTTCACTTAACATAAGGGGCCTTACAAGTCGCTTGCGAACTCACTCCGAAGTCCCAAAAGTAGAAAACCGCGTCCGAAGACGCGGCTTTCTCTATAGCTGTAGCTCGGCTACCCCTGCCGTCGAACTAATGCCCCAAGCCGCTGTCATGATCAGGACGTTGCCTGCAAGTTTGCGTAGAGACGTATAGAACGTAGTTGTGATCGTCGATTTTGTATTCATATTTTCACCTTTGAACCTTTCTCCCACCATATTGATGAGTGCCATAGTAAAAATGGCGAGGGGCAAAAGCGCGACGACTGGAGTCGAACCCACAACAGCTCCGAAGAAGTTACCTGATATTAGTCTTTTTAGGTAGCTATGTCAAGTAGTTAATGCCGGCTGGATGGATGGTGATACTCTAATTCCACCACCTCAAATTATGTAAAGCCGCCTGAAAAGGCGGCTTTTTTCGTTTGCAAAAGATCCTCCAGGACTTGGCAAGTCTCAATCCGCTGTTCCGTGCCGCATCCGAATGGACCTATATTGCTTGTGAAATGGCCAATCTAACGGCCGGTTCATTCTTCACCGTACACAATAACAATGGGTTAGGTGGTCATGGTGGCCAACAATTGGTTGTCGGAACAGTGTGTCTTGTCTATACGGGCGTAGTTATGCCAAAACCCCCGGTTTTGTTTGCCATGAAACGGGGTTAGTTTTGCTATAGGCGCTTAACATGCCGAATTATAATGGTTTTAGCCGAATGCAAAATTTTGGCTGAAACAGACCAATAAGCGTGATCTGGTGGCGCAAGCGACATAGGGCAGCAAGAAGATCGTCGTGTCATTGCGCCGCAAACCGTGGCGACTGGGGTAAAGAGCTGCAAGTCATGTAGCGTAAATACCTGATATGCTCTGACCGCTGCCTTCTCACCTGATTTCCAGATCTTGCGCGGACCCTCTCATTGAGGCCGCGAAGATCCGGAAACTCTGGTGAGGCCAAACCAAACATCAAAAAATGCCAGACCGATAGACAATGCTGCTGCTACAGCGTGTCTGGCCAGATTGCCTTTTGAAAGGAGGATACAGGCTTCTTGAGCTGCCGATTGGCGCAGCATTTTTCGGGATGAATCCACTACGTTGAGGAAGTGCTACGTCAGCGCGTGTTCGCCGTCCGTGTTGAAGAACCAACGAAAGCTGCCCTTCGTCGCTCAATCACATTTGCGTGAGTTTCCACCTACTGGAAGCCACTTTCGTTGTTGACGGAATGTCGGCTCGTTGTGTCTAAGGGGGAAGGATAGAGGAAAGCCTTGTGATCGGTCGTCTTATCATCGTTCTTGTTGCGTTGCATCTCGTTGTTACGAGTGCATTTGCGCATGGGATGTCGATGCCCGAGCATTGCGCGGATCCGTCGGCGCAACGCATGCACGGTGAAGAAACGTCCTATGCTCAAGATCAGGGCGCTGAGGTCACTTTCGCCTCTGAAGAGAAAAGCAAGCCTTTAGGGCTTTTGCATTGCGCCAGCGTTGCCTGCACGGACCAGTTCGCGGGCAACGCTGTCCCAGCCCTAGTGAAGGCGCCTCGGAGTGCCGATCTGAATCCTGCGGAGCCGCAGATGGCTTTGCAATCCGTTTTTCTGTCCCAACTGCGGCCTCCGTTGGTCTGACATCGCCTGTCCGGCGAGGATTGCGGTGTCGCCTGTGCAGGCGCGCCCGGCGATCCGATCATATGCCGCCTGTCTCGGCCTAAGCCCAAGGCGCATCTGAACCTTTTCTCCTTACCTTCACTGTCTTTGCAGTGACCTTCTCATTGCGTGACCAGTCGCTGGTCTACGCCCATGGAAAACACATGAAACACACAAATTTTCTGCGGTCCTTGGCCGTCATGCTGGGGCTTGCTCTGGGCGCACCTGCTCAGGCTGGCACTTATGACATTACTGTCGATAAGATCCGGATCGATACCGGCACCTTCAAGAAGAAGGGCATTGGCTACAATGGCAGTCAGACCCCGACCATCCTGAACTTCCAGGAAGGGGAAGATGTTGTCATTCGCGTTAAGAACAATCTGCGCGAAAGCACTTCTATCCATTGGCATGGCCTGATCCTGCCGTTCCAGCAGGACGGGGTGCCGGGTATCAGCTTTAATGGCATCAAACCGGGCGAGACCTTCACCTACCGCTTTCCGATCGAGCAAGCGGGCACTTACTGGTTTCACAGCCACTCAGGCTTTCAGGAGCCTGACGGCGCTTACGGAGCCATCGTAATAGCGCCAAAGGGTGGCGAGACCGTGCATGCGGACCGCGATTACGTAGTCCAGTTGACGGACAAGCATCCTCACAGTGGGTCGCGGATCTTCCGCAATCTCAAATCGTCTGCCGATTACTATAACCGTGCTCAGCGCACCGCACAGGATCTGATCGAAGACGCCGGTGCCATCGGGCTGAAGGCCGCGCTTGAGAACCGCAAGATGTGGGGCGCGATGCGTATGATGCCCACGGACATCGAAGACGTGCAGGGATTTACGCCGCTAATCAACGGGGCAAGCACCCACCAGAACTGGACTGGCATCTTCAAGCCCGGTGAGAAGGTTCGCCTACGGCTGATAAACTCTTCGGCCACGACCTATTTTGACGTGCGCCTGCCGGGGCTGAAAATGACGGTGGTTCAGGCTGACGGAAATGATGTGAAACCGGTGGCTGTGGATGAACTGCGCATTGCTGTGGCTGAAACCTATGATGTGATCGTCCAGCCGCGCGAGGCGAAAGCCTATTCGATCATCGGGGAAAGCGCAGGCCGGACGGCAATGGTGCGCGGCACCTTGGCCCCGGCCGCGGGTATGGTCGGCCCATACTACAAAATGCGGCCCAAACCTTTGCTCACCATGGCGGATATGGGCGGCATGATGTCTGGCATGGATCATGCGGGTATGGACATGGGCGGATCGGATATGTCGGGCATGGATCATTCCGGCCACGACATGAGCGGCATGGACATGTCCGGGATGGATCATTCCGGACACGATATGGGCGGCATGGATATGGGTGGCATGGATATGGGTGGCATGGATATGGGTGGCATGGATATGTCCGGTGGTATTCCAGTGGTTCCGTCAGAGGGTGCAACTGGTGCCGAATTCTATGCACCGGGTAGTGGCCTGATCCCGACAGCGGCCAATGGTGGCAAGTTTCTTGGCTACGAGGATCTGACCGCACGCAAGCCGCTTTATCGGGACCGCCCCGCGACGCGGGAGATCGAGATCCGCCTGACCGGAAACATGGAACGCTACATCTGGTCGATTGACGGCGTCAAATACGAAGATGCCGACCCGATCCGTCTGAAGTACGGCGAACGTGTTCGGTTCAAGTTCGTTAATGAGACCATGATGGCGCACCCGATGCACCTGCATGGCATGTGGACGATCATCGACACCGGCAAGGGCGCATACGACCCCGTGAAACACACGGTTAGCGTGGCCCCCGGCACGACCCTTTACACCGAGACCGAAGTCGATGCGCCGGGTCAGTGGGCCTTTCACTGTCACCTCTCCTACCACATGGCCGGCGGCATGTTCCGCAAGGTCATCGTTGAAGGAGGCCCGTCCTAATGGGCGCGCTTTTCAAAGGAAAAAACAACATGAAAAATCTACTACTTGGAGCAGTATGCGGGCCGCTTTTCGCGCTTCCTTTTGCCTCTGGCGCACTGGCAGAGTTGGGCGTTTCTCCGACCGTCTGGGGCGTGCGCACGGACAAGCTTGAATACCGGATCGGCGATCAGGAGGACTCTTTTGCTTGGGAATTCGATGCCTGGGTCGGCAATGATGAACTGCGTCTGGTCTGGAAGAGTGAAGGGGCCAAGATCGAGGGCGGCGACATTGAGGAGATGGACAACCAGATCCGTGTTCAGAAGCCGATATCAGATTTTTTCGATGGTTTCATCGGGGTTGCGGCGTCGACGCCGGATGGTGCGCCCGAACGCTATTATGGCGCTTTGGGTTTGACTGGCCTCGCGCCACAGTGGTTCGAGGTCGAGGCGGCACTCTACGTCTCCAAGTATCCCTACATCGGGGCGGAAGTGGAGTATGAAGGTCTTCTGACCAACCGTCTGATCCTGACGCCGTCCATCGCGGTTGATTTGCCACTGGCGGACGATCCCGGACGAGGAGCCACCGCAGGGGGCGCTACAGTCGAACTGGGATTGCGCCTGAGCTACGATCTAATTGGACGCAGCGTGTCCCCGTATATTGGCGTGAACTATGAACGCGCCTTTGGCGGGACGGCCGACATCCTGCGCAATCAGGGCCACGAAGTCGATGATCTGACCGGCGTGGTGGGCATCAACTTCATGTTCTGATTTTCCTGCGTCCCTCTCCTTAGCTGTCCTTGTAAAGCGATGGTGATGAGGAGGGGCGCAGCCTTTTTAACTCCAACCAACCAAAGGGAACTATCCAATGAAAATTCGCAACATGCTTACCTCGGCGGCACTTTCGATCGGCCTCGCTCTGAGTGTGGGGGCTGCGCTCGCACATGGCAAAGGCATGATGACCATGCCGGGCAATGGCCAGACGGTGGGGGCGGACACTAAGGTACTGCACTTGATGTTCACCGATCCCATGAAGATCACCACAGTCACCATGAAGGCGCCTGACGGTAAGACATACAAAATCAATGGCCCGGCTGCGAACAGGGCTGTCAAAATTTGGGAAGGCAAGCTGCCAAAGCTCGCGCCGGGCAACTATAAGGTCGACTGGCGCGGCATGTCGCCAGACGGCCACCCGATGAAAGGCAGTTTTGCGTTCAAGGTCGCGAACTGATCATGGGCGGAGCTATTGCCGCACTGGAACCGGTGCAGATCGCCTCGATCTTCGTCAAGGCGGGGATGTATGTCACTGTCTTGCTTGCGGCGGGCTCCGTCATCAATCTCTGGCTCCTTGCGGAGCTGGATAGCGTTGCAAGCGGTCGCCTTAGGCGGCTTGCGGCATGGTCTGCTGTGGCGGGCGTGGTGTTCAGCGCGCTGAACATCCCGCTACGCGCTGCATTCTTTTTTGGGAGCATTGGCGGTGCGTTTGATCCCATCATGCTTCAGGTTGCGGTGTCCAGCCCGCTTGGGGTTTCTACTGTGGTAGGTATTATGGGGCTTGCAGCCATCGCTGGCATCAAGCTCAACCGCAGTTGGACACGATCTGTCGCGTTTCTAGGCGTTGTCCTTGTGGTCATCAGTTTTGCATTACGCGGACATGCAACCAGCGATCCAAGGGTCGCAATGTCAATGCTATTTGTCATCCACATCCTTGCGGCCAGTTTCTGGATCGGTGGTTTTTTTCCGCTATATGACATGGTCGGCCGGGGCGGCGCGGGAGCAGTGCGCACTGTTGAGCAGTTCGGGCAGGCCGCGCTGTTGATGGTGGGGCTACTTGTTGGTGCCGGTGCTGCAATCCTTGTGATCCTAGCGGGTGATCCCATCGCGGTCTTGACCCAGACTTGGGGCCAGTTCCTAGCGCTGAAATTGATCGTCGTGGCTCTTCTGCTCGGGCTTGCTGGCCTGAACAAACTGCGTCTGACGCCGATGTTTGCTGAAACCGGAGACGGTAAACCGTTGCGGAAATCCATTCGGTGGGAAATGGCGGCTTTCGTCTTGATCCTGCTGATCACTGCGACCTTCACCTCAATCGCAGCACCGGAATATGCCGGATAGAAATCAGACTTAGGAGATGATGCTCATCGACTTGATAGCCGCGGCACTCCAGCAGATTCTTGGATTTCAGACCGTAGGGGCAGGAATGATCCGGCATTACCCTGCGATAGAATGTGGCGGCTTTAGTCGCATTCTGTGGCATGAATGAACCGTCAGCTTGTGCAGTTGTAGTGGCCACGGAAACCCGCCGAGTAGCTCGGGCCAGCGCTTATGATCAGATCGTGAAGATCATTGTTGTCTGTTTGGCGTAGCTCGACGGAAATAGGGCTTGCTGCAAAGCGATCATCGTCGCCGTCAAGACGCACGAGGTCGCCGCTGATCTTGATCAGAGCGGTGTCGTTGCCGGACACAAGCACTGGCGGGCTGGTTTCAGTGTATGCGAAGCCACACACCGGGACATCCGCGAAGACCTGAGCGATGTCTCCCTCTGACAGGAATTCCGGGTCGACTGTGTCGACGACTTCGCTGGCCAATGCCTCTTGTGCGGTCTTCAACTGAGGTTCTGGTGATACCGCCCTTGCAGCAGCTTCGCCATTTGCCGAAATCTCCGCGATCAAGTAACGCATTTCGGCGATCTCCTTATCCTGCGCGTAAATGATGTCATTGGCCATGGTTCGTACTCGCGGATCGGTGATGTCCGCGCGCGCGGAAGTCATAATCGCAATCGAATGGTGCGGAATCATCGCCCGCATGTAGGCGCGGTCTTGCACCGTGACCTGGCTGCGAACCAGCCAGAGCGCCCCGGCGAAGACCACGAGGGAGCCGGCGAAAATAGCGATATTCAGTATGGGATTCTTGTACATGCCCAGCATGAACGCCAACATGACAAAGGCCATGACCGATCCCATAACAATCGCCATGTAGGCGCGTGTTTCTGACCAGAAGACATGGCTGATCAGATAGGTGTTGAGATACATCAATCCGAACATAAGCACCGTAGAAACGGCGATCATCAGGAAAAAGCGCGAATAAGCCATCGGCACCTCCAAGTCTGTTTGAAGGTAAAACAACCTTCCAGCGTTGGAGGGTTCCCATAAAGTCGACGTTTTCCGACTATTTTTTTCCGCTGATCGCCTCTTGATAGGCGCGTTCACGGTCCGGCCATGTGGATTTAATGTATTCGAGGATGGCGTGGATTTGCTCATCCTTCAGTGTATTGCCAAAGCCCGGCATGTTGCTTTCATAGTCGTCGCCGACAACTGCGGCCGTCCCATCCCGCGTAATGCGGAACAGGATGTCGTCGCTGTGATGCCATGTGTGACCCGTGACATCATGGGGCGGTGCAGGAAGTCGTCCATCAGTGCCACGGCTACGCCAGTCTGGCTGACCTTCAAGTTTGGTCCCGTGACAAGAGGCGCAGTTCTGTTGGTAGAGCGCAGCGCCATCCATGCCTTCTTCTGCCACGACAGAGTAAGCCGCACCGGAAAGCGCCGCTGCAAGCAGGAGAAGCCACCTCATGAGACCGTAATCCAGTTGGTCATGCCCGAGGCGGCGTGCCCCAACATGTGACAATGCAACAGCCATTTTCCCGGATTATCCGCGACGAATGCGATCTCGGTCGTCTGATCCGGCATCACCAGTACCGTGTCCCGCAGCGGTCCAGTGGTGCCGTCTGCGTTACGCACCCGGAAGTGCATCCCGTGCAAGTGCATAGCATGCGGAAAGATCGTGTCGTTCGTCATGCGGATGCGCGCCGTTTCTCCGAGTGACAGGGTGGCAAAGGGCGTCTTCCCCATACCTGCTTGTCCGGCCAGTGCCCAGAATTGGCCGTTCTGGACCAGATCTTGCCAGCCCATGATCTGTCCGTTGAAGGAGGCGCTCTCCAGCCCGCGCATGGCGCCACCTTGAAGGGGCATGTCAAAGACACGGGCCGCGTCGATTCCGGGGGTGTCCATTCGTGGGTTGGATGGCAAGGGCGCAGGCAGGTCTCGGTGAACCGAGGCCGCACGCCCCGTGACCGTGAATTCCACCAGCGCTCGCCAGCTGTCGTCGGAAGCGGCAAAAAGAAGCCCGGCTGGCGCGTCTTTCTCGGCGGTGACGTCCACGATCAGGTCTATGCGCTGCGCGGGAGCAAGGACAAGCGTGTTCGACACCGGCTCTGGTTCCGCAAGAGGCATCCCGTCGAGAGCGATCGTCCACCCCCTCAGCCCCTCAAGTCTAAGTCCAAAGATTTGCGCATTGGCCGCGTTGATCAGCCGCAAGCGCAGCCGGTCGTTCTGCCGCGCCGGGAGGCTGTAGTTGTAGCGCCCATTCACCCCCACCAGATTGCCGATGCGGCCGCCATGGCTCCGTGCCATCGGAGCCGCAAAGTTGTCGACGAACCGCCCGGTGTCCGGGTCGATCAACCAGTCGTCGATCATCAGAACTTCATCGCCGTCAACGTCCGGCTGTGTCGGTTCTTCGACGATCAGCGCACCGGAAAGGCCCCGCGCTACCTGCTCCATGGAATTGGTGTGCGCGTGATACCAATAGGTGCCGGCGTCCGGCAGATCGAAGGCATAATCGAAGCCTTCCCCAGACGGTACTGACTCTTGCGTCAGCCCCGCGACGCCATCCATCGCATTGTCTATTCGAATGCCGTGCCAGTGGATCGAGGTGGGAACAGTCAGAGTGTTGACCAGTCGCCGTTCAAACCGGCTGCCTTGCGCAACGCGGATCATGGGACCGGGGATCGTGCCGTCGTAACTCCAGACCGGCGTGGCGGGATAGCTGTCTGGAGCAAGCTGGATCATGGCCTCTTTGGCCGTCAACAGCGGCATGTCTTGGGCGAAAGCAGGGCGGACCAGCGGGGTAGAGGCAAGACCAGCGCAGAAATTGCGTCGTGTCAAATTCATATCAGTTAATCCCATTTGCACGTTGCACTTCACGGACATAAGCAATGATAGAGCCAACATCAGCACGGGTGACCTGAGGCTGGGGCGGCATGTCCCCGAACTTCCAGTGATGCGCACGCACGCCATTTTGTGCAGCCATCTGAAAAGCCATATCCCCGTGGTGTGACGGCTCATAGATTTTGTGGATCAGCGGCGGTCCAAATCCCAGTTTCCCCGCGGCATTTGCGCCGTGACAATCAGCGCAGACCGCATCGAATGCCCGTTTTCCCATAGAAGCCTCGGGCGAAAGACTCTTGGGTAGGGTGACGGCGACCATAGCCGCGCCTTGAGTGGGCGTCGATGCTTGGCCTGCCGACAGATCGTGGTCGGTAAGACGGGTATAAGTATATGTACCAAGTGCTACAGCAATGACCGCAGCCCCGGCAAGGAGCGTATTTTTCATGATATTTTCCTGTCCTGCGCAACCCTCGTGCTGCGCGTTCTCATTTAGGGCGGACGAATGTCAGCCCGGGACGCAGTAGAGAAGGATCAGGCGCGGGGAGGTGGCAGGTCTAGTGCCAAGCGAATGGATGCGCCTTTATATGCATCGGGCCATGCGTGGCGATGGCCAAGGTACACTCCGTCGCGTTGTGAGAAAACACCAGAAATAAGAGCCATGGGGGCACAAAGGGACATATCCGCGCAAGACGGTCCCTGATGCATTTTACCCGCCTCGGCTTCCTGCATTTCGACCATCGCCTCTTGACAGGACGGGCATTCATGCATCGACATCCCAGCCGCATCAAAATGCGGAGATGAGACCAATGCCATAAGGTTGGTCAGAAGGATAAAGGCGATCAGGCGCATGCGGGCTTTCTTAATTGTCATAGCTAACATGGGACGCCGCGGGGGGCTGGTCAATGCAGATCTGAATTGCCAATCCACATCATGTACATAATCTTATCTCGACGAATTCGCAGATCGCGAGACAAGGGCGAAACTTCCTCGCCGTATTGGTGATTGAGTAGGTCCGCCAACGCGCTCCCGGTGGGAACTCGGACCAGCGCCAAGAGTGTGGCGGCAGGTTCTTTGGTTGCAGTATATCTGTTTGACGAAGCAATCACGCAGATCTACTAATCCATTGAAATCTGTTGGGGTGCCCTTGTCAGGGCTGAGATGCGCAATGCGCGAACCCATTGAACCTGAACCGGTTAGGACCGGCGGAGGGAACAGCTAGCGGACACAGCGTTCGTTCTGGTCGTACCCTCATTCCTGTCCTGACCCTGAACGCCAAGGGCGGTGCCATGGTTGCAAAGGCGCTGACGATTGCAGGCTCGGATTCCGGTGGTGGCGCGGGCATTCAGGCCGATCTGAAAACGTTTTCGGCGATGGGCGTCTACGGCGCTTCGGTCGTTACAGCGGTGACCGCGCAAAACACGCAATCTGTCACAGCAATTCACGCCATTCCCGACGCGGTCGTGGCAGCGCAGATCGAAGCGGTCCTCAGTGATATAGAGATTGGCGCGATCAAGATCGGGATGCTGGGCACACCGTCGCTGATCAAGGTGGTCGCTGATGCCTTGGCGGGATATGACGGCCCCGTGGTGCTTGATCCCGTCATGGTCGCGAAATCGGGCGACACGCTGCTGGCCGATAGCGCGATTGATGCGCTAAAGTCTGAACTGTTCGGTCGCGCAACGCTAATTACTCCCAACTTGCCGGAAGCCGAAAAGCTCGCCGGTGCGGGCACACCCCAAGAGCAGGCTCAACGGCTATTGGAACTGGGCGTTGGCGCAGTACTGATGAAAGGCGGGCATGCGGATGGACAGATCTGCAAAGACACTCTGGTGTCGAGCACTGGTGCGCGGTCCTTTTCTGCACCTCGCGTGAATACACGAAACACTCACGGCACGGGGTGTTCCTACTCCTCGGCCATCGCTGCATGCATGGCACAGGGCATGTCGATGCAGGACGCTGTTGCCCGCGCCCACAGCTGGCTGAATGCCGCGATATTGCAGGCGGATGACCTAAACGTTGGACACGGCCATGGGCCGGTTCACCATTTCCACGCGCTTTGGGGATGAGCGATCGTTTCACCATACTCGGCGGCGGCGTGTGCGGCTTGACGATGGCTGCGGAACTGTCGTTGCGCGGTGCGCAGGTCACGGTCAGTGATCCCAATGGAGCGCCCGGCGACCACGCCTGCTCGTGGTGGGCGGGAGGCATGTTGGCGCCCGAATGCGAGGGCGTGAGCGCGGAGCCAAACGTCGTTCATCACGGCCGCGAGGCTGCGGATTGGTGGGAAAGCCACGGTGCGACGGTGACCCGGAATGGGACGTTGGTTGTGGCCTTGGGGCGCGATCAGAGCGAATTGACAACATTCGGGCGCCGCGTGCCGTCCGCCGTGCCCATGGATCGCGCCGGGATCGAAGCATGCGAACCCCACTTGGCCGAGCGGTTTTCCAAGGCGCTGTTCATACCCAATGAGAACCATCTCGCCCCTCGTGCGACCATGATCGGACTGTATGACCGGCTGACGAAGGCCGGGGTCGCCTTTGAAAGTGTGTTGCGGGGACAGGTCATAGACTGCCGCGGATTGGCCGCGCGTGACACGCTCCCTGACCTGCGCGGCGTCAAGGGCGAGATGCTGGTGGTGCGCTGCCCCGATGTCGCGCTCTCGCGTCCGGTTCGGCTGCTGCACCCGCGCTTTCCGCTATATATCGTGCCTCGTGGCGATGGGGTCTTTATGCTGGGTGCGACACAGCTTGAGAGTGGCGACCGCAACCGGGCCACCCTGCGATCTGTCATGGAGCTGATGAACGCTGCCTACGCCTTGCATCCTGCGTTTGGCGAGGCGGAACTGCTGGAAATCGGCGTCGATGCGCGGCCCGCCTTTCCGGACAACCAGCCACGTATTCGCCGGGTCGGCGAGCGGATTTACGCAAATGGCCTTTTTCGGCACGGATTTCTGCTGGCGCCCGCCCTGGCGCGGATGACTGCGGATCTGGTGCTGGAGGGCAAAACGCCGGAGGTTTGGTATGAAGATCATCGTGAACGGTGAGATGATGAACAGTGACGCGCCCACATTGGCGGCGTTGCTCGCTGAGCTTGGGAAAGGCGACGCGAAGGTGGCCACGTCGGTGAATGAGGCCTTTGTTCCTAAAACCCTGCGGGAACAACAGGCCCTGCAAGACGGCGACCGGGTCGAGATCGTCGCCCCACGGCAGGGGGGCTGAGATGCCTACATTCTATGGCACCACGATCGATTCCCGCCTGATGTTGGGCACCGCTCAGTACCCATCCCCTGCCATTCTAGCAGACGCGTTTCAGCAGTCGGGGGCGGGTATTGCCACAGTGTCGGTGCGCCGCGAGGCCGGCGGTGAGCAGGCAGGGCAGGATTTTTGGTCGCTGATCCAGCAACTGGACGTTGCGGTCTTGCCCAACACCGCTGGCTGCCATTCGATTCGCGAAGCGGTGACCACAGCGCACATGGCGCGCGAACTCTTTGATACCAACTGGATCAAGCTGGAGATCATCGGCAATGCCGACACATTGCAACCCGATCCCTTCGGGCTGGTCGAGGCCGCAGCACTGTTGGCCGAGGATGGATTCGAGGTCTTCCCATATTGCACCGAGGATCTGGTGCTGTGCGAGCGCTTAGTAGAGGTCGGTTGCAAGGTCCTTATGCCTTGGGGCGCGCCCATCGGCACGGGGCTTGGCCTAAATAACATCTACGGGCTGCGCAGCCTGCGCGCGCACTTTCCGGATATCCCCTTGGTGGTGGACGCCGGACTGGGCCTGCCGTCGCATGCGGCGCACGCGATGGAATTGGGCTATGATGCGGTGCTTCTCAATACCGCCGTGGCCAAGGCGGGCGACCCCGTTGCGATGGCCAGAGCGTTTGCACATGCTGTGGAGGCAGGCGCGCTGGCCGCGCAGGCCGATCCTATCGACGCGCGGGATATGGCCGCCCCCTCTACGCCCATTATCGGAAAGGCATTCCTTTGACGCTACATCGCTTTTACCCGATCTTTGACGATGTCGCGTGGCTGCGGCGCATGTTGCCGCTAGGGATAAAGCTGGTGCAATTGCGGATCAAGGACCAGCCGCAGGACGCGCTGCGCGCGCAGATCCTTGAGGCGCGCGATCTGAGCCGCGCCCACGGTGCCGTGTTGGTTGTCAACGACCACTGGCAACTGGCCATCGAGCTTGGATGTGATTGGGTGCATTTGGGCCAAGAAGATTTGGACGACGCCAATGTGGATGAGATCCGAGCGACCGGCCTGAAACTGGGCATCTCGACCCATGACGAGGCGGAATTGACGCGGGCTCTGGCGTTGATGCCCGATTATGTCGCCCTCGGCCCGATCTATCCGACGATCCTCAAGAAAATGAAATGGCATCAGCAGGGCGTCGAGAAGCTGACGCTCTGGAAGGCACGTATGGGGCGCATCCCGCTTGTTGCGATTGGTGGAATGAGCGTTGCGCGCGCCGAAGGTGCTTTTGCTGCCGGTGCGGATATCGTTTCGGCCGTCACGGACATCACGTTGCATGATGATCCGGAGGCTCGCGTCACGGCATGGCTCAAGGCCTGCACATGAACCGATACGCCCGTCAAACCGCTGTTTTGGGCGTGGCCGCACAGGAACGGCTTGCTGCGGCATCGGTTCTTGTCGTCGGCGCGGGTGGTTTGGCTAGCCCGGTTTTACAGTACCTTGTGGGCGCGGGCGTGGGCCATATCCGGCTCGTCGATGCGGATGTGGTGAGCCTGTCAAACCTGCATCGCCAAACGCTCTTTCGTGAGGCCGATATCGGCCAACCCAAGGTCGGGATCGCCGCAGCCACCTTGGCTGCACTAAACTCGGACACCACGATTGATCCCATCCAGCAGCGCTTTGATCCTGCCACGGCAGAGGCGCTGTGTGACGGCATGACCCTCGTCCTCGATTGCGCCGACAGCTTTGCGGCCAGCTACGTGGCGTCGGACCATTGTCTGCACACTGGGCAGCCGCTGATCAGCGCCAGCCTTGTCGGGTTCGAGGGCTATGTGGGCGGATTTTGCGGCGGTCAGCCGGGGCTGCGCGCGGTGTTTCCCGACCTGCCAGATCAGTTAGGCTCTTGCGATACCGAAGGCGTGTCAGGCCCAAGCGTTGGTGTCATTGGCAGCCTACAGGCGCAAATGGCGATGGCGATCCTTACGGATGATCAGACGGCTTTGGGTCAGCTCGTCACCTATGATGCACGCACGCTGCGGTTTGGCGGGTTTCGGTTCGATGCTGCCCCTGATCCTTCGCCGAACCCGGCGTTCATCGCGCAAGCAGACATCGCGGCAACTGACTTTCTCGTCGATCTGCGCGCAAAAGAAGAACAGGGACCGGAATTGCCGCTGGCGATGCGCCATGCAGTCACGGATTTTGGGCCGCACGGTCCCCAGCCAAACCAAGACCAACGCGCCGTTCTGGCCTGCCGGTCAGGTCTTCGGGCGTGGCACGCGGCGGAGCGGCTTGCAAAACATTGGGACGGTG
This sequence comes from Pseudohalocynthiibacter aestuariivivens, assembly GCF_011040495.1. GTDB lineage: Bacteria > Pseudomonadota > Alphaproteobacteria > Rhodobacterales > Rhodobacteraceae > Roseovarius > Roseovarius pelagicus. The sequence continues at coordinate 960,330 of NZ_CP049037.1, read as the reverse complement.
AGATCAAAATCCTTGCCCTTGGAGACTAAGGTGATCGAGCTGATACGCGGTATGACAAGCCCTGAGCCCATCACGTGATATACCCGCGTCGCCGTGGCGCTGTCCGGCTCAGCGTTTAGCCTGCGGCTGGCGGTGGTCTGCGCCCTCAAAAGGCTCGGGGTATCGGGTGTTGTTGGCCAACGGTCGCGCCAATAGCGACGTCGGGTTCGTCGCTCTTATGGTGCCGCAATGCTTACCGTTCTCCTGCATGCAGGTGTGAACAAAGTGTGAGAAGAGACATTGGACCGGCCTGATACCGGCCGAGAAAATTCAACGTCTGCGCAAACACGAGGCGGTCAGTGCGCAATCGGCCCCGGGGCCAGATGGGGCAGCACTTTCTGCGCATCCACAACGCAGAGAAGCTTGCTGGAGGGGCGAGGGAACAGAAGTCTCTGCTGCCCCGAATCGGGACCGGTAGGGGCAAACAAATTTGCGTGCCGTCAGTTCAGGGAAGGATACCGAGGCGCGGCCCGCGAGCATACCAGACGTTTTCTAGACGGGGTGGTGTGCGGAAATTTACATATTTATGAATGACATAAATGGAACTTGGCGGAGGAGGTGGGATTCGAACCCACGGTAGACTTTCACCTACGTCGGTTTTCAAGACCGGTGCATTCGACCACTCTGCCACTCCTCCGACAGAGATAGTGCCTACAATGCGTTGCGCGATTCTGAAAGTACCAGTTTCTGGGGAATTCCGCCGAAGATGCGTCTGCGCGCTTTTCTTGCATCGGACAAAGGGCTAACATGTCGCAAGGCGGCAACGACCGTCTTGGCAGCGCAGTTCCGGGAAAACCGGCGGGGCACCATTTTACGGTGGCCATCAGACAGGCAAAGGGCACGGCATGGATTTCTCTGGGGAAGGCGGAAGAGCGGGATTGCGCAGCGCATTCGGGGCTGGCACGATTATTGTTTTTCTCAGTGGCTGCCAAGGGTTGCAGGACGTTAACCCCTTTAAGGCAAGACCAGACGCAGAGGCTGAGGTCACCACTGTCGCCGGGGGGGATGCATCCTCTGTGCGTTTGGTGGAGCGCGATGTCGAGGCACCGGATGTCTTTCAGGTCACCGACATGGGGCTCTGGGATGGTCGCCCGTCCTTGGGTGGTGTTTGGGTCGCACATCCTGATGTAAGCGAGCCTGAGCGTGTGATCATCCGCAATACGGCTAATTCAAAATTCGTGATCGGCGCGCTCTTTCGCCGCGAACGGGCCAATCCCGGCCCAGAGTTGCAAGTGTCATCCGATGCTGCCGCAGCGTTGGGGATGCTGGCCGGGGCGCCAGCACAGTTGAACGTGACGGCGTTGCGCCGTGAGGCCGCGCCGGAGCAGCAACAGGCGGCAGCCCGTCCGCTGACACCCAGCACGGTGGAGTCGACATCGCTTGATCCCATCGCCGGGGCAGCTGCGGCGATTGATGCTGCCGAAGCAGACGATGCCGCGACCTCAACGGTCAGCGTGACCCAACCTTCGGCGACCCCTGCCACGCCTGCCAAAGCATCTTCGCTGGACAAGCCGTTCATTCAGATCGGTATCTTTAGTGTTGAGAAGAACGCCAACAACACCGCCACCGCGATGCGGCAGGCAGGCATGGTGCCCACTGTGCTGGCGCAGGAATCGAGCGGCAAGAAGTTCTGGCGCGTTGTTGTCGGTCCGGCGGCCACGAAATCCGAGCGCACCGCGCTGATGAAGAAAATCAAGGGTGTCGGGTTTGACGACGCCTATCCTGTGACCAACTGATCCGGAAAGAGCCCATGCTGCCACATGCCGTTCGACTGAGTTTTGCCCTTCTTGTTGCGCTTGTCATGGCGTTGCCCGCCGCTGCGTTCGACACGCAGGCGCGTGCGGCCTACGTGACCGACCTTAAAACCGGCACGGTTCTGTTGAACAAGAATGCCGATCAACCGCTACCGCCTGCGTCGATGTCCAAGCTGATGACGCTATATGTGGCGTTCGAGGCGATCCGCGAGGGGCGGCTCTCGCTTGATGAAAAGCTTCCTGTGTCCCAGCACGCGATGAGCTATGGTGGCTCGACCATGTTTCTGGACACCACGGACCGGGTACGGGTTGAGGATCTCTTGCGGGGTATCATCGTGCTTAGCGGCAATGACGCCTGTGCCGTGATCGCCGAGGCGTTGAGCCCGGATGGGTCCGAAGCCGGGTTTGCACGCTTCATGACGATGCGCGCGCAAAAGATGGGTATGACCAATTCTACTTTTGCCAATTCCAATGGTTGGCCCGCTGCGGGCCACCGGATGAGCATGCGCGATCTGGCGCTGCTGGCACGTCGTTTGATCGAGGATTTCCCGGAATATTACCCGATGTTTGCCGAGACCGAGTTCAAGTTCGATGGCCGCGCGCCGCAGAACACCCAGAACCGTAACCCGTTGCTGGCGCTGGGGATTGGCGCGGACGGGCTGAAGACCGGTCACACTCAGGCGGCGGGCTATGGTTTGGTTGGGTCGGCGCGGCAAGGGGATCGGCGCATCGTCTTTGTCATCTCGGGGTTGAACAGTTCGGCGCAACGCGCTCAGGAAGCCGAGGCAATCGTAAGCTGGGCGTTTCGCCAGTTTGTCGAAAACACGGTCGTCAAAGGCGGTACCGAGGTATTGCGCGCGGACGTGTGGCTGGGTGATGCCCCCAGCGTCGGATTGGTTGCCGAGCAGGATTTGACCATGTTGCTGCCGGTGCTGAGCGCCGAAGAGGTCAAAGCCGAAGTGATCTATGACGGTCCTATTCAGGCACCCGTTGCGCAAGGGGATCGTCTTGGGACGCTGATTGTCAAACCCGAGGGCATGCAAGAGGTCGAAGTGCCGTTGATTGCGGCCGCCAGCGTCGCGCGCGGCGGTTTTGTTACCCGGATCAAGACTGTCTCGGGACTGTTGCTGACGCGATTACAGCAGGGGCCTGAGGGCGCGCTTTGAGCGGGCAGGGGCTTTTCGTGAGTTTCGAGGGGATCGACGGTTCTGGTAAGTCGACGCAGGCGCGCTTGTTATCTGACGCCCTGAAGCGCGCGGGCCAAGATGTCATCCTGACACGAGAGCCGGGTGGCAGCCCCGGTGCCGAGGAAATCCGCAAGCTGGTGTTGGAGGGCGATCCGGATCGCTGGTCAGCCGAGACCGAGTTGCTGCTCTTTACCGCGGCCCGTCGCGACCATCTGGAGCGAACCATTCGTCCGGCGCTGGCTGCGGGGCAGGTCGTCATCTGTGATCGGTTTGCTGACAGCACGCGTATGTATCAAGGATTGCGTAGCGGCGATCTGCGGGGCCTGGTTGATGCTCTGCATGACCTCATGATCGGTCAGGAGCCGGATCTGACCTTGTTGATCGACATGGACCCCGATGCGGGGCTTGCGCGGGCACTGGGGCGTGGCGGTAACGAGGAACGGTTCGAGTCCTTTGGCGGAGATTTGCAACGCCGGATGCGACAGGGGTTTCTTGACCTTGCGACGGCCGCACCTGACCGCATTCAGATAATTGATGGCATGCGCGATGTGGATGCCGTCGCGCGCGAGGTCTGGTCCGTGATGGCAGAGGCGTTAGGATGACAGACGACGCTCCGCAGCCAGATCGCGTCGAAGGCGCGCCACATCCGCGAGAGACGCGCGAGCTGATTGGGCAAGCAGCAGCCGAAACGGGGTTTCTGGAGGCGTTCAACTCTGGCCGGATGCATCATGGCTGGCTGATGGTTGGCCCGCGCGGTGTCGGCAAGGCAACGCTGGCATGGCGCATCGCGCGATTCCTGCTGGCCACACCCGACCCGGATGCAGACGGAGGGCTGTTCGGCGATGCACCGATTTCGCCACAATCTCTTGATGTGCCTGATGAGCATCCGGTCGCGCGGCGGCTGTTGGCGGGGTCCGATCCGGGCCTGTTTCATATCACCCGCACCCTCAACGAAAAAACCGGCCGGATGCGTGATATGATTGTGGCCGAGGACGTCCGGCGGCTGAACGGATTTCTGGGGCTTAGTGCGGCGGATGGCGGCCGTCGGGTAGTGCTCATCGACAGCGCGGACGAGATGAATGCACAGGCGGCCAATGCGCTGCTGAAGATGCTGGAAGAACCGCCCGCGCGCACGACACTGCTGCTGATCAGCCACCAACCGACAGGTTTGTTGCCGACCATCCGTTCGCGGTGCCGCGAGTTGCGTTTGCCGCCATTGGATGCGGAGGATATGGCTGCCGCACTTGCGCAGGCAGGTGTCGATACGGGCACCACTGATGCCGCTGCATTGGCTGCGTTGTCGGGTGGGTCGGTCGGAGAGGCAGTACGCCTGACCAACCTCGGCGGGCTAGAGATGTACCGCGAACTGACGCAGATCTTCGCCGGGCTTCCCCGGCTTGATCGGTCACGGGCGTTAAAGCTGGCGAATGCGGCGGCGACACGCGGGGCGGAGGACAAGCTCGATCTGCTGATCGGGCTGTTCGATCTGCTGCTGGCACGGCTGGCACGCACTGGTAGCATGGGCGCGCCACCTGCGCCCGAGGCGGCGCAAGGCGAGGCCGAGATGATGCTCCGACTTGCCGCTGATCCGGCCCAAGGACGGGCATGGGCGGACTGCGCGCAGCTGGTCGGTGCACGAGCGCGCCACGGGCGGGCGGTGAACCTTGACCCTGCCGCGCTGGTCCTAGATACCGTGGTCAAGATACAGAAAACGGCGGCGGGCAAAGCTCGCTGAAAGGTGTGCATGACCGAAACCATTCAGATCACAGACAGCCATTGCCACCTTGATTTCCCCGATTTCGACGCGGAGCGCGATGCCGTGATCGACCGCGCCGTGGCCGCAGGGGTTACACGGATGGTCACGATCTGCACCCGGTTGCGACTGGAGCCGCAGGTGCGCGCGATCGCCGAGGCTTATGCGCCAGTGTTCTACGCCGCAGGAACACACCCGATGAGCGCCGCCGATGAGCCCTTGGTCAGTGTCGATGAGTTGATCGCCTTGGCAAAGCATCCCAAATTCGTGGGTATTGGCGAGACCGGGCTGGACTATCACTATACTGCCGACAGTGCCGAGGTGCAGCGGCGCAGTCTGCGGATCCATATCGCGGCGGCGCGAGAAACCGGGCTGCCGCTGATTATCCACGCTCGCGCGGCGGATGACGATATGGCGCGCATTCTGCGTGAAGAGCACGCGAATGGCAGCTACAGTTGTGTGATGCATTGCTTTTCGTCCAGTGCGGAACTGGCCCGCGCTGCGCTTGATCTGGGGTTTTACCTGTCGATGTCCGGCATTGCCGCATTCCCCAAGAGTCAGGAGTTGCGTGATATTTTCACCTCCGCGCCGGTCGAGCGTGTTCTAGTCGAGACGGACGCGCCTTATCTTGCGCCACCACCTTTCCGTGGCAAACGGAACGAGCCGTCTTATACGGTACATACCGCCAAGGTGGGTGCAGAGACGTTTGGTATGGACTGGCCCGACTTCGCGGCGCAGACGCAGGCCAATTTTGACCGGCTGTTCTGGAAGGCCGCTCAGTTCGAGGCGGCGGCCTGATGGCAGAGCGTCGGTTTATCATCCTTGGTTGTGGCTCATCGGGCGGCGTACCGCGTCTCGGCGGTCATTGGGGCGATTGCGATCCCGAAGAACCGCGCAACACCCGCCGCCGATGTTCGATGCTGATCGAGCAGGAAGGGCCGGAGGGCATCACGAGGGTGCTGATCGACACGTCTCCTGATCTACGCGCGCAGTTATTGAGCGTCGGCGTGGGGGTATTGGATGCGGTGCTCTTTACCCATAGCCACGCTGATCACGTGCACGGAATCGACGATCTGCGGGTGGTTGTGTTCAACACCAAAAAGCGGCTGCCGGTCTGGGCGGATGGTGACACGCAGAATGCGCTATACGCGCGGTTCGGCTACGCCTTTGTCCAACCTGACACGTCGCCCTATCCGCCGATCCTGAACATGAACACGATTGATGGCGATGTGACCATCGACGGCGCAGGCGGGGCGATCACTCTGACGCCTTTCACCGTCGGGCACGGTGCGATTGATGCACTGGGGTTCCGCATCGGCGATGTGGCCTACCTGCCTGATGTGGCGGATATCCCCGATGACGTCTGGCCGTTACTGGATGGGCTGGAGTGCTGGATTGTGGATGCGCTGCGCCGCACGCCGCATCCGACGCATTCGCATCTGGAGAATACGCTCAAGTGGATTGACCGCGCTGCCCCGCGCAATGCGGTCATCACCAATATGCATATCGACATGGATTATCGTACGCTAGAGCGCGAATTGCCGGAAAATGTTATTCCCGCGTATGACGGGTTGACGCTCGCCTACGACGTCTAACCATGCAGGCGCTGCTCGATGTCATCCTGCCGGTCTTTGTGGTAATCGGGGCTGGTTATCTGGCGGTTTGGCTAAAGTGGTTTCCGCAAACGGGCGTCGACGGGTTGATGAAGTTCACACAGAACTTTGCAATCCCCTGCCTCCTTTTTACCGCGTTGTCACGATTGGATCTGGGGCAGGGGTTCGACTGGCGCCTGCTGCTGAGCTTTTATACCGGCGCGCTGGCGGGTTTTGTGTTGGGCCTTTTCGGCGCACGGCTGATCTTTGGCCGCACGTGGGAAGATGCCATTGTCATCGGATTTTGCTGCCTTTTTTCGAACTCCGTCCTTCTGGGGCTACCTCTGACCGAACGCGCCTATGGTGCGGATGCACTCACGTCCAACTACGCCATCATCGCTCTGCATTCGCCGTTCTGCTACGGTGTGGGAATCTCGGTAATGGAGATCACTCGCGCGCGTGGCGCGGCGGGTGTCGATGTGGCACAGCGCGTGCTGAAGGCGATGTTTACGAACGCGCTGATCATCGGCATCGGTCTGGGGCTGCTAGTCAATCTGACCGGTCTGACCTTGCCGGGGACCGTGCAAGCAGGGCTGGACCTGATTGCGCGTGCGGCATTGCCTGCGGCGCTGTTCGGATTGGGTGGGGTTCTGGTGCAGTATCGGCCAGAGGGCGATTTGCGGGTGATCGGCTGGGTTTGTCTGATCGCGCTGGTGGCGCATCCGCTGATTACACGAACGCTGGGTGGTGCGCTGGTATTGGACAACGGGCCGATGCGGTCGGCGGTGCTGACGGCGGCGATGGCGCCGGGGGCGAATGCCTATATCTTTGCCAATATGTACGGGCGGGCCAAACGTGTCGCGGCCTCGGCGGTGCTGTTTGGCACGGGGCTGTCGATCCTCAGTGCATGGGTGTGGATGGGGCTTTTGCCATGACGCGGTTATCTGACCCTTGCGGGTCATCAATGTGACGGTGTAGGCAATGCCCAAGTGAGGACGGCCTCCCGCCCGAAGGGGTGTGATCCACCGGGACGGCCCGGTATCATCCAAGGGAGAGGTGCCATGCGCAGCACAGCAGACCGGATACGCCACGCGCTGTCATTTGAAATCATCGCATTGCTGATTGCCGTGCCGGGAGGCGCGCTGATTTTCGGCCTTTCATTGCATGACGTGGGGCTGGTCGCGGTGGTCAGCGCCACGATCGCGACGCTGTGGAATTATTTCTATAACATCCTGTTTGACCATGCGCTGTTGCGCATGACTGGACGCGTGGCCAAGACATTCGTGATACGCCTGATTCATACGGCCTTGTTCGAGGTCGGCCTGTTGGCAGCATTGTTGCCCTTTATCGCGTGGTATCTGGAGATGACGCTGTGGGATGCGTTCGTATTGGATATGTCGTTTACGATTTTCTATCTGTTTTACACGTTCGCGTTTAACTGGCTTTATGACATCGTTTTTCCGGTGCCAGGCACCCGACTCCAAGAGCATTCTTGAAAAACTGCGTGGACCCTGCGCCCAAAAATGTGCGTGTCAGCCGTCCGACGGCGCGCCGCCGGTAAAGGAATTGCTGTCATGATATTTGCACGGTGCTTCCTGCATTTCCAGATGCAGTCCGGTGCCGGTGTAGGGATGAGCGCGGGCAAGTGCCTCGTCCACGTCGATACCTAGACCGGGCGTTGTGGGCGGTATGATGTAGCCATCCTCGATCTGAATGGTGTCTTTGATGAGGGCGGCGTGAAACGGTGTCTCGATTGTTTCGGCAATCAGGATATTCGGAATTGATGCCGAAAGGTGCACATTGGCCGCCCACTCAACCGGCCCGGCATAGAGATGCGGGGCCATCTGCGCGTTGTACACCTCGGCTATTGCGGCGACTTTCTTCATCTCCCAGATACCGCCCGCACGCCCCAGCGCGGGTTGCAGGATGCTGACGCTTCCATCGCGCAGGGCGGGCGCGAACTCTACCTTTGTCGTCAGACGTTCGCCGGTGGCGATAGGGATGCCAGTGGCGGCAGCAACCTTGGCCAGTGCGCCGATGTTGTCGGGCGGCACGGGTTCTTCGTACCACAACGGGTCGTAGGGGGCGATGGCGCGCCCTAGCCGAATCGCACCTGCCACCGAGAACTGACCATGAGTGCCAAACAGAATATCGGCCTTGTTACCAATGGCTTGGCGGATGGCCTTGCAAAAGGCGACGGACTGATCGATGTCCAACAGGCTGGGCATGTGCCCCCCGCGCATCGTGTAGGGGCCGGCCGGGTCAAACTTCACTGCCGTATAGCCCTGCTCTACAAGTGATACTGCGCTTTCTGCGGCCATATCGGGCGATGACCAGAAGGCGCTGAGATCGTGATGCGCGCGCGGATAGAGGTAAGTGTAGGCGCGGATACGATCATTCATTCGCCCGCCCAGAAGCGCGTGGACGGGACGCCCGCGCGCCTTGCCCAGAATATCCCAACAGGCGATTTCCAGTCCGGAAAATGCGCCCATGACAGTCAGATCAGGGCGCTGGGTGAACCCGGACGAATAGGTGCGGCGGAACATAAGCTCGATGTTCTCTGGGTTTTCGCCTTGCATGTGGCGCGCGAACACATCCTCGATCACGGGGCGCATCGCCTCTGGCCCGACGGTGGAGGCATAGCATTCACCCCAGCCGGTGATACCGTCATCCGTGGTGAGCTTGACCAATATCCAATACCGCCCGCCCCATCCCGGCGCCGGGGGGGCGGTAACGATGATGTCGAGATCTTGCAATTTCATGGTGCGGCTCCGGAGCGTGGCATGAGGGGCGCGGGGCGGTGGATTGTGCCACCAAGCGGGGTCAGGTCTGGTCGAACAATATCACGTTGCGGCTGGCACGACCGGCCTTGGTGTCGGCGATCGCGTCGTTGATCTGATCAAGCTGCCAGCGGCCTGAAATCAGCTCGTCCAGTTTCAGTCGCCCCTGTTGATAGAGGTCGATCATCCATGGAATATCGCGGCGCAACACCGTATCGCCCATCTTGGACCCAAGCATTCCCTGACTGGCGGCTGCAAAATTGACCGGCTCGTACCGCGCCTCGGCGCCAACATGCGGCATCCCCATCATTATGATCTTGCCGCCGGTCGCCAGATAGCGTGGGGCCTGATCGTAAACCGGGATCGCACCCACAGAGACAACAACAACATCCGCGCCCCGTCCGATCGCGTTCTTGGCCGCGCGCCATGGCTTGTCTCCGGTGGCGAGCACACCGTCAGTGGCCCCGAAGCCGCGCGCGATTTCCAGCTTTTCCTCCGTCATGTCGACGGCGACGATGCGCCGGGCACCGGCGATGCGCGCACCCTGAATGGCATTGAGGCCAACGCCACCCGCGCCGATCACCACCACGTCCTGACCGGCGCGCAGCTGTGCCACGTTGACCACCGCGCCGACGCCGGTGATGACCCCGCAACTGAGCAGGCTGGCGGCATCCATGGCCATATCATCAGGGATATGCGCGATCTGGCTCTGGTCAACGACGACCTTTTCCGCAAAGGCACCACAGGCCATCGCCTGATGCAGTTTGCCGCCATCTGCGGTTTTCAATGGTCCGTGATCGCCGTCATAGGGGGTTTCGCATGAGTTGGGTTTGCCACCGCCGCAACTGGCGCACTGGCCGCAAGCGCGGATTAGCGTGACCAGAACCGGATCGCCGGGTTTGAAGCTGGTGACACCTGCGCCGACGGCGCTGACACGACCCGCCGCCTCGTGCCCATAGACAGCAGGCAGTGACCCGCCCCATGCGCCGTCGATGAATGATATATCCGAGTGGCAGACGGCGACGGCAGAGAGATCGACCTGCACTTCGCCCATTTCGGGTGCACGCAGTTGCACATCTTCGATGGTAAGAGGGGAGCCAAATGCGTGGCATACTGCGGCTTTGATGGTCTGCATGGTCGCTCCCTCTTTGCTTGGAGATCAGCCTGACCCGGTTTGCTGAGGCGTTCAAGTGTGGAATGCGCGCTGTAGGGCCGCTTTTACACCATAGCCGTGACGTGCGCCTGTTCAGCAGTCAGAGATGGCTGTTGCGTTCCAGGAAACTCTGTAACAACGCGGCATAGTCAACGGGTTTCTCGACGCAAGGCAGGTGGCCGACACCGCGCATCAGAACCATTTCCGCATCTGGGATCAACTCGATGGTTTCGCGTACCAGATCGGGTGGAGTGGCGCGATCCTCTGCCCCGGCGATGCCCAAGGCGGGCAGGCGCAGTCCGCTGGTTGGGGTGTAAAAATCGGTGCCTGCGATGGCGGCACAGCAGCCTTTGTAACCTTCGACGGGTTGACGCAACAACATATTACGCCACGGTTTGTGCGCGCCGGTCTCGCGGAAATTCCGGCCAAACCAACGGTCCATTACTGCATCTGCAATACCGTCCATCCCGAGGCGGTCGACATCCGCAATGCGGTCGCGCCAGAGCGCGGGTGTCCCAATCTTGGCGGCGGTGTTCGACAGCACCAACGCGCGCACCAGATCGGGACGCTTGACGGCCAAACCCTGTGCGATCATTCCGCCGATGGACAGGCCTACGATGGCTGCCCCCGCAATGTTCAGATGATCCAGCAGACGTTCTGCGTCACGGATCAGCCCACCCATCGTATAGGGGGGCGGAGGGCATCCCGACGCGCCGTGCCCGCGCAGATCGAAGCGGACGATGCGCAGACCGGCAGGCAAGTGCGCGATAACATCATCCCAAAGGCTGAGTTCCGTGCCAAGCGAGTTGATAAACATCAGCGGCGCGCCATCGGCTGCGCCATATAAACGGTAGTGCAGGGTGGTATCGGCAAGGTCGAGCGTTGGCATCAGTAGGGTAGTCCCACGTAATTTTGGGCTAGCGCGGTTTGCGCGGCACGGTTTTCACTCAGAAAGGCCAGATCGGCCTCCTGCACTTTTAGATCAAAGCGGGATTGATCCGGGAAACGGTGCAGAAGGTTGGTCATCCACCAGCTGAAACGCTGCACCTTCCACACCCGTGCAAGAGCCTGCGCGGAATAGCTGTCGAGTCGGTTTTTCTCGCCTGTGTCGTAGTATTTTTGCATGGCCTCAGAAAGATACGCTACATCGCTGGCGGCTGTGTTCAGTCCCTTGGCCCCGGTGGGCGGCACGATATGGGCCGCATCACCGCAAAGATAGAGCCGTCCCCATTGCATCGGCGCGCAGACGAATGAGCGCAGCGGAGCGATGGATTTCTCGATGCTGGGACCGATGATGAGCTTATCGGCGACCGCGGCGGGGAGGCGGCGGCGCAGTTCGTCCCAAAAGGCCGTATCGGTCCAGTCATCCGGGCTGTCAGAGAGGGCGCATTGCACGTAATAGCGGCTTAGGTTCGCGTTGCGCTGAGAACAGAGTGCGAAACCCCGCGGGGAACTGGCATAGATCAACTCATGTGCCACCGGGGGTGTTTCCGAGAGGATGCCAAGCCAACCAAAGGGGTATGTTTTCTCGAACTCGGTGCGGTGCTCTGCCGGGATCGCCTGACGCGAAGGGCCGTGATAGCCGTCACATCCCGCAATCAGATCACACTCCAGTCGGTGGGACTGGCCATCATACGTGAAGCTGACATGGGGCGCATCGGTGTCGATGTCGCAGGGGGTGACATTGGTGCAATTATGCAGCGTCGTAGCGCCCGTCGCATCGCGTGCCTCATAGAGGTCGCGGGTGACTTCGGTCTGGCCATATATGACCACGTGGCGGTCTGTCAGCGCATTGAAGTCAATACTGAAATCGGCGCTGTCAGACGTGATGCGCGCACTGTTGTGGATCAAACCTTCGGCGTGTACCCGTTCGCCCACGCCAGCTGCGTCCAGCAGATCCGCCATACCGGTTTCCAATACACCCGCGCGCACCCGCGACAGCACGTGGTCGCGACTGCGGCGTTCCAGCAGGATCGTGTCTATGCCCGCCCGGTGCAGCAATTGCCCCAGCAGCAGCCCCGCGGGCCCGCCGCCGATGATTGCCACCTGACAGCGCATGTCAGCGCAGCCTCATATGGGCCATGATCTGCCCGTGATCCGAGGCGAGCTTGTTATAGGGGGCCTCGGCATGGCTGCCGTCGGTGATGTGGTCGTTAAAGACGCTGAAATAGGACATATCGCCGATCCGGGCATCGAAATCAGGGTGGAAATGTCGCGACATGTAGATTTGGTCAATACTCTCGTAGATGCCGCCAAAGGCGGATGTGTAAACCATGTCTCGCAGGGATTTGCGCACAAAGAGCTTTTCAGCGGAATGCAGGCGCACGGCCTCGACATCTTCAGTGATCTGCTGGTGTTCTTCGGCCGTGTAGCGATCACCGCGATCCTTCGCGTCGTGGCGTAACATCCATTGGTAGTTCTTGAACGGGACTTCGCCAGCGATGATTTCGGATGAGGTGGCGTGTTCGCCATCGTTGAAATCGCCCAGCACCATTACCGGATGGCCCGCGCGCAGTTCGGCTACGATCTCGGCGCGCAGCACCCACGCTTCGGCCATGCGGCGAATGGCGGCGCGCAGGCTGCCCAAGGCGCGACCGACGGGATCATACCGGGTCAGGTTCGCCTCGGGCGCGAAATCTGCCCCGTCGGGTTTGATGTGTTCGCCCAGTTTGGACTTCAGATGGCAGTTGAAAACGGTGATCGTCTGGTCGCCCACGGGAATACGCGCTTTTAGGATCGGACGTGACAGGCGGCGCAATGCAAAACTGCCTGCATCGGTGTCGCCATCCAGCCCGCGCAATGGCTGGAACGGGATGATCAATGGTTTCGGCAGATCCTGAATGATCTCGGGTTGCCCGGCAAAACCCATGCGCGACAGGATCGCCACGCCGGGACGGCGTTTGCCCGGCTCGCCGGTGTCGGCAGCGTTGGGCGCAAAGGCGAGGGACGCACCCGCATATCCAGTTGCGGCCAGTTTGCGAAAGATGACCTTGCGGTGATAGCGCTTGGTTTTATCGGGAACAGAGGCGGCGTTCAGAACTTCGGCGCGGCGGCTGGCCTCGTCCACCACGGCGCGCAGCGGCGCTTCCTCGAAAATCTCCTGAAACCCGATGATGTCCGCGTCCAGCGTCAACACTTGATCGGCCATCCAGTCTTCTTTCCACGCGTATTCCTCGGGGGTGTAGGTCTGGAATTCGTAATATTCCTTGTCTGGCCCAATCAGGTTCTTGACGTTGAAGCTGGCGATGGTGAATTCTGTCATTCCGCCCCCCCATAGGTGGCAAGGGCGCGCTGGAACAGATCCGCGTCGACGTTACCGCCCGAAATGGTGCAGATCACGGCATCGCCCTCGATCTCGTCGCCGTAAAAGAGTGCGGCGGCCAAGGCCACGGCTCCTCCGGGTTCTGCCACCAGCTTTAACCGTTGGAAGGCGAGGGCCATGGCGCGCAGGCAATCCTCTTCGGTCACGGCAATGCCTGGACCGCAAAGGCGGTGCAGGATCGGAAATGTCATCTGCCCCGGTGCAGGCGTCAGAATTGCGTCACAGATGTTGCCAGATTGCGTGTTGTTGGTCTCGATATGGCCGGAGTTGAGCGAACGTTTCACATCGTCAAAGCCCTCTGGCTCGCAGGGGCGCGCGCGCAGGCCGGGCGCATCGGCCTCCAGCGCCATCGCGATGCCGGATGTCAGACCACCACCGCCGCAACAGACCAGCACATCGCCCGCCGTCACGCCCATTTCGGTGGCCTGTGCCGCGATTTCGAGGCCTGTGGTGCCCTGACCCGCGATCACCTGAGGGTCGTCATACGGGCGGATCAGGGTCAGGTCGCGCTCGGCCTTTAGCTTGTCACCAATGGCCTCGCGGCTCTCACCGCCCGCGCGATCGTACAGTACCACCTCAGCGCCTAATGCGCGGGTGTTGTCGATTTTCATGCGCGGCGCGTCGGCGGGCATGATGATCACTGCCGGTACGCCATGTTCGCGCGCGGCCAATGCCACGCCCTGCGCATGGTTGCCGCTAGAAAAAGCGATGACGCCTTTGGCGCGTGTTTCGGGATCAAGGGCAGACACCGCAGAGCGTCCACCGCGATACTTGAAGCTGCCGGTATGTTGCAGGCATTCGGGCTTGACCAACACGCGCCGCCCGGCAATTTCATCAAGAAAGGGTGAGGTGAGCATCGGCGTGCGGCGTGCGTGACCTTCCAGCCGTGTCGCGGCGGCGCGGATCATGTTGATGTTGCTCATGTGGCGTACTCCTTGAGGTGGGCGCGGATCGCATCCAACGCCTCGGTCTCGTCCAGAAATGGGACATGCCCGCGATCGGGCACTGTTGCGACATGCATACTGGGCGCACGTTCTTGCATTTTTGCAAAGGTGTCTGCGCTCAGCAGGTCCGAATTGGCGCCGCGAATGGCGGTCAGAGGTAGTTTGGCCAGCGCGTCAAACAGAGCCCATAAATCAGGGGCAGGGCCGACACCGGCCTGACCGATCAGCGCATCCCGCAAACGCGCATCATAACGCAGTCCAAGGCCGCCGCCGGGTTTCTCATAAAACATCATATCTGCCTGTGCGCGCCAGCGATTGAGGGTCACGCCGGGAAAGGCATCAGCACCGAGCGCGTGCAACGTGGTCGCAACCGCATCCAGATCGGGCGCGTTCGGTTCGTTCCCGACATAATCCATGATCCGCTCAATTCCGACGGGCGTCACTTCTGGGCCGATGTCATTCAGGATCACGCCCTTCAGACGCTCTGGTGCCATATACGCCAGTAACATCGCGATCAGGCCGCCGCGTGACGTGCCGATGATCGTAACGCGATCCAGTTTCAGATGATCAAGCAGGGTCAGGACGTCCTGCGCCTCTTGGGCTATGGAATAGGTCATGTAATCTGCAGCGTGGTCCGATTGTCCGCGCCCGCGATAGTCGGGTCGGATCATGCGATACTCGGGCAGGAAAGGCAGCAAGAACCCAAAATCGGCATTGTTGCGGGTAAGGCCCGCAAGACAGAGCACAGAAGGGCCATCTCCAGCGTCCTCGTAATGCAGGTTGAGGCCGTCCTTGGACAGAAATTTGGGCATCAGGCGCCTGCCAGCGCCGGGATGCCGGTCAGATCGGTCAGTATTTGGTCGGGCTTTGCTGGCAGGCGGTCCACTGGTTCAGACGCGCGATTGACCCACGCAGTTGTGAACCCGTAGCTGGCAGCGCCCGCCGCGTCCCAGCCATTGGACGAGACAAAAAGAACTTCGTCGCGGGCGCAGCCGAAACAGTTGCCGACCATATCATAAACCACGCTGGCAGGTTTGAAGATGCCCACGTCCTCGACCGAGAGTACATGGTCGAGCAGATCGCCCAGACCTGCCGATTTTACCGCGCCGTCCAGCATGTCGGGTGATCCGTTTGACAGAATCGCGGTGTTGAGGCCGGCTCTCTTGAGTGCGCGCAGCATGGCAGGCACTTCGGCGTAGGCTTCCAGCTCCCAATAGAGTTGCAGCAGCCGTTCGCGCAGGTCTGCATCGGCGTTCAGCCCTTCGGCCTCTAGCGACCAGTCCAGCCCATCCTGTGTGACCTGCCAGAAATCGGTGTGCTGGTTCGTGATCGCGCGCAGCCATGTGTACTGCAACTGTTTCAGCCGCCAGTTCTGCGCGATCCGGGGCCAGTGTGCAGCGAATGCCGCGCGTCCCGGCTCTGCTGCGGCGATCCGCGCGGCTGCGGCGACATCAAAGAGCGTGCCATAGGCATCGAAAATACAGGTGGTAACAGGCATAAGGTCCTCCGGGAGATTAGCGGCAGACTGGCATGGATGGGGCAGGGGGGGAAGGGTGATCTGGATGTGAAAACGCGCTAGAGGCAGGTCCGCCGGGCCGTTTGTTTGCAAACCGGGCAGGCGGGCGTTAGCGTCCATGGCGAATCGCAATCGAGTACCCGCGCGCGGCGCGGCCTCGACAAACCCTGACAACCCGCCGCCCAGTGCGCCGGGTAAAATCCCCCCAAAGACTGGAGACACTATGACCGAAGTTAAATCGGGCGACACCGTCCATATTCACTACACTGGCACGCTTGAGGATGGGTCTGTCTTTGACAGTAGCGACGGGCGTGATCCGCTGAAATTCACTGTCGGATCGGGCCAGATCATTCCCGGTCTCGATACCGCGCTGCCGGGCATGACCCTTGGCGATAAGAAGGTCGTCGAAGTGGCGGCGGACGATGCGTATGGCCAACCCGACCCGGCCGCCCTGCAACAAGTGCCGCGCGAAGGTATCCCGGCAGATATCCCACTTGACCTCGGGACGCAGTTGCAGGTCCAAACTCCCGATGGGCAGGCGATGCCGGTGACCGTTGTCGAAGTGACAGACGACACTGTAACGCTGGATGCCAACCACTTTCTTGCAGGCAAGGATCTGACATTCGCGATCGAGCTCGTTGCGATTGGCTGAACTGTGATGGGTAAGGTGGGTTTCAAACCCACCTTACGTCAAATTTCCAACAGAACCGCGCCCGCACGGCCGGGTGTCATCACCGCGTCCTGAGCGATGGCACATTCGGCCAGCGGGTAGGTGCGCGCGATCTCGGGACGCAACGCACCTGCAATTAGCGCTGCGTGCAGTCGGCTGATTGCGGCTGTGCGGGCTGCTGCCCCCAGAATGTAAATTAACACGATATCGAGGGTGAGCGCCTTGAAGAGGTATGGCCCGAACGGCAATGTCGGCGCCATATCGGCCCCCGATCCATAGGCGCAGATCGTGCCGGATGGTCGCATCACCTCGGGGAGCATCGCCGCGTTCTGGCCGAATTCAACCTCGACCGCGCGATCAATGCCCTCGCCGTTCGTCGCTGCGAGAATTTGCGCGGTCAGGTCCGGATCGGTGTAATCCAGACAGACATCCGCGCCTGCCTGCGCTGCGCGTTCCAGCCCCGGACCCCGGGCGGTGGCAATGACCCGTGCGCCGCCCCATTTCGCCAGTTGCACCGCGTTGTGACCGACAGCCCCGGCGCCACCGCTGATCAGCAGGGTTTGTCCCGCTATGTCGCCACCGCCAAAGACCGTATGCGCGGCTGTAAGTCCCGGAATGCCCAATGTCGCGCCGATGGCGAGGTCGACGCCCTCGGGCAGTGGCACGGTCTGAGCCTCTGGCAGGCAGATCGCCTCTGCGGCAGTGCCGAAGGGACGCTGCCACTGGCCGTTCCATATCCACACGCGTTGGCCGATCCGTGACGTGTCGACGCCATCGCCCACGGCGTCAATCTCGCCCGAACCATCGGAATGAGGGATGATGCGATCAAATGCCGGTTTGGTCACACCGGGACGCGTGCCCGCGCGAGCCTTGGCATCGGATGGATTTACACCGGAATGGCTGAGCCGCACGCGCGCTTCACCGGGGCCGGGAAGGGGCAGGTCGACGTCATCAAGTTCAAGTACATCAGCCGCAGGGCCGAATCGATCATAAGATATAGCACGCATGTCGGAGCCTCGTGACGCAAATGTGGCATTGGCCGAGTGTGGCTATCAGGCAGAAGCAACACCGAACCCGGCGGGGCAGAACGCCAGAGTTTGGACCATCACGCGCCCATCGTCCAGCGTGATGACGCCCAATTCCGGGGCTTCATGGGCGGGGGCAAATGTATCCCATGTCCAGTCTGGGCGCGGCGGGGGGGCCTGATATAGCACTGACCGCAGGCCGCAATATGCCATACCCTGTATGCTGCCCGCGACCGGCCGATGGATGTGGCCGAAGCACAGTTGCCGGACTGCAGGGGTCGCACGCAGAATACGCAGCAAAGTCTCGCCATTTTCCAACCGCATCGGATCGAGCATGGGCAGGCCCAGTGCCATCGGCGGGTGGTGCATGAATATAATGATCGGCCGACCGTCATCGGGCACCGCCAGCCGCTCTTGCAGCCAATCCAATCGTGTCTGACAAAGCACGCCTTTTCCAGAGCCTTCCAGCAGGGTATCGAGGCACAGCAGCCGCGCCTGCGGCAGCGCAATTTCATATTGTACGAAATCCGGCATGGCTGTTTCGGGCAGTGGCAGATGCGTGCGCAATAGTGCTCTGGAATCGTGATTTCCGGTCATCGGATGCCACGGCAGGCATAGCCGATCCAACGACTGTCGTCGGGTCGCGTAGTTTTCGGCTGAAGCCGTTTCGACCATATCACCCGAAATAACACATAGGCGGGCATCGCCGTAATGCGCGTTCACATAGTCAATTGCAGCGTCGATCCGGGCGCGCGGATCATGGCCCAAGACGCGATCAGACGCGTCAAAATGAAGATCGGAAAGCCAAACAATGCGCGACGTCGTTGCGGCGTCTGCGCTCACTTGCGTCGCAGTCGGATCACCACATCGACTGATGCGATTTCGACACCTTCAGGGGCGTCGGGCAATCGGGTAATCTGTAACTGATCCGCAGGCGCGTCGCTCAGCCGGTTTTCGTCTTCCCAGAAGAAATGCGGATGGTCATGGGTGTTGGTGTCGAAATAGCTCTTGGTGCCGTCTACCATCACCTCTTGCAACAGTCCGGCACCACAGAAGGCGCGCAGCGTGTTGTATACTGTGGCGAGTGAGACGCTCTCTCCCATGCAGCAGACATCGGAAAACAGGCTCTCTGCGGTAACGTGACGATGCTGGCCATCGCCAATCAGCAGTGCCGCCAGCGCCACACGTTGCCGCGTGGGCCGTAGCCCTGCATTGGTTAGCCAGTCTGATCCGCGTTCCAGCGCGCTGTGTAACATCTGAGCCTGCATTCTTCTTACTGGGGCAATATAGGATGCGGGGCGGGGAGATTTCAAATAAAATCCGCGTTTTGGCCTGCCTGTTTCAGCAGGCAAGGTAGGTGAGGCGGGCTTGCATGCGCGCGCCCTCGGGTGCTAGACGAGACGCAGAGACCAGCGACCAATCAAGAGGGAGCCGTGCGAATGGCCGACTATCCGAGCAGCTTCGGAAAAGACGATTTGTTGAAATGCGCACGGGGCGAGCTTTTTGGTCCCGGAAATGCGCAATTACCTGAGCCACCGATGCTGATGATGGACCGGATTACCGACATCTCGGCGGATGGCGGGGCACACGGCAAGGGGCACGTGCTGGCTGAGTTCGATATAACGCCGGACTTATGGTTCTTTGACTGCCATTTTCCCGGCAATCCGATCATGCCGGGTTGTCTGGGCCTTGATGGACTGTGGCAACTGACCGGGTTCAACCTTGGCTGGCGCGGCTGGCAGGGGCGCGGTTATGCGTTGGGCGTGGGCGAGGTGAAGCTGACCGGAATGGTACGACCTGACCGCAAGATGCTGACCTATAAAATTGATTTCACCAAGGCGATCCAGACCCGACGCCTGACCATGGGCGTGGCCGATGGCATCGTCGAGGCCGATGGTGAAGTGATCTACATGGTCAAGGATATGAAAGTCGCGCTGAGCGAGAGCTGAGCAGATATTTCCACGCCAGCCCGCTCTGCACGACCTGTGTCGCCAGCAGGGCGGGTGCCATCATAATTGATGCTTGACGAAAACTCATTATATCCATAATTCGTGATATATGGATAAAGATGAAACCCTCACTGCTTTCGCAGCCCTTAGTCAATCGACCCGTCTGGACGTGTTCCGCCTGCTGATCAAGGCTGGCGGGGCCGGTATGTCGGCAGGAGAGATCGGCGAAACCCTGAATGTGCGACAGAATACGATGTCGGCAAACTTGGCGATCCTCCTGCGCGCGGGCCTGATCCGCAAGACCCGAGAGGGCCGCAGCATTCGTTATTTCGCCGACATGAACGGACTGCGCGGATTGCTCGCTTTTTTGATGCAGGACTGCTGTGGCGGGCGACCCGATCTTTGCCAACCGGTCATTCAGGAACTGGCCTGTGACTGTTAAAACAGCAATTTTTTGCCCTTCGGGCGACAACACCGAAAGAACGATATGACTGATACATCGCTCCCTGCTGCGGCGGGATTGGGAACCTTTGAACGTTGGTTGTCTGTTTGGGTGGCACTCGCCATCGGTGCCGGGCTGTTGCTGGGCAACCTCATTCCCGGTGTTTTTGGTGCGCTCGCATCTCTGGAGGTGGCATCGGTCAACCTGCCGGTGGCTGTGCTGATCTGGGCGATGGTCTATCCAATGATGGTTGGCGTCGATTTCGGGGCGCTGCGTCAGGTCGGCGACAGGCCCAAGGGGTTGGTCGTGACGCTGGTGGTCAACTGGTTGATCAAACCTTTTACCATGGCGGCGCTGGGTGTTTTGTTTTTCGAGTATGTGTTCGCCGGAATGATTCCGCCGGACGATGCGCAGGCCTATTTGGCGGGTGTCATCCTGCTGGGGGCTGCGCCCTGTACGGCAATGGTCTTTGTCTGGTCGAACCTGACGCGCGGTGATGCGACCTATACACTGGTGCAGGTCAGCGTAAACGATGTGATCATGGTCTTTGCCTTTGCGCCGATTGTGGCGTTTTTGCTAGGCGTGACGGATATCGTCGTGCCTTGGGATACGTTGCTGCTGTCGGTGGGCCTCTATGTGATGTTGCCGCTGCTTGCCGGATATGTAACGCGCAAGCGTCTGGTCGCACAGGATGGCGAGCGGGCTGTGGATGCGTTCAAATCCCGTGTGCAGCCGTTTTCGATCATTGGATTGCTGGTGACGGTGGTTTTGCTCTTTGGTTTTCAGGGCGAGGTGATTCTGGATCGTCCGCTGGTCATCGTGCTGATTGCTGTTCCGCTGCTGATCCAGTCCTATGGTATCTTCTTTGTCGCCTACGGCGCGGCGCGGGCGTGGGGCATTCCGTTCAATGTTGCGGCCCCCTGCGCCCTGATCGGCACATCCAATTTCTTTGAATTGGCCGTTGCTGTGGCAATCAGCCTGTTCGGGCTGGGCTCAGGCGCGGCGCTGGCGACTGTTGTGGGCGTTCTGGTGGAGGTGCCGGTGATGCTGTCGCTGGTTGCCTTTGCCAACAGGACGAAACACTGGTTTCCGGCAGGTTAGAGCAGAGATTGACGTCCACGTTCGTCCTAACTGCTTGCTCCTTTCCCCTTGCCTGTCTTACACAAGACTTTGAACCGCCAAGGGAGATTGCCTATGCGTCGCGTCGTCGTGACAGGGATCGGGATCGTATCGTCGATCGGGAACAACGCTGAAGAGGTTCTCACCTCGTTACGGGATGGCCGATCGGGCATCACGGCAAATGAGTCGATGAAAGAACACGGATTTCGCAGTCAGATCGCGGGGGCCGTAGATCTGGATGTGGCCGACCATGTGGACAAACGCACGCTGCGCTTTATGGGGCCGGGCAGCGCCTATGCGCATATCGCTATGGGACAGGCGATTGCCGATGCCGGACTCGAAGAGGCGGATATCGTCAATCCTATGACGGGTCTGATCGCCGGATCGGGCGGGCCATCGACCAGCGCAATGTTGCAGGCGCATCAAACCGTGTTGAAAACCGGCGCGACCAAGCGGATCGGCCCCTTTGCAGTCCCAAAATGCATGTCCTCGACCGTAAGCGCCAATCTTGCAACCGCGTATCAGATCAAGGGGATGAATTTCTCGATAACCTCCGCCTGTTCGACGTCGCTGCATTGCATCGGCATGGCGGCGCAACAGATTGCACTGGGTCATCAGGATGTGATGTTCGGCGGCGGCGGAGAAGAGTTGGACTGGACGCTGTCGTGTCTCTTTGACGCGATGGGAGCGATGTCCAGCAAGTATAATGACACACCCGAAAAAGCCTCTCGCGCGTTTGATGCGGGCCGCGATGGTTTCGTGATCTCTGGCGGCGGTGCGATCGTCGTGCTGGAGAGCCTTGAGCGCGCGCAGGCGCGCGGGGCCAAGATTTATGCCGAGGTCACCGGGTTCTCGGCCACATCGGATGGTGCAGATATGGTTGCGCCCTCAGGGGAGGGTGGCGAGCGAGCGATGCGGGGGGCACTGAGCACGCTGCCCGACGGTCGATCCGTCAGCTATATCAACGCGCATGGCACCTCGACGCCTGTTGGTGATGTCGGCGAAGTTGAGGCCGTGCGCCGCGTGTTCGGACAGGGCACGACACCGCCGATCAGCTCGACCAAGTCAATGACCGGGCACAGTCAAGGGGCGACCGGGGCGCAGGAAGCGATCTATTGCCTGCTCGCGCTGCAGCATGATTTCATCATTCCATCGATCAATGTTGACACACTTGATCCCGCACTTGATCCGGCTGAAATCGCAACGGCGCGGGTGGATAATGCCGAGCTGGATACGGTGATGACCAATTCCTTTGGCTTTGGCGGCACCAACGGATCAATGCTGCTGAGCAAGTTTCAAGGATGAGCGGCATGGGAAACTCGATGTGCGGTAAACGTGGGCTGGTCATGGGGGTTGCCAATGATCGCTCCATCGCGTGGGGCATCGCCAAGGCAATGCACGAAGCGGGGGCCGAACTGGCGTTCAGCTATCAGGGGGATGCGTTCGGCAAGCGCGTTGCCCCCTTGGCCGAATCTGTCGGATCGGATTTCCTGGTGGATGTCGATGTAACCGACGATGCTTCGCTGGATGCGGCCTTTGACGGGCTGGCGCAACGCTGGCCAACGATTGATTTCGTGGTTCACGCCATTGCGTTCTCGGACAAGTCGGAGCTAACGGGCAGATTTCTGAACACCAGCCGGGCCAATTTCAAACATTCGATGGATATATCGTGTTATTCGTTTATCGAAGTGGCGCGACGTGCGCATCCGCTGATGTGTGAAAACGGCGGCACGCTACTGACGCTGACCTATCAGGGCAGCAACCGGGTTGTGCCGAACTACAATGTCATGGGCGTGGCCAAGGCCGCATTGGAGAGCGCGACGCGCTATCTGGCCAATGACCTGGGCCCGGACGGTATTCGGGTGAACGCGATCAGCCCCGGACCGATGAAGACCCTTGCCGGTGCGGCGATCGGTGGCGCGCGCAAGACCTACAAACACACGGATATGAACGCACCGCTGCGTGCCAACGCAACATTAGAGGCGGTGGGCGGCACTGCGGTCTATCTGGCGTCTGACGCCGGGGCCTGCACCACGGGAGAAGTGATCCGGGTCGATGGCGGGTTTCATGTTCTTGGGATGCCGCAGGCCGATAATCTTTGATCACGGCCAGTTTTTTCTGCGAAAAACTATGCCTACCGCTATTTAGGAAAGCGTTCTACCGACCGCGCGCAAGAGTATTTTCGCAAAAAAGAAGCTGCGGGTATTCAGAACCACTGGCCGGGTTCCATCAAACCAAGGTCGAGAAGCTGGCGCGAATGCCATTCGAATTGCGTCGAGTTGTGCCATTTGAACGTCTGGATATCAAACGTTGAACCGGGATTGCGCTTTAGCGCCTTGGCCGTGCGGAATGACACGATCGCTGCGGTCAGATTATTGTGCCAGGGGCAGGCGTAGGTGTTACATTCTTCGTCGTTGAAAGTGTGGTCGTCGCGCAGTGTCAGCCCCTGTTTGGCACGGAAGAGAGCGATGCGGTCAATTTTACGGCGCGGCGCGGGGATGTGTTCTTCATAGCGCCAGCGCAACCCGCCAAAGAAGTCCAACTGTCGTTCCTTAGGGTGGTTGTGGTTGGCGGGATCGAGCCGGGCGAGAGCGTAGTAACCGGATTTATCCATATGCGCGTCTTCTAACGAGACGGCAATTGGATGACTGTCCAGATCGCCCGCGTAAAGGTCGATCACATAGGTCAGCATCGCGTCGCGACGTTCTTCGGTGTGATAGGCCAGCATCTCGCTGACGGTGCGGGTCTCGCAGAATGGGTAAAAGAGATATTCGGCGTTGTAGCAATAATATAGCCACTCTCCCTGTGCCATCGCGATAACGGCGTTGATCGCGTTTATTGCGTTATCTCCACGGCTGAGATCAAAATCGACACGCAATGTCTGGTCTGCCACATCCTCGGGCAGCGTAAACGAGGGCGGTACAAATACGATCAATGCGCGAAACCCTGCATCGAGATGATGGCGCAGTGTCGTGTCGATCTCGACGTCGTCCTCGACAAAGATCAGCGCGATCGGGCCTTTGGCCAGTGCTGGCTTCCCTCGGGTGGTGAAATCGTCAAGTCCGGTGAACTGCACGTCAGGCCTCATGTGATTTTGCGTCAAACTCGGGTAAATTGCAGCGCATTGCAAGAACCCCCTGCCTTGGTATAGGCAGGCGCACGTCCGCAAACCGCAAACCGCTAGTCAGAGGCGCAGCCTATGTCCGCACCCAAGAAGCTTTTTATCAAGACCTACGGCTGTCAGATGAACGTCTACGACAGCGAGCGCATGGCCGAGACTATGGGCGGCGCGGGCTATGTCGAGACGCAGAATGTAAACGATGCGGATATGATCTTGCTGAACACCTGTCACATCCGCGAGAAAGCCGCGGAAAAGGTCTATTCGGAACTGGGCCGGTTTCGCGATCTCAAGGATGCGCGTCCCGACCTGAAGATCGGTGTGGCTGGCTGTGTCGCACAAGCCGAGGGCGAAGAGATCATGCGCCGCCAGCCACTGGTTGATCTGGTGGTCGGACCACAAAGCTACCATCGCCTGCCAGAGATGGAGGCAAAGCTGGCAACCGGGCAAAAAGCGCTCGATACTGATTTTCCCGAAGAAGACAAGTTCGAGAAACTCAAAGCGCGGCCAAAGGCCAAGCGCGGACCGACAGCTTTTTTGACCGTGCAGGAGGGCTGTGACAAATTCTGCGCCTTCTGCGTGGTGCCTTACACCCGCGGCTCCGAGGTCAGCCGCCCGGCGGACCGCATTCTGGATGAGGCGCGCGATCTGGTTGAGCGCGGGGTGCGTGAGATCACCTTGCTGGGGCAGAATGTGAATGCGTATCACGGCGCGGGCGAGGGGGGCGATTGGTCATTGGCCCGGCTGATCTGGGCATTGAGTGACGTGGATGGGCTTGAGCGTATCCGCTTTACCACCAGCCACCCCAATGACATGAGCGATGATCTGATAGAGGCGCATGGATCCTGTGCCAAGCTGATGCCCTATCTGCATCTGCCGGTACAGTCCGGTAGTGATCGTATCCTCAAACGGATGAACCGCAAGCATACCGCCGAAAGTTATCTGAAGGTGATCGAGCGGATCCGTGCGGCACGACCCGATATTCTGCTTTCGGGTGATTTCATTGTCGGCTTCCCCGAAGAGACCGATGCCGATTTCGAAGATACGCTGCGCCTGATCGAGGCCGTCGGTTATGGCACGGCCTATTCGTTTAAATACTCGACCCGTCCGGGGACGCCAGCGGCAAACCGCCCGCAGGTCGATGTGGACGTCGCTGACGACAGGTTGCGGCGGCTTCAGGCGCTTTTGACCCGGCAGCAACAACAGATACAGCAGAGCATGGTCGGGCGTGAGGTCAGCGTTCTGTTTGAGAAACCGGGCCGGCAACCGGGACAGATGGTCGGCAAATCCGAATACCTGCATGCGGTTCATGTGGTCGCACCGGATGTCAGGCCGGGGGATATTGCGCGTGTGCGGATCACCGAAAGCAGCACCAACTCGCTCGCCGGGGCATTGATCGCAGATTGATCCGGCGAATCGAGGCTTGCTTTGCTCCTTGCTCGGCCCTCGTATTCCCCCTCTATATAGTTAATCGTCGTGCAGTTGACGCCACTGGTAGGTTTTCGCGCGCGTTTCACCCCTTATTAGTACTTCACAACACCTGCAAAGCTGCTAAGGTTGAACGATAATTTACGATTTCGGCGGACTCGGGAAAACCCAAGCTGGCCGGGTGGGGGAACAGAAGAAGGAATTTGGCTGTGATGACGAGACTGAGCAAGTCATGTCGCAATGCCCTGGGCGGGATAGCTGCTGCTGCCCTGGGTGCTGTGGTCGCGTTTTCGGGCGGGGCCGCCTTGGCCCAGCAAAAAACGGTTATCGGTGAAAACTACACACCGACGATCTGGGTCGACCCGGATGGGTGCGAGCATTGGGTTATGGATGACGGCTGGGAAGGGTACATGAGCCCGCACACCAATCGTCAGGGTATTCCGGTTTGTCGCCGGGGCAATGTCTGCGGCGTGATGAATTCTGATCAACTCTTTGCGACGGATAGCGCGCGGATCAGTTCATCGGGCCAGCAATATCTGGCGAACTTTTTCCGCCAGACAGGGGCCGTGTCCTACATCATCACCGGCCATACTGACAGCAGGGCGTCAGACCAGTACAACATGAACCTGTCGCTGCGCCGGGCCAATTCGGTCGCGCGGGTTGCTGCCAGCACCGGTGCACGAATCGCGGATGTTCGTGGATATGGTGAGCGGATGCCAAAAGCATCGAACAACACGGCCGCGGGCATGCAGCAAAACCGCCGCGTCGAAATTATTTGCATACGCTAGGGGGCGGACATGACAACAGGAAAAGTGGTGCTTGCCCTTTGTGCAGCGATGTTGGTTTCGGGATGTCTTGGTGACAAACGGGACAAAACCGTTGACCGCGGGTTTGACAGCAAACATTTGAGCCAGCTCAAGGCCGGTATCTGGATCGACCCCAACGGGTGCGATCACTGGATTATCGACGACGGGATCGAAGGATACCTGTCGCAGCGTCTGGATAAATACGGCAAGCCGGTCTGCTCGGGCACGGCGCCGCCGAACACAGCGACAGGCGCGTTCAAGCGTGGCTCTCCGGTGTCGGACCCGATCTGATCACAGATCGTGTTGCCAGAAGATCAAAACCGCGGGCGCATCGCCCGCGGTTTTTTTCGTGTCAACTGCATGACAATTGTCGAGAGGCGCTTGCACGCCCTGCCGCAACTTGGCACGATTGGAATAACCATCAGTAGCCCCACCAAATCCCGGAGAGTTGATTGACCCAAATCGAGCTGCCCGATGCTGCCGCAGGTGACGCCATGCATCAGCAGACTGTCGAATTTCCCGACAATTTTCTGCTAATTGATCTGTGCGGCGAACATGATCGCAATCTAGCCGAAATCGAACAGACGCTGAGCGTGCAGATATTGCGCCGCGGCAACCAGCTGGCGGTACATGGCGAAGCGCAACAGGTGGCCGAGGCCGTAGATGTGCTGCGTGCCCTCTACGAGCGGCTGGAGGCGGGACGCGCGGTAGAGCATGGCGATATCGATCGAGAGCTGCGCATGGGGGGCTCCGATGCGGGCACAGGTGTACGAGACGGCGACCAGATGGAGCTGTTTCAGGGGGGGCGGGTCGAAATCAAGACCCGCAAGAAGCTGGTTGAACCACGCACAGATGCGCAAAAGGCCTATGTCCGCTCGTTATTCACCAATGAACTGGCGTTCGGGATCGGTCCTGCAGGCACGGGCAAGACCTATCTGGCTGTGGCCGTCGGCGTCGCTATGTTCATCGAGGGCCATGTTGATCGCATCATCCTGAGCCGCCCTGCGGTTGAGGCAGGCGAGAAGCTGGGTTACCTGCCGGGCGACATGAAGGACAAGGTCGATCCTTATATGCAGCCCCTCTATGACGCGCTGAATGATTTCCTGCCGGGCAAGCAATTGGCCAAATTGGTCGAGGACAAGAAGATCGAGATCGCGCCGCTGGCCTTCATGCGGGGGCGGACGCTATCCAATGCCTTTGTTGTGCTGGATGAGGCGCAGAACGCCACGACCATGCAGATGAAGATGTTCCTGACGCGTCTGGGCGAGGGTAGCCGCATGGTGATTACCGGAGACCGGACGCAGATCGACCTGCCGCGCGGGGTGACCAGTGGGCTGCATGATGCCGAACGCCTGCTAAAAACGATCCCGAGTATCAGCTTTAACTACTTCACCGCCGATGATGTCGTACGTCATCCGCTGGTTGCGGCGATCATCAAAGCCTACGAGGCAGATATCTGAAGCAGAGTCGGGGCGCGCACGCAGGTCAGAACCCGTCCAGCACCTCTAGCTGATCGTGCAGGTAGCTGGCGATGCGCTTTGCACCTTCGGCGTTGGTGTGAACCTCGTCATAAAAATCGCGGGCCAGATCGAATGTCACGTCCTGCATGAGGTCAAAACAAACGGCATCTGCCCTGTGGCAGGCGTCAAGGATCGCGGCAGCGATACGGCTTTCTATAGCATGGATATCGACACCGTTGATTGGGCCGAATCGTGCGGTATACCGGTTCAGAAATCCCGGCGATATCTGCTGTATCCCCACCACTCTTCCGACCTGTCGTGTCCATGCCGTGCTGCGTTGGGTGACGAAAATGGGTATCGCATTCATCTCACGCGTGAGCGCGGCGAGGGTCGCGATGTTATCGCGCAGCGTCTGCAACGCCTGCGTCATCTCGTGCGTATCCAGTGCGTCGGGGGAAAGTGTCGAGCGATCAGTCAGTGCAGAGCCCGGCAGCGCGAAATTGTCATGGCTGAGCTGATGGCTTTCTTCCGCAGGTCGCATGGCCTGTTTTCCGATGAGGTATAGTTGATAGAATGCTGATTTTTCGCGAATAAACAGTTGGATGCGACGCAGCTTTCCGGTTGCCTCAATCGCATCATATTCCGGCTTGGACGACACGATCAGCGCATCATTGATACCTACGTAGAACAGGATATAGCGCGGCGTCAGCCCCTTCACATGGCTAAACCATGAAGAGAAGTTCGCGATATGACCAAAGGTGGATTGTCCGTCTATGCCTGCGTTGGCGATAATGATGTCGCGCCCATCCTCGGCAAAGCGTTTAGCCAACTGCGCCTGAAAGGTCGCTGTGTCGTCGAGGTAGCGTTGATCGGTGGTGCTGCCCCCCACGGTCAGCAGGTCGATTTCGGACACATCCGACGTCAGACCACGAAATCCGTTGGCATCCCGCGTATAGTGAACAACCGGGGGCACGTCACCCAACGGATTGGCGCGCTCCAGCGCAATATTGCGCGGTTTGGTGAACTGGTGCAGCGCATGTGTGCTGGAAAACCATGTGCCAAAGATCAATTCCAGCCCAATGAGCAAACAGGTGAATATTATCAGGTTAATTGTGACGATACGCAGCACAGCAGATTGCCTCCGGTGGTTACACCCGCATGTCTAGCGCAAGGCCAGACAAAGCTGAACCGCCAGTGAAAGGGCGTCGGTCAAAATCCCTGAAACCGCTCTCTGTGTTTGTGCAGACTTGCCGTAATCGCTCTGCAACTTCATAACAGCTGAATGAGCGTGGATATCATCATAGAGGATGCCCGTTGGGAGCGATTGGACATCGAGCCATTATGCACTGCGGCAGCTGATACGACACTGACCTGTCTCGGGCTGGATGCACACGCATTCGAGATCAGCGTCCTCGCCTGCGATGATGCGCGTATTGCTGCGCTCAACACTGCCTTTCGCGACAAACCGCAACCGACCAATGTGTTAAGCTGGCCTAGCGCCGAGCGTGGCGTGTCTGCGCCGGGCGGCATCCCGATTTTACCAGAGCAGGATTGGGATTCTGAACTGGGTGATATCGCCATCGCATATGATACCTGCGCCGCCGAAGCGGCTGCCGCTGATAAACCGCTGCGCGATCATGCCACGCATCTGATTGTGCATGCGGTCTTGCATTTGCTGGGTTATGACCACATGCGTGACGCAGATGCCACGTTGATGGAATCGCTTGAGATTGAAATACTTGGCAAAATGGGCCTGAACAGCCCATATTAAACCGCGTCGGGGCTGGCCCTCGCGGAATATGGAAAAGGAACGATGGGCGACAGTAACGAAGACTCCTCTAGCGCAGCGCAGGGCGCGCAGATGGAAGAGGACGATCAGGGCGGGTTTTTCCGCCGTTTCATCGGGGCGTTCGCCTCGAGCGATACGGATGACGAGGATGAGGGCCAGTCGAATGGCACCACGGCGGCAAGTCCCCGAGGCATGCTCAACCTCCGCAATATGGTGGTCGAGGACGTATCAATCCCCAAGGCCGACATCATTTCGGTCGCATCAGACATCACCAAGGACGAATTGGTGCAGGTATTCCGTGATAGCGGGCTGACGCGTCTGCCAGTGTACAAGGGCACACTGGATACGCCGATCGGATTGGCACACCTCAAGGATTTTGCTCTCAAACATGGCTTTAACGGCAATGGCGGGCGCTTTTCGCTCAAAAACATGCTGCGCCCGTTGCTTTATGTACCGCCGTCTATGCCTATCGGGGTCCTACTGCAAAAGATGCAGAGTGACCGACGGCATATGGCGCTGGTCATCGACGAATACGGCGGTGTTGACGGATTGGTGACCATCGAAGACCTGATCGAGCAGGTCGTCGGTGAGATCGAGGACGAGCATGACATCGGCGAGGGCGCGCTATGGTCCGAGGAAACTCCGGGCTGTTATCTTGCGCTGGCCAAAACGCCGCTGGAAGAGTTCGAAGCCGAGATCGGCCAGTCGTTGACCGATGTTGAGGACGTGAAGGAAGAGGAGATCGACACGTTGGGCGGGTTGGTCTTTATGCTGGTAGGCAGGGTTCCGGTGCGCGGCGAGGTGATTGAACACCCCGGTGGCACCTCTTTCGAAGTCATCGAGGCTGATCCAAGGCGAATCAAGCGTCTGCGTGTGCGGGTATCGGGCCTATCTGGTTCAGCGACAGCATCGTCGTCAGAGAATGGCTGAGAACGGCGCGCCGGACCGTTTCGCGACGTGGGTCTGCGGACTACGGCCCCGAGGGCGGTTCGCGATATGCGCTGCACTGGGGGCGGTGGCCGGGTTGGGGCAGGCACCATTCGGTTTATGGCCCCTGACAGTGCTGGCGTTGGCTGGCATCTACGGTATTTTCGGACAACGTTGGCGCGTGTCTCAGGCGGCTCTTATCGGGCTGGCCTCTGGCACCGGGTATTTTCTGGTGGCCTTGGCATGGATGGTCGAGCCGTTTCTGGTGGATGCGGCGCGGCATGGCTGGATGGCACCCTTTGCACTGATCCTGTGCGCACTGGGGTTTGGCCTGTTCTGGGCGGCGGCATTCGGGCTGGCGCGATGGGTCGCGCGGCATAGCGCGACAGGCAATGCTCTGGCATGGATCGGGACTGGTGTATTGGCTGAATGGCTGCGCGGTACGTTGTTTACCGGGTTTCCATGGGCACAGACCGGACACGTGTGGATCGGAACGCCGATGATGCACTGGGCAGCCATAGGCGGTGCGCTGTTGCTGTGTGCAATCAGTCTAGGGACTGGCGTCGCGCTATGGCACACGCTGATCGGGTCCTCTCGCGTCGCAGGCGGGCTAGGGATCGCGGCGCTGTCGGCGGCCTATGCCTTTGGGCCGCGGCTAACCGCACCAACTGAAACTGGGCTACAGGCCCCGGTGGTCCGGCTGGTCCAACCCAATGCCGCGCAACGTGACAAGTGGAACCCGGACAAAATGCAGGGGTTTTTTGATCGACAGGTTAGTTATACCGGCGCAGCTACGCCGCCCGATCTGGTGGTATGGCCGGAAACATCGGTGCCTGTACTGTTGAATAATGCGACAGAAACATTGGGCTATATCGCGGATGCAGCGCGCGGCGCGCCGGTGGTTCTGGGGTTTCAGCGACGCGACGGACTGCAATACTACAATACGGCTGTGTTGCTGGGTGCCGACGGTACGGTGACAGCGCAGTATGACAAGCACCATCTTGTACCGTTCGGCGAATACATGCCGCTGGGGGATTTGCTGGCGCAAGTTGGCATTCACGGGCTCGCCTCCAAGCATGGTGGCGGGTTCTCGGCGGGACCGGGGCCGACGTTGATCGAGGTGCCGGGGGTCGGAGAGGCGTTGCCGCTGATTTGCTACGAAGGGATTTTTGCGCGCAACGTGTCCGGTGTGGCCGGTCGCCCCGATTTCCTGCTGATGATTACCAATGATGCGTGGTTTGGCCGCGTTTCCGGGCCCTATCAACACTTGGCACAGGCACAGTTGCGCAGCGTTGAGCAAGGCTTGCCGATGGTCCGTGCGGCCAACACGGGTATCTCTGCTGTGATTGATCCGCGTGGACAGATTATGGCGCAGATTGCGCTGGGGCAGGCCGGCTGGATCGACGCACCTTTGCCCCGCGCGGCGACCCCCACACCCTATGCCCTGCTGGGGGATTGGCTGGTACTGACTGCGATGGTGCTGATGGTTGGGGCGGGGACGTATTGCGGTGCAGGTCGCCGCAGGCCGACACTTAACGATTGACGTTATGCGTAGCAGCGCGCTAGCTAGCGCAAATTCGTCACAACGGCTTCCTGACGTGGCGATTTCATATGATTGGAGCATTTCATGGCACGACAGAATTATACTTTCACTTCGGAATCCGTTTCCGAAGGGCATCCTGATAAGGTTTGCGATCGCATTTCGGACGCGGTGCTGGATGCGCTATTGACCGAAGAACCCGAGGCGCGGGTAGCGGCGGAGACTTTTGCCACCACCAATCGGGTGGTTATCGGCGGCGAAGTGGGGTTGTCTGATCAGGAAAAGCTGCGCGATTACATGGCCGGGATGGAGGATATCATCCGCGCCTGCATCCGTGACATCGGGTACGAGCAGGAAAAATTCCACTGGAAAACCTGTGAGATAACCAACCTGTTACATGAGCAGTCCGCGCATATTGCCCAAGGTGTCGATGCGGCCGCGGACAAGGAAGAAGGCGCTGGCGATCAGGGTATCATGTTCGGCTTTGCCACTGACGAGACCGAGGCACTGATGCCTGCACCGATCCAGTACAGTCACGCAATCCTGCGCCGTCTGGCTGAGGTGCGCAAGAATGGCACCGAGCCGGCGCTTGGCCCGGATGCCAAGAGCCAATTGTCGGTCAGTTATCGCAACGGCAAGCCGGTCGGCATCAGCTCGGTCGTGCTGAGCACGCAGCACCTGGATGAGGCGCTGACCAGTGCGGACATCTACGACATCGTCAGTCCCTATATCCACGAAGTGCTGCCCGAAGGCTGGCTAACGGATGCGACTGAATGGCATGTGAACCCCACTGGCAAGTTCGTGATTGGCGGGCCTGACGGCGACGCGGGTCTGACGGGCCGCAAGATTATCGTGGACACCTATGGCGGTGCCGCCCCACATGGCGGCGGAGCGTTCTCGGGTAAGGACCCGACCAAGGTGGACCGTTCGGCGGCTTATGCCGCGCGCTATCTGGCCAAGAACGTCGTGGCGGCTGGCATGGCCCAGAAATGCACCATCCAGTTGAGCTATGCGATTGGCGTCAGCAAACCACTGTCGGTGTATGCAGACACCCACGGCACAGGTGACATAGCACCTGCACAGATCGAAAAAGCGATCTCGAAGTGCATGGATCTCAGCCCGCGTGGTATTCGCGAGCATCTGCAACTGAACAAGCCGATTTATCAGCGCACGGCGGCGTATGGTCATTTTGGACGCGCACCCGAGGCCGATGGTGGCTTTAGCTGGGAACAGACCGATCTGGTGGATGCGCTGAATAAGGCGATCTGATCGGCCTGCCGACAGGTCTGTGTCGATAGCGGCGGCTCGATCAGAGCCGCCGCTTCGCGTTTCTCGTGCGTGTGCTTTGAGTATTTTAAGAACACTGAGAGGATGGGCTGCGCGCCTGTCTGAGTGTTTGCGCTTGGACCGGGAGCACGGTAAAGGCAGCGACCATGGCAACGCTCAAACATCCTTCTGGCGCCCCTTGGCGCAATTTTTACGGCCGCTTCAAGGGCAAATCGCTGCGCGCCTCGCAGGAAGTGTTGCTGGATGAGGATCTGGAGGGGTTGTCGCCGGGTGCTGTCGGCTGGGATGTGAATCCCGACCGCGTGCCGCTTGATCTGGCCGCACGGTTTGGGGAGCGACCCATCTGGCTGGAAATTGGATTCGGTGCGGGCGAACATCTGGTGCATCAGGCAACGTCCGAACCCGATGTGGGTTTTATCGGCTGTGAACCTTATCTCAACGGCGTAGCGATGTTGCTGGCCAAACTGCGCAAAGCTGATGTGTCCAATGTGTCGGTGCATCCCGGTGATGCGCGCGATCTGTTTGATGTATTGCCTGAGGCCAGCGTTGCGCGGGCATTTCTGCTCTATCCCGATCCGTGGCCGAAAAAGCGCCATCATCGCCGCCGGTTTGTGACGCAGGAACATCTGGTGCCGCTGGCAAAGGTGATGCAGCCGGGTGCGATCCTGAGAGTGGCGACGGATATCGAGGACTATGTGCGCCAGACGCTGGAAGAGGTTCCCAAGGCCGGATTTGAATGGTTAGCCGAGAGACCTTCTGACTGGCAGACACCGTGGGAGGACTGGACCCGCACCCGGTACGAGGCCAAGGCGCTGCGCGAGGGCCGAGTGCCGCATTACCTGACATTCAGGCGCGTTTGATTATCCGGCGCTGTAGCCCATGCTTTAGAGAACACATTGTTTCCAAATGAGAAACTTGCCGCATAGGCAGCAGTCCAGTAGTGTTAATGTGTGTTAACACGTATCCTAAGCGGAACTGGGCCGCTCAGGAACAATTTACTGGGGGTACTGCCATGATCTGGGCAATTGCGTTGACCGCACTGGTTGGCTGGGGTCTGTTTGAGTTATTCGATGATGACGACGATAATGCAGGCGCACCTCCGCCGGATATGGGGGGCGATGCGGTTGGCCCGACGGATGACACCACCGTAGAGGGCACCAGCATCAGCGAGGTGATCTTTGGCGGCGATACCGATCAGTCGATAAACGGCCGAGGTGGTGACGATACCATCGAAGGTCGTGGTGGTGATGATGTCATCGTGACCGGTGCCGGTGATGACGTGGTCGACGCCGGGGCAGGCGATGATCGGGTATATGTGCGCGAGGGCGACGATCAGGTGGTTGGCGGTCCCGGTGATGATCAGATCTATGGTCGCGAGGGCAATGATACCATGAACGGACAGGAGGGCGATGACGCTCTCTTTGGCAACGAAGGCGACGACAACCTGCGCGGCGCGGCGGGCGATGACACACTGAACGGCGGCGATGGCGATGACAGGTTGAGCGGGCGTGACGATGATGATCGCCTGAACGGTGCCGATGGGGATGATACGTTGCTGGGCGGTGCTGGCAATGACCTGCTACTGGGCGGGAACGGGATGGATTCGTTGGAAGGCTACAGCGGAGACGATACGCTGAACGGCGGTGATGACGACGATATGCTGAAAGGCGGCAGCGGTGATGATGACATCAGTGGCGGTGCGACCGGTGCCGATACGCTGTTGGGTCAGGCGGGCAACGACATGCTGCGTGGCCTGCTGGGGGCTGACAGCCTAGATGGCGGCGACGGTGCCGACACCCTGGATGGTGGCGAGGGCGCTGATACACTCTTGGGCGCGGAGGGTGATGATCTGTTGCAGGGCCGTGGTGGCGACGATGCGCTGCACGGGGGCAGGGGGGCTGATCTGGTCTTCGGCCACGAAGGCAATGACACGCTCTTTGGCGATGAAGGCTCTGATACGTTGAACGGCGGCGGCGGCGATGATGAGCTTGCCGGGGGCGCTGACGACGACCGGCTACGCGGTGACGTCGGCGACGATACCTTGGCTGGTAATAGCGGCGATGATGAGATTTTTGCTGATGGCGGTGATGATCTTCTGTTAGGCGGTGACGGCGCAGATACCCTGAATGGCGGTACTGGCCTTGATACGCTGGAAGGTGGTGCAGGAACAGACCGGCTAAACGGTGCGGGTGGTAATGATCTTATCGACGGGCGCGACGGGATTTCGGCGTCGCAGGATACCCTGATCGGTGGCGAGGGAGATGACCGGCTGATTGGTGACGATGGCGATATCCTGTGGGGGGATGGCGGCGTCGACGTGTTCGAGGTCGTGGTCGGTCCGGCAGGATCGGATCCGGTGGTGATCCGCGATTTGTTCGAGGGCGGAGCCGCGGAACAAGTGCTGTTCTCCAACCCCGACGGATCGTTCTTGTCGGCGGCGCAGGTGTCGGGCGGTGCGCTCGGGATCGTGGCGCAGGGATCGGGATCGGCGATTCAGCTTGGCGGTACGACGGTGGCTGTCGTTTCAGGCGTGACACCGGCGACACTGATGGCGGACGACGCCTGGATTGCCAATCTGGCTCCGGGCGGGCTGGTGCCGGTCACGGCCTGACATTACCTGATTTCGCGCCGCGGATAGCTAAAGGCCGGGCGCGAAACCGTTCAGGCGGCCTTGGTGTCCAACCGGTGCGAGAGACGCTCCAGCATGTCGAGGCATTCGGTCATCTGACCCAGACTGACAAATTCATCAGCCTTGTGTGCCTGATCTATTGATCCCGGTCCGCACACCACTGCTGACATCCCGTAAGCCTGAAAAATTCCGGCTTCGGTGCCAAAGGGCACTGTGCTGGCGCCGTTCGCGCCGGTCAGTTCCATCATGATGTTGCGGGCTTCGTTGGGATCGGTTGGGACCAGTCCCGCCACCTCGCCGATAATCTCTGTGTCGATGTCGGCGTCCGGGTAGATGGCGCGCATTTCGGGCAACAGGGTTTCGACGCAGTAGCGATGCAGATCGTCCTTGACGAATGCGGCATCGCTTAGTTGCACGGGGCGCATCTCCCAGTCTATGCGCGCCTGACTGGGGATGACGTTATGCGCAACGCCACCTGTGAGTGCGCCGGTGTTAATCGTGGTCCACGGCGGATCAAATCGGCTGCCTTCGGGCGCGCGGCTGCGCAGCTGATCCTTGAGCATCAGAAGTCGCGTGACAAATCGTGCCGCGTATTCGACCGCATTGACGCCCTTGTCGGGTCCTGATCCATGCCCGGCCAACCCGTGAAAATGGGTGGAGTATTCATAGCACCCCTTATGCCCTTCGATGACGCGCATCATTGTTGGCTCGCCGATCAAGGCGACGCCCGGGCGTAGATCCAGCGCGCGCAGGCTGTCGACCAAAGCGCCCGCACCGAAACAGCCGGTTTCCTCGTCATAGGTAAAGCTGAAATGCAGTGGTCTGTCTTTGACCCGTTGAGCAAAGATCGGTGCCATGGTTGTGGCTGCAGCGATGAACCCTTTCATGTCACAACTGCCGCGCCCATAAAGCAGCCCGTCAGTCTCATGCATCTCAAAAGGATCGCCGGTCCAGTCCTGATCCGCGACGGGAACCACATCCGAATGCCCTGATAGGACGATCCCGCCGTCGCATTCCGGCCCAAGGGTGGCAAAGAGGTTGGCCTTCTGGCCGGTCGCATCGGGGAAGATATGGACGCGCGCGCCAGCATCCTCCAGCCGTTCCGCCAGATGATCAATCATCGCCATGTTGCTGCGTTCAGAGATGGTAGGGAAGGCGATCAGCTCTGACAGGAGTTGCGTCGTATCAGTGATTTGCGCGTTCATCCTGCCCTCCCATGATTGCACCGGTAAACATTGCTGCGCGCGGATGACGGCGTCAAGCGTACGAGCGGGTCCTGATCGCGGGGCAGAACACGCATTACGTGAATTTCTGGTGCGTCAACCTCCTTAGACGAAAGCGGTGTTGCAAAATTGACTCTGCATGACTTGGGGTAAGATGCCCAGATTTGGCCTAAATTCGCGAAGTAGTCGGCAAATACCGGAAATGTACGGATTTTTAAAAGGTACGTGAAAAAACACACTAGCGGTATTTTACGAAGTCGGTTATTTTTTGGGCAATTAAAAAACGTGGCGACCTCGAAAACGGGGCGCCGATTGAGGTAGAGTGGTGGTGATTATGAGCGCGATTAATTTCGTAGTACGTACACGTGCGGGCGATTCCCGACATGGCAATGTGACAATGGATGGCGAGAACGCGCTTCTCGACGTCACGCAGGCCCATGAAGTGTCTTTGAACATGCGGCAAAGCGATATTCGCGGGTATCAACGGTTCGGCGAGGACTTGGAGATAACCTTGGCGGATGGGCGCATTCTGGTCCTCAAGAACTATTTTTCTGACGCTGGCGGTGAAAGTCGGCTCTTTATCAGTGCCGATGGTTATCTGAACGAAGTCGCTTTGTCCGAAGACGCGGATGGGACGCTCTATGCACAATACAGCCCGGCAGCCGAGTGGGGTAAGTGGAGCCCGTCCGATGATCTGATTTTCCTTGGGAGCAGCGAAGTCGCCAGCGTCGAAGCTGAAGATGATGGCGAAACGGTCACGATGCTTGGCGCCGCAGCCGGAATCCTTGGTGGGACGGGGCTGCTGGGCGCCGCCGGAGCCGGAGCTGCAGTTATCGCGGCCACACAGGTGGTCGGCGCGGGCGATGACGCCCCGGCGCGGATCGAACCCAGTATTGATCAGGATACCGATATTTCTATTGGTGACGACGACGGAGATGATGGCAGCATCACAATCTCGGGCAAGGCACAGCCCGGTTCTGATGTCGCAGTGACAATTGGCGACAAGACTGTTGAGACTCAGGCTGGTCCGGATGGCAATTGGAATGTCGTTTTTCAGGGTGATACCTTTCCATCGGACGGCGATCACACCGTCACCGTCGTGGTGACGGAGCCGGGTGGCACCAAATCCGATCTGACCGGCCCTGTCGTGGCCATCGACACCACACCCCCGGCGACGGACGTGACCGAAGGCACCGTCACCACCGGCGATATCGCCAATGCCGCCGAATACGACGCGGGTGTTCAGGTTTCCGGCACGGGCGAGGCTGGATCGATTGTATCCGTTACCATTCACGAGGTTGTCCGCGAAACCGTCGTGACCGAGGGTGGCAATTGGACGGTCACTTTTGAGAAAGGCACTCTGGCAGAGGGCGAATACGATTCCGAAGTGACCGTTGTGGCGCGCGATGCGGCGGGCAACAGCACCACCATCACGGATACCATCCGGATCGACACAGTGGCCAATGATGTCACGATTTCAACAGCGACGATCGAAGGGGATGGCGTCGTCAATGGTGCCGAAATGGCAGGTGGGCTGGATGTGACTGGCACTGCAACGCCGGGTGCCGAAATCGTCGTGACTGTCGAAGGTATCGAACGGACCGTCGTGGCCAATGCAGGTGGCGAATGGGTCGCGACATACGCGGCGGGCAGCTTGCCGAATGGCACTTACGATGCGGCTATCACCGCCACGACCACCGATTTGGCGGGGAATGTGAACAGCACTACCGGCACGATCCGGGTCGATACTTCGGTTGAAAATTTCAGCATCACCAGCCAGTCCGGCGGGGCTGACGGCGTCATCAACGCTGCCGAGGCGCAGGCAGGATTGACCGTAACGGGCACCAGTGAGCCGGGCAGCACCGTGACTGTAGAACTGGGGGGCGCAATCGTAAATGCGGTTGTGGGAGCTGATGGGTCCTGGGCCGCCACGTTCAATGCCGGACAGATCGCGGCGGGCACCTATACTGCCGATATGGTGGCAACAGCCACTGACGCAGCGGGCAATATCAGCACTCTGACCAATGCTGTGAATGTCGATACGGACGCGGGCGCGCTGAGCATTAATACCGCCGCAGTGGGCGGCGATGGCACAGTGAACGCGGCTGAAACGGCCGCCGGAGTAAGCGTCACTGGTACGACTGATCCGGGCGCAACGGTTGTTGTGTCTCTCGCAGGGGTCGAGCGGACAGTAATCGCGGGCGCGGGTGGCACATGGACTGCGATTTACGCTCCCGGCAGCCTGCCGGATGGCCAATATGATGCCCCGGTGACGGCCACCACGTCCGACAGCGCCGGTAACAGCACGACGACGTCCGGCACCATTCAGGTCGACACATTCGTTGAGAACTTTGCCGTGACCAGTCAGGGCGGGGGCGCGGATGGCGTTCTCAATGCCGCCGAAGCGACCTCTGGTCTGACGGTCAGCGGCACCGGTGAGCCGGGGTCGAGCGTTTCGGTACAACTGGGCGGCGTTACCGTACAGGCGGTCGTTGCGGCGAATGGATCGTGGACCGCGGGCTTTGCCGCAGGTCAGATCGCGCAGGGCACCTATGTGACGGATCTAGTGGCGACCGCTACAGATGCCGCAGGCAACGTCAGCACGCGCACCAGCCAGGTGCAGGTTGATACCGAGGCAGGCACGCTGACGCTGAACACCGCGCAGATCGGTGGGGATGGCACAATCAATGCCGCCGAAGCACAAGCCGGTGTGGTGGTCAGCGGCACTGCCGATCCGGGCGCGACTGTCACGGTCACGTTGGATGGCGTCGCACATCAGGCTGTCGCGGGCGCCAATGGGGTCTGGCAAACCACTTATGCCCAACATGAAATCACTGCCGGCGTGCATGATCCACAGGTCACAGCAACGATCACTGATGCGGCGGGCAACACTGCCAGCGTCGATGGCACGGTACATGTCGATACTCGGGTGGACAATTTGAACCTGACGCCACCACGGATCGGCGTTGCTGCGGACGGCCAGGATCTGATCAACAACGCGATCGCTTCGGCTGGGTTCGACATCACCGGCACAGTCGAGCCGGGATCAACCGTCGTAGTGACAATCGCAGGCGTGCCGCAGCAGGCGGTCGTGGATGCAAACGGCAACTGGACAGCGCATTTCCCCGCAGGATCAATTCCGCCGGGTGAATATGATGCACCACTGTCCGTCGATGTGACCGATGCTGCGGGCAATACATCCAGCATCAACGACACCGTGCGCGTGGATACGCTAGTCAATCAACTGGAGCGAGCCGGTGCGATTGAGACCGACAATGTTGTGAATGCGGCAGAGGCGCTGGATGGCGTCACCTTGACGGGGACGGTAGAGCCGGGATCGACCGTGCAACTGACAGTTCTGGGCAAAACCTATAATGCGGTTGTTGATGCAGCAGGGAATTGGTCGGTAGATATCCCGGCGGGTGATATTCCGCAGGTCGAACAGGATTTCGCCATGGTCATTACCGCGACAGACAACGCGGGCAATGTAACCACGGTGAACGACACACTGAGCATAGACACAGTCGTCCCGGATCAACCTGATATCGTCGGGTATTTCCGTGAGGGTGGCGGGTATCGCTCGGTCACACTGGACACTCCGGATGACCCGGTCACGATCCACCAGATCGACGGGGGTGGCAATGTGAACGAACTGTCACTGCATGCCTCTGCTGATCCGTTCCTTGGCGAGACGGATTATCACTTTCTCGATGGTGCGGGCGCACCGACGCGCATCCCGGACGGGTCGCAACTGATTGTCACCAGTTCAGATGCGGCAGGCAACGCATCCAGTACCTTTGTGGTGCTCGATGAAACAGACACGGCAGTGGTGAATGTAAGCAATGCGAACCTTGCGAACTTCCAGATCGAGACGATCGACCTGCGGTTCGGCGATCAGAGCGACCTGACCCTGACCGATGCCCAGATTCGCGGGCTGTCGGATAGCACGGATACCGTGGTCGTGCATGGCGGGGCCGATGACAAGCTGACCATCGCGGGCGGGCAACAGACCGGCCAGACCCAAGTGGATGGTCAGACCCATGATATCTACACGCTGGGCAACAACGGTGCGACAATCGTGGTCGACGACGACATCAACGTAATCACCTGACGGAGGTAACATGCGCGCGCGGTCGGAATCGCGCGCGCCAAGACGGACAAATAACAAGCTACCGGGTACAGGGGCGAAAAATATGGGGCAGAGGTACGGATCGGGACGGGGGGCCATGTTGGCCACGGCGGCGATGATCCTGAGCGGGTGCATGATGCAGAGCGGCGCGGACGAAGATGCGCCGGTTACGCGGTTCAAATCCAATACTGACGGCGCGCCGATGACAGCGCGCGACAAAGAAGCGGCGACTTCGCCGATTATCACCGCGCTTCAGGCGCGGCGTAGCGTGCTGCCGGACGGCAGCAGCTTTGATCAGGTGGCAAGTGCGGTTCTGGCCGCCAATAGCCGCACTGCCGAGGCCGACCTGCGCGCGGCACGCCTGCGTGCCGAGGCCGCGTCGAGAAACTGGCTGCCCAAGATCGGGCCAAACATCAGTCTGACAAGCCTTTCTGAAGTGGTGGCCAATTTGATCGTGGAGCAGGTCTTGTTTGACCACGGACGGCTCAAGGCCGAGCGTGCGTTTGCCAAGGCTGATGTCGAAGTCGCCGCCGTCGGGCTGGCCGATGACACCAATGAACGGGTATACACTGCACTGAAGCTGTATCTGGCGGCCGTGGAGGCGCGCGAACGCGTCGCGCTGGACGCTCGTACGCTCAAGGATATGGGCCAATTTGAATGGGTCATGGTCGAACGGGTGAAAGGTGGCGTCTCAGATCGGTCTGATCTGGCAGTGCTCCGCCAGAAACTGGGTGAAATCCGGTCCGACATGGCCGCCAGTCGCGAAGCCGCAGATATCGCGTTGGCTGAACTGAGCGCGATGTCCGCCGTTCCGATCACCAGCGTCTCGGGACTGAGCGATCTGCGCGTCAAACCGGAAGATGCCAAACCGTTGTCGGTTCTGCGTGCCGAAGCAGAGCGGGATCGGTCCATCGCGCAAGCCAAAGTCAATCGTGCGGGGCTGCTGCCCGGGGTGACGGCCAGTGGTACCATCGGCGACACCACCGATGGCGGCATCAATGTGGGCGGTGACCTGCTGGGTTTGGGGACCGGGGCCAGCCTAAAGGCTATAGAGAGCGAGAAAGACGCCGCCAATCGCAGGGTCGGGCAGGCGCAAGAAGACGCGGACCGCCAACTGCGTCGCTTGGGTCAGAGGCAGGGTGCCATCGCGCGACAAGTCACAGAAGCCAGCGCGCTGACCGCGCAAGCCCGGTCGAACCTTGATCTCTTTCAGGAGCAATACGAAGCCGGACAGCGACAAGTCATGGATGTAGTCGGTGTGTACGAGACATTCGCGACTCGTGAAACCGCAGCCGTGAGACTGAAATACGAACTCAGCCGCACCCGTCTCGAAATTGCCCGCCTGTTGGGACTGCTCGCAGACGGGAGCGCGATTTGACGCAACCTCCTGTGACACTCACTATCACCGGAGGGACTGGCGCGCGTGTGGATGCCGCGTCGAATGCCGATGCTCCGCCGAGCGCGTCTGCCTCACGGTTCAGCAAACGTGCCGAGGCGCGTGCTGATCTGGCGGCGACTTATGCTGCATTGCTGGGCGCTGACGTCATGGCGCGCGATATTCTGGAGGCGAT
Source organism: Pseudohalocynthiibacter aestuariivivens (assembly GCF_011040495.1). Lineage (GTDB taxonomy): Bacteria > Pseudomonadota > Alphaproteobacteria > Rhodobacterales > Rhodobacteraceae > Roseovarius > Roseovarius pelagicus. The sequence continues at coordinate 917,178 of NZ_CP049037.1, read as the reverse complement.
GACTGCCAGCGATGTGCGTGGCGGGCGCGACCATGCGGACCAAATCCAGCCACAGGCGCTGGCGGATGGCTTGGCCGATTGTGGTCTGCTGACCGAAGTGCTGAGCGTGCCACATATGATCGGCGATCACTGGCCAGCGCTGGCGCAGATGACCAGTGGCCAGTTTGTTCTGGTGCTAAAACAGCTCCGAGGTGATCTTCAGATTTACGACGCAACATGCGTGGATAACCGCGCCGAGGTAGCGTTGGATGAGTTCGAGCCGTATTTCACCGGGATCATCGTCCGGGCAGAGGCACCGGTCCACGCGATTTCCAAGGCTCATGTCGCGCCTCAGGCAGCCCCCCATTGGTTCTGGGGCGAGTTTCGCAATTACCGCCGCCATTTTGCGGAGGTGGCGTTGGGGTCGTTCGTCGGCAACCTGTTGGCGGTGGCTGTCGCGCTCTTTAGCCTGCAGGTATATGACCGGGTGATCCCGCATCAGTCCGAAGCGACGCTGTGGGTTCTGGCGGCGGGGGTGGCGCTGGCAATCGTGATGGAGGCGTTTCTGAAGATCGCGCGCGCGCGCCTGATGGACGGGGCCGGACGGCAGATCGAGGTCAAGATACAAGGACTGTTGATGGACCGATTGCTGGGCATGCGATCGGCTGCCGCCAGCCGCTCGCCCAGCAGTCTGTTCAGTGCGATGCGCGAGTTTGGCTCGGTACGAGAATTCTTTACCGCGACCACGATCGGGACGCTGGCAGATATCCCGTTCCTGTTCGTCTTCTTGCTGCTGGTTGCGTCGATTGCGGGCAACGTCGTCTGGGTACTGGTGTTAGGGGCTGTGGTCATGGTCGTGCCGGGCTTTTTCCTGCAAAAGCGGATGATCCGGCTGACACAGGAAACCCAAGGGGCAGGAGCCAAAACCTCGCGGTTGTTGCATGAAACGGTGTTTGAACTGGACACGGTCAAGACCCAGCGCGCCGAGGACCGGTTTCGCCGCCTCTGGGCCGAGTTGACGACGCTGAGCGCGCTGAAGTCCAGCGATCAGCGCAAACTGGCCTCGGCTTTGACATTCTGGGCGCAGGGCGTACAGCAGGCAACCTATGTGACCGCCATCGTCACCTGTACCTATCTGGTTTTTGCCGGACAGTTCACGGTCGGGTCGATCATCGCCGTCAGCATCCTGACCAGCCGGACATTGGCACCGCTGTCGCAACTGGCGGGAACCATGGCGCGCTGGAGCAATGTCAAATCCGCGCTCGACGGACTGGAGGCCATCGCCGAGGCAGAACAGGACACATTGCCTGATCGCAGCTATCTGCGGCGTGACACGCTGGAAGGTGGGTTTTCACTGCATGAAGTGCAGTTTCGCTATGACGAGAATTCTGCACCGACACTGGATATTCCGGCGGTGGCATTGCAATCAGGTCAGGCCGTGGCGGTCTTGGGTACAAACGGTTCGGGTAAATCGACATTGCTGCGGCTGCTGTCGGGTCTTTATGCACCCGATCAGGGCAGGGTGATGATTGACGGCACGGACATGAGCCAGATTGATCCGCGTGATTTGCGCCGGTTAATCGGATATCTGGGGCAGGACGTACGGCTGTTCACCGGCACTTTACGGGAAAACCTGAACCTGAATCTGCTGGAACGCGACGATGGCAGATTAATGCGGGCCTTGGATTTTGCCGGGTTGGGCCCGTTTGTCCGGGCACACCCCAAGGGGCTGGATCTGGAGATACTCGATGGTGGCCAAGGGTTGAGCCAAGGTCAGCGACAATCCATCGGATGGGCGCGGCTGTGGCTGCAGGACCCCAAGATCTGCCTTCTTGATGAACCCACCGCAGCCTTGGATCAGACGCTGGAGCGCACCTTGGTCAGTCGGCTGGAAACGTGGCTACAGGGGCGCACGGCGATCATAGCGACCCATCGCATGCCGATCCTGTCGCTAACCAGTCGTACGGTGATCCTGCAAAACGGGCGCATGGCTGTCGATGGCCCACGCGATCAGGTCTTGGCGCATCTGGCGCAGGCCGGTGCGCAGGGAGGCAACTGAGATGGCGGTGAGCAGTACAAACCTTTCGACGCAATTGGGGGACCGCCTGCGCGGACCCAGCCTGACCATTTGGCTATGTGCCGCGACCGTCTGGCTGTTTATCCTATGGGCCGCCTTCGCCTGGCTGGACGAGATCGTGCGCGCTGATGGTGAATTTATTTCCAGTTCGCGCCCGCAGATTATCCAGAATCTGGAAGGCGGCATCCTGTCCGAGCTGCTGGTGCAGGAGGGTGATGTCGTACAACGCGGTGACGTTCTGGCGCGGCTGCATGGCACGCAGTTCAAATCATCGGTTGCAGACCTGCTTGATCAGATCAATGCACTGGAAATCCGACGTTTGCGGCTAGAGGCTGAGCTGGCAGGTCAGTTCGATTTTCAGGTGCCAACGGTCATGGCGGCGCGCACGCCAGAGATCGTCGAATCTGAACGCGCGCTGTTGTCTGCACGGCAGGCTGATTTCGTGAAACGTAGTGAAGGTGCAAAGAGTGTCCTTGATCAGGCGGCCGAAGAACGACAGCTGCTAGAGAACATGCTGGCGCGCAAAATTGTTGCGCTGATCGAAGTGACCCGCGCGCGCAAGGCGCATGCGGATGCGCAAAAGCGGTATGATGAAATCGTGACCCAGACTGAACTGGATCGCGCGCAGGAATTTTCCGAGACACTCAAAGAACTTGCGACCCTCAAACAGAACCTTAAGGCCAGCCAGGACCAACTGAACCGCACAACGCTGGTGAGCCCGATGCGCGGGATTGTGAACAACCTCAGCGTCACGACCATTGGCGGCGTGGTGCGCCCCGGCGAGGAGATCGCGTCGATCATTCCGCTTGACGAAGAACTCTTTGTCGAGGCGCGCGTACCGCCCGAAGACATCGCGGGCCTGCGTCATGGACAGGAGGCCACGATTAAGCTGACAGCCTATGACTATACCATCTACGGCACGCTCAAGGGTGTGGTCGATTTTATCTCGGCTGATACGTTCAAGGAAGAGCGCGCGCGGGAGGCAGACAAGAATCCGCATTACCGCGTGACGTTACGGGTGGATATGACGGCACTGACGCCGCGTCAGGCCAGCATCGAAATGCGTCCGGGCATGCAGGCGCAGGTGGAGTTGCACACAGGGCAGAAAACGGTTCTGCAATACCTTCTCAAACCGCTCTACAAATCACAGGAAGCATTCCGCGAACCATAGAGTTCATAAAATCGGTCGAGTTTTACAGGTTAAGATGTTTCGCGACTAGTTTGCGATCTTAGACATCGAGCCAAATCGTTACCGGGCCATCGTTGGTCAGGCTGACCTGCATATCCGCGCCGAATTTTCCAGTCTCGCAGGAAATGCCCTCTGCGCGCAGACTTTCGGTGAATAGCTGGTATAGCCGGTTGCCCTCGGTCGGTGGGGCGGCTTGGGAAAATCCGGGGCGATTGCCGCGCGAGGTATCTGCCGCCAATGTAAACTGACTGACCACCAGAGCCGTGCCTGCAATGTCGCGGACCGAGCGGTTCATTTTACCTTCTGGGTCTGTGAATATTCGCAGTTTGGCGATCTTGGCTGCCATCGTGACAGCCGCCGTGTCATCGTCGTCCTGCATGGCGCAAATCAGGATCAGCAGACCGGGACCGGTTTCGCCAATGAGATGACCGTCCACATGGACGCGGGCTTGGGTCACACGTTGTATCAGAGCGCGCATTCGCTTGTCCTCTCGGTGTTTTTCCCTTGATGCGCCGACGTGCGAGCGGGCGCAAGGCTATCTTCGGAACACTTGCAAAGCCCGCCCGTCGGTCACCAGAATCCCGAGCGCAATCACACCAAAGCCTGCCATGGCAGTTGGGCCTAGGGTTTCGTTCAGGAACGCGCTGCCCAGACCGATGGCAAAGGGTGGTATCAACAAGGTGACGAGCATCAGGTTCGCGGCCCCGGCACGGGTCAGAATAGCGAAATACAGCATATAGGCGATGGCTGTGGACAGGATAGAAAGCCCCAGTAGTGCGGCCCATGTGCCACCCGACAGCGACAACTGCGGCGTGCCGTCCACGCATAGGGCAACTGGGGCCATGACGACGGCACTTCCCATAAGCATTCCCAGTGCGTTCATCTGGGGTGACTGGCCACGCAGGTGCATCTTGGCCCAGACACCAGCCAGTGAGTAACACACCGCCGCCCCAAGAATTGCCAATTGCGCAAGGTTACGCAGATCAAGCCCGCCCAGCGTTTCTGGTCCCATGACGATGGCCACGCCGACCAATCCGAGCAGCGCGCCTATTACCTTGCGTGGGGTCAGACGCTCATCCGCCAGCAGCAGTCCGGCGACAACTGCGCCAAACACGGCGGTAGTGCCGTTGAGGATCGAGGCAAGGCCGCTTTCGATTTGGGTCTGACCCCAAAAGATGAGCGAAAAGGGCAGCGCGTTATTAAGTGTCCCCATCACGACATAAGCCCCCCAGACCCGCGGGCTGCGGGGCAGGCTCTGGCCTTGCCACCAGATCACGATAGCAAGAACCGGTATCGCCCAGACAACGCGATGTAGGGTGATGGTCAGCGGCGGCACTTCGCGCAAGACAAGCTCGGCAAAGAAGAATGACCCGCCCCAGACGGCAGCAAGGGCCAGCAACATTACAGTGGCAGCGGGTGTGAGAGAAGCTTGGGTCATATGGGCATCTAGAACCGGCCGACCCATGCAGGCGACCCGTTTCTTGCGCAAGACGCTACACGGTTTTACAAATCTCAGCCGCGCGGGTCGTAAATATCGGACAGGTCCGCCCGTTGGGTGCGAAACCCGTTAGCAGGGTGATCCGGGTCGGCATATCCAAAGGAAATGGCGCATAGGACGTTGCGGTCATCGGGCAGGTCAAAATGCGCCCGGATCATGGCCGGAAAGGCGGCAACCGATGCTTGAGCGATGGTGGCGACGCCCTGCGCGGTGGCCGCCAGGCAGAATGCCGTCACGAATCCGCCCGTATCCATTGCCGCATAGGGACCAAGGTCCGCATCGGCATGCACGATTGCGACATGCGGTGCGCCAAAGAGGTGATAGTTTTGCATGGTCTGGGTTGCACGCCCAGTGCGATCGCCGCGCTCAATTCCCACCGCTTCGTAGAGTTGAAAGCCGCAGGTTCGGCGGCGTTCGCCGTAGACCCCTTTATAGGCGGTCGGCCATGGCATGTCGGGGGCAGGTTCGGCCGCTTTTGCCGTTTCGACCAATGCAGTGCGGAATCTTTCAGTGGCCACGCCGTGTGTCACGGTCACCTGCCACGGTTGCGCATTGCACCATGACGGCGCGCGACCGGCGTCGCGGATGATCCCACTGATGGTCTCGTCAGGCACGCTTTGCGACAGGAAGGCGCGGCAGCTATAACGCGCAGTCAGAAGATCGCGCAGGATCGCGGCACGATCGGCGTCGTTATACTTCATCACATCGCCCCTTCGTTCAGCGCCAGTGCAAAGCCGACAGCTCCGGCGATCAGAAGTCCGATCAAGACTGCAAAGCCGATTTTCCACGCGGACCAGGGTCGTGCGCCCTGAACACGACCCGTGCGGCCATTGACCACGAACCGATAAGATTTGCCACGATATTTGTATGCGGCGAGCCATACCGGTAGCAGGATATGCTTGAACGTTACGTCATTGACCTGTGTCTGGATGTCGTGGATGCGCTGGCGGTCACCGCCGATATCGAACCTGACATCGCGCGTGATGATGCTGTCCATATGGCTGCGTGCCTGCACAAAGCCCTCTTCGAGAGGCACAGAGTAAGCCTCGGCGCGGAAACCTGCAAGGAATTCAGGGCGATAAGGTTCCAGAGCCCCGAGGTCCCATGGTTGCAGGCCGTCTGTGTACTGCTTTGGCAATGACCGCGAGGCAAGCACCAGCACGTCGTCGAAGAACCGCGCGACCCGGCCGGTAACGCCCCGCCAGCGCACCTTGGCCACGCGGACCTGCTGGCGTTTGCCATTGCGCATTACAGTGCGGGTTTCATAGTAGACAGTGCCGCGCTCGCCGCGGTAGGCGGATTTCGTATCGGCATCGAACGTCCAGTAGGGCACATAGATGCCCTGTAGCTTGCGCCCCTTGCGGGCGTATTCCTGCAGGCCATTGGGGGCGAACCACAGTTTGCCAAGCCAATCGGTCATGGCGGCACGCGCGGTTTTTTCATCAAGGGCAAAGGGCAGCACACCACGCGGCTTAATATGGCGGCTGGTGCCTGTGTCTGTCACCACAGGGGTTGCGCAAAAGGGGCATTCGGCAGCGTGATGACCGGGGTCGAATTCGACCTGTGCCGCGCAATTGGGGCATTGCAGAACCCGCGTTTCTTCCATGTCCTGATCGGGCAGATCGGCGGCGATGGCACGATCAAAATTAAGCTCTGCCAAAGGGTTGGCCCAAGGGCTGTCATCGGCGACAGGTTCGGTGTTGCCACAGTGGTCGCACACCAATTGACTCGTTTCAGGAGAAAAGCGGAAATCCGAGCCGCAGTTATCGCAGGGGAAGCGGTGGGTTTCGGATGGCGTGTCAGCGACGGGCGAGGGCATAGTGTGGTTGTCCTTGGAATTTGAGTATTTTTACCAAGAAGAATGGCAAGGACTACGCGATCTGTCTGAAGACATATGCGCGGACCTTGCGAGGGTTAACCAGCGGGCGGGGGCGGCGGCATCACGGTAAAGAGCTGGGCCAGTTCGGCCACGTCCTCGGCTTGCAGCCAGCCGTCCTGTCCGGCGGTCCAGACGTGACTTTGTCGGGTCAGTTCGCCGTCACGCACCATGCGGCCCATGGCTGCCTTGGAGTAGGGGCCGTGAGTCTCGCCATTTTCTGCGATGTGCCATACACGCTCGACCGGCGGCGGGGGCGGCATCTGGGACGAGGGCGCGTTCGTGGCAGGGGCTGTGCCCCATGGGCCGCTCTGACCGGCCATCTGCTGCGCCATGGCAATGCCCATACCGGCGCCCATGCCCGCAGCCATGCCGCCACCAGCCGGGTTACGGGCGGCCTCTGTCATTGCCTCGGCGGCGCTATATTGAGTGTAGCGCCCCAGATCACCGGCCACCCCGACGGATGTGCGTTTATCCAATGCGGCTTCGACAGCAGGCGGCAACGAGATATTCTCGATGTAAAGCTCGGGGATAGAGAGACCGTATCCGGCGACTGTCTGGCTGATTGCAGCGGCCACCAGCTTGCCCAGATCGGCGGTGTTGGCGGCCATGTCGAGGACCGGAATGCCCGACGAGGCGATGACGCGGGAAAATTCCTGCACGATGATATTGCGGATTTGATAGCTGATCTCGTCCATGGTGAATTCGCCATCGGTGCCGACGATTTCCAGCAGGAATTTGGCCGGGTCGGCCACGCGCACGGAATAGGTGCCGAAGGCGCGCAGGCGCGTGGGGCCGAACTCCGGGTCGCGCAACATGATCGGGTTCTTGGTGCCCCATTTCAGATCGTTGAAACGGGTGGTGTTGACGTAATAAATCTCCGACTTGAACGGACTTTTAAAACCATGATCCCAGTGTTGCAGTGTTGTCATGATCGGCATGTTGTTGGTTTCGAGCATGTAGAGACCGGGGGTGAAGACATCCGCCAGTTGCCCCTCGTGGACAAAAACCGCCGCCTGTCCTTCGCGCACGGTCAGCTTGGCGCCGTACTTGATTTCGTGTCCTTCGCGCTGGAACCGCCAGACCATCGTATCACGGGTGTCGTCGGTCCAGTGGATGACGTCGATGAATTCGCCGGTGAGAAAATCGAAAATACCCATCTGGTGATCTCCTGTTTGTAATTAGCTGGGGCCGATGCCGCGTTGCGCGATCAATTCGCGCAGTATCGGCCGTGCCTCTTCGGCAGTCATGCCGGGCGTCAGGCGGGGCGAGTAGAGCAGGCGCAGCAGTTCTTCGTCGTGGGTGGTCAGCAGCGCAAATTCATCGTCATCGTTAAAAATCGACGGTCGCGCGCGCGGGCTGTCGTTGGCGAGGCCAAGTCCTTGGGCGAGTTCCTCGTGGATGCACGAGCGGCGCATCAGGTCCGGGTGTTCCGCCCGGATAAAGGCTATGGCGCGGCGATAGGTGTGATCGTCCTTGGTGTCCGAGAACGCGACCACCAGACAGTGGATCGAGCGCGGCAGTGTCTGGAACAGCAGCACCGACGACTGGTTGATGTTGGGCACCAGTTGCTGAATGCGCGTCACAGCAGCGTCACGGTCATCTTCGCCTACGATCAGCACGTGAAAATTGGCACCCTGAGTGGTGCCTGCCGAAATCGGGTGCCCGGTGATCCGTGCCAGACGGTCGGCATAGGCCACGACGTTTTGCACGTCGGTCTTGCGCTGTGCCTCGGGTACGGAATCGCCGAATTCGACCTTCATGCGTACCGGCGTCGTCCATTTGCGCAGCCCGCCCGCCTGACCGTTGGATCGGGCGAGGCCGCGATTGCGTTCGTATTCGTCATAGAATGCGATGCGTTCGAAATTGCGCAACAAATCGTTGTCGGAATAGGGGGTATCGACACCGCCACCACCGCTGCGCAGCAGACCCTGAGCCAGCAGGTTCGCCTGAACCCGACTGTAGTATCGCGCCATGTTCTGGCTGCGCACTGATGGGCCGGTGGCATGCGGAGTGGGAGTGGGTTTCAGGTTCGTTGGGCGCGCCTTTGGCGATGTGGACGGTGGTGTCACGGGCATATCGCACGCAGCCAGAGCCACGAGCCCGACGCCCATAACCGCCGCTCTTATGATCGCCACGATGCCCAAGCCGCGGTTACGCACCGGCCGCCGTGCCGACATTGTCACCGGTGCCGTCGCCACGTGCCTTGGCCGATGCCAGCGTGTCGCGCAGATCGGCTTCCATCTTCTTGAGGTCGGTTTCGGCAGCGGCGCGGCGGGCCTTGCCCTCGTCTGCTATTTGCAGGGACTCCTCGATCGTGCCGATGAGGTCGGCATTGGCCTGTTTCACGGCCTCTATGTCGAACACGCCGCGCTCCATCTCGGTGCGAATCATCTTGTTGCTCTCGCGCAGATTTTTTGCGTTCGCGGTCAGCAACTCGTTGGTCAGGTCGTTGGCATCACGAACGGCAGCGGCAGCTTCGGCAGAGCGTTGGATGGTCACCGCCTGTGCCAGCTGAGTTTCCCACAGAGGCACGGTGTTCACGAGGGTGGAGTTGATTTTGGTTACGAGGCTTTTGTCGTTTTCCTGCACCAATCGGATCGAGGGCAGGGATTGCATCGTCACCTGACGTGTTAGTTTCAGATCGTGCACCCGGCGTTCCAAATCATCGCGCGCGGCGCGAAGATCGCGCAGTTCCTGCGCTTTCATTACCTGATCTTTTTCGGGCGCCTTGGGCACTTTGGCTTCCATTGCGGGGATGTCTTTTTCGTCCAGTACCCGCAGCTTCTCTTCGCCTGCCGCGATGTAGAGCGCCAGCTCGTCATAGAAGGCCAGAGTTTTCTCATAGAGCATGTCGAGCGATTTGATGTCTTTGAGCAGCGTGTGCTCGTGCTGGTGCAGATCTTCAGTCACCTTGTCGATCTGGCCCTGTACTTCTTCAAACCGTGCTGTGAACTTGGCGAAGGGGGCCGCACGGCCCAGCAGACGCTCCCACCATGTGCGTTTGCGCCGCACATCCAATTCTGAGACGGAAAAGCCGCGGATCGTGGTAACGATCCCGCGCAGGCTGTCGCCCGCGGGGCCAACATCCTTGTTGCGCACGCCCTGAAGCATGGACTGTGAAATGACTTGTAACTCTGCCTGCGCGGCAGACCCGAAGGAGACGATTGATTGCGTATCCTCCATGTCGATCTCGCCCATGCGCTTCTTGATCGCATCGCTAAGGGGTTTGTCGGCATCCTTGAGTAACACGATATCAGTGGCGCCTTTGGGCTCTGGCAGCACGACGGCGCTGATTTCTTCGACTTGGGTCAGTGTGGCAGCGGCCTTTTGACGGACTGTGTCGGACATGTGATGTTTCCTCTCAACTCGGGGAATTATGCGTGAGGTGAACGCCTTCGCGCTCAAGGCGTTCGCGCAGCACTTCGATTTCGACCTCGAGATCACTGTGGCTGTCGCGTAGGAGTTTCTGGGTTTTGGCGTCGAAATTCGTCTCAAGATCGCGCAGCAGGGTGAGATAATCCTCTCGCGCCTGTTTATCGGCGCTGCGGGCATAGATATCCGCAAACTTGATCGTCGCATCACGCGCACCCATCAGATAGACGCCCATATACTTGCGGGCGGCTGTCAGGTCGCGTGGGTCTTCCTCAACAGTGCGGAGCATATCGCGGACTGCGTCCTGAAACCGCTCCAGCCGGGCTTCGATCTGACGATCGCCCGCGCGTTTGATCGCGTCACTCATTGCCGCCAGATGGGCCTCGGCCTTTTCAACCGCACGAGCGACACGGTCCGTCTGGAACTGGTCAATGCCCTCCATGCCTTTTGATTTCATCGGATCGATGCCGAACGAGAAAATATGCAATCCGGTGGTGACGCCGCCAAATAGCAGCGGCGCGACCAGACCGGGTTCGACCTTGTAGGCTGCGATGGCGATACCCAGACCGGCCAGAGCGGATGAGAACATCTTGCGCGGGATGCCGGGCGCGCGCGCCACCTTGCGACTGGCGAATTCGGCCTCGGCGCGCAAACCATCGCGCAAGAGCCACGCCGACAGGGCCAGTAGCCCCGCGGCGACAACGCCCAGCGTCAGTCCCGCCGCACCGGACGTGAGCGAGGTAAACAACACCAGAGCAGCCGGCAGGAACATCAGGTTCGACCGAGCACCTGCGGGGTCCACCCGTACAGATGCGCGGCGTGGTCCTGCGCCGTCAGATGCGTCGGACCCATCCGGGCTGAACTTACCACCGTATTTCTGGGCCATACCTGTCAAAGCCCCCCGAGAAAGCCGCTGGTCACACCCAGCATAAGCACAAGTAGCGCCACAAAACCGACTTTCTGCATTGTCGTTCTCCTTGCGATACTTCCTGACAGGCCACGCACGGCAATTTGACTGTCTTCGGTTGCACGCGAAACCGATGAGACGACCATAGCAGCCAATGCAATCAATACCATGATTGCGCAAACCAATAAAAATGCACGTCCCATTCGGTATCTGGTTTCCGTTTCTGACCTTTATCGCCTTGGTTAAAACCTAAGTGATGGAGGGACTGGTTGCTAGGGGGAACCTGCGTGACCGGTCCCCCCTGTTTTCTGTGCTGCGATTCAGTGCGATTTACCGGCGCGACGTTCGGCGTTCAATTTTCGGGTATAACCCGATTGGATGACTTCGACCGCAACCAGAACCACCACGCTGAAATAGAATGTCGTCTTGGACATTGGCACAACTTCGTAACCAAAGAACTTTAACGCCAATGTGTCGTCATGCATGGCATGCGCGGCCGCTTGCCCGGCCTCGCCTAACAAAACGACGCCGACGATCAGCAGGATGAAGAGGCCCAGAACCTCGTACATCCGGTTTTTCTCTAGAAAACGGGTGACTCCATCGGCCAGCACCAGCATCGCCAGCCCTGACAGGATGATCGCAAAGGCCAGAATCGGAAAGACATCCGTGATGGCTAGCGCTGACAGCACGGAATCGAACGAAAAGATCAGATTGGTGAGAACAATAAGCGCGATCACCTTGGCCGCCGATTTGCCTCCCTGATCTGCCAGATCGGCATTCAGATGCTCGACGCTCAGCATGTGTGCGATTTCCTGAACCGCCGTATGGATGATGAAAACGCCTCCGAACACAAAAACGCAGGTGGCGAAATTCACCCCGCCCTCGATCACGCCGGTCCAGTTGAGTATGAAAAACGGCTCTGCCATCGCGTCGATCAGCCGGATCATCACGAACAGCAGCACCACCCGCAGAGCAACCGCGATGATGATGCCCCACATGCGCACCGCCTTTTGCATGGCCACAGGTGCACGTTGCGATTCGATTGAGATGTAGAGAAGATTGTCAAAGCCTAGAACAGCCTGAAGAAAACACAGCATCAACAGATTGCCGAGGTTTTCAGCGGTCAGAAGGTCTGCCATCGGTAAGGTCCCCAAAGTCGTGTCACTTGATCATCGGTTTGACCCGGGAACGCGCCGGGTTGTCAAACCCTAACTTTGCTGGGGACGTGTCTGTTCCCGTGTCAGTCGGACCGACGCTTGCGCTTGGGTGTGGGGCGTTGTGTCTTTGGCTTGGCGCCCTTGTCCTCCATTCCCAGTTGGTCACGCATGACACGCGGGCGCACCTCTTCGACCTCGCCGGGTTTGAGCTGCGCCAGTTGGAACGGCCCATAGGAGACACGGATCAGACGGTTCACGGCCAGTCCGACGGACTCCATCGCGCGGCGCACTTCGCGGTTCTTACCCTCGCGCAGCGCCACGGTGGCCCATGCGTTCGCGCCGGTCTGCCGATCCAGCGTGACAGTCATGGGCTGAAAGCGTTCACCGTCCAAGGTTAGTCCCTGACGCAACGGTGCAAACGTGTCGTCCGTCGGGCGGCCTTTGACCCGCACGCGGTATTTGCGCAGCCAACCGGTGCTGGGCAATTCCAGTTTGCGTTTTATGCCACCGTCATTGGTCAGCAGGATCAACCCCTCGGAACTGATGTCGAGCCGCCCGACACTCATCACGCGGGGCATGTCCTCGGGCAGTTCGTCAAAAATCGTTGCCCGGCCTTGTTCATCGCGGGCCGTGGTCACCAGCCCGGTTGGCTTGTGATAGAGCCAGAGGCGCGCGGGCTCAGGCGCATTTAACGGTTTGCCGTCGACGGTGATGCGGTCCTTGTCGGTCACGTTCAGCGCAGCGCGGTCAATCTTGACGCCGTTGACTGTGACGCGACCTGTCTCAATCAGTCGTTCAGCCTCGCGGCGGCTGGCGACACCGGCGCGGGCAATGACCTTGGCGATACGGTCGCCGGGAGGGGGCTTTTGGCTCATCCGCCCCGCTTAGCCGAAACGGGGCCCTTGCGAAAGCGCAGATCGTGCGGCAGGACAAGGCGCATGAGTTTTACCAGCCATATGGATATCGCCCTGGCCGAGGCGCGCGCGGCGGCCCAACGCGGCGAGGTGCCGGTGGGCGCGGTTTTAATTGCGCCGGATGGGAAAGTGGTTGCGCAGGCAGGCAATCGGACCCGCGAATGGGCCGATCCTACTGCCCATGCCGAAATTCTGGTGATTCGTGCGGCCTGTTCTGCGCTGGGGTCAGAACGGCTGCCGGGGTATGCGCTCTATGTGACGCTGGAACCTTGCGCGATGTGCGCAGCCGCGATCGCCGCAGCGCGTGTGGCTCGGCTCTATTTTGGCGCGTCTGACCCCAAATCGGGCGGTGTTCTGCACGGTGCGCGGGTTTTTTCGCACAGCCAAAGCCACCATATACCCGAGGTGTATGATGGAATCGCAGCAGACGAAGCTGAAGGCCTGCTCAAGAGCTTCTTTTCTGCCCGCCGAGCGCCATAGGTTTTCGTGCCTCCGGCGGGGGTATTTTCGGCCAAGAAAAAGCGGATGGTTTTCACCCGTTCCAAATACCTGAATCTCTCTCCTAGATATCTATGGCCTCCATCACCTGAGGTTCGATTACACAGGTATCGGGCAGCGCGTTGATCAGCGTTTGGGCGGATTGTTCCAGCAGGGGAAATGTCCGGTAGTGGCAGGGAATTACCGTTTTGAAATTAAAGAACGTCTTGGCGGCGTAGGCGGCACGGCGCATGTCCATGGTGAAATGCCCACCGGCACACAGAATGCCAATCTCGGGCGTATGCAGGTCGTTGAACACCTTCATGTCCGCCATGACGTCCGTATCACCGCTGACATAGATCGTGCGGTCTTTGTGTTCGATCATGTATCCACACTCGGTGCCCGGCACGTTGGGGCCATTGGCACCGCCAAAGCTGCTGGAATGCACAGCATGCACCATGGTGACATTCACACCGCCTAGGTCAACTGTGCCACCCTTGTTAAATCCAACGGTGGCAATCTTCTCATGTTCTTCCCAATGAGACATAAGATCATACTGACCGACTACGGGGATATTCAGATTTCGCGCCAGATCCAACGTGTCAGCGACGTGATCGAAATGCGCGTGAGTGAGCAGAATATGCGTGGCCCCTGCCGTGGCCGCTGTGTGCTGATCCTCGGCCAGCATCGGGTTGCCGGTGAGCCAAGGATCGATAAGCAGCACCTTCCCGCCGATCTCGATACGAAATGAGCTGTGTCCTAGCCAAGTGATTTTCATGGTTGCCTCCTATTTTGTGTCTCACTCTAGCGAATGGTGATCAGGAGAAAAGCAATCAGTGCCATAATGGACTGATCGTCTGACGCGGGCTGGACCCCAGTCCGGCTGGATGATCGCGCTTTACCGCACGCATGTGGTTGCGCGCCGCAGCGTCGAGGGATAAATGCAAAAGCCAGCAACGACCGGAGATTAGTCATGTCCATCGATCTGGAAACAGCCGCCAAGGTGGCCAAGCTCGCGCGCATCCGCGTCGAGAAGGAGGCGCTGCCCGCACTGGCGGACGAGTTCAACACGATCCTCGGCTTTATCGAGCAGTTGAGCGAGGTCGATGTGGAGGGCGTAGAGCCGATGGTCAGTGTCACGCCGATGCGCCTCAAGCGGCGGGTCGATACCGTGACCGATGGCGATCAGCAGGCGGCGGTGCTGTCGAACGCGCCAGATGCGCGCGAAGGGTTTTTTGCAGTTCCGAAGGTGGTTGAATAATGTCGGGTCTGAACACGCTTACCATTGCCGAGGCGCGCGACAAGTTGCGTGCCAAGGATATCACCAGCACTGAGCTGACCGAGGCATGTCTGGCGCAGATCGACGCTGCCGGAGCATTGAACGCGTTCGTGCATGGCACAGCCGATCTGGCGCGCCAGCAGGCCACGCGCGCGGATGAGCGTCTGCAGGGGGCTGATGAAACCCCAGCGATGTGTGGCATTCCGCTGGGCATCAAAGACCTTTTTTGCACCAAGGGTGTCGCCAGCCAAGCGGGCAGCGCGATCCTGAATGGGTTCCAGCCGGAATATGAATCGACAGTTACGCAGAACCTCTTTGATGCGGGTTCTGTCATGCTGGGTAAGCTCAACATGGATGAATTTGCCATGGGGTCGAGCAATGAGACCAGCACATATGGCAACGCGGTCAACCCGTGGCGGCGTGGCAATGACGATGCGGCCCTGACGCCGGGCGGATCATCTGGCGGCTCGGCCAGTGCGGTCGCTGCCGATCTCTGTCTCGGGGCGACCGGTACCGATACCGGCGGGTCAATCCGTCAGCCAGCGGCCTTTACCGGAATTACCGGGATCAAGCCGACCTATGGACGCTGCTCTCGCTGGGGGATCGTCGCATTTGCCTCTTCACTGGATCAGGCCGGACCCATGACCAAGGATGTCCGCGACGCCGCGATCATGCTTGAGGCGATGTGCGGACATGATCCCAAGGACAGCACCAGCGCCGATCTGGCCGTGCCCAATTTCGAGGCGATGCTGACAGGCGACATCAAGGGCAAGGTGATTGGCATCCCGCGCGAGTATCGGATGGATGGTATGCCGGACGAGATCGAAAAGCTGTGGGCGGATGGCACCGCGATGATGAAGGATGCCGGTGCGACAGTCCGCGATATCAGCCTGCCACACACCAAATATGCGCTGCCCACCTATTACGTGATCGCCCCTGCCGAGGCGTCCAGCAATCTGGCGCGTTATGATGGTGTGCGTTACGGTCATCGTGCGACATTGGCGCAGGGCGATGGCATTACGGAAATGTACGAAAAGACCCGCGCCGAAGGATTCGGCCCCGAAGTGCAGCGCCGTGTCATGGTGGGCACCTATGTACTGTCCGCCGGATTTTACGATGCCTACTACAACCGGGCGCGCAAGGTGCGTACGCTGATCAAGCGTGACTTCGAGAATGTGTTCGCCGATGGGATCGACGCGATCCTGACCCCTGCCACGCCGTCGGCGGCGTTCGGTCTGGGAGAGATGGCGGATGCCGATCCGGTGGCGATGTATCTCAACGATGTATTCACCGTCACGGTGAATTTGGCCGGTTTGCCGGGTATTTCCGTGCCTGCGGGGCTGGATCGTCAGGGGCTGCCGTTGGGGCTGCAATTGATCGGTCGTCCGTGGGAAGAGGGCGACCTGCTGAATTGCGCCTACGCGTTGGAAGGCGCTGCCGGTTTTGTAGCCAAGCCCGGAAAATGGTGGTAGACCGCCCGCAAACAGCATGTTGCAGGACAAATGATGCATAAATTTTGTGGATTCGTTGCCGTCGCGGCATTGGCGGCTTGCGGAACGTCCATCCCCGAGAGTGGCCCCAACACTGGCGCTGGTGTCGGTTTTGGTAACTATGACGAGTATCAGGCCCGGCAGGATGCCGCATTAGCTGGTGATCCTGTACCTGCTCCCTCCGTGGTCAGTACCACGGCGCTGGACGGTACATCGGAAAGCGAGCAGATCGCGGCGCAGGCCCGCGCGGCGCTGGATAATGACGATCAGGTTGAAGAGCGCGCCGCCAATTCCGGCGAGCGGGTCGTTCAGGCCAGCCCGGATAATGCACCGCCTGCCGTGGTAAACAGTGTCGGCATTTCGAACGAGAATAATTTCGATGCGGTCGGCAATCAACGGACGATCGAGGATGACGCGGCGCGGATCGCGGTGAACCGGCAGCAATATCAGGTTGCCGCGGTCGAGGCGCTGCCCAGCCGTTCTGGCGGGCAGGGGGCCAATATCGTCGCCTATGCGCTTAAGACCAAGCATCCGGTGGGCACGCAGGTCTATCGTCGCGTTGGTGTGAACAAAAGCGGTCGTTACGCCAAGAATTGCGCAAAATACACCGGGCCGGATCTGGCGCAGATCGATTTTCTTGACAAGGGTGGACCCGAGCGTGACCGTCTCGGGCTGGACCCTGACGGGGATGGATATGCCTGTGGCTGGGATCCTCGCCCGTTCCGCAAGGCACAGGGCGGCTGATCCGGCGTGAGTCCTGATCTGCCCGAGGTCATCCAGCGGACTTCGCCCAACATGAATGCGCGGCGGGGTGGGGTGCGTCCCGACATCCTGCTACTGCACTTCACTAACATGGATACCGCCGAGGACGCGGTTGAGCGGCTCTGCGATCCAACTGTTACGCCGCCGGTATCGTGCCACTATGTCATCGCCGAAGATGGACGACTGTGGCAATTGGTGCCCGAGGAAATGCGTGCATGGCATGCCGGTCTGGGGTGCTGGGGGGCGGTGGACGAGGTCAATTCACGCGCCATCGGGATCGAATTGGCCAATCAGGGCGATCATCCTTTTCCTGACCCGCAGATGCGTGTGCTCGAGCGGCTTGCGCAAGACATCATGGAGCGTTGGGCGATCCCGCCCGAGCGGGTCATAGGCCATTCGGACATGGCGCCGGACCGAAAGGACGACCCCGGCCCGCGCTTTGACTGGCGTCGGCTTGCCTTGCGGGGGGTGGCGGTTTGGCCGCAACCGGGGGCGGATGCGCCGTTGAGCGCGTTTCGTGCGCTGACAGGGCGCATCGGCTATGGCGCTGCATTTTCCGACGCCGACGTGCTCAAAGCGATACGCCTGCGCTTTCGGCCATGGGGGCGTGGGCCGCTTTGTGCGGACGATATGGCGGTGCTGGCGGATATTGCCGCACGCTTTCCCGTTGACCCCGGTGGGGCGGATGCTTAACTGAGCGACGCGCGGAGGGCCGGATGGCCGCTTGGACGGGTTTCGGCCTGTTTGGGAGGAAAGTCCGGACTCCACAGGACAACGGTGCCGGGTAACGCCCGGCCGGGGCAACCCGAGGGAAAGCGCCACAGAAAACAAACCGCGTCAGAGCAATCTGGCGTAAGGGTGAAACGGTGGGGTAAGGGCCCACCGCGGGGCTGGCAACAGCACCGGCATGGCAAGCCCCACCGGGAGCAATGCCAAATAGGGACCGCGCGCGGGGCTGGTCGGGCAACCGAAACCGCCCGCAGGCACGTCTTGGCCCGGCGGTCCGGGTTGGCAGCTAGAGGGGGATCGGCAACGGTGCCTTCAGATGAATGGTCATCCATGGGGACCTAGGTCCTCGGGACAGAATCCGGCTTATAGGCCCTCCGCGCAAATTCACCGACATGCCGGGAAACCTGCGAATTTCGCGCGCGTATGCGAGATGTGCGTGTCGAAATTGGGCCTGCGGGCATGTGAGTATTTGTCCAACGAAGAAAGCGAGCGCACTGCGTACGACATTTGCACAATCGTGGTTGACTCGGGCGCGCTGGCGGGTAAAAGGCGGGGTTCATACCGAATTCACGGGGCGGCTTGGCCCCCCGGCGCAGGAGAACACCAATGGCGAAGCCGACGACCATCAAGATCCGTCTGAACTCGACCGCGGGCACGGGCCATTTCTACGTGACCAAGAAAAATGCGCGCACCATGACCGAAAAGATGACGGTTCGTAAATACGACCCGGTTGTGCGCAAGCATGTCGAATACAAAGAAGGCAAGATCAAGTAAGATCACTGCTTGTCTGTCTGCCATGACAGATTTTGAAAGCCGCGCCTTCTGAGCGCGGCTTTATCTGTTCTACGCGCGCTTTTGCAAGTGCCAGACCTGTTCGCACGGATAGGCCTTGGCCCACTCTGCGGGGATGCCGTATGCATCCTCTGTGGCGCTTTCAGGCGCGTATAGCTCTTGGTAGCGGATGACGCCAAAGCCGATCTTTTCAAACAGCGCCATCCAATCTGATACTGGCATGTTGAATTCGATCCCGCCGGGATCAACCGAGACCTCTGTGTAATCCTGCCGATTCATGCCACGATAGGGAACGTGCAGAACCCGCTCGCAATCGGCACCACTGGGTGGAATGCACGCGACCATCAGCGGGTGATGGCCCAGAAAGACCAACCTGCCGCCGGGTCGCAGCAGGCGGTGTGCCTCGGGTAACCAAACCGTCGGGTCGCACCAGATCGCAGCCCCATATTCCGAGATGGCGAAATCGAATGCTGACGCCGGCCGATCGACGCTCTCGGCATTGCCGTGCGCAAAGTTGATCTGTGCGCAGTGTTCTGATGCCAGCCGCCGGGCGGTGTCCAGTTGTCCCTCCGACATGTCGATGCCCGTCACCCGCGCCCCACGCCGCGCCATCCACGCCGAAACATAACCGGTGCCGCAGCCCAGTTCGATCGCGTCCATGCCTGTCATGTCCTCAGGCAGCAGCCGCAGGTCGTGCTCTGGCAGGCTCCATGCACCCCAATATGGTACATCGCTGGCCCAGGCGCGCGCGCCCTCAGCGGCCCAGTCAGAGGCCATTGCGTTCCAGTGATCCCGGTTGATCGTGACATGAGAATGGGTCATAGGGCGCTCCTGCATTCGGTGTGGCGAAACGTTAGGTTCTCGCCGAATGTAACGCCAGCCAATTGATCAAATAATCGGCCCCACAAAAAAAGCCGGTCACTATGGACCGGCTTTGGTTTTTGTTATGCGCTGCTGGTTATTCGCGATTGCCGAGAAGTTGCAGTAGGAACATGAACATGTTGATGAAGTCGAGGTAGAGACGCAGCGCGCCCATGATTGCCGACTTACCCAGCCATTCACTGTCGCCGTGATGCGCGTGTGCCAGATACTCGTTCTTGATCGACTGAGTGTCGTAGGCTGTGAGACCTGCAAAGATCAGCACACCAATGATCGAAATCGCGAACATGATCGCCGGGCTGCCGATAAAGATGTTGATGATCGACGCCACGATGATGCCGATCAGGCCCATGATCAGAAAACTGCCCCAGCCAGAGATGTCTTTCTTCGTGGTGTAGCCCCAGAAGGACAGACCTGCAAAGGCGATTGAGGTGGTTAGGAAAATTTGCGCGATCGAGTAATCCGTGAAGACTACGAAAATGTAGCTGATCGAGACGCCCATAACAGCTGCGAAAGCATAGAAAAAGAGCTGTGCCGCTGCTGCCGATAGCTTGTTAATCACGGCACCGAAAGCAAAGACCATGATCAGAGGGGCGAACATGACAACCCAGCGCGTCATGCCTGTAAACAGTGTCTGCATCATGTATGCGTTGTTACCCACGGCCCAAGCCGCGAGGAATGTAAGAAGCATGCCCACGGACATGGTCCCGTAGACCTTGTTCATATGGGCGCGCAGCCCTTGGTCAATCTGGGCAGTGCGGCTGCCTGCCGCCGTCCGGATCGTGTCAAATTCAGCCATCAATGCCTCCGATATGTATGTTGGCAAGCCCCGTGGTGGGGCTTTGCCGACAATATCGGGTGGGTGGCGCGCCAATTCAAGTGTTCATGTCACTTGATTAGCTGGGATTTTATCCAGACGGACGGCGTGCTTGCCGTGTTTAGCGTGCCCAGCGGCGCGGCAGGTCCCATGCGGGACGATTTGCTTCGCGTAGAGCAGCGTCACGGTTGATGCCAATATCGGCCAGAGCTTCCGGGCTGAGACCGGCGAGTGCACGGCGCGAGCGGTAGAGCGCCACGAGTGTGGAGAAGGTCCAGCCATGCGTACGCGCTGGGTGGCAGGTGGCGTGGGAGTGAGAGACGTAGGTCATGATCGTCCTTTCCTAAATGTGATGTTTCATGCTGGTTGCATTTCCTATGTTGATGTTAATGCCAGAAGGTGCTTAATATTGAAAATGAATGTTTATGGATGACATCATCAAGGAATGTGATGAATGCGTAATTTGGATATGACCACCCTCCGCTCTTTTGTCGCTGTCTCGGACCACGGCGGTGTCACCCGTGCTGCTGCTGCGCTCAACCTGACGCAATCGGCGGTGTCGATGCAGCTTAAAAGGCTGGAAGAGTTATTGGGAATTGACCTGATGGACCGCTCGAACCGTAAGATCGCGCTGACGGGTGCAGGTGATCAGCTACTGACCTACGCGCGTCGGCTGGTTGCGATGAATGATGAGGTGGTCGGACGGTTGACCGATCAGGTTTGGGAGGGCGAGATTAGTCTCGGGGTGCCGCACGACATCATTTACCCATCGATTCCACGGGTGTTGAAGCAGTTCAATGCAGCCTTTCCACGGGTTCGGGTGCATCTGACATCATCTTATTCCACGAACCTGATAGAGCTTTATGGACGCGGCGAAATCGATCTGATCCTGACCACCGAAAGCGTTGTTGGTCCGGGCGGTGAGACGCTGATTGAAATGCCGCTGAAATGGTATGGCGCGCCCGGCGGGGAGGTCTGGAAACAGCGCCCTCTCCCAATTGCGCATTGCCGAAACTGTCTGTTCCGGCCGGGGGTGATCAAGCATCTCGATGCTGTTGGGATTGACTGGGATCAGGCGATCGATTCGGATTCCGATGGCGCGATCGAGGCAACGGTAAGTGCCGATCTGGCCGTGACTGTAGGGCTGGAGGGCAGCGCACCACGTCATTTCGATCCAGTGCCGCATCAGGGCGCTTTGCCCGACCTGGGCAAGCAAAAGATCAACCTCTATGGCGCGCGAACGCCAAGGGATACGCTGGTGGAGCAGTTGGCCATCATGGTGCGGTCCGGGTTCGCGTCACCCGCAGCCAAAGCTGTGAGCAGTGGTTGATCGCCCGTGAAGGGCTGTGATCCGCGCGACCCCGATCGGATCATCGTGATCTATGAAACCGTCACGACCACTTTACCCGTAGATTTACGCGCGCGCAGGAGCGCCAGTGCATCGCTGGCCTGATCAAGCGAATAGGTATGACTGACATGTGGCGTGATGCGCCCTGCGCGGTGCCAGTCCAGCAAAGTGGCAAGCGATCCGGTCACGACCTCGGGGCGGAACGCCAGATACCCGCCCCAATACAGCCCCATAACACTGATATTCTTAACCAGCAGGTGGTTGGCGGGGATTTGAGGCACCTCACCGCTGGCAAAGCCAATCGATAGGATTCGCGCTTCGGGGCGGCAAGCGCGGAACGCGGCGGTGAACTGATCCCCTCCCACCGGATCATAGACCACATCGACGCCACCCAGCGCGCGGCAGGTTTCGCGAATATCATCTGTTTTCGCATCAATCAGGTGATCGGCACCCGCAGCCTTGGCGACGGACAGTTTGTCAGCGCCACGCGCGCAGGCGATCACCCGCGCGCCCATGAGCTTGCCAATTTCGACCGCTGTCAGGCCAACGCCGCCTGCAGCCCCCAGCACCAGCAGTGTTTCGCCGGGCTGCAACCGCGCCTTGTGATCCAGTGCGACGTGGCTGGTGCCATAGGCGATCTGAAAGGCGGCTGCACTGACATCATCCATCGCATCTGGCAACACCACTGCGCGGGCCGCGTCAAAACATCCGTACTCGGCCAGACCTCCGTGACCGCCGAACACGGCGACACGGGTGCCGACCGCAGGTGCCTCGGTGTCCGGGCTGATGGCATCAACCGTACCCGCCACCTCCATGCCCAGCGTGAAGGGCAGGGCGGGGGTATCCTGATACCTGCCCGTCATCATCAGCAGATCGGCGAAGTTCAACCCGCAAGCATGAATACGCAACCGTATCTGCCCCGGTCCGGGTGTCGGCACAGGACACTCGACGATCTTTGGCGGGCTCTCGAAAGAAGTTATGTGAAAGGCGCGCATGGGAAATCTTTCGACTGTAGGCAGTTGAATCAGGAACGTGCCGACCGGACGTAATCTCATGGCATAACGCTGTCAAACCCTTGGCCACAGCAGGAGCTGAATACGTTTACGTATGGTTTCTCCCTAAAATTGTTCACAACTTGATCAAATAACTCGCCAATTGCGATACTTCTTGTATATTGAGACTAGGATGGTACCATCCCTCGACTGACAAAAGGTCGTGCGGAATTGATGCTTGAGTAATAGTAAACCTGCCACAGTAATGTACCGCACAGGGCAGGACACAGTAGGAAGGACGTTGTAATGCCCCATCCAGTAGACATGCACGTAGGCAAACGAATCCGGCATCGCCGTTGGCTGGTTGGCATGACCCAGCAGCAGCTGGCCGAAAGCGTTGGAATAAAATTTCAGCAGATTCAGAAATACGAAACCGGCGCAAATCGAGTCAGCGCATCGCGCTTATGGGATATCGCCGCATCAATGGATGTCGATGTCAGCTTTTTCTTCGAGGGAATCGAGGCGCAACAGGTCGACGCGCAAGCGGCCGGCGCAGGCCCATCGGATATCTTGGGTGATAAAGAGGCGCTTGATCTGGTGCGTTCCTACTACGCTATCCCGGAAAACCAGCGCCGCCGTCTGTTTGATCTGGCGCGGGTGCTGAGCGACGTCGCTTGAGTTGACGTGCGGGCCGGGCTACTCGTGTCGTCGTTGACGACATGAGGAGTAGGCAGTGGACATTCAGGCGATTTCTGAAACGGCACATGCGTTGGCGAATGCTGCGCGTGCGGCTATCCTCCCTCATTTTCGTACGGACGGTCTGAAAGCCGAGAACAAGGATTCTGTCGGTTTCGATCCTGTCACTGTCGCGGATCGTGCTGCTGAGAGGGCGATGCGCGACATTCTGGCCGTTCATCGCCCGGATGATGCCATCCTCGGCGAAGAGTTTGGCGCAAAACACGGCAATTCCGGCCTGAAATGGGTGCTTGATCCGATTGACGGTACGCGCGCCTTTGTCTCTGGTGCGCCGACTTGGGGCGTTTTGATTGCTGTCGCGGATAGCAGTGGCCCGATCTATGGGCTGATCGATCAACCATACATAGGCGAACGGTTCGAGGGGGGATTTGGTCGCGCGCAGATGCGTGGACCACTCGGAGAGAGGCCGCTCGCAGTGCGTGGCAGTCGGGCGCTGGCAGCCTCGACATTGATGACCACCTTCCCAGAGGTCGGAACAGCGCAAGAAGGTGCAGCCTTTGCTGCGGTAGCAAAGACAGTTCAACTGACCCGCTATGGCATGGACTGCTACGCTTATGCGATGCTGGCCGCTGGACAGATTGATCTGGTTATTGAGGCCGGCCTGAATGCCTATGACATTCAGGCCCCGATCGCGGTAATCGAAGCGGCAGGCGGTATTGTCACTGATTGGCAAGGTGGTCCGGCCCACGAGGGGGGGCGCGCGATTGCTGCTGCGGGGGCTGAACAGCACGCGGCGGCTCTGGCGATACTGAGAGCGTTCGCATGACTTCCATACTTGTCCAGAGCGCCACACTGATCGTGACGATGGACGACAATCGGCGCGAGATTTCCAGCGCCGATATTTTGATCAAAAACGGCGTGATTTCTGACATCGGCCACAACCTTGCGGTGCCGGACACTGTCATTGATGCGACGGGGTGTGTGGTGACGCCGGGCTTGGTGAACACACATCACCACCTCTACCAGACCCTGACGCGGGCAGTGCCGGGGGCGCAGGACGCGCTACTGTTTGGTTGGCTCAGAACACTTTACCCCATCTGGGCGCGGTTCGGTCCGGACGAAATGTTCACTTCGGCTCAGATCGGTCTGGCGGAACTGGCGCTAAGCGGATGCAGCCTGAGTGCGGACCACCTCTATCTCTATCCCAATGGCGCGCGGTTGGAGGACACGATTCACGCTGCCGCAGAGATCGGCTTGCGGTTTCACCCCACACGCGGCGCGATGAGCATCGGCGAAAGCGCCGGTGGCCTGCCCCCCGATACGCTGGTCGAAGAAGAGGCTGCAATACTCGAAGATTGCATTCGCGTGATTGATGCCTTCCACGATCCGCGCGAAGGATCAATGTGCCGGGTCGGGATTGCGCCGTGTTCGCCGTTTTCCGTCAGCCGCGACCTGATGCGCGATGCGGCTCTGCTGGCGCGGGACAAGGGGGTGATGCTGCACACCCATTTGGCTGAGAACACCGAAGACATTGCATATTCCGAGGCGCAATTCGGCTGCCGCCCCGGACAATATGCCGAAGATTTGGGTTGGACGGGGTCAGATGTCTGGCACGCGCATTGTGTCAAACTGAACCAATCCGAGATTGATCTGTTTGCCCGATCGCGTACTGGCGTGGCGCATTGTCCATGCTCCAATTGTCGATTGGGCAGTGGAATTGCCCCGGTCCGCGCCATGCGTGATGTCGGAGTGCCGGTTGGCTTGGGTGTCGATGGATCCGCCAGCAACGACGCAGGCAATATCGTGGCTGAGGCGCGGCAAACTATGTTGCTGCAACGAGTGGCAAGCGGTGCTGACGCCATGAGCGCGCGTGAGGCACTGGAAATAGCGACGCGCGGCGGGGCCGATGTGCTAGGGCGGCCAGATTGCGGGCGAATTGCACCGGGAAAATGCGCAGACATTGCGATCTGGGATGTTTCGGGGGTTGCGAGCGCGGGCAGCTGGGACCCGGCGGCGTTACTGCTGGCTGGCCCGATGCAGGTACGCGATTTGCTGGTCAATGGGCGGCAAGTGGTTCGGGACGGACGGCTGGTCACGGTCGATCTGGACGCTGTGCTACACCGGCAAAGAGGACTGGCTCGCCGCCTCATGGATGGCTAAGTGTGGGCACCGCTTGATTTGAAAGGTACGTACTATGCAATACGCCCTGATTTTCCTGCTGGGTCTCATGTGTTTACCTGCCTCGGCGCAGCAGGTCGAAAACCTTGGCCCGGCTGCACTACAGCAGATGAATACAATCCGCACGACGAATGGCTTGGGATCAGTGCAGGTCGACAAGAAGCTGACCGAGGCGGCGACAGCCCATGCGCGCGACATGGCGAAGAAAGGTTTCTTTAGCCATACGGGATCGAATGGATCAAGCATCGGCGATCGCGCGAGAAAGGCCCGCTATGGCTTTTGCTTCATTGCCGAAAATATCGCCAAGGGACATGGATCGCTGACACAGGTTCTGACCGGTTGGCTGAATTCGCCGGGGCATCGCGCCAACATGCTGCATGTTCAGGTGACCGAGTTCGGTCTGGTACGCGGGCCGGGCAACCATTGGGTCATGGTGCTGGGGCGGCCCGGCTGCTGAGGTCAGGCGGACATCCGTGATCCGTTCACCCAAACTTCGCGCATGGCACGGTCGTCCCCCATCATAATGGTTGGGAAAAGCGCCTCCCAGATGTCCTCGGCACGGGCGTGCCGCTGGGCGATGGCGGGGGTCGATGCCAGATTGAGAACCACGATGTCGGCCTCCATCCCCGGTGCCAGATTCCCGATCCGGTCGCCCAGATGCAGCGCCTCAGCCGATCCCGCTGTCGCCAGCCACAGCAATTGGGCCGGGTGCAGCGGTGTCCCGGTCAACTGGCCGATCTCATAGGCCGCCGCCATCGTCCGCAGCATTGAGAAGCTGGAACCGCCACCGGTGTCAGTGGCCAACCCGACGCGCATCCCTTCGATCTTGCGCACGGCCGTATTGAACAGGCCAGATCCGATAAACGTGTTCGAGGTTGGACAATGCACCAACGCGCCCCCGGTCTCAAAAAGGCGATCGCGCTCTCGTGGCTCCAGGTGGATCGCATGGCCATAGAGACCGCGTGCACCCAGAAGCCCATGCATCTCGTAAGTATCCAGATAGTCGCGCGCCTGCGGATAGAGGTCACGCACCCATGCAATCTCATCCACCTGCTCACTCAGATGGGTCTGCATCAGGCAATCGGGATGTTCGGCCCACAACGCCCCGAGCGCGGCGAGCTGTTCAGGCGTAGAAGTGGGCGAAAAACGCGGTGTAATGACGTATTCCAGACGGCCACGCCCATGCCATTCACGCAGCAACGCGCGGCTGTCGTCATAGGCCGATTGCGCAGTGTCGCACAGCCCTTCCGGCGCATTGCGGTCCATGCAGGTCTTACCCGCCAGCGCGCGCATGCCACGGGTTTGTGCCGCCTCAAAGAATGCGGTGACGCTCGCAGGGTGGATCGTGCAATAGCTGGCCATCGTGGTCGTGCCATTGGACAGTGCCAGATCAAGGTAGCGACCTGCGATCTCTGACGCATAGACAGGATCGGCAAAGCGCATTTCCTCGGGGAAGGTATAGCTGTTCAGCCAATCAATCAGGCGCTTGCCCCAACTGGCGATCATGGCGGTCTGCGGGTAGTGGACATGCGCATCTACAAAACCTGCGGTGATCAGTGCATCGGGATGATGAATCACGTCTGCGTCTGGGGCAGATGCTCTCAATCGCGCCAATGGGCCGAGTGCTGCGATATGGCCGCCGCTGATGTGCACGGCTTCATGCAGTTTGGCGGCGCCCGTCGCATCGTCGTCGAACGGGCTGGCTGCAAAACTGAGAACTTGACCGGTCAGGATGGTATTAGAGGGCATCGGGCCTATCCGTGTTGGTGTAGGGGCCAAGGATAAGCGTATGCCGGAAAGGCGTAAATCACCCTATTGTCATTGTTTTTCGCAAGGAGCTTCTTTAATCCTGCGAAGGCAACACCGCGCGAACGGGAGCAACATGGCCGACGAGAGCAACCAGACCGATCGGAGCAATCAGGAATCCGAGCGCGACGAGGATGATTTCTATGCCCTTGATCCGTCGGCAGTGGCGCGGATCATCTATGCGGTCGACATCGGTGACCGTGAGCGTCTGATCGCAGAGATGGAGCCGCTGCACCCGGCCGACATCGCTGACCTTCTGGAACAAAGTAACGCTTTTGATCGCCGCCGGATCATCGAGCTGTATGGGCCCGAGTTCGACGGTGACATTCTGTCCGAGCTCGACGAGTCGATCCGCGAAGAGGTGATTGGGCTTCTACATCCCGAAGTTCTGGCCGAGGCGGTGCGCGAGCTGGACAGCGATGATGTGGTGGACTTGGTCGAAGATCTGGAAGACCACCAGCAAGAAGCGATTCTGGAGGTTCTGGAAGACAGTGACCGTGTTGCGGTTCGCCAATCGCTGACCTATCCCGAATATTCTGCCGGACGCCTCATGCAGCGCGAAGTCGTCATGGCGCCAGAACATTGGAATGTCGGAGAAGCCATTGATTTTCTTCGCAATCAGGATGATCTTCCCGAACAGTTCTATCACATAATTTTGGTCGACCCACGCCTGCACCCGGTGGGGAATGTGACGCTGGGAAAATTGATGGGCTCGCGCCGCGAAGTGATGTTGTCCTCGCTTGTCGAAGAGATGTTTCACATCATCCCTGTCACGCGGGATGAGGGTGAAGTCGCATATGCGTTCAATCAGTACCATCTGATTTCTGCGCCTGTTGTCGACGAAAATGACCGACTCGTGGGCGTGATCACGATAGATGATGCGATGGCGGTGCTGGACGAAGAGCACGAGGAAGACATCATGCGTCTTGCCGGTGTCGGTGAAAGTGGCATCAACGACAAAGTGTTCGAAACCACCAAGGCGCGGTTTCCGTGGCTTGCGGTTAATCTGGTCACGGCGATCCTTGCGTCATTGGTCATCGCTCAATTCGAGGTCATCATCGCGCAATTCGTGGCTTTGGCCGTGTTGATGCCGATCGTGGCGTCGATGGGGGGGAATGCAGGCACACAAAGCCTGACAGTGGCCGTGCGGGCGATTGCAACCAAGGATTTGACCGGAAGTAACGTCTGGCGGGTTATTCGGCGCGAAGTGCTGGTCGGGTTGGTCAATGGTCTGATCTTTGCCGTGGTGATGGGCATTGTCGGCATGTTGTGGTTCGGTGGACCTGCGCTGGGCTATGTCATTGCGGCGGCAATGGTGATCAATCTGGTGATGGCTGGTCTGGCGGGAACTGTCATTCCCGTGCTGCTGGAGAAGGCCGGCGTCGACCCCGCGCTGGCCTCGGGTGCGTTTGTGACGACGGTGACGGATGTGGTCGGTTTCTTTGCCTTTCTCGGGTTGGCAGCGGTGGTGCTGTTGTGACGGATTTGACGGCTATCAAGGCGGCAGCGCGCAAGGCGGCGCTGGCCCGGCGCAGGGACGCGCATGATGCGGCAGGTGCCGGGCGGGCCTCTCTGCTGTCAGGGGTTTTGGCCGGATACCGGGGCGTACCGCTGGCGGGTTACATGGCAATCCGGACAGAGATTGATCCGCTTCCCGCCATGGAAGAAGCTGCTGCGCACGGCCCGGTTGGCGTGCCGGTGATCACGGGGGAAGGGTTGCCGCTGGTCTTTTCCCGTTGGGAGCCGGGATGTGTATTAAAGGACGGACCGTTCGGTGCGCGAATTCCCGAAGTGGATGACCTTTTTGAGCCTGAAATCCTGATTGTGCCGTTGGTTGCGTTTGACCGAAACGGCGGACGGCTGGGGTATGGCGGCGGCTTTTATGACCGCACGCTGGAGAAGCTGCGCGCACGTCGCGCGACATTGGCCATCGGCTTTGCCTATGCGATGCAAGAGGCGAACGACTTGCCGTTGGAACCGACAGACCAGCCGCTGGATATGCTGGTGACGGAAACTGAAGTGATCACGTTTTAGTCGAGGCGGGTTTGCGACACCTTTGGAGGAGAGATCTTGGCGATACATGATTATACGGCGCGCGTGGTCTGGACGGGCAATCTTGGGGCAGGCACCGAAAGTTACGGCGGCTATGACCGCACTTGGAACGTAGAGACAGCGGGCAAGCCAGTCATTCAATGCTCGAACGATCCGCTCTTGGGGGGTGATCCGACGATGCACAATCCTGAGGATATGCTGGTCGCGGCACTTTCGGCCTGTCACATGCTGTGGTTCCTACATCTGGCGAGCAATGCAGGCATCAATGTTCTGGGGTATTCGGACGACCCACTGGTTGTCGGCGAATCCGAGATGAGTGGCGCAAGTCGGTTTTTGCGCGCGACGCTACGCCCGCTGATCGTTCTGGCCGAGGGCAGCGACGAGGCGAAGGCAGATGCCGTGCATTCGCAGATACACAAGGTCTGTTTCATTGCCAGATCTGTGAATTTTCCGGTCGAGATCGACGCCCGCTATCGGATCGGTGCGTGAACTGACCGCCTCGACCAAGGAAGCCGGGGATTGAAGAGGGTGTGGCGACCGAAACTCCGGTGGTTGGAGTGTAAGCCGCGCAGCTTTTCCTGTTCGTATTTCTGCCTCGTAGCGACGATCATGGGCCTCATCACTGGCGGAAGGGCACGCCATGCGAAACGCAGCTTGCTCTTGGGCGCGCTGCGCCCTAACACCTCTATATGAAACTCTTATTTCTAGGCGATGTGGTTGGCCGTTCTGGTCGAAAGGCGATCATCGAGACTCTGCCGCGCCTGCGCGCAGACTGGGGCCTCGATTTTGTCGTGGTGAATGGTGAAAACGCAACCAGTGGCATGGGTTTGAACCCCGATCATGCCAAGACGCTGCTGGACGCAGGTGCCGACTGTCTGACGTTGGGGGACCATGCGTTTGACCAGAAGGGCATGTTGCAATTCATTGAGACCGAACCACGTATCGTGCGCCCGATGAATTTTGCCAAAAGCGCGCCGGGACGCGGGCACAAAGTGTTCTCGGACGCGCGTGGACGCAAGGTACTGGTGTGTCAGGCGCTGGGGCAGGTGTTTATGAAGCGCGCCTTTGACGACCCGTTTTCGGCACTGGATGCCGTGTTGCGTGCGCATACGCTGGGCGGCGCGGTACAGGCGTCCATCGTCGATTTCCACTGTGAAGCCACCAGCGAGAAGATGGGGGCGGGCCATTTCTGTGACGGTCGTGCCAGTCTGGTGGCGGGCACACATACGCACGTTCCAACCGGAGATGCGCAGATCCTGCCCGGCGGCACGGCTTATCTTAGTGATGCGGGGATGTGTGGCGACTACCTGAGTGTGATCGGCATGGATAAGGCCGAGCCGATGCGCCGCTTTGTCACCGGCATGTCTAAGGGACGTTTCGAACCGGCTCAGGGCGAAGCGACACTGAGCGGTGTCTACGTCGAAACCGATGACCGCACCGGCAAGGCGCAGCGTATTGAGATGGTCCGTCAAGGTGGGCGTTTGGCACAGGCCGGACCATGAGAGAAACGCCGTTTCTATATGCGGTGCTGTTCGTCATGGGGATCGGTTGGGGTTTGACCGTGCCATTGGCCAAGATCGCGGTCAGCACCGGACATCAACCGATGGGCCTGATTTTCTGGCAACTGGTCGTTGTCGTCGTGTTTCTGGGGGAATCACCCTGATACGTGGCAGGCGGTTGGTTCTCGGTCGGCAATATCTGCTGCTTTTCCTGATGGTCGCGCTCTGTGGTGCGGTCCTGCCGGACATTTTTTTCTACCTCGCGGCGTCGCGGCTGCCCGGAGGGGTGATGTCGATTGTCGTCTCCAGTGTTGCGATGTTTTCACTGCCAATCGCGCTGTTGATGGGGAATGAAAGGTTTGAGCCACGCCGTCTGTTTGGCGTGTTCGTCGGGATGATGGGGATTGTCCTTTTGATCGGGCCGGAAACCAGTTTGCCCGGCGGCACCTCAGCGGGTTTTGTGTTGCTCGCCCTTTGTGCGCCTGCGCTCTATGCCACCGAAGGCAATCTGGTCATGAAATGGGGCACGCAGGGTCTGGATTCGATGCAGGTCATTTTCGGCGCATCACTGCTGGGCATGGTGATTTCAGCGCCGATCGCGGTTGCCAGCGGTCAATGGATTGATCCGATGGACGGCTTTGGCATCCCCGAGGCTGCTTTGGTGCTGGGGGCAGTCATCCACGCGGCAGTCTATGCCTGCCATGTCTGGTTGGTCGGGCGTGCCGGATCCGTCTTTACGGCTCAGACCAGCTATGTGGTGACGGGATGCGGCGTAATCTGGTCGATGTTCCTGTTAAACGAGAGTTATTCCATCTGGGTCTGGCTGGCGTTGGGGGTGATGATGTTGGGTATGTTTCTGGTGCAGCCCCGATCAGCGCGTGTGCTGGTACCCGGGCGTGTGATAGAAGAGGCCGATGCCGGTGCGGATGCTGAGCGCCTGCACAATCAGGAGAGAACGCCAAGGTGATCGCATATCTCGATCTTTCACAGACCACGCAGGCGCTGATGACGCTCAGCGTTGTCGCCGTGATGTTCGCACTGTTTGTGCGCGAAACCTATCCGACCGAAGTGGTGGCGTTGGCCGGGGCGGGCACGATGCTGGCGCTTGGATTGTTGCCATACGATGCGGCGCTGGCGGTTCTGTCGAATCCGGCCCCTTGGACCATTGCGGTGATGTTCGTGATCATGGGCGCGCTGGTGCGCACTGGTGCGCTGGAGGCGTTTACCTCGCTGGCGGACCGGCAGGCGCGGACCAACCCGAAAGCCGCCATCGCGATGCTGCTGACACTGGTGGTTTTCGGATCAGCTGTGATGAACAACACGCCGGTGGTGGTGGTGATGATCCCGGTCTTTGTACAGTTGGCGCGCACCATGGGCATTTCGGCGTCGCGCTTGCTGATCCCGCTCAGCTATGCGGCCATTCTGGGCGGAACACTGACACTGATCGGAACATCGACAAACCTGCTGGTGGACGGTGTGGCAAGGGCGCAGGGGTTAGAGGGGTTCACGATTTTCGAGATCACGCCGCTGGCGATCGTGCTGGTGATCTGGGGGATGATATATCTGCGGTTCATCGGGCCGATGCTGTTGCCAGAGCGTGACAGCATGGCTGACATGCTGTCGGACCGCAGTCGGATGAAGTTCTTTACCGAGGCGGTGATCCCGCCCGACAGCAACCTCATTGGGCGTGAGGTCACCGGTGTGCAGCTGTTCAAGCGCGAGGGCGTGCGCCTGATAGACGTGGTGCGCGGTGATCTGTCGCTGCGCCGCAATCTGGCGGGCGTGGTGCTGGAGGTTGGCGACCGGGTAGTGCTGCGCACCCAGATGACGGAGCTGTTGAGCCTGCAACGGAACAAAAGTCTTAAACGGGTTGATCAGGTTTCTGCGGTCGAGACCTCGACCGTGGAAGTGCTGATCACACCGGGGTGCAAGATGGTCGGGCGCTCGCTGGGCGCGCTGCGCCTGCGGCGGCGTTACGGCGTTTATCCGCTGGCGGTACACCGTCGGAACCAGAACATCGGACGACAACTGGATGAACTGATTGTCCGGGTGGGCGATACGCTGCTGCTGGAAGGGGCGCCCGCCGATATACAGCGGTTGGCCAGTGACATGGACATGGTCGATGTTTCGCACCCCTCTGCGCGGGCGTTCCGGCGTGGGCATGCGCCGCTGGCAATTCTGGCGCTGATGGGGATCGTGGTGTTGGCGGGGCTCGGTGTGGCGCCAATCCTGCTGTTGGCGGTGGTGGCGATGGCGGCGGTCCTGCTTCTGCGATGCATTGATGCGGACGAAGCGTTTTCCTTTGTCGATGGGCGGCTTCTGGCACTGATTTTCTCGATGCTGGCAGTCGGAGCGGCGTTGCAGGAAAGCGGTGCGGTGGCATTGATCGTGGGTGGCATTGCGCCCTATCTGATGCTCTTGCCCGGTGTGGTTGTGATCTGGGCCGTGTATCTGCTGACTTCTGTGTTGACGGAGATGGTCAGCAACAACGCAGTCGCCGTCGTGGTGACGCCTATTGCTGTCGGGCTGGCAGCGGCGATGGGAATTGATCCGCGCCCGTTGGTAGTGGCGGTGATGGTGGCGGCAAGCGCCAGTTTTGCCACGCCTATCGGCTATCAGACGAATACGCTGGTTTACGGGCCGGGCGGGTATCGCTTTACCGATTTTCTGCGGGTCGGTGTGCCACTGAACCTGAGTGTGGGGTTGCTGGCATCGGCGCTGATTCCGTATTTCTGGCCGCTTTGATCTGACGGAGCACGCTACGCGTGCGCAACTTCATCATTTGCGTCCACGCAGGGTGGGGGGCTCTGCCCCTCGGCCTTGAAAATTCTTGGAATTTTCAAGGCCTCCCCCGGGATATTTTCGGCCTTATGTATCAAGCGCACCAACAATCTAGCTGAATCCTGCGGCCATGTGAAACACAATGGGACCATGCAGGACAAGACGATCAACAACGCTTTGTTAGAGTTGCGAAAGCAGATGATACGCGCCAACGAGAACAACATGGGCGTAGACTTTGTTGAAGCTCTTTTGCAGATGCGGTGCGTTCACATGCCCGCTGTACTGCCCGCTAAGCGTAAAGACGCCGCACGCAGGGGGCACATGTCAGTCATGATCCTCGACGCGCTCAGTAGCGGTCCTAAGCCGTTGCGCGCGATTGCGGCGCATGTGGCTCTCAGGAGGCCTGAGATAGACGATAGAGCGGCGTACACCCGCACGACGCAAGCGTTGGATAAGTTGAAGCGACGGGGGCATGTGGTGCAAGACTTTGGGCCGGATGGGTGCTTATGGAAGCTTTTCTAGGTTCGCATCTTTCAAAATACCATTAGCCGTATGCCTGCTTAGAATATTGTGCGGCACGGTGACTGTTGGAAGCGCATCATGGCACCACTTCTCGTGCGAACCTTTGCCGCCCTTTTTTACCTTGCTGTAGCCAATTCCCTCAAGCCTCTGCACTACTTCTGTGTAGAATCCCTTAACCATTTAGGCCGTTGCGGCCCCTATGGTGGGCGGCGTGAAGAAAATAGAAGGGATCATGTCCAATATCGACTTTTTTGATAAA
The DNA here is from genome assembly GCF_011040495.1 of Pseudohalocynthiibacter aestuariivivens. GTDB lineage: Bacteria > Pseudomonadota > Alphaproteobacteria > Rhodobacterales > Rhodobacteraceae > Roseovarius > Roseovarius pelagicus. Next base: position 882,848 of record NZ_CP049037.1, on the reverse strand, counting down.
TCTCTCTTGGAAACGTGGTTTTCCAGCACCATTTCTGGGGCCAATTGCTCCATAAGGACTTGAAAATCCTCAACGGTCGCAGCTTCAATGTGAAGCCCGATAATATCTGATTCAGAGTAGAAGATTTCGGCATCTTCATCCCATACAGCTTTGATATAAAAGCGCATTTTTGACATTTTCCCACCTTTTGGCGTTAAGTTTCCTTATTAACGCCCCCCGTTTTAGATCGGGATTGTGGAATAGATATGGCGCTCTTAGGTGTCTTAGGCAAGTTTCTTTTACGTAACGTTACCGCGATGAGCGTTGCTTTGCGCTTACGCCACGCGCTGCCAATACCCCTTCCAGCTACGGCTGACAGGTGCGCCCATTGCGTTAGACACCACGATCTGCGCCCGCGTTCCGTTGTCGGTGCGGCGGTTGTCTTCCAGCCATGCGGCGTGGTTCGCGTACTGGTGCAGGTACTTGGGGCTAACGCCGTGGTGCTGGCCTTCGACCATGCGGCGCAGGCGGCTAAAATAGCTTTCGACCATGTTGGTGTGCTTGCCGTGGTCACTGTAGATTTCCGAGTGGTTCACGCGGTCAACGTGATAGCCCATGTGCAACTCATCCCAATGGCTGGCCTCATCCGCTGACATGGTGGACAGGCGCGAGACGTTCTCGTTAGCCAGTGCAACGCCTTCGGCCTCAGACTCGCCTACAAACGGCAGGGTGCGGCCTTCACGCTCACGCAGGGCGATAACAACGCGGCGCTTGCCTGTTTGGTGGCGCTTCAGGCGACGGTCTACGCGGTCAACCTTGGCGTTGGCGGGGCGGATATGACCGCCAAAGTACGCGCCATCAATCTCTACGTGGCCTTCCAGAACTTCGCCGGTCTGCACTTCGGTCGCCATTGCTTCGCGCAACTTATGAGCCAGCACGAATGCTGTCTTGTACTGGCAGTCCAGATCGCGGGAAAGCTGCACCATGCTCACACCTTTTGACGCGTTCACGATGATACAGATCGCGGCCAGTAGGTCTACGAAGTCCATCTTGCGGCTGGCAAAGATGGTGCCCGACGTGACGCTGAACTGGTGCGCACATGCCTTGCATTTGAACTTGCGGCGCGTGGTGATCTTGTATGTTTCGTCATGGCTGCAACGGGGGCAGATTGCCTCACCATTGGTTTCAGGCCAGCGCATTTCACAGAACGTCTGGTACGCCGCATCTTCACCCGCCTTATAGATCGAGCGAAGGCTGAGTGTGCGAGAAGCTGCTGAGATGAGAAAGTGCTGTGTCATTGTATCGTATCCATTACCTATGTAATGAATATAGTACCTAGACGTATCGAATACAATACTCTATGTAATGTTTATGATACTTTTATCGCACAGGTGATACGTGGCGGAGCAAACCGAGTGGGAAGCGAAGGCAGCAAACCTTCTCAAGGCAGAGTTGAAGCGCAAAGGGGTCACCTATGCGCAGTTGGCTGACCTAATCGACGAAAAAGAAGTGAACATTCGCAACAAGCTGTCGCGAGGCAAATTTACTGCCGCGTTTCTTCTGCAATGCTTGTTTTCGATAGGTGTAGGATCGATTAGCTTGGCCGATTAATCTCTATCCGAAAAGGTTCTCGCAAATCACTTTGCAATTGCTCTTCGATCCCGTGCTTTATGTTGAATTTAGACAATAGGGCTAAGAAATCTTGAACAAGATGTGCGTCAGTATTTTTTAATATTGTTATCTTTACATCACGAGCATTCGGCGCAAGCGGGCCACCAACTAGGTCGGCAACGTATGCCTTTGCGCCAGCCGCCTGAAATGCATCAACAAAATCTTGCGCGAAATCAACGCACTCTTCATTCTGGAAGAAGAGAACTCCGAAAGCTAGATTTGGATCAAACCGACCTCGGAGCGTGTCTGCAATTTTGCGTTTCTGCGACGGCGTAAGATTTCTCTGTGATCGTTGGCCAATAAGTAGTCCGTCCTGAACATCGCTGTCAGGTCGTCAGTATATAGACCTGAACCCTTCGATCGCGTGCCATTTCCGCGTCAGCGGTCATGCAGGTTTGGCAGACCACCCAAATCAATTGGCGCAAAAAGACCCTCAGGTGCCTGAGGATCATGCGGATGTTGTGGCCGCAACCGCAAAGCACGGCGAAGAGCGCGTCGCCTTCGGTCCCTTTCAAGGTGCTTCGCGTCAGGCGACCGTCATTTTTCATGTGCCCGATCATCGGCTCGATGGCACTTCGCCGTCGCAAGAGCCTGGCGATGGTCCTGGTGACGCCACGCTTGGCACCGCTGATGAAGACCTTCACGTTCTCAATGCCGTGGCCGCGGTATCCGCGATCAACAAAGGTCATGTCTGGCCGTTGATCGGTCAGGATTTCAACCTGCTCCAGCGCCTCGGCCAGCGTGTGGCCGTCGTAGGGATTGCCCGGCAGCGCCCGCATCCCCACCACGAAGCCACCCCGGTTGGTCGTAGCCACGCTGACCTTCGTGCCGAACTCGTAGCGCTTGTGCGCCTTGCCCTTGGAGATGCAATCCACCGCCGGCTCATGCAGGCTGTAAAGCTTCCTCTTGTCCTTCGGCTTCTGCGCCAGCAGCCGGTTCACCAGCGCGATCATTTCTTCCAGACGTACCTTCAGAGTTCCGTCCGGAACCTGGTCCAATTGTCGCTCGATGTCGCGCAGCACCCGGCCGGTGTAGCCCTTGAGCCGACGCAATGCCTTGCGCATCCGTTTGAACTGGCGGGCATGGGCATAGCGCCCGACCTGTCCAGCCAGCCGGGGCGCCAGGCGGTTGTAGTTCTGCCGCAGGCCGATCCCGGCCTCGCGGGCCAGCCCGACCAGCTTGCGCCGCGCCGTCTCATACAGCCGGGCATCGGTGGGATGGGCGATGTTCTTTTCCATCACGGTGGTATCGACGGTGACCCGCTTGAGGTCATTGCCCTTCACTGCCCCGGCGCGCTTCCCGGCTTCGATCGTCTCGGTCAGCATCCATTCGACACCCTCCTCGCCGATCCGGTTGCGCCAGCGGGTCATAGAGGACGGATCAATCGGCAGACGATGCTGAAAGAACGTCTCGCCGCAGAAATGCTGCCAATACGGGTTCTCGGCCCATCGCGCCACGACCGCCTCATCCGAGAGCGCGAAAGCATGCTGAAGATACAGAAGCCCCGCCACAAGACGCGGAGAGGTAGCGGGACGACCGGTATGGGAAGGAAAGAGCTCGGTCCATTCCCGTTCGAAGACCTCCCAGTCAATCAGGGTTTCCAGCTTCACCAGTTCGTGGCGCATGTCGATCATCTCAACCAATCGGGCGCGCAGGAGATCGTCTTGTTCCGGAGGGGGCTTTCGCGGCTTCATATCATAGCTCGAAATTGCAGGGTTCCTGCCCGGATAATACGAAATCCTGCGATTCCTGCCTAACAAATTCGCGTCATATCCAAGCAAAATCAAACGGATAAGAGTTGTTCAGAGTGGACTAAGTATATTCAGACGCTCGTTGTCTGCCCTCAATGCTGCGTTCTTTTCACATTGATTCCTGTAAGGCGCGCAGGCGAGGTTCCATAAAAAGTACAGCCCCAATGACCCTATAGCTCCGCAAATCGCACCATATACATACGGGACCTCTTCAACTGCCACCTTCTGGCCTTCCGTAATATACAGGTAAACCAATGACAGTGCTCCGCCAGATGCCAGGAACAAAATCGGTACGACTTGCCCTTTGCATGTATCGCGGATCGCTCGCTTCAAAATCATGCAGTGAAGATGAGGCAAACTCTGACATTTGTGGAGTCCTATTCATCACTCGGCCCTCGCGGGGCTGGTGCGTTTGATACATAAGGCCGGATATTTTCGGCAAGAAGAAGCTGGGACAGGTCGCTCAGAGAGGCCAGAAGATGAGGATCGCAGGAATTGAAACTGCTATGACGATGATTTCCAGCGGTAGTCCCATGCGCCAGTAGTCGCCGAACTGGTAGCTGCCGGGCCCGAGGATGAGGGTATTGTTCTTGTGGCCGATAGGGGTGAGGAAGGCCGAAGAGGCGGCGATGGCCACAGCCATCAGGAACGGATCGGGTGAGACATTCAGCGACTGTGCCATCTGGATCCCCACCGGGGCCGCGACGATGGTGGTGGCGGTGTTGTTGAGAACGTCAGACAAGCTCATCGTGACGACCATCAGCACTGTCAGGATCGCCCAAGGCGGCATGCCCTCCGTCAGGTCGGTCAGCGCGCCCGCGATCAGTTCAGTACCGCCTGCGTCCTGCAATGCCGCCCCAAGCGGGATCATAGAGCCCAAGAGGACGACCACGGGCCATTCTATGTGACTGTATAGTTCGTTCAGGGGAACAATCCGTGTGAGGACATAGGCAGTCACAACGAGGCCGAGCGCGACGGGCAGGTAGATGAGTCCAAAACTGGCGGCGGCAACGGCTGCGCCGAACAGGCCGATGGCGAGCCATGTCTTGCTGTCTTGGGTGACGCTAAGGCCGCGGGCAGCCAACGGTAGGGCCCCCAACCACTCTGCTACATCATCACCGCGGTCCTTGGGGACGAGCAGCAGCAGAATATCACCGGGTTGGATGGTGGTTTTTCGCATCTGTTCGGTGATGCGTTTGCCCTGTCGTGAAAGGCCCATGAGGACCGAACGCTGGCGCCAGTGCAGACCAATGGATTGGGCTGTTTTACCGGCGATGCGTGCGCCTTCGGGCACAACCAGTTCGAGGATATCGAGACCTTCGCCCTCGGCCTCCAACCGTTCCGTACGCTCGGCATCAGAAAAGGCGAGGGACAGGGCGGCGCGAAATTCGTCCAGCGCATCGGGCTGCGCCTCCAGCACCAGAACATCGCCGGCGCGCAACACTGAATTCAGTGCCGTGCCATAGCGCCGTTTGCCATCGCGGATGAGACCGAGGAGGGCGACATCGGTTTTCTGTGCCGTTTCCTGCAATTCAGCCAAGCGTTTGCCGATCTGGTCCGAGTCTTCCGGCACTGTCAGTTCGGCAATATAGCTGCCTATATCAGAGGTGGCGAGCACGCTGCCTTCGCGTTGTGGAATGAACCGCCAGCCGATGAGGGCGACAAATGCGAGGCCGGCGATGGCCGCGACGCCGCCGACCGGGGCGAAATCGAACATTTTGAACGGTGCCCCCAACTGTTCTTCGCGGATCGCGGCGATGATGATGTTGGGCGGCGTGCCGATGAGGGTGACCATCCCGCCGAGGATGGTGGCAAAGCTGAGCGGCATCAGGCTAAGCCCCGGCGCGCGGCCGGCCTTGCGCGCGGTTTGCACATCGACAGGCATCAGCAGCGCCAGCGCGGCCACGTTGTTCATAAAGGCCGACAGCACGCCGCCGATCCCGCCCATCAAGGCGATATGCGTCCCGAGCGCGCGGGAACTGTCGACCATCGTGCGGGTAATCAGGAACACCGCGCCGGAACGTACAAGGCCTGCCGAGACCACCAGAACCAGCGCCACCACCAGCGTGGCGGGGTGGCCGAAGCCGGAAAAGGCGTCCTTGGTGGGAACGACGCCCAGCACGACGCCGGCCATGAGGGCGGCGAAGGCGACGATGTCATACCGCCACCGGCCCCAAAGCAGGAGGGCAAAGACGGCACCGAAGAGGGCGAAGAGGATGATCTGATCTGTTGTCATGGAAAGGAGCCTAGACCGAGGTCGGGGGCGCGTCACGCGCGGAATGAAGGACGAGGTGCGCTCAGGCGTTGCTCCCTGCGGTGGGAGGCGATAAGAGGGCGTTAAAATCGCATGACGGGAGCGTATCAATGGCCGGCCACTCAAAATGGGCGAATATCCAACACCGCAAGGGGCGTCAGGACGCGGCGCGCTCCAAGCTGTTTTCCAAGTTCTCAAAGGAGATCACCATCGCCGCCAAGATGGGCGATCCCGATCCAGAGAAAAATCCGCGTCTGCGACTGGCGGTCAAGGTGGCCAAGGCGCAGTCCATGCCGAACGACAATATCGATCGGGCGATCAAGAAATCGCAGGCCGGAGATGCCGAGGATTACGAGGAAATCCGCTATGAGGGCTATGGTCCGGGCGGCGTAGCCGTGATCGTTGAGGCGATGACCGACAACCGTAATCGCACCGCCAGTAACGTACGGAGTACATTCACAAAACACGGCGGCAACCTGGGCGAGACCGGCAGTGTGGGGTTCATGTTCGAGCGCAAGGGGCAGGTCACTTATACCGCGGCGGCTGGCGATGCGGATACAGTGATGATGGCTGCGATCGAGGCCGGTGCCGAGGATGTGGAAAGCGCCGAAGACGGCCATGTGATCTGGTGCGCGGACAGCGATCTGAACGAGGTGTCAGTCGCGCTGGAGGCCGAGCTGGGCGAGAGCGACGAGACGCAGTTGGTCTGGCGTCCGACCACATCCACCGAGATGGATCTGGAGGGCATGCAGAAGCTGATGAAGCTGATAGATGCGCTGGAGGACGACGACGATGTGCAGCGCGTCACGGCCAATTTCGAAGCCTCCGACGAGGTGATGGAACAGCTCTGAGAACGGCCCGGATCCAGCGTCGGTATTGCGTCGGTAACACGTCGGTATTGCGTCGGTGGCTGCGTGTCGGGATACGGGGGCCCGGGCTGAAGCCCGACCTACAGAAGGTCGCGGCGCGCGCCACGGTGAAACCTGTCCCGGCCGAGATCAATTGCACGTTTCTGCCATGCCATGCCTTGCCCGTGCCGCGCCGAGCGCGACCGCGGTGCTGCAGAGCGCCCGACGCGCGGTGAGGTCGTTCATCTGACCGGCCTCGTCATGCAGAAAATCGATGGTGGCGCGCAATGCGGACCGGTGACCCTGATGAAACTGGGACGACCGGACTGGCCTGCACATGAGATTGCGATAATCCGCCGGAACGGGTTTGTCGGAGAAACCTGCCATGTCAAAAATCCAGCCTGCTTTGTGATCTGGTGCCCTCTTCGCGCCTGGAGCATAAAACATGACGGAAACGATGCACGGGACCGATAGATTTTGCGGCAATGTACCTTGCTGAAATAGCTTCCCTTGGCGTGTTCCAAACAGAGTGATCTGGGGATTTTACATAGAACTAGATGATGTCGGATGCGCGACGTCACGTCTTTGAACCGCTCTGCGTTGTTGTCCGCTTCCAAACAATCTCATTCTCGTAGCTTCGCGCCCTAACCACCGCATGTCCGTTCCGCCCGTTTGAATTGGACTGCCTGAACTGGCCAGTCTGGATGTGCCCGTATCGTTACGGGTGCGTGGTTAATGCCCAGTGTCGGCGGGTGGGGCTGATTGGGCAATCGCCGGGTGTGCAGGGTGTCACGGTGGTGTCACGCGGTTCCGTTACCCAAGCCCTAGATGTGCCATGAAATCGTGGCTTGTCAGGTAGCGAACACGATATATAGTGATCCCCAGACAAGCCACCTCAGATGGGAGCGGCGGGTGATCATGGAAGGTGAGTTCAGAACCGAGTTTGTTCGCGCGCCGGGCGCGTTGAAACAGCATCCGGCATTGGTGCTGAATGCCGATTACCGTCCGCTGAGCTACTATCCGTTGTCGTTGTGGTCATGGCAGGACGCGGTTAAGGCGGCCTATCTGGACCGGGTGGATATCGTCGCGGAATACGACGAGGTGGTGCATTCGCCAACCCTGCAAATCAGGATACCGTCGGTCATTGTCCTAAAGGATTATGTCAAGCCGCAGCGGCGGGTCGCCTTTACCCGGTTCAACCTGTTTTTGCGCGATGAGTTCTGTTGTCAGTATTGCGGCAGTCGGGGCGATCTGACCTTTGACCATGTGGTGCCGCGCGCAAAGGGCGGCGTCACCAGCTGGGAGAATGTCGTGGCGGCGTGCAGCCCGTGCAACCTGAAGAAAGGTGCCAAGAGCCTGCATCGAACCGGTATGGCACTGCGCAAGCCGCCGCGTGCGCCCGAGGCCGAGCAGTTGCGTAATCTGGGACGCAAGTTTCCGCCCGGACATCTGCATGAGAGCTGGGTCGATTTCCTGTACTGGGATGCCGAACTGGAAGCGTAGGCGTCCTGCTGCCCTGTTGGGTCAGGTATGTCGGAAAAGATAACAGGCGCGGGCATATCGGGCCGGGCCTCGCATATGCGATGGGTCATGCACTCAACGGCGCGAACGAAAACCGCCCCACCCAGTCTATCTGGTGTGAGGCGGTGTTGTCGGTAGCGGCTAAACGCCACATAGAAGGGTTGAGAGCGAATTCAGCTCTTGCTCTGGGCGGCACCTGAAGGCTGCGCCGCCGAAGGAGCCTGAGCCGGGGCTGCGGCTGCTTTGGATTTGCCGTTGAGCGGGTCATCCTGACGTTGCACCGAGCCCTCAAAATGAGCACCGGATTCGATGGCGATCGTCTTGTGGATGATGTCGCCTTCGACACGGGCGGTCGAGGTCAGGCGCACCTTGAGGCCACGCACGCGACCGACGATGCGACCGTTAATGACCACGTCATCTGCGATCACTTCACCCTTGATGGTGGCGCTTTCGCCAATGGTCAGCAGGTGGGCGCGAATGTCGCCTTCTACGGTGCCTTCGACCTGAATATCGCCGGTGGTTTTCATGTTGCCGGTCACATGCAGGTCCGACGAGAGGACCGATGCGGGCGGTTTCGCCTTTGGGGCGGTCGCCTTGAATTCGCCGGGGGCGGGTGCGGCGGGTTTCGGCGCATCCAGTGATTTGTCTGTGCCGGAGGGTTTCGGCGCATCGCCCGTCCGGGGGCTCGGGTCGTTGATTTTGCTTTTAGAAAACATCTCTCGCAGCCTTGATATAGATCATTGGGTTGATAGCTTTTCCACCTACACGAACCTCGTAGTGTAGGTGTGTGCCGGTCGAACGTCCAGTGCTCCCCATATCACCGATACGGTCTCCGCGCGAGACCCTTTGGCCCTTTGTGACGCGGATTTTGGACATATGCGCATAGCGGGTTTCAATTCCGAACGCATGTTGGATTTTCACAAGGCGTCCATAGCCCGATTGCCAGCCGGCATGGATCACGACGCCATCGGCGGTGGAATGAATCGGTGTGCCGTGCGGCGCGGCGAAATCAGAGCCGCTGTGCATCCGGCCCCAGCGCATGCCAAAGCCCGAGGTGTAGCGGAAGGCGCTTTTGACTGGGACTGCGAAGGGCGCCTTTTGGGCGGCGATCCGGTAGAGGTTCAACCGATCCATCTGGTTGAGGATCTGATTGGCGCGCATGGCGTCGGGCGAGGGGTCCTCGCCACGGGTGGAGAAACTGAGTGGCATCAGCGGGCCACCCTGACCGGAATAGCCGCCACGGACTGTATCAAGCAGGGATTTGGTGTTCATGCCGGCCGCGCGAAACATTTTGTCCAGCGGTTCGACCGAGATGCTCATTGCATCCTCGAGCTGGCGGAATATCTGATCGTTCTGATCCTGCATCAGACGGATCTGGTGGGTCATGTCCTCGGCCTGCAGGATTGCATCCTGAGCGTTGGCGGTGACTTTGTCGCGCTCCATCGCGGTGTCGGCCAGTGCGGCAGTGAGGAAATCGAGCGTCACGGCACCAGCGCCATCATCAGTGGACAACACGCTGCCGCTGCCGGCGCTCTTGGCCATTTCCGCGGTAAGGGTCGCGGATTTATCGCGGGCGCTATCGCGCTCCTTCATCGTGCGGCGCAGGGTACTCTGGATCACCTCGATGCCGGTTTCCATTTCGCGCCGCCGGGTTTCAGACGCCAGCAATTCGGATTGCATGATCGAGATCTGTGCCAGCGCCGAGTTGAAGCGCGCCTGTGCATCATGTGCCTCTTGGGCGCGGGTGTCGCGTTCGCGCGACAGCGCGTTGAGGCGGTTCTCGTAGGTACGCTGGTCGCGTTTGGCCTGTTCGCGGAAATTACCGGATCCGATGCTGTCCATCAGCAGGATGGCCGTGGCGATGATGGCCCAGGCTACGACGGCCGATGCCCCGGTAAAGGCGATTAGCTGAGTGCCCGACCGCAGCCGGATGAAGCGCGTGTCAGTATCCGACCGCAGAAAAACCCTGCGCTCGGGGAAATAACGCTCTAGCAGAGCGTGAATTTTGATCGCTATGCGTGTCCGCAAGTTGCCCTGTCCCTAGTTGTCCCTTCCGCCTGGCGTTCTATCTCCGTCGCGCAAGTGTTGCTCCGAAACGTCGCCTTGGCTGCGTCCTACCCTAGACCTTTACAATTCAGCAACTCTTTTGACCAGAATTATAGCCGAATCGTGGCCAGTTCATGCCGAATGGCAAAAAATCGCCGATCTGCAACGGGTTGAAATGGGATTTTCACGCTTGGTCTGCGCCGGATTGCCGCAGGTTGCCAGATCGGTTGGTGGGGCTGGCAGGAGGAATACCCGGTGTCGGGGTTCCGTGTCGTGCCTGTTCTTGCTTTAGTGCGCACGAGGTATTCAGCCGCGGTCAGAGCGGCAAATCGCACCAAAGGTATCACAATGGCCAACGCACCTTATCCGATCATCGCCCTGTGGTCACATCCGCGATCCATGTCCACGGCAACCGAGCGGATCATGCGCGAGCGTGGCGATCTGGACTGCGCGCATGAGCCGTTCATGTATGAGTATTACGTTGGTCGTCAGGCGGGGCAGACGCCGCATTTCGATGTGCAGCCGGGGCACCCGACGTGCTACGAGGATATCCGGGCGATGCTGCTGAAACGGGCGGACGCGGGGCCGGTGTTTTTCAAAGATATGAGTTACTACGTAATGCCGCGTTTACTGGAGGACACAGCGTTTCTGGAGCGGCTGACACATGCGTTTCTGATCCGCTATCCGGAGGCAGCGATAGCGTCCTATCACAAGCTGGATGCGCAGGTGAGCGAAGAAGAGATCGGGATTGCTGCACAGTGGCAGCACTATCAGGGGTTGGTCGCGCGCGGGCTGACCCCGCCCGTATTGCGCGCCGAAGATATTCGAAATGATCCCAAGGGGATGATGGCGGCGTTCTGGGCGGCGGTGGACCTGCCATACACAGCGCAAGCATTTGACTGGGCAGGAGATGTGCCCGAGGACTGGGCGCAGGTCGAGGCATGGCATGGATCGGTGACCGACAGCCGCGCGATACGTCCCCTGCCAGAGGATTACCACGAAGCCGCGCAGGCAAGGTTTGACGCGGCAGCGGCAAAGGCACCGCAGTTGCGAGAGTATCTGGCGACGCATCGCCCGGCCTATGAGGCGCTGAGCGCATTGGCACTGGACCCGCTCAAGCGTCCGGGCGGCTGCCTTATGCTCTAGCCCGCGCGCACCGCTGCCACATGTGCGGCGAAGGCCGGGTCGTTCATCAATGCCTTGCAGCGGTCAAAGCGGCCAGTGGCGTAGGCCCAGAAATCTTCTGCAGGGTTGCCATCGGCGTGCTGGATCAAGCCCCAGAGGGTCCATAGCAGATCGCACATCGCCTTGTAGATCACCACGCGGCCATGCTGTGCAGCACTGGGATCACCGTCGAAATAGGCGCGCATCAGGTCCATGTCCTGTGCATCCGTCAATCCGGCCTCTACCGACAGGTCGCCCACGTCCCAGAGCGGATCGTTCATGCCGGAATATTCCCAGTCGACGATCCACATGCGTGTCCCGTCATCAAGGAAGTTTTCGCACAGCGGGTCGCAATGGCAGGGGGCGAGCGGCGTGGGATTGTCGGCAAGCGCCGCCTTGACCGGTTCGGCGGCGGCGACGATATCGTGGTAGCCGTCGGGCAGGTCCACATCCTTGGTGCTGAGGATCTTGAGATAATCGTCGATCATTGGAAACACATCGAAACGAAATTCGAATGTCTGGCCCGAGCGGTGCAGTTTTGCCAGCGCCTCGCCCGCGCGGGCAGGCGATCCGTCGCGTGTGGCGAACAGGTCAGGCGTCATCGTGACGATATCCGGAATTGTCCGGCTGATCATAATGCCAGAGGCGGCATCGGCCCAGAGCACATCGGCCGAGACACCGGCCGCATGGGCGGCGTTCGCGTTCACGATCTCGATCCGGCGGTCGATGTAATCCTCGGTGCCGGGGCCGGGGATGCGCACAATCACCGACTGGCCGCGCGCCTCGACCCGGTGGACGAGGTTCGTGAGGCCGCCCAGACGGGTAAGGGTGCAGTCCTGTGCTGTGATGTCGGTGAAACCGGGGGCATTGCGCAGGGCGGCGATGACGTGGGTCGTATGCTCTGTCATGGGCTTTCCTTCAGGATTTCAGGCGGACGTTTTCGGGATCATAAAGCGGCGCAGCGGTGTGTGTGATGCTGTGGCGCTGGCCAAAGACTTCGATTTCGAAGTCGGTTGCGTCCCAAAGGGTGCGCGGCAGATAGGCGTGGATGATCATCTGACCCACGCTATGGCCAAAACCCGAAGATGTCACCAGCGACACCGGGGCACCTGCATGAACGATGGTTTCGCCGCCGAATAGCGGCAGCTTGTCAGGGCTGGTGAAGGTGCACAGCTTGCGCTCTGGTCCGGCTGTCTTTTGCGCGGCAAGCACATCGCGCCCGATGAAATCGCCGCCCGATTTCAGATGCACGCGGAACCCGAGGCCTGCCTCGATCGGGGTGTAGTCGGGGGAAATGTCGCCTGACCAGTAGAGATACCCCTTTTCCATGCGCAGGCTGTCGATGGCGCGATAGCCAATGTCGGTCAGATCGCCTGCCTTGCGCAGCCTCTCCATCACATAGGCGGCAAATTCGGTGGGAATGTGCAATTCCCATCCCAGTTCGCCGACGAACCCGATCCGTACGGCGCGCACCGGGGCCGCGCCGATGGTGATTTCGCGTGCAGTGGCAAAGGGAAAGGCGGCGTTGCTGATGTCCTCTTCGCAGGCCGCGGCGAGGATTTCGCGCGATTTCGGCCCGCAGATGTTCAGCACCGCGCGGGCGGAGGTGACTTCGATCAACTGGGCCGTGCCGTTTTCGGGCATATGACGGCGGATCCAGTCTGCATCATGTGTGCCAAAGCCAGCGCCGGTGACGATATAGAAATGGTCGGTTCCCAGACGGGTGATGGTCAGGTCTGCTTCGATCCCGCCCTGAGGGTTGCAGAACTGTGCGTAGATGACGGATCCGACGGGTTTATCCATGTTGCAGGCCGCGAGGCGCTGGAGCGTGTCGAGCGTGCCGGGGCCGATCATTTCGAACTTGGCAAAGCTGCTCTGATCTATCAGCGCCGCACCTGTGCGCACTGCGCGGTGTTCCTCGGCGGCGAAGGTGTGCCAGCCGGGATCGAGGAAATCGAGCTGATCTACGGCGGGTGTTCCCTTGGGGGCGAACCACAGCGGGCGTTCCCAGCCGTTTTTCGAGCCGTAGACAGCGCCGCGTGCCTTGAGCGCGTCATAGAAAGGTGAGCGTCGCAGGCCGCGTGCTGTTTCGGCTTCGGCTCCGGGGTAGCGCATCTTGTAATGGTGCGCGTAATGTTCGACTGCGCGCGGATACATAAAGGCGCGGGTGCCGTGATGCGGGCCAAAGCGGCGTACATCCAGCGGCCAGAGGTCAAGACTGGGCCGACCTTCGGTGACCCACTCGGCGATCATTTCGCCCGCACCGCCACCTGCGGCGATACCGTAGAGGAATCCGGTGGCCATCATCAGGTTTTTATAGTCCGGGGCCCAGCCCATGACGAAATCGCCATCGGCGGAATAGGGGATCGGGCCGTTGATGACCTGCCGGATGCCGACCTCGTTTACGACCGGGGTGACGCGCCCGGCGAGTTCGGCCAGCGGTGCAAAACGGTCTAGGTTATCTGGCAGAAGCTGACGCACGAACGCGCCGGGGATGCCATGATCGCCAAAGGGCAGGGTGCCTTCCTCGTAGCCGCCGATCACCATCCGCCCGCCTGCGTCGGGTTTGTAGTAAACCAGCCGCTCGGGATCGCGTAGCGACGGCAGACCGCGCACCAGATCGGCGTCGGGCAGGGGTTCGGTCACGACATACTGGTGTTCGACTGCACAAGCGGGGACGCGCAGGCCCAGCTTTGCGCCCAATTCGCGCGACCACATGCCGGTGGCGAGAATGATGTTCTCTGCCTCGTAATCGCCTTGGCTGGTCATCACTTTGGTGATGCGGCCATTGGTGATCTCGAAATCCGTGACTTCGACGCCTTGACGGATGTCCGCGCCGTGCAGACGCGCGCCCGCTGCGATCGCCTGGCAAAGGCTGGCTGGGTCCACATGTCCGTCCGAGGGAATGAACGCAGCGCCCTCGATACCTGTCTCGTCGATATAGGGGAACAGATCTTTGGCCTCGGCGGGGGTGATCATGTGCATTTCCAGATCAAAGCTCTGGGCCATGGTCGTCAGGCGCTGCGCCTCGAGCATCCGTTCGCGGGTGGCGGCCAGCCGGAGGGAGCCGACCTTCTTCCAATCAAAGGCCATGCCGGTTTCGGCCTCGAGTGTGTCATAGAGCGCGACAGACCGTTTCAGCATTCGGGTGGTGTTGCGCGACGATCGCAGTTGCCCGACCAGCCCAGCCGCATGCCATGTTGCCCCTTCGGTGAGGGCCGCGCGTTCTAGCAGGATAACGTCGCGTTCGCCGCGTTTGGCGAGATGGTAAGCGGTGCTGCACCCAATAATGCCACCGCCGATGATCAGATGTTTTGCCGAATGCTGCGTCATGCCCTTACCCTTTGTTGGTTTCGGAAATGTTGCAGATAACGGTCAAAATGCAACATATTTTGTTGAATTTTGTTGATTTGAACATCGTCTAATCTGACTAGGCCCGTGTGCTGCCGCATGATACAGAGAAAGTCATGCGTCTTGAGGAGCCATGCGGTGTCGCAGTCGGACTATATTGCCAAGGGATCCGCCAGTTTCACGATTCCCAAGGTGGACACCCCGCGCGATTTTGATTTCGTTTTGTTGCCCAAGCTGACCATGCTGGCGCTGAGCGCCGCGATTGAGCCTTTGCGTGTGGCCAACCAGATTTCGCAGCAAGAGCTTTATCGGTGGCGCACAATGACCACTGACGGGGCACCAATCCGCTGCTCGAACAACCTGCAATTGGTGCCGGACGGGCCGATTGCCAACGCCGCACGCGGCACGCGCGTCTTTGTGTGTGCCGGGGTGGAGCCATCCGAAACCATGAATACGCGGCTGGTGCAATGGACCGCACGGCAGGCGGCGCATGGCGTCGCGGTCGGGGCGATCTGCACCGGGGCGTTTACACTGGCAAAGGCCGGGTTGCTGCGCGGGCGCACTTTTACGCTGCACTGGGAGAACCAGCCCGCGTTTCTGGAGACATTTCCCGACCTTTTGCCATCGCCGAACCTGTTCGAGATTGACGGCGATCTGATGACGGCGGCAGGTGGCAGCGCGTCGACCGATCTGATGCTGAACGTGATCGAGGACGATTTCGGACCGGAATTTGCGTTGGTGGTGTCGGATATGTGTCTGCACGGGCGCAGCCATTCTGAACATGCGCCGCAAAAAACCGCCCAATCTGCTATTCTGGGTAGTCGCAACAAGAACCTGATCGCTGCCATCCGCATCATGCAAACCCATCTGGAAGAGCCGCTTACGGTGGAACGCATCGCAAAGGAGATCGGCATTTCACGGAGGCAACTTGAGCGCAGCTTTGCCGAGCACGCGCGGCAGAGCCCAAGGCAGTATTACGCCGATCTGCGGTTGAGCAGGGGCTATGCGCTGTTGTCCGAAACCGATCTGCCGATTTCCGAGATCGCCGCCGCGACGGGATTTGGCGACACGTCCGCTTTTGCGCGCGTGTTCCGGGGGAAATTCGACATATCCCCCAGCAAATTTCGAAAAAGATGGTGAGAAAGCCCGCTGCGGATGCGCCGCGGATGGGGGATGTGGTCAGGTGTCCTGCGCTTGACCCTCTGGGGTATAGATCAGCCGCAGATCCTCGTGAAAATCATTCAGATTGAACGGCCAGCGTGCACGCGGCCATCGTAGCTCCATCTGGAGGCGCTGAGGACGATAGACGGCAGTATAGAGCGTGCCGAAACCCTGATCGAAGCGCGTGGAATAAAGCGGCGGACGCAGGAAAGCGTTGATGAATTTCTCTTCCGGTTCGACGTGCAGGGTTAACCGTTGCAGCAGGAACCGCTCGCGTTCGACTGTGGCGGTAAATCGCGCATGACTGGCCCACTCGACGCGTTCTTGGTGGTTGGTGGCGACGGCCTGATGGGTGATGACCGTCTTGCGATCAGGGGCCATCAGCGCCGTCAGATAGCGCCGCTGTGCATCAACGACGGTGACATTGTAGCTCATGTGGGTGGGGATACGTGCCAGCACCTTGCCCGCTTCGGCAGCCGTTTCGCAGGTTTGCAGCACATAACGCAGGATCAGCGGCACGCCGAACCCGTCGCCGACCACACGTCGTCCGCCAAAGGTCAGCGACACTGCGAGGCCCGCGTCGTTGATCCCGTCAACCAGCCCCCAAAGCCCGTCCGACGTGCCCATGACCGTGCGCCCCTGCCATTTGGTCCGCAGGGTCAGGCTGTCGAACGCCTTTGGCGAGTAGTCGTAATTGCGCACCATCACCGGTTCTTCGCCGGGCCAGATCGCCTGTGAGCAAGATGAGAGATATGGCGGCGGGCAATAAAAGCTGAGGAAGCGTGCGGCATGATCGGTGCCGCCTGCCAATTCGCAAAGTTGGTCATAGAGCGGCAGAAGTTCGGGCATATGCGCGCGCAATGCCTTGTGACTGTCCAGAAAGCCGGGGCGCGCTTCGGGGCCCTCACGTGCCCACCAACGGTGATAATCGGGCCAGTACTCATGGAAAAGCCCGGCCCACTTGGGGCCGGGTTCATCCTCGGAAATGGCGCGCCAGTTCAGTTGCATACGGCGTGAGCCTGCCTTTCGTCTACATGATCTTAAAGGCAGGGTCGGCCAGTGCCGGACCCGCCTCGGCGGTGGGCATGGGCCGGGCTGAAACGCCTTGCTTGATCCCGTGAATCCAGCGTTTTCCGCGTTCGTTAAGCTGGAAGCCCGGCGTCATCGAGCGCCCGCGCGTTACCAGAATGCCGATATCGGCACCCTCGTAGCGATAATCGCCCGGTTGCAGGATACGCAGGAAGAATGCCTCGTTCTCGTTTTCTACCGCGCGCCGGTGATAATCAAAGCGGTTGAAGTCGATGCTGCCGTCCTCTTTCATCCGGTAAATACCGGTTTCGGGAACTTCGGTGGCAATATCAACGGTATCGTCGGTATGCTTGATGACCATCTGGCTCCAGCCGTCGATCATTTTGGGATCGGCCCAGCGGGCATTCAGTTCCTCGACATCAAGATCGAATTTCTTCTTGGAAAACTCAAGAAGGTGGAAGAGGAAGAGCGGCGCGTCAGCATGGGCAAAAGCCGCGTGGTTGGTCATTGAACTGGCACCGGTGATGCGTGGATTCAATTCGCCCAGCCAGATATCGCCGGTTTTCTTGTCGATCAGGAAATCCAGCTCGAAATAGCCGCGATAGCCCTCTTTGCGCAGTTGCTCACCGAATTTGAACGTCAGATCGCGAGCTTTCTGGCGGACCTTGGGCGGGAAGGCGGTGCTGAAAATCTCGTTTCCGCACCAGCCGCCGCGATAGGGGGTCAGTTCTTTGAACCCCACCAGTTCTGTCATGAGCGGGCCGACGATGGTGCCTTCCTTGGTGGCGCAGGCTTCGATCGCAGAGCCGCGGCAATCGATCCGCTTCATGATCTTGATCTCGCCCTCGCCGATGATCTCATGCTCGTGACGGCGGAAGTCGGCCTCGGATTTGATAAAGAACGTGGTGTGCCCGCTGTCACCAAAGGCCGATTGCAGAACCAGATCGTGACCGATACCGGCCTTTTCGCAAACCTCACGCAAGTGGTCGTAGGATTTGACCTCGGACAGGGTGTTCGGGACCGACGGCACGCCGGCCTTGTTGCCGATGCGGACAGTCTCGATCTTGTTGTCCATCGCGGTACGCAGTTTGGCCTTGGGGAACCAGACGTCGGCGCCAAGTTCCTTGGACAGGCGTTCGGTTTCCTCGTCGAACATCAGGAACACGAACTTGGGCTTGCCGCCGCGGCGCTTGATCAGGTCGATGACCTCTTTGTGCTGCAAGAGATAGTTGTTGATATCTTCGATCGACTGGAATTCGGCATGTGGCTGCTCGGACGGGCAGAACACGTTCGGGTGTTTGCCGCCGTAGCAGTCGATATAGCAGATATATTTGAAATTCTTGCACCATTCGTCCAGCCCCAGAAGGTTAAAATTGGTGGCCGAGATGAAATAGATCGGGTCTTCGTTGCGGTGAAAATGGCGGCGGATTTCCGAGATGTTCTTCAGGTCAGCCGATTTGCTTTTGGGTTCTGCCTTTTTGGCCATTTGTCGTTCTCCCTTGGACGTATTTTCTGTTTTTATCAGTTTCTTATTATGTTTTCTGTCGTTGCACGTTCAGCTTGAGCCGTGCTGCGTTGGTCTTGATCTGCTGTTTCAATGCGTCCTTGGCAAAGACGCGCAATCCCAGATCGGGCCGGTAGCCGTGGATTTCGCTGACATCCAATGCGCGCATGAACGCAAGGATGCCTTCGCTGACGACCTGTCCGGGGACCAAGATTGGAAAGCCGGGCGGGTAGGGGATGATGAACGAGGCCGATACGACCTCTTCGCCACTTTCCATTGCCTCCTTGAGCGAGCCGTTCAGTTCCAGATAGTCACAGTTGCGTTCATCGTAGGATAGAAAGAACGCCGAGCGGATGTCGCCCTCTGACGTTACATCATCGGTGCGGAACGCGTCGTGGAAACGGCTGAAGTCGGGCAGGGGCGGCAGGTCGTCCATCAGGTTCGCCACGCGTTTTTCAAACCCGCGCCGTTCCATCATCGATGCGTCGTCGATCAGATCATCCAGCTCCTTGGCAATCTCGACCAGCACTTCGATCAGATAGGCGACCGAACTGCGCGTGGTGCCGATATTGGTCATGAAGAGGACTGTGTTGCGCGACGTCTTGTTGATCTGGATGCCGTATTTATCCATCAAGATTTCGGTCTTGAACGTGTCGCCATCCCAGCCTGTGCCACCGACAGCGAGCGTGACGCGCGTTGCATCCAGCACGAATTCGTCTTTTTCCCAGCAATCCCAGATATCGGTCCAGCCTTGTTCGGGATCGTAATAGCTTTGGACCCCGCTTTCGCGATGGGTCTCTGGAATCATGTCGCCTGCGGTCAGCACCTTGAAGTACTTTTTCAGCAGCGGGTGGGTGGAAATCGCCCGCCGCATCGACATGGCCGCCTCGACCTGCCGCTGGACAAATTCGAAACCTTCCAGCTCTACCTGCCTACGGCCGACATCCAGCGATGCGATGATCTGGTAGTTGGGTGAGGTGGATGTGTGGGTCATGTATGCTTCGTGGAACGATGCCTCGACCTCGCCTTTGAAGTCCTGATCGTTGACGTGGATCATCGACCCTTGGCGCAACGAAGTCAGCGTCTTGTGTGTCGACTGGGTAGCATAGACGCGCACGCGTGCATTGGGTGGTGGAATGAGCCGGGTATCGAGCAGGGTCTCATCATCTGCGTCTTTCAGCTTGGCCTGTTGTTCCGCGTAGGCGGCGGCATGCGCATCACTGCGCAGGCGTTCGCGCAGGGTATTGGCTGCGTTCATGCCGGTGCGTTGCCGGTAGGTGGGGCCGAACCGGGCAAAGGCAAACCATGCCTCGTCCCACAGGAAGATCAGGTCTGGTTTGATCGCCAGACATTCCTCCATCATCCGTTCGACATTGTAGACGATGCCATCAAAGGTGCAGTTGGTCAGCAACAGCATCCGCACGCGATCCAGCTTGCCTGCCGCCTTGAGCGCCAAAAGCTGGTGCTTGATCTCGCGCAGGGGAACCGCGCCATACATGGAATATTCATTCAGCGGATAGCTGTCGAGGTAACAGACCTGCGCGCCAGCCAGCACCATGCCGTAGTGGTGTGACTTGTGACAATCGCGGTCGATCAGGACGATATCCCCCGGCCTGACAAGGGCTTGGACGACGATCTTGTTGCAGGTCGAGGTGCCGTTGGTAGCGAAATAGGTCTGTTTCGAACCAAAGGCACGGCTGGCCAGCCGCTGTGCCTCTTTGATGGGGCCGTGCGGTTCCAGCAGGCTGTCCAACCCGCCGGACGTTGCCGACGTTTCGGCAAGGAAAATGTTGGGGCCGTAGAACGCCCCCATGTCCTGAATCCAATGCGAGCGCGAGATGGATTTGCCGCGGCTGATCGGCATCGCGTGAAAAACGCCGGTCGGTTGCTTGGAGTATTCCACAAGTGCTGTGAAAAAGGGCGTGTTGTAGCGTGATTGCACGCCGCGCAGGATGTTCAGGTGCAGTTCAAGGAAATCTTCTTGGTTATAGAACACCCGGCGACAGATCCCCAAATCCAGCCCGGCGATGTCCTCGACTGATCGTTCGGTGATCAGGTAGGCGTCGAGTTCGGGACGGACCTTTGCGATCATCCGACAGAGTTCCGGGCCGTAGTTCTGCGGCTCTAGATTTTCGAGCGCCTCCAGCCCACCCGCGCGGTTCAGATACCGGGTCAGGATTGCCAATTCGACCTTTGATTCCAGTATCAGACCGGGTCGGACAACGATGGCCTGAATATTGTGGTTGAAGAGGATACCGATCAGCGCATCCTGAAGGCTGGGAACAACCACGGTCTCATAGTGAAACTGGTCTTCGGGCCGCCGCATCTGGGCAAAGTTGGACTTCATCCAGCGTTCCTGATGTTCGTTCAGATTGTCGACGATCATCACTTCGAAGTAGGGTTTGCTGAGGGCGCGGGCCTCTAACGACTGGATTGCCTCATCTTCGTGCTCGTCCAGATCAGAACTGTCACGATCAAGTGGAATGTGGCGCCGACGGTACGCGCCGGTTGTCAGAGCGCGCGTAATACGCTGCACGGAAAACGCGAGATCGGCAAAATTTCGGTGGTCGAAATGGCGGCGCAGCGTGTCAAAGGCCTGAACCCCGGGAAAGGCCCAGTAAGCTTCGATCAGGGAGAGAGAATCGAAAAGCTCGGTGATTTTTTCCAGATTGGCCTTGGCATTTCGCCCCTCTGGTGCGCGCGACAGGGCATCGGCGGCCTCGCGTAACTGGCTCCACCTGTCCGAGCGCAACTGGACGGCAGAATAATAGTCACCCATTGATTGCATAGATTTAGTCCCCGCTGTTATGCGACCGATCTAAAATGCACTAGATTATGGTACAGGCAGTCGATGATCGGCCGCTATTTTTTTTGTGTCAGACGGTGTAGGGCGCTGCCTCCCTCTCGTCGCTTTTTGGTTGTTCGTTTGCCTCGGCCATTGCATTTGGCGCGATCAGTGCCCCTTTGAACACTTCGGTCGCGCTTGCCAGTTCAACATCTGAACGCTGTTCGGCCACGTTTGGTTCCTCACTGCGAAGTCCTGCGCGTGAGCCCTGTTTGGGGATTTCCAGAGCGCCGAGCGAATGCAGATAAGCATCGGTGCCGCTGGCGCGGTCATAGACCGAGAAATCAACCGATCGGTCGCGGAAACTCTTGAGCACCTGACCCAGTCCTTTCATGCCCGCCTCACGTTGGCGGCGCACATGATCCAGATCCATCTCAATCGGGAACATGTCCTCTTGGCCGGCCGATTGGTGCAGCACCGTGGCAGAGGGGTCAATGACGCAGGATTTACCCACGCCGCCCGCGCCCAGACCGTTCACATCGACCACGTAACACTGGAACTGTGCGGCGGTCGCACGCGCGATGCTGAGCTCCGCGTCGCGGTCGGTGGTGCCGGTCAAAACCGGGTGCAGCAGCACCTCGACGCCCTGAGACGTCAGCTGTCGGGTGGTTTCGGGGAACCAGATATCATAGCAGATCGACAGGCCAAAGCGGCCCACATCAGGCACGTCAAAGACGCAGAAACCGGTGCCCGCCTCAACGCCCGCCTCGTAGGGGCGGAAAGGAAACATCTTGCGGTAGTTGGCGATGATTTCGCCAGCCGGATTGATCACGGTCGAGGTGTTGTAGATGCGTCCGTCTTCGGCGGTCTCGAACATCGAACCGGGGATCAGCCAGATATTGTGTTTGATTGCCGCCTCGCGAAAACGATCAATCGTCTCGTTGAGCAGTGGCAGAGAAAACTTGGTCAGCGGGCCAAATGGCGCAAGTTCTGAAAACAGAACCATCTGTGTCCAGGGGAAGCGGGCCATAAGCACATCAAGCCGGTGGATCATTCCATCCACGTTTGGTTGTAATGCATTTACGTACATCTGTACGCCTGCAACGGCAAATGGCGTCATAAAATAGGCTCTCCTAGCGCGTTCGCGTCGCCCGCCGTCGCGGTTTAGCGCGGTCCTGTTCGTTCGGGCTTTACCACCTTACGCCAATAGGATCGGGAATAACAACAGCGCATAAATGCCTGTATGTCAGGTTGTTTCACAGGCTGCGGAAAAGTTGATTTGCGGTAAATGCGACCTCAAGCGCGGCTTGCTTGAGCTTACGCAGGGGCACCTTTTGCAGCGATGTCAGTGGCAATGGAAGCGCGTCGGGTCCGCCCCCTGTCAACGCGGCGGCCAGCCCGGCGCCGAACACAGTGCCCGGCCCGATCCCTCGGCCATTGTAACCGGTTGGGGCATATAGGTTTTCGGCAAGTTGATAGATGCGCGGCAGATGGTCTGGCGTGATGGCGATACGCCCGTGCCACGCGGTTTCGAAACGGACCTTGCCCAGTTCGGGAAAGAGCCGCCTGATTTGGCGTGTGGCCCAGCGGTGTGACAGCCCCTCTGTGCCACCGATCACGGACCCCATTGAGCCCACGCAGATGCGCCCTTCGACGTCACGTCGAAGAGAAAACATAATCGTGCCGGTGTCCCACATACCCTCGCCGTTGGGCAGGATATGCGCCGCCTGCGACCCCATGGGTGCGGTGGTGAGCTGAAAGTAATGGATGGGGGTGAAGCATCGCCGAAGTTCGGGCCAGAGGCCGTCGCTATAGCCGTTGGTACAAAGCAGAACGTGGCGCGCGTGCAGCGTGCCGGTAGACGTCTGCAACCGCCAGCGGCCGTTGTCACGGCGAAGGTTCTGAACCGGGGTTCCGGTGCGGATTACGGCGCCGGCGCTGCGCGCGGCGCGGGCCAGCCCGCGTACGTAGCCAACCGGATTAATGGTGCCCGCGCGTGCATCATATAGCCCGCCATGCAGTGCCTGCGTGCCGATCCGTTCGGCCGCCTCATCGCGCGACAGCAGTTGCACCGGCGCGCCGAGGCGTTGCCATTCATCGGCGCGGGCGCGCAGGTCGGTCATGCCGCCGGAGGTGCGTGCGGCGTGGATCGTGCCAGCGCGGGTTGCTTCGCATTGCATCTGATGGCGTTGGATCAGGTCGAACACCATATCCGGTGCATTGCCCAGCAGATGCACCAGACGGGACCCGATCGCATCGCCCAGCTTGGCACGACAGACCTGCGGCGGCAGCCATAGGCCGGCGTTCACCAGCCCGACATTGCGACCCGATCCGCCATAACCGATCGCTTGTGCCTCCAGCACATGACAGGCCATTCCGGCCTCGGCGGCATGCAGGGCGGCGGACAGCCCGGTAAAGCCGCCGCCGACAATTGCCAGTTCTGTGGTGGTATCGCCATCAGGCTGGTCAACGATATCGGGTTCCTTGGTGGAAGCGTTCCAAAGAGAGGGGGGCGCGGCGACGGTCAAGGCAGACGATCCTGTGTTGCGGGTTATATCGGGATGGTTGCACCAGATTTCGGGGCATGTCACGCTCTGTGAGTGTCAAAGGAGATGCCCATGCAAAAACTCAGGACAACCGCCGCAGAGATGGTTGAAGCCGCCCGCGCGCGGATTGACGAAATCGAGACAGATGAGCTGATCGCGACACATGCGGCTGCGGATGTCGTGATCGTCGATATTCGCGATGTGCGTGAACGTCAGCGCAGCGGATATATCCCCGGCAGCGTCCATGCCCCGCGCGGAATGATCGAATTTTGGGTCGATCCGGACAGCCCGTATCACAAGGACGTCTTTGCCCAAGACGGCAAGCGGTATGTGTTCCACTGCGCCTCTGGCTGGCGGTCGGCGCTGACCGTGGCGATGTTGCAGGACATGGGCTTTGACGCGGCGCACCTGAAGGATGGGTTCTCTGGCTGGATCAAGGATGGCGGTCCGGTCGAGACTGCGGACTGAACCGCGGCGTCAGACGCCTAGGAACCGTTTGAGCGCGTGCAATGTATCGCGTGGGGTCGTGTCGATGAAAAAATGTCCGCCGGGGATGGGGTTGGCTTGCATGTCGGTGCAATACTGCGACCACACCTGTGGCACGTCATAGGCGCGCGCCATGACCCCGTTCGCGCCATAGAGGATCAGCGCGGGGCAGGTGATTTGTGCCCCCAGATCGGCCGCATCATCGTCAAAATCATGCGTCAGCCCGGCCCGGTAATCGTTACACATGCCGCGAATCGTGTCCGGCTCGCGCCATGCGGTGCGGTAGGCCGTCAGTTGGTCGGGGTCGAAATCGCTCAGGCTGGAGCCGCCCCAACCGAGCAGGCAGGCGTGGAAATAGGCGTCAGGGTCGTGCCCGATCATGGTTTCGGGAAAGGGCGCGGGCTGAGCCAGAAAGAACCAGTGATAATAAGCTGCGGCCACGTCGCGATGCAGGTCGGCCAGCAGGTGATGCGTCGGCACGATATCCATCAAGGCGATGCGCATGACCGCCTCTGGCGTATCAAGGCAAAGCCGGTGCGCCACCCGCGCGCCCCGGTCATGGGCTGCCACGGCAAAGCTGTCATGCCCGAGATGCGCCATGAGGGCCCGTTGGTCCGCCGCCATGTGGCGAAAGCTGTAGTCGGACACGTCCTGCGGTTTATCACTGGCACCATAGCCGCGCAGATCGGGACAGATCACATGGTGCGTTTGCGCAAGGTCGGGCGCGATGCCGCTCCACATCGCGCGGGTCTGCGGAAAGCCGTGCAAGAGCAGCAGGGGTGGGCCGCTGCCGCCCGCGGAGTAGGCGATTCGCGTGCCGTTCAGGGTGACCGAGTGATCGGCGAAGCCGTTTATCATTGTAGGATTTAACCTTTCGGGTCATGTAAAATCAAACGGGTTAAGACGGCATTAACTAAGTAAGATGACTCTGTCCTGCAGGAGGTCCACAAGATGTTTCGAGTCTATCCGGCATTGTTGGCCGCAATGCTTGTACCCGCCGCCGCGTCAGCAGATTCAGTGGGCAACGCCTATGCGCTGTGCGGCGTATTCGATGGCACCGGGCTGCTGAGCGAACCCTGTAGCGTTTCCGGCTGGCATTCTGCCGTTGATGTCACGATGGACACATCCGCTGGCGAGGCACGCAAGATATGTGTCGGTGTGGCGCAGATGATGCGCAAAGAAGGCGTGCGTTTCGATCCGGGCTGGAAAATCCGGATTTATTCGCCCTACAGTGGAGACAACTCCATTGCACAATGCAATCTTTGACCGGGGGGCCGGGTTGAAGCCTGATCTACGCAGATGAGGCGGAAAGCGCATCTAGGATGCGCGCCCAGCTACGGGTGCCTTTGTGAAAGCTCTCCATATCGTATTTCTCGTTTGGGGAGTGGATGGCGTCGTCATCTTTGCCAAAGCCGATCAGCATAGCATTCATGCCCAGCACTGCGCCGAAATGGCCGGCAATGGGGATCGAACCACCACAGCCGACATACGCCGCCTCTTCGGGCCATTCATTGCTGAGGGCGCGGCGCGCGGCCTCAAACGCGGGGGCCGATGTCTGCATGATACCGGCGCGGCTGCCGCCGTGGGCGTGGAACTCTGCCGTGACATCATCGGGAAGCTGCGTGGCGACATAGGCGCGAAAGGCGTCGCGAATGCGGTCGGGGTCTTGCCCCTCGACCAGACGAAAGCTGACTTTGGCGTGGGCTTCGGCAGGCAGCACGGTCTTGAACCCCGCGCCGGTGTAACCGCCCCAGATGCCGTTGACCTCTGCCGTGGGGCGCGACCAGACCATTTCGAGCGGAGTGCGATCCTGCTCGCCCGCGGGTGTGCTGAGGCCGACATCGCCCAGAAACCGCGCGTGATCAAAGCCTAAGCCCTCCCACTGCGCCCGCAATTCTGGCGTGAGCTCAGGGATGTCGTCATAAAAGCCGGGCAGGGTGACGCCCCCGATGTCGTCGTGCAGACCCGCCAGGATGCGGCTGAGTGTATGGATCGGGTTGGCCGCCAGACCGCCGAAAAAGCCCGAGTGCAGGTCAACGTCTGGGCCTTTGATGGTGACTTCTTCGGTCACCATGCCACGCAGCATCGTCACGATGGCGGGTGTTTTTGACTGGAACATGCCGGTGTCGCAGATCAGTGCCAGATCGGCGCGTAACTCGTCAGCGTTCTCTTGCATGAAGGGCACCAGCGAGGGAGAGCCGGATTCCTCTTCGCCCTCGAAAAAGAAGGTGATGGCGCAGGGCAGGGTGCCGTTGACCTCTTTCCACGCGCGGCAGGCCTCGACAAAGGTCATCAACTGCCCCTTGTCATCGCTGGAGCCGCGGGCACGGATCACGCGGCCTTTGGGTGTGTCCTCGATCTGGGGATCGAACGGGTCGGTTTTCCACAATTCCAGCGGATCGACGGGCTGAACGTCGTAGTGGCCATAAAACAGCAGGTGCGGGCCGTCCCCCGGCACATGACCCACGACCATGGGGTGGCCGGGCGTATCGCGGCGCTGGGCATCGATTCCGATGCTTTGCAGGTCGGCTACCAACCAGTCAGCGGCGGCGCGGCAATCAGCGGCATAGGCCGGGTCGGTCGAGATGGATGGAATACGCAACAGCGTCTGCAGGCGCGTCAGTGCATCCGGCAATTGGTCGTCGATACGGGACAAAACGGCGTCCAGAGACATGGGGAAACCTCGCAATGGGATATTTTGGGCTGAACGTATCAGGCGGCGCGGAACTGTCCAGCAGGTAGCGGCGGGGGTGGTCGTGGGTCGCGGCAATTTGTAAACTGTTGTGGCGTTGCGATGTGGTCTATATGCGACGGCGCACGCAAAGTACCGGGCCAGTGGTCGGGGATCAGACGTACTGGGGGATGGTGAGTTTGGACTATACTGCAAAACTGGATCAGGCGATCGGACGACTGCACGATGAGGGCCGTTACCGGACCTTTATTGATATCGAGCGGCGCAACGGGCATTTCCCGCACGCCACATGGCGTCGTGCGGATGGCAGTGAACGGCCCATCACGGTCTGGTGCGGCAATGATTATCTGGGCATGGGGCAGCACCCGGACGTGTTGTCCGCGATGCACGAGGCGCTGGACGCCACTGGTGCGGGCTCAGGCGGGACGCGAAACATTTCGGGCACGACGGTTTATCACACCGCGCTTGAGCGTGAATTGGCCGATCTGCACGCCAAGGAAGCGGCGCTGCTCTTTACCAGTGCATATATTGCCAATGATGCAACATTAAGTACGCTGCCTAAAATATTTCCGGGGCTAATTATTTACTCTGATTCACTGAATCACGCGTCAATGATCGAGGGCGTGCGTCGCAATGGGGGTGCCAAGCGGGTGTTTCGCCACAATGACGTGGTGCATCTGCGCGAGTTGATGGCGGCGGACCCCGCGGACGCGCCCAAGCTGATTGCGTTTGAGAGCATCTATTCGATGGATGGCGATTTTGGTCCCATCGAGGCGATCTGCGATCTGGCGGATGAATTCGGCGCGTTGACCTATATCGACGAGGTACATGCCGTCGGAATGTACGGCCAGCGCGGGGCTGGTGTGGCCGAACGTGACGGGTTGATGGGGCGGCTGGACATCATCAACGGAACGCTGGCCAAAGCCTATGGCGTGATGGGGGGGTACATAGCGGCGTCCGGTAAAATGTGTGATGCAATAAGGTCTTATGCGCCGGGCTTCATCTTTACATCCTCGCTGTCGCCAGCCGTCGCCGCCGGGGCAGCGGCCAGTGTTGCCTACCTAAAGCAGGATGCGTCGCTGCGTGAGGTTCACCAGACGCAGGCTCGTATCCTGAAGTCGCGGCTGAAAGCGATGGATCTGCCGCTGATTGACCATGGCAGCCACATCGTTCCGGTCGTCGTCGGCGACCCGGTCCATACCAAGGTTCTGAGCGATACATTGCTAGAGGATCACGGCATTTACGTGCAGCCGATCAACTATCCAACTGTGCCGCGCGGCACCGAGAGATTGCGCTTTACCCCGTCGCCGTTGCACGGGCCGGACGAAATTGACCGGCTTGTGCGTGCTATGGATGCGTTGTGGCAGAAATGTGCGCTGAATCGTGCCGATCTGGCTGGCTAAGGCTTGGCACGTGCAAAGAAAAACGTCATGTGGTATTGTATTGGGAAACAAAAGAGCAGGGTTCGAATCAATAGTCGGGACCACAGGCTTTGACGACGAAGGGCAGGTTGCATGAAATTGCGTCGGTTTTCGCGCAAGATTGAAGTGAAAGAAGTCGAGCCAAAAGGCTTTGACAGCTTTGAACTGCGTCTTGGCGATCTGATGCGCGGTGAGCGCGCCACGCTGGGCAAATCCCTGCTGGATGTTGAGCGCGAACTGAGGATCAAGGCCAGCTACGTGGCCGCGATCGAAAATGCTGATCCCGATGCCTTTGACACCCCCGGTTTTATTCCCGGATATGTGCGTTCCTATGCGCGCTATCTCGGTATGGATCCGGATCGTGCCTATGCGGTGTTCTGTGCCGAGAGCGGATTTTCGACCGCGCATGGCATGTCGGCAGCGGCGTCGTCGATCCGCAAGGCTGATGACCCGATTTCCCGCGCCCAGTCGAAACGCGGTGATGATCGCCTGACATCGCCCAGCACGCCGTTCGTGCCCGCGACCGAAAGTTTGTTTTCAAGGATTGAGCCGGGCGCGATCGGATCGGTGACGGTTCTCGTCGCGTTGATTGCCGCGATTGGATATGGCGGCTGGAGTGTGCTGAACGAAGTGCAGCGCGTTCAGGTTGCCCCTGTCGAGAATACGCCGAATGTGCTGGCCGACCTAGATCCTCTGGAAGCGGCGAAGCCCGGACAGGGGACTCCGACGACGCTGGCAGGCAATTTTGCCGCGCCGGAAGATGACACATTGGTTCGGCTGTATCGCCCCGAGGCGCTGGACGTGCCGGTAATGGTGGCGCGCGATGCGCCGATTTCCACACTGGACCCGAGCCAGATCGGGACGCTGACGGCGTCGATGCCGCAGACACCGTCGCAGGCCGCCAATCCGGGCCTGACGGGTATCGAGGCGGCCGTAGCGGCGGCGATCAATCCTGGTCTGGTCAGTCCGCAGGTTGTGGCACCACCGACACCCGGCGTGCAGATGGTGGCCGTGCGCCCGGCATGGGTGCGTGTGCGCGCGGCTGATGGCAGCGTCATTTTCGAAGGCATTATGAACGCGGGCGACAGCTATGATGTGCCCGAGACCGAAGTGCCGCCGACCCTGCGTGTGGGCGAGTCCGGAGCGATCTATTTCCGCGTGGACGGGCAGCATTACGGACCTGCCGGGCCGCGTGGGTCTGTGACCACCAATCTGGCGCTGGCGGCAGCCGATCTGTCGGGAACATTGAGCGTTGCAGACCTGACGCAAGATTCTGACCTGTCGCGTTACGTCGCCGAGCTGGCACAGGCGCCGGGCCAGCAGTAAGCAGCCCTTTGCATTGTCAAACTGGTGCGGCTTTCCGCGCCGCAGCGATTGCAGCGGGCGGCATGTATCCTTATCTTGGCCCCAAGTCCGAAACCGCGAGGCGAGGAGCCTGAGCTATGTCGCTGAATCACATTCGCCCTTGGCGCAACATCTACCGTCGGGAGAGCCGCCAGATCCATGTCGGCTCGGTTCCGGTTGGGGGTGGCGCGCCGATCAGCGTACAGACGATGACCAACACCGCAACGACGGATGTGGCCGCGACTGTGGCGCAAATTCAGGCCGCAGCAGATGCGGGTGCGGATATTGTGCGGGTTTCGGTGCCTGACGAAGCGTCGGCCCGCGCGATGAAGGATATCGTGCGCGAAAGCCCGGTGCCGTTGGTGGCGGATATCCATTTTCACTACAAGCGCGGCATCGAGGCTGCCGAGGCAGGCGCTGCCTGTCTGCGGATCAACCCCGGCAACATCGGCAGTCCAGAGCGTGTGCGCGAGGTGATCGCGGCGGCGCGCGATCATGGCTGCTCGATCCGGATTGGCGTCAATGCGGGCAGTCTGGAAAAGCATCTGCTGGAAAAATATGGCGAGCCGTGCCCCGACGCGATGGTGGAAAGCGGGCTGGAGCATATTCGCATCCTTCAGGATAATGATTTTCACGAGTTCAAGATCAGCGTGAAAGCGTCGGACGTTTTCATGGCTGCTGCTGCCTATCAGCAATTGGCCGAGGCCACGGATGCCCCCATTCATCTGGGCATCACCGAGGCAGGCGGGCTGATCAGCGGCACGGTGAAATCCGCCATTGGCATGGGTAACCTGCTGTGGATGGGCATCGGCGATACGATCCGCGTGAGCCTGAGCGCCGACCCTGTGGAAGAGGTCAAGATGGGGTTTGAAATTCTCAAATCGCTGGGCCTGCGCCACCGGGGTGTGAACATCATCAGTTGCCCCAGCTGTGCGCGGCAAGGCTTTGACGTGATCAAGACGGTCGAGGCGCTGGAGCAGCGGCTGGAGCATATCAAGACGCCGATGAGCCTGAGTATCATTGGCTGTGTGGTCAACGGGCCGGGCGAGGCGTTGATGACCGATGTGGGCTTTACCGGCGGTGGCGCCGGGTCAGGCATGGTTTATTTGGCGGGCAAGCAGAGCCACAAGATGAGCAATGATCAGATGATCGAGCATATTGTCGAGCAGGTCGAGCGCCGCGCAGAACAGATCGAAGCCGAAAGTGCCGCCGCAGAAAAGGCCGCAGAATAGCGTCACGCGACGCCGGAACGTATGTCAGTGGTCCGTTTGTTTTTAGGCGGTGCTAATCGATACTGATCGCGGCCACGTCGCCATCGGCAGCCTGATCCGCCATTTGCTTGCGTGCCTGATCCAGTGACAAGCCGTGAACGCTTTGCAGGATGCCGGTCAATTCGTCGCGCCGCGCCGCTGCAACGGGGGAGGTGTCTGCGATCTGATCGTAGAAATCTATCGCCTGAGCCGCCTGAAGCGGGTTTTCCGAATAGCTGTAGAGCGCGTCATAGACCTGAGCCCGCCCAAGCGTGACACGGGCCTGATCGACGCCTTCTTGTTCAGCGAATTCCAGCAAATCGTGCAAGTAAACTATGTCCTGTGGACGCAGGGCGCGAATCTTGGGGATTTCTTCGGCCAAGACGACGGCGGCAGTGGCATAGCCACCTTTGGCCGCGTTCATCAGCATGTCCATTCCTGCCTTGGGGTCGAGAGCGATACCATTGGTGCCACGCATCAGGTTCCGCCCATAACCGAACTGCGCGATTGGATAGCCCTTGAGCGCGAGCCGTTTGGTCATTTGTCCCGCGACATGGTGACGGTCCTGACCGGCGGGGACGAGGCCGAAGTCGGGGCAAGCCTCGTTTCCGACCAGCCATGCGATGCTCTGTGCTGCAGGCAGGTTGTCGTCCAGCACGAGGGCGGTCAGTTGGTTGAAGGCGGTTTGTTCGCCATCACAGGCGCGCAGCGCCAGTTCAATGGCAGCCTGTCGCTGGGTTTCCAGAGGTTCGGGCAGTGGATCGCCCATCGCAGGATTTACAACGACAGGCGCTGTGGCGAGTAGAGCCGCAACCATAAACGATTTCATGAAGCAAGACGTCCCCGGAACACAAAACGGTGTTCAGACGTCTATCAAGTAATGTCTGAAAACTCAACTATGACGTACGGTCCGGGACGGCGTTAATGTATTGCGATAGATTGGAAATACAGTCTCTCGCAATACGTGTGTTCAGATGATTTAGCTGCGCTCTTCGGCGACGATCTCTAGCATGCCTTCGAGGGGAACGTAGCCCCGGATCATCTGGCTACCCATGACGAATGAGGGGGTACCGGATATGTCCAGTTTGGACGCAAGGGCACGGTTGGCGTCGATGACGGCTGTGACTTCATCGCTGCCCATATGCGCAAGGATTGGGGCTGCATCGAGGCCCAGTGAGCTGGCCAGTCGGCCAAGCGCCACTTCACTGGCGTCACCTTTGAAGTCGATCAATGCCTCATGCACCTGTTTGTAGGCGTCATCCCCAGCGACCTGCAGAGTGGCGATCGCAAAGCGCGAGGATACGACTGACGCTTCGCCGAGAATCGGGAATTCCTTGACGATCAGGCGGATGTTGCCATCCGCTGCCAGCAGCTCTTCGACCTCGGGAAAGGCCTTGCGGCAATAACCGCAGCGATAATCCATGAATTCAACGATGGTGATGTCGCCATCCGGGTTGCCGCCGATCCAAGAGTGGCCGTCAGCAAAGAGCGCGTCGGCATTGTCGGCCAGCAGATCGCCGTCATTGGCGGCCTGCATTGCGGCCTCACGTTCCTGCAACACCGCGACCGCTTCGTAGATCACTTCGGGGTTGTCCATCAGATAGGCCCGTACTTCTGCGCGAAAGGCAGTGCGATCTGCATCGCTCATCTCGGAGAGGTCGAGGGCATTGGCGGGGGCGGCGAGGGTCGCGCCAAGTGCTGCGGTGGTCAGTAGCGTACGGATCATGGTCTATTTCCTTTTCGAGGCGGCTTTGGCCGCAGAGAGCACATCCTGCGCCCGTTGCCAACCGGCAGAACCGCGTGGCAGCAGGTCAGAGGCGCGTTTTGCGTGCAGGCCTGCATCCTGCATCCGTCCCTGAAGCGCGTAACGCTCGGCGGTAACGATTGAAGCCATGCCCTTGTTTCCGGATTTGGCATAGGCAACTGCCAGATCGCGCATCACGCGCCCGTCACGGCCATCACGCGCGCGTGCCTTTTCCAACACTTGCAAGGCCTTGTTCATCTGGCCCTGCGCGACCAGTGCGCGCCCGTAAGAGCCGAGGATAAGCGGGTGGTTGGGCGCGGCATTCACGGCGCGGGCATAGGCGGCCGTGGCGGCGGCGAACTGACGGTTTTCCATCAGGATCTGGCCGCGTAGTTCGTGATAATAGGCGTCATTCGGACGCATCGCGATCGCTCGGTCCATCGCCTTGAGCGATTTTTTCAAATTCGAGCGACGGTGCCATGCCACGGCCTCGCGCATGTATCCCACGTCCTTGAACCCGCTTTCACCGGCGCGCGCGATGGTCCATTTCGGGCTGCGCTTGAAGGCCGACAGCTTGCCCTTGGCGCGGGCGAACCAATAGAGGTCGTTGTTGCTGGGCTTTACCTTGTTTCCGTGGGCGTCGGCCATGCGTTTGACCATGCGGTAACGGTCGGCGGACAGGGGGTGCGTGCGCGCATAGGGGTCTTGGCGCGCAGCGGACAGAGCCTCTTGGCCGCGAAAGATGTCCATCACTTCGGCTGCACCAGAAGGATCGAGACCGGCGCGCACCATGTAACGCACCGCGGCATTATCGGCGCTGCTTTCCTCGGCGCGGGTATGCGCAAAAAAGAGCCGGGTTGCAGTGCTGTTGATACCGATAGCGGCCCCGGCGGCGGCCTGAGCATTGCCAGAGATGGCTCCGGCGGCGGCGGCCAGCGCCATGCCGAGCCCCGCGGCAGTGCGCGCGTTGCGGATGTTGATCGGACGGCGCACCAGATGACCGTTGGCAATATGCGCCGCCTCATGGGCAATCACGGATTGCAGCATCTGCGGGGTTTGCATTTTTAGCAGCAGGCCGGAATGAATGAAGATATTGTCGCGATCCACCACAAACGCGTTCAGATTGCGGTCGTCGATGACAAGGATGCTCATCCGGCTGGGGCTAAGTCCTGCGGCCTTGAGCACCGGGGCAGCGAGCTGTTTCAGCGCGTATTCAATATCCGGGTCGCGCAACAGTGTCAGCGCGCGCGCGGGCTGGGCCAGCGTGAGCGCCAGAAGCGAGAGAACAGAAAGAAGACGAACGAGATGCATTGACGCCCCTGCGCGGGTGGAGTGATTAAGGATATAGGTGCAAGCACTCTAGGAACAATGACATGGATAACTCAACCCGGTCTCAGGTCGATCCCTTTATCGTGATGGACGTGATGGAGGCTGCGCGGCGGGCAGAGGCCGAGGGGCGGCATATCATCCACATGGAAGTGGGCCAACCCGGTACACCGGCGCCCGAAGGCGCACGGGCCGCATTGGCCGAGGCGATGCACCGGGATGCGATGGGCTATACCGTGGCATTGGGCCTGCCCGAACTGCGCGCGCGGATCGCGCAGCTCTATGGCACGTGGTACGATCTCGATCTTGATCCGGGGCGGGTGATTGTCACGCCGGGGTCGTCGGGGGCGTTCATTCTGGCGTTTACCGCGCTCTTTGACACGGGCGCGCGGGTGGGGATCGGCGCGCCGGGGTATCCGTCCTATCGGCAAATCCTGCGGGCGCTGGATCTGGTGCCGGTCGATATCGAGACTGCAGCGGAAAATCGCCTGCAACCGGTGCCCGACGATATGGCGGGTCTGGCTCTGGATGGTCTGTTGGTGGCCAGTCCGGCGAATCCGTCGGGCACGATGCTGGATCGGCCTGCGCTGGCGGCACTGATGGGGGCGTGCGCCGAAGCGGGTGCCAGCTTTGTCAGTGACGAGATTTATCATGGTATCGAATACGAGGCCAAGGCGGTGAGCGCGCTGGAAATCAGCGATGATGCCTATGTGATCAATTCGTTTTCCAAATATTTCTCGATGACCGGCTGGCGGGTCGGCTGGATGGTGGTGCCCGAGGATCATGTGCGGGTGATCGAGCGGCTGGCGCAGAACCTGTTTATCTGCCCGCCCCATGTCAGCCAAGTGGCGGCACTGGCGGCAATGGAATGCGAGACCGAGTTGCAGGCCAATATGGACGTTTATCGTACCAATCGCGCACTGATGCTGGAGGGATTGCCAAAGGCCGGTTTTGATCGCATCGCGCCCCCCGACGGGGCGTTCTATGTCTATGCGGATGTGAGTCATCTGACCGATGACAGTCGCGCCTTTGCCGCCGAGATACTGGAACATGCGGGCGTCGCAGTCACGCCGGGGCTGGATTTCGATCCGGCGCGCGGGGCGGGCACATTGCGGTTTTCCTATGCGCGTGCGACGGCGGATATTGCCGAAGGGCTGCGGCGCTTGGCCGTTTACATGGCGACGCGGCAAGCGCGGTAGTGCGCGCTTGCGCCAGATGCTATACTTTACCGCGAACAGGTCCGCGACGTGGCCTGAAACATGGCGAGTGAGTGAGCAGATGATCAGGGTATGTCTGACCTTTTTGGCGGCAGTCTGGCTGGCGACCGGCGCGGCAGCGCAAGGTGCTGGCGGACAGGGATTCGGCGGGTTGGCGCGGCTGGATACCGACGAAAGCGGCATCACCGGGACACGGAATAACGTGCGGATCAATCTGGCACTCAGCCAAGGGGTGCCGTACCGCGTGTTCACGCTGGAGGATCCCGCGCGCGTCGTGTTGGATTTTCGCGAAGTGAACTGGACTGATGTGATCGGCGATGCGCTGAATGAAACCGACAATGTAACCGATGTGCGGGTCGGCGGATTTCGTCCCGGCTGGTCGCGCATGGTGGTTGATCTGGCAGGACCTTTCGCGCTGCAAAACGCAGATATGCGGGTCGACGAGGCCACCGGAGCAGCGGCATTGCGCGTGGTGCTGAAACGGGTCAGTGACGCAGAATTCTCTGCCCGTTCGGGCCTGCCTGCCGCGCCATCCTGGGACGTGATCCCGGAGGGCGACGGGACGGTTTCGCGACCTGCACGCGATCCTGACGCGCCGTTGCTGATCGTTCTGGACCCCGGACATGGGGGCATTGATCCGGGCGCGGAATCAGGCGCTGTGGTGGAAAAGGACCTGATGCTCAGCTTTGCCCGGCAGCTCAAAGAAGTGCTTGTGCGCGGCGGGGGTGTCGAGGTGATGCTGACCCGCGACGATGACAGCTTTGTTTCGCTGGAGCGCAGGGTGGCGATTGCGCACCGAGCGGGGGCGGATGTGTTTTTGTCGTTGCACACGGATTCGCTGGGCGAGGGGTCGGCGCGCGGTGCGACAGTCTATGTTTTGTCGGCGGATGCCTCAGATGCGGCGAGTGCGGCATTGGCCGAACGCCACAACCGAGCCGATTTGCTGGCAGGGCTGGACCTGACGGGCACCGATGACATTGTTGCGGACATCCTGATGGATCTGGCCCGGATGGAAACCCAGCCGCGTGCGGACCTGTTGGCTCGCGCACTGGTATTGGGGATACGAGAAATGGATCTGCCGCTGAACAAGCGCCCGCTGCGCAGCGCCAGTTTTTCGGTGCTGAAATCGCCCGATATTCCGTCCATCCTGCTGGAACTGGGCTTTATCTCTGACGGGCGCGATCTGGATAATCTGGCCGATCCTGAATGGCGCAACCGCATGGCTATTGCCATCAGTGACGGGATCAAGGCGTGGTTGATTGCGGATGCCGCAGCGGCAGAACTGGTACGCCAGTGAGACAAAGCAGGGCGATGCGCGGAAACCGGCGCAGCCGGGTTCGCGTTCCCTTTTG
Organism: Pseudohalocynthiibacter aestuariivivens; assembly: GCF_011040495.1. Lineage (GTDB taxonomy): Bacteria > Pseudomonadota > Alphaproteobacteria > Rhodobacterales > Rhodobacteraceae > Roseovarius > Roseovarius pelagicus. Next base: position 846,406 of record NZ_CP049037.1, on the reverse strand, counting down.
ACGCAAGGCGTTCGGGTGCCTATATGAAACCCGTAAACAGGTGAATTGGGGGCGGGATGCTCAGATCAGTGCTGACATTTTTCGGGTCGATTTTCACGCTGGTGACGCTCAGCCTTCTGATGGTTGCGCTGAGCATTGGCGCGATCTTCTATATCTACGGTCGCGACCTGCCCAGCCATCAGAGCCTTGCCAATTACACTCCGCCGACGATCAGCCGGATTTTTTCGGGAGAGGGCCGCATCATTGACGAGTTTTCCCGCGAGCGGCGCTTGTTCACCCCGGCCGAGGAGATACCCGTTCTGATCAAAGAGGCGTTCATTTCCGCCGAGGACAAGAATTTCTATACGCATTCGGGCTATGACGCGCGCGGTATCGTCGCGGCAGCGGTCGAGGCGGCGCGTACTCGTGGCGGCACCGTGCGCGGGGCATCGACGATCACGCAGCAGGTGATGAAGAACTTCTTGCTGTCGGGCGATCGCAAGATCGAGCGCAAGATCAAGGAAATCATCCTTGCCACCCGGATTGAAGAAACGCTGGACAAGGAAAGAATCCTTGAGCTGTACCTCAACGAGATTTTCCTCGGGCAGAATTCCTATGGTGTTGCGGCGGCGTCGCAGACCTATTTCAACAAATCCTTGGGCGAGTTGGCCCCGCATGAGGCGGCGTTTCTGGCGTCCATGCCCAAAGCACCGAGCGATTTTCATCCCGTCCGCGCCGCAGAGCGCCTGAAACAGCGGCGCGATTTCGTGCTGCGTGAAATGGCTGAAAATGGCTATATCACTCGCGCCGTTTACGAGTCGGAAAAAGCGCAGCCGCTGCGTTCGGTCCAAAATGGTGATTTTGAGCCGTTCTCGAAATCCCTGCCACCGCGCGACTATTTCACCGACGAAATCCGCCGCCAGTTGAGCCGTGATTTCGGTGAGGGTGAATTCTTTACCGGTGGTCTGTCGGTGCGCGCTACGATCGACCCGGAAATGCAGGTCGAGGCGGCGCTGGCCTTGCAATCCAAGCTGGAGGAATATGACCGCCAGCGTGGCAAGTGGCGCGGCACGGGCGTCACGTTGCCCGCCGAAAGCCTGACCAGTGAAGAGGCATGGCGCGAGGCGCTAGGCGCGGCAGATGTTGCGCGCGACATTCAGCTGGATGGGCAATGGTATCCGGCAGTGGTGCTGAAGATCGAGGATCAGAGCCTGAGCATCGGGATCGAGGGCGTGCCTGCGAGCGATGCAGAGCCGCAAGTGGTGCCGCGCAAGGATATATCGTGGTTGCCCGGAAATTTTCAGAAGACTTTCGAAGTCGGCGACGTCGTGCATGTGCGCCGTATGACGGGCAATGATGGCAGTTTCATTCGCTGGACGTTGCGGCAGGTGCCCGAAGTGCAGGGCGGGTTCATGGCGATGGACGTGAACACAGGCCGGGTGATCGCGATGCAGGGTGGTTTCAGCTACCAGTATTCGGTGTTCAACCGGGCAACACAGGCCAAACGTCAGCCGGGATCGAGCTTTAAGCCCTTTGTCTATGCCGCCGCGCTGGACAGTGGGTACAGCCCGGCGACGATCATCGTCGATGCGCCGATTGAGGTGAACACGCCGCAAGGGGTCTGGCGCCCACGCAATTCGTCGAACAAGTTTTATGGCCCGACACCATTGCGCACCGGGATCGAGCAGTCACGGAACCTGATGACCATTCGTCTGGCGCAAGAGATTGGGATGGAAACGGTGGCCTCTTATGCCGAGCGGTTCGGCGTTTATGACGATATGGGACCATATCTGGCCAACTCGCTGGGATCGGAAGAGACCACGCTGTTCAACATGGTTGCGGCCTACGCGATGTTCGCCAATGGCGGCGAGCGGGTTGAGCCGACCTTGGTAGACCGGGTGCAGGACCGTTATGGCGAAACCGTTTATCGGCATGATCCGCGTCGCTGTGTCGATTGTTTTGATCCCAATATTCCGCCCACACGCGGCCCGCGGATCGTATCGGATCGCGAGCGGGTGATTGATGCAGTGACGGCTTATCAGCTGACCTCGATGATGCGCGGCGTTGTGCAGCGTGGTACGGCGGCTGGCAACGTCCGTCTGGACGTACCTGTGGCGGGCAAGACAGGGACCACAAATGATGCGCGTGACGTTTGGTTCGTCGGCTTTACCAGCAACATCGTTGCGGGCTGCTACATCGGTTTTGATCAACCGCGCGGGTTGGGTCGCGGGGCCTATGGTGCGGGCATGTGTGGGCCGGTGTTTACCCAGTTCATGCGTAAGGCGACCGCGAAATACGGTGGTGGCGAGTTTGAACTGCCACCGGGTGGCCACTTTATCAAGATCGACCGTTATACCGGCGCGCGCCTGCCCGACAACGCCAGCGGGCAATATGTGGTGGCGGAGTATTTCCGTGACGGAGAAGAGCCGATCTTTGGGCTGGCCTACGATGGTGGCTTTGCCATGGGCAACGATCTGGAGTTGTTTCAGTCCGACGAAGAGGCGGTAAAGGAAGTCACGACTTCGACCGGAGATACGGCCGTGGTGGGCGAGAAGGCGACGTTTGGCTCGATCAGTTCGGGTGGGCTGTACTGACGGACCACGTGCCGGGCTAAAGCCCGGCCTACGGGGTTTCGCTTGCCTTTTGACGTTTGGTTGCCAAACATGGCCGCATGGAAAATATCCCCGCCTTTTGCACTCAGTGCCGCTCTCGCTGTGGCTGTATCGCACATGTCGAAGGCGGTCGGCTGACCGAAATCGTCCCGGATCCGGGGCATCCCAGCGGTAAGAAGCTGTGCCCAAAGGGGCGCGCAGCACCTGAACTGATTTATCACGCGGACCGGCTGACGCATCCCATGCGGCGCGTCTCGCCTAAGGGCGAGCGTCCCGCGCGTTGGGAGCGGATCAGTTGGGACACCGCGCTGGACGAGATCGCCGCCAAAATGGGGGCCATTCGCGCTGAGCACGGCGCTGAGCAGGTGGCGTTTTCGGTCACGACGCCCAGCGGCACACATATGTCCGACGGTATCGCGTGGGTGGAGCGGTTCATTCGCGGATTTGGTAGCCCCAACAACATTTACAGCACCGAGATTTGCAACTGGCACAAAGATCATGTCAGTCGCCTGACATATGGCTCTGATACAGGGGTGCCTGACTATGCGCGCAGCGATTGCATGTTGCTGTGGGGGCATAATCCGGCGGCGACATGGCTGGCCCGTTCGGTCGAGATGCAGGCCGCGATGAAACGCGGTGCGAAGCTGATTGTCGTGGACCCGCGCGCGACATTGTTTGCGCGGCGTGCTGATTGCTGGTTGCGGTTGCGACCGGGCACAGATCAGGTGCTGGGGCTAGGTCTGATCCATATCCTGTTGCGTGATGGGACGTTTGACGCAGGCTTTACGGCACGTTGGACCAATGCGGCGGCGCTGGTGCGCGAGGACACGGGTGATCTGTTGCGCGATGCTGCGGGTGGATTGCAAGCGCTCGGTGCCGATGGCGGGGTGGTCGGTTATGACGGACAGAAGCGGGACTGGCGTGGACCGGTTGCGTTGTTCGGCGCGGCAGCGGTGAACGGTGTGCGCTGTCGTACGGCGCTGAGCCTGCTGCAAGAGGTTGTGGCGCCGCATGATCCGGCCAGTGTCGCGGATGAAACCGGGGTTGATCAGGATGCGCTGGAACAAGCGGCGCAGTTGATGAGCGCGGCAGAGGCGCTGAGTTACTGTGCATGGAACGGTGTCGCGCAAAGCCGGACGGCCAGCCAGACCGAAAGGGCGATGGCGATCCTCTACACACTTCTGGGGCATTACGGACAACCCGGTGGCAATGTGGCGGGGGCGGCAGCGGCGTTTAACGATATCTCGGGCCTCGACCTGCTGAGTGACGCGCAAAAGGCCAAGGGCGTCGGGCGCGAGGCGCGTCCTATCGGGCCGGGCAATCAGGGCTGGGTCACCGCGCGGGATGTGTACCGCGCCGCGCTCGGGCAGGGGCGGTACCCCGTGCGCGCGCTGATCTCGTTCGGGGGGAACCTGCTGGCGGCGCAGCCTGATGCGGATCTGGCAACAGAGGCGTTCAAGGCGCTGGAACTGCATGTGCATGCGGATTTCTTCATGAATGCGACGGCAGAGTGGGCCGATATCGTGCTGCCTGCTGCGACTTCGTGGGAGCGCGAAGGGTTGCGCCACGGGTTTGACGCCACGTTGGAAGGGCAACGCCGGGTTCAGTTGCGCCCCGCTGTCGTCGCCCCCATCGGGGAATCGCGCAGCGACGTGGTGATTGTGATGGCATTGGCGGATCGGCTGGGCATGTCGGAAATCATGTTTGACTGCGATGTGGATAAGGGGCACGCGCATTTGCTGGTCAATACCGGGGTGACGATCGATGCGTTGCGCGCACAACCCGAAGGTGTGGAGGTGCCGGGGCAGGTGCGGCTACGCGCCCACGAGACGGATGGGTTTGCCACGCCCAGCGGGGTAATCGAAATTTATTCCGAACAGATACGGCGCACGGGCCTGCCGCCGCTGCCGGTCTGGCGAGAGCAGGATGCCATGGTTGCGCCGGAAGGGTATCCGGTGCGCCTGAGCAGTGCAAAATCGGTCACCTATTGCCATTCACAGCACCGCAACATTGCATCATTGCGCCGGTTGCAGCCGAACCCGCCACTAGAGATGGCCCCGGATGTGGCCGAGGCGCGGGGGATTGCGGACGGCGCATGGGTGGCTGTGACAACCCCCAAGGGCAGATTTCTGGCGCAGACCAAGGTAATCGCGGCACAAATCCCCGGCACGGTCGTCGCACAGCATGGTTGGTGGGTTCCGGGCAGCGCAGATGCCCCCTATGGCGAAGCCGATGCGATGGCGGCCAATATCAATCCAGCGATGGATACTAGCGAATGCGACCCGCTGACCGGGTCGATCCCACTACGGTCGGGATGGTGCGAGGTGGCGCTGCTCTGACGTTGCTTCCGACCCCTTAGGAGCTATGCTGCCGCTTGTCCGCCGCTGCGTGCTGCGATACACCCGCATCTGACCAGACAGGGACCTGAAAATGCGCGCGGAAATACAATCTCTTGTAGCTGAGATCGAGAACTCTCTGGAGTTGCTCCGTCAACGTATGGGGTGGGAGACGGCCCAGCACCGACTGGAGGAATTCAATGCGCGGGTCGAGGACCCCACATTGTGGGACGACCCTGCCAAGGCGCAAAAGCTGATGCGCGACCGTCAGGGACTGGTGGATGCAATGGCGACGCATGATGGCATCACCCAAGACCTGTCGGACAATGTCGAACTGATCGAGCTGGGTGAGATGGAGGACGACGGCGATGTTGTCGCCGAGGCCGAAAATGCCATCCGTGTCTTACAAAAACGCGCAGCCGCCAAGGAGCTTGAGGCACTGCTGGACGGCGAGGCGGACAGCAACGATACGTTTCTGGAGATCAATGCTGGCGCCGGTGGCACCGAGAGCTGTGACTGGGCCAGCATGTTGGCGCGGATGTATGTGCGCTGGGCGGAAAAGCGCGGTTATACAGTCGAGTTGCAATCGGAACAATCGGGTGACGAGGCGGGGATCAAGTCGGCGGCCTACAAGATCAGCGGGAACAACGCCTATGGCTGGTTGAAATCCGAGAGTGGCGTGCACCGGTTGGTGCGTATCTCGCCGTTCGATTCAGCGGCCAAGCGGCACACGTCGTTTTGTTCGGTCTGGGTCTATCCGGTGGTGGATGACGATATCGAGATCGAAGTGAACCCGGCTGATATCCGCATCGACACCTATCGCAGTTCCGGCGCGGGTGGGCAGCACGTTAACACCACCGACTCTGCCGTGCGGATCACGCACAATCCGACAGGCATTGTCGTGACCAGTTCGGAGAAATCACAGCACCAGAACCGTGACATCGCCATGAAGGCGCTGAAATCGCGGCTTTACCAGATGGAACTGGACCGCCGGAATGCCGCGATCAACGAGGCGCATGAGAGCAAGGGCGATGCCGGGTGGGGCAACCAGATCCGTTCTTATGTGTTGCAGCCCTATCAGATGGTCAAAGACCTGCGCACCAATCACGAGACATCGGACACCAAGGGTGTGCTGGACGGCGATCTGGACCCGTTCATGGCCGCGACGCTGGCGCTGAACGTGAGCGGCAAGAGCCGGGCCGAAGCGCAGGGCGATTGAGCGGCGTCGCCAGATTGGATCTGGTGACGACGGTGAGTATTCGAGGAACATTGAAAAAGGGCGGCTTTTTCGGGGGCGGGTCTTGCGCAGGCGGGTGTGCTGCGATTTGTTTGCGTGCGGGGAGGAACAGTCATGGATGATGTTCTGGCGTTGGGCGCGCGTGCGCAGATAACTGCGATCGTGAGTGGACGACTGAGCGCGGAAGACCTGATGCGGGCGTCGTTGACGCGAATAGAGTCCGCGAATGGCCCGGCGAATGCGATCGTATCGATGCGCAGCGCGGATGACCTAATGGCCGAAGCGCGCAGTGCAGATCGAGCCGAGGCGCGCGGCCCCCTGCATGGGCTGCCCGTGGCGATCAAGGATCTGGCCAATGCGCGTGGGTTGCCAACGTCGCAGGGGTCGCCGCTCTTTGCCGGGCAGATGGCGGATGCGGATGATCTGCATGTGGCGCGAATGCGTGCGGCAGGCGCAATCATCATTGGCAAAACCAATACGCCCGAGTTCGGCCTCGGCAGTCAGACATTCAATCAGGTCTTTGGCGTAACACCAAACCCCTATGACGCGGACCGTACCTGTGGCGGATCGTCCGGTGGAGCAGCGGTGGCGCTCGCGTACGGGATGGTGTCGCTGGCGGACGGGTCGGACATGATGGGCAGTCTGCGCAACCCGGCGGGGTGGTGCAATGTCTACGGGATGCGGCCCAGTTGGGGTGTCGTGCCGGGCGAGGTCAGGGGCGACACATTCCTGCACCAGATATCGACGAATGGTCCTATGGCGCGCAGCCCCGACGATCTGAAATTGTTGCTGGAGGTGATGGCGGGGCCGGATCCGCGTCAGCCACATGGTCGGGCACTGGAGCCAGCGCACGGAGCGGGGCGGCGTATTGGCTGGCTGGGCGACTGGGGCGGGATGATGTCGTTTGAGCCGGGCATTCTGGCGCTCTGTGAAGCGGCGCTGGAGGCGATCGACGGCGCTGAGGTGGATGCACTGACCGCGCCGTTCGCCCGCGACGCGTTGTGGCAGAGCTGGACGGATTTGCGCAGCTGGGCCGTGGGCGCGTCACTGGCCCCGATGATGGCGGATGAAACCATGCGCGCGCGGCTCAAACCTGAAGCCGTTTGGGAAGCCGAGCGCGGAGCGGCGATGAGTGCGATGCGGGTGCATCGTGCCAGTGTGACGCGGTCCGAATGGTTCATGGCCGCCGATGCGCTGTTTGAGCGCTACGATGTGTTGGCCATGCCCACGGCACAGGTCTGGCCATTTGGTCACGACCAGGCATGGCCAAAGACGATCAATGGTGTGGAAATGGACAGTTATCATCGCTGGATGGAGTGTGTGGTCCCTGCCAGCCTGATCGGATTGCCGGTGGTGGCGGTGCCGGCGGGATTCGGTGGAAATGGCCTGCCCATGGGGATGCAGTTGATCGGCAGACGGGGGGCGGATCGGGATCTGTTGGCGCTGGCTGAAACCTATCACCGTGCGACTGGTTGGCCACAGGCACGACCACCACAAAGCTGAGCCTGACATAGATCTTTTTGCGGCGCGTTCTGCCCGCTAACCTGACGGAGAAAGCGGGAAGGGGAGCCATGCCAGAGAACCGTGCGACAGACAGCGGTGTACCTGAACTGGGTGCCGTAAGTTTTGCAATGCTCGGCGCAGCCCTGCGGCGCGGGTGGGCAGACATGCGTCGTGCGCCGGGTTATGCGCTGTTGTTTGCGGGGATCTACGTCGTCTTTGGCTGGTTTCTGGCGTGGATAACCTTGGTGACAGGGCACAGTTACTGGCTGGTGTTCGCGGCGGTTGGTTTTCCTCTTTTCGGACCGTTTGCCGCTGTCGGGCTATATGAGGTGTCGCATCAATTGGAAGCGGGCAAACCGTTGAGCGCGCGCTGGATTTTTGGTGTGATTGCGCAGCAGAGGCAACGCCAACTGCCATCCCTTTGCGCGATTATCATCATGGTGTTTCTGTTCTGGTTCTTTCTGGCGCATATGATTTTCGCTCTGTTCATGGGACTGTCGGTGATGACGAACGTATCGTCATCCTATGCGGTATTCCTGACCATGAACGGATTGAGCATGCTGGTGGTGGGAACGGTCGTCGGGGGGATTTTTGCGTTGTTGATCTATGCAATCACGGTAATTGCGCTGCCGATGCTGTTGGATCGAGAAGTCGATTTCGTGAGCGCGATGATTGCCAGCGTCGGAGTTGTCACAGCAAATCCGGGGCCGATGCTGGCTTGGGCCATCTTTATCGCGGTCACGACGTTTCTGGCGATGCTGCCGGGGTTTCTGGGGCTGTTTCTGGTGTTGCCATTGCTGGGACACGCGACATGGCACCTGTACAGGTTGGCTTGTGCGGCGGTAGAGAGCTAAGCGATCCGTACATAGGATGTGTTGTTTATCGTGTGTTACCCCAGCGCCGCCGCTAAATGATCAAACACCATCCGAATGCGGCGACTGGTGTGCAATTCACGGTGCGTGGTTAGCCAGATCGGGACGGGAATAACCGGTAGATCAGGCAGCACGCGGATCATTTCCGGGCATCGGTCTGCGACGTCGTGCATCATCACGCCAATGCCAAGGCCCTGACGCACCATTTCCCACGCCACGACACCGCTTTGCGACGCCAGCTTGATATTGTTTTCTGTAAGGCTTAGGCCAAGCGCGTTCAGCCCGGAGAGAAGCCGCGTGTGGTCTGCATCGAAACCGATGAAGGCGGCATCGTTGAGATCTTCGAGCCGCGCGGGAATGCCGAAGCGTTCAATATAAGACCGGGAGGCATAGAGGCCGGCCCAGCTGTCGCGCAGCAGCCGCGCGATCAGGTCGGGTTGATCGGGGCGGGCGTGACGGATCGCGATATCGGCCTCGCGGCGGCGCAGGTCACTGATGGCGTTGGTTGCCACGATGTCGACCTCGATCCCCGGTGCATCAATGCGCAGAGTGCCCAGAATGGGCGCAAGCATATGTGCGGCAACCACGTCGCTGGCGCTGATCCGCACTTTACCCTCGATGGTCTGGCTGTGACCTGACGCGGTCAGGGAAATCCGGGTGGCGGCCTCGCCCATTGCGCGCACGTGTTCGAGCAGGTCGAGACCCGACGCGGTCAGCATCAGCGATTTCCCGCGACGCTCGAACAACACGATGCCCAGTGCGTCCTCTAGCCCGCTGACCTGTCGGCCAAGTGTCGGTTGGGCCAACCCAAGGGCACGGGCGGCAGCCGAGAGCGAGCCGAGTTCTACCGTCGCCAGAAACGCGCGAACTTGGTTCCAGTCAAATGTGATCGCCTTCCAGTTCATGCGTATATGCATAACGGTGTATCAGATTTATGCAATTTTATTTGCATATGAGTGGGGTTAAGACGCATGAAGATATGAGGAGAGAGACCATGCCCACGCAAGCACAGTTCTGGGACAGGATTGCCCCGAAATATGCGCAAAAGCCGATTGCGGATGTGACCGCATATGAGGCGACGATGGCGCGCACCAGTCAGTATCTGGGTGCGACTGATCGGGTGCTGGAACTGGGGTGCGGCACAGGGTCAACGGCCGTGCGATTGGCCCCGCAGGTGGCACAGATCGTCGGCACGGATATTTCGCAAGAGATGATCCGGATTGCGAGAGGTCGGGCGGAAACGGCAGGCGTAAACAATCTGAGTTTCAACACCACGCATGAGTTTGACCAAGGGTCGCCCGCAGCCCTGTTCGACGCGGTTCTGGCGTTCAATTTCCTGCATCTGTTGGAAGATGTGCCGGCAACACTGCGCACAGTACATGCCCAGATCAAACCCGGAGGCATGTTCATATCGAAATCGGGCTGTTTAGTCCACTCTGAACAACTCTTATCCGTTTGATTTTGCTTGGATATGACGCGAATTTGTTAGGCAGGAATCGCAGGATTTCGTATTATCCGGGCAGGAACCCTGCAATTTCGAGCTATGATATGAAGCCGCGAAAGCCCCCTCCGGAACAAGACGATCTCCTGCGCGCCCGATTGGTTGAGATGATCGACATGCGCCACGAACTGGTGAAGCTGGAAACCCTGATTGACTGGGAGGTCTTCGAACGGGAATGGACCGAGCTCTTTCCTTCCCATACCGGTCGTCCCGCTACCTCTCCGCGTCTTGTGGCGGGGCTTCTGTATCTTCAGCATGCTTTCGCGCTCTCGGATGAGGCGGTCGTGGCGCGATGGGCCGAGAACCCGTATTGGCAGCATTTCTGCGGCGAGACGTTCTTTCAGCATCGTCTGCCGATTGATCCGTCCTCTATGACCCGCTGGCGCAACCGGATCGGCGAGGAGGGTGTCGAATGGATGCTGACCGAGACGATCGAAGCCGGGAAGCGCGCCGGGGCAGTGAAGGGCAATGACCTCAAGCGGGTCACCGTCGATACCACCGTGATGGAAAAGAACATCGCCCATCCCACCGATGCCCGGCTGTATGAGACGGCGCGGCGCAAGCTGGTCGGGCTGGCCCGCGAGGCCGGGATCGGCCTGCGGCAGAACTACAACCGCCTGGCGCCCCGGCTGGCTGGACAGGTCGGGCGCTATGCCCATGCCCGCCAGTTCAAACGGATGCGCAAGGCATTGCGTCGGCTCAAGGGCTACACCGGCCGGGTGCTGCGCGACATCGAGCGACAATTGGACCAGGTTCCGGACGGAACTCTGAAGGTACGTCTGGAAGAAATGATCGCGCTGGTGAACCGGCTGCTGGCGCAGAAGCCGAAGGACAAGAGGAAGCTTTACAGCCTGCATGAGCCGGCGGTGGATTGCATCTCCAAGGGCAAGGCGCACAAGCGCTACGAGTTCGGCACGAAGGTCAGCGTGGCTACGACCAACCGGGGTGGCTTCGTGGTGGGGATGCGGGCGCTGCCGGGCAATCCCTACGACGGCCACACGCTGGCCGAGGCGCTGGAGCAGGTTGAAATCCTGACCGATCAACGGCCAGACATGACCTTTGTTGATCGCGGATACCGCGGCCACGGCATTGAGAACGTGAAGGTCTTCATCAGCGGTGCCAAGCGTGGCGTCACCAGGACCATCGCCAGGCTCTTGCGACGGCGAAGTGCCATCGAGCCGATGATCGGGCACATGAAAAATGACGGTCGCCTGACGCGAAGCACCTTGAAAGGGACCGAAGGCGACGCGCTCTTCGCCGTGCTTTGCGGTTGCGGCCACAACATCCGCATGATCCTCAGGCACCTGAGGGTCTTTTTGCGCCAATTGATTTGGGTGGTCTGCCAAACCTGCATGACCGCTGACGCGGAAATGGCACGCGATCGAAGGGTTCAGGTCTATATACTGACGACCTGACAGCGATGTTCAGGACGGACTGTTTAGGGGGCGGGTTGCCGTTCTTGAGATGGATGATCGGCGGGATGCAGTTGATCGGAAAGGCGCCGCATGTGGGTTTCATGACGCGGCAGGAACTGGAGCGCATGATCATCGAGGCAGGATTTGAAGTACTGGAGGCAGGGGATTATCCTGCCAACTCAGCGAACCATTTTGTGGCAGCCCGTAGATTGTAGAGTCGACTGTGGCTATTCCTCGCGCCCGTGTTCCATCAAACGCGCGCGCAGTAGCGCCGCCTCGCGGGCTCCGGCCTCTAGCGCGAACACATAGGCGTGGGTGAGATAGAAGCAGGCAGCGTCGAGGTCGTTGGCCTCGTCCGCCGCCTGCGTGTAAAGCTGGATCAGCCCGGCCTGATCGTGTCGGTCATGGGCCGCGATCATGGCTGCATCCAAGGCGCTCATTCTGCCGCGATGTCCTTGGCGCGGTGGGTTTCGACCTTGCCCGCGACCCAGTGATGGAAGCAGTGGGTGGGGCTGTCCATGACTGGCGAGAACCGCCCGCCATCGAACTGGGTCACATGGCGACCCTTTTGCATGCCTTCGACGACAAAAATATCTTCTTCGAACACGGTTTTCCAAAGCTGGGTGTTGCGTGCGCGCATGCCCTCATCCGTGCCGGGCACAGCGTAGTAAAGATGCACATGCTCGACAGTGCGCTCGTGGCTCTTCGGCTCTAGGATAATGGTGAATGCGTGGTCACGGTGCACCCCGAGCAGCACGTTGGGGTAGACGGCGATATATTCAGCCTGCTCATTCCACTTAGTGCCCACATCTTCGAAATCGGGGAAGGTATCGCCATGTTCATCGCGCAATTGGCGGTAGACCATGGTGCCTTGGCCAGAAAATGCCTCTGGCTGTTCGATGTGATAGTGGTCCTCTAGCCGGGAATAGCTGTTCAGACCGGGGTGAATCCAGGGCAGGTGGTAGCTTTCGCAGTAGTTTTCGACCGCCAGCTTCCAGTTGGTCTGAACCTCCAGCTGGAATTTGCTGTCATGTCCGCCGTGATAGAGGGGCAGCTCGAACTCCGACCAGCGGGTGATGATGTCTGACATCGCGTCCTCGAAGGCGGGTGCATCGCCGGACATGTTGATCCACACCACGTCGCGCCAGACGTGGCTGCGCACCTCGTTCAGGCCCAACTCGTCACGTTTGATCGCGGCATGGGTGTTCTGGCCGGGACCACCCACATGCGGCGTGCTGACCAGCTTGCCCTTGGTCGAATAGCACCACGAGTGGTAGGGGCAGCGAATGGCGCCTTCGATCTTGCGTGGTTCCTCTACCAAAATCATGCCGCGGTGGCGGCAGATGTTCTGGAATACGCGCACGTCGCCCTCTTTGTCACGAATGAGCAGCAGCGGCATTCCGAGAAACTCCATCGGGACGGCGTCGCCGGGTTCCGGCACGTCTGCCGCCACGGCAAGACCGGCCCATTGGGAAAACAGCAGCGCGTGCTTTTCTTCCTGAAATACGTCGGCGTCGATGTAATGCGCATTGGGCAGGCCGTTGGCGATTTCGACCGGAGTGCGGACGTTGGACAGGTCTGTGATGGGTTTGTTCATTGGATTGCCTCCCTCGGGTCTGCTATCCAATTTGCCCAAAATTACAGGTTGGTGACCGCCTTTCCGCGACGGGACTTTTCCAAGGGCGACATGTGGGAAGGGGAGGAGTTTACGATCTCGCGCGGCGTGGGCTAGCGAAAGGGCTGATCCAATTGCAAGAGGTTGGCATGGAACGGCGCGACGGCCTCGCGATCGATCAGCCCGGCCTGACGGGCCGTGGCCAAAACGGGGCCAGTGTTGCGACCGAGATGCTCGTACACCATGCGCGTGGCGCGGATGCCGGTCACTTTTTCGCGCACAGTGCGGGTGACGTAGCCGATCCAGAGATTTTGTTGAAAAGAGGTTTCTTGCGCGAGGAAGTTGAAGGAGCAGGCCATCGCGTTCTGATGGGTGGCGATCATCATGATGCCTTCTTCCTGTCGCATGACGATGCCGCGATATTCACGGTCGCGCGAATCCGTGGAAATACCCTGTCTGCGCAAGGCATCGCGTGGCTCGAACCCGCGCAGGAACGTGTAGCCGTCGTCGCGATAGACATAAACCAGCCCGAGAACAAACTTGGTCTCCTCGATGAAGCTGCGACGCACGAAACGATAGAAACCATCGGGAAAGAGGGCTGGTGGAACGTCAATCGGGGCGTGTCCGAAATATCCGTTCAGCTGAGGATGGCCGAGCAAATCAAAGGTGGCGGTGTTGAGGTCGGCGGCTGATTCCAGCAGGATACGGGCATCAACTCCGAAAAACCGACAGATGCGATAAAGCACGTCGGGGCGTGGAAAGCTCTCTCCGCTCAGGTATCTGTTGAATTGGGTCCGGTTGATCCCGAGGTCACGGCAAAGCCCGGCGACCGACGGGTAGTCGGCGCTGAGGGCGCGCAGATTCTTGCCAAACACCGCGCGCAGTTCGGCCGGATCTGCGTCGGTCTGGTCGCTCTGCGGTTGCTTATCCGATTTCGACTGGTTCATCAGTGACACCGAATCCGGTCAGGTGTATACATGTCTGAGCGCCCCCAAATGCCCCTTTCGGAGCATTGCATCACGTTTCTTTGCAACTGTCACGGGTGCTGACGCTATTTAGCGTCATTTTTTTACCATGTTGACACAAATGGGCTTCGGTGGACGCGGAATTGATCATGTTCCTTGTCTGCGATGCACGACATGCTGGTTTGTATGGACATGTTACAGATCGGGGGAAACATGCGCGGAAAAATGCACGGTGTCGTTCTTTGGAGTGATCAGGCTCAGGATCGGGCCGTGATCTGGTGCGAGGACCATGGAGATCTGGCGTTTTATCGGGGCCAAGGCAGCGATGCTGGCGCCGCGAGCCGTATCAAGGCCGGTGATATGGTGGCGTTTGATCTGTGTGAGGGCGGTGAAATGCGTTTGGCCAGAGCCCCCAGTCTGGTCGCACAAGAAAGCCACCCGACCCTGAGTCGCGCGCTGATGCAGGCGGGCATAAATGCTGGTGCGCTGCCCGACACCAGTACGGATTTGCCGTCGGCCACGTCGGTGGCCACGGGCGATGCGAGCCTGAGCAACGTGGTGCCCTTCCGCACGCAACGCTGCGCTGAAATCGCCTGAGGCGCACAGCCGTCCGATACAGATAAATGATGTATGATGAATACGCGGGGTAGAGATTACCCCGCGTATCTCATTCTTGCCGCTCAGATGCCGCGGGGCAGGGCGGCGACGCCGGTGCGGGCGATGTCCGACAGGCCCAGAGGGCGCATGAGGTCGGCAAAGGCGTCGATCTTGGCTGGCGTGCCGGTGATTTCAAACACGAAGCTGTCAAGCGTGCTGTCGACCACGTTGGCGCGAAAGATATCCGCCAGACGCAGGGCTTCCACGCGTTTCTCGTCCTTGCCCTCCACCTTGAGCAGCGCCAGTTCCCGTTCGACCGAGCGCCCCTCGACCGTCAGATCATGGACCTCGTGGACGGGCACGATGCGGCCCAGCTGTGCCTTGATCTGTTCGATCACCTGCGGTGTGCCGGTGGTGACGATGGTGATGCGGCTGGTGTGGCCTTCGTGATCGATCTCGGCGACGGTCAGGCTGTCGATGTTATAGCCACGACCCGAGAAGAGGCCGATCACCCGTGCCAGCACGCCGGCCTCGTTGTCGACGATAACCGCCAGCGTGTGGCTTTCTTCAACGTCAGAGAAGGTGGGGCGTAGATTGTAGGCGGAGTGTTTTGTCGCGCCTTTTTTGATTTTTAGCGGGGACATTTTCGGCGTCCTTTATACTTTGTCGGGGTGGTAGGCTGAAGCCCACCTTACGAAAATTGGAAGGGCGGGTATGACACCCGCCCTACGGATCACACCATCACCGCACCTTTGGAGCCGATGGCGTCCTTGGTGGAGGCTTCGCCCAGCAGCATTTTGTTGTGCGGCTCGCCTGACGGGATCATCGGGAAGCAGTTTTCGTGCTTTTCCACCAGACAATCAAAAATCACCGGGCCGTCGTGATTGATCATTTCCATGATCGCATCATCGAGATCGGCCGGGTCGTCGCATTTGATGCCCTTGGCACCGAACGCCTCGGCCAGCTTGACGAAATCGGGCAGCGCCTCGGACCAGCTGTGCGAATACCGCTCACCATGCAGCAATTCCTGCCACTGGCGTACCATGCCAAGACGTTCATTGTTCAGGATGAACTGCTTGACCGGCAGGCGGAACTGAACGGCTGTGCCCATTTCCTGCATGTTCATCAGCCAGCTTGCCTCGCCAGCGACATTGACCACCAGCGCCTCTGGGTGGGCCATCTGCACACCGATAGAGGACGGGAAACCATAGCCCATCGTCCCAAGACCGCCCGACGTCATCCAGCGGTTCGGATCCTCAAAACCCAGATACTGCGCCGCCCACATCTGATGTTGGCCAACTTCGGTACAGATATAGCGGTCGTGGTCCTTGGTCAGTGCTTCTAGCCGGGCGAGCGCATGCTGTGGCTTGATGACTTTGCCAGTCTGCTTGAATGCCAGACAATCGATCTTGCGCCATTCGTCGATCTTGGCAGTCCACTTGTTCAGCGCCTCACGGTTGACCTTGCGGCCGCGCGCCTTCCAGACTTTGAGCAAATCCTCAAGCACATGGGCCACGTCACCCACGATCGGAATATCGGCTTTGATTACCTTGTTGATCGAAGATGGATCAATGTCGATATGGGCCTTCACCGAACCGGGCGAGAATGCATCGAGGCGTCCGGTGATCCGGTCGTCAAAACGCGCGCCGACATTGATCATCAGATCGCAATCGTGCATCGCCATGTTCGCTTCGTAGAGGCCATGCATGCCGAGCATCCCCAACCAGTGTTTTCCACTGGCGGGATAGGCACCGAGGCCCATCAGTGTCGAGGTGATTGGTACGCCTGTCGCCTCGACCAGCTCGCGCAGGAGCTGACTGGCAGCGGGGCCGGAATTGATCACGCCACCGCCGGTATAGAATACCGGGCGTTTGGCAGTCTCCAGGGCTGCGACCAGTTCGGTAATGGCCTCCATGTCACCCTTGACCTGCGGTTGATAGTGGCTCGTGCGTATCTTTTGCGGCGCGGTGTAGGTGGCGCTGGCAAACTGCACGTCCTTCGGGATGTCCACCAGTACCGGACCGGGGCGGCCAGCGGTGGCGACGTGGAATGCCTCGTGAATGATGCCCGACAGATTCTCGGTGTCCTTGACCAGCCAGTTATGTTTCGTGCAGGGACGCGTGATGCCAACAGTATCGGCCTCTTGAAACGCGTCCGAACCGATCATGAATGTCGGCACCTGACCTGTCAGCACGACGATCGGAATGCTGTCCAAGAGCGCATCGGTCAGTCCGGTCACGGCATTGGTGGCACCGGGGCCAGAAGTCACCAGCACGACGCCCGGCTTGCCCGTGGAACGTGCGTAGCCTTCGGCGGCGTGTACGGCACCTTGTTCGTGGCGCACCAGTATGTGGCGGATGTCGTTTTGTTGGAAAACTTCGTCATAAATCGGTAGAACCGCGCCTCCGGGGTATCCGAATACGACGTCCACGCCCTGATCCTTAAGGGCCTGAACCACCATTTTCGCTCCGGTCATCTGACGTGTCATCGTTTTGCTCCGTTTATGACATTCATCTTATTTGTCTCGCGCATAAAAAAGCCCCCGAAATTCGGGGGCGCATGGGGTACCGTTATGGTGTCCGTTACCGGCCCATGCGCCATTTGCCTACGACTACGACTAGTTGGGCCACGGTGGGCGCTCCTCATGCTGCGTGGCGGCGACATTATTGGCGCGGTCAGAAACCGTCAAGCGACAATTGCCTATAAAATGTCGCGCGGGGGCGAAAAACTTTGCATTTGTTGCGCAACTCCGTGTCTGGCAGGGTGACGTCGGGCTGTTACAGGACGCGCGCATATTCCGGGCGAACGACGATTCCCCCATGCCCGCAAAGGAGCCAGCCATGTGTTCGATCGACCTGAACCAGATTTCCGCCGATGATTGGGATGAATTGAACGACCCGCGACCCGATGTTACCGAGTTTGATCGTGTGGTCGACGCCGCGCTGTCGCGCCGCGGGTTCGTCAGCGGGCTGGTTGCTTTTGGGTCTGGCGCGGCTGCGATGGGGATGATGCCGGGGGCAGCTCGGGCGATGGAAACCTCGGGGTTCGCCTTTGAGCCGATTGGATTACAGACTGATGCCAGGGTGCATGTGCCCGATGGATACGAGTGGCAGATCGTGGCGCGCTGGGGTGATCCGCTGTATTCCGACGTTCCGGCATTCGATCACGCCACAGGCGGCGCGGCGGATTATACCGATCGGGTATTTGGCGAAAACACCGATGGGATGGAGATGTTCGTGGTGGGCGACAGGCAGGTCTTGGTCGTCAATCACGAATACGCCAACCGCAAAGTAAACCTGCCGCAGGCAACAGGCGGAACGCCTCGCGACGCGCAGGACGTGAAGAAGCTGCAAAAGCTGCAAGGCGTCGCCGTGATCGAGATTGCGCGCGGCGAGAGCGGTTGGCAGATCGTGCAGGATAGCCCCTTAAACCGGCGTATCACCCATCTGACGCCGATAGAGATCGCCGGACCTGCCGCCGGACATGCCCTGATGCAGACCCAAGCCGATCCTGAGGGCGTGCTGGCTCTGGGGACGATGAACAACTGTGGATCCGGCAAAACGCCGTGGGGCACCTATCTGACATGCGAGGAAAACTTTAACGGCTACTTTGGTGCGACAGATACCGACGCGACCTATCCGGCCATGGTGCAGGACGGTTATGAACGCTACGGGATCGGCACAGACGGCTGGGGGTACGATTATCACAAATGGGACGAGCGGTTCGATACCAGCGTAACCCCGAACGAGCCGCATCGCGTGGGCTGGGTGGTCGAGATCGACCCGGCAAACCCTGACGCAAATCCGGTCAAGCGTACGGGGCTTGGACGTTTCAAACATGAGAACGCCGCCGTTGTTCTGGCCCCGGATGGGCGTGTGGTGATTTACATGGGCGACGACGAGCGGGGTGAGTTCCTGTATCGATTTGTTTCAAGCGGGGCCTACGTGCCCGGCGGCAGCACCGAAGGATTGCTGGACAATGGCACGCTTTCTGTCGCCAAGTTCAATGAGGACGGCACGGGTGAATGGCGCGCGCTGATGCCGGAAACCACTGGTATGATGAGCGCGGCCGAGATCCTGATCTTTGCCCGCATCGCGGCCTCTGCCGTCGGGGCGACGACGATGGACCGTCCCGAATGGATCGCGGTCAACCCTCACGCCAATGAGGCATATTGCTGTCTGACCAACAACAAGAACCGGGGCGTAAAACCGAACGCCGGTGGCGACGATACGTCGGTCAATGGCCCCAACCCGCGTCAGAGCAACATATACGGCCAGATCGTGCGCTGGCGCCCTGTGAACGAAGACCACGGCGCTGATGGGTTCGAGTGGGACCTATACGTGATGGCCGGTAATCCGGAAGTGTACGACAATGTCTATGGCGGGTCGGACAACGTGACCGTGGGCAACATGTTCAACTCACCCGACGGGATGGTGTTCGACAGTGCCGGATTGTTGTGGATCCAGACCGATGGTGATGACAGCAATGATGGCGAGTTTGCAGGCATGGGCAACAATCAGATGCTGGCGGGCGATCCGGTCACCGGTGAAATCGCGCGGTTCCTGACCGGGCCGAAGGGCTGTGAGGTGACCGGGCTGACGTGGTCGGCGGATCGTCGCGCCATGTTCGTGGGCATTCAACACCCGGCTGCACCGTTCCCAGATGGCGAGGGCAAGTTACCGCGCTCGGCTGTGATTGCAGTGACCCGCTCTGATGGCGGGTTGGTCGGGTAGGGGCTGCCCCCAGTCATCCTTTGCCACGGCATGTCCTGCGGCTGTCGTCGGCGGAGTTGTCATCTGGCGCGTATGATCAGTGTGCGGACAGGGGACATACTGGCTAGAGCTGTACTCCGGTGCCTTGAAGAACGCCGTGTTCCATAGCGTATCGGGTCAATCCGGCTGTAGAGCTGATGCCGAGCTTGCGCTTGATGTTGGCGCGGTGGGTTTCGACGGTGCGTACCGAGATATCAAGCGCGCTCGCCACGGCCTTGTTCGACTTGCCCTGAGCCAATTGCAGCAGGATGGTCTGTTCGCGGTTTGTCAGTTGTTCGCGCGCTCCGTCGCCAGAGGGCGTGAGCGAGCCTTGCGCACCGGTACACAAGTAGCGCTGACCGGTCATGACGACGTCGATGGCATGTTTGATCTCGTCCGTGGGCACATCTTTCAGCACATAGCCGACGGCGCCGTGGCTGAGTGCGGAGGAGATGTATTCGGGGCTGTCGTGCATGCTGAGGATCAGGATGCGAGTTTCGGGGCGGCGCTCCAGAATGATTTCGGTGGTACTGAGCCCGCCGATACCGGGCATGTTCAGGTCGAGCAAGATCACATCTGGATCAAGTGCCTCGACCTGCTCGATGATCTGGCGGCCATCCGACAGCGTCGCAATAACGTCAATGTCATCATAGGTTTGCAGGATCGCCTCGACACCCTCGGCCACCATCGGGTGATCGTCGACGATCACGACGCGGGCGGGGGCGACGGAAGAGGTGGATTTGGTCATGCGCTTGCCTTTGTGGTTTCTTCTTTGTTTTGCGGACCGAGCATGTGGCTGAGTGGTACGGTTGCCTCGATCACGGTGCCACTGCGTGACGACAAAATGCGCAGCGTGCCATCCAGTTGTTCGATCCGCTCCTGCATATTGCGTAGACCCAGACCTGTGGGCGCGCTTTGCGCAGGATCAATGCCGATGCCATCGTCGGTAATGCGCAGCGTTGCGCCGCGATTATGGCCGCGCGCGTCGAGGGTGACACGGCCCGCGCCCGAGTGGCGCTCGACGTTGGTCAACGCCTCCTGAGCGACGCGGTAGAGGGCAGTCTTGGCCTCATCATCCAGACGGTTTCGAAAAACTGCTGTCTGGAATTCGGTCGCGATGCCGGTCCGTCTGCCGAATTCCTCGATCAGAGCATTGAGGGCAGGGCCAAGGCCAAGATCGTCCAGTGTGCCGGGGCGCAGATCGCGACTGATCCTTCGGACCTCCTGGATCGCACCGGCAAGGTGGGTGATGCCCTTGTTCAGGTCTTCCGCCGCCCGCGCATCCCCAATTTCCAATCTCCGCCGCGCCATATCGAGCGCGTAACGGATACCTACAAGGATCTGGCTGATGCCGTCATGCAGTTCGCGCGCAACCCGGCCACGCTCTTCTTCCTGCGCGTCGAACACGCGCTGGGTCAGGGCCTTCAGCTTGGCATCGGCGAGGCGGCGTTCTCGGATGGTGATGAACAGCCCGGAGGTAAAGACAACCAGCAGCGCGATGAGGGTAAGACCGCCGATGTAGAGGAATGTGCGCTGTACGCGCGCCTCTACCTCGGCGCGGGATGCGGCAACCGTGGCGAGGACATCGTCAATGAACACCCCCGTTCCCACGACCCAGCGCCAATCCTGTAGGCCGATCACATAGGCGACCATGCGACCCGGCTCTCCGGTGCTGGGGCGTGGCCAGTCATAGGTGTGATAACCGCTGCCCGAGCGCGCCTGCGCAATCAACGTGTTGGTGATGTCGATGCCGTTCGCGTCGGTTAGCCCCATCCAGTTGCGGCCAATCTGACTGGTGTAGCGGGGGCTGACCAGATTGTTGCCGTCATAGTCGTAGACAAAGAAATACCCATCGGTGCCATAGATCATGCTGGACAGAATGCGCGTCACGGCCAGCATCGCCTCGGCGTCGTCAGGGGCAGCGCGCCCGTAATTGTTGACGAATGCGGTCCGGGCAAGCGACAGGTAATTTTTGAGTTCTGCCCGCTTGGCTTCGATCAACTGGCGTTCCAACGTCGCGATCTCGCGCTCGGCCAGATGGCGCGATTGCAGCGTGACCAGCACTGAGATGACCACCACCGCCAAAAGCAGAGGGAGCGTGGCTGTCAAAAACAGCTTTTGGCCGTAGTTCCGCCAGAGGCGGTCTGTGAAACGTCGCATGACGAATCGTTATACGCGAATCGCGCGCGCTGCCCAGCCCGATGGTGTGCAGATCGCTTGCAAACCGGGCAGGTCTGTTCGGGTTGATTGCGAATATGCTGATTATCTACGCAGTAGTCGGTATTCCATTGCAAGCGACGTGGCGTTAGTGTGTCGCCACTTGCAACGATCCGCGCGCCGGCAACGAACCGAGTGCGCATCACTGATCTGGGAGGATATACTCATATGGATCGTCGTTCTTTTCTGAAGAATTCCGCACTTGGCGGCACTGCTGCCGCCGCGACATCGCTGGCTGCTCCGGCCTATGCGCAGGGCAACCGCACGCTGACCATGGTCACCACTTGGGGTCGTGGTCTGGCAGGCGTGTTCGACGCAGCGCAGCGCGCGGCCGACAACATCACCCAAATGTCGGGCGGCAGCCTGACTGTGGACGTGAAAGCCGCAGGCGAGCTGGTTGGCGCGTTCGAAGTGTTTGACGCTGTGACCTCGGGTCAGGCGGACATGTACCACGGCGCGGACTACTATTTTGTCGGTCAGCATCCCGGGTATGCGTTCTTCACCTCGGTGCCGTTCGGCATGACCGCGCAGGAACTGGCCAACTGGTACTATCATGGCAACGGTATGGCGCTGCATGATGAACTGGGCGAAATCTTTGGCCTGAAATCCTTCCTCGGTGGCAACACCGGCGCGCAGGCGGGCGGTTGGTTCGCTAAGGAAATCAACGGTCCCGAAGACTTTAACGGTCTGAAATTCCGGATGCCGGGTCTGGGCGGCAAGGCGCTAGGCAAGCTGGGCGCGAGCGTTCAGAACCTTCCCGGTTCCGAAGTGTATCAGGCACTGTCCTCGGGTGCGATCGACGGAACCGAGTGGATTGGCCCTTGGGCGGATGAAAAAGCTGGCTTCCAAGAGATCACCAAGTTCTACTACACCGCTGGTTTCCACGAGCCGGGTGCCGGTCTGAGCGTTGCGTGCAACCGCGAAGTGTTCGACAGTCTGTCGGCGGAACATCAGAAAATCGTCGAAATCGGTTCGGCCGAAGCGCACCAGTGGAACCTGGCGCAATTCCTGAACAACAACGGTGCAGCGTTGCAGCGTCTGCAGTCGGCTGGCGTGAAAACGCTGGAATTCCCCGATGCCGTCTGGGACGCGTTCGGCGAAGCCTCGATGGCTGTCCATGAAGAGAACATGGGCGACGATCTGTACAAGAAGATTTTTGACGACTACCAAGCGTCGCTCAAATCGTCTTCGGGCTGGATCAAGAAATCGGAAAGCGCGTACCGCTCGCAGCGTGACCGCGTTCTGGGCTAAACAACGTTCTTAACGTTTTGGCAGGCTCTGGGAACCCGGGGCCTGCCTATACGACTTGGGATGCTGGGAGGCATCACGGGTAAGACGGGCCAAAAAAGGTCCGCAATCGGGGATTTGGGGGGACAATGCTGGAAGCGATTGTCTGGTTTTTCCAGAATATCGGCCTCGCGTTCTACAATTTCGGCTATGCGATCACACATCCATCGCTTTGGCTGGACTGGTCGGACAAGCAGGCCATCATGCGGGTCGTTTACTACGGCGGGTCCGTCGAGTTCTTCTTTGTGATTTTTACGGCGTTTCTGGTGCTGACAGCCATCGGGCTATGGCGCAACGGCTTTATGTGGGGCTGTGTGCGCGTGCTGGAAGGGTTCGCCAATACGGTCGGCAGGCTCTTTGCCTGGGCTGGGCTCTTGATGGTGCTCCAGCAGATCGTGATCGTTTTTGTTCAGCGCATCTTTGCCCGGCCCGACATTGCCATCGGCTTTGGTATCCCGATCCAGATGGACATCAGTTGGTGGGCGGAAGAGCTAAAGCTCTATAATGCGCTGATCGTTTGCCTGTGTTGTACCTACACATTCGTGCAGGGCAGCCATGTGCGCGTTGATCTGATTTATTCCGCTGTCAGTTTTCGGACCAAGCGGATCATCGACATGGTCGGCAGCCTCATATTCATGATGCCTACTGCTGTCCTGACATGGATGTATGGCTGGTACTTTATGTGGCGGCACATGATCGTGCCGAACCCATCCGCGTCGGATACGCTGGATCGGTTGTTGATGAAGGCGCGCGCATTGCGGTGGAATATCGAAACCATCGGATTCAGCCCGAACGGGTTCAATGCCTACTTCTTGTTCAAGCTGTTGTTGATCGCCTTTGCTGGCATGGTTTTCCTGCATGCGATTGCGTTCTTCTTCCGCTCTTATCTGGAGTGGAAGGAAGGCCCGGAATCAGAGAACAAATATCTCGACAAGGACAGTCTTGGCGAGGGCGAAGAAGCCTTTGAGGGCACGCATTAAGGGGACGCAGACGTATGCTATTTGGATTGGACGGGGTCGAAGTCGGCCTGATAATCGTCTTCCTTTGCCTCTTTGGAGGCATTTTGTCAGGTTTTCCCGTGGCGTTTGCCATTGGCGGAGCCGGGGTGATTTCCTTTGGGATTATTGCGGCGCTGAATGATGCGGGGCTGTTGATCCATCAGGCGATTGATACGGGCAGCGATGCCTACAATGCGTTGATCGCGAGTGGCGTAAAGGCCGAGAGTATATCAATCTTCCGATACCCTGATCTGGTGCGGACCGCCGTGCCGGTATTTCCGCAGGGCTGGGAGACGGCGCTGGACCGGAACGTGTCGTTCATCGTGAACCGCATCAACGAGCGCGTTCTGGCGGGCCAGTCGATCGAGACATTGCTGGCGGTGCTGATGTTCGTGCTGATGGGGATCACGTTGGAACGGTCAAAGATCGCCAATGATCTGCTGACCACTATGGCAAAGGTGTTCGGGCCTTTGCCCGGCGGTCTGGCTGTGTCCGTGGTCGTCGTGGGGGCGTTTCTGGCGGCCTCGACAGGGATTGTTGGCGCGACCGTGGTGACGATGGGCCTGCTGAGCCTGCCGACGATGCTACGCAATGGTTACAGCCCTGAAATCGCAACTGGCGTAATCGCCGCATCGGGCACGCTGGGGCAGATCATTCCGCCGTCAATCGTTATCGTTCTGTTGGGGACATTGGCCGGGGATCTCTATTCGGTCGCGCAGGAAAATCGTGCCATTGAGGCAGGTTGTACCGACGCGCTCACCTATCTGGGAGAGCCTGCGGTCGTGTCCGTCGGGACGCTCTTTCAGGCCGCTCTGTTACCCGGGATACTGCTGGCGCTGCTTTATGCGCTCTATGCCTTTGGCTATGCGCTGCTGAACCCGTCAAAGGCCCCTGCGGTCGAGCTGGGGCGTTCGAATGATCATGTGATCACCCGCTCCGAGGCATTCACATGGTTCATCGGCGTGCCGGTGGGGCTGATTGCCGGTATTATACTGCTGGCCAATGTTGGCGTCATCGGTTCGCAGAGCCTGATCGTGGACAGCTTTACCGATCGTGGTGAAAGCGCATCGTTGCGGACAAATGTCGGTGAGGAATGTCAGCAGGCCATGATCGAGCTGCATGGCCAGGACGCGTGGGATGCTGCACTGGCCGAGCAGAGCGCCATCGACTCGTCCGGGGGACAACAAGAGAGTGTCAAGCTGACGGAAGACCAGATCGCGGAACTGAAAATCCAGAAGGAAGCGGACGCGGCGCCCATCGGCACCGGAGTTTCTATCATCTTCCTGTTGTTCGCACTGGTGCTGGCTGTTGCACGCGGGGTTGCCCCTAATGCCGAGGCACGACCGTTGTTGATCGGTGCATTGGGTGTCGTGCTGGGACTGTTGATCGACATTGTCTTGATCTCGCCCTCGACCAGTTCGGGGCTGACCGTGATATTGCTGCTCATCCCGATCGCGATGGCATTTTATGGATGCGCAGCAGCAGCCGGACGGCTGGCGCAAAACGATATCATTCGGGTCGTCTTTCCGCCGCTGGTTCTGATTGTTGCGGTGCTGGGGTCAATCCTGGGCGGGATTACCAACCCGACGCCGGCTGCGGCGCTGGGGGCCGGTGGTGCGATTATGCTTGCGGCCTATCGCAAGCTGAAGGATCAGGAACGGTCTGGGGCAATCATCCTATGGTCGACCTTTGCGATCGGGCTGGCAATCCTGACGGGCATCAACTTTGATCTGCGGATCAATCAGGACGGGGTCGGCGCCGAGACTGTTATCGCCTTCGTCTTTGCCTATGCGGCCTATCTCTATGCGCTGTTTGGTCTGTTGTTCGCCTGCTGGGTGCTATTCACCCATGGCGTGTTGACGCCGATTGTGCGCGAGACGGCCAAGGTGACGTCGATGGTGTTTACGATTCTCATCGGCTCGCAATTGCTGAACCTCGTTGTGATCTCGTTCGGTGGAGAGCATTATATCCAGCAATTCCTGAAGTCGTTCGATAACGAACTCACGGTGTTTCTGATCGTGATGCTGGTGCTGTTCGTGCTGGGCTTTGTCCTCGATTTTCTGGAAATCATCTATATCGTGATCCCGATTGTCGGCCCGGTGATCTATGGCGGTACGTTTGATCCCAAATGGGTGACGATTATGATCGCGGTGAACCTGCAAACATCCTTCCTGACGCCGCCCTTCGGCTTTGCGCTGTTTTATCTGCGCGGCGTTGCGCCCAAGGAAGTCACGACAGGCCATATCTATCGCGGGGTGTTCCCTTTCGTTCTGATCCAGGTGATCGGACTGGCGATTTTATGGTTCTTCCCGGCGATCGTGACGATCTTCCCGGCATTGCTGAGCTAGGATCTGTTTCCGGGCACCGGAGAAACCAATCGGTTTTTCGGTGCCCGGACTTTGCGCGCTCCGCGTCGTGGCCAAGTGGGGTCCGGCGCGGGAGCGGCAACCTGATCTTGCCGTTTCAGGCGAGAATTCTGCTAAAGAAGCCGCGCCGCATATTCTGCTTGGTCGGTGCGCTTTCGGCCATATCCCGACCCATCATCCGGTGCGCGGCCTCGCTGCGCATGTGGCGGCCTCGGGCCATGTAATAGCCGGTGTCGATGGAACCGTCGGCGCGGGTTTTGATCTGCGGTGTTTCTGAGAGTTTCATGGTCTGTGCTCCTCGTGCGGTGACAGGTTCATCCAAGCACGCACGCGAATTCGCCGCTTGAAGACGGTCTTTAGAATGTCTTGTGTTTTTCTGGTCATTTCGAATGACTCGCGGGTTTCGCTTGGCATGAGGCGGAAAAACGCGGTTAGCTGGATAGATGATCTATCGCTTTGACCAGTTCAGCATCGACACGACGCGCCACGTTTTTGCCTGCGATGGCGAACCTGTGCATCTGGAGCCGCAGGTTTTTGCCCTTTTGACCGAACTGGCGCGGGCGCATGGTGCGCTGGTGAGTAAGGACCAACTGGTACAGTCGGTTTGGCAGGGGCTGGCCATCTCGGATGCGACGATTAGCGCGCGGATCAATGCCGCGCGTATGGCGCTGGGTGATACGGGACGGGATCAGCGGATGATCCGCACAGTCCCCAAACGCGGCTTTCAACTTGTGCCCGAGGTGATCGGCCAAGATGTTCAGGGTGTCGGTGATGTTGCAATGGCGGCACCCAGCGTTCGGTTTGCGATGTCTGGCGACGGTGCGGTAATTGCGCATAGTGTTAACGGATCGGGACCGCCGCTGATGCGTGTTGGACATTGGCTGTCGCATCTGGAACTGGACTGGCGCTGTCCGGTCTGGCAGCCGTTCCTAACGCGTCTGGGGCGAAGTTTTACGCTGCATCGCTATGATCAGCGCGGCACAGGCCTGTCGGGGCGCGACCTGACGCGCGTTGATCTGGATGATTTTGTCGGCGATCTGCTGGCGGTGGCCGATGCGGCGGGGCTGAAGACGTTCCCGATCTTTGCAGCCTCGCAGGCAGTGCCGGTCGCGATCCGGTTCGCGGCACTTCACCCTGAACGCGTCAGCCGCATGGTGCTATATGGCGGATATGCGGTAGGCCGGGCATTGCGCCCGTCACGCCCGGGCGAGATGGATGAGGATACCGTTCTGGGACTGATCCGGGCGGGATGGGGTCAGGTGGATAGCGCGTTTTTCAAGGCGTTCATCAGCCTGTTCATACCAGACGGCACGCCGGAACAGATCGCCAGCTTTGCCCGTGTGCAAAACCTGTCGATCACGTCCGAGAATGCCGCCATCTTGCGCGCGGCGGTGGATCGGTTCGATGCGTCGGACGATCTGGGACGGGTGCGCGTGCCCACATTGGTGATCCATGCGGGCGGTGATGCGATCCAGCCGATCACACAGAGTCAGCATATCGCGGGCACGATCCCCGGTGCGCGCTTTACGATGCTAGACAGCCGAAACCATGTGATGCTGCCGCAAGAACCCGGTTGGGAAGAGATGATGCAGGCGGTTACGGAATTTTGCCTGCGCTCGGATTAGCGCCGTGCGCAGGTCAGTCGTTTAGTTGATGTAGTGCAGTGTATCGAACCCGGCGCGCAGGGCGGCCACTTCGGGGGCGAGGGTGGCGGGGTCATCGGCGCGCAAGGCTTTTGCAATCAATCCGGCCAGTTGCGGCACATGGTCTGACGTCACCCCCCACCGAACCAGTTCGGGCGTTCCGATGCGCAAGCCGTTCATATCGCCGGGCGCCGCATCTATCGGCAGACCGATGCCGCAGGCCAGAAACCCTGCCTTGCGCAGTGTTTTTGATGCGGCCTGCCCGCCGCCCCAATTGGCCGCCTCGATGGCGAACTGGTGCGAATTGGTGTATCCGCGTTCCGCGGCAAAAATCGGCACGCCCTCATCGGCGAGGGCTGCGGCCAGTGCCTGGGCCAGCGTGATCATCTCGGCCGCATAAGCCGCGCCGTGGTTTCGCCAATCCAGCATACCCATGGCCAGTGCGGCAGATTTAGCGGCATCGAAATTGGCGGTCATGCCGGGAAAGGCAATGGCGTCGAGCCGTTCCGCCATCTCGTCGTCATTGGTTACGATCAACCCACCGGCAGGACCACCGAGGCTTTTGTAGGTGCTCATCGTCATAAGATGTGCGCCGTTGTCCAGCGGATTGGCCCATGCGCGCCCGGCAATGATGCCGCATTGGTGCGCGGCGTCAAAGAGCAGCTTGGCGCCCACTTCATCCGCGATTTCGCGGACTTGGGCTACGGGATGCTCAAACAGGTTGAGGCTGCCTCCGATAGTGATCAATGCCGGATTTGATTTGTGCGCCAGTGTGCGCAGGGCGTCGACGTCGACGGTATATCCATCGGCACTGACCGGGGCAGGCAGGGACCGCAGGCCATAGAGGCCCGCACAGCCTGCGCCATGATGGGTGACGTGACCCCCGATGCTGGCCGGGGGGGCGATGATCGCATCGCCGGGTTTGCACGTCGCCATAAAGGCATAAAGGTTGGCGATGGCACCAGAGGGCACGCGGATTTCAGCGTGGCGCGCGCTGAAAACCTCGGCGCAAAGCGCGGCGGCGATCACCTCGATCTCTTCGATGGCTTCCAGCCCCATTTCGTATTTGTCGCCGGGATACCCGAGCGACGGGCGCGATCCGATCCCGGAGGCCAACAGCGCCTCGGCGCGGGGGTTCATCACGTTGGTGGCCGGATTGAGGTTGAAGCAATCGCGTTCGTGGATCTGGCGATTATCCTCGGCGAGCGTTTCCAGTCGCGCGGCGATGTCGGGCGCGGTGGCATCCGCAGTACGCGTGGCGATGGTTTGAACGCGGGTTTCGCAAGCGGCGGGAACCCAAGGGCGAATGGCGAGTGTCATGGTATGGCTCCTGATGTGATGACACCATAAAGCGCGGGCTGGCTGGCGGCGCAAACCAGAATATGTAAAAGTGTCGTTAGAAAAACTAAGGGTAGATTATGTCGGTTTCGCCACCACGGCCCAAAGGCCCACCGCTGAATGCCCTGCGCGCGTTCGAGGCCGCAGCACGGTTGGGTGGATTTGCGGCCGCCGCCGAAGAACTGAGCGTGACGCCGGGGGCTATTTCGCAACATATCCGCAGTCTTGAAGATTGGACCGGTGCACCACTGTTTGAGCGGCGCTCGCAAGGGGTGCGGCTGACGGCGGCGGGTGCTGCGCTATTGCCCGGATTTACAGATGCGTTCAATCAGATGGGGCAGGCAGTGCGGGCCCTGCGCGCGTTGGGGAACATGCGCACCGTGCATATCGCCGTGCTGCCTAGTGTCGCGCAGTTATGGCTGGCGCCACGTTTGCCTGCGTTGCGGGCGGCCTTGCCGGGGGTAAGGATTTCGATCTCGGCGCTCGAGACGCGGCCCAATCTGGATCGCGAGATGTTTGACCTCAGCCTGTTTCTGCGGGAACCAACGGGCACGCAGCAAGAGGACATTTTGGCCGATGACTGGATCCTGCCCGTTTGCTTTCCGACATTGGCGGCGGGGATCGCCGAGCCATCCGATCTGATGCGTCAAACACTGTTACACGATGCGATTTGGGCCGGGGACTGGGCGCATTGGATGCAGGCGGTGGGCTGCGAACTGCCCGATGGCGAGGACGGCCCGCAGTTTTCGCTATATGCGCTGGCGATGGCAGAGGCGCAGAGCGGAGCGGGTGTGCTGATGGGGCATGAGGTGCTGGTCTCTAGGGCGTTGGAGCATGGCGAGCTGGTGGCACCGCTGCCGAACCGCGTGTCGACCGGCAAGGCGCTGGTTCTGGAACAGCCGAGAGTTGGGGCGACCAGAGAATTGAAACATCTGGTCGCCATGTTGAAAGACAGCGTTTAAACGCCTCGGCGCACTGTCGGATCAGCCCCGGCTGGGTCGCAACGGCATCCCGTCGGGCAATGCGATATCCGCGACCTGTTCGGCGATTGGATCATTG
Source organism: Pseudohalocynthiibacter aestuariivivens (assembly GCF_011040495.1). Classification (GTDB taxonomy): domain Bacteria; phylum Pseudomonadota; class Alphaproteobacteria; order Rhodobacterales; family Rhodobacteraceae; genus Roseovarius; species Roseovarius pelagicus. The sequence goes on along the minus strand of NZ_CP049037.1, from coordinate 816,115 downwards.
CTGAGTGGATGGGCCTGTGCGCTGTAATCATCTGGATCGCGCATTTCTTCCCATGCACCACCAACGTAGATTTCCAAACCTGAGAAGCCCGCCTTGTACCCCATTTTGTCACTACCCGGCACCCAGTAGCCGAGGTAGACATGCGGCAGGCCGCTTTCTCGGGCGATATCGACGTGATCCAAGATCACATGAGTGCCCAGACTGTCACTGGCGCGGGCGGGATCAAAAAACGAGTACACCATGCTGACGCCATCATCGAGCATATCAGTCAGGCAGACCGCGACCAGATCACCGGTGGCGGTATCAATATATTCGACCACGCGGGTGCGGATCGGTGTCTCTTCGACCATAGCGGCGAATTCAAACGCATCCATGTCGGCCATGCCGCCAGCGGCGTGGCGGCTTTCCAAATAGGTGCGAAAGAGCGCGTATTGCTCTTCTGTGGCCCAAGGCGATGTCGCGCGGCGTTCTAGTCCGGCGTTGCGGCGCAGGGTGCGCCGCTGGCTCTTGGTCGGGGCGAATTTCGAGACGTCGATGCGCGCCGAAAGACAGGCGGCGCAATCCGAGCAAGACGGGCGGTAGAGCACGTTCTGCGACCGGCGAAAGCCCTGTTTGGACAGTTTGTCATTCAGCCGTTGTGCGCCATCGCCTTGTAGCGCCGTGAACAGTTTGCGCTCCATCCTGCCTTCCAGATAGGGGCAGGGCTGCGGGGCGGTCACGTAGAATTGGGGCGCAAGTGGCAGGGTGTGACGCATTCAGAAAGCTCGCAGTGAGGTTTTGGTGTGTGTGATCCTGACGATAACAACCACATGTGCATCCGCCAAGACCCTATTGCCTATGACATATCAGACCACCCAGAACGACCTAACGCGTGGCGCGCCGGTTGATCGCGACCGTGCCCAGCATCAGGTCGCTCAGCCCTTGTCCGCGGGGTGATGCCATCATCAGGACGACGGAAATCGCCTGCACGAAAATCATCCCGAACGAGACAGTATAGCCAAGGGTATGCAACGCCGCCGCCGGCAGGTCGAATTTCTCTCCGTTGAAGGTCCGAAACTCGATCGCCATCAAACGCATCCCCCACGTGGCCGATCCACTGGCCAGCGTCGCCGTGCGGTAGACGAAACCGAGCGTCAGAAACAAAAGCGGAAAGAACAGCAGACCGACAAACGCCGTGAGCAGCGTGGCTAGCAAGGTGAAGACGAGAATAATCACTGTGTCCACGCCCCATGCCGCCAGCCGTTTCATCGGCACATCGGCGTAAAACTCAGGCTGTGTGTCAGGGTCTGGAAGATGCCATGTCATATCGTGATTGGTCCGGTCTATTCAGAAGGTTTGTGGAGGCATGCGGTCGGGTTGCGCCTGCATCAGATAGTACGCGCGGCGATCGTTTCAATCGCGCGTACGCCAGCAAGGCCCGCCGCGGGGGCGGGCCAGACTGTAGACGGAATGGTTATGCTTCTTGGGGTGCCATGTCGTCACGGGCTTTGCGGGCGCGGTCATCCATGAACTGATCGAACTCGGACTTGTCCTTGGCCTGGCGCAGACGGTCGAGGAAAGCTTCGAAATTTTCCTGTTCGTCCTGCAAGCGGCGCAGCGTTTCGTCGCGGTAGGCATCAAATGCGCTGTTGCCGCTGCTGCGGTGGGTCACGGATCTGCGCCCGAGGCGTGCATGGCCAGATTTACTGCAATTCATTTTATTGCTCCAGATCATGTAGAAGAGAAGGGCGAGGCCAACAGGCCAGACGACGATAAAGGCCAGTACCATGGCCGCAATCCATGCGCCGCGCCCGCGCGCGTCCAACCAGTCTTCGGCGCGTGAAAGCCACATCACCAGACGGTTATGCCTAGGTGCCATGGCGGATGGGGCGAGTGTTGTCATTCGGGTATCCTTTCTCGAAGGGCTATGTGAAGGTGGTTAACATAAATGAAGATGGCAACTGATCTTGGTTGTTCAAGGGTTGATGTAAATCTTTTTTACATTTGAGGCCGCGGTCGCTGGTTTGAGCCGACTAAACTGTGAAGTCCGCCAGTTCTGCCCCTGACACGCGCAGCACTTCACCGGGTGGCGCGCCGAATACGTGGCGTGGCGTACCGGCTGCGGCCCAGATTTGGTCAAACGCTAACAGGCGGCGGTCAAAATACGCGTGCGGTGCGTTCAGGTGCCCGACCGGAGATACACCGCCAATGGCAAATCCGGTTTGCGTACGGATCAACGCAGCGTCGGCCTTGCCCAGCGGCTCGCCTGCCAACGCGCTGGCGCAGACGGGGTCGACCTGTGCGCCGCCTGCGGTGATGAACAAGATGGCCGTACCGGTGTCCGATCCGGCAAAGATGATGGATTTGGCGATCTGGTCGATCTCGCAGCCAACCAGATCAGCAGCCATCTGAGCAGTGGTGGCGTGCCCGATCTCCTGAATGAGACAGTCAAGACCGGCCTCGGTCAGGGCACGGGTCACACGTTTGAGGCTTTTGCTCATATGCGGGTCTCCTATGTTGCCGGTTTATGTGTCGTGCCCGGCATTGACCAGACCGGCGCGGGTTGTATCACTGGACAAATGGATTTTGTCAGCCGCATTACACGATTGCCACATCGCTTTGAGCCCGAGCACGGCGCAGAGGCGCGCGCACTGTTGCCTCGGTTAAGTGGTGATCTGGCTGCGTTGGTCGAGGGGGCCGCAGGATGCAGCCCCTATCTGCGGAGCCTCATGCAGCAGGAAGCGGATTGGCTGTCCGACGCATTGGACAACCCGGAGGGCGCGCGCGATGCTGTCTTTGACGCCCTGCGTGACGGTGCCAATGGTGCCGCACTGGCTGCGCTGTTGCGGCAGGCCAAGCGCCGCATCGCGCTAATTGCAGGACTGGCCGATCTGGCGGGCGTCTGGACGCTGGAAGAGGTGACCGGCGCGTTGACCACTTTGGCCGATCTGGCCTGCGATGCCGCGATGCGCGAAACGGTCGGGGTGGAAATCAAACGTGGCAAGCTGCCCGGCGCGTGCGAGGACGATATCGCCAGTGCTGGAGGCATGGTCACGCTGGCGATGGGTAAAATGGGCGCGGGAGAACTGAATTACAGTTCTGACATCGACCTGATCTGCCTGTTCGACGAAACCCGGTTCGCGTGCGATGACTATCACGAGGCCCGTGCGTCCTTTGTCAGGGCGACGCGGCGCATGACCGCACTGCTGAGCGATCGGACTGGCGACGGCTATGTGTTTCGTACCGATTTGCGTCTGCGCCCCGATCCCTCTGTCACGCCTGTCTGCATGGCCATGGCCACGGCAGAATCCTACTACGAAAGCCTCGGACGGACATGGGAGCGCGCGGCCTATATCAAGGCGCGTGCCTCGGCAGGCGATCTGGCCGCGGGCGAGCGGTTTCTGGAGGCGCTAACGCCGTTCGTCTGGCGCAGGCATCTGGATTTCGCCGCCATTGAGGACGCGCATAACATGCGTCTTCGCATCCGTGCCCACAAGGGTCTGGGCGGTGCGATTGATCTGGATGGGCACAACATGAAGCTGGGGCGCGGTGGTATCCGCGAGATCGAGTTTTTCACCCAGACACGCCAGATCATCGCCGGGGGGCGCGATCCCGATCTGCGGGTGCGCGGTACGGTCGAAGGACTGGCGCGGTTGGCGGCAAAGGGCTGGGTGCCACAAGACGCGGCTGAGGCGCTGACCAATCACTATCGGTTTCACCGCGAAGTCGAGCACCGGCTTCAGATGTTGCGCGATGCGCAAACCCATGATCTGCCCAAGGCACCCGAGGAGTGGGATCGTTTGGCTGCCTTCATGGGGCGCGAGGCGGACGAGCTACGCGCCGAACTGGACACGCGACTGGCCGCTGTGCACGAGATGATCGAACATTTCTTTGATCCCGGTGCGGATGCGGCACCCCGTACACCCGTATCCGATGAGGTGGCGGCGTTGTCGCAAGAAGTCATTGCGCGCTGGCCCAGCTATCCGGCCCTGCGTTCGGCCCGCGCGGGCGAGATTTTTCGCCGACTGCGCCCGGATATCCTGTCGCGCTTGGCCGAAACGTCACACCCGTCCGAAGCCTTGTTGGCGTTTGACGGGTTTCTGTCGGGGTTGCCGGCCGGCGTTCAGGTGTTTTCGCTGTTCGAGGCCAACCCTCAACTGATTGACCTGTTGATCGATATCGTCGGGACAGCGCCGACATTAGCCACATATCTGTCGCGCAACGCGGCGGTGTTTGATGCGGTGATTGTCGGCGATTTCTTTGCGGCATGGCCGGGACGCGACGTCTTGCTGGAGGGGCTGAGGGCGACCCTAGAGGCAGAGAGCGACTACGAGGCGCGTCTGGATGCGGCCCGGCGCTGGCGACGAGAATGGCATTTCCGCGTTGGGGTGCATCATTTGCGCGGGCTGATTTCCGGTGCAGAGGCAGGCACGCAATACGCCGATCTGGCCGATGCAATCCTGACAGTATTGTGGCCCGAGGTCGTCCGGCAATTCGCGGCCAAGCACGGTGATCCGCCGGGGCGCGGCGCGGTTGTCCTTGGAATGGGGTCGCTGGGTGCTGGATGGCTTAACGCCGGGTCGGATCTGGATCTGATCGTGATCTATGACGCTGACGGGGCAGAGGGATCGGACGGTGTGCGCCCACTGGCGACCCGTCCCTACTATGCGCGCCTGACGCAAGCGATGATCACTGCGCTTACGGCACCAATGGCGCAGGGGCGGTTATATGAGGTGGATATGCGCCTGCGCCCGTCAGGCAATCAGGGACCTGTCGCAACGGCGTGGAAATCCTTCCGCGATTACCAATCTGACGAGGCGTGGGTGTGGGAACATCTGGCATTGACGCGGGCACGGGTTGTGACTGGAGACGAGGCGCTCGGGAATGATGTGGAAACGTTCCGTCGTGAGCTGCTGGCGCGGCCACGCGACCGTGGAAAGGTGTTGAAGGAAGTGTCCGAGATGCGCGCACGTATCCGCGCGGCCAAGGCACCGGGAGGCCCATTAGATGCAAAGTTCGGGCCGGGACGGATACAAGAGATCGAACTGATCGCGCAGGCGGGAGCATTGATGGAGGGCAGTCCGGATCGCGGGACGCAGGCCGGGCTGAACGCCGGTGTCGCAATCGGCTGGCTCAGTGACGCAGACGAGAAGGCGCTGACGGATGCTTATGCGCTTTGGTCTAGTCTGCTACAGGCGGCACGATTGCTGGGCGACAAACCTCTGAACCCGGATGCTCTGGGGGCGGGGGCCGGGCAGTTCGTGCTGCGTGAAACGGGTCAGCCTGACACTGCTGCATTGCTGGCGGGGCTGGAACACGTGACAGAACAGGCCGGACGGGTGATTGATAGCGCGTTGTTGGCCGCACCGAAGGAGTAATGCAGGATGGAACGTGATCCGCTCGATCATAAAAGGCTGATCCGGGAATCCTACCGGATCGACGGCATCGTGGCCGAAGAATGCAGATCGATCTTTCTTGACTGGGCGCTGTCGCTGCCACAAGGGCAGGATACACAAGCCGCGATTGCGGTGATGTTGGACCGGTACGGAGCGGATAACCCGGACCACCCGATGACAGAAGTGTTACGCGGCGGGCAGCAAAGTGCGGCGCAACCGCGTCGTCGAGGCGGATGGAAGTCGCGACCTAGAGACTAACATCAACCACACGGCCAGCTATCGGCCCTGATAGGGTGCTCGGCGCAGAGCCATAGCGTCGGTGCGGTTCCCATCACATTTAGGCCACATTTCGTGTTGTGTAATTGATACCGCAAGTTTCAAAAATAGGCGGTTTCAAACTGTTTTGTGCAGGCTATGGCGGGCTGATCCGCTAGGCTGCGTGCGGCTCAGCGTCCGAAACTGCCCTACAACCATCACCAGATTGCGCTGGATATGCCCAAAACAGGCCCCAATTCGCATGCATTCTCCTTGGCAGAAATTCAGGCAAACTGCCTTTGGAGGATGGAAATGAAAATGATCAAGATAGTGGCAGCAATGCTGATGGGCCTCGCGGTTTCCGCCTGCGCCTCTTCTGAACCAGAATTTGCGTCACGGAACGCACCACTGGAGACACCAGAGCAAATCGCGCCTGTAGCAGTCAGTGTACAAACGGTCACTGTTAGCGTGCCTCGGGCGCTAAAGGTTTCGGAAGCCAACCGGTTCTATCCCGGCGGTGACATCGTCTGGCGCGAGGACCCGCGCGGGGATCGCCATGTGCAGGTGCAGAGAATTGTGCAGGATGCCATGGTCAAGGGTGTGACCGGCCTCAACAACGGTGTACCGGTCGAACTGTATGTAGAGGTGACACGCTTTCACGCACTGACCCAAAAGGCGCGCTATACCACCGGTGGCGTACATGATCTGGAGTTTACAGTGACACTGCGGGACCCGGCCACAGGTAATCCATTGACGGAACCGCGACTGATCCGTGCTGACCTCAAAGCCTATGGCGGCAAGCAGGCGATTGCGGCCGAGGGACGCGGTGAAACGCAGAAGGTACGTATCACCAACCATCTGGCAGAGGTGATCCGGGCCGAGATCACCCAGCCGGGCAGCTACAAGAGCGCCGACCTTGGGATGATGCGTCTGTTCAACAAATCCGGCAGCTGATCACTCTGGCCTTTCAGCCCACCTGAAAAATGCGTATGGGGACGGCATGATGCCGTCCCCTTTGCCTGTGATCCGCCTGAAACCCAAAACCTCGCCGCGCGGCATCCTGCGCGGCTTTCCTTGGGTTTATGACAACGAACTGGTCACCGACCGGCGCACCAAGGCGTTGGCTCCGGGCAGCATCGCCGTTTTGGAGGATGCGAACCGTCGGGCGCTGGCGGTGGTGGCGGTTAACCCTGCGTCGCGCATCATGGCGCGGGTATTGGACCGTGACCCGTCCGCAGTCGTCGACCGCGATTGGCTGCGGGTTCGGCTGACCCGCGCGCTGGAAATGCGTGCACGGCTCTATGATGCGCCATACTACCGTTTAATCCATGCCGAAGGGGATGGAATGCCGGGTGTCGTCATCGACCGTTTTGGAGACACCTGCGTGATCCAGCCCAATGCCGCATGGGCCGAGGCGCAATTGACCGATCTGGCTGATGTTCTGTCCGAAGTGACCGGCTGCGCGCATGTGCTGAAAAATGCAGGCGGTCGTGCACGCGGGTTAGAGGGGCTGGATGACGTTGGCGCTGTTCTGATCGGTGCCGCCCCTGACGCACCGGTGCCAGTGCCGATGAATGGCGCGACCTATATGGCCGACTTGACCGGCGGGCAGAAGACCGGACTATTTTATGATCAGCGCCCCAATCACGCATTTGCGGCGTCGCTGGCGCAGGGTGCGCGGGTTCTGGACGTGTTTTCGCATGTTGGTGGTTTTGGTCTGGCCGCGTTGGCGCATGGCGCGGCTTCTGCTTTGGCTGTCGACGGGTCAGAGCCCGCGCTCATGCTGGCCAAGGGTGGGGCGGCGTCGATGGGGGCCGAATCCCGTTTCGAGACGCGCAAAGGCGATGCTTTTGCGGTACTGACGTCCTTGGCCGACGAGGGGGTGACATTTGACATGGTAATCTGCGACCCGCCAGCCTTTGCCCCGTCAAAAAAGGCGTTGGAGGCCGGGCTGCGCGCCTATGAGCGTGTGGCGCGTCTGGCGGTGCCATTGGTCGCGCCGGGTGGGTATCTGGGGCTATGCTCATGCAGTCATGCCGTCGATTTGACGGCTTTCCGTGCCGCGTGTCTGCGCGGAATCGGACGCGCAGGAGGGCAGGCGCAATTGATTCACACTGGCCAAGCGGGACCGGATCATCCAATGCACCCTATGTTGGCCGAAAGCGGGTATCTCAAGGCGTTGTTCTTTCGCCTATGAAGGTGTTGCTGGACACTTGCGTGATTTATCCAACGGTGATGCGACAAATGTTGCTAGGGGTCGCCCGGCAGGGCGCGTTCACGCCGTTATGGTCGGCCCGAATTATCGAAGAATGGCAGCGTGCGTCGGTCAAGCTGGGGCCAGAGGGTGTCGCTCAGGCGGGGGCCGAGGCGGCGCTGTTGCGTGTTGCGTGGCCAGATGCCGAAGTGATTGCTTCGCCATCTCTGGAGGGGCGGCTGTGGCTGCCCGATCCGGCAGATATTCACGTTCTGGCCGCTGCAATCGCAGGGTCGGCAGACATGATCGTAACGCTGAACGCCAAGGATTTTCCGCGCAATGTACTGGCCGAAGAGGGTCTGACGCGCAGCGATCCAGACGCGTTCCTGCATGGTATCTGGCAAGCGCAGCCAGAGGTGGTCACGGGTGTGGCGAAGGAAGTTCTGGCAGAGGCGAACCGTCTGAGCGGTAAGGCCTGGGAGATGCGCGCGCTGTTGAAAAAGGCGCGATTGCCGCGGTTGGCCAAGGCAGTGGGCGGCGTGCCGGGGTGAAGCTCAGCCTACGCGGGCAATGCAATTTCGATCAGGTTTTCATCCGGGTCGCGAATGTAGAGCGAGATGATCGGCACCGTTGCACCAGAACGCGGCACTGGCCCGGCTTCGATCTGAATACCATGTGTCGACAGGTGGGCCTGCCATGCGTCCAGTGGTGTTTCGGTCAGAAAACACAGATCGGCGCTGCCGGGCAGGGGTGTTGCTGCATGTGGGGAAAAAGGGGCCGCCGCACTGTGCAGATTGATCTTTTGCGCCCCAAAATAGAGCGCCGTGCGTGTGCTACCATCTGCCCCGGTAAATGCCTCGTGTCGCATGCCGAGGATTTGGGTGTAAAACGCTGCCGCTGCGTGAATATCGCGAACGGTCAACACGAGATGGTCGAGCGCGCTGACCTGTGGCGGCTTCATCCCCATTTCGCCTCCAGTTTCTCGATGGCACCGATGCGTTCTTCGGTCTTGGGGTGGCTCATCAGCCATGCGGGCGCAGCCCCGGCGCGGGCCTGTGTCAGCTTTTCAAGTTTGCGAAAGAGTGACTTCTGCGGCTCTGTCCCAATCCCGGCCTTGGTCAGTAGGGCGGCGGCGTATTCATCCGCCTCGTATTCGTCGCTGCGCGATAGTCTGGCCGCCAACAAGGACGTTAGCGCGCCGGCGATCCACGGGCCGATGAAGGGGATGAATCGGCCCAACACCATCGCCAGCGCGGTGCGCAGGGCGTTCTGGCCAGAGAAATCGATCATCCGGCGGCGTGAATGCCCCAACGCCACATGGCCCAATTCATGGGCGATCACCGATGCCAACTCATCCGCGTTGACCTCGCCCGACTGGAATTTTCGGTAAAACCCCCGAGTGATGAAGATGCGCCCATCTGGTGCGGCGAGGCCGTTGACCGGGTCGATCTCGTAGATATGCACGCGGATGCGCGGCAGATCGAGCGCCGCGGCAAGCCGATCCGTCATGTGTTTCAGGATCGGGTCTGCTAACTCGGATGAGAGGCGGTTTAACTCTTGCGTCGTACGCCAGACCGAGAAACGGTACATAACGAACGCATAGGCCACTGCGAGCAGGATGGGCGTAAACTTTAACATAGGCAATATATAGGCCTGCGGGTTCGCCTCATCCAGCCCTGCGGACTGTGTTTGGTTCAGGCTGTGAGCCATTATAGCGGCACGGCGCCGCCGCGCTGTAGGTCAGTTGGTGCCGGGGTGGCGCTATGTCGAACAACTGGCCCCGCCCAACACGCAGAATTTTGCGCAGTGCGGATGGTTGAGGGATACGTCACGCTCCGCTTCGGCCAAGGTGTTACCTAATTCAAACTCGGGCTCATACGGCAAAAGCGTACAGGCGAGCACCGCAGGGCGATCCGCACCGCGACGTTTCACCACCATACGTGAGGATGAACACATCACGGTGTCGGGCGATTTACCCAGAATGTCCCAACATTTCGTGGTGATTTCGGGAACCTCAACCGCTTCGTCCATTTCAGGGAACAGGACAGTCATTCCGGGATCGTTGGCGTCGATTTCAAACCCATGTTCAGCATATAATGCCGCATATCCCGCGCGAGATGCAGTTTCGGTTTCCCCCCAGACAGTGCGCCCGGCGACGGCCATGCGACCCCCGATCTGTTTCAGCCAGTTCATGCCCTCCAGCGTGCGGGCAAATGCGCCGCTGCCGCGTTCCTTGTCGTGCAGATCCTGCGACCAGTGATCAACCGAAATGCGCAGCGTCAGTTTCTCGCCATAGTCGCGGACCAGCTCGGCGATGCCGGATTTCACCGACTTGCGCATCATCGGGCGCATGGCGTTGGTCAGGATCAGCACGCTATAGCCGCGTTCCAAAGCGGCGCGGCTCATGGCGATCATTTCGGGGTTCATAAATGGCTCGCCGCCGGTAAAGGCGATTTCCTTCATGGGCCAGTCGCGGTCCTCGATCTGGTCCAGATAATCGGACACTTCTGCTTCGGTGATGTACACCAGCCGGTCGTTACTGGGAGAGCTTTCGATATAGCAGTTGGCGCAGGTGATGTTGCACAATGTGCCAGTGTTGAACCACAGCGTCTCTGGATGGGTCAACGCGACATGCGCGCGCGCCGTGCCTTGGGCGGTCTGGTTCGGATCCTGAAACTTGCCCGCGTTGACCGGGCCTGCGGCGACATCTTTCATAGTAGCATCCGATTATTCATTGCCTTTCCCCACTACCCGGTCCTTTGTTGCAAGAAAAGCCACCGCTCCGGGTTCTGACACAGTTGTGAACCGGGGCGGGGCTGTTACTCTTGCAGATATGCAAAGGGAGTTTTTGCGATGGTATCGCGTGTCATACCGGTGGATCCGTTTGACCTAGTGATTTTCGGCGGAACGGGCGATTTGGCCCGGCGCAAGATTCTGCCCGCGCTTTTTCGGCGGTTCTGTGCCGGGCAGATGGGCACCGACGCGCGTGTCGTCGGCGCAGCGCGCACCGAGATGGACAGCGCCGCCTACCGCGAGTTCGCACGCGAGGCGATTACAGAGTTCGATGACAATGAGGAATGCGCGGCAGAGAGTCTGGACGGGTTTCTGGAGCAACTGAGTTACATCACTTTGGATGCGCGCGGTGACACTGGCTGGCAGGCAATGAAAGCCGCGATGCGCGACGGGCCGATTCAGGCGTTTTATTTCTCGGTCGGGCCAGGACTCTTTGGTGATCTGGCCGAGCGTTTGCATGCCTATGGAATCGCGGGTCCCGACAGCCGGATCGTTGTGGAAAAGCCGTTTGGCCGCGATCTCGCTTCGGCACAAGCGTTGAACAAGGGGTTGGCCAAGCATTTTGATGAAAGCCAGATTTACCGGATTGATCATTATCTGGGCAAGGAGACGGTGCAGAACCTGATGGCGATCCGGTTTGGCAACACCTTGTTCGAGCCGCTGTGGAATGCGCAATATGTCGATCACATCCAGATTACGGTGGCCGAGTCGGTCGGGGTGGGCACACGCGGCGGATATTATGACAAGTCCGGCGCGATGCGGGATATGATGCAGAACCACCTTATGCAGTTGTTGTGCCTCATTGCGATGGAGCCACCTGCCAAATTCGACCCAGCGGCCGTGCGCGACGAAAAGCTGAAGGTGATACGCGCGTTGGAGCCGGTCGATGCCGAAGATGTCGTGCGCGGGCAGTACGAGGGAACCGGCGAGTTGCCGGGGTATCGCAATCAGGTCGAGAACCGCGATACGCGCACGGAAAGTTTTGTGGCGCTCAAAGCGCGTATTGGCAACTGGCGTTGGGCGGGTACGCCGTTTTACATCCGCACGGGCAAACGGCTACGCGCGCGGGCCAGCGAAATTGCTGTGGTGTTCAAGGACGCGCCGCATTCCATTTTTGGCGCAGATGCAGGGCGTCACCGCAATATCCTGACGATCCGGTTGCAACCGAACGAAGGGATTGAGCTGGGTGTGACGATCAAGGAACCGGGGCCGGGCGGCATGCGTTTGGTGGATGTGCCGCTGGATATGAGTTTCGCCGAGGCCTTGGGACCGGATAGTGCCGACTTTCCTGATGCTTATGAACGGCTGATCATGGATGTGGTGCGCGGTGATCAGACATTGTTCATGCGCGGCGACGAGGTGGAAGCGGCGTGGGCATGGGTCGACCCGATTATCGACGCATGGCAGGAGGCCGAGAGCGATCCTATCCTGTATGCTTCGGGCAGCTCGGGGCCAGACGATGCGCTGCGACTGATGCACAAAGATGGACGGCGCTGGCGGGAGATTAAGCCATGAAACTTGTCGAATATGCTGACAGCGAAATGATGGCGATGGCCCTCGCCGATATGATGGCGAGCGAATTGCGCGCGGCGCTGCGACAGCGTGACCGCGTTCTGCTGGTGGTACCGGGGGGTACGACACCGGGACCGGTATTTGACGATCTGTGCGGCGCGCGTCTGGAATGGGAACGGGTGGATGTTCTGCCCAGCGATGAACGCTGGCGACCCGAAGCGCATATCCGCTCCAACGCGCGGCTGATCCGAGAGCGACTGTTGGTAGAAGAGGCGGCGTCGGCGCGCCTGTTGCCGATGTATGCCCGCGACCGCACCCCCGAGGATGCAGTAGGTGATCTGGCCGAGGCGATGGGCGCGAGCCTGCCGATATCGGTCCTGTTGCTGGGTATGGGGGCAGATATGCACACCGCATCCCTGTTTCCACGCGCTGACAATCTGGCACTCGCGCTGGAACCCGGCGCGCCGGTTCTGGTGCCGCTGAATGTCGCAGGAGAGCCGGAGCCACGGGTCAGCCTGTCGGCGCGTGTTCTGAATGACGCCATGTCCAAGCATCTGATCATAATCGGCGATGCCAAGAAGGCGGCACTGGAACGCGCGCGGGGGCAATCGCCTGAGGTCGCCCCGGTGGCGGCCGTGATGGATGACCTGACGGTACATTGGGCGCCGGAATAGGGGTGCATATGTGGGATAGACTGAAATCACTACATGACGGGCAGCAAAACAGAGATATTCTATCGCTCTTTGATGATCAGACACGCGCCGAGAAGTATTCTGTCCTCAGCGATGGGTTGCTCTTTGACTACTCCAAGACGCTGATTGACGCGGATGGTCACGCCGCGCTGATTGATCTGGCAGAGGCTCGCGGTCTCGTTTCGCGTCGCGATGCCATGTTCTGTGGTGATGCGATCAATGAAACCGAAGGGCGGGCGGTGCTTCACACGGCGCTGCGCAATCAGTCAGGCGGCGCAGTTAAGGTGCGCGGCGTGGATGTGATGCCGGGCATACGCGAGACACTGGCGCGCATGCGGTGTTTTGCCGAAGAGGTGCGGAGCGGTGCCTTTGCCGGGGCGGGCGGGCCGATCACGGATGTGGTCAACATCGGTATTGGCGGGTCGCATCTGGGGCCGGAAATGACCGCCCGCGCGCTGGGCCCGTACCATGATGGGCCACGGTGTCATTTCGTGTCGAATGTGGATGGTGCAGATATATCTGGCGCGCTGACGGACCTTGATCCGGGGCGCACACTGGTAATCATCGCATCCAAGACGTTTACCACCATCGAAACGATGACGAACGCGCGCACGGCACTTGACTGGATGGCACGCGGCGTCGACACGCCGGGCGATCAATTCGTGGCGCTCTCTTCTGCTTTGGACAGAACTGCCGAGTTCGGGATTCCGCCCGAACGTGTGTTCGGCTTTGGCGATTGGGTCGGTGGGCGGTATTCGATCTGGGGGCCGATTGGGCTGTCGTTGATGCTGGCGATCGGGGCAGAGCGGTTCGAGGACTTCCTGAGCGGCGGCGAGATGATGGATCGCCATTTCAAAACGGCCCCACTCGCGGACAATATGCCGGTTCAGCTGGCTTTGGTGGGGCTGTGGCATCATCAGGTCTGCGGCTATCCGACACGCGCGGTACTGCCCTATGATCAGCGTTTAGGCCGCCTGCCAGCCTATTTGCAGCAATTGGAGATGGAATCGAACGGCAAAAGCGTGGCGATGGATGGTGCCGCGCTGACCGGTCCCAGTGGTCCCGTCGTCTGGGGCGAGCCGGGGACGAATGGGCAGCATGCGTTTTATCAACTTATCCATCAGGGAACGCAGATTGTTCCGTGTGAATTCATGGTCGCGGCAGAAGGGCACGAACCAGAACTGGCGCATCACCACAGGTTATTGGTGGCCAATTGTCTGGCGCAGTCAGAGGCGTTGATGCGGGGGCGCAGCCTGAAAGAAGCGCGGGCACTGATGGCGGCAGCAGGGTTCGAGGGGGATGATCTGGAGCGACAAGCACGGCATCGGGTCTTTGCCGGCAATCGTCCATCGACAACACTGGTTTACGACCGGCTAACGCCCAAGCGTTTGGGCCAGATTATCGCGCTCTATGAGCATCGCGTGTTTGTCGAGGGTGTTATTCTGGGGATCAACTCATTCGATCAGTGGGGGGTCGAGTTGGGTAAAGAACTGGCCAAGGCGTTGCAGCCAGTTCTGGAAGGGCAGGCGTCGGCCAAAGGCAAGGACGGATCAACCAGGCAGCTTCTTAGCTTTGTGCAATCCAATACTGATCAATCCGCCCTCTGAGCCCGGAGCATTCGGGGGCGCCCCGGGTGTCTGCGGTGTTACTTGGGCACGAGCACGCTGTTGACGACGTGGATCACGCCGTTTGACTGATCCACATCAGAAATCGTCACGCGGGCGGCGTTGCCGGATTCGTCGTAGATGTAGACATTGCCACCTTTGACTTGTGCTGACAGGGCATCGCCTGAAACCGCGTTGAAGTGATAGAAACCATCACTGCTCTTGCGGGCCGCGGCGGCGATCTGTTCTGCTGACCAGTCCCCGGCAACCACATGGGCGGTCAGGACCTTTTGCAGCATTTCCTTGTTCTCAGGCTTCAGCAATGTATCGACCGTGCCCTCTGGCAGGGCGGCAAAGGCTGAATTGACGGGTGCAAAGACTGTGAACGGGCCGTCGGAGTTGAGCGTGTCCACGAGGCCAGCGGCCTTGACGGCGGCAACAAGGGTGGTGTGATCCGCCGAGTTCACGGCGTTTTCCACGATTGTCTTGTTTTCAAACATCGGCGCGCCGCCGACATCGGGGTTGGCGGCCAGCGCGGTCGTGGCGGTCAATGCAGCAGCGCAGGTGAGCGCGATAAAACGTTTATGTGTCATTTGGTTATCCTCCATGTTTTGCCCTTTTTTCGGGCTTCATGGGGGTAGACACGCGGATGGCGCTCCAAGAGTTTCAACGGCGGGAAATATTTCCGCTATTTAATGCGGAATGTCGAAATCCGGTGGGGCCAGCGTAAAGCCATCGAATTCAAAACCGGGTGAGACCGTGCAGCCCACAAGGGTGAACGCGCCGGTCGAGCGGGCCTTTTGCCAGTGCCCAGTCGGCACGATGACCTGTGGGACCTCTCCAGCGGACAGGTTGGGACCAAGAGTTTGCTCTGTTGCGGGGCCATCTGCGTCTGCCGCAAGCGTCAGAACCAGCGGTGCACCCGCGTAAAAATGCCATATCTCGACCGCGTCCACCCTGTGCCAATGATTGTCTTCACCGCCGCGTAGCAAAAAGTAGATCGCAGTGCCCGTCGCGCGACCCGGGCCGCCCGCGCGCCATGTTTCACGAAAATACCCGCCCTCTGGGTGCGGGCTGAGATCGAGATACGCAATAATCTGATCAGGGGTCATGGTGATTTGTCTGTCGAATGATGGTGCATTGCGACCTTGCGGCCTTGGCTTTGCAAAGGCAACGGGCATGAATCTGCCCGAAACGGGACAATTGCGCGGAAAAGCGCGTAGGCAGTGGGCGGCATCACATTTTTTGGGAACCATTCTTCGGGGTGCGGCGTCGTCTTCTTATATAGCACGCGACGCGACCGGGGTGACCCCGTGCGCGCAGCAACGCACCCAATGTAGTGAGGAGCATCAAATGAGATACTGGACATATACGGCAGCAGCTGCCGCCATTCTTGGCCTTTCGGCCTGTGATACGATGACGTCGGAACAACGCACTGTTGCCGGTGTGGCAGGCGGTGCAGCCGCCGGGTTGATCACCGCCGAGGCACTGGGTGCGGACGATGACTGGCGTCTGATCTCTGCGCTTGCGGGGGCAGCCGCCGGTACAGTCGTCGCGCAGAACCAGCAGGCGAAGGTCTGTGCTTATGCGCGCGGCGACGGCACCTATTACGAGGCACCTTGCCCGTAGGATGATTTTCTAAGCATCGTACAGAAAAGGCGCGGCATCACTGCCGCGCCTTAATTCATTCGAAGCACCTGATGTCACTTACGTAGGATACTGCGTCCGGCATATTCCGCCGTTTCACCCAGCAATTCCTCAATGCGAATCAGTTGGTTATACTTGGCCAACCGGTCGGACCGGGCGAGGCTTCCGGTCTTGATCTGTCCGCAATTGGTCGCGACAGCGAGATCGGCGATCGTGGCATCCTCGGTTTCACCCGACCGGTGTGACATGACGTTGGTCATGCGCGCACGGTGGGCCATATCAACGGCTTTCAGCGTTTCGGTCAGGGTGCCGATCTGGTTGACCTTGACCAACATAGAGTTGGCGGCACCATTGGCGATCCCTTCAGCCAGACGGGTAGGGTTGGTCACAAATAGGTCGTCACCGACCAGTTGCACCTTGTCTCCGATGGCCTTGGTCAGCGCGATCCATCCGTCCCAGTCATCCTCGGCCATGCCATCCTCGATCGAGATGATCGGATAATCTGCAACAAGGGCCGCCAGATAGGTGGAATTTTCTTCGGAGGTTAGGGATTTCCCTTCACCTGCAAGAACATACTTGCCTTCTTTGAAGTATTCCGTCGCTGCACAATCCAGCGCCAGATAGATGTCCTCGCCGGGTTTGTAACCGGCTTTTTCGATGCTGCGCAGGATGAAATCCAGTGCTTCGCGGGTGGATGCGATGTTGGGCGCAAAGCCACCTTCGTCGCCGATCCCGGTGCTGAGACCCGCAGCGGTCAGCTCTTTTTTCAGCGTGTGGAATACCTCTGCGCCCATACGGATGGCGTCGCGGATGTTGTCCGCACTCACCGGCATGATCATAAATTCTTGAATATCAATAGGATTATCAGCGTGTTCGCCGCCATTGATAATGTTCATCATCGGCACGGGCAACAGCCGCGCTGACGTGCCCCCGATATAGCGAAAGAGCGGCTGACCGGTGTAATCCGCTGCCGCCTTGGCCACGGCGAGGCTGACGCCAAGGATCGCATTGGCGCCGAGGCGTGCTTTGTTCGCAGTGCCGTCAAGTTCGATCATGCTCATGTCGATGGCGACCTGTTCTGTCGCGTCCATTCCGACAAGCGCATCGGCAATCTCACCGTTGACCGAGGCTACGGCCTCGAGGACGCCTTTGCCCAAATAGCGGTCTTTGTCACCATCGCGGCGCTCGACAGCCTCATGCGCGCCGGTGGATGCGCCAGAGGGGACGGCGGCTCGCCCCATGGTGCCGTCCTCGAGGATCACATCGACCTCAATTGTCGGATTGCCACGGCTGTCCAGAATTTCGCGTGCGTGAATGTCGATGATCGTGCTCATGGGCGTGCCCCTCTTGGCAGAAATGGTTTGCATGTCCCCTAGCAAAGTTGCGGGCAAAAGGGAAAGGGCCCGATTGTCTCAGCCTGTTTTCTGGCGCCGGGCCAGACGACGTTCGCGCACGAAGGTATATAGACCGGATGCGATGATCACCGCGGCACCGATCAACGTCCAGTCATCCGGGCGCTCACCCAACAGCAGCATCCCCAACAGCAGCGCGAAAATCAGCCTTGAGTAGCGAAACGGGGTGACAACAGCCACGTCGCCGATACGCATTGCGCCGACAATGGCGTAATAGCCGACCACGCCGAACACCATCGCGCCGCCGAGGATTGCCCAATCGCGGGGTTCCGGTGTGACCGCCCCGCCGCTGAGTGTCAGCATCAGCAGGCCGGTCGGCAGCATGATTGCGAAGGCATAACATGACATCTGCATCGTACTGACGTTTGCGGGCGCGGCGCGCGTGGCCAGATCGCGAATGGCCAGGCCGACCACGCCCATGACAGCCCAAAGTGATGCCGGTTCAAACCCCTCAAGCCCCGGCCTGATAATCATCAGCACACCCATGAATCCGATCAGAATCGCGGCCCAGCGTCGCCAGCCAACCGCTGCGCCCATAAACAGGGCGGCACCGAGCGTGACCGCGAGCGGTGTCGCCTGAAGGATCGCCGCCGCTGATGATAACGAGGTAAGTGCGATTGCCGTGACATAACCCACTGCCGCGATCAGCTCGCCCACGTTGCGCAGCATGACAGGTTTAGAGAACGCAACGCGCGAGAAGGCAGACTGCCCCTGCACCTGTGCGCTAATTCCGAAAATGAGGGCACCGGCCGTACCCAGCATGGCCAATAATTGCCCTACCGGCATGGCATCGGACAGCAATTTGATAAAGTAGTCCTCGACAGCGAAACCCGCCATCGCAAAGACCATAAGCACGCCGCCGTGCAGGTTATCGCGCCATTCCATTTGAATTCATGCGTCCAATGTGACCCAGATCGGCACATGATCCGACGGCTTGTCGCGGGCGCGGATATCCTTGTCGATCTGGCAGTCGGTCAACAGGTCCGCGCATTGTGGGCTAAGCAGGAAATGGTCGATGCGGATGCCGTCATCCCGATTCCACGCGCCGGCCTGATAATCCCAGAACGTGTAATGGCCCGGTCCCTGAGTACGGGCGCGGAACGCTTCGGTGAAACCAAGGTTCACGATACGACGGAACGCGGCGCGGCTTTGGGGCAGGGCAAGCGCGTCCTTTGCCCACGCTTCGGGGCGCTTGGCATCTTCGTCCTGCGGAATGATGTTATAGTCACCTGCCATCAGGAAAGGTTCTTCGATTGCCAGCAATGCCTGTGCGCGGGCCTGCAATCGCTCCATCCAGGCCAGCTTGTAGTCGTATTTCGGTCCGGGCGTCGGGTTGCCGTTGGGCAGGTAAAGGCCGCAGACCCGCACCGGGCGCTGGTCACCTATCACCGTTGCTTCGATCCAGCGGGCCTGTTCGTCACTGTCATCGCCGGGCAGACCGCGCGTGACGTCTTCCAGCGGCAGCTTTGACAGGATGGCGACGCCGTTGAACCCTTTTTGCCCATGGGTTTCGACGATGTAACCGCGATCCTCAAAGATCTCGCGCGGGAATGCCTCGTCGACCGATTTGATTTCCTGCAGCAGAATCACGTCGGCGTCGGCTTCATCCAGCCAGTCGGGCAGGGCGTTAATGCGTGCCTTGATCCCATTGATGTTAAAGCTCGCGATTTTCATGGGATCACCTCTCTGTCGTGTTTCTCTATCGCGCACGGAATGCACAAGAGCAAGTCGTTCAGGCAGCGTCGTGACCGAATCAGGATTAGAGCAACTCAGTTGATTGTGCCGAGCGCCACTGATTCGTGCTGCCGTGATACGTGAGTGCTAAAAGTTATCCACAGAAAAACACGTTTAAGTAGTAATTTTATTTGAAAATCAGCGGCGCTCCGCTGCTGTTTCCAGCGTCGTGTTGAAAAAATTTTCCTTGGGTGATTTGAATGAAAAATAAATATAATCAATATGATGTAGCGTAGCTTTGTCCGGTATGTAGCGGTGGCTTAGGGCGGTCCCTGTTCATAACTCTCTTGGCAACACAATTTAAACGTGTAATCGTTTTCGTGTCTGCAACTACAATCTGGGGAGATTGAAAAATGACTGCACAACTTAAAGAAGTATTCGAGGCCAACCTGACAAACTACGACGAAACCGCCAATCTGCATGATGGTTCGTCTGTCGAGGCGTTCACCTCTTCGCTCGGTCCTGTGATGGGCGCTGATGCGGGTCTTGGTGACGCAACCGAGATGTTCACGTCATCCTTGGCACCGACCGCACGCGGCGATGTCCGGACTGGCGACGCGACAGAAATGTTCACCTCATCGCTCAGCCCATCGGCCCGCAGTGAAAGCCAAACAGGTGACGCCGTGGAAATGTTCACTTCATCGCTGGCACCCCGTGCCGAAGGCGATGCGGCTACCGGCGATGCTGTCAGCCTGTTCACATCTTCGCTGGCGACAGCGAGCGGCGAAGCAGTGGGCGCATTCACCTCGTCTCTGAGCCCGCGCAGTGATGCACATGCCGAAGACGGTGACGCGGTCGAGATGTTCACTTCGAGCCTGTGATTGTGGATCGGAACGGGGCAGTTGCCCGCACGCTGGAAGGAAAGACCGATATGGAAAACGTCGTCCCGCTCAATACCCCGTTCCATCAACGCAGCAAGGCCGCACGCCAGGCGGCCTTGCTTCGATCCTTTGCCAGTCATCGCCGCAGCGGCGATGATGTTTTCTGGCTCAAGGAAAACGCCGAGGCGCTGAACATTCTGGAATGCACTGGTGCACGTCCCGCTCCGAGTGATCTGGAGGTTTATGCCGCGTTCT
Organism: Pseudohalocynthiibacter aestuariivivens; assembly: GCF_011040495.1. GTDB lineage: Bacteria > Pseudomonadota > Alphaproteobacteria > Rhodobacterales > Rhodobacteraceae > Roseovarius > Roseovarius pelagicus. The sequence continues at coordinate 795,821 of NZ_CP049037.1, read as the reverse complement.
ACGAAGACATCGAACGCCGGATGGAGTTTTTTCCACAGTATTACCGCTTTTTGCTCTCGCTTTGCCTCGATCTGGAAGATCTGGCAGGTGCGGGCGATAAGGGTCAGCGTCTGGCAGAGTGGGTGGCCCGCGAGGGGCTGGCCCAAGCCGAACTGTCTGACTTGCAACGTGGCGAGGCGCGCCGCCTGTGCGCCCGGCGCGGTATCGACCCGCTGATCAAGGACGCAGGCCTAGGTGACAGATTGCGCGAATTCGCATCCCGCTCTGATACGTTCGCGATGCCGAACAAGAAAGCCGCGTATGAGTTGACGCATATCGTGTTCTACCTGTCGGAATATGGTCGCCGCGATCCTGACCTGCCCGATGCGGCGATTGACAGCCTGATTTTTGCAGGCACTCTGGCATTTTTGGATTTCAACGTCGATCTGCTGGCAGAGATCTGCATTGCATTGCGCCATGCCCGTCAGACCCCGCCGGAAGTGTGGGAAATCTGGCTGACGCAGCAAACCCGCTGTTTTTCCATCACCGCGGATGCCGCTGCACCGCTGGGCGACGATTACCACGAATATCTGATGCTGAACTGGTTCATGGCTCAATCCGGGCAGGGTGGGTTTGCCGCCCAAGTACCCGAAGGACGGGTTAGCTTTCGCAGGACACGCCCGCGTTCGGGACCGCTGCGCGAGTTGTCAGAATGCATCTACTCCATGGGCCGCACCCGATCTGGTGACTGGGAGGCGATGCGCGAAACCGTATCTGCGCGCCTGTCGCATGAAGCACATGCCGCGCTCGTGGCGGCAGAGGGTGCAAGCGACCGTTTCGGCCAGTTTTTCGCCGGGTTCGCGCGGGTCAATCTGCGCGAGGTGCGGGCATGATCGCCGCGCGGGCCGGTGGGGTGGTGTTGACGGGCGTGGCGCTGACGGCGATCTATACGTTCCTGATTTCGGGTGCGGATGCGATCACCAAGATGTTTGCAGCCTCCTACGCCGCACCACAGCTCTTTGCACTCTCGGGCGCGGTGGTGGCGGGGCTGGCCATGATGATGAACCGGCGCGGACCGGCGCGACGCGACATGCGAACCAAGTGCCCGCGCGCGATGGGTATCCGTGTGACGGCGACGGTCTTTGGCGCCGTAGCGTTTTTCTACGCGTTCCGTCTGCTGCCTTTTGCCGAAGTGTTCCTCTTTATCGCGATGATCCCGCTATTTACCGCGCTTCTGTCCGGCCCTGTGTTGGGAGAGGCGGTGCGCCCTCAGGCATGGGCGGCGTTGATGCTGGGTGTCGTCGGGTTGCTTTGCCTCTTTCCGGGCGGATTCGAAACGATACAGATGGGGCATTTGGTGGCGTTGGCTGCCGTACTGTTGGGAACTGCATCGATGATGGCCTCGCGCTATATCGGGGTCCGTGACGACAACCTGTTGAGCCAGGTTTTCTATCCCAATCTGGGCCTGATGGTGGTCAGCCTTGCAGTGTTACCGTTTGTCTATACGCCTATGGCGCTGGCAGATCTGGGCTGGGCACTGGTCTATGCCACGGTCCTGTTCTTTGCACGCTGGGTTCTGGTCGCTGCGTTCAAGGCGTTGCCTGCCTATGTGATCACGCCTTTGATGAACCTGCAATTCGTATGGATGGTCGTGCTGGGGGCTGCGGTTTTTGGTGAAACGCCTAGCAGCTTTGTCTATCTGGGGGCGGGGATCGTCATTACGGCCGGCATCTGGTTGATCTATGATCAGGCCGCCGCCCGCAATGAAATTCGCCCGATATGGCTGCCCAAGAAGGCGCGCGTATTCCCGGCAGAATGATGGATCATTCGCCGGGGGCGATGGATACCAACATTCGTGTCACATCGAAAACGACGTGCCACATCCGCATGAACTGCTGGCATTCGGGTTCTCGATGACGAAACGCGCGCCGATCAGTTCTTCTGTGAAATCAATCGTGGCACCGGTCAGGAACGGCAGGGAAATGCTGTCCACAACAACCTTTTGCCCTAACCCTTCGAGGATCAGATCATCCGCGGCGGGCGCATCAAGCTTGATCTCATACTGGAACCCGGAACAGCCGCCACCTTCGACAGCGACGCGCAGAGCTTGACCCTGATCGCCCGCTCCGATCTCGTTCAGCCGCTCGAATGCGCGGGTGGTGACATTGGGGGGCAGGTTCATCGCACTCTCCTGATGTGCCAGCGATAAATGACAGCAGCGGTTTCGCTGCCGTTGTGATTGCAATATATGTGGGATGGGAACAGGCGACAAGGACCAGCGAAGATGACCGCGTGTATTGCGGCCAGCCCCGAACGTTCGCGCGGACGGCTGGTGAAAGAAGAAGAGAGCCTGTTTCGGTCCTGCTATCAGCGTGATCGCGACCGGATCATCCATTCCAGCGCCTTTCGAAGGCTCAAACACAAGACACAGGTGTTCGTTGAACATGAGGGCGATTATTTTCGCACGCGACTGACACATTCCATTGAGGTGGCGCAGGTTGCGCGAACGATTACCGGCGCGCTGGGACTGAACCCTGAGCTGACCGAGGCAGTGGCGCTGGCGCATGATCTGGGCCACACCCCGTTCGGCCACACGGGCGAAGATGCGCTGCATGCGCTGATGGCGCCCTATGGTGGGTTCGATCATAACGCGCAGGCGATCCGTATCGTGACGATGCTGGAGCGACACTATGCTGAATTCGATGGTTTGAACCTGACGTGGGACACGCTGGAAGGTATCGCCAAGCACAACGGTCCGGTGATAATCCCGACGGGGAGCGATCTGCCCTATGCGCTGGCCGAGTATAACGCCCGACATGACTTGGAACTGCATACCCACGCCAGTGCCGAGGCGCAGGTGGCGGCATTGTCTGACGATGTCGCCTACAACAATCACGATCTGCATGATGGGCTGCGCGCGGGGCTGTTCACCGAAGAAGAGATCGCCGAATTGCCGATTATCGGTGATTGTTATGCCGAGGTTGACCAGAACTATCCCCGGCTGGATGCCTACCGACGACGACACGAGGCGCTACGCCGCGTTTTTGGCGTGATGGTGGCAGATGTGATCGAAACCTCGCGTGCGGTGATCGCGGAATCCGATCTGGCAGACTCAGCTTCGGTGCGGCATCTGGGGCGACCTGTAATCAAGTTCTCCGACGAATTGTGGCGCGATCTTAAGCAGATACGGGATTTCCTCTTTACGCGCATGTACCGCGCGCCGTCGGTGATGTTGAAACGCGCGCAGGTCACGCAGGTCGTCAACGACCTGTTCCCGTTTTACATGGAATGTCCCAGCCATTTGCCGCAGCGCTGGCAGACAGATGTGGCGGCAGCCGGAACAACGCAGGCGCTGGCGCGTCTCGTTAGTGATTATATTGCCGGGATGACGGACCGGTTCGCGCTGTCGCAGCACGCTCGGCATTTGGGCGGGCCGGGCGGCGCCGGTTCCTGGGGGGATAAATAACATGGCAGCGGAAGCGGTGGCAGACGGAACAATTCCGGCGGTTATGGCCTTTGCACTGGTTGGCGTTCTGGGGGTCGGCGCGCAATGGGTCGCGTGGAAGATGCGGATGCCCGCCATCGTGCTGATGCTGATTGCGGGCCTCGCGATCGGGCCGGGCCTGGGCCTGTTCAACCCCGAGCGTGACATTGGCCCGTTGATGGGGCCGATGATCAGCGTGGCCGTGGCAATCATCCTGTTCGAAGGCGGTATGACGCTGAACCTGCACACCTTGCGCGAGGCTGCGGTGGGTGTGCGACGATTGGTGATCATTGGCGCGCCAGTGGGTTGGCTGCTGTCGGCATTGGCGCTGCATTTCGTGGCGGGCCTGAGCTGGGCCAGTTCGGCCGTGTTTGGTGGCATCATGATCGTGACCGGCCCGACGGTGATCGCGCCGCTCTTGCGGCAAGCACGTTTGCAGCGACGTCCGGCACAGCTGTTGCAATGGGAGGCGATCGTTAACGATCCTATCGGTGCGCTGGCTGCGGTGCTGGCGTTTGAGGTGGTGTTGATCACTGCGGCTGCAAACACGTTCGGCGATGCGGTCTGGGATATGGCAAAGGGGATCGGGATTGCCAGCGCGTTGGGGTTGGCTGCTGGTTGGCTGATTTCCGAGGCATTCCGTCGCGGTCGGGTGCCGGAATACATGAAGGTGCCGGTCCTCTTCGCGTTGTTGCTGCTGGTCTTTGCGCTGTCCGATTACGTGCTGCACGAAAGCGGGCTGTTGGCCGTAACGATCATGGGATTCTACATCGCGAATGCAGGACTGCCCAGCTATACCGAATTGCGCCGGTTCAAGGAACACGCGACGATCCTGCTGGTGTCGGGTGTGTTCATTCTGCTGGCGGCGTCGATGGATCTGGAACGACTATCGTTGCTGGGCTGGCGCAGCGTGTTGTTTCTGGTCGTCGTGATCGTGCTCGTGCGGCCCGTAACTGTGCTGAGTGCGCTGGCATTCAGCAACGTCCCTATGCAAGAGCGGCTGTTGGTGGCATTCACCGGGCCACGCGGCGTGGTGCTGGTGGCTGTGGCCGGGCTGTTTTCCGAACGACTGGTGGCTGCGGGCTTTGAGGATGCAGGTCTGTTGACGCCGCTGGCCTTTGCTCTGGTGGCAGCGACCGTAGTGTTGCATGGATTTTCTCTACGTCCCATGGCGCGGCTCGTGGGGCTGGCGGGCGGACATATCCCCGGCGTGATATTCGCTGGCGGTTCGCAGTTTTCGACGTCGTTTGCCACGGCGCTGCGCGAGTACGAAGTGCCGGTGCTGGTCGCCGATCCGAACCGCGCCCGGCTACGCAGCGCACGCGAGGCAGGTTTGCCGATCTATGTCGGTGACATCCTATCCGACGGGGCGGAAAAAGGGGTGGAGTTCATCAGCTTTGGCCGGATCGTGACGACATCCGACAATGACGCCTACAATACGCTGGTTGCCACGGATCTTGCGCCGGAATTCGGGCGCGAGAACGTTTTTCAGCTGAAACGCGCGAAGCAGGACAGCCAGCGTCATGCCTTGCCTGCGACACTGGGGGGACGGGTGGTCTGTGGCGGGTTGCGGTATCTGGAAATCGCGCAGCGCATGACCAACGGTTGGTCCGTGCGCGCCACCAAGCTGTCAGAAGAGTACGGTCTGAGCGATTGGCAGGCGGATAATCCGGATTCCATCCCGCTGGCGGAATTGGTCGCCGGGCGGGAACTGCGCCTGCTCGATCACAAGGCGAAGCCGCGCGGAGAGGCCGGAATGCACTTGCTGGCGTTGTCGCCTCCACGCGAGAAGGATCATAATGGCGCGCCCGAAGAGGCGGCAGCGGATTGACGCGGCGCGCGGGGCTGTTAAACCACCTCGCGACGCAAAGGATGACCCGATGAACCTGTTTACTGAGATCCGCAGCGCGGTGATTGACGCTCTTGATGTGCTTGAGGCCGACGGGGTGCTGCCCTCCGGGTTGGACCATGCCAACGTGACAGTGGAGCCGCCTCGCGATCCTGCGCATGGCGATATGGCAACCAACGCTGCAATGGTTCTGGCCAAACCCGCGGGCAAGAAGCCGCGCGATATTGCCGAGGCACTGGCTGCACAGCTATCCGCCGATCCGCGCATCACCTCTGCCGAAGTGGCGGGGCCGGGGTTCTTGAACCTGCGACTGGCGGATGAGCAGTGGCATGGCGTTCTGCGGGCCGTACTGGCGGCAGGAGCGGATTTTGGCCGTTCCGACATGGGGCAGGGGCGGCGCGTCAACGTGGAATACGTCAGCGCGAACCCGACCGGGCCCTTGCATGTGGGGCACACCCGCGGCGCGGTCTTTGGCGATGCTTTGGCGGGCCTGCTGGATTTTACCGGCCATGACGTTACCCGTGAATACTATATCAATGACGGTGGTGCGCAGGTCGATGTTTTGGCGCGGTCTGTCTATTTGCGCTATCTGGAAGCGCACGGGCAGGCGGTCGCGTTTGAGGATGGCACCTATCCCGGCGACTACCTGATCGCCGTGGGCGAGGCGTTGAAGGCCAAGGTCGGAGATGCCTATGTCGACCGCCCCGAGTCCGAATGGCTGGTTGTTGTGCGTGAGTTTGCCACTGAAGCGATGATGGATCTGATCCGCGCGGATCTGAAGGCGCTGGGCGTCGAGATGGACATGTTCTACAGCGAAAAGTCGCTTTATGGCACTGGTCGGATCGAGGCGGCACTGGAGGCGCTGGATGCCAAGGGGCTAATTTATGAAGGCGTGCTGGAGCCGCCCAAAGGCAAGCTGCCAGAGGATTGGGAGCCACGCGAACAGACGCTGTTCAAAAGCACCGAACATGGCGATGATGTAGATCGTCCGGTGAAGAAGTCGGATGGCGGGTGGACCTATTTCGCGCCTGACATCGCCTACCATTATGACAAGATTACCAGAGGCTTCGACGCGCTAATTGATGTATTCGGCGCGGATCATGGTGGCTATGTCAAACGGATGAAGGCGGCTGTATCGGCGCTGTCGGATGGGCAGGTCAGTCTGGATGTGAAGCTGACCCAACTGGTGAAGCTCTATAAGAACGGCAAGCCGTTCAAGATGTCAAAGCGCGCGGGTACCTTCGTGACGCTGCGCGACGTGGTTGACCTTGTTGGGGCGGATGTGACCCGCTTTGTTATGCTGACGCGCAAGAACGATGCGCCGCTCGATTTCGACTTTGACAAGGTGCTGGAGCAATCCAAGGATAACCCGGTCTTTTACGTGCAATACGCCCATGCGAGGGTGTGCAGTGTGATGCGCAAAGCCGAGGCCGCTGGCATCGACGTCAATGATGATGTTCTCGCCAAGGCGGAACTGGAGCGTGTCAGTCACGAGGCCGAACTGACTTTGGCCCGCAAAATCGCGGAATGGCCGCGGTTGGTGGAAATCGCAGGGCGCACGAACGAGCCGCACCGCGTTGCTTTTTACCTCTATGATCTGGCCAGTGATCTGCACAGCCTATGGAACCGGGGACATGACCATCCCGAGTTGCGCTTCTTGCAGGAGAGTGATTCGGTTACAACACAGGCGAAAATTGCTCTCGCTCGGTCTGTGAATGTTGTTATTTCTGCAGGTCTTGGTATTCTTGGGGTCACTCCGGCTGACGAGATGCGGTAAACCGCGCAAATGCCGGGGGATATGAGGCAGCAATCATACACCCCGGCGACTATGTATCGCTGGTGGCAAAGAGGCGAGACATGGCAGAGATTTATGCGGACCGTCACCCGGACTGGGGTGCGTCTGAAACCAGTGGTTCATTTTCCAAGATCACCTATGTACTCGGCTCGCTTGTTTCGATCGGGTTGATCGTGGGCCTCGGATTATGGGGTTACAAGCTGCTGGTGAGAGACGTCAGTGGTGTGCCAGTTATTCGCGCCGCCGAAGGCCCGATTCGGGTACAACCCGAGAATCCGGGCGGAGAACAGGCGCTTAATCAAGGGCTGTCTGTGAATGATGTCGCGGCGGTTGGCGCCGCCGGTCAGACCCCTGATCAATTGATCCTGGCTCCGGCGCCGCTGGACCTGAGTGATGAGGATGCGCCCAGCACGTGGGCTTCGACGCAATCTGATCAAATGGTTCAGCAGGCGGCAACGCAAGCACCCGAAAAAGAACAGACAGCAGTACCCATGGATGACGCGGGTATGCTGGCGCTGGCCGACGCACTGGCCGACGGTGTCGAGCCTTTGGGCGAGGTCGCCCCCCCGCGCGAAGCGGAGGAGGAAGAAGAAGAAGCTCTCCAAACGCAGATCAAGGTCGTCAAGGGTGGTATTGGCACCTCGCTAAGGCCCAAGGCGCGTCCCGTTACGCTGTCGCGGGTTGAAACGGTTGCGGCAATCGACGATCTGGCAGGGCCGCGGGATATAGACCCCGATACAATCGCGCCGGGGACACGGCTGGCACAGTTGGGGGCGTTCAAGACCGAAGAAATCGCGCGTGAAGAGTGGACACGACTGGCAGGCAAGTTCGAGGATTACCTGACGGGCAAGGATCGTGTGATCCAGCGCGCCACCAGCGGCGGTCGCACCTTCTATCGCCTGCGCGCGATGGGGTTCGAGGATCTGGGCGATGCGCGCCGGTTCTGTTCCGCGCTAGTCGCAGAGAAAGCGGAATGCATCCCGGTTGTTACCCGGTGAGGGCATGGGGTGCGACAATTCTGGATGCGACCGGACATCGGTTGAGTCCCGAGGAAAAATCCTTTTTCGCGCAGGTCGATCCGTTCGGGTTTATCCTCTTTGCCCGCAATATTGATACGCCGGATCAGGTGCGCGCGCTATGTGACGAGATGCGCAGCGCCGTTGGCCGGGACGTACCGATTACCATTGATCAGGAAGGCGGACGAGTGCAGCGCCTGCGATCACCGACATGGCGCGAGTGGTTACCACCTCAGACCTTGATTGAGCGCGCAGGCGGGCAGGCGGCAGAGGCGCTATACCTGCAATACCGGATCATCGCGTCAGAACTATATGCGCTGGGGATCGACAGCAATTGTGCGCCTCTGGTGGACGTTGCTGTGCCTGCAACCCATGCGTTCCTGAGGGATCGCTGCTATGGGACCGAGCCGGGCATTGTCGCTCTGATCGGGCGCGCCGTGGCTGATGGACTGCTTGACGGCGGTGTGTTGCCGGTTCTCAAGCATATCCCCGGACATGGCCGCGCACAGGCGGACAGCCATTTGGACCTGCCCGTGGTCAGTGCCTCGCAGACGGAACTGGTAAATTGCGACTTTGCCCCGTTCAAAGCGCTCAATGATCTGCCGATGGGGATGACGGCGCATCTGGTCTATGATGCCATCGACCCGCGTCCGGCGACGACATCACCTGTGATGATGCAGCTTATCCGTGACGAGATCGGCTTTGATGGACTGATTATGACCGACGATATCACGATGAAGGCCCTGACTGGCACATTGCCCGAGATCACGCGCGCCTCTCTGGCTGCTGGCTGTGACGTGGTGCTGTGCTGCAATGCCTCGCTGGAGGATCGCCGGGCCGTGGCAGACGCGGCTGGCCGCATGACGCAACGCGGCCAACGCCGTGCCGAAGCGGCCCTGAAGGCACGCAAAAGCCCCGATGAGGTTGACATTCCTGCGCTGGAGGCAACACTCGCCGCCATGATTGCAGGGCAGGGGCATGTCTGAAGACGATTTCGAGGATCCAAACACACCACAGCGTGTCGCCGACCGTGTGGCGGCCGAGGCGCTCATCGTGGATGTGGATGGGTTCGAGGGGCCGCTTGACCTGCTATTGACGCTCAGCCGCACGCAGAAGGTGGATCTGCGCAAGATCAGTATTCTGCATCTGGCACGACAGTATCTGGCTTTTGTCGAAAAGGCGCGACAGCTACGGATTGAGCTGGCCGCCGATTATCTGGTGATGGCCGCGTGGCTCGCCTTTCTCAAGTCGCGTCTGCTGCTGCCACCCGACCCCACCGAAGAGGGACCCTCGGGCGAGGAACTGGCCGCACATCTGGCGTTTCAGCTAGAGCGTTTACAGGCGATGCGGGACGCCGCCGCGCGATTGATGGCGCGGGATCGGCTGGGGCGTGATTTCTTTGGCCGCGGCATCCCCGAAGAGATCGAGAAGACGCGGCGCATCACCTATACCGCGTCGCTTCTGGATCTGATGCAAGGCTATGCTCGTATACGGACGCGCGACGAATTTCGCCCCTACGCCATGGACCGCGATGCAATCTATTCACTGGATCAGGCATTGGAACGGATGCGCGGACTGATCGGGTTTGCCGGGACATGGACTGATATATCAACGTATCTGCCAGAGAGTTTCGGCACTGACGAGGCCCGTCGCCGATCGGCCACGGCCTCGACCTTTGCAGCCTCGCTTGAACTGGCCAAAGAAGGTCGGATCGAACTGCGCCAGTCAGAGGTATTCGCGCCGATTCAGTTGCGTCGCAAGGATTAGAATTATGAGCGAAGACGCTGACAACACACCGGAAAGCCTGTTCGAAGCCCCCCCGATGGGGGAACAGGAACGCATGATCGAAGCAATTCTTTTTGCCAGTGCTGATCCGGTGACGGTCCGCGAGTTGAACGCACGTATGCCGCATGGCAGTGACGCCGCCGAGGCGCTCGTGCATCTGCGCAAGCGCTATGAGGGGCGCGGGGTGACATTGATGCGCGTGGGCGACGCCTGGGTGATGCGCACGGCCCCGGATCTGGGCTATCTTATGCAACGAGAGACAGTTGAAACACGCAAACTGAGCCGTGCCGCAATCGAAACTCTGGCAATCATCGCCTATCACCAGCCAGTCACCCGCGCCGAGATAGAGGAGATACGCGGCGTGTCAGTCAGCCGGGGCACGGTGGATCAGTTGCTCGATATGGAGTGGATCCGGTTTGGTCGTCGCAAAATGACGCCGGGCCGTCCGGTAACTTTCGTTGTGACGCAGACCTTCCTCAGTCATTTTGGTCTGGAAAGCGCACGCGATTTGCCGGGATTGAAAGAGTTGCGCTCCGCCGGACTTCTGGACAGCAGATTGCCGCCCCTGTCGATGCCGGGAAGCGAGGCGGGCGACGACGACTCCGACGAAGGGGTGATGCCTGACGAGGATCAAACCGACCTGTTTGAGGAATAGCGGCGGCTGCCCTGAAAATTCCTTGATTGTGTGCTATGTCCATCCTCAGAGGAAAACCGAGGAGGGCGCAATGAACGCCAATCAGATAATCAGCATGGTAATGCGCATGGTCATGCGCCGCTTGATGCGCGGTGGTGTGAACGCGGGCATGGACGCCGTGGGCAAACGGATGAACCGTAGCAAAGGCGGCACAGAACCGCGCGCGCAGGCACCAAGCCCTGAGAGCAAAGAAACCCAGAAGCGTATGAAGCAAACCATGCGTATGACGCGTAAAATGGGCCGGATGTAACTCGGGCGTTCAGCTACTTCTGAAGTGCTTTGACAGCTTGAGCCCCTGACCTTGGTAGTTCGAGGCCAACGCGGCGCCGTAAAGGCGCGCGGGCATCTGTGACATTCTCTCATAAACCAATCGACCGACGATTTGCCCATGCTCCAGCACAAAAGGCGCCTCGTGACAGCGGACCTCCAGCACCCCTCGAGAGCCGATCCCGTCGCTGGAATGGCCAAAGCCGGGATCAAAAAAGCCCGCGTAATGCACCCGAAATTCACCAACCATCGCCAAGTATGGGGCCATCTCGGCGGCGCAATTAGGGGGGATGGTGATCGCTTCGCGGCTCACCAATATGTAGAACGCGCCCGGATCGAGGATGATGCGCCCTTCGGATGTATGGATTTCTTCCCAGAACTCTGCCGGATCGTAGTGGCCCAACTTGTCCAAGTCGACCACGCCGGTGTGCGGTTTGGCACGATAGCCAACCAGATCGCCGCTGGCGGGTTTCAGATTGACCGAGAAGCCCAGCCCGTCGGAGATCAACGGCTCGCCTGACACGATTGGTACGGTCTGGTGCAGTTCGTGCAGTTCCTCGTCCGAGAGGACAGTCTTGCCAACGCGAAAGATGATCTGGTTCAGCATTTGCCCCGTGCGCGCAACGACAGAGAAGGAGCGTGGGCAGATTTCGACATAAAGCTGGCCGTGATAGCCATCGGGCACGCGATCGAATTCAACGCCGTTGTCGGTGATGACACGGGTCAGCAAATCCAGCCTCCCAATGGATGATTTTGCCGAGGCCGCGCCCGAGATACCGTCTGGCAGCGCCAGCGTCTCCATCAGGGGGACTACGTAAACGCAGCCCTTTTCCAGCACGGCACCGCGCGTCAGGTCCATCTCGTGCATCCCGAAATCGGACAGTCGATCGGTTACGGTTGCCGATTTTCCGGTCAGAAATGACGCACGCACGCGGTAGGCGGTCGTTCCCAGCCGCAGATCAAGTGACGCTGGCTGGATTTGGCCATCAAGGATCGGGTTCGTAGCGGCGATGTTGCCCGCATCAATGAGCACCTGCATCTGGCTGTCACAGAGTACGCCTGTCGGCAGGTTATTATCGGCTAGGTCTGTCATAGGTATCCCCTGAAACGACAAAACGCCCGCAGGCTGGACCTGTCGGGCGTTTCGATCTTGGTCGGGCTAGCAGGACTCGAACCTGCGACCTTCCGTCCCCCAGACGGACGCGCTACCAGGCTGCGCCATAGCCCGACTTTGCGCGTTACATACCTGTTTTGAGCGCGGGGACAAGAGGTAATTCCCAACTTCCGCGCTTAGGACTGCGTGCCCGAGGGGGGCGACGTATGCAGGGCGCGCAGACGGTCGGCCAACGCGCTCAGCGCGGCTGCCTGCGCGGGCGTAGCACGGGGTAGCCCCGCAAGGGCGCTCAGAGCCGAGGGCGTGTGCTGTAGTTCATCATCCTCGGGGTCTGGCGGAGTGGAAATTGGCGTGGCGCGCGGTGCTTCAGGTGTATCACTGGACACGGGCTCGGGTACGGCTTCGGGTTCCGGATCTTGCGCGGGCTCTGACGTTGCTGTTTCGTCGGTCGTCGCTTGCTCGGGCTCCGCTTGCGATTGTTCATGCGTCGGCGCTTGCTCGGGCTTGGTCTCTGCCTTTGTTGCTGTCGCGTCTGGTTCGTCTGGGACGTCGTCGTTGGTATCGGCGGTGGCCGAATCATCGTCATGCTGTGGAGCCCCAGCATTTTCGACGACCTCCGGTGCGTCCGCGCTGTCGTTCTCTGGCTTTGCGCCGCCTTCTGTCTGAACGTCGTCGGCATCTGCACCGCGTTCCTCAAGGCTTTTCTTAAGAAAGCTGGGCATCCCATGCGTGCCGCCTGAGGGCGTGACAGGTGTCTGCTCTGGTGGCTCCGTTGCGGCAGGTGTGTCGGCATCCGTGCTGACGCCGGACAAAGTGTGTTCCTCCTGCGGCTCGGTGCTGTCGGCTGCGACAGTCGGCTCGGCTGTGTCCGGGGCAGGCGGGGGGGGCACGTCAGTATCGGCTGAGGCGGCAGGTTCTGTCGACGTGTCAGGCTCGGGTGTGGTTGTGTCCGCGCTATCCGAAGTGGTCGGCGCTGTTTCTTCTTGCGGTTTGTCCCGCTCAAAGTTCAGAACTTTGCCCCTTGTTTCGACCTCATTATCCGGCACATCAAGCGCGATCCCGCTGATTTCCTGCCCATCGTCGGCATTGGCATCGAGCAGCGGGGATAATGCGGAAACTTCTTTAACACCTTGCTCGCGCAGGATTTTCTGCACGCCTTTGATGGTCATCCCATCTTCGTGCAAAAGTTTGCGGATACCGCCCAGCAACTGCATGTCGGCAGGTCGATAATAGCGTCGCCCGCCGGCGCGCTTGACCGGTTTCACTTGGGTGAATTTGCTTTCCCAGAATCGCAGCACATGCGCGGGAATACCCAGCCAGTCGGCCACTTCGCTGATGGTACGAAAGGCATCGGCGGATTTCGCCATGATCCCGCCTTAGGCCTTGTTCCCGGCGGCAACGCGATCTTTCATCAGGTGTGATGGCCTGAAGGTCAGAACGCGGCGCGGGTTGATAGGCACCTCTTCGCCAGTCTTGGGGTTACGCCCGACGCGTGCAGATTTCTCGCGGACCGAGAACGTGCCGAAGGACGATATCTTGACTTGCTCGCCGCGAACCAGCGCATCGGACATATGATCCAGAACACTTTCAACCAGCTGAGCAGAGTCGTTGCGCGACAGGCCAACTTCGCGAAAGATCGCTTCGCTCAGGTCCATGCGCGTCAAGGTTTTGTCACTCATTCCGTCCCCCCGTTTTGTTTTCTTCACAATAGGGGCGAAGAATTTTGAAAGTCAATATAACAGCTTGTGAGCGGCAGCTTATGTTTACCAGATAGCGCGTCGCATATCACCAGCGCAAGGCCACTGCGCCCCACGCCAGACCGCCGCCTATTGCCTCACTTAGGATCAAATCGCCACGTTTGATACGACCGTCCCCGGCGCCGACGGACAGCGCCAGCGGGATCGAGGCCGCGGACGTATTGCCGTGGTCCTGCACCGTCAGAATGACCTGATCCATCGGTACGTTCATTTTTCTGGCCGTGCCCGCGATGATCCGGATATTGGCCTGATGCGGCACGATCCAGTCCACGTCCGCCCCTGTCATGCCGATCTTGTCCAGTGCGGCATCGGCGGTCTGCGTCAGCTTTTCAACAGCCTGTCGAAACAGGGGGTTTCCCTGCATACGTAGCTTACCGGAGGTGCCCGTCGTGCTGACGCCGCCATCCACGTATAGCATGTCGCGATGCCGTCCGTCGGAATGCAAATCGGTCGCCAGAATGCCACGGTCGGCGTTTGTGCCGTCGCCCTCTGCCGCCTCAAGGATCAGCGCACCGGCACCGTCGCCAAAGAGAACGCAAGTGCTGCGATCGGTCCAATCCATGATGCGGCTAAAGGTTTCGGCACCGATCACGAGCAACCGGTCGGCCTGGCCCGCAACGATGAGGGCGTTTGCATTGCAAAGCCCGTAGATGAACCCGGCGCAGACGGCCTGCACGTCAAACGCAAAGCCGCGTGTCATGCCCAGTTTGCTTTGGACCATTGTGGCGACAGATGGGAATGTCAGGTCCGGTGTCGACGTTGCGACGATGATCCCGTCGATGTCGTCGGGTTCAAGCCCTGCATCGGCTAAAGCGGCACGCGCGGCTTCAGTGGCAAGGTCAGAGGTGCTTTGATCATCGGACGCAAAATGACGCCGCTCAATACCAGAGCGGGTCCTGATCCATTCATCTGATGTGTCGAGCGAGGCTTCGAATTCCGAGTTCGGCACTATTCGTTCGGGCAGGTAATGCCCGATGCCTCGTGCGACGGCGCGTCTTGTCATATTTTCCCACCGTCTTCTTCGGTATCGGCATCCTGCGTGGGCAGCGAGGCAGATGCAACCCGCGCTGCGAGTTTTTCGGAAAATCCTGTTTCGGCCAGTTGAAATGCCAACCTGACGGCAGCCGAGACACCAGTGGCATCCGCTGCGCCGTGGGATTTGACCACCGTGCCGTTGAGACCTAGAAAAACACCGCCGTTGACCTGACGCGGGTCGATCCGTTTTTTCAAGCGCTGGAGTGAAGTGTAGGCCAACAGCGAAGCGAGTCGCGACAGCGGCGAGTATTTGAACGCCTCACGCAGCAGTTCCGCGATCAGCGTTGCAGTACCCTCGCCGGTTTTCAGCGCCACATTTCCGGTAAACCCGTCGGTGATGATCACGTCACAAGTGTCGCCGGGCAGGTCGCGTCCCTCGACAAAGCCGACGAAGTCAAAGTCGGCGGTGCGCGCATTGGCCGAAATGAGGTCATATGCCTCTTTCAGCTCGGACCGACCTTTGTGTTCTTCGGTGCCGACGTTCAGCAGACCAATCCGAGGGCGCACCACGCCAAAGCCGTTCCGCGCGTAGGACGTGCCCATCAGGGCATATTGCATGAGATCCTTGGCATCGGCCCGAATATCGGCACCACCGTCGAGCAGAACGTTAAATCCCTGCGGATTGCGCGATGGCCACATGACGGCAATGGCCGGCCGGTAAATGCCGGGCAGGCGGCGCAGGCGCAGCGTGCTCATCATCATCAGCGCGCCGGTATTGCCACAAGAGACACAGACGGTCGCCTCACCATTGCGAACTGATTCGAGCGCGGACCACATCGACGTGTCCTTGCCGTGACGTATGACATGGCTGGGCTTGTCTTCCATCGATACGACATCGGGCGCATCGCGTATTACCACGCAATCCGACAGGTATTTGCGCTTGGCAACGAGCGGCTCAAGCTCGGCCTTACGACCGTGCAGAATGAAACCGATTCGAGGATTTTTGCGCGCGGATTTGGCAATGCCGGCCACCACAGTGGCCGGGCCCATGTCGCCCCCCATCGCATCGACCGAAATGACGGTTCGTCCGGCCCCCGCCTTGTTATGATCGGGATGCGCGGTCATCAAAGCGGTCCGTCCTATGCGGGTCCCTCAGCGGGGTTAGGCTGCGTCTTCGTCCAGATCGACCTCGTCTGCCATCGCCACGATCTCGCGGTCGGCATAGTGGCCACAGGCCGAACACACGTGGTGCGGGCGTTTCAGTTCGCCGCAGTTGGGGCATTCGTTCGGGTTCGCTGCGCTGAGCGAGTCGTGCGCGCGGCGATTGTTGCGGCGCGATTTCGATACTTTGTTCTGCTGGACAGCCATTGTGCGATCCTACTATCTATCCTGTGGGCACAAGCGGCCCGGTTTCACGTGGTCACGCGGCTCTTAATCTGTCCAGAGCCAGCGGTTCAACCCCAAATTCCGATGGAACGGCGAAAATACAACGAAATCGCGCGGGAGCAAGCGGTTTTTCGCACCTTTGTGCGCTGTTGTTTAGTCGTCTTTTTCCAACTTTGATTTCAAGTCAGCCAAACCGGCGAAAGGTTTCAGGTCTTCATCCCGCAGGGGTGTCGCATCTGGTGGCGCAAAGACGGCTTCTTGCAATTCTGCGCCATCGGCGCGGGGGTAATCCGGTATCGCCAGCGCCAACGCCTCTTGCATGACTTGGGAAAGGTCGACCACGTCGGTTAGCTGCTCGATCGTTTCATCCTCTGGCATTTCGATCTCTTCAACATCCGCGTCGTCGGGCATGTCGGCGAGAAAGCGCCGTATCACCTTGCGATCTACACGGGTCGTGACGGGGGCAAGCGTGACAACGCACGATTGCACGACCGTCGCGCCCAAATTGGCGTCAAGAAGCCAGTCGCGCCGACCGTCAGGCGAAATCTGCCCTCGAAAGCTGAGCTTGCGGATCGCTTCGACGCCGAGCGCCTCTGCCAAAGCGGCGCGTGCGCCCGCGTCGGGAGACAATTCAAAAGGCGTCGCGCCACGTTGCGGTAGATCCGCAATGCGCAAAATTTCGGGGTTCTCGGACTGTCGTGTCATCGGATGGACATTTATCCTTTCTTGAACCTCTCGGTCACCTTGTTGTAAGCCGGATAAAAGCCTGACCGGGCTGAAATCAAGAGGGTACACATGACTGGGCTCAATTTTACGCTGCGCGCGATCGTCGTTGTACTGGGGCTTGTCTCCCTTGTGGCCTGTACTTCGATCTACCGCAACCATGGCTATGTCCCTCCCGAAGAAGATTTGAACCAGTTGGTGGTCGGGGTCGATTCGCGCGCCACGGTGGATGATGTAATTGGTGCCCCTTCGGCGGCCGGTATCCTGGGTGAAGGCGATTACTATTATGTGCGGAGCCGGATGAAACATTTCGGCATGATGCGCCCCGAGGTGATCGAGCGGCAGGTACTGGCGATCAGTTTCGACCAAAGTGACACAATCGCCAATATCGAAACCTTCAGCCTGCGTGATGGCAACATCGTGCCACTGACCCGGCGCGTGACCGATTCGTCGGTCACTGGCAAAGGTGTTCTGCGGCAGATCCTTGACAACTTTGGCAATATCGACCCCACACAGTTCTTTTAAGAGCGCGGGCCCTGCGTCACGGGTTCGTCACTATAGCGTCGTGGCATCGACATAGATTGTGCGTACTATCTGGCTTGGGTATTCTTGTACTCAGGCTCGGATAGGGAATGCCCATGCCGACATTGACGAAACGACGCTACCACACACGCATCAGCACCACGCGCGCCGATATTACGGCGGCGCAGAAGCTGCGTGCGCTGACCTTTGGCACCGGTGACGTGGACGGTTCGGACCGGGACAGGTTTGACGATATTTGTTCGCATATCCTGATCGAGGACAGCCGCAGTGGTGATCTGGTCTGCTGTTTTCGGATGCTGCCCCTTGGGGGCGGGGCCGAGATCGGGCGTAGCTACTCAGCACAATTCTACGAGCTGTCGGCGCTGGAGCGATTCGATGGGCCGATGGTCGAGATGGGAAGGTTCTGTGTGCATCCAGAATGGTGTGATCCGGATATTCTGCGCGCGGCGTGGGGGGCGATGACGCGGTATGTGGATGATCACGGGGTCGAGATGCTGTTCGGCTGCTCATCCTTTCATGGCACCGACGCCGATAGCTATCTGGATGCCTTTGCCATGCTAAAGGAGCGGCACCTCGCACCGCGACGCTGGCTGCCAAGGGTCAAGGCGCCTCTGGTGTTTCGATTTGCCCAGAAGCTACGGTTTCGCAAACCTGATGCAAAACAGGCGATGCTGCGAATGCCGCCGCTGTTACGGACCTATCTGATGATGGGCGGCTGGGTCAGCGACCATGCCGTGGTGGACCCCGAGATGGGCACGCTGCATGTCTTTACCGGCGTCGAAATCCGCGCGATTCCGGCGACGCGCAAGCGTCTGCTCCGCGCGGTCGCGCAGTAGACGAAGCGACACCTTGACGGGCAGGCAGGCGCAGGATAGCCCGCGCTCATGGCAACCAAGATACCCCTTTTGCAATTGAGTGACATCTCGCTGACATTCGGCGGCGAGCCTTTGTTTGCTGATCTGTCGCTGGTGGTTCAGCCGGGCGACCGGGTGGCGCTGGTGGGACGCAACGGATCGGGCAAATCGACGCTGATGAAGGTTATGGCCGGATTGGTGGAATCCGATACCGGGACGCTGGTCGTGCCGCCGGGAATCAGCGTGGGCTACATGGAGCAGGATCCCGCCATGACGGGGTTTGCCACGCTGGGGGATTATGCGGCCAGCGCACTGGCCCCAGAAGACATGTACCGCGTTGAGATGGCAGGCGAGGGATTGAAGTTCGATCCGTCGCGTGCGGTTGGCACCGCATCTGGCGGCGAACGGCGGCGCGCGGCACTGGCCAAGCTGATGGCCGAGGCACCGGACCTGATGTTGCTGGACGAACCGACGAACCATCTGGATATCGAAGCGATTGCATGGTTGGAAGCGACGTTGAAGGAAACCCGCGCAGGGTATGTTCTGATCAGTCACGACCGCGCATTTTTGCGTGAACTTACCCGTGCAACCCTATGGATTGACAGGGGAATGGTCCGCCGTAATGAGCAGGGCTTCACCCATTTCGAGGCGTGGCGCGACAAGCTGTGGGAAGAAGAAGACCAGAGCCGTCACAAGCTGGATCGCAAGATCAAATCCGAAGCTCGCTGGGCCGTGGAAGGGATCAGTGCACGTCGAAAGCGCAATCAGGGTCGGGTGCGGGCGCTACAGGCATTGCGCGCAGAGCGCGCGGGGCAGATACGACGCCAAGGTGCGGCAGCGATGGCGCTGGAGGCCGGTCCAAAATCCGGCAAGCTGGTGTTCGAGGCGCGCGGGATTGCGAAATCCTATGGTGACACGCAAATCTTAACAAATTTCGACCTGCGCGTGCAGCGCGGGGATCGGGTGGCCTTTGTCGGGCCGAACGGCGTGGGCAAGACGACCTTGCTAAAGATGTTGCTCGGGGACGAGCAGCCGGACATTGGTGAGGTTCGACGCGGCACCAATCTGATGCCTGCCGTGTTTGACCAAAGCCGTGCGGCTCTCGATCCTGAGATGACGCTGTGGGACAGCCTGACAGGTGACCCCGAGATGCGCGTATCAGGCAAGGCGGATCAGGTTCTGGTGCGCGGTAGCCCGCGTCATGTGATTGGATACCTTAAGGAATTTTTGTTCGACGAACGGCAGGCGCGGGCCAAGGTCAAGGCGCTGTCGGGGGGCGAGAAGGCGCGGCTGCTGCTGGCCAAGCTGATGGCCAAGGAAAGCAACCTTTTAGTGTTGGACGAGCCGACCAACGATCTGGATATCGAAACGCTCGACCTGTTGCAGGAATTGCTGGACGACTACGACGGCACGTTGCTGCTGGTGAGCCACGACCGCGATTTTCTGGACCGTGTCGCGACCACGACAATTGCTATGGAGGGCGACGGGCGGGCGACTGTCTATGCGGGCGGGTGGAGCGACTACCGCGCGCAGCGGTCCGCCGACAAGACACCGGAATCCGCGAAGAATACAGCGAAATCAAAACCAAAGCCTGCGACTGAGGCACCACGCAATGCCCCGAAGTTAAGCTTTACCGAAAAGCACCGCCTAGAGGCATTGCCAAGTGAAATGACGCGGCTGGAGGCGGAGATTGGCAAGCTGGAAGGGCTGTTGGCCGATGCAGAGCTGTTTACCCGCGAGCCAGTGAAATTTCGCAAAGCGACAGAGGCTCTGACCACCCGGCAAGAGGCGCTGAGTGCGGCGGAAGAGGAATGGCTGGAACTGGCGGAAAAGGCCGAAAACGGGACGTAGGTATTTCGTCGGTATTTCGTCGGTATCGTATCGGTGCGAAATCTTCGGACGGTCTGTGTCGCACAGGTCGCGGCGGGGGATGCACCCTGCGGCGCATCCCCCAAAATCTGTGCTCAGAGCAGCGCCTTGACCTTGGCGGCCACGGCCTCGGCGGTGATGCCGAACTTCTCGAACAACGTTTCGGCAGGTGCAGATGCGCCGAAGCTGTCCATGCCGACAAAATCGGCCTTGTTCGATTTACCGCGCTCGCCAAACAGCCACTTGTCCCAGCCCTGACGCGCAGCGGCCTCAATGCCGACGCGCACGGGACCACCGGGCAGCACACGACGGCGCACGGCCTCGTCCTGCGCCTCGAACAGTTCCCAGCAGGGCATGGAAACGACACGCGTACCGATACCGTCGGCTTGCAGCAGATCGCGCGCCTTCATGGCGATTTCCACCTCAGAGCCGGTGGCCATCAGGATCGCCTGCCGCTTGCCGTCGGCGTCGGCCAGAACATAGGCCCCTTGCGCGGTCATGTTCTTAGTCTTGTGCTCGGTCCGCAGGGTCGGCAGTCCCTGACGGGTCAGAGACAGAACCGATGGTGTGGATTTGCTGGTCAGGGCCAGCTCCCACGCTTCGGCAGTCTCGACCGTGTCGCAGGGACGGAAGACCCATGTGTTGGGGGTGGCGCGGCTGATTGCCAGATGCTCGATTGGTTGGTGCGTCGGGCCATCCTCGCCCAGACCTATGCTGTCATGGGTCATCACGAATACGGTGGGCACTTTCATCAGCGCGGCCAGACGCATCGCCGGGCGGGCGTAATCGGTAAAGCACATGAACGTACCGCCATAGGGGCGGATGCCGCCATGCAACGCCATACCGTTCATCGCGGACGCCATGCCATGCTCGCGAATGCCCCAATAGATATAGCGACCCTTGCGGTTGTCCGTATCGAACACGCCCAGATCACCGGTCTTGGTGTTGTTCGAGCCTGTCAGATCGGCGGAGCCGCCGATGGTTTCGGGCATGATCGGATTGATGACTTCCAGTACCAGCTCGCTGGATTTGCGGGTCGCCACCTTGGGGGCTTCTTCGCTGATCTGCTTTTTCAGCGCCTTGATGCGGGCTGACAGCGTTTTGGGCGCTTCCAGAGCAAAGACACGGGCGAATTCAGCCTGACGGCGGCTTGATGCTTCGGCCAGACGCGCCTCCCATGCGGTGCGGTCAGACGCCCCGCGGCTGCCGATCGCCTCCCACGCGGATTTGATATCGGCGGGTACTTCGAACGGGCCGGTGGTCCAGCCATATGCGGCCTTGGCGGCGGCGTTTTGTTCGTCATTGGTCAGCGCGCCATGGCCTTTGGACGTGTCCTGTGCAGCGTGACCGAGGGCGATATGCGTTTTGCACGCGATCATTGACGGCTTGGACGACGATTTTGCCTTGGTGATGGCGGCGTCGATTTCATCGGGGTTGTGGCCGTCGATCTCGATCACCTGCCACCCGGCAGAGCGGAAGCGTTTGACCTGATCGGTCCGGTCGCTGAGTTCCACAGTGCCGTCGATGGTGATGTTGTTGTTGTCCCAAAAGGCAATCAGCTTACCCAGTTTGTGACGCCCGGCGAGCGTGATCGCCTCTTGGCTGATGCCTTCCATCAGGCACCCGTCGCCTGCGATCACATAGGTGTGGTGGTCCATCAGCTTGCGGCCATAACGGGCGCGCAGGATTTCCTCGGCCATGGCGAACCCGACGGCGTTGGTAATGCCCTGACCCAGCGGGCCGGTGGTGGTTTCAATCGCGTCGGCGAGGAAATTCTCTGGGTGGCCTGCGGTGCGGGCGCCCCATTGGCGGAAATTCTTGATCTCGCTCAGCGGGAACTGTTCGTCGCCGACGAGGTGCAGCAGCGAATATAGCAACATGGAGCCGTGGCCCGCGCTGAGGATGAACCGATCGCGGTCGGGCCAGTTGGGAGCAGAGGCGTCGAATTTCAGGTGCTTCTCAAAGAGCACGGTTGCCACATCGGCCATGCCCATCGGCATGCCGGAGTGACCGGAGTTGGCCGCGTTCACGGCATCGAGCGTCAACGCGCGAATGGCGGTCGCCTTGGACCAGTGATCGGGGTTGGCGGTACGCAGGGCGGCGATATCCACGGTGGCTCTTCCTTTGAATGGCAACATCAATGGGCTGAATACCAGCTAAGAGGCAAAGATCAAGCGCCCGGAACGCGACGTATGGCGCGCAGGACAGCAAGGGGGAGCATTTTTCTCAATCCTTGGGTAGACTTGCTACCAATGAGGTGTTTGGGCGATTCGCCGCACGCCGAAAAACGAAGTGAGGATCTGAGGAGATGAGCGACATAGACGCCATGCAGGGCCGTATCATGGCCGCGCTGGACCGTATCGGTCAGGGGTTGGACACGTTGAGCGCCGACAGCGGCGCGGATGGCAGCGCAGAGACTGAAAAACTGCGTCGGGAACTGGAAGATGAGAAACTGGCCAATGCGCAACTCGAAGAGCGGGTGAAGACGCTGAAGGCGCGGCTGCAAGAGGCGGAAGAGGCCGCCGAGCAGGCGGCTGCGGTTGCGGATAGCAGTGCTGAAGAAGCGCATTCCGAGGCACTGCGCAAGCTGGACGCCGATTTACAGTCATTGCGTCATGCCAACCAGCAGCTACGCGACAACAATGCGGCATTGCGCGAGGCCAATGCCACCGGCGTGGTCGAGCCGCACCTGATCAACAAGGCGATGATGGCCGAATTGGAAGGGTTGCGTGTGGTACGCGCATCTGACCGGACCGAGGTGGATGCGGTTCTGGCCGAACTGGACAAGGTCGTGCGCGCGGCGGGGCAAGAGGCCGCTGCGGCGACCGACGACGACACGACAGCCCAGCCCGCTGATCAGGAGGATGAATGATGCCCGAGATTGATATCGAGATCGGCGGACGGACATTTCAGGTCGCATGTCAGCAGGGCGAGGAACATTACCTGCAAGCCGCAGCCAAGATGCTGGATGATGAGGCCGCGGTTCTGGCGGCACAGATCGGGCGCATACCCGAGGCGCGTATGCTGCTGATGGCGGGGTTGATGCTGGCCGACAAGACGGCGGGCATGCAGGACAAGCTGCGTGAAGCCGAGGATGCGATGGCCGAAAAAGAGGCAGAACTGGCGCAGTTGCGGGATGCGCCCGCGCCTGAGCCCGAACGCATCGAGGTGCCGGTGGTGCCAACGGCGGTGACCGATACACTGGCAGAGATTGCTGCCCGTGCCGAGGCTTTGGCCGAGACGGTCGATGGTAAGGCGGCAGGTTAAAACTGATCGGCAAACCATTGAGGTAAAATCAGAAAAGGGCCGGCGGTGGGGCCGACCCTTTTCCTTTGTTTCTGGTCTGTAAGGTTACTGACCAAATTGACCGGGGTTTTCAATCCGCTCAATCTCTGCCATTTCGTCGGCGGTCATGCCGATCATGTAGCGTGGGCCGTCCACATCATCGACAATGGTGATGTCGCTGACGGGGAAATACATGAAGCTTTCATCGCTTTCATCGACTGGATCGACCACAACACCTTGAATGGTGCCTGCATTGGTCATCCATACGTCTTCGACGTCGCCAATTTTGACAAAGGCGTTACGATCAAGACCTTCGACGCTGAGATTGCCGGCGCCCTGATTGGTGGTGAAAACATCGCTGCCGATCAGCGTGGCAACGCCGTAGGTGGCCGCGTCCGGGCTAAGAGGGCCGTCTTGGCCGACCTCTGAACCGAGCTGTTCCAGCTGGGTCGTGGCGGTGTTGTCTGCAAGGACCGGAGTGGCGAAAAGTGCCAGTGCGGCGACCGTGGTTGTAAAGCGTTTCATCAGATTTCCTCCTTGGGGTTTCCGAAGTCGTTTCGATTATGCAGCCACAACGTCGCTACCCCTGTTGTTGGTTCCCGTGACAGATGGCGATTGTGGGCGAAACCCTGTGGAAAGACCCAGTATGATGCTGCGGTATACATTAGTTATGTGATGGAAGTATTATAAAAATCAGTATCTTATATGTTTTCCTTAACAAATTCGTGATCTGAGCACATTTATGTTCAAATAGGCCCGCGACGTAACGGCAAGCGGTGGCGCGATGCAGCGTTTTCACGAGAAATACCGGCGCAAGCGGTATTAAAAACACAAGAACATAGGCTGAACATCTCTTTATTTCACTGCATTGGCGCGCTAGGGTCTGCGCCATGAGCAGTTATGACGAATCCGACGCCTTTGAAGGCGCATCGCTGGCCGCGCGGGCAATGGCTGCCCGTGGCGCGCCATATTTGGACGAGCTGAACCCGGCGCAGCGGTCCGCGGTCGAGGCGCTGGATGGTCCGGTCCTGATGCTGGCGGGGGCCGGCACCGGCAAGACCAAGGCGTTGACCGCACGGATCGTGCATCTGCTGAACACCGGGCGGGCGCGCCCGAACGAGATCCTGTCGGTCACGTTCACCAACAAGGCCGCGCGCGAGATGAAAGATCGCGTTGGCCGCCTGTTGGGGCAGAGCATCGAGGGGATGCCGTGGCTGGGCACCTTTCATTCGATTTGTGTCAAGCTGCTGCGCCGCCACGCCGAACTGGCCGGGCTGAAGTCGAATTTTACCATTCTGGACACCGACGATCAGGTTCGGCTGATGAAGCAGTTGATTCAGGCTGCGGGTATTGATGACAAGCGGTGGCCCGCACGGATGCTGGCGGGCATTATCGACAATTGGAAGAACCGGGCATGGACGCCCGCGAACCTGCCCGCGTCCGAGGCCGGGGCCTATGACGGCAAGGGGCCGCAGTTGTACGCGCTCTATCAGGCGCGGTTGAAGGAACTGAACGCAGTGGATTTCGGTGATCTGCTGCTGCATGTGGTCACGATTTTTCAGACACATGATGACGTCTTGCAGCAGTATCAGCGGTGGTTCCGCTATATTCTGGTGGACGAGTATCAGGATACCAACGTGGCGCAGTACCTGTGGCTGCGGCTATTGGCCGGGGCGCACAAGAATATCTGCTGTGTCGGAGATGACGATCAGTCGATCTATGGCTGGCGTGGTGCAGAAGTAGGCAATATCCTGCGGTTTGAAAAGGATTTTCCCGGCGCACATGTGGTCAGGCTGGAGCAGAATTACCGCTCGACCCCGCATATTCTGGCCGCTGCCTCTGGCGTGATCGCGGGCAACAAGGGGCGATTGGGCAAGGAGTTGTGGACCGAGGCCGAGGAGGGCGAGAAGGTGCGCCTGATCGGCCATTGGGACGGCGAGGAAGAGGCCCGCTGGATCGGCGAAGAAATCGAGGCGATGCAGGGCGGCACGCGTGGGATGCGTCCCATCCGCCGGGATGAGGTGGCGATCTTGGTGCGCGCGTCCCACCAGATGCGCGCGTTCGAGGATCGGTTTCTGACCATCGGATTACCTTATCGGGTGATTGGCGGACCGCGCTTTTATGAGCGGATGGAGATTCGCGACGCGATGGCCTATTTCCGCGTCGTGACCAGCCCGAGCGATGATCTGGCATTCGAGCGGATCGTGAACACGCCCAAACGCGGGCTGGGCGACATGAGGCAACAAACCATCCAGCGGATCGCCCGCGCCAATGGTGTGCCGCTGATGCAAGGCGCGGCACTGGCGGTCGAGCAGGGCGAGATCAAGGGTAAGGGTGGCACCGAGTTGGCGCGTCTGCTGGACGGTCTGACGCGCTGGGGCCGGTTGATCGGGGATGCTAGTGTCAGCCATGTCGAGTTGGCCGAGATGATCCTAGATGAGAGCGGCTATACCGGCATGTGGCAAAACGACAAGACGCCCGAGGCGCCCGGTCGGCTGGAGAACCTCAAGGAATTGGTCAAGGCGCTGGAGCAGTTCGAGAACCTGCAAGGGTTTCTGGAGCATGTCAGTCTGATCATGGACAACGAAAGCGATGATACTGAGGAAAAAGTCAGCATCATGACGCTGCACGCGGCCAAGGGGCTGGAATTTCCCGCCGTGTTTCTGCCGGGCTGGGAGGATGGGCTGTTTCCGTCGCAGCGGTCTATGGACGAGAGCGGCCAAGTGGGCGTCGAGGAAGAACGGCGGCTGGCCTATGTCGGTATCACGCGGGCCGAAGAAGTCTGTACCATCTCATTTGCGGGCAACCGGCGGGTGTTCGGCCAATGGCAGTCCGCGTTGCCGTCGCGTTTCATCGATGAGTTGCCTGAGGCACATGTGGAGGTGCTGACGCCTCCGGGCCTCTATGGTGGTGGCTATGGCGCGGCGGGGATGGGGGGCGTGCAGAGCAGCATTGATGCGCGGGTCGCCGAGGCCAACGTTTACAATTCCCCCGGCTGGAAACGCCTGCAGGCGCGCGCCGGGCAGCGGCCTGTGGCGCAACCCGGCGAGGCGCGCAATACCGTGATCGACATGAAGGCGGTCAGTTCCCACAGCGTCGGCGAGCGCGTGTTTCATCAGAAATTCGGTTATGGCGCGATCATCGGGATCGAAGGCGACAAGCTGGAAATCGACTTTGAAAAGGCGGGTACCAAGAAAGTCGTGGCCCGGTTTATTTCTGCGGCGGATGATATCCCGTTTTAAATGGGATCAGCCGAGAAACCGCATCGCCTGCGTAATTCACCCCCAACCTGCCGCAAACAAGGTTTGCGCAACCTCGTACCGCTGCTACCATGTCATTTCCAAGGTGCCGCAGAATACGCGGAGAATTGGGAAGCCGGTGCAAGTCCGGCGCTGCCCCCGCAACGGTAAGGGAGGGTGATCGGGCGATATGCCACTGGGCCATCTGCGGTCTGGGAAGGTGCCATGATCACTTGGGTCCGCAAGACCCACCGACCAAGCCCGGAAACCAGCCTGGCCAGGGAATCCCTGGAACGTGACGTCGAATCGCGAGGGGCGATATGGGCGGTGATCGTGCCCGGGACATCGTGCCGGTTCGGTGCATCTCTCTCGTTATCCCTTGCCCTGATTGGCCCGGGGTGTGGCCACGGAGAAGAGAATATGAGTGTAACAGAGATCATCGCTGGGCTGGAACAGAATGGGGCGACCGGTGACGCGGCTATGGTTGCCGCGCGTCTGGGGTTTCTTGAATGGGCGTTTGCGGGCGCGCGGCCTGCAACCCCGGACGCGGCGCGTGCGGCCCTGAGCGAGCGTGCGGTACAACGCGCCGAGAGCGCGGCGGCGCAGGCCTTTGTGGCATATCTGCAAGACGCGACGCGCCCGATCACGGGCTCAGTGCGTCCGGGGGGCAAGCGGCGACGCCGCGCGCGGCCACATTGATGGCGCCGCTGACAGAACGGGACAAGATGCAGGCTGGCGATTGGTATCGGTGCCTTGACCCCGACCTGTTGGCGATGCAGGCGCGCGCCCGCGATGCCTGCCACCAGCACAGCACCACCGCACCCGACACGCGCGGGCCCATCGGCGCGACATTGCGCGCGCTGATGGCGCAGGTCGGCGAGGGGACCTTTGTCGAGGCGCCGTTTCATTGTGCATATGGGATCAACATTCATCTGGGGCGCGATGTCTATCTGAACGCAGGTTGCACCATTCTGGATACGGCACCGGTGCATATCGGCGATCGTTGCATGCTGGGGCCGCAGGTGCAGATTTATTGCCCCGAGCATCACCACGATCCTGTTCAGCGCCGGGCGGGGCTGGAACGTGCGCATCCCGTGACGCTGGGCGCGGATGTCTGGATCGGCGGCGGTGCGACCCTACTGGGTGGGGTGACGATTGGGGCTGGTGCGATTGTCGGCGCGGGCAGTGTGGTGACCCGCGACGTGCCGCAGGGGGCCACGGTGATGGGCAATCCGGCGCGCCAGCGCGGCTGAGGTTTCCACGACCCGCGCGGTCCCTTAGGATGGTTGTATCGCATCGCACCTGACAGGAGCATACTATGGCCGATCTTGAGACCCGTATCGCGCAAGGCAGGGGCGACATGCCTGCCGATCTGGTGCTGCGCGGCGGGCGGATGTTCGATCTGGTGACCGGCGAGATGCTGACTGGTGATGTGGCGATCTGCGGCGATCAGGTGGTGGGTATCTGCGATACTTATGACGGACGAGAGGTGATCGACGTTTCCGGCCTGACGCTGGTGCCGGGATTCATCGACACGCATCTGCATATCGAGAGCAGCCTTGTCACACCTTTCGAGTTCGACCGCTGCGTGGCGCCGCACGGGGTAACAACAGCGATCTGCGACCCACACGAGATTGCCAATGTGATCGGCCCGGACGGCATCCGCTGGTTTCAGGCAGCAAGCGAGCGCACGGTGATGGATATTCGGGTGCAGCTCAGTTCCTGTGTGCCATCGACCGAGATGGAAACCGCAGGCGCGCGGATCGACGCGGCGGATCTGGCACCACTGATGGGTCATGCGTCGGGCATCGGGCTGGCGGAGTTTATGAATTATCCCGGTGTGATCCATCGCGATCCGGGCGCGATGGCCAAGCTGGCGCTGTTCGCGGGCGGGCATGTTGACGGGCATTGCCCGCAACTGACAGGGCGGGACCTGAACGCCTATATCGCGGCGGGCATCCGTACCGAGCATGAGGCGACCACAGCCGAGGAGGCGCTGGAAAAGCTTCGCAAGGGGATGCGGGTGCTGATCCGCGAGGGATCGGTGTCCAAGGACCTGAATGCCTTGCAGCCGCTGCTGAACGAGCGCACTGCGCCTTACATGTGTCTGTGTACCGATGATCGAAACCCGTTGGACATCGCGGAGCAAGGGCATCTGGATTACATGATCCGCACGCTGATTTCGCTGGGCACGTCGCCCTTGGCCGCCTATCGCGCGGCGTCCTTGTCGGCGGCAGAGGCATTCGGGCTGAAGGATCGTGGCATGATCGCCCCGGGTCAGCGCGCTGATATCGTCGCGGTCGGCAGTCTAGAGGCGTGCGATGTGCAAGCGGTGTTTTGCGCCGGGCAGCGGGTCGACGCGCGCGCCTTTGATGCGCGCGGGACGTTGGAGCCTATCGGGCGGAATTCAGTCAAAGCCCCACGGCTGGAGGCAGCGCATTTCCGGGCCAAGGCCAACCGCGAGGACACCGATGTGATCGGTATTGTCGAGGGCAGGATCATCACGGAGCATCTGAAAGAACAGATCGCGATCGAGGACGGAGACAAGCGCCCGGACCCGGCCCGCGATCTGGCGCGTATCGCCGTGGTCGAGCGGCATGGCAAGAACGGCAATATCGCTACTGGTTTCGTCCGTGGCTTTGGCCTGAAGAGCGGGGCCATTGCCTCGACCGTGTGTCACGACCATCACAACATTGCCTGCGTGGGCGTGGATTATGCCGATATGGCGCTGGCGGCCAACCGGCTGGGCGAGATCGAGGGTGGTTTCGTCGTGGCGCAGGGCGGGCGGGTGCTGGCCGAACTGGCGCTGCCGGTGGCCGGGCTGATGAGCCTTGCACCGTTCGAGGACGTGCGCGACCGGCTGGTAGAGTTGCGCGATGCGGCGGTCAGCCTCGGGGTGGAACTGCACGAGCCGTTCCTGCAACTGGCTTTTCTTGCATTGCCGGTCATTCCGGCCTTGAAGATCACCGACCGGGGCATGGTGGATGTGACCCGGTTCGAGATCATCGGCTAGGAGCCCGCAGGGCGGGTGGCCTGCTATCGGGCCTTTCGTGCGACTCCAACCTCAATACGCGCCAAGGATAGCGAGGTAAAATCACGTCATGTGTGTTTTGGCATAGGCGATGGCCGCCTCTACCTCTGGGGCGGACGGGACGACGCCGGTGAAGCCCAGCAGATAGCCTTCGGTCCGCTCGATCCGGTCAGCGGCAGATTCTTGCAGGTCCAGAGCGTAATAACCAATCTGTTGATAATATAGGATCCTGGCCCGCACATCGGCCTCGTAATCGCTATAGCCGTGGCGCGCGAACATCGCGGCAATTGCCGCATGGCGGGTGGCGTCGGTGTTCTCGATGACGCGGCGAATAGCGGTATCACGGCGGGCCCATTCGCGCACGGCAAAATCAAGTTTGTGATTAAAGAGTGCGGGGTTGATGAAGGCGCGAAACAGCAGACAAACCGCCTGCGTGATCGTGTCCGAGGGCATCGCGGCGTGGCGCAGGACGATGCCGGTGTTGGTGCGTTCCCAAACTTCGAGTAGTGCATCAAGAAGGTCCTGCCGCGTATTGAAATACCAGTAGAAACTGGATCGAGATACGCCCAGCCGTTGGCCTAATCCCAGAATTTTGACGTGGCTGACACCGTCGCTGATGAGCACGTCCATCGCCATGCTCAACCAGTCGTCGCGGGTTGCCTTGACGTTACCGCCCGGAGAGTGCGTAGGGGTGTTATCTGTCGGGTTTGTCACGTTTATCTTTCATCAGTCCGGTGGGTTGGCTCAACTCTCGGGTAGCGCGCCGCCCGCCTCTGTACCGCGCACGATGGCGTCATTGAGGGCTGCGGCACGATCGGGGTTGATGACGGGAGGTTTGAACCCTGCCAGAATCTCCTGCCATTTGTGCGTGGCACGGGCAGTGGCATCCTGCGCGCCGCGTTCTGTCCATGTGCCGAAATTCGACCAGTCGCCGATGAGCGGCTCGTAAAATTCGCTCTGGTAGCGTTCCAAAGTGTGCTGCGCGCCAAAGAAATGTCCGCCGGGTTGCACTTCTTCCAGTGCCGAAAGGCCAATATCGGCGTCGGTGGCGCTGACCCCGGCGCAAAGCTCTGCCACCATTTGCAACACTTCCATATCGGTGATCAGCTTTTCATAGCTGACAGTCAGCCCGCCCTCGATCCAGCCCGCGGCATGCACGATGACGGTGGCGCCTGCCAGCAAGCAGCCCCAACTGCCGAACTGGGTTTCGTTCGCGGCCTGCGCGTCGTTGATGTTGGCCGCCGATCCAGAGGCTCCGCGCCACGGCAGGCCAATCCTGCGCGCCAGTTGGCCCGCTGCCACAGACGCCTGAAAATGTTCGGGGGTGCCAAAGGCGGGGGCCCCTGATTTCATATCAACGTTCGAGGTGAACGTGCCGTAACACACTGGCGCGCCGGGCTGGGCCAGTTGCGTCAGGGTGATGGCGGCTAATGCTTCGGCATGGCTGAGCGTGATCGCGCCCGCGACGGTGATTGGTCCCATCGCGCCCATCAATGTGAACGGGGTGACAATGCTGACCTGCCGGGCGCGGGCAAAGTCAATCAGACCTTGGGCCATCGGTGTATCAATCTGACGGGGTGAATTGGTGTTTATGATTGTATAACAATGGGGTGCGCTGTGAAATTCATCATCTGTCAGGCCTCTGAAGTCGCGCAACAATTCAAAGCTTTGCTGCACTTGCGGTGTGCCGCGTGCGTACACAAACGGCAGCTTATCCGTCTGGGTCATCTGGGTCTGCATGGTGAAGTAATGCCGCAGGTTCAGTGGAATATCCTGCGGCTCGATCAGCGGGGGGACCATGTGCAGAACGTCGAAATGCTGGGTCAATTGGGTCAGTTCGACATAGGATTTTGCATCTCCGGGCCGTCGGCCACGGGACAGGTCGGTGGCATGAGGCGCGCCTGCACCGGGCTGAAAAATCAGATTACCCAGTTCCAGTGTGATGTTCCGGTCGCGCGCACCGGCGCGGCAGTCGATCCGACGCGGCGCGATGGCAAGCGCGGCCTCGACCATGTCGCGCCCGATATGGACCATCTCTGTGCTGTCATTCACTCGCGCACAACCCGCCCGGAAAAGCGCACGCGCCTCGGGCAACAGGACCTTTATCCCCAACCGTTCAAGCACATCGAGTGCGGTGTTGTGCATCGCCTCGATCCGGTCCTCGGAAAAGACGCTCATCAATGGGAAAGGGTTGCGCAGAGTGCGGTAGTCGACCTTGCGGGTCGGCGCTGCGTCGGCATCGGCGTGTTTTGCGCGCCGTCCGCGGCGTTTGGGGGAAGTGTCGAGGGTCATTGCCGCCTCTTCCTATAAAGCGCGAGGTGATTCTGCTGCAGATGCTAGACACATGTGTACAGTGTGGGAAGAACATACTGGCGGCCTGTGGGCGGGGCGAGCACCGCAGGGTTTTGGTTTCGGCTTCGCGTTGGGAATTTGGGCCTGTGTCAGGCGGCCGAAGGATGCTAATAGGCGGATGACACAGCGAATGAGAGAGGGGTAATTATGGTTGATCTAGAGACATTTGGCGATCTGTCCGCAATCGAGATAGGCGAATTCAAGCCGAAGCCAACGACACTGACTGACGGGCAGAAAGAAGCTGCCAAGGGGCTATGGTCCTCGGCGGATGGACGCACGTCCATCGGGGTATGGGAGTGCACGCCGGGGCATTTTACCGCGGATCGCACCAAGGGCGGCGAATACTGCCACATCATTTCGGGCCGCGCGACGGTCAGCAATGTCGACGGGTCGCGCAGCCGCGATATCGGTCCGGGCGACCTGTTGGTGCTACCGCAGGGCTGGACGGGCGAGTGGGTAATCCATGAGCATATGCGCAAGCTCTACGTCGTCAGCGCCTCATAAGGCTGCGCGCACCTCAGCGACGTTGGCGTTTCACAAGACCAGTGCGATGAGCAGGATCAGTGCCAGCACGGCTCCGGCCCCGAAAATCCATTGCGCGGACGTTGCACGACGGCGGTCTGCCGGACTTTGATCCAGTGGGCGGGGTGCGTCCGAGGCACCAGCGTCACCCGGGCCGGCGCGCACTTCGCGCTCCGTGTCGGGGCGTGCCCCGGTGGATGCGGCGGGCGGGCCGCTCGGGTCGATCTGAGCGCCGGCTTCTGCGTCGGTCGTGCGCGATGCGGCGGGGGGATGCCGGGTCATGTCATCTCGCTGTTCAGGTGTCACGACATCATCCGTCCGAGGGTCATGTGGTGGCATTTCGTTATCTGGAATGTCGCGATTGTCGCGTTTTTTTGGCGTCTTGGCAGCCATGGGATGTCCTTTCCAATTTGTGGAATGTGACAGGTCAACGGTGTGTCGCGGCAGGTGTTCCGGATTCGGGCTGATTGTTTTCGGTCAAAGTGCCGGATCAGGCACCACCTGCGACCTTTCAGACTCACCTGATGGGAAACCTTGCAAAAGCCACAGATTGGCCGTTTTGACGCACGCCATTCGTGGGTATCTTGGGCAAAAGAATGAAGAGGCAGGACAGATGACGAATTTTCCCAGCATGTTGCGGGGCGCTGTGGCGTTCGCATTGGTTAGCATTGGGGCGCTTCCTGTCGCCGCGCAGGACCGGGTGTCGATCCTGCTGGGTTCGCATCACGTCAACGCCAGCACCAACTTTGACGAGGTCAATCCCGGTGCGTTCCTGACTTGGGAGGGGGAGCGCGTGGACTGGACCGTGGGCGGGTTTCGCAACAGTTATGGGCGCGGGGCGGCGGCCGTGATGGCCGGATTGCCCCTCTATGAACGCGGCACGGCGCAGATTGCGTTGACCGGTGGGCTGGCTCTGTATCCCGGCGATGGCCGCCGATTCGATGTGCATGCGGGCGACGTGATCCCGTTGGCGGGTATGCGCGCGCGCTATGGCAACGCGTTTGTTCAGGTTTTCCCCGGTGATGGGGGAACTGCGGATGCGGTGATCAGCTTTGGTTTGACCTTTGGGTTGCAGGATGCGGATCCCTGAGAACCAGAGCAAGGGAGCGGGTGCCGCGTGTCTACCGATAGGTGTTCTGCATTAATAACATACCCAAGCTGTAATTCGTTTGACCGAGTGTCGTTGTGACAGCTAAGCTATTGAATATTGACAGTTCATTATTTCAAAAGCAGGCGATTCATGACTTTTTCAAATTTCACACTGCACCGAATTTTCGGTGCTGCGGCACTTTTCTTCGCTATTCAATGTGCTTCTGGGGCGGCGGCTGGTGATGCCCAGTTGGCCGACTATCACAGCCACAAATGGGGCGGCAGTTGCAATAGCGCCGATAGTTTTGCGGTAAAAATGCGGAATGCATCCGGGAACCGGCGGATTGACCTGAAAGTATGCCTGGAGCGGAAAGACGGAACCTGGACCTGTTACAGCAGTAGGAATATCGCCCCGGGTAAGGTCGTGCCGAGCTACTGGAGCTTTTCTGTCTGCGATGGCACTGGAAACTACAAGTGGTGGGATCACGTGACCGGCAGCGGCCAGAAGTTCGGCAATCCTTAGGGGGGAGTGGCGGATGGCCGAGGAGTCGAACCCCCAACCTTTCGGTGTCGTCACGGTTTTCAAGACCGTTTGCCGCCCGCGCAGCGAGACCATCCGTAATGGCGGTGAGCGGTGGTCTCGATCCACATTCTTTGAAAAAGAACGAAACGATTAGCAGTCGCACCCTAGCACCCGCTAGGTTCACTCACCTGAAATGAGTCAGAGACTGGATGATCGTTGCATGTTCATACGGGTCGTTTACAGCGGCGATAGCGTTTTGGCAACCCCTTTGCATGCAGGGGGGCGAGTGCGCGTAATTATTTATGCAAAAGTAATATCTTAGTTTCGGCGTGGTAGGCCCGGAGGGACTTGAACCCCCAACCAAAGCGTTATGAGCGCTCTGCTCTAACCAGTTGAGCTACAGGCCCGCCTGAGCGGCTTGGTACGCAGGGGCGCGGGCAACGTCAAGGCTTTCGAGATTGCGCGGCGCGCAGGGATGGTCTAACCCGTCGCCAACCTTGGGAGTGCTGCCATGACCGACAAGAAAAACGGGATCACCTACGCCGATGCGGGCGTGGATATTGACGCGGGCAATGCGCTGGTGGACCGGATCAAACCCGCCGCCAAGCGGACCAACCGATCCGGCGTGATGTCGGGGCTGGGGGGCTTTGGTGCCCTGTTCGACCTCAAGGCTGCGGGATACGACGATCCGGTGCTGGTGGCGGCAACCGATGGGGTGGGCACCAAGCTGCGCATCGCAATCGACACCGGCCATGTCGAGGGCGTGGGCATTGATCTGGTCGCGATGTGCGTCAACGATCTGGTGTGTCAGGGGGCCGAGCCGTTGTTTTTCCTCGATTACTTTGCCACGGGCAAGCTGGAGATGGAACAGGCGGCGCAGGTCATCGAAGGTATCGCAGAGGGTTGCGTACGCTCGGGTGCGGCGCTGATCGGCGGCGAGACAGCCGAAATGCCGGGCATGTATGACGGTGGCGATTTCGATCTGGCGGGTTTTGCCGTCGGCGCGATGGAGCGCGGTGCCAGCCTGCCTGACGGGGTGGTGGCGGGCGATATCCTGCTGGGACTGGCCAGCGACGGGGTTCATTCGAACGGCTATAGCCTTGTGCGCAAGCTGGTGGCGGTTTCGGGCCTTGGCTGGGACGCGGATTGCCCCTGGGGCGCTGCGGGGACGCTGGGCGCCGAGTTGCTGACGCCGACACGGCTATACGTGCGGGCGGCATTGGCCGCGATCCGTGCGGGGGGCGTGCATGGTTTGGCGCATATCACCGGCGGTGGATTGACGGAAAACCTGCCGCGCGTGTTGCCCGAGGGGCTGGGCGCGCAGATTGATCTGGGCAGCTGGACCTTGCCGGGTGTGTTCCAATGGCTGGGCGAGACTGGCGGCATGGCCGAGGCTGAGATGCTCAAGACGTTCAACTGCGGGATCGGCATGATTCTGGTGGTGGATGCGGGCGCGGCCGAGGGGCTGATCACATTGCTGGAGGCGGGCGGCGAGCGCGTCACGCGTCTGGGCGAGGTGGTCGAGGGCGCTGGTGTGGACTATTCAGGCGCGCTTGCGTGAGCAAACGGGTTGCCATCCTGATTTCGGGCGGCGGGTCCAATATGGTCAGCCTTGTGCGCAGCATGACGGGCGATCATCCTGCCCGGCCCTGTCTGGTGCTGGCCAATAGCGCCGATGCGGGCGGACTGGCGCGCGCGGCAGAGATGGGGATCGCGACCGAAGTGCTGGATCACCGGCCGTTCAAGGGGGACCGCGGCCAGTTCGAGAACGCGCTGCATACGGTGATCTCAGGATATGCCCCGGACATCATCTGTCTGGCAGGATTCATGCGGGTGCTGACCGAAGGTTTTGTCAGCCGTTGGCAGGGCCGAATGATCAATATCCACCCGTCGCTCCTGCCAAAGTATCGTGGCCTGCACACCCATGCACGGGCGCTGGAGGCGGGCGAGACCGAGGCAGGTTGCACGGTCCATGAGGTGACGGCAGCACTGGATGACGGGCCGATTTTGGGGCAGGCGCGGGTGCCTGTGCTGGACGGTGACACGCCGGAAGCATTGGCCGCACGGGTGCTGGAGATGGAGCATCAGCTCTATCCGGCGGCGCTGCGCCGGTTCGCGGCAGGGGATCGGACGCCGATTCTCCTTGAATAGGGGTGGGGATGCTCGTGCGTGTTGCGCAAACCACCTAGCCATTTTCATTCGCCGCGCGCTACCTTATACGGGGGGCCTCTGGGGGCCGCAGAGCCGATAACAACAAAGAAACGATCACCCCATGCAAACACTCACCACCACCGACGCGCTGGCCGCTTTTTGCAAAGAGGCCGCCGGGCATCCCTACGTGACCGTCGACACTGAATTCCTGCGTGAGCGAACCTATTATTCCAAACTGTGTCTTGTGCAGTTGGCGATGCCGGGCGAGGGCGACGAGAATGCGGTTCTGGTCGATCCATTGGCAGAAGGACTGTCGCTGGAGCCGTTATACGAGCTGTTTCGCGATGAGGCGGTGGTCAAGGTGTTTCACGCCGCACGGCAGGATCTGGAGATATTCTTTGTTGATGCAAGGCTGATCCCCACGCCGCTCTTTGACACGCAGGTGGCGGCGATGGTCTGTGGCTTTGGCGAGCAGGCAGGATACGAGACCTTGGTGCGGCGCATTGCCAAGCAGCAACTGGACAAATCCTCGCGCTTTACCGACTGGTCGCGGCGGCCATTGTCGGATGCGCAGAAGACATATGCGCTGGGGGATGTGACGCATCTGCGCAAGATCTATGAATACCTTGCCAAGCAGCTGGAAAAGAGCGGGCGCGACAAATGGGTGGCAGAAGAGATGGCTGTGCTCAACGACCCGGCCACGTATGTGACCCGCCCCGAGGACGCGTGGATGCGGATCAAGACGCGCAATAATTCGGGCAAGTTTCTGGCCATCGTGCGCGAATTGGCCCGGTTCCGCGAGGCCCATGCCCAAGCGCGCGACATCCCGCGCAACCGTGTGTTCAAGGATGATGCACTGGTGGAACTGGCCGCGACCAAGCCCGCCAGCGTGCAGGATCTGGGGCGCTCTCGGTTGCTGCTGCGCGAGGCCCGCAAGGGGGATATCGCCGAGGGCATACTGGCGGCAGTGGCCGCAGGGATAGCGGTGCCGCCCGAGCACCAACCCAAGCCGGATACCAGCCGCGACAAGATGCAGGTCAACCCAGCGATCGCCGATCTGTTGCGGGTCCTGCTCAAAGGCATTTCCGACCGCGAAGGCGTAGCATCCAAGTTGATCGCCACGGCCTCGGATCTGGATGCAATCGCAGCCGGGCATCGCGACGCTGTGGCATTGAAGGGCTGGCGCCGCGAAGTGTTCGGCGACGAGGCATTGCGGCTATGTGCGGGCGAGATCGCGTTGCGCGTCAAGGGCAGCGCAATCGAGACGGTGGCTGTCTAGGACGCGCCCGGTGCCCCCGGATCAACGCCGGGGCACGTCTGCGCGGGGGGTCAACGGCGTGCGCTGGTGCGGGCGTTGGTCAATCCGGCCACGCGGATGGTGCGCACTTCGTTCAGAGTCTGATCCGAGATGAAGATGGCGGCATTCACCGTGCGGCTGCGCTGTGTGCCTTGTGGCAGGTTAGTTGGCTGAACCGCCTCCAGCATGTAGGTCATCACACCGTTTTGCGGCTCGCCGTCGTTTTGCGACTTTAGCCGTACGTCAAAGGCCCCCTGACGCAATGACACGCCGGTGGCACGCACGATTGCGCCGCCGGACGAGCGTTCAATGACCAGATCGGTCACTGTATGGATCGGGGTGCCGGCATATTTTTCCTCGTCGGATTTACGGCGAAAGATGCTGTCGCGCTGCTCGGGGATCAGCGGGTTCACCTCTTGGGGCGTTTCGGACGCGGCTGCGCGGGCGGCGCGACGCTCTACCCGGCTTCTGCCGAACCAGTTGCCGGGGTTCCAGTTGCTGTCGCGGACACCGCGACCACAGGCGGCAAGTGCCGTGGTTGATCCCAGCATCAAAAGTAGCGCGCGTCGTTGCATGTCCCGGTCCTTGCACTTGGCCTATACGCGGCG
This sequence comes from Pseudohalocynthiibacter aestuariivivens, assembly GCF_011040495.1. GTDB lineage: Bacteria > Pseudomonadota > Alphaproteobacteria > Rhodobacterales > Rhodobacteraceae > Roseovarius > Roseovarius pelagicus. The sequence goes on along the minus strand of NZ_CP049037.1, from coordinate 757,634 downwards.
GACCCTATCCTGACAGGGCAGGGGCGCGCAAGGTATGGGCGCGGTCGGGCTGGACCTTTTGCGCGGCGAACCCTACGTCTGGGGCCGAGAGCATGTGAAAAGGTAGCAAGATGGCGCAGCCCGATTTTGAAGAGATCGTCGAGGACTTTGAATTTCTGGAAGATTGGGAGGACCGTTATCGCCATGTGATCGAACAGGGCCGCGCTATGGATCCGCTGGAGGATGCTCTGAAGGTGCCTGCCACCAAGGTCGATGGTTGTGCCAGTCAGGTCTGGTTGCATCCGCGGGTGGAGGCGGGTGTGTTTTCGTTCGATGGGGACAGTGATGCGATGATCGTGCGCGGACTGATTGCAGTGCTGCGTATGCTCTACAACGGGTTGCCGGTGGGGGATGTGGTCCGTGTTGACGCCGGGGGAGAGCTGGCGCGGCTGGGGCTGAACGATCACCTGTCGGCGCAACGCTCGAACGGATTGCGCGCGATGATCGAGCGGATCAGGCTGGTTGCGGGCGAGCACGTCTGAGACGCGCGAGAAAATTCGGCGAATTTTCCGGGCCCCCCATGGAGAGACGGAGGAAGAGGGGCCAGCCCCTCACCCCGGGATATTTTCAGCAAGAAGAAGGGCCTACCGGGCCTGTTTGGCCAGCGTCGTCGCCAGATCGCCATAGCCGGTGAAGCGATATTCGTAGTCCAGCCCCAGCCGCGCGGCGCAATCTTCGGCCTTGGCGCGCAGGGCCGGGTCGTCGGTCTGGGCCTGATAGACCAGCTTGGTATAGTTGCCGAATACCATTTCCAGCAGTTGCGGATAACGGTCCAGACCCATCGGTTTCCACACGAAAGCGTCGAATTGTTTGACCAGAAAATCGGTGAGGTAGAAGGCGGTGATCTCGTCATCATGTTCGGCAAAGGCGTCGTTGCCCTCGAAAAACGAGTAGCAATGCGGGCCGGCGACCATCTCGACCCCGAGTTCGGCGCATTTCGCTGCCAGTAAGCCACCAGTGCCGCAATCGGCGTAGACCACAAAAATCTGATCGAATTTTTCGCGGTGTTCACTGACCGCCGCCTCGACGGCCTCGGTGATCTTGTCGGGGTAGAGGTGGTATTTGGCCGGCAGGCAGGTCAGTGTCATGTGGTCCCAGCCGTTCAGGCGAATGAGGGCCAGAATTTCGCGGGCCAATGCACCGCAGGCGATCAGCAGGATGCGTCCGCGTGGCGCGGTAGGGGCCAGCCCGTCCTCGGTCAGGATTTGGTCGTCAAACTGGTGCATCAAGCTTTACCGCCGTTCCGTATGCCACGATCTCGGACGCGCCACTGGCGATCGCAGAGGTTTCCATGCGGACAGCTACGACCGCGTCGGCGCCCATGCGCTGTGCCGCGTCCGCCATGCGGTCCAGCGCCTGTTCGCGCGCGCCTGCCATGAGAGAGGAATAGCCGCGCACCTCGCCGCCAACGAGGTTCTTGAGCGACGCGACGATGTCGGTGCCCAGATGTTTGGCGCGCACAGTCGATCCGCGGGCAAGGCCGAGGGTTTCGGTGATGGTGCGTCCGGCAATGTCGGGGGTGGTCACAATCAGCATCGTTCAGTTGTCCATGTTGTCATAATGGTCATCCTCGGTATTGCCGACCCGTTCAGAGATCACGCGAAAGACCACGTAGCCGACCAACGCGGCGGGGATCAGGCCGAGCCAGCCAAAAGGCAGTTCGACGGCGGCGGCCAGCAAAACGGCAATCCAGACGGTTGCCCCGGCAGCGGCGACCACACAGACGAGGATCAGAACGAATTTATCCAATGGCATGGGCATTTCCTTCCTCTTATAGAGATAGGCCTGCACGGCGCATAAAAAAGCCCCGCCGGAAGGGCGGGGCCATTGAGATCGTAGGGGTTGGCGGGCCCTAGCCCGTTGCGCCCTGATTATGTTTGCGCGACACGAACTCCTTGGCGGTTTCCACCGCCACGGCGGCGTCGCGGCAATAGGCATCAGCGCCGATGGCCTTGCCGAATTCCTCGTTCAGCGGCGCGCCACCCACGAGGACGATGTAATCGTCGCGAATGCCCTGTTCGATCATCGTGTCGATAACGACTTTCATGTAGGGCATCGTCGTGGTCAGCAGGGCGGACATGCCGAGGATATCGGGGCCTTCGGACTCCAGCGCCTCAAGATAGTTCTCGACCGGGTTGTTGATGCCCAGATCCACCACTTCAAAACCGGCACCTTCCATCATCATAGAGACAAGGTTCTTGCCGATGTCGTGAATGTCGCCCTTGACCGTTCCGATGACCATCTTGCCGACGCGCGGTGCACCGGTTTCGGCCAGAAGTGGCTTGAGGATGAACATGCCGCCCTTCATCGCATTGGCCGCCAGCAGCACTTCGGGGACGAAAAGGATACCATCGCGGAAGTCCTTGCCGACGATTGTCATGCCGCCAACCAGTGCCTTGGTCAGAATGTCATAAGGGGCCCAGCCGCGTTCCAGAAGGATATTGACGCCTTCTTCGATCTCTTCCTTGAGACCGTCATAAAGGTCGTCGAACATCTGCTGGACCAGTTCCTCGTCGTCCAGTTCCGACAGGATGATGTCGTCATCTTCTTGCGACATGGATGCTATCCCCTTAGTTTGTGGGCCAATTTCGGGCCAAATAATCTCTGCGTCAGCTTTGGTACTTTTGCGTCACAGGCACTTTGCGAAATGCGACACTGGCCGCGTCTGTTCCGACGTATAGCGTTCATTTGCGTGTGCGATAATGACGAATCGTGCCGACGTGTCTGAAAAATCATCATGATGATTATGCCGCGATTGTGTAGGTTCTCTTTTTGTTCTATAGTGGGAACATGACTCATCATGCAACGATCCCTCTAGACCAAAAGCGCGCGGGCCGCGGGGCGGTCAGTAATGCGGTTGGCCGGTACGAGAGGCTCAGCCGTCGCTACGAGGCTGATGGATGGGCAGAGCCGGGCGGTGGTGGTGCGGACCCGGCACGGATGCTGCGCACACAGACGACGCTGGAGGTGCCGCGCAGGGTCATTACCTATAATCGGTCGCCTGACCTGCCGTTTGATCGGTCGATCAATCCCTATAGGGGGTGCGAGCATGGGTGCATCTATTGTTTCGCGCGCCCGAGCCATGCGTGGCTGGGCCTGTCGGCGGGTCTGGATTTCGAAACGCGTCTGGTGGCACGGCCCGATGCCCCGATGCTGCTGCGCGACGAATTGCGTCATCGGGCCTATACACCGCGTACCATTGCCATCGGAACCAATACCGATCCTTACCAGCCGATCGAGAAAACCCATGAAGTGACGCGCGGGGTGCTGAAGGTATTGCGCGACTTCCGGCATCCGGTCGGTATTGTCACAAAAGGGACGCTGGTAGAGCGCGATATTGATATTCTACAGGAGATGGCGCGGGACGGGTTGGTGCGCGTCGGGATTTCTGTCACGACGCTGGATCCGGTTCTGTCGCGTCGGCTGGAGCCGCGCGCACCAAGCCCCAAGCGCCGCCTAGCGACCATTGCCGCGCTGAGCGATGCGGGCATCCCGGTCAGGATCATGACATCACCGCTAATCCCCGGACTGACCGATCACGAGATGGAGGCGATGCTGGCGGCCGGGCGCGATGCCGGGGCGGTGGCCGCAAGCTGGATCATGCTGCGGTTGCCATTGGAGGTTGCGCCGCTGTTCAAGGAATGGCTGGCGGAGCATTATCCAGATCGGGCAGGGCGGGTTATGGGCCACGTGCGCGACATGCATGGCGGCAAGGATTACGACGCCAGATGGGGGCAGCGGATGCGGGGCACGGGCCCTTATGCAGAAATGGTTGCGCGGCGATTTGACGTTGCGGTGCGACGGCTGGGGCTGGACCGGGCGCTGCCTGCGCTGCGCACTGACCTGTTTCGGGCACCCGCGCAGAAGGGCGATCAGCTGGCGTTGTTCTGAGGGCGCGGGCGCAGGAGGTAGATGGCCAGCAGCACCGCCAGCAGCAATGCGCCGGGGCGCAGTACCAACCAATCAAGGTCCTCTCCGCGGAGCTCCCACGGCAGGCGGGTTCTGCAGGACGAGGTGTTGGGGCTGCCAAAGGCACAGGCCATCCCCATCACCCAGATATAGAAAATCGGCCAGCTGATCGCACCGACGCCGGCGATGATTATCAGGATGACGCGAGATATGCGGCGCATGGGGCAGGGCCTCAGGATTTCGTCTTGAGGGGGCGCGCGCCCTTACAGGGGCGGTGCGCCGGTTAGCGGCGACGGCGCGAGCGACGGGATGGTTCGGGATTGTCGTCGCCGGTGCCGTCCACGGCAGAGGAAAACCCGCCCATTGCTGCGGTGATCTGATCCAGTGTCGGGCGCTCGCCTCTGGGGCGTTCTTCCAGTGCGGCGCGCATTTTCGACAGATGTTCGGGCATGGTCCCGCAGCAACCGCCGATGATGGTGGCGCCCGCGTCGCGTGCAAGGCAGGCATAGTCTGCCATCAGGTCGGGCGTGCCATCGTAATGAATATGGCCATCGACGTATTTGGGGATCCCGGCATTGCCCTTGGCGATGATCGGGCGCTCGGTACCTTGGGCCACGAAACCCAGAACCGTGCGCAACAGGTCAGATGCACCGACCCCGCAGTTTGCCCCGTAGGCCAGCGGCGTGTTATCCAGCGTTTCGACCATGTCGGCCATATCGGACGAGGTCAGCCCCATCATCGTGCGCCCGGCTGTGTCAAAGCTCATTGTGCCGCACCACGGCATATCGGCCAGTTTAAAGGCCTCGGCGGCGGCTTTGTATTCTTCGGGGGCGGAAATGGTTTCCAGCCATGCGACGTCGGCGCCGCCCTCTTTCAGTCCTTCGGCCTGTTCGTGAAATATCTCGACGGCCAATTCGTGGGTCAACGGACCCATGGGCGCCATGATTTCGCCGGTGGGGCCGACCGACCCGGCAACGATGATGTCGCGATCTGTCTTATCGGCCACTTCGCGGCCCAGCTCGGCAGAGATGCGGGACAGTTCGCGCGCGCGTTTTTGTGCGCCGTGCAATTTCAGGCGGGCGGCGTTGCCGCCGAAAGAGTTGGTCAGGAACAGGTCGCTGCCCGCGTCTACTGCCATCTGGTAGAGTTTGGTGATCCGGTCAGGGTGCCAGTCATTCCACATCTCGGGCGCCTCGCCTGCCTCCAGCCCCATGTTAAAGAGGTTGGTGCCGGTGGCCCCGTCGGCAAGTATCCATTCACGCGAGGCGAGCATGCGGGAAAGCGCGTTGGTCATAAGACCCTCCAGATCAGTAATGCCTGATTAGCAATGTCGGTGTTGTGTCATTTCGCCGGTAGGCGTGCAAATGCATATTGCTCATCATGTTGATGAGTCTGCTCAGGCGGCAGCAGGTTCACGCTGCCGCCCGGTCTGTCGGGAATCGCAGTGTCGCGCGATCAGAGTTCTTTCATAATCTGCGCTTTGGCCTCGGCCAGCAGTTCCGCCATCTTGGCGCGGATCGTGTCGGGATCGGCCTTGTCGCCCAGATCGCCCGCGACCTTGCGTACGACGTCCTCTGATCCGGCCTCTTCAAAGTCGGCCTTGATGACTTCCTTGGCGTAGGCCAGTGCCTCGTCCTCGGATTTGCCCATCAGGTCGGCAGCCCAAAGACCCAACAGCTTGTTGCGGCGCGCTTCGGCCTTGAAATTCATTGCCTCGTCATGGGCGTATTTGTTCTCGAATGCATTTTCGCGGTCGTCGAATGTGGTCATGGATCAGATCCCTCGGTTACTGGCGTTACTGTATGGCTCTGATATGCCTATCGCTGCGGCTGATCGCAAGACCCACGAACAGATGCGGCTGTCTGAAGCGCGGCATAAGGGCAGGAGCGGATAGAGGGGAACCCATTGTGGCGGCGATATGCGCCGCAAGTTATGTATCCCCCCGCGACACAGTGGTTCAATGTGCGGGAGGATGGTCTGATAAATGCCTACCGGCGGTGTTACAGGCTTATTCTCCCGTGGCGGCCTTGATCCGGGCGAGCGCCATTCCCTCAAGATCCTCGACCCCTGGCTGAATGCGCGCGGCCCATTTTATGTTCTTGATTTCCTCTTCGCCGAAAGCCAGCTCTACCGCTGCACGCTTGTCATCGGGCAATAGCTGGATGCCATTCTTTACGGCAGCCACCGCCCCGCTGCTGTCGGACATAAGTGTCACGATCTCGGGCTGAAGCACGAAGTTGATCCACTTATACGCGGCATCGTCTGCCTTGCCGAGACGCGGCAGAGAGAACCCATCGATCCAACCCAGGGCGCCGGTTTCCGGCGCAACAAAGTGGATGTTGGGATTCTTGTCATAGAGTTTGTAGGCGGTCGAATCCCATGTCTCAGACGCCACCACTTCTTCCGAAAGCATGAGTGCTGCGAGATCGTCGCCACCGGTCCAGTAGGTTTTAACGACGCTTTTGCAGTCGATCAATTTATCCGAGACCTTGTCCAGCATGTCCTCGTAGGCCTCGAGATCGCCATAGAGCGAGAACGGGTCGAACCCCATAGAGAATGCTGTTCCGATCAGGATCGTCCGGCGCAACCGCATGGATGTGCGTCCAGCGTATTCCTCGTTGCACAGATCGCCCCAGCCGCTGATGTTCGGCGCCTTGCTGACATCGGCCATAATGCCAGACGTGCCCCATTGATGTGGAACAGAATAGGCTTCTCCGTCGATTGTCGTATCGGCCTTGACCCGCTCGAGCATGGTCTGGTCCATCACGCTGGTGTCGATGCGGGACAGGTCAATCGGCTTGTAAATGTCGAATTCTTCCTGAGCGGCAGCCACCCTGTTAAAGCCTGGCTGGGCCAGATCGAATCCGGCACCGCCGGTTGCCCGAAGTTTGGCGATCATCTCTTCGTTGTTGGAAAAGGTCACCTCTACATCGATGTCAGGATACTTTTCCGTGAATTTCTGGATCACTTCTTCAGGGGCGTAGCTGCCCCAAGTGAGCAGGCGCAGCGTTTCGGCCGAGGCGGAACTCGAGACGAAGGCAGCTGTCGTCCCGATCAATAGAGCGCGCAGTGCGGGTCGCATAATGTCTTCTCCTATTGGGTTTGGATGTTGGGGCGGTGTTTCGCCCCTGAAAGAAGAAGATCAGCAATTGGTATTTTGAAAAAGGTCCATTCCACCCGGTTCGGCATACCAATTTCGACCGCAAGCCTGTCGTGCTGCCATCCGACAGGCAAGATTGTGGGCATGGTACACGCGCTTGCGGCAAACCCGTCCATAGACTAAGAGAGCGCCATGCACGAAAGGGCTTCGGCCCCGGACCTCGTGCCCCTGCCTGCGGATGGAGAAATCATGGCGCGTCGCAAGAAGATTTATGAAGGCAAGGCCAAGACCCTCTATGAAGGGCCCGAGCCGGGCACGATTGTCCAGTATTTCAAGGATGACGCCACCGCGTTCAACGCTGAGAAGAAGGCGGTGATCGAGGGTAAGGGGGTGTTGAACAACATCCTCAGCGAATATTTCATGACCGGGTTGGGCAATATCGGTGTTCCGACGCATTTCATGAAGCGTCTCAATATGCGTGAACAACTGGTGCGCGCCTGCGAGATTATTCCGCTGGAAGTGATCGTGCGCAATTATGCCGCAGGTACGATGGCCAAGCGTCTGGGCATGGACGAAGGTACGCAACTGCCACGCCCAATCGTCGAATACTGCCTGAAGGACGACGCGCTGGGTGATCCGTTGGTCACGGAGGAGCATATCGCCGCGTTCGGCTGGGCCAGCCAGCAGGATCTGGACGACATGCTGAGCCTTGCACTGCGGGTGAATGATTTTCTGGCCGGTGTCATGTACGGCGTCGGGATCAAGCTGATCGATTTCAAGATCGAGATCGGCCGTGTCTATGACGGTGATTTCCAGCGTCTGATCGTCGCCGACGAAATCAGCCCCGACAGCTGTCGTCTGTGGGATATCGAGACAGGTCAAAAGCTGGACAAGGATGTGTTCCGCCGTGATCTGGGCAGCCTGACGGACGCCTATACGGAAGTGGCCAAGCGTCTGGGTGTGCTGCCCAAGGGGGCGACGCCGATGGCACGCCCGACACTTATTAACTAATTCTGCGAAAGAGGCCTGCCATGAAAGCGCGCGTGCATATCATGTTGAAGAACGGGGTTCTGGACCCACAGGGCGAGGCGGTGCGTCATGCACTGGGATCGCTGGGGTTTGATGGCGTTGACGCCGTGCGTCAGGGCAAGGTGATCGAACTGGACCTGAATGAGACCGACGCCGAAAAGGCCCGCGAGAGCGTAAACGCGATGTGCGAGAAGCTGCTGGCGAATACCGTGATCGAAAGCTACTCGGTGGAGATCGCCTGATGCATGCGGCCGTCATCGTTTTTCCCGGATCGAACTGTGACCGCGATCTGGCCGTTGCGCTGGAACGGGCAGGCGCGCGCGTGTCGATGGTCTGGCACAAGGATACCAGCCTGCCGAACGGGGTCGACCTGATCGGTGTGCCGGGCGGGTTTTCCTTTGGCGATTATCTGCGTTGTGGCGCGATTGCCGCCAATTCGCCGATTTGCCGGTCGGTCGTGGCCCATGCAGACAAGGGCGGCTATGTGCTGGGCGTTTGCAACGGGTTTCAGATATTGACCGAAACCGGGCTTCTGCCGGGTGTTCTGCTGCGCAATGCGGCGCTGAAATATGTATGCAAGCCGGTTGGCCTGCGAGTCGAGACGGCGGCCAGCGCCTTTACCTCCGGGTATGGCGCAGGCGACACGATCACGGTGCCGATTGCGCACCATGATGGCAATTATCACGCTGATGCCGACACGCTGCGCGCGCTCAATGCCGAGGATCGCGTCGCGTTCCGCTATACCGACAACCCCAATGGATCGGCTGAGGATATCGCCGGTATCCTGTCCGCGAACCGGCGGGTGCTGGGAATGATGCCACATCCCGAGCGGATGGCAGAGGCGGCCCATGGCGGAACCGATGGCGCGGCGATGTTCAGCGGTCTAGTGGGGCAGTTGGCTGACGCGTAAGGCAGCGCGCTGCCAACCTGCGGTTACATGGCTAACCACTTGAGCAGCGGCACGCCCGGGCGTACCTTGGTCAGATGAGAGAACAATCCGTCTCCACCAGAACCAAACCCACACGTACCACCGGCTGGCGGGTGCGATTGGCGTTGTTGCTGATGACGGTAATGGCGATCGCGACGGTCTATGTGACAAACCGGTTGCTGACGGATCGCTTTACACAAAATACCCGCAACCGGGCAGAGCTGCGGCTGGTGCTGTATTCGGGCAACTTGCTGAGCGAGTTGCGCCAGAACGCCATTGTACCGCAACTGTTGGCGCGCGACCCGGCGCTGATTTCAGCTCTGAATTCAGGCGACTACCAGCTATCGACGCAACGGTTGATCTCATTCGTGGATGAGATCAGCGCGGCCTCGCTGACATTGCTGGACAAAGACGGACGCACGGTGGCGTCCACGGATCGAAACTCACTGGGTAAAAACCACCGACAGGCGTCGTACTATATCGACGCGATCCGGTCGAAAGACACTGTTTTCAAGCTGATCCAGCGTGAAACGGGCAAGTTTGACTTCTTTTATTCGCGCCGGATCGAGAGTCAGGGCGGGCTGGTCGGTGTGATTTTGGTCGAGGTCGATCTGGCCAAGTACGAGCGCGCATGGGCGGGCATATCCGATGCGGTCGTCGTCACCGACAGCGAGGGCAACATCATCCTGTCGACAGAGCCGCGTTGGCGCGGATTGAGCGAGGCGGCGGCATTGCGGCGCGAACCTGTCACCAGTGCCATGGAACGCGCTATACAAGCCACAGCGGACTGGACCCAATTGCCTGCGGATGCCTATCTGCAGGGCGAAGCGGTGATGCGGGTCGAGGGGCGCGTGGCGTTTCGTGGATGGCGGATTGCCAGCTTCACATCTTACGGCAGCGTGCGTGAGAAGGTGAACGGGTTTCTGGCGCTCGAAATCATGGGTTTCGCGATTCTACTGGCGCTGGCGTTCTATTTTATGAACCGCAAGACAGCGGTGCGCATGGCGTTGTTTCAACGCGAGTCGGCAGAGCTTCGCGCATTGAACGGGCGGCTACAGCGGGAAATTGCCGAGCGTGAGCGCGTGCAGGAGAACCTCGCCGTGGCCGAACAGACCCTTGCCCAAAGTTCCAAACTGGCCGCGTTGGGCGAGATGTCCGCCGCGGTCAGTCACGAGTTGAATCAGCCGCTGGCCGCGATGAAGACCTATCTGGCGGGCGCGCGTCTGCTGTTGAACCGCAACCGACCGGACGAGGCGCTTTCATCGTTCCAGCGGATTGATGATCTGATCGAACGGATGGGCGCGATCACCAAGCAGCTGAAATCCTATGCGCGCCATTCAGGCGACACGTTCGAGCCAGTAAATATGGGCGATTCACTGGCTTCTGCATTGGCGATGATGGAGCCGCAACTGCGCCAGCGGCGGGTGATCATCGAACGCGCACTGCCCGATGCGCCCGTGATGGTGATGGGGGATCGGGTGCGGATCGAACAGGTGATGGTCAACCTCCTGCGCAACGCGCTGGATGCGACAGAGGGCGTAGAGAATGCGCAGATTGATATTGTGCTGGCGGCAGGTGACACCGCGACGCTATCGCTGCGCGACAACGGGCACGGGATCGACGATATCGATAACCTGTTCGAGCCGTTCTACACCACCAAGCAACCCGGTGACGGGGTTGGGCTGGGGCTTGCCATTTCATCAGGGATCGTGAACGACCTTGGCGGACGGTTGACGGCGCGCAATGCCGTGGCGGGGGGGGCTGTATTTGAAGTGCAACTGCCTATCTTGAACGAAGAGTCACCGGAAGAAACACGGGCCGCCGAGTAACGGCGCGCCACAAGAGCGGAGGGACGCCCATGGCCAATGCCATGAAGATCGCCATCGTTGATGATGAAAAAGACATGCGTCAGTCGATCAGCCAATGGCTGGCGCTGTCGGGCTATGACACTGAGACATTCTCATCCGCAGAGGATGCGCTGAAAAAGCTGGGGCCGGATTATCCCGGCATTGTGGTCAGCGATATCAAGATGCCGGGAATGGACGGCATGCAATTCCTGAAAAAGCTGATGGGGGCCGACAGTTCGCTGCCGGTCATCATGATCACCGGGCATGGCGATGTGCCGATGGCGGTCGAGGCAATGCGCGTCGGGGCCTATGATTTTCTGGAAAAGCCGTTCAACCCCGACCGCATGACCGAGCTGGCCAAGAAGGCCACCAATGCACGGCGTCTGACGTTGGACAACCGGGCGCTGCGACGCGAGTTGAGCGATGGCACGCAGCTGATGAAAAAATTGATCGGCTCCAGCCCGGTGATGGAACGTCTGAAAGAGGACATTCTCGATCTGGGGCAGGCGGACGGCCATGTTCTGATCGACGGGGAAACCGGCACAGGCAAGACGTTGGTGGCACATGCGCTGCATGCGGTCGGCGCGCGTGCGGGCAAAAAGTTCGTTCTGGTATCTTGTGCCGCCCACGAGGAAGAGGCGCTGCTCAAGCGGCTCTTTGGTCCGATGAACCCCGAGGATACCCGGCTACCTGCTGTAGAGGAGGCGCGCGGCGGGACATTGGTGGTCGAGGATATTGAGGCACTCAGCGACAGCGCGCAAGCACGGCTATTGACCTACCTCAATGACGAAGGCACGCCGCCCGAAACGCGGATCGTGGCGATCTCGAACCTTCAGGACGAGGGTAAGACATCCGAGGACGCGCTGCGGTCGGACCTGTTTTATCGTCTGGCCAGCCTGCGCATCACCGTGCCGCCACTGCGCCAGCGTGGCGAGGACATTCTGACGCTGTTTACCCGGTTTGCCGACCAGTTCGCGGATGATTACGGCTGTGAGCCGCCGCAGGTCAGCGCGCAAGAGGCCGCACAGCTGTTGCAAGCACCGTGGCCCGGCAATGTTCGCCAGCTCTTTAACGTGGCAGAACGCGCGGTGCTGCAATCGCGCCGCGGGTCGGGCACCATCGTATCGCTGCTAATGAGCGATCATCAGGACATGCAGCCGGTGATGACCACTGAAGGCAAGCCATTGAAGGAATATGTTGAGGCGTTCGAGCGGATGCTGATCGACAACACCATGCGCCGCCACAAGGGCAGCATCGCCGCCGTGATGGAGGAGCTGTGCCTGCCGCGTCGGACCCTGAACGAGAAAATGGCCAAGTACGGATTGCAGCGATCGGATTATCTGTAAGGGTTTAAAATCGCTTGGATCTGGCGTGATCAGGATGCCTGCGTCAGTGTCAGCCGACGGGTGTCAGGGGTATGCGTTCGCGGTGCAAGTCACTGATCCAAGCATTTTGCCCATTGTCATTCACTCGCCGCAACCATTAGGGTAGATACAGGATATTGCGCCCATTGGTGCAGTCCCTTGAGTTTCGCTGCTTCAGACATTTCCAGGATACGCTTCCGGTGGATCTGAGCAGACCGATTGGATCCCGTTATGCGGGATCACATACACGCCAGGCACCCGAAACGCGGGACTGCCCGGTCCTGAATGGGCATCTCAGTCGAGGTGCCGGAGAAGAACCGCGATGACGCGCGCGACAGAGGTACACAGATTGAGCGGGGCCGATACCGGCGCCCGCCTGTCGTCTTGCCTGCAGCGGATCGCCCTTATCAGACACCCCTTGCGATCCGATGCCCCACCGGGGCAATCCGGCCCGCCCGGGTGCACACGGAAAACATGGCTAAGAAAATGCTTATTGACGCCACCCACGCGGAAGAGACCCGCGTTGTGGTGGTTGACGGAAACAAGGTCGAGGAATTCGATTTCGAATCCGAGAATAAACGCCAGCTTGCTGGCAATATCTACCTCGCCAAGGTAACGCGGGTCGAACCGTCGCTTCAGGCGGCGTTTGTCGACTATGGCGGAAATCGTCACGGGTTCCTCGCGTTCTCTGAAATTCACCCCGATTATTACCAAATCCCCGTCGCCGACCGCGAGGCGCTGATGGAGGAAGAACGCGCCTATGCCGAGGCGATGAAGTCTGACGACGAAGACAACAAACCCAAGCGCCGGTCGCGCGGTGGGCGAGGGCGTTCCAAAACTGACTCCAAAGCGGAGAAAACCCAGAGCGACGACGCGGTGCAGACCGCCGAAGTGGCCGAGGACGCGATTTCTGGGATGGAGACGATTGACCTTGGCGATAGCGAAGAGGGCAGCTCGCCGATGGAGCGGGTTGCCGAGACGCCGGTCGAAGAGCCTGAAGCAGACGCGGCAACTGCCGAAACGCCTGATGCGACCGGTGGCGATGATCATGCCGACGCAAACCAAGACGGCGTCGAGGATGACGCCGAAGGTGATGCTGACAGTGACGGTGACGGTGACAAAGACAGCAAAACCCGCGCGTCGCGCAAGGATTCCAGCATCGAGGTTGTCGCCGACGAAGACGATCAAGACGACATCCGCCCGCCGCGCAAGCCGCGTCCCAAACGCTATAAGATTCAAGAAGTCATCAAGGTGCGCCAGATCCTGCTGGTGCAGGTCGTCAAGGAAGAGCGCGGAAACAAAGGCGCTGCCCTGACCACGTATCTGTCGCTGGCCGGTCGTTACTGTGTGTTGATGCCTAACACGGCGCGCGGGGGTGGTATCAGCCGCAAGATTACGAACGCGCCGGACCGTAAGAAGCTGAAAGAGATCGCCAACGAGATCGACGTGCCACAGGGCGCGGGTCTGATCGTGCGCACGGCGGGTGCCAAGCGGACCAAATCCGAAATCAAACGCGACTATGAGTATCTGCAACGTCTGTGGGAGCAAATCCGCGAACTGACGCTGAAATCTATCGCGCCGGCCAAGATCTATGAAGAGGGCGACCTGATCAAACGCTCGATTCGCGATCTCTATAATCGCGAGATTGACGAGGTTCTGGTCGAAGGCGAACGCGGCTACCGCATCGCCAAAGACTTTATGAAGATGATCATGCCGTCCCACGCCAAGAACGTGCGCCATTACGCGGATACGATGCCGCTCTTTGCGCGCTTTCAGGTGGAATCCTATCTGAATTCGATGTTCAACCCGACGGTTCAGCTAAAATCGGGTGGTTACATCGTGATCGGCGTGACCGAGGCGCTGGTCGCCATCGACGTCAACTCTGGTCGGGCCACCAAGGAAGGCTCGATCGAGGATACCGCGACCAAGACCAACCTTGAGGCCGCCGAAGAGGTGGCGCGTCAGTTGCGTCTGCGCGATCTGGCGGGTCTGATTGTCATCGACTTTATCGACATGGATGAGCGCAAGAACAACGCCGCGGTCGAAAAGCGGATGAAAGACAAGCTGAAGACCGACCGGGCGCGTATTCAGGTCAGCCGCATTTCGGGCTTTGGCTTGATGGAGATGAGCCGCCAGCGTCTGCGCCCCGGCATGATCGAGGCGACGACGCAGCCGTGCCCATCGTGCCACGGCACCGGATTGATCCGGTCAGACGACAATCTGGCGCTGAGTATTTTGCGTCAGATCGAGGAAGAAGGCGTACGTCGCCGCTCGCGCGAAGTGCTGGTGCGTGCACCGGTGGGGATCGCAAACTTCCTGATGAACCAAAAGCGCGAACATGTAGCGCAAATCGAGGCGCGCTATGGTCTTTCGGTGCGGATCGAGGGCGATCCGAGCCTGATCAGCCCTGATTTCACGTTGGAGAAGTTCAAGACCGCCACCCGCGCCGTGCCCGAAGTCACTGCACCGGTGGTATCGGTGGACAGTTCTTTGATGGCCGATATTGATGAGAGCGGAACGCAGGACGCCGATCCGGACGAGGCGCCAAGGGCCGACACCGATACGGAGGGCGGCGACGACAAGCCGAAAAAGCGCCGTCGTCGGCGTCGCAGCCGTAGCCGCGGTGGCAAGAATCGCAACGATGACGAGAATGGTGGCGATAACGAGAATGGCAACGACGGCAATGATGACGCAATCAACGCCGATGCCGCGCCAGATACCAAGCCGGATTCTGATGAGAAGAAGACTGCGCAATCCGACGCCAAAGAATCGGCGGATCCTGCTGGCGAAGAGGTCGAGAAGCCCAAACCGAAGCGCACGCGTAAACCGCGCGCCAAGAAGGCTGATGTAGAGGCAGAGGCGACGGCTGACGCGGCCGCAACGGGTGACAATGCTGCTGCCGATACGCCGGAAGAAGCGCCCAAACCAAAGCGCACCCGCAAACCGCGTGCCAAGAAGTCAGACATCGCCGCCGATGCTGCGGCTACTGAAGAGGCTACGCCTGAACCTGCGCCGGTGGCAGAGCCCACACCGGCAGCGGAACCTGTGGCGCAGCAGGCTATTGAGCCGGTTGTTGAACAAGAGGCCGAAACCGCCGTGATGAAAGAGCCTGTGGCACCTCCTGCACCAGAGCCTGAACCGCAGGAAGACAAACCCAAGCGCAAGGGATGGTGGTCACTGGGCCGCTGACTGCGGGGTGGTTAGGCCAGTTTCTTAACGAGATGACTGTCTGAGGCGTTGTGCGGTGTAAAAGCCGCGCAGCGCCTCAGTCGCTTTTGCGCACCCGGTAGATGGTATGACCGTCGGCTTCGGTCACAGAGAGCAGCGTATGACCCGCCTCGGTGCAAAAATGCGGTACGTCGATCACGGCCGCCGGATCATCCGCACACAGGACGATTTCGCTACCGGCGGGCAGTGGTTTAAGCCGCTTGCGCAGTTTCAGGACGGGCAGGGGGCATAGCAGCCCGATGGCATCGATTTTTTCCATAGTGGCGCAGATAATCATGCCGGGTGCCGCTGTCCACAAAGTTGTGACATTGCGCGCGGTGACGCCGTCCATGAATTGCGCTAAGGCGGGGGCATGTTCGGAATCGAAATCATAGATGCGGGCCTGATTCCCGCGATGGTCGTGGCACTTCTTGCCGGTGTCCTGTCATTTCTCAGCCCGTGTGTGCTGCCGATTGTGCCACCCTATCTGGCATATATGAGCGGCGTGACAGTGGGCGATCTCAGCGAGGATCGCGGCGCGCGGGGGCGGGCCATTGTCCCGGCGTTGTTCTTTGTGATGGGCCTGTCGACGATCTTTCTCCTGTTGGGGTTCACCGCGTCGGTCATCGGCACGGTGTTTTTGCAATATCAGAGCGTTTTCAACACTGTAGCTGGAATTGTTGTCATGGTTTTCGGGGCGCATTTTATCGGCATTTACCGCATCGGGTTCCTTGACCGCGAGGCCCGTATGGATGCAGGCGACCGGGGTGGCAGCGCCTTTGGGGCCTATGTGCTGGGGCTGGCCTTTGCCTTTGGCTGGACGCCCTGCATCGGTCCGCAGTTGGGCGCGATCCTGTCGCTTGCGGCGTCTGAGGCATCGGTGATGCGGGGCACGCTGCTGCTGGCAGTCTATGCTATCGGTCTGGGCGTGCCCTTTTTGCTGGTCGCGGCGTTCCTACCGCGTCTCACCGGCACGATGGGCTGGATGAAGCGGCATATGGAGCAGATTGAACGGGTGATGGGGTTGCTGTTGTGGACCATCGGCCTGCTGATGTTGACGGGCGGGTTCTCGGCCTTTGCCTTCTGGTTGTTAGAGACATTTCCGGCGCTGGCGGTGTTGGGCTAGGCGGCGTGCCGGGCTGAAGCCCGGCCTACGCGGCGGGCTATGCGGAGGCGATGGCCGGGTCGTGGGCCTTACTCTTGCCAAACTCATGCTGTAGCATTGCCAAAAGACAACGCCCAAAGGGTATGGCATGAGCAGCATCGCCACCAAGACCGTCACAACACGCCGGGTGTTCTATATCCCCGGCTATGATCCCATTCATCCGCGGCGCTACCGCGAACTGTATCGCACGGAAAGTGCGGCACAGGCGGCGATATCGGGGTATGAGGTCACGTTAAAACCCAAGACCGGCACCGCACGCTATGGCTGGCGCGTCGAGGGGGACATTGACGGACAGACAACCCATGCAGAGTTCGATGTGCTGGTCTGGTCCGATATCGTCCGCGATTCGATGGAGCAGGGCATTTTTGCCACCTACATGCAGTTGGGTCGCACGGCATGGACCTATATCGCGAGCGGCGCGCTGGGGCGGCTCATGCGGCTGCGCAAGGGGCCGGTGATCGCGGCGTTGTACCCGGTGGGCTTTTTGCTGGTGCAGTTGATGCTGGCGTGTTTCGCCTTTGCTGCCATGTTGTGGCTGGGGATGTTCGCCACGGATCAGTTGGAGCGCGCGATATGGTCCGATCCGTCCTATGCGCCGCTCATCACAGTGGGTACAGGCCTGTCAGCCGCGCTGGGGGCGCTGGCGTTCTGGCGACTGTTGGTGTGGTTCAAGGCCAAGGATGGCAAGTTTTTTGCCTATTATCTGATGCATGATTATGCCTATTCGGCGCGTCACCGGGGTGCCAACCCGCCCGAGTTAGAGGCGCGCATGGCGGAATTCACCGAAGAGATCGCGGCGGCGCTGACCGGGGATGTGGACGAGGTGCTGGTCGTCGGACATTCGTCTGGCGCGCATCTGGCCGTGTCCATTCTGGCGGACCTGATCCGCGAGCGCCGGGCACCCGCGAACGGCCCGACCCTGTCGTTTCTATCGCTGGGCCAAGTGGTGCCGATGGTGTCGTTCCTGCCGGATGCGCAACGGCTGCGCGCCGATTTGCAATACCTGAGCGAGCGGGACGAACTGACATGGGTCGACGTGACCGCGCCGGGGGATGGTTGTGCCTTTGCGCTATGTGATCCGGTCAGTGTCTCTGGCGTCGCGACAGATGCCAAACGCTGGCCATTGGTGGTGTCGGCGGCGTTTACCCAGACGCTGAGCCCGGAGCGGTGGAAAGAGTTGCGGTGGAAGTTCTTTCGTCTGCATTTCCAGTATCTCTGTGCCTTTGACCGGCCCGGCGATTATGACTATTTCCAGATCACTGCAGGGCCACAAACGCTGGCGGCGCGCTATGACGGGCGCCCCCCGTCGAAAAGCCGGATTGAGAAGCCAGTGAATAAATTTCGGGATATTGCCGCGTGACTCTGCCACCCAAGCCACCGGCGCGCGCCGGGCGCGTATCGCTTTGGCGGTATTTGCGGCTCTTTCGGCAGGACATACTGTCGGCGCAGCCTGCGCGGCTCTATCGGGCATGGATGGCCGAATTTCGCACGCCGTTCTTCCGCTCCTACATGTGCAACCAGCCGGAGCTGGTCGATCTGGTGCTGAAACAGCGCCCCGATGATTTTCCGAAATCGAACCGCGTGCGCGAAGGGCTGACACCGCTATTGGGCAACTCGGTCTTTGTCACCAATGGTGATGTGTGGAAACGGCAGCGTCGGATCATTGATCCGGCGTTCGAGGGTGGGCGGCTAAAGGGCATCTTTCCGGCGATGTGCGCCGCAGGACAGAGTGCCGTGGCCCGGCTGGCTGCAATGGCTGATGGCAGCCCGCGCGAGATCGAGGCAGAGACCAGCCATGTGGCGGCGGATGTGATTTTTCGCACACTCTTTTCCATCCCGATTGAAAACGAGATCGCGGGCCGCGTTTTTGCCGAATTTCGCGAACATCAGCGCGCGCAACCGGTAGTGAACCTCGGGGCGCTGTTGCCGTTGCCGTCTTGGGTGCCGCGATTTCATGCGCGCCGGACCAAGGCGACCGCAGCGATCATTCGCGGGCTGATTACACAACTGACCGCTGCGCGCATGGCCGAGATTGAGGCAGGCGCGGCGCCGGATGATCTGGCAACCAAGATTATGACCACGCCGGACCCGCTGGACGGCAAGACATTCGAGACCGAAGAGATGGTCGATCAAGTGGCGATATTCTTTCTTGCGGGGCACGAAACCAGCGCGTCGGGGTTGGCGTGGGCGCTCTATTTGCTGGCGATGTTTCCAGACTGGCAAGAGCAGGTGGCGGCAGAGGCAAATACCGCGTTCGGCGATGGCACACCGGAATTTGCGCATATGTCCAAGCTGCGGATCACGCGCGATGTGTTCCGCGAGACGCTGCGCCTCTATCCGCCGGTGCCGATGATGGTGCGCGAAGCGTCGCAGGATGAGACGTTCCGCGGGCGTGCGGTGCGGCGTGGATCGCAGATCGTCCTCAGCCCGTGGCACCTGCACCGGCACGAGCGCCTGTGGGACGAACCTGATGTGTTCGATCCCGGACGCTATGGCACCGAGAATGGCAAGGCCTGCATGCGCAACGCCTACATGCCGTTTTCTGCCGGGCAAAGGGTCTGTACCGGGGCGGGATTCGCGATGATCGAGGGCGTGCTGCTGCTGGCGATGCTGGTGCGGGCCTATCGGTTCGATGTGGTGGCAGAACGGCCCGCGATGCCGGTGGCGCATCTGACCGTGCGGGGCAAGGACGGGATCTGGCTAAGAATTTCCAAGCGGTAGGACGTGGATCGCGCAGGGGCTGGCGGCCTTGATACCATGCGATCAGGTCATCAGCCACGCATTCGCGCGCCATCAGCGTCGAACAGCGGCGTGGTGATCAGCGTTGCATCGCACATCTGCCCTAGGATTTCGATCTGCACTGCCAGACCGTTTTCTGCCTTGTCTCTGGGGATCAGCGCCAGTGCGATGGATTTGCCCGCATGGTGCGAATAACCGCCCGAGGTGCAGAAGCCGATCACATCCCCACCCAGCCAGACGGGTTCGTAGCCCGCTGCGTCCGCATCTGATGCGTCCACCTCAAAGGCGCAGAGCTGCCGCGCCGCGCCTGTGCTGCGCTCGGCCTCGGCGGCGGCACGGCCGATGAAGTCGGTGTTCTTGGACCATTGGATGAACCGATCCATGCCCGTTTCTGCTGGAGTGTAGTCGGGCGAAAATTCATTGAGCCATGAGCCAAAGAATTTATCCAGACGCAGGGACATCATCGCACGCATGCCGAACGGACGCATTCCGTGCTCCTGACCCGCTTCCCAAAGAGTTTCCCATAGGGTGCGTTGCGCCATCGGATCGCAGTAAATCTCGTATCCCAGATCGCCGGTGTAGCTGACCCGTTGCACCAGACATTCGGCCATGCCGATATTGGCATGACGCAGATCCATAAAACGCATATCGCCGATCGGATCGCGGGTGCAGGCCAGCAGGACGTCGCGTGCCTTTGGTCCTGCGATCTGGAACCCGTTCAGGCGGTCACTGACATTTTCGACCGTCACACCGTCGGCCTCGTTGCGCTGGAACCAGCGCATGTGGACTGCCTGCGCGCCATAGGACGCCGTGAGTTGGAACGCCTGATCGCTGAGGCAGGACACGGTGAAATCGCCTATCAGCCGCCCCTTGGCCGACAGCATTGGCGTCAGCGATAACCGACCGGGTTTGGGGATACGTCCGGCCATGATCCGGTCGAGCCACGCGCGCGCGCCGGTGCCGGTAACAAGGTACTTGCCGAAATTGTGCACTTCGTTGATGCCCACGGCTTCGCGGACGGCGCGGACCTCGCGCGCGGTGGCGTCAAAGGCATTGGAACGTCGGAATGACGGGGTCTCGTAACGCGGCTCTTTTTCCTGTCCTGCCGCATCATGGTTTGAGGGCGAATGCCCTGCGGCAAAGTAGTTGACCACTTCCAGTCCGTATTGCTGACCCCAGACCGCGCCCATGCTGTCAAAGATGTCGTACATTGGTGTCGTACGAAACGGACGGGCTGCAGGCAGTTCCTCGTTCGGGTAAGCGACGGAAAACCGTTTTTGATAGTTCTCGATCACCTTGGGCAGGGTGTAGCCGGGGGTGATGATATCACCAAAGCGCGCCACATCCATCGCCGTCACGTCGCGTTCGCATTCGCCGTCGATCATCCATTGCGCCAGCATCAGCCCGACGCCGCCCCCCTGACTGAACCCGGCCATGACGCCGCATGCGGACCAGTAATTGCGCATGCCCGGCACTGGTCCGACCAACGGGTTGCCATCGGGGGCAAAGGTGAAGGGGCCATGAATGACCGATTTGACGCCCGCGCGCTCTAGTGCCGGGAAGCGGCGATAGGCAAATTCGATGCTGGCCTCGATCTTGTCCAGATCATCGGGCAAGAGTTCATGCCCAAAGTCCCATGGTGTTCCATCCACAGCCCACGCTTTGCAAGGTTGCTCGTAAAACCCGATGCACAGGCCGCGCCCTTCCTGACGCAGATAGGACTCGCCGGCGGGATCCATGACATGCGGGTGTTCGCCGCCGCCATTGATGATCTCGACGATTTCGGGCACTTCGTCGGTGACGATATACTGGTGCTCCATCGGGTGCAGCGGCAGATAGACGCCGGCCATCGCAGCGACCTCGCGCGCCCACAGGCCGCCCGCGTTGACGATGTGTTCGGCATGTATCGTGCCCTTGTCGGTGACCACATCCCATGTGCCATCAGGACGCTGGTTGGTCTCTGTCACCTTGCAATGCGTCTCAATCTCCGCACCGCCCATACGTGCGGCACGTGCGTAGGCGTGTGTGGTGCCCGACGGGTCGAGATGACCGTCAAGCGGATCGTAGAGCGCGCCGATGATGCCGTCGGTATTGGTGACGGGGGCGATTTTCGCGATGTCCTCGGGCCCGACGATTTCGGTCTCCAGCCCCATGTAGCGGTGCTTGGCCCGCTCCGCGATGAGCATATCGAACCTGTCACGGTTGTCCGCGAGCGTGATGCCACCGACATGGTGCAGTCCGCAGGACATGCCGGTGATCTCCTCCAGTTCCTTGTACAGTTTGATGGTGTAGCCCTGCAATGCGGCCATGTTGGTGTCGCCATTGAGGGTGTGGAACCCGCCCGCCGCATGCCATGTGCTGCCGCTGGTCAGTTCGGACCGCTCGATCAGCATCACATCGGACCAGCCCAGCTTGGTCAGGTGGTAAAGTACGCTGCATCCGACGACACCGCCGCCGATCACGGCAACTCTGGTGGTGGTTCTCATGGCGGATCTCCTCTTGGTTAGGGGCAGCGTGGGGGTATGTTCGACCCCGTGCAAGTAGCATTGCGACATGACTTGTCGTGAATGGGCTCTGCGGTGTGGGTGGTTCTCGACTTTCTTGACCGATTGCAAAGACGGGCGTTAGCCTCAAGGTGGGAGGGTATTTCGAGCTTTACCTCGGTTTCCGATGACAAGTGTGTTGGCTGTCGGGTCGCCCGCAACCTACGGGTACCAATTGCCGCTGCGCGAGAGTTGGAGCGGCTCAAAACGATCCGGCGCCAGTACAACAAGGCGGCCGAGAAGAGCGCAGATCTGAAGACGGCATTTTTACAGGATGATTATCTGGTAGCGCGCGCAGATAACGAGGATAAGGTTCGGGGTGCCGCGAGGCCATGCGCAGGATATTTACCCGGCCACCAATATGCCTGACGCGTTAAGAGGTGGGGGAGAAGTACCGACCGAATGGAAATATATTCTGCCGGGGGAAACCTTTGCCGTAGCGCGGGGTTAACACGTCATGGATGACATCCGCCTATTGCCCGCAACACTGCTGCGCATGGCACGCCAGTACGCACGCAAGCTGTGGGTGCGGGTGGTGGCGATGGGCCTTCTGGCCGTTGTATCGCTGGGGCTTGCGCAGTTGGCAGGCATCTGGTTGCCAGAAGAGGTCCGAGGACGGGTCAACGGCGCGTCGGTCGACCGGCTGTTGGATATTATCGCCAATGCGATGCTGGCGGTCACTATTTTCAGCATGACAGTTATGGTCACGGTCTACCGCAGTTCCTCCACGCAATGGACCCCACGGGTCCATCAGTTGATCATGCAGGACAAGACCACGCAGAAAACGCTGGCCGCGTTTATCGGGGCCTATGTCTATGCGCTGGTGGCAATCGTGATGCGCGAGGTGGCGGTGTTCGGGGATGATCACGCCTTTGTCGTGTTCTGGGTGACGGTGTTGGTGCTGGTCTTTGTCGTGGTCAATCTGGTGCGTTGGGTTCTGCACCTGCAAACGTTCGGCAGCCTGTTGGATACGACACGGCAAGTCGAGGACATCACCACTCGCCAGTTCAAGGAACGGCTGAAAACGCCCTGTCTGGGGGCCAATCCGTTGCCGGATGATCTGCCCGAGGATCTGCAACCGATCTGTGCCAAGCAGAGCGGCTATGTGCAGCATATCTATCCCGAGGGGCTGAATGCGGCGGCCAAACGCTTTGATGTGGATCTGTATCTGACGCAGGCAGTGGGTAGTTTCGTGTTCCTTAACCAACCGTTGGTCTGGGTCGGCGGCGTATGGGATGCTAAGGCGGAAGACGATGACAGCAGCGAAGGGCTGTCGTCGCTCATTCGCGATCATGTCATCATCGGCGATCTGCGTACCTATGATCAGGATCCACGCTTTGGTCTGATCGTCATGGGAGAAATGGCATCAAAGGCGCTGTCGCCGGGGATCAATGATCCGGGCACTGCGATCGATGTGATTACGCGGATCGGGCGCATCCTGTCGAGTTACTGGACCGAAGAGGACAACGAGGAGTCCCCTGAACTGAGCCGCCTTTATGTGCCGCCCTTGTCGCCCTCGGATTTGATCGAGGACGGGTACAGCGCGCTGGCGCGTGACGGGGCGGCACTGGTCGAGGTGCAACAGCATCTGCAGGCGACGCTGGGCGGCTTGATGCGGCATCCCGATGTCGGACTGGCCAAGGCTGCGGAACACGCCGCGCGACGCTATCTGGTGCGGGCGATGCGGTCGCTACCGTTCGAGGATGATCGGGCAGATTTGCGGAGCAGCGCGCATGCGGATGTGCGCCGCAACGTTCCCAAATCGACAGCGCCGGGGGATCACAACTGAGGTGTATGGCTGATAAGTTTGTTTCGCGGCACCATTTGGCTTACGTGACGTTAATCGAGGTGGGAGTGATGCCATGCTGCGGGTTCTGATTTCAACCATTATCGTGATCGCGCTATTTTCGTTCTTGCCCAGCGGCCCGGACGGGCTGGGTGATTCGGCGGTCTACGCTAGCGGCGGAGGTGACGGGCCAAATCTGTTTAATAAGAAGCCCAAGAAGAAGGCGTTCAAAAAGCAACCCCAAAAGCCAGCGAACAAGAAAAAGCCGAAGAAAGCCGCAAAGAAGGAACCGCAGGGTCCGTTCATTCCCAATACAGACAGTCTGCGCGCCTCTCGCAACGGTCCTGCGCAACAGGCGCATGACAAGCTGCACAAATATGCGAAAGAGGACAATCTGAAAGGGTTGGCCACCTCGGCGAAGCGCATGAAGGCGTTCAAATCGATGGTTGACGGGCTGGTGGATCGAGCCAAGACCGCCGAGCAAAAGATTGACGCGAACAACGTCTACACGCAGCTCCAACGCTATCGCGGCGCGCACAAGAAAAACGCGGCATTGGGGTACTATGCTAACGGGATCTTGCGCGGGTTGGCCGCCATGTCAGCATATGAACGCTACATGGATGCGGACGGCAAGGCGGCGGTCGCCGAACGTTTCGGGGATGTGGGTAAGAAGGTCGATGCGCGGATCGCACTGGAGGACGCGCGAAAAGACTATAGTGACGCGCGCAACCGCGTACCGAAAGGGTTGCGCCCGCTGCACCCCGAACCCTAGGTGCGGCGTATTCTGGCCTTCTGGCCGTCCTTGCAGATTTTCAGGCACTTGTATTCCCGCGACGTGATCTGTCGCCATCTGGCAATTTGCGAGATGCGGGTGAAGTAAGTCTGGAGCAGACACAGCCAGGGACAAACCCATGAAAACCCATGCACAGGCCGTCGTGATCGGCGGCGGCGTCATCGGATGCTCGATCCTTTACCATTTGACTAAACAGGGCTGGACCGACGTCGTCCTGCTGGAACGCAACGAGCTGACCAGTGGCAGTACATGGCATGCGGCGGCCAATATCCACGGGTTGCACGACAGCGCCAACATCAGTCGCCTGCAACACTACACGATGAACCTGTATAATTCGCTAGAGCAGGAAACCGGCCAAAGCTGTGGCGTGTTTCAGCCCGGCAGCCTCTATCTGGCGCAGACCGAAGCGCGCGAACACCAGCTGCGCCTGCAAGCGGCCAAGGCCAAGCTATACGGGATGAATTTTCACGAGATCGACCGTGCGAAAGCAGAAGAACTGCATCCGCTGGTCAATTTCGACGGCATTCGCTGCATCATGTGGGAGCCGGATGGCGGCAACGTGGACCCGTCTGGCGTGACCAATGCCTATGCGGCCGGCGCACGGCAGAACGGGGCCGAAATCCATCGCTTTACGCCCGTGACGGGCACTGTGGCGCAACCGGATGGCAGCTGGATCGTAGAGACGCCCAAGGGCAATATCCAGACCGAATGGGTGATCAATGCTGCGGGGCTTTGGGGGCGCGAAGTTGCGGCATTGGCGGGAATCGAGCTGCCATTGCAACCGACCGAACACCAATATTTCGTGACCGAAACCATCGCCGAGATTGCTGGCATGGATCGTCGCCTGCCATCCGTCGCGGACCGCGACGGCGAATATTACCTGCGCCAAGAGGGTAAGGGCCTGCTGATCGGAGCCTATGAACGGGACATGAAGTTCTGGGCAGAAGATGGCACGCCGCTGGATTTTGCCCATGACCTCTTTGCCGATGATCTGGACCGGATCGAGCCGAACATGATGCGCGCCATCGACCGCGTGCCGGCCGTGGGTGAGGCCGGGATCAAACGGGTCATCAATGGCCCGATGATCTGGTCGCCGGACAGCAACGTGATCCTTGGGCCGGTGCCCGAACTCAAAGGATATTTCTGCTGTAACGGGATCATACCGGGGTTCAGTCAGTCAGCGGGCATGGGGCTGATGGTCGCCCAGTGGGTGACAGAGGGCGAGATGAAGTACGACATGTTCGCATGGGACATGGCACGGTTCGGGCATTGGGCGGACAAAGCGTTTACCAAGGCCAAGGTGCGCGACCAGTATGCGCATCGCTTTGCTATCCACTTTCCCAACGAGGAACGCAGCGCAGGGCGTCCGTGCCGGGTGCGGCCGGTTTACGAGATGCAAAAGGAAATGGGCGCGGTGTTCGGTCTCAATTATGGGTGGGAGCATCCCTTGTGGTTCGCCGATGCGCCGGGTGCAACGGACACCAACGGATTTACCCGACAGAACTGGTGGGGGCCGGTGGGCGATGAATGCCAGATGTTGCGCGAGCGGGCGGGAATAATCGACATCTCGAACTTTGCCAAATACCGCTGTGCGGGGCCGGGGGCCGAGGATTGGTTGAACGCCGTTTTCGCCAACCGGATGCCCAACTCTGTCGGCCGGTCCTGCCTGACGCCGCTGATTTCGGTGCGCGGCGGGATTGCTGGGGATTTTACCGTGACGCGCACCGGCGACGCGGAATTCTGGATCATCGGATCAGGCATGGCGGAGCGGTATCACAAACGGTTCCTCGACATGGTGCCGCTGCCCGATGACACAGTGTTTGAGAGCCATACCGAGGCAATGTGCGGTTTCAACGTGGCCGGTCCGCAGGCGCGTAACATGCTGCAACACATGACGAATACATCACTGTCGACGCAGGATTTCCCGTTCATACGGTCGAAGATGATCGAACTGGCGGGGGTGGAGTGCCTTGCACTGCGGGTCAGTTTTACCGGTGATCTGGGATGGGAACTGCATTGCAAAACCCAAGATCAGGCGCAGCTATATGCGGCGCTGATTGCTGCCGGAAAGGAGATCGGCGCAGGGCCTGTCGGCGGGCGCGCATTGATGAGCTTGCGGGTCGAAAAAGGGTACGGGTCGTGGAGCCGGGAATACAGCCCCGAATACTGGCCCCAAGAGGTCGGGCTGGCGGGGTTGTGCAAGATGGACAAGGAGTTTTTGCACAAGTCCGCGCTGGCCAAGGTCATGGACAACGCCCCGCGCGAAACGCTGGTGTTGTTGCATGTGAACGAGGATGACACCGCAGCATCGAACGCCGATGCGACGGGCGGCGAACCGATTTTCAAGGATGGCAAGGGGATCGGGCGGGTCACGTCGGGGACCTATGGCTATACCGTGGGGATGAGTCTGGCGCTGGGATATGTGAAGGGTGCGGTGCCGGGCGATACCGTCGAGGTGATGATCCTCGGGCGACCACACCGGGCGGTGATCCTTGCAGAACCGCCGTTCGACCCAAAAGGCGAGAAGTTGCGGGCGTGATAACGGGCGGTGCCGTGATCATGCAAAACGCCGCGATGGTTCAAGGCATGATCCGTAAGCTGCTGAATTCTCGCATCGCAGCAGTGTGAGGTCGAGGCCGTTTCGGTATGGTTTTGCACCATACCGGACGCCATTGTTATCCGATAACATCCGGGGGACATTGTCTGTCCGATCCTGCAGCACGTAGAATTGCAGGTATCTCATCGGAACAACCGGAGGACTGCTTACCATGAGGCTGACATCTGTAGGGCGTGTGCGAAAAAGCGCAGGAAATATGATTGGCGGGGTGGGCATCATACTGGCGGCAGTGCTGGGCGCACCACAGGCCGAGGCGCGCGAAATCTACTTTAAATGCGCACCGGGTGACACCAGCCCCGAGATCGGGCGGCTGGTGGTCGAGATCCCCGAGGTGGGGCTTGATGCAAGATTGGCAGAACCGCGCGAAGGCGCCTACGAGATGGCATTTTTCGGTGATCTGCATCTGCGCGATCAGGACCCGAACCGGCCGCGCTGGCTCGGACGTCCGCGCTGTCGTCAGAGCTTTGACTGGCAAGAGACCTGGGCAGAGCCACGCCGCTTCTATCGCACGCCCGTCGGGGCGATGTCACAACACCGGGCGGGCATTCGTATCGTGATCGATAACGTCCCCCGCGATGCGTTGGTACAGTTTCGGCTGGGTGGTTCTGAACAGGACCGCTCGGGGCAGGATTTCATCGGCTTTGCGCCCGGAGAAACTGGCGGGCGGTTAGAGTTACAAGTTGCGCCGCGTGACCGACATGCACGTGTGATCGCGGGCGGGGCGGCACGACAGACGCTAAGGTTAGGGCAAAGCGGTCGCGTCTATGGCGGTCGTCGGCACGGGGCAGGCTACAACGGTGCCGCCGACGTTGTCTTGCGCTACCAGAACGTGCGCCGAAACCCGGGTTACTCGGGGTATCCGCCGGTGGTTGAACCAGAACCCGTACACAACCCCGCGCTGAAACGGGGATGCCGGAAATACGCGCGCGAGGCCGTGGGCCTGTTTGAAGAGGCGCAGGCGTTGGGCTGTGGGTTGCACGGGCGCGAATGGTCCGGTGACGCAGGCGGGCATTTTGATTGGTGCATGCAGGTCGGCAATCTCGATGCGGCGCGAACGCGTAACGCGGGACGGCGCGGCGCGATTAAGGCATGTCGCGGGCAGGCGGGCGGCGGAAGCACCGGACACGGGGCAGGCTCAACCATACCCGACGAGGCCACCTGCCAAAGCTATGCCGTGACGGCGGCGGATAATGCAAGAAAGGCGGCCAGCTTTGAGTGTGGGTTCAGCGGGGGTCGCTGGGCGACGGATACACAAACGCATTATCGCTGGTGCATGGGGGCGGCGAGGCTGGACGATTTGCAGGCCGAACGTGTTGCGCGCGGTGAGAAACTGCATATCTGTATGCTGGACCAGCAGAGCGGCGGCAAATAGCGCGCCTGCGGCGCCGGTGGGCCTAAAGCTCGCTGATTTTCAACTTGGTGATCCGGTTGTCCTTGCGCGCGGTGACCTCGAAACGGAAACCGTGAAAATTGAACACTTGGTTCACTTTGGGGATCATCTGCGCCTCGTGGATCACGAGGCCCGCAACTGTGTTGGCCGCGTCGTCGGGCAGAGACCAGTCGGTGGCGCGGTTCAGGTCGCGGATGGTCATAGCACCATCAACGATAAACTGGTTGTCGTCGCCCTTTCTCAAGGAATGTTCGGCCTCTGGGTCGAACTCATCGGTGATTTCGCCGACGATTTCCTCTAGGATGTCCTCCAGCGTGATCAGGCCTTGCAGGGTGCCATATTCATCCACCACCAGCGCGAAATGCGTGCGCATGCGCAGGAACTGGCGCATCTGGTCATCGAGTGTCGTGGTTTCGGGTACGAAATAGGGTTTCATCGCGACGCTGGAGATATCGAAATTGCGCAACGCTGACGGCGCACCGTTGCGCCCCAGAACCAGTTTGTGCATGGCGCGCAACAGATCCTTGGCATGTACCACGCCGATGATGTTATCGGGGTCGCCCTTGAACACGGGCAGACGGGTATGGGGGCTTTGCAGGCATTGATCCAGAATCGCCTGCGGCTCTGAACTGCTGTCGATCATCTCGATCTGGCTGCGGTGAAGCATGATTTCCTCGACCGCGCGTTCGCCCAGATCAAGCGCACCCAGAATGCGGTCGCGGTCCTCTTTTTCGACCACGCCTTCGGACTGGCCCAGATAGAGCGCACCGGCAATTTCCTCGCGCACGGCGAGGATGTGGCTGTCGGGATCGGTTTTGACGCCAAAGAGGCTAAGGATGCCACGTACGAGAAAGCGGACCGCGGCGACCACCGGGGAAAACACGCGAATGACCAGCATGATCACGGGCGAGACGCGGCTGGCAGCCACCTCGGCATTGGTGATTGCATAGGTTTTCGGCAGCACTTCGGCAAAGATCAGAACCAGCAGCGTCATCACCAGCGTGGCCAGTGCCACGCCGGATTCGCCGAATAGCCGCGTGAAGAGCGCCGTGGCGAGCGACGCAGCAAGGATGTTGACCAGATTGTTGCCTAACAGGACCGAGCCAATCAGGCGTTCGTTGTCTTCTGTGATGTCCAGCGCACGTTGGGCACCTGTATCGCCCTTCTCGGCACGCGCGCGCAGCTTGCCCCGCGAGGCCGCGGTCAGGGCGGTTTCGCTGCCGGAGAAGAAGCCGGAGAGGACCAGCAGCGCCAGAATTGCGCCGGTGGTAAGCCAGAAAGCCGCGTCGAGCGTCGCGCCGGTGGGGTCCATTGGGTCCTTCGAAGATCGTTTGTCAAAAACTGGTTATGGGGGCAGGTGGCGCGGTGTTCAAGGGTTGGAAAGCGTAGCGCCGACTAATCTGACCCCTTTGCCAGCGGGTGGTGCTCCAGAACCAGTGCCTTGAGCCGTTCCTCCAGCACATGCGTGTAAATCTCGGTTGTGGCGACATCGGCATGACCCAGAAGCGTCTGAATCGCACGCAAGTCTGCTCCGTTGGCCAACAGATGCGTGGCAAAGGCATGGCGCAGGGTATGAGGTGTCACGCGCGCCGGGCTGACGCCGCCCGCAACGGCGAGCTCTTTGATAAGGCCGTAAAACCGATGGCGCGTGAGATGGCCAAGTTTACCCGCCGAAGCAAAGAGATATGGCGAGGGGCTTGCCCCTTTGGCGCGGGCAGCGTCGGCGCGGTCGTCATGATCCTTCAACCACGCCGCCAGTGCAACGCGTGCGGGGGATGACAGGGGGACCATGCGTTCCTTGCCGCCTTTGCCGCGAATAAGCAGCATACGCGGATCGCCGCGCGCCGCTGTGACCGGGAGCGAGACGAGTTCGGTGACACGCATACCAGTGGCATAGAGCAGTTCCATCAGACACGTGTTGCGCAAACGGTCGCGCGCATTGCGTCCGTGGCTGCGCGCGGCGTCCAGCAGGCGATCGACCTCTTCCTCGGTCAGGGTTTTCGGCAGACGTTGGTCGCGCCCCGGTCCCTTCAGGCGGATGGCCGGATTATCTGCGCGCAACCGGTCCTCGAACGCAAAGCGGTAGAGCTGTTTGATCGCCGAAAGGCGGCGGGCACGGGTGGATTTCGCCAGCCCCTGAGCCTCGCAATGAATCAGGTAGTTTTCGACGTCCAACTGGCTGGCATTGGCAACGTTGTGCCCGGCGCGGCTCAGCCATTCCTGAAAATCGCCCAAATCACGTGCATAGGCCATGAGCGTATTCTCTGTCGCGCCCTGTTCGGCGGCTTGTGCCTCCAGAAAGGCGGAGATCCATGTGGTGCCGTCACTCATTCGCGGCGATCCAGAATAAGGATTTGCAGGGCTGTGCGCCGCGCAGTGTCCTCTAGCCCGACAGCGCGCAGGGTGGCGAGAGCGGCCGTGATATCGACCAGATCGCCAGACGCCTGATCGGCCTGATTGGCAGCCGACAGGATCGCCTCGCCCAGTTTGCCGTCCGCCAGCAATTGCGCGTGTTCAAGTGCAGGAGAGATGGGAGTGGCAAATGCGTCGGCAATGGCGCGCTCTGGTCCGCTGCTGGCCAGTGTTGCGTCGGGTGCGCCGCGCGCGACAGAGGCAAGGAAAAGGGCGCTGCGCGACGCCCCGGCGCGATTGGCGATCTCTTCGTAATCTGATGTCAGCAACAGGATGCGATAGGCCAGCGTCGCGGCGTGTGGCGGCAGGTCTAGCCGCGCCAATCGAGCCGAGAAAAGTCTGGCGAACGGGATTTCAAGGTGTTCGGCGCGCATCAGCCGCCACACCGGAGGCAGGGTACGGGTGACGGCGGCTACGTCGCGGGCTTCCAAAGCCGCCTCGAATTTTTGCACGGCTGACACACGTTCCCAGACACCGCCCGATGCTGCAGGGCGCTGATCGGTATAAAGGCCCAGCAGCCGGTTTTCCGACAATGCACCGGTGCGAACCAGCCGCTCGGCGGCTTCCAGTTCGGGCTTCCACCCCGAGGTGTTGCGTAGATCGGCAGTGGCGAAGGCCAAAGGCAGATTGCGTGTGGGCAGCGGTGTGCCGACCGCTTCGTATAGCCGAAAGAGCAACGGCGAAGGTTGCGCGACCGGCGCGAGAGAGATCGCTGTTTCAGCCATTTCAGGGTCAAGAAACTGCGCCAGAAGCTGGGCTTCTGTCGGGGGGAGAACATCCAACGCCTGTGCCGTGTCGTACAGCAGAAAGGCGGTTTGCCAGTCGCCGGTCAGGGCGGTGCAATAGATTTGGGCCGCGTATCCGGGGTGCAGGCCGGGGGTGTCGCGTAACGCGGTGCAGGCTTCCACTTCGTCCCCGCTGAGCAGGGTCAAATCGAACCAGGCGGGAAAGAGCAGCGGTGTCGTCGGTCCCGCGCGTTCCAGCAGGGCCTGCGCAGGGTCAACCGCACCGAACCGGATTAGCGCATCAACGCGGGCCTTTAGAAATGCGCCTTTGGCCCCTTGGGGAGGTTCGGCCTCGGCCAGAAGCAGGGTATAATATAAGGCCTGTATCGCGGGCAGTGGTTCGGCCGCCACATCGCGCCACAGGGGCAGGATGTCAGCGGCAGCACTGGCTGACCAGAGTGTATCGGGCAGCCCGGTGACGGATGGCGGCAGCAGGCCGACGGCCTCGTGTCCAGCCTCTTCGAGCGGCATGACGGTGACATCGGGGATGGTCACGCCAGTGCTGACGGGCGGCTCGTTCTGCACGGGCTGACGAGGTGCGGCCAACGGTGGCGCACCGGGATCATTCAGCCAGTCGATGGCCGACAATGGTTGTTGGGCACCTGCCATGCCGCAAGACATGCAAGCAAACACAGCGGCACCGAGAAATGTATCAGCCTGTCTCAAGGATGATTTCCTGCCGAATCTCAT
Source organism: Pseudohalocynthiibacter aestuariivivens (assembly GCF_011040495.1). Lineage (GTDB taxonomy): Bacteria > Pseudomonadota > Alphaproteobacteria > Rhodobacterales > Rhodobacteraceae > Roseovarius > Roseovarius pelagicus. The sequence goes on along the minus strand of NZ_CP049037.1, from coordinate 725,291 downwards.
TGACGGGCGGAGAGAAGTCAGCGCCGAAAAACGGCCCGAGATATGCATAGCCAACCAGCCCTATGAAAGCGAGGATAGCCAAATAGAACAACCACTTGACGATTTTCAGCACGATGAGCCTGCCTGATTAGTTATTGCTTTTGTCCAACTTATAACTGGCCTTTTCAACAAGATCACGTCATTGGTTCACCTCAAATGCGATTTGGGCGGGGGAGTGCCGAGGCGTGAGTGAAGCCAAGGCGTGGAAACTGAAGAAAACCGTTGTTCTGGTGGGTATGATGGGCGCGGGCAAGACCGCTGTGGGCAAGGCTCTGGCGGTGCGGCTCGGGGCACAGTTCCTTGATTCCGATGCCGAGATCGAAGCCGCCGCCAACATGACCATTGCAGAAATTTTTCAGCGTGACGGCGAGGCGTTTTTTCGCGATCGCGAGACAGAGGTCATCGACCGGCTGATGGAGACGCAATGCTGCGTCTTGTCCACAGGGGGCGGTGCGTTCTTGTCCGAGCGCAATCGCGCGCTGATCTCGCAAAAGGGCGTATCGGTCTGGCTCAATGCCGAGTTGAAGCTGCTGTGGGGGCGGGTTCGGCACAAGGACACGCGGCCACTGTTGCGCACTGATAACCCCTACCAAACGCTACGCGCGCTCTATGACGCCCGCGTGCCGATCTATGCGCAGGCTGATCTGGCCGTGATGGCGCGGCCAGAATATTCGATTGATCAAATGACGGATCAGGTGATGGATGCGCTGGTTCAACGTCCGGACGTGGTGGAGGCAAATACATGACTGAAATCGTGCATGTGGCATTGGGATCGCGCGCCTACGACGTGCATGTGGGGCCGGGCCTGCTGGGGCAATCCGGGCGGCTGATTGCCCCGCTGCTACAGCGTCCGCGCGTCGTGGTGGTGACGGATGACAATGTCGGGCCGCTGCATCTGGAAACCTTGCGCAATGGTCTGGCGCAGAACGGAGTAAAGCTGGAATCGCTGGAACTGCCAGCTGGGGAAGCGACCAAGTCATGGCCGCATCTGGAGCGCACGGTGGAATGGTTGCTGGATCAGAAGGTCGAGCGCAATGACATCGTGATCGCGTTGGGGGGCGGTGTCATCGGCGATCTGGTGGGGTTTGCGGCAGCGGTCCTGCGCCGAGGCGTTCGGTTTGTGCAGATACCGACGAGCCTGCTGGCGCAGGTTGACAGTTCAGTTGGCGGCAAGACCGGAATCAATGCGCCGCACGGTAAAAACCTGATAGGCGCATTTCATCAGCCCAGCCTCGTTCTGGCCGATACTGATGTTTTGGCATCGCTTAGCCGTCGTGATTTTCTGACTGGCTACGGTGAGGTGGTGAAATACGGGCTGCTGGGAGATGCATCGTTTTTTCAATGGCTTGAGGTGAATGGTTCGCGTGCTGCCGATGGTGATATGGCGGCACGGATCAAGGCTGTGAAACGTTCGGTCGAGATGAAAGCCGAGATCGTTGTGCGCGATGAAACCGAACAAGGCGACCGGGCATTGCTCAACCTCGGGCACACGTTCTGTCATGCGCTGGAGGCGGCAACTGGGTATTCTGATCGCTTGCTGCATGGCGAAGGCGTCGCCATCGGCTGTACACTGGCGTTTGAGCTGTCCGCGCGTCTGGGACTATGCAGCCAAGAAGACCCAAGCCGGGTGCGCGCCCATCTGCGCGACATGAATATGAAGGTCGATCTGTCTGATATTGAAGGGGAATTGCCAGATGAAGAGGCGTTGGTCGCGTTGATGGGACAGGATAAGAAAGTGCTGGACGGTCAACTGCGGTTCGTGCTGGCGCGCGGGATCGGTGACGCCTTTGTGACATCAGACGTCCCGCGCGAGGCGGTTACGGGCGTGTTGCGGGATGCGTTGGCCGGGCGTTAACCGGGGCGCGCGTGTGCCGGACTGAAGCCCGGCCTGCGGGATGTTGTCACGGTGCAGGGACAGTGTCCTGCGCTTTACCGATCTCGTCCAGTTTTTCCCGCAGGGTCATCTCGTCAAGCTGGTTCATCGGCAAGTTTACAAAGATCGAAATGCGATTGCGCAGCATCCGGTAGGTTTCTGCAAAAGCAAGCGCCTGTTCGGCCTCGGTGCCGGTGACAGCAGCAGGGTCGGGCAGACCCCAGTGCGCGCTGATCGGCTGACCGGGCCAGAACGGGCAGACCTCATTGGCGGCATTGTCACAGACGGTGAATACGAAATCCATTTGTGGCGCGTTCGGTGTGGCGAACTCGTCCCAGCTTTTGGCGCGCAGATCACCGGTGGGGTGGTTCATATTGTCCAGCAGGTGCAATGCGCGAGGGTGTGGGCTGTCCTTGGGGTCGCTGCCCGCTGAATAGGCGCGAAACCGGCCCAACCCTTCGCGATTCAGGATCGATTCGGCCAGAATCGAACGTGCAGAATTGCCCGTGCAGAGGAAAAGGACGTTCTTGATCGGATCGGACATGGTGGCTCCTGCGTCGGCACTGTTTACGTTCTCTTATCCATCGAGTTTGACAATCGCGTGACGTTTTTTCCCGGCACTCAGCTTGATCGGACTGGCTAATGCCGCTGCGTCGATCATCAGGCCCGCATTGCTGAGGGGTTCGTCGTCGATCCGCGCGCCGTTTTCGGAAATCAGGCGTTTGGCCTCTTTACCAGAGCCAGCCAAACCCGCGCGCACGATAAGCTGTACGATCGAGATGCCGTCACCGATGTCGCCAGTCGTGAGCGAAAGGGTGGGCAAATCATCCCCCACGCCGCCCTTCTCGAACACCTCGCGTGCGGTCGCCTCCGCAGTCTGCGCGGCTTCTGCGCCGTGCAACAGCGTTGTCACTTCATTGGCGAGGATAACCTTGGCTGCGTTGATCTCTGATCCGGCCAATGCGCCCAGCCGATCACATTCATCGACAGGCAGTTCGGTGTAGAGCTTGAGAAAGCGTCCGGTGTCGGCGTCGGTGGTGTTGCGCCAGAATTGCCAGAACTCATAGGGGCTGAGCATGTCGGCATTCAACCAGACGGCACCGCCTTGGGATTTGCCCATCTTCTTGCCATCCGAAGTGGTCAGCAGCGGCGATGTCATGCCGTAAATCTCGTTGTCCAGCACACGACGGGTCAGGTCGATTCCGTTGACGATGTTGCCCCATTGGTCCGAACCACCCATCTGCAACAGGCAGCCGTAGCGGCGGTTCAACTCAAGAAAATCATAGGCTTGCAGGATCATGTAGTTGAATTCGAGGAACGACAGCGATTGTTCGCGATCAAGGCGCGACTTTACCGACTCGAATGACAGCATCCGGTTGACCGAAAAATGCCGCCCGATGTCGCGCAGGAAATCTAAATAGTTCAACTGATCCAGCCATTCGGCATTGTTGATCATAATGGCGTCCTGTGCGCCATCGCCGTAGTTGAGATAGTTGGCAAAGACCCGTTGCATACCCGCGATATTCGCGTCGATCTGTTCAGGGCCGAGCAGCGGACGTTCGTCCGAACGAAAACTGGGATCGCCGACCTTGGTCGTACCGCCGCCCATCAACGTGATCGGCTTGTGCCCGGTCTTTTGCAGCCAGCGCAGCATCATGATGTTCAGCAGATGGCCGACATGCAGCGACTGTGCTGTGGCGTCATAGCCAATATATGTCGGCACAATGCCAGCGCTCAGGGCGTCATCCAGCCCCTGATAATCGGTGCAATCGGCGAGAAAGCCGCGCGCCATCATCGTTGCCATGAATTCTGATTTGGGGTGGTAGGTCATATTGCTTGTCCCGGGCAAGTTTGCGCGGCATGTATATGTGTGGATTGGGCAAAGGAAAAGGCCATGTTGAAGGCCGGACGCCTATGGGCGCTGGGGGCGATGTCGGGCACCTCTCTGGATGGTGTCGATGCGGCGCTGATCGAGACCGACGGACAGGACATTTTCGCCTTTGGCGACACTGCGTACCGGGCCTATTCGGATGCGGAACGCGCCGTGCTGAAAGCGGCGTTGGGGCGCTGGCCGGGGGATGATCTGGCCGAAGCGGAGGCCGTCGTTATGGCGGCACATATTGAGGTTCTACAACGGCTTGACCGTGGTGCACTGGTCGGCTTTCACGGTCAGACGCTGGTCCATGAGCCACGTGGGCGTGGTACGCATCAAATCGGCGACGGGGCGGCACTGGCCGAGGCGCTGAACCGCCCGGTGGTCTGGGATTTTCGCAGTGCTGACATCGAATTGGGCGGGCAAGGTGCGCCGCTGGCCCCGTTCTATCATTTTGCCTGCGCGCGTCATATTGGGGCGGATGCGCCGCTGGCGTTCCTTAATCTGGGTGGTGTGGGCAATATCACATGGGTCGATCCGCGCTGCGCGCGACCAGAGGACGAGGGCGCGTTGCTGGCCTTTGACACCGGCCCGGCGAATGCACCGATCAACGATCTGATGATGGCGCGGCGGGGCGAGCCCTATGATCGCGACGGTCGGCTGGCAAAACGGGGCAACGTGGTGGATGGCGCGTTGGAGCTGTTTCTTGACGAGCCATATTTTATGGCCATGCCGCCGAAGTCGCTGGATCGCGATGCCTTTGCCGACATGATCGGGCTGGTTGGGGAATTGAGCGATGCAGACGCTGTTGCGACGCTGACGGGGATGGTCGCCGCAGCGGTGTTGCGTGGGATGGAGCATTGCCCGACCCCGCCCGAACGCATGTTGGTAACAGGAGGCGGGCGGCACAATCCGGTGATGATGGACATGTTGGGTGCCGCACTTGATTGCCCGGTAGAGCCGGTCGAGGCCGTGGGCCTGGACGGGGATATGCTAGAAGCGCAAGCCTTTGCATTTTTGGCGGTGCGCGTGGCGCGCGGGCTGCCAACATCCGTACGTGGCACGACGGGAGTGCGCGCCGCTGTGTCGGGCGGCATCCTGAGCAGGCCGGAGGAACAGTGATGGACTACGATCTGAACAAGGGTGCAGGGGGCGGCGTCAGGATGGGTTTGATCGTGCTGCGGACTGATGAAACGTTGGAATTTGAGGCACGACAGGTGTTGGCCGGGCGCGATGCGCAACTGCTGCACAGTCGTATCCCTAATCAGAACGAGGTGTCACCCGAAACGCTGGCCGAGATGGAGCGCGCATTGCCCACGGCGGCGGGATTGCTGCCCGACGGGCTGGCAGCGATCGGCTATGGCTGTACGTCTGCGGCAACCGTGATCGGAGAGGACGCGGTGGCCCGCGCGATACAGGTGGCACAGGCGGGCGTGCCCGTCACCAACCCGATCAGCGCGGTAAAGGCGGCACTGGAGGCGCTGGGAGCGCGACGGATCGCCATGGTGACCCCCTATGTGCCCAGTGTGACCGCGCCGATGATCGCGTTGCTGGCGCAAGGCGGGATTGAAGTCGTGCGCGAGATCAGTTTCGGCGAAGGTGATGACCGACGGGTGGCGCGTATCGCGCCACATTCGACGCGGGCCGCGATGCTGGAGGCCGGGCGTGATGACGGGGTTGATGCAGTCTTTGCCAGTTGCACCAATTTGCAGACGTTTCCTGTAATCGAACTGGTGGAAACCGAGTTGGGGCTGCCGGTGGTGACGTCCAATCAGGCGCTGTTGTGGCACATGCTGCGATTGGCCGGCGCGCAGGCGCAGGGGTGGGGGCCGGGACGGCTCTTCTGTCTGTAGCCGGATTTCCCTGTCTGCCGTTGTGCAAAACTTTGGCGCGGCAGAAGTATTTGTAGAAAGATGAAAACGGGAAGGCGCGACCTTGCCGATAAGGTGGTGCACGCAGGGCGGTGTTTTGCCAAATTGCAAAGCGCCCCCATATAGTAAAGCATTCCAGTGGATAGGGTTTGACATATGGGTGAGGAAATTTCGCGCGGTGACGCAGAGGGCATTCGATACGCCAGTGAATTGAGCGCGCATGTGCGCTGGCTTGACGGGATCACCGGGGCGGCACTGGGGGTGCTGGCGGTGGCGTCCGGCATTTACACCTATCTGGGGGTATCGTCGTTGTTGGACGATACAGGCATGTTGAGCTTTGCAGCAGCGGCGTCCTATTCCATCGCGGTTTCTGTCGGAATATTCGTGTTCTGGTCTTATTTGATGCGGCTCTTGCCCGCCGTGCGCACGATGGCGTCGCGGATCGGACTGATGGTGTCGATGCTGATTGGCTCGTTGGCGATCATAGCGATGTCATCATGGTTGAACGCGGCGGCATTGGCGGGATCGGCGGCGGTCGAGCAGCATTTGGCCAAGACGGTGCAGGAATATCAAGCATCTCTGGAGCGCGCAAATGCGATTGCCGTGTCGGCACAAGGGCTAGAGCGGGATGTGGCACGGGTACGGCAGTCATTCGAGGATCTGAGCGAACAAGAGGCGGATGGAAACCTGTCGGGCCTCGCCGGACGCGGTGCGGTGTTCCGGGTGCTGCGGCAGAAGTCGGACGAACTGCGCAGTCTGGAGGCGCAAATCGCCAGTCAGGCCCCGTTGGTGCAGGCCGCGTTTGCCGAAGGCAACGCGATCCTGAGTCGGATGCGCACATTGACGGTGGAACCCGGGCCGGTCGAGCCACGTTCGGTCCAGTTCAGCGAGGAAGCGGTGCGGCTGGCCGGCATCATTACCCAGTTGCGACAGTTGTCAGTGGCCCCGCTGGTATCGCGCGCGGCGCAGGATCTGGCGGCATCGGTGGTATTGCCTGAACTTGATGGGCGCACGGGGGCGGCGCGTGGCGACCAGCAAAGCACGATCGCATCGGTTCTGGCAGTGCTGGGGCAACGTGCTGATACATTGCGCATGGCAGCCGAAGCGGTCGTCGCGATGCCAGCGCCGTCTGACACGACCTATACACCGATCTCGGCGGCGGATGCGGTGATCCTCTATGCGGGCAATTTCGCGCCATCATGGGCCGGGGCGATTGCCATTGATCTGTTACCGGCGGTTCTGGTGTTGATCCTGATGGTCACACAGGCCGCGATCCGTTCGGGGCGCGATGGTGTGCGGGTGGAAGAGACACTGACCCTGTCAGAGTTACGCGGAGCGATGTTGGCGCTGCGCGAGATGGAAGGGATGCACGCGCCACCTGCGGTGGTTCAGGAAAAGGTGAAGGATGAGCCTCGCAAGGCGACGGGGTTGAAACCTGTTGAAGACACCGGAACAGTCGGATGAGCGCCACCGAGAACCCGGCACCATCGCGCGGATGGGATACGCGACGGGTACTGATGGCTGTACTGGGGCTGCAACTGGGCATGGCGTTGTTTCTGGCAGGCCGAGACATTATCGGCGCAGTGCCGCAATTGGTCTGGCCTTCGCCGCAGCCGCAACTGACAACCCCCGTGGCACCCGGCGATCAGACGCGCCGGTATGCACCGCGCGACACGCCGCTGCGAGAGATGCCGGATCGACCGTGGCGCAATACCGGCGATATGCCGCAGCGGCTGAGTTTCGAGCGCGTGGACGACGTGTTGCATCTGACCGGGGCGATCGAGGTTGGGGATGCCGCACGTTTCGCCGAAGCATTGACACGCGAATCCGGTCTGACAGCAGTGCAATTGAGCAGTCCGGGGGGATCGGTGCACGACGCATTGGAGATCGGTCGCAGTCTGCGCGCGGCTGGGTTGGACACCGTCATGGCGGCGCAGGATGTGTGTTTTTCCGCCTGCCCGTATATTCTGGCGAGCGGAGTTGCCCGCCACGTTGATCACGACGCGGCCGTTGGCGTGCATCAACATTATTTTGGACAGAGCACTGTATTGCCGGCGTTTCTGGCGGTGGAGGATATCCAGCGCGGGCAGGGTGAGGTCATGACATATCTTGATGCGATGGGTGTGGATACGCTGGTGATGCAGCACGCTCTGGCGACGCCGCCCGATGAGATCTATGTGCTACTGCGTGAGGAACTGCTGGATTATCGGTTGGCGACGGAAGTGATCGACTAGCGGCATATCCTCCTCGTCGATGCCGTGTGGCATGTTTGAATATTCACGGAACATCGAAAACGTGCGGTGAACATGCCGTCAACGCTATCCTGATAATCCAATGTTCAACCCGCGCAGACAGCGTGCAGTTTCAGGGGTTTTCCACGAAAATAAATATCAGCGCGTGAGCATCTTCATGCCGCGCGAGAGGCCCTCTAGTGTCATTGGCACCATGCGCGTCTCGAATATTTCATAAATCATTTGTGTCGATTGCGTGTGGTTCCAACGGTATTCCGGCACCGGATTGATCCAGAGGTTGTCCGGCCATTGGTCGCGCGCGCGTTGCAGCCATGTCTGCCCGGATTCAGCATTCCAATGTTCGTTGGCGCCGCCGGGATAGGCGATCTCGTAAGGGGACATCGCGGCGTCCCCCACAAAGATACATTTGTAATCCGGTCCGTAGGTATGCAGGACGTCCTGTGTGGGGATTTGAGCATCCCAGCGGCGGCGGTTGTCGCGCCAGACGCCTTCATAGAGGCAGTTGTGGAAATAGTGGTATTCGAGATGTTTGAATTCCGCGCGCGCAGCCGAAAACAATTCTTCGACCACGCGAATATGCGGGTCCATCGAACCACCAACGTCAAGAAAGAGCAGCACCTTGACTGCGTTGCGCCGTTCGGGGCGGGTCTGGACGTCGAGGTAGCCATGTTCGGCGGTGGCGCGGATGGTGCCATTGAGGTCGAGTTCTTCTTCGGCACCGTCACGTACCCATTGGCGCAGGCGCTTTAGCGCCACCTTGATATTGCGTGTGCCCAACTCAACATCGCCGTCGAGATTGCGAAATTCGCGTTTGTCCCAGACTTTGACCGCGCGCTGATGGCGCGATTTGTCCTGGCCGATGCGCACGCCTTCCGGGTTGTAGCCATAGGCACCGAAGGGCGAGGTACCTGCCGTGCCGATCCATTTGTTGCCGCCCTGATGGCGGGCCTGCTGTTCTTTCAGGCGCTCTTTGAGCGTTTCCATCAGCTTATCAAATCCGCCGAGCGCTTCGATCTCTGCCTTTTCCGCATCGCTTAGGTGTTTTTCCGCCAGCTTTTCAAGCCATTCAGCAGGCAGATCAACGGCGTCCAGAACCTGCTCTGCGGTGATTGCGTCCAGCCCTTGAAAGCTGTGGGCAAAGGCGCGATCAAAGCGGTCGATGTGGCGCTCGTCCTTTACCATCGCGGCGCGGGCGAGGTAGTAGAATGCCTCGACATCATAGGTGGCCAGACCGGCACTGACGCCATCAAGGAACGTCAGGTATTCGCGCAAGCTGACCGGGAGACCGGATTTTCGCAAAGTTTCAAAAAACGGCAGGAACATCGGCAGATCAGCGCATAGTCCGGTCGAGCAGGATGGTCGCAAAGAGACCAGCCAGCGCGAAGATCAGCGCATAGACTGCGGCGTATTGCAGGATATCAGCCGTGCGCCCCTTGCGACGGCGGGCCTGGTAGGCCCCAAGCGCAGCCCCGATAAGGGCCGCTATCAGAATGATCATGGCTTACCCGTTTGTTCCTTTGAGCGGGTTCAAGGCACCAATTTCGCGCAGTTTTGCACGTACGGCCCAATCCGCGCCGTATCCGTATCGTGCCCAGCCAAGGCTGTCCAGACGCACTGTCCGGGCTTCGGCCACGCGACCAGTCAATTCCAGCGCCTCGGCGCGCAACATCATCAATGAGGCGAGAAGAGCGGCGTTTTCGTGTTTCTCTGCAACGGGCATTTGCGGCGCCAGCAGCGTCAGGGCGACGTCACCGCGGCCATGGGCAATGGCATAGGATGCCAGTTGAGCGGCGGCATGGGCGCGGTGCAATGCGGTGCCGGGGCTGCGCCGGTAATAGGCGTCGGCGGCGGCAAAATGGTTCTGGGCGAAATCTGGATCGGTGTTTTGCGTCAGGCGGCCCAATGCATAGTGGCTAAAGCCGCGGCGATGATCGGTCCAGCCCACCGTTTCAGCAACGTGCAGGGCGGATTGGGCGGCCGTTCGACGTTGCATGGGACCGGCGCCGGGGCCAAGGGCAGTCTGGATGGCGCGCACCCATGCGCGGGGTGTGGTGCTTGTGCGGCGCGGCGCGACATATTCACCGTTTGGATTGAGACGCGCAAGTATGGCCGGCAGTCGGGCGGAAACCTCGCGACGGGACATACCCGATTGCAGTTCAGGGGCGTAGAAGGCGCGCAGCATGAGCATGTCAAAGCCGGTCAGCACCGTATGAACGTTGTCGTCGTTAAAGACCGAATCGGGCAGACGGTACAAATCGTTGAGCGGACCAATGGCCTGCGCCAATTCCTCGTGCAGGCAATCGCGCACTTCCTGAGGGGCGGCGTCGCTGGGGACAAAAATCGCGATTTTGCGACGGGTGGTCAGCGCGCTCCAGTTCGTGAGGCGCGAGCGTTTAGCAGCACGGTACTGCGACAGGCGCGAAATGTTGGGCACGACGAAACATGCGGCCTGCGGCAGATGCCGTCGAATTTCTGAACGTGGGACGGCCTCAATCGTGATATTGGCGCTTGGGCCATTGATCAGGCTGATGTCGATACTCGCCTCGGTCCGCAGTCGGTGCAGCAGGCGATTGAGATCAGGCAGAAGTGTCGGAGGTGGCGCGCCCACCACCTTGACCGAGATCGGCCCCTCGAACCGCGACAGCACCTTTAGCTCGCGCCCCGATTCCAGCCGCAGACTAAGGTCGATGAAATCGCGCACCATATCCTGATTTGAGCGTGCCGGGGGGGTGGGCCGCGGTACGGAAAACACCTTCATCGGGGGCATGGATGGGTCGGTTTGGGTTGCTGCGCGGGAGGTGACGTCCCCGGACGCACCGGGCATGCAAGCCCCTAGCATAAGGCAGATCGGCAGAATTAGACGACGCATAAGGCCCCCCGGAAAATCACGGTCACTGAAAACCCTCCGACCATCGTGGCGGAGGGCGCACATTACGACCGGCAATTGCAAAGGTGAGAACGATGGCCGAAAGCGACCATTGTCCCGTCCTAGCCTGCGCTATAACCGGATCGAGGGCAGTGTTGCGTCTCATCCTGTCGTCTGTAAGGAGCATTTGGGGCGAAATTTGGGCATGGTCTTCTGTATATCGCGAATTCCAACAATATCATTTAAATACAATTTGTTGCGATGCTGGTATTTACGAAGGTGACGCGGCATTTCGCGACCAATCTGTTCTGATGTGGCGGGTCGTCCTGCCCAAAGCCGGAACAGCGGGCGCGCCCATGCGCACCCGCCGCGTGCGTTTACCTACCCCGCAGCGGCCTAACGCTGTCGGCGCGCCATAAAGGCCAATCGCTCGAACAGATGCACATCCTGTTCGTTTTTCAACAACGCGCCATGCAGGCGCGGCAGGGCGTCCGCGCCGTCTTTCTTGAGGTCGTCAGCCGTCAGATCCTCGGCAAGCAGCAGTTTGAGCCAATCCAATACTTCAGAGGTGGAAGGCTTCTTCTTCAATCCTTGTTGCTCGCGAATCTCGTAGAACTGCGTGAGCGCAGTGGTCAGTAGCGCATCTTTGATACCGGGGTGATGAACTGCAACGATCTTCTTCATCGTGTCCATGTCCGGGAATCGGATGTAGTGGAAAAAGCACCGCCGTAGAAAGGCGTCTGGCAGTTCTTTTTCATTGTTGGAGGTGATGATCACGATGGGACGCTGACGGGCGGCGATCGTCTCGCCGGTCTCGTAGACATGAAACTCCATCTTGTCGAGTTCCTGTAGCAGGTCGTTGGGAAATTCTATATCGGCCTTGTCGATCTCGTCGATCAACAGCACCACTTTTTGATCGGCAGTAAAGGCCTGCCACAATTTGCCGGGGCGGATATAGTTGGCAACGTCATGCACTTTTTCCTCACCCAACTGGCTGTCCCGCAGGCGGCTGACAGCGTCGTATTCATACAGGCCCTGATGGGCGCGGGTGGTTGATTTGATATTCCACTCGATCATCTTCAGGCCAAGGCCGCGTGCGACCTGACGGGCCAGTTCGGTTTTGCCTGTTCCCGGTTCACCCTTTACCAGCAGGGGACGTTCAAGCGTAACAGCCGCATTCACCGCAACCGTCAAGTCCTGGGTTGCGACGTAATCGTCTGTGCCTTCGAATTTCATCACGTTATCAATCCTTTTCGGGCCGTTTCTCATCGGCGTCGCGCGGCACAGTAACTGGATGTGCAAAACACATCAATGGATGGTGATTGGCTAGTGACATTCAAGCACGCTTGCAGTAAATGCAGGCCAAAAGGGGAACGAGATTGTCTAAACCAGATATCGTAACCAGCCTTGATGTTGATGAGGACAAGCGCATGAAAGCCGAAGTTTTCCTGCCGGATGACTATCAGCCGGTCGACGACGAACCATTTATGAATGACCGCCAGACCGAATACTTCCGACGCAAGCTGCTGGAGTGGCGTGATGACCTTCTGGCGGGCAGCCGGGACACCATCGAGGGGCTACAGGACGGCACGCGCGCGATCCCGGACGTCGCCGACCGCGCCAGCGAGGAAACCGACCGCGCGCTGGAACTGCGCACGCGTGATCGTCAGCGCAAGCTGGTGGCCAAGATCGATCAGGCGCTGCGTCGAATCGAAGAGGGTGAATATGGTTACTGCGAAGTGACCGGCGAACCGATCAGCCTGAAGCGTCTGGATGCACGCCCCATCGCGACCATGAGCCTTGAGGCACAAGAGCGTCACGAGCGCCGCGAAAAAGTTCACCGCGACGACTGACCACAGGGTTTCGTATCGGAATTATCTGCGCCGGGGCTTTCGCTCCGGCGTTTTTCGTTTCATCACCTGTGTATGGATCTAAGCGGGCTCAGGATCGCCGTTATCGGCGGCGGAATTGGCGGGTTGGCCGTCGCGCGCGCCTTCGCGCTGCGCGAGGCCAGCGTTACGGTTTATGAACAGGCCAATGCGATTGCCGAGGTCGGTGCTGGGTTGCAGATCAGCCCCAATGGGTTTTCTGTACTGCGCGCGTTGGGGCTGGGCGATGCGGTGCGCGATGTTGGTGTGCAGGCCGCTACCATTGCGTTGCATGACTATCGCGGGTCACGGGTGCTACAGCTCGATCTGGGGCGATTGACACAGCGCGACTATTGGTTCCTGCACCGGGCTGATCTGATTGACGTTCTGCGTCGCGGCGCGGTCGCGGCGGGGGTGAATATCCGGCTGGAATCGCGGGCCATACAGGCCGCGCCGGGGCCGGTGTTGCGGCTGGAGGATGGTGCGGTCGACGCTGATCTGGTGATCGGCGCGGATGGGTTGCATTCGGTTCTGCGCCCGGCACTGAACGGCGTGGCAGAGCCATTTTTTACTGGTCAGGTGGCGTGGCGTGCGACCGTTCCGTGTTCGCGGGGCGGGCCGGCAGAGGCACGCGTGCACATGGGTCCACGTCGTCATCTGGTCAGTTATCCGCTGCGTGACGGGCAGATGATGAACATTGTCGCAGTCGAAGAGCGCGCCGAATGGACCGCCGAAAGCTGGAGCCACCGGGGGGATCCCGATACCCTGCGCGCGCGGTTCGCCGATTTTGGACCCGACGTGCAAACGATACTGGCCCGCGTGGACACGGTGCATCAATGGGGTCTTTTCCGGCACCCTGTTGCGCGTGTCTGGGGGCAGGGCGGTACGGCGCTTCTGGGGGATGCGGCGCATCCGACGCTGCCCTTCATGGCGCAGGGTGCGTGCATGGCACTGGAGGATGCGTGGGTGTTGGCAGATGCGCTGACGATGGCGGAAGATATGGACGCGGCACTGGCAGATTACCAGATGCGACGCGAGGCGCGGGTGCGGCGCGTGGTAGAGGCTGCGAACGGCAATGCGTGGAAATACCACCTTTCGTTCGGCCCATTGCGGTTTGCAGCTCATACAGCGATGCGTCTGGGGGGGGCGTTGGTGCCGCAGCGGATGATGCAACAGTTCGACTGGATTTACGGGTATGACGTGACGGGCGGGCCTTAGCTCGACCCGGATCGCCCGCAGTGGGTCAAATCAGAACCGTTCAGGCGGGCTGGTTTCACCGTTTCTTCAGCGGTACGCCATAAAGTTCCATCTTGTGTCCGGTCAGGCGGTACCCCAGTTTCGCCGCGATCTTTTCTTGCAGGGCTTCGATCTCGGGGTCGACGAATTCGATTACGTCCCCCGTCTTGAGGTCGATCAGGTGGTCGTGGTGCTCTCGCTCAGCATCCTCGTAACGCGCACGACCGTCACCGAAATCGACCTTTTCAAGGATACCGCTTTCCTCGAACAGCTTGACCGTCCGGTAGACTGTCGCAAGCGAGATGTGTGGATCACGCGCGCTGGCACGCGCGTAGAGCTCATCCACATCAGGATGATCATCGGACTCTTCCAATACGGCGGCGATGGTTCGCCTCTGATCTGTCATGCGCAGGCCCTTGGCCACGCAACGGTCGATGATTGTGTCGCTCATGGCCTGTCCCACGCCCGGTGCCTTACCCGAATACGGGCTTTGGCGGGCGGTTTCCACCGCTTTTCGGGGTAGGGCTGCTTGCCGAGGTTGACTTTGCTGCGTTGCAGTATCATATCCGCCTCAACCGACATTTCCTGCCGCGTGAGCAGCGGGCCGCCACAAGGGCGCGCCACTACAGACGAAATGTCGCGGAATGATCCCAAAATCACGCGTGGGGCCAACCGTCTGAACGGCGCTGTGGCATCTCCGCCAGTGCGTCAGGACCGGGCGGAACCACGATAACGGCAGGGCGCATATGGCGTGCCTGCACATAGTTTTTTGCGTCCTTACATGGGCGCCCGAAAGGATATGAATTGAACTTGTTTGAAGAAATGGGGCTGCCCGGCAGTCTGGTCAAAAAACTTGCCGCGCAAGGCATCACCGACCCCACTCCGATCCAGAGCCATGCGATTCCGCATGCCTTGAACGGATTTGACGTGATGGGGCTGGCGCAGACCGGCACGGGCAAAACCGCCGCGTTTGGTCTGCCGCTGATCGCGCGGATGATGGAGGAACGGACGAAGCCGGGGCCCAAAGCGGTTGCCAGCCTGATTCTGGCCCCGACACGCGAATTGGCTGGCCAGATCAAGGATACGCTATTGCCGCTGGTCCGTGACACGCCGATGAAAATCGGTGTCGTTGTCGGCGGACAATCGATCAATGTGCAGATCAAGCGGCTGGAGAAGGGCACGCATATTCTCGTGGCGACGCCGGGCCGGTTGCTGGACCTGCTGGATCGTCGCGCCGTGCGGCTGGACGAGACCAAGTTTCTGGTGCTGGACGAGGCCGATCAGATGCTGGATCTCGGGTTCATCCACGCCCTGCGCAAGATTGCGGGTCTGATCCCGTCGGAACGCCAGACGATGCTGTTTTCGGCCACAATGCCCAAGCAGATGGAAGAAATTGCGGGAAGTTATCTGAAGCATCCCAAACGGGTACAAGTTGCCCCTCCGGGCAAGGCTGCGGATAAGGTCACGCAAGAAGTCCATTTTATCGCCAAGGCGGAAAAGCCGAACCTGCTGATCGAGTTGCTGGGCAAGCACCGGGATGAATTGGCGCTGGTTTTCGGCCGGACCAAGCATGGATCGGACAAGCTGGCGAAAAAGCTGATGTCAGCCGGGTTCGATGTTGCCGCCATTCATGGCAACAAAAGTCAGGGCCAACGTGATCGCGCGTTAAAGGCGTTCCGTGACGGTGAGGTAAAGGTACTGGTGGCCACCGATGTGGCGGCGCGCGGCCTCGATATCCCGGATGTGAAACATGTCTACAACTTTGACCTGCCGAACGTGCCGGACAACTACGTTCACCGTATTGGTCGGACCGCGCGGGCCGGCAAGGATGGGGCGGCGATCGCGTTCTGTTCACCTGACGAAATGGGCGAACTGAAGGACATTCAAAAAACGATGGGTATATCGATCCCTGTCGCGTCGGGGCGCGCATGGGAAGATTTGCCTGATCCCAAAGCCAAGCCAAAAGGGCGCGGTGGCTCTGGTGGTCCCGGTGGTCGACGTCGTGGCGGCGGTGGCGGCGGCCCCAAAGGGGGCGGACAGGGTGGTCGCAATGCGCAGGGCGCAGCAGGTGGAGGCGCTGCCGGGCAGGGCAAGCCGCAACAGCGGCGTCGCCGTCGCGGTGGTGGCGGTCCCAAGGCTGCTGCCTGAAGCCTACATCTGCGTTAGATTACCTATTAGTGACTGGCCCGGCGTCGCATGAACTATGCGCGCCGGGCTATTTACGTGATCGATTGGTCGCGCGCGCGGCATCGTCGACCGCTTGGACGAATGTTATGGCCAATGTTCTGACGCTCGGACTCTCCTCATATCGCCGCCAACACAACGTAATTCCGCCCTATTGTTTCGATACCGTAAACAAAGCGTTAGGAATCGAAGGATTGCGCGATGGAGTTGAATTGGATCAACGACGTCATCTTGAAACTCACCGGCCTGTTGGTCGGACCCGCAACGCGGTTCTGGCCGGTTTATCTGATTGTTTCGCTCCTGATCTGCATCGCAGTCATTGCGGCGCGACCGATGTACCGGACAAAGCTGCGTCGGCGACTGCCCACGTCGATCTGCAAGCAGACCTCGTATTTCTCTGATCTAAAGTTTTTGATTCAGCACCGTGGGGTTACCGCGCCGAAATGGATCATTGCCATCGTTTTTTGCGCTGTGCTGACGCACGGGGTGGCGGGGTTGTTTGGTGCAAGGTCGGAAACGTCTCTGCATAACCCGGTGGCTATCGCGGCTCTGTTGCTGTTGATCCACGATTTTGGCACCTATTGGCTGCACCGTGCGTGCAGGCACCTCGTGCCGTGGGCGACCTCTACACTGATGCGGAGTGTCTATATCGGCACGTTGCAGGGCGTTGCCATCGGATTATTGATCCGTGATGTTCCGCTCCTAGCCCTGATCGGGGTGAATGCGGGTTATGCCGCGCTTTGCATGGCGGGAACGGGCCTGCGCCATAGTCATGTATGGTTGGGGTTCGGTCGCGTGTTCGAGCATATCCTGATCTCGCCCGCGCAACACCAAATTCACCATTCATCGGCCGCGGAACATCGTAACAAAAACTACGGTGAAGTGCTGGCGATCTGGGACTGGATGTTTGGCACGCTATACGTCTCGCGAAAACGCCATGACAGTTGGGTAGCCGCGAAAATGGTGTCGATTCACGACCATTCGACGCGGATAACCATGCAGATCGTGCAGGTGATAGACACGATGTTTGCATCGGCACAGCTGCCGACGGACAGGACGATCCACGCAAAATGAACGCTGGCTTTTCGGCTTATCTAAACGTGTTGCGGTTCGGCGCGGCCCTTGTCGTGTTGATGTCGCATTTTGGTTTCGTACGGTATTCCGGCGGCCGGTGGCTGTGGATACGCGAATTCAACTTTGGCAGCGACGCGGTGATTATTTTCTTTGTGCTGTCGGGGCTGGTGGTCGCGCAGGCGGCATGCCGCAAACGCAATGGACTCGGCGGCTTTGCCTTTGATCGGCTGACGCGGCTGTGGTCGGTTGCGATCCCCGCGCTGGTGATCGGTTTCACACTGGACCGGATTGGGGCGCGGATCGCCCCATCCGCGTATGAGGGATGGTTCTACGTGCCGCTGCCATTCGATGAACAAATGTGGCGCGGGATGAGTTTTTCCAATCAATGGGGCGGCATGGCAACCCGGTTGGGCACGAACGGGCCGTATTGGTCGCTGAGCTATGAGGCGGCTTACTATGCGCTGTTCGCGGTCGGTTTCTACTTGCGAGGGCTTTGGCGGGTGCTTCTGCTGGCGGTTGGTCTGTGGGTCTTTGGGCTGAACATCATGCTGCTTATGCCCGCGTGGCTGATGGGGGCTGCGCTCTATTTCTGGCTGGCGCGTGGCGTGCTGCCCCGGCGGCATTTGGCACTGCTGCTGGCTGTTGTGCCAGTGCTGGCCTATGGTGCCGCCGTTGCGACAGGGCTACCCGAAGCTTTGCTGGTCGTAACCGATCCGTTGGACGAAGTGGTGAACCTGCGGTTCTCTGACGAACCGATCTGGAGCGCGATTCTGGGTGCGCTGGTCGCGGTTCATTTGATGGGCATGGCGGGGTTATTGACCGACACCAGCCTGTCGCGGGTCGCGCCGCGTGCGGCGTGGGCAGCGGGGGCGAGTTTCTCGCTTTACCTGATGCATTACCCGGCGTTGCAGTTCTTTGGCGGCATCATGCCGAAATCGCGCTATGCGACGCTGAACGAGGCGATGCTGCTGGCGGCGGTGCTGATGTTTTGCGCCCTGTTCGCGCGCCTGTTTGAACGGCGATTGCCGACGTTGCGCGCTGCACTGCTGCGGTTCGCCATGTGGATCAGACCAAATCCGGCTCGCGCCCCACACGGTTCGCCAGCCGACTGACGGTCAGACCTTGGACAATGATGGAAAACACGACGATCATATAGGTAACGGTCAGAATCAACGGCTTCCATTCGCCTTCTGGCAGGCTAAGAGCCAGTGCGACCGAAATCCCACCTTTCAGTCCGCCCCATGTCATGATTGGGATAACCCCTTTTCTGAAATCGCGAAATGGTTTCAACATCATCACCGGAATGGCCACGGCCGAGAGCCGTCCCAAGAGAGCCAATGCGATGGAAAACACGCCCGCGGTCAGGTAATCCGCGCCAAAGGCGATGGCGAACACCTCGAACCCGATCATCAAGAACAGGACCGCGTTCAAAATCTCATCGATTAGCTTCCAGAATCCATCGACATGGCGCCGGGTTTCCTCACTCATCCCGTACTTGGCGCCCACATCGCCGATCAGCAGCCCGGCACAGACGGCCATGATCGGGGCTGACACATGCAGCCATACGGCCAGTTCATAGCCACCAAAGGCCAGTCCCAGCGTCAAAAGGACCTCTAGCGAGTAGTCGTCAATCAATCGCATCACCCGGAATGTCAGCCAACCCAGCACCAGTCCCAGCGCCGCCCCGCCAAGAGCCTCGCGCAGAAAGAGCGTGCCAGCATCCACAAGACCGCCCCCGCCGTGATGATCCCCGGATGGAAAGGCGAGACCGACCAACACCAAAAACACCACATAGCCGACCCCGTCATTAAAGAGCGATTCGCCGGCAATCTGTGTTTCAAGTGATTTCGGCAGGTTCGCCTCGCGCAACACGCCCAGAACCGCCACAGGATCCGTGGGCGAGATCAGGGCACCAAAGACCAGCGCGATCATCAGCGGCATACCGGTGAGCCAACTGAAACCCACGCCGACGATGACTGTCGACAAGCCGACGCCGATGGTCGCCATCAGGAATACAAGTATCCACTCGGCCCGCAGGTCAGAGATCTTGACATGCAATGCCCCGGCAAAGAGCAGCAGCCCAAGCATGCCTTCCAGCAGGGCGTCGGAGAATTCGATACCGATGACAAAGATGCGTACCTGATCCGCCACTCCGAGTGCGGGCCAGACCAGATCGATGCCCAAAAGGGCAAAGGAGGCAAAGAGTGCCACCACCAGAATACCTATGGAAGAGGGCAGCTTGAGAAAGAGATAGTTGATCGCGCCGAACACGCCGGCCAGAACGATCAACAGGGATGTGATTTGCAGAATGTTCATGGACCGGATGCTCCGCCTGTCGCGCTGGGGGCAGACCTATCACGCGGAAAGGCGCAGCGGAACAGGCTGCGCGGTCAGGTGCCGCAGAATGTCTGTTGCACGATTTCGGACGGCTCTGGCGGATGTGTCAGATCGCTGGCGTCCGGCTGGTCGACGAATGGACGAGATAACACATCAAGCAACCGCTGGAATGGAGCCATATCGCCGGAAACGGCGGCGGCGATCATCTGCTCAATCCGGTGATTGCGCGGAATGAATGCAGGGTTGGCGTCATCCATGCGCGTCTGCCAATCAGGCTCTGATTGCACACGGGATCGCCAGCGCGCTTGCCACGGGTCAAACTGTGCAGGATCAAGGAACTGATCGCGCGCGGCGGGGGACGCAAGGGTGCGGAACGTGTTGGTGAAATCGGCACGACCGTGGGTCATCAAGTCCAGCAGATCGGTGATCAGCGCGCGATCTGCCTCGATTGCGCTAGCAAGGCCGATCTTGGCCCCAAAGCGGCGCAGCCATTCAGCCTCGGCAATTTCGGGCATGGCATGCACGGCCTCTGTAAAAGCTGCAACAGCGGCTTTCTCGTCGGTCATCAACGGCACGAGTGATGAGGCGAACTGCGCCAGATTCCAAGTGATGACGTTTATCTGGTTGTCGTAGGCATACCGTCCCTGTGCGTCGATCGAACTAAAGACAGTCTGGGGGTGGTAGGTGTCAAGAAATGCACATGGACCATAGTCGATCGTTTCGCCTGATATGGCGGTGTTGTCGGTGTTCATCACACCGTGGATAAACCCGACGGACATCCATTGCGCCACCAGATGCGCCTGCCGTTGTGCCACTGCATTCAAGAGGTCCGCAGGGCCGGTAGCCTGCGGATAATGCCGATCTATCACGTAATCGCAAAGTGTCTTCAGGGCATCTGTGTCACGCCGGGCGGCGAAATACTGAAACGTGCCCACGCGGACATGACTTGAGGCGACGCGCGCCAGAACTGCGCCGGGCAGCCCGCCTGACTCTCGATAGACCGGTTCGCCCGTGGCGACGGCGGCCAAGGCGCGCGTGGTTGGCACGCCCAAGGCATGCATTGCCTCGCTGACGACATATTCGCGCAGAACGGGACCCATCCACGCCCGCCCGTCACCCATGCGGCTATAGGGGGTGGGGCCAGAGCCCTTGAGCTGGATATCGCGTCTTTGCCCATCTCGGTCCACGACCTCGCCCAACAAGTTCGCGCGCCCGTCGCCCAGCGATGGGCTGAACCCGCCAAACTGGTGGCCAGCATAGGCCTGCGCCAATGGCTCTGCGCCGTCGGGTAACCGATTGCCGGAAAAAACTTCGGCCAGTTCTGAGTCGGTTCCACGGGTGATACCCAACTCATCCGCCAGTGCGGTGTTGAAATGCAGCAATTGCGGTGCGCGCACAGGTTTGGGATTGATCCGGGTGTGGAACGGCTCGGGTAGCTGCGCGTAGCTGTTATCAAAGGGTATTTGCAGGGCCATGACCTTTACCTAACGGCTGCGCGCAGGAATTCCAGTCTTTGACTTCGCATTGGCAAGTGTAAATGGGTATTTGTCCAAAAAGAGAGGTGGGCGGGGTCATTTCTTTCGTTGATTGACGCTCAAAAGCGCCGAGTCATCAACATATATTGCTCTCGCGGTTCAAAGTGCAGCTTGGCGTAGAGCGCGCGCGCCTTTTCGTTGTCGCGATGGACCTCCAGATGCAGCGCCTTCAGCCCGGCACCGGCCAGTGCCTTGGGCAATGCGCTGAGGATCTCGGTTCCGATGCCGCGCCCGCGCACGCCGGGGCGGATGTGGATTTCGTCGAGAAACCCATCAAGCCCACCGAATTCCAGTGACCAGCCAAAGCAGACCACGGCATAGCCGATAGGCGCGCGGACGGGGCCGGCGATGTAGACTGCGCCATGCGGGGATCCGTCCAGCAGCGGTGTAAGGGCTGCGCGCAAGCCGGTGTCGTCCGGCGTGATCCCCGCTTCGGTTTGGAAGGCGATCACCAGTGGCAGCAGGCGATCCAGATCATCGGGTTTGGCGAGGGTCAAAGCGGTCACAGACGGGCCAGCCTTTCGGTTAACAGGGCAAAGAAACCATCCGCATCCAGATCACCGATAAAAAGTGCATTCGGCGCACGGTCAGTGACGCCCCACCAGTCGGCAACAGTCATGCCCATGGTCAGTTCCGACGTTGTTTCGACGGCGACGTTGACGTGACGACCGGAAAACAGGCTGGGTGCGATCAGATAGGCGGTCACGCAAGGGTCGTGCAGCGGTGCACCCGCACTGCCATACTTTTCTCGGTCATAGCGCTCAAAGAAATCGGTCATCTGCGCCACGGCAGTACCGACCGGCGTACCCAACGCGCGGAAGGCGTCATTTCGCGGGCGTGTCACCAGTGCCTTGTGCGTCACATCGAGCGGCATCACGGTGATCGAGACGCCTGAGGAAAAGACGATATCGGCGGCGTCGGGATCGACGTAGATGTTGAATTCGGCGGTGGGCGTGATGTTGCCTACTTCAAAATAAGCACCACCCATCAGGATGATTTCCTTTATTTTTTCAATAATATCCGGCGCTTTGTTAAACGCTGTCGCGATATTGGTGAGCGGGCCTATGGGACACAGTGTGACTGTGTCTGCCGGGTGCGCGCGCAGGGTGTCGATGATGAAATCAACAGCGTGCTGATCCTGAAGCGGTATCGTGGGCTCCGGCAGGTCGGGGCCATCCAAGCCGGTGCGGCCATGCACATGCTCTGCTGTCACCAATGCCCGTCCCAGCGGGCGATCACACCCGGCGTAGATCGGCACATCCGGCCGTTCTGCCAACTCGCAGATGATCCGCGCGTTACGGGTGGTCAGGTCCAGCGGCACATTGCCCGCGACGCAGGTAATGCCGATCAGGTCAATTTCGTCAGGGCTGGCCAGCGCCAGCAGGATGGCCACAGCGTCGTCCTGTCCGGGATCAGTGTCGATGATGATTTTGCGCGCGTTCATGCGCGCGACCATGCAACGGGCGCGGCGCATTGTCCATGTGGTGCGGGGTCAGGTGGGGAAAGATCGCCGGTAGTGGCGCAGCACAAAGAGGCGGATGGCCGACGCAAGGCCAATATCGGCCCCGCGGTCCGCATCAATATCGGCGGCGAGCGCATTGACTGGTATGGATTTTTCAGCGGCAATATCACGAAAGGCCTGCCAAAACTCATCCTCAAGAGAGACGCTGGTACGATGACCGCGCAACGTGAGCGAGCGTTTGGCAGGCCGCTGTGTCATGGCCTGTCAGGTATCGCGTTTCTTGGCGTCCAGATTCTCCGCGATTTTCCGGGCCTTAGCTTTCAGCAGTTCTTTTTGCGCTTTGGTCTGGCCAAAGGTGACGGCGTTTTCGTCTGCGCGTGCCTTGCGAGAGGCGCGATTGCGCTCTTTCTTGGCTTGGTTCAGATTGATGGGGGCGCTCATTTTGGTCCTACCATGTTTTCGGGGCGTACAACCCGGTCGAAGGTTTCTGCGTCGACAAAGCCGAGCGCAATGGCTTCTTGCTTTAGTGTTGTGCCGTTCTTGTGGGCGGTCTTGGCGACCTTGGTGGCGTTATCATAGCCGATTTCGGGGGCGAGTGCAGTCACCAGCATCAGCGACTCGCGCATTAGCCGGTCAATACGGGTTTCGTCAGCCTGTAGGCCATCGACGAGATTATCGGTAAACGCCGAGGCGGCATCGCCCAAAAGCTGCATGGATTGCAGGACGTTATAGGACATCATGGGTTTGTAGACGTTCAGCTCGAAATGACCCTGCGATCCGGCAAAGCCGACGGCGGCATCATTGCCCATCACATGCGCGCAGACTTGAGTCAGTGCTTCGCATTGGGTCGGGTTCACCTTGCCCGGCATGATCGATGAGCCGGGCTCGTTCTCGGGCAGCACCAGCTCGCCCAAGCCGCAACGGGGGCCGGAACCGAGCAGACGAATGTCGTTGGCGATCTTAAACAATGAGGCGGCCACGGTTTTCAGCGCGCCAGAGATTTCGACCATTGCATCGTGGGCGGCGAGGGCCTCGAATTTATTGGGGGCGGTAACGAATGGCAGGCCCGTGATTTCGGCCATGTTTTTGGCCACCATCACGTCCCAGCCTTTGGTCGTGTTCAGGCCGGTGCCGACGGCTGTGCCGCCCTGCGCCAATTCATAGATACGTCCCAGCGCGTCCTTGATCCGCTGGATGCCCATAGCGACCTGATGAGCATAACCAGAGAATTCCTGCCCCAAGGTCAGTGGCGTGGCATCCTGTGTGTGGGTGCGACCGATCTTGATGATGTCGCCCCATGCATCGACTTTGGTCTGCAGGGCCGCGTGCAGTTTTTCCAGACCGGGCAGGGTGACGTCATGGGCGGTCATGGCTGCCGAAATGTGCATCGCGGTGGGAAAGGTATCGTTCGATGACTGGCCCATGTTGCAGTGATCGTTGGGATGGACGGGATCCTTGGATCCGATGGTGCCACCCAGAAGTTCGATCGCGCGGTTGGCGATCACTTCGTTGGCGTTCATATTGGATTGTGTGCCCGACCCGGTCTGCCAGACCACCAGCGGGAAATTATCATCCAGCTTGCCTGCGATGACCTCGCCGGCGGCCTCAATAATGGCATTGCCGCGTGTTTCGTCCAGTTTGCCCAGTTCGACGTTGGCTTGGGCGCAGGCTTTCTTAATGACGCCCAATGCCCGGACGATGGCGACGGGCTGTTTTTCCCAGCCGATGGGGAAATTCAGGATCGAACGTTGGGTTTGTGCGCCCCAATACTTATCTGCGGGGACTTCGAGCGGGCCAAAGCTGTCGGTTTCTGTGCGGGTGGCGGTCATGTCGCGGCTCTCCTGAAAAAGGTTGCGACAAGTCATACCGTCTGGCGCGGAAAGTTCAATGTGGCGTATGCGCGAGACCGACTTGGGCCAGCAGCCTCAGGCGGCTATCCCGAACGACCGGATCGAGGCGCGGAACGCCTACTTGCGAAAGCTGTCGAGGCTGACCACTTCGGCGTCGGGTTTGCCCTCGGGCAGAGCGTGGTCGGCATCGTCGGCATCGTCCTCGTCATCGCTTTCCTGCGTTTCAAAGCGCAGGCCGAATTCGACTGACGGATCGACGAAGGTCTGGATCGCATCGTAGGGGACATAAAGTGTCTCGGGCGCATCGCCAAAATTCAGCGTGACGCCAAAACCGTCCTCGTTGACCTCCAGATTGTCGTACCAATGCTGCATGACGACGGTCATTTCGGTCGGATAGCGCTCCTTTAACCAGTCGGCAAGTTGCGCGTCGGGGTGGGTCGTGTCGAAGGTGATAAAGAAATGATGCGCGCCGGGCAGGCCGTTCGCACGGACGTCTTTTAGCACTTCTTGAATCAGGCCGCGCATGGCCCGATGCATCAGATTTCCATAGTCAATGGTTCCAGACATGCACACCCCCGAATGTCTGCGGATCAGCATAAGGGATTCGAAGCAAAACAAAAGGGGGTGCGAACGCCCTTTAGACCATCACATGCAGTATCGTGCCCGCTGCCGCCATTCCTGCCAATGCAAGCATCATTGGCAGGCGTAAAATCAGCATCAGGGATGCCGCCAGCATCACCAATCCGAATGCAGAGGTTGAAAAACTGGTCCAGACAGGCACGACGCTAAAGGATGTTCTGGTGACTTGATCAAAGAGCACATGCAGCGCGAACCAGACCGAAAGATTAAGGATCACACCGACCACTGCGGCAGAGATCGCGGCAAGCGCGCCGTTCAGGCGGGGCTGCGCCAGCAGCCACTCGACATAGGGGGCTCCGACAAAGATCCAAAGAAAACAAGGGGTGAATGTCACCCACAACGTCAACGCACCTGCCAACACCGCCAGTGACACTCCACCTTCGGCATACCCGGCCAGCAAGCCAACAAATTCAGTGACAAGGATCAAAGGACCGGGGGTGGTTTCGGCAAGGCCGAGCGCGTCGATCATCTGGGCTGTGCTGAGCCATCCGTGCGTTTCGACCACTGCCTGAGTCATGTAGGTCAGCACCGCATATGCGCCGCCGAACGTGACGATTGCCAGCTTGCTGAAGAAGAGCGCGATTGCGCCCAGAAAGTACGGGTCAATGGCATAGGCAAGCCCGACCGGCGCGGCCCAGATCGCGGCCCAGATCGCCACGGTCTCGAGCGTCTTGCGTGCCGGAACAGTGGGCGAGGGCGCTTGGTTGTCTTCAGGTGCGCCCTGTGCGGTGACATAACCCCACAGCGCGGCCAACGCGATGAGCGCCGGGAAGGGTACGGCAAGAAAGAACATGAGCGCGAAACTCAGGCCGGCCAACATCCAGTGTGCAGTGGTTTGCAGCGCCTTGCGCGACAGCGCCCAGAGGGCGCGCAGAACGATGATGACCACAGCCGCCTTGATCCCCAGAAACGCGGCCTGAACCAAGGACAGTTGCCCATAGCTGGCATAGGCCAGTGCCAGCAGCAGGATCACGGCTGCGCCCGGCAGCACAAAGAGCAGTCCCGCGATCAGGCCACCGAGCGTGCCGCGTAGCCGCCAGCCCGCATAGGTGGCCAGTTGCATCGCTTCGGGGCCGGGCAGCAGCATGCAAAAACTGAGCGCGCCCAGAAATTGCGGTTCGGAAAGCCAGCCGCGCCGATCCACCAGCTCTTCGTGCATGAGCGAGATTTGCGCAGCGGGACCGCCAAAGGACAACAGGCCGATCCGGCCAAAACTGCGCAGGAAATCAGCCCGCGTCACCGTCTCAGTATGCATCTGCTCAGCCCGATATATGAGGCCAGTCATGGCCTTCGTCTACGCCGTCGCGTGCCCAGCGATAGAGGCCATCGTATAGTGCCAGTCCTGCCTTGAGCTGTTGTTGATCATCCTTGTACTGGCGTGACAGACCGACAGAGATGGCAAGCAGACCGGGAGCGACCGGGTGCAGATCGTGCCGATTGGTGTCGGCGGCGCGCACCGCAAGTGCGAGGCGTCCCAGCGCCGGGCATTTCAGTTCAAATTCCTCAATCATGGTATCAAACGTGCAGCGGTCACCGCGATGGCTGAAATGCACGCTCTCAATGTCAAAGGGGGTCGCGCCGAAATGTTCTGCAGCGCTGGCTACCTCGGAGCGGGCGACAAAAAGAAATTTGGCCTCGCGATCAACGAAACGCCGGATCAACCAAGGACAGGCGATGCGGTCGATCTTGGGGCGGGTACGGGTGATCCAGCGTGTCGCGCCGTCTGTGCCAGTGGGCACTGCGGCCGCGGGTATCAGCGGGAGCACCGCATCGCGCCAGTTCAGAAGGCCGCCCTTCAGGTATTCCGATGTCGCTCCATTGGACTGAAGCCAGCTCACGACACCTTGGCTCAGCTTGCGCCCCTTTTGACAGACGATCACAGAAGCCCGCCCGGCCAAACGTACGATCAAACCGTCCAAGTCGGTATGTTTGTGACGGATCGCGCTGGGGATCAGCCTTGGGTCGTCGGCAAAATCATCGCTGGTGCGGACATCGACAATCACGGGGCAATCGGGTGTACCGACCAATCGCATAAGCTGTTTGGTGGTGATTTCATTTGGGCCGGGCATACGGGCATCCTCTGAGTTTTGCAGTGGATGCGACTTTGGGCCAAGGCCTCACGGGGCAGTCGCAGCGCGCCCCTTGTCGTTTTTTGCCCCGCTGCAACGCGTTTGTCAACTTTGGGCATTTCCAGACATACAGCGGGTCTGCGTTCCATCAGGCAGCATGCCCAACTGTTCGTAGAGAGTAATATAGTCGAGATGGCTGTGACCTTCTGCGATCTTGCCATCCTGCATCCGCACCAGAATCTGCCCGGTAACAGAGATGGGCGTGCCCTGCTTACGGCACCTTGCCGAGACGTCGATCAGGACACTCAACCAGTCGTCGTCCTCCATGTCATGCGCGATCTGTATCCTGACGTCGGCGATCATGGCCAACAATGCCTCGGCGAAGGCGCGGAATTCGTCCGGGCCGACTACGGGGCGTCGGCTATGACATGCGCAGTGACATCCGATATCATCATCTCGTGGATTGCTGCGAGGTCCTGCTGGTGCCAGACCCGGTCAAACCAGGTTTTCAATCATGTACGATGTGTTATGCGCTTCCTCCCGGATGGGTCCGCCTTGCGCGCAGACTAGAGTCAACCGGGTCAACCCGATACCCTTACACACCGGGTCGTACGGATGTGGAGCGCGGAACTGTGGGTAGGGAAAGTGCAGGCTTCTGTTGCCAGGTGCCTGCGAACCCCGCCTTACGCGGCTAGGCGCAAGGGCTTAAGTTTCAGTCTCTCCGACCGCTTACGCGGCCATCGCTACTGGAGCACGATTGTCATTTGCAATTGTACTGTTCGGGCCGATACGGTGGCACCCCGCCGAGACAAAGCATAACCCCTTTAGACGTTCGTCGATCCTATTTCGACCCCGCTGTCCCCCAAATGAAGGGATGTTGGTGGAGTCGCCGGGTACCGCCCCCGGGTCCGATCCGCTTATTACGAGCGCGTTTATGTCCATAGTCCCCGAGGGGACAGAAGTAATATAGGCGTCCCGGTTGCAGATGCAAAGGGGGTGAAACGATAAACCCCCGCCGGGCACGGGGCCGGGCGGGGGTGGTGTCGCGGGCAGCGGGTCGTAGCAGGGCCAAATCAGCCCGCAGCGCGCGTCCTTGGTCGGAAATCGGTGGCATCCGTGACCGCGAAACGACCACCTTTCAGCTTTTGCAGCTTGCCGTCGCGCAGCAGCTTGCCAAAAGAGCGCAGCCCTTCTTCACGAGAGAAGTCAGCGGGGCTGGCCTCTTTCAGCTTGTGCATCAACATAGGGCGCGAAAATTCGGAATGTCCTTCTACATCCGACATATAGGCGGCTGCGGCCTCCAGCAGGTCGGGCAAGGACCGCGCGCCCATGTCTTCGGCAAAGTCGATGAAATTGCCAGCCTCTGTGGTGCGCTGCGGAGCAGGCGGATTGGAAGCTGTGGGTTGCGGGGCCTCAGAAGCCGGTGTTTCCTGCCGGGGTGCAGCAGCCAGATCAGAGCGGCTGACACGGCGTGGGCGAACCGGCTCTGATGACGGTGCATCAATGCGCTGTTCTGCCACCAGCTTTAGCGGCGCGGGGCGTGTGCTACGCGGACGTTCGGAACGTGCTGAACGTTCGCCGGTCCCGCTGACGGCCTGCGGGCGGCGCGGACGCACGGCGCTTTTCAGATCAAGGCGATAGGGCTCATCGTCGACGTCCTCCTGCATGGCACCACCGGCGCTGCGTTCGGCCTTGGTGGCGGCGACGGCGGCACGCAGATGCTGGATAGCGTTCCGGCGTTCGTTCGACTCTGGCTCCTCGAGTTGCGTTGCGGCCTCGTCAAAGATGCGCGGGGCCTGATCATCGGCCGCCATCGGCTCTAGGCGTTTGCCGCGTTTTGCGTCGGTGTCGCGAGCTTCGTGCGAGGCCTCGGATTGCGCTTTTGCGCTTTCGATGACCGCGTCGGCAGTATCTTCGACAGTGGTTTCCTGTGGGAATGACACCTCATCAGGGACTCGTTGCTGGGCGGCTGGACGGCGCGTTTGTTGCAGCTCGGCCTCGACCTCTGCTAGTTCACGCTGCAACTCTGCCTCGTCCTCGTCACTGAGCGGGGAAGGATCAGAACGCGAAGTATCAACGTCGCTGTCTGACGTTTCCTCAAGCGTGCCATCGGCAATGGCGTCGTCGATTTCGCGGCGTTTGACCTTGATGACACGCGCGGCGAGTGGCGGTTTGGCCGGTGCGTTCTCTGCGATCGCGTTGCCTGCATCGTCGGTCGTTGCAGGCGCCTCATCGCGCAGCGCGTCGGCCATAAGTTGAGCCAGCGTGTCCTCGGCGGCGAGTTCGATTTCGACGCCGTCACCAGGCGTATCGTCGTCCTCAAACGCTACATCATCGTCATCGTCATCATTCTCATTAAGGTTTTCGCGATCGGCAAGGCTTTCGCTGCTCTCGTCGGCCCGAGACTCTTCGGACGCGAGATACGATTCGGAAGGTTCACTTTCGTCGCTGTTCTGCCCGTTCTCGTCGGCGAGCACCTCAGTCTGCGCAGCGTCCTCTTGGGCGATTTCGTCTTCGTCGCCTGCAAGCAGAGCGTCGAGCATGGCCTGATCATCCGCGTCCGCGGTCGATGCCGTATCAGCGACAGCGTCAGGTTCTTCGTCGGCGTCCTGATCGTCGCTGTCAGCAGTGTCCGCCAGCGGCGCTGCGGCGTCTGGGGCGGTTTCAGCGTCCGGAGATATTGCCGTGAGATCATCGGCGTCGCTTTCATCAGCCTTCTCATCGATCAGATGGGCAAGAATGTCTTCTTCGTCCTCATCTTCATAAGCTTCGACGTTTTCATATGATCCGGCGTCCGGCTGTGCAGCGGCGTCGGGTTCATTGGCATCGTCCACCTCGAGAATCGCATCAAGATCAGCGGCGGTGTTGCCGAGGAAATCGCGCGCATCGGTATCTGCATGCTCGTCTTCCGAATAGCTGTTGTCAAAAGCCGGGCTGGCAGGTGAGGCAACTGCGCGGATGCGGCGCAGCTTGTCCGCGACGCTTTCCGGCGCTGGTGCTGGTGCAGGGGTGATGGTTTCTACGTCGGCATATGCGTCCTCTGAATATGCCCCGTCGTCGGACGTAAATGCGTCGTCGTCGGTGTCGTCGCTTTCGGGTTGTGCCACGTCTACCGTCGGTGTTGCCGTATGTGATGCGGCTTCGGCCTCTGCCGTTTCTGCTTCCTCCGTATCAGAAGACGCTTCTGCCGTGTCCCGAGCAGAAGACACGGCAGAATGGGCTGCATCAGCAGCCGCGTCGGTCAGGGCGGAGGCAGCGCCTGTGCGAAGCACAATCTGACCGTTTTCGTCATGGGCCTCGACCCGGCGGGCGACCTCGCGCTCAGCTATGCGGGCCAGCATTTCGGCGTCGGGTGTCGGGGGCTCTGCCCCGAAATAGCGGTCATCCGACGCAAGGTCACGGAAATATTCGGCGATAGCCTTCATCGTGTCGAAGGAATCGTCGAATCCTTCGAGAGTGCACGAAAAGGTGCCATAAGAGACGGTAAGAATTTTACTAGTACTGACCATTGTATGCTCGCTTTGCTTTGCCTGCAACGACAGTATGTACCACGTTTGCCGCGTCGAAAGGTGCCCGAATCTGCGATGTTTACCGTATCATTTCGTGACCAGAATGTGATTTGTTTCGTTAACAGAGTGTAATCCGGAGAGTTTTAGAATGATTGTTCACGCATCCAGCCCGATTACTTTGATTGGAGGTGCTGGAGTGAGTCGGGACGATCTGGCAGCAGCGCAAGCGATTGCTCCGGGTGTTGTGGCCGCGGATGGCGGGGCCGATGCTGCGTTGGCAAATGATGTGGTGCCCGACGCGGTGATTGGTGATTTTGATTCAATCAGCGATGACGCCCGGACGCGCATCCCCGCAGAACGTCTGCACGAGATAGCCGAACAAGACAGCAATGATTTCGACAAATGCCTGCGCAATATCATCGCGCCGCTGATCATCGGAATCGGGTTTAGTGGTGCGCGGCTCGACCATCAGTTGGCAGTATGTAACACGCTGGTTCGCCACCCGGCGCAGCGATGCCTGCTGATGGGCAGTGATGATCTGGTTTTCCTGTGCCCGCCCAGCCTGAAGCTTGGGTTGCCGAAAAAGTGCCCGATCTCCCTGTTTCCGATGGGCGCGGTAGAGGGGGTTTCCGATGGGCTGAAATGGCCAATTGCGGGTCTGAATTTTGCACCTGACGGACAGGTCGGGACATCTAACCGAGTCAAAGGGGCGGTGCATCTGTCGATGACGTCGCCAAAGATGTTGGTGATGGTCCCGAGGAAATACCTGGTTCCAGTCGCAGCGGCACTGCAAGATGCACCGGCGCGTTGGTAAACAAAACACGTCAGGTCAGTCTGGCGGTGGTGTGAGTTTGCGATGCTGTTGTTATGGCGCGGGCAGGGGGCGACGCTTCAGGTCCAGGTGGCGTTCGCGTAAGAAGACGAAAAGCCCCGAGGCGATGATCAGCGCGATTCCGATCAGGCTAAGCATGTCAGGAAAGTCGCCAAAGAGGTAAAGCCCAAGCACTGTGGCACTGACGATCTCCAGATACTGGATTGGTGCAAGCAATGAGGCGGGTGCGTAGCTCAATGCAAAACTGAGGCAGATGTGGCTGAGCGTTGCGCCTATACCCATCCCAAGGAGCAAGGCGACTGCCTGCATATCCGGCCAGACGGGATCGAGCGCCGTGATCCCCGACCCGTTGAACCAGATCAGAACGGGCACGCCCAAAGCCGTTGCCGCCAATCCGGTATATGTTTGTAACGTGATCGGGTGCATCCGCGTCGCCATGCGGCGCGTCAGGATCATGTAAACGGCAAACAACATCGCCGTGCCCAAGGGCAGCATGGCGACCGGGCCGAATGTGGAAAAGGATGGTTGAATGATCAATAACGCCCCTGCAAACCCAACTGCGCATGCGATGTAGCGGCGTGGGCCAATCGGTTCGCGCAGGATCAACCCACCCAAGAGTGTCAGGATGAACGGTTCAACAAAGAAAATCGCGATGGCGTCGGCGATAGGCAATACCTGAAGCGCCTGAAAAAAGAGAGCAGTGGCGATCAGCATGATACCTGCACGCAACAGATGCAGACAGGTTTCGGTACGGTCAGGAAGGTGCAACCAGCCCATCACGGCAGCCAGCGGTAACAGCAGGCCCGCCTGCATGAGAAAGCGCGTCACCGCAACCTGCGCCACGGCGACACTGTCGCCGATCAGCTTGGCAAAGGCATCCATCCCCGGTGCCAGCAACGCAAAGCCGACCATCAAGGCAATGCCCAATCCGGTTTTTTCCTGCAAGGCCATCAGCAGTTGGGGATGTTAACCGCAAGACCGCCGAGCGAGGTTTCCTTGTATTTCTCGCTCATATCCACGCCGGTTTGGCGCATCGTTTCTATACACGCATCTAGCGGTACCAGATGCGTGCCGTCACCGCGCAGCGCCAATGAAGCCGCCGAAACGGCCTTGATCGCGCCCAGCCCGTTGCGTTCGATGCAGGGTACTTGCACCAACCCCTTGACCGGGTCGCAGGTCATGCCGAGGTGATGTTCCAATGCGATCTCGGCGGCATTTTCGATCTGCGCAGGCGTGCCACCCAGCACAGCGGCAAGGCCCGCTGCCCCCATCGCGGCAGCACTGCCCACTTCTGCCTGACAGCCGGCCTCGGCACCCGAGATCGACGCGTTCCACTTGACTAGACCGCCAATGGCCGCAGCAGTCAGCAAGAAATCCTCGACCTGTTCCACGCGCGCGCCCGGCACATGATCCAGCCAGTAGCGGATGACAGCCGGTACCACGCCCGCGGCACCATTCGTCGGCGCGGTCACGACCTGCCCACCCGCGGCGTTTTCTTCGTTCACCGCCATTGCGTAGACGCTCATCCAATCGTTGATCTTGTGCGGCGCGTTCTGGTTCGTACCCTTTTCGGCGATCAGTGCATCGCGGATGCCCTTGGCGCGGCGACGTACATTCAAACCGCCGGGCAGGGTGCCGTCTGTGGTCATGCCACGTTCGATGCAGTCATTCATCACCTGCCAGACCCGCTTCACGCCACTGGACAGATGCACCTCGCCATTACGCGAAATCTCGTTCGCTTTTTTCATCTCGGCGATAGTCTTGCCCGACCGTTCGGCCATTTCGAGCATTTCTACGGCGGATTTGAACGGGTAGGGCACCGGATCGCCCTCGTCGGTGTTGCGTCCAGCTGCCAGTTCCGCCTCGGTCATCACAAAACCGCCGCCGATCGAATAGTAGGTTTCTTGCAGGATCACATCGCCCTGCTTGTCCGTTGCGCGCAGGATCATGCCATTGGCATGGCCGGGCAGATTGGGGCCAAAGTCAAAGACCAGATCATCCTTGGGGTTGAACGCCAGCACCGGCAGCCCTTCGGGTGTGATCGTATGGGTGTCGCGGATCGCGTCTAACACGGTTTCGGCCTTTTCGTGGTCATAGGTTTCCGGCAGAAACCCCGCGAGCCCGAGAATCGTGGCACGGTCGGTGGCGTGACCGACGCCGGTAAAGGCGAGGCTGCCATGCAGCGTGCCACGAACGCCCGCACACTCGAACGGTGCTGCGCGCATTTTGTCCAGAAAACGCGCGGCGGCGACCATCGGCCCCATCGTGTGGGACGAGGACGGTCCAACCCCAATCTTGAACATATCGAAAACAGAGAGGAACATTGCGCGCGCCCTTGACCATTGGCTGACCGGAGTGGCCAGTGCGCCGCTTATAACGGTCCGGCTGAGCGTGGCTCAATCAGAAACGACAATTTGGCGCGCAAACGGGCCGGGCGCCGATGTCCGCGCCGTGGTCTGATATGGCGCGACCCATGTCTATGCGGGGGCGTGAGCTTTTGTTCAGGCGGATTTGCGCAGCGGGTCTTCCAGTGCGATCTCGTCAAAAGTGGCTGCGGCCTTTTCGAAATTGTGAACCAGCGGATCGGTCAGCTTGGTCTGGGCGGCGAAATAACCGCCGACGCGGCAAATGTGAGCCGCAAAATCGGGATGCACGCCAGCATCGTCGTATTTACGCACTTTCTCCTTGGTCAGCCAGCCGCGGCTTTTGGCCTCTTTTACAATCAGCTTGAACCGTTGGATGCAGTGAAATGTCATGTAGATGGACAGATATTCAAGATACGCCTCAAGCGTGTGCCCACAGTCAGGGTCAAAGCAGTCGATAACCACATCGACCATTTTTTCCGCGGACAGCGGCCATGCTTCATCCCCGATCAGCCACGCAACATCTTCGGCTCCGTGGCGCAGGCCCGAATATTCGAAGTCAAACCAGCGCAGCTTGCCATCCTCTGCGATGGCGGCGTTGCCCGAACGGCAATCCCATTTGACAAATTGCACGCCTGCCTGTGCGACCGCCTCGCAAGCCGCGTCGCGGTTGAAATAGCGCGAGACGTTCCCATAGGGCTCCATCGCGTTGACGGCATAGACGAAGTTTTCGATCCACTCGCGATTGGTCCCTAGATGCGGCATCATTTCATGGAGTGTCGTTTTGCGGGCCGCGTTCTGGATTCGGAAGATGGCGCTTATAGCCTCGGCAGACAGGTCCAGCTGTCGCGCCTCGTCATGGCGTACAATGTCGCGGTTCAGACGCTTCCGCCCGACATCGGACTGAAACATCACCTCGTCGACAACCCCAAGGCATTCCGGGATGTCATCGCAATGTGGTTGAAGGCTTTGCAGTACATAGGCCTCTAGGTGGGTGCGGCGGAAGTTCGGGCGCAGCGTGGCAATGATCGCGCGATCACCCATGTACAGCCGAAAGCTGGAGCGGCCCTCGCCGCCCGGGGCCGTAGCGCGATCAACCTTAGCGCCAAAATGCGCCTCGGCTGCCTCGACGATCCGGGCGAGGCGTTTCTTATTCTCACTGCTGCTCATGTCGGGTCCCCCGCTTCCTGCCAGTTTGGTTCAGGCGCGCAGTATCTCTCGGCGCTATGGCAGAACTAAGGCAACCACATGGTTCGGGTTGGGCGAATCAGCAAGCAAATCTGCTCGACCAACGGTTTAGACAATATTTGATTGACGCAGTTTTTGACAACGATGCGCCATATTTCGACCACACTGTTTCCAGTCCGATATTTTAAAATCCTTTAATATTAAGGGATTAATAATAAAGCTTGCCCGGAATTTGACGCATTTATAGCGTTTTTTGATCGTATTTTCATCACCCGTGAGGGCGCGTGGGGTTCTGGTGTTGGGGCCGTATCTGGAACGACCGCGTTGCGTGTGCTCACGGCTATTACAAGGAAGACGGCAATGGGGAAGCACTCTGAATTTGGCAGGCATTGGGGCGGCACGCGCGGTAGCGGCGGTGCCAAGGCAAGCGCGACGAAATCATATCACAACGGTGGTGTAGAAGGTGGGTCGTTTGCGTCTTGGTATGACGATCATCTCAGCGGTTTCTTTGATGGCTCCGGCTCTGGCGGTACGAAGGGTTCCGGCTCCGGTGGCACCAAGGGTTCCGGCTCTGGCGGCACGAAGGGCTCCGGCTCCGGCGGCACGAAGGGCTCCGGTTCGGGTGGTACGAAGGGTTCCGGCTCCGGCGGCACGAAGGGCTCCGGTTCGGGTGGTACGAAGGGTTCCGGCTCGGGTGGCACGAAGGGCTCCGGTTCGGGTGGCACGAAGGGCTCCGGTTCGGGTGGTACGAAAGGCTCCGGCTCAGGCGGCACGAAGGGTTCCGGCTCGGGCGGTACGAAGGGTTCCGGCTCCGGCGGCACGAAGGGCTCCGGTTCGGGTGGTACGAAGGGTTCCGGCTCCGGCGGTACGAAAGGTTCCGGCTCTGGCGGCACCAAGGGCTCCGGCTCGGGTGGCACGAAGGGCTCTGGCTCTGGCGGCACGAAGGGTGGGGAGACCTGCGATCATGATGGTGGCAAGCAGACGCTGACGTTTACGCTGGGTGACAAGCCCGCTGTGAATATCGAGGTCAGCGAAACACCCACTGGCACACTGTTCTTTAACTTGGTTCCGACCACGTTCTTGTCCGAACAGGCCGATATCGACGGGATTTTCCTGAATCTGGCGGATGACAGCACGATTGACGAGCTGATGTTCTTCCCGGATGAGAACACCCGTGAGGTCACTGATATTCAGGCGCGCGCCAACGATGTGACTGGTTTGTCGAACGGTGCGTCCGTGACCCAGACCTTTGACGTGGCGCTACAATTCGGCCTTGTGCCGGACAGCACTGAAGGTGAAATAAATACTGTCAACTTCACACTCTGGTCCAGCACCGGTGATCTGACGTTCGACGATATCGACCTGAACAGCATGTCACTGATCGTCAATTCGGATACGGACGAACCGCTGATCCTTGAGGTCACGTCGAGTGATGTGGACGACCCGGACGATGGCCACGAGGATTGTGACCATGACGGTTCCGGCGGTACGAAAGGTTCCGGTTCGGGTGGCACGAAGGGTTCCGGCTCTGGCGGTACGAAGGGTTCCGGCTCGGGTGGCACGAAGGGCTCCGGCTCTGGCGGCACGAAGGGCTCCGGCTCTGGTGGTACCAAGGGTTCCGGCTCGGGTGGCACGAAGGGTTCCGGCTCTGGCGGGACGAAGGGTTCCGGCTCGGGTGGTACGAAGGGTTCCGGCTCTGGCGGTACGAAAGGTTCCGGCTCGGGTGGCACGAAGGGTTCCGGCTCTGGCGGTACGAAAGGTTCCGGCTCGGGCGGCACGAAGGGTTCCGGCTCGGGTGGCACGAAGGGCTCCGGCTCGGGTGGCACCAAGGGCTCCGGCTCTGGCGGTACGAAGGGTTCCGGCTCTGGCGGTACGAAAGGTTCCGGCTCGGGCGGCACGAAGGGCTCCGGCTCTGGCGGCACGAAGGGCTCCGGCTCTGGTGGCACCAAGGGTTCCGGCTCTGGCGGCACGAAGGGCTCCGGCTCTGGCGGTACCAAGGGTTCCGGCTCTGGCGGCACGAAGGGCTCCGGCTCTGGTGGCACCAAGGGTTCCGGCTCTGGCGGCACGAAGGGCTCCGGCTCTGGCGGTACCAAGGGTTCCGGCTCTGGCGGCACGAAGGGCTCCGGCTCTGGCGGCACCAAGGGTTCCGGCTCGGGCGGCACCAAGGGTTCCGGCTCGGGTGGCACGAAGGGTTCCGGCTCGGGCGGCACGAAGGGTTCCGGCTCGGGTGGTACGAAGGGTTCCCATTCCGCCTCGTCTGGCTTCCAATGGTCGACGAGCGATATCATGGCCCTTATGACCAAGAATCCGGATGATCTGGAGGATCCGGACAAGGACGAAGTGGAAGATGACGAAGAGGAAGACCACGTCTGGTGGTAGTATACCGCTTGGATCGCGCCGCTCACCCCCGCGGCGGCGCGGTTCGTCCTCGATAATCCGGTTCGTTTCACAGGCCGGGCGGCAGCGATGCGCGCCCGGCCTTGATACGTGTGCCGACACCCAACCGCCAGCCGAGTGCTGAAACGACAGTGAGTATGGATTTGCGTGGGAGGTTAACCCGCCGCGTGACGGCGGCGGACGGTGCCGGGGCGGCCCGGGATTGACAACGTGGCGTCCATGCGTGGGGTGCGGCTGACAACCTTCCCCTTTGACACAATACAGAGTCGCGCCGCCCGCAGGCGCAGTGCCTCAATCGGATCACCGGCGTCGAGCACGACAAGGGACGCTTGTGCGCCGACGTGCAGACCATAATCCTTCAGCCCCATGATCTGAGCGTTCTGGGTCGTGACCATGTCGAAGCAGCGGCGCATCTCTTCCGGGCTGCTCATCTGTGCCACGTGCAGGCCCATGAATGCGACGTCGAGCATGTCACCGGTGCCGAGCGAATACCACGGATCGCGCACGCAATCCTGTCCCCAGCCGACCGTGATGCCGTGGGCCTGCATTTCCTTTACCCGCGTCAGGCCGCGGCGTTTGGGAAACGTGTCGTGGCGCCCTTGCAACATGATGTTGATCAGCGGATTAGGGATTGCGGCAACGCCTGCTTCGGCGATGAGGGGCAGCAGTTTGGATACATAATAGTTGTCCATCGAATGCATCGACGTCAGGTGGCTGCCAGCCACGCGCCCCGAGAGACCATGTCGGTGCGTTTCCTGTGCCAGTGTTTCGATATGTCGTGAATGGGGGTCGTCGCTTTCGTCGCAATGCAGGTCGACCATCAGGCCGCGATCTGCCGCGATCTGGCACAGTTCACGCACGCTGTCCGCGCCGTCCTGCATAGTGCGCTCGAAATGTGGAATCCCGCCCACCACGTCCACGCCCATGTCGAGCGCGCGCAAAGTGTTGGCACGGGCAGTCGGGTCGCGGTAGAGACCATCCTGAGGAAAGGCGACCAGTTGCAGATCTATGTAGCCTTTGACCTGCTCGCGGACCTCCAACATCGCTTCGACGCCCTTGAGTGTATCATCGCAGGTGTCTATATGGCTGCGGATCGCCAGCAGGCCCAACGAAGCAGCCCAGTCGCAATATTCCAGCGCGCGGATAACCATTTCCTCTTGTGTCACGATTTGCTTCAGTTCGCCCCAGAGGCCGATCCCTTCCAGCAATGTGCCAGAGGCATTGATGCGGGGCAGGCCATAGCTGAGCGTGGCATCAAGGTGGAAATGTGGGTCGACGAAGGGGGGCGCGACCAGATCACCGGTGGCGTCGATGACCTCGCCTGCCTCGGCTTCCAGAGGCTCGATCGCAGTGATTTTGCCACCGCGTATTCCGATATCCGTGACACGGCCATCGGGTAGCGCGCCGCCTTTGATAATCAGATCGAACATCAGCGTTCTCCCTTGTTGAATGGCACCATCAGAGCGGCGGGTACTTCGGCACGGCGCGACATGACGATGAGTGCCAGAATGCTGAGGAAATAGGGCATCATCAGGAACACCTGATAGGGGACATTGGCACCCAACGGCGTTTGTTGGATGCGGATTTGCAATGCGTCAAAGGCGGCAAAGAGGATCGCCCCCAACAGTGCCTTGCCCGGACGCCACGCGCCAAAGACCACCAGCGCGATACAGATCCAACCGCGCCCGTTGACCATCTCGAAAAAGAAACTGTCAAAGGCGGACATCGTCAGGAACGCGCCGCCCACTGCCATCAACCCGCTGCCGACAATAACCGCGCCCATGCGCAGCCCGGTGACCGACAACCCCTGTGCCGCAACCGCCGACGGATTTTCACCCGCCGCGCGTAAGGCAAGGCCCAGAGGCGTGCGGTAGAGAACCAATGAGACGACTGCGACCAGCAAGAAGGCGAGATAGGTCAGTGGCGTTTGCGCAAAGAGTGCCGGGCCAATCAGCGGAACATCTGACAACAGCGGTATCTCATAAGGCTGGAACGCGTCGATCTTGGGTGGGCTGGTCACTTCGGGCAGTGCCAAGCGGTAGGCGTAGTAAGTCAGGGACGTGGCCAGCAATGTCACCCCGAGGCCGACAACGTGCTGCGACAAGCCGAATGGCACGGTGAGCGTCGAATGCACCAGTCCGAAACACATACCCACCACGAATGCGACCGCCACCCCGGTCCAAAGATCGGTGCCCGAGTAAACTGCCATCCAGCCAGCGAAGGCGCCCGCGACCATGATCCCCTCGATCCCGAGGTTCAGCACACCCGCGCGTTCGCAGATCAACTCGCCCAGTGTGGCAAAGATCAGCGGCGAGGCGATGCGGATTGCGGCGGTCCAGAAACTGGCGGACAGGAGGATATCGAACAGGTCCATGTTATTCCCTCACCACGCGAAATCGGGTCAGCAGGATCGCCACAACCATCAGCAACAGCGCCGTGGCCAGCATGATATCGGCGAGATAGGTCGGCACACCCACGGCGCGGCTCATGCTGTCGGCGCCGACGAAAATGCCTGCGACAAAGAGGGCTGCGGCGATCACCGCCAGCGGATTGAGCAAGGCCAGCATTGCCACGATGATGCCGGTGTAGCCAAAGCCCGGGCTGAGGTCGAGTGTGAGCGAACCTTTGAGGCCCGCCACCTCGGAGTAGCCTGCAAGAGCGGCCAGACCACCGGACAGCAATGCGGTTTTGATCAACACACGGTTGACCGGGATTCCGGCAAAACTGGCAGCCTCGCGGTTCAGACCGACCGCACGCATTTCATAACCCAGTGTCGTGCGCGCCTGAATGATCCAGACGATCACGGCCGCGATGAGCGCAAGTCCAAAGCCCCAGTGCAGGCGCAGCCCCTCCACCATGCGCGGCAGTCGCGCCTCCGGGATCAGCCGTGCGGATTTGGGCCAGCCCATGCCCATCGGATCCTTGAGCGCACCTTCGAGCAGCATCGACACAAACAACAGGAAGATGAAGTTGAACAACAGCGTCGTGACCACTTCATCAACGCCGAACCTGACCTTTAGCAGGGCAGGGACCAGTAGCACCAGCGCGCCTGCGATCATCGCCAGAATGGCGAGCGTGGGCAGTAACAGGCCAGATGGCCAAGGCAACATGCCAGTGCCCAGAACCGCGACGACCAATGCGCCCGCATATAGCTGCGCCTCGGCACCGATGTTCCACAGTTTGGCGCGAAAGGCGACGGCGACTGCAAGGCCGGTGAAGATCAGAGGCGTGGCACGGTTGAGTGTCTCAAGCAGCGCAAATTTGCTGCCTGCCGCGCCCTTCACGATGAGGCCCAGAACGCCAAAGGGATTGGCGCCGGCAATCATTGCCAGCAGCGATGCAATGACAACCGTGGCAACAATAGCCAGTGCAGGTGGCAAGAGCGTGCGCGTGGCGCTGGGATTGGCAATGGGTTCAAGACGCATGAGCATGCTCCGGTTCGAACCCATGCCCGGCCATCCAGATGCCCAGTTCTGCTGGTGTCATGCTGCCTCTGGCAAAGGCCGGGGACAAACGTCCCTCGGAGATGACGTGAATAACGTCGGACAGGGCCATGATTTCGTCCAGATCCTCGGAAATCAGGATCACAGCTGCGCCGCCATCGCGGGCCTCCAGCAGGCGTTCGTGCACGTAGTTGACCGCGCCGATATCCAGGCCGCGTACGGGTTGGTTCGCAAGGATGATGCGCGGGCTGGCCTCTAACACACGCCCAAGGATCAACTTTTGCATGTTACCACCTGACAGCAGGCGAATGCGCGTGGTGGGGCCGGGACAGCGGACATCATACGTCTTGATGATTTCATTGGTGAACTCTGCGGCGCGCTGCCAGTGCATCCAGCCGCGGGTGGAATAGGGCGCGTCCATGTAGCATTCGAGGATAGCGTTTTCCGTCAGATCGAAATCGGCGATTGTGCCCGTTTTGTGCCGGTCCTCGGGGATACGTGCGATGCCGTTATGTACCGCCGTACGAGGCGACCAATGCGCCTGCGTTTCGCCGTTCAGCATCAGTGTGCCCGTCGTTGGGCCGCCGAGCCCGCCGATTAGCCCGGCAAGGGCTGCCTGACCATTACCGGACACACCGGCAAGTCCGGTGATCTGACCCGCGCGCAGATCGAGCGTCAGGGATTTCAGGCCGGGGGCATTGCCCTCGTCTGGGGTGGATACGTCGACCAATTGCATCAGCGCGGGGCCGGGGGTACCTTCGGCGATCTTGGGGGCGGCGACTTCGGCGCCAACCATCCGCGCGGCCAGATCATGCCGGTCGGTGTCTGCTGTGCGCCCCTCATGGACCAGTTTGCCATGGCGTAGGATCAGCACCCGGTCGGATATCGCCATGACCTCATGCAGCTTGTGCGAGATGAAAACAATGGAGAGGCCAAGTGCCACGGCCTTGCGGAGGGTTTCAAAAAGGTCGTCGGTTTCTTGCGGGGTCAGAACTGCCGTGGGTTCGTCCAGAATAAGGATGCGGGCATCGCGGTAAAGCGCCTTGAGAATTTCGACCCGCTGACGTTCGCCCACGGTCAGCGCGCCGATACGAGCGTCGGGATCAACGCTAAGTTTAAAGTCCGCTGCCAACTTGGTGATGCGCGCACGCGCGGCGGCGCGATCGGTGCCGAGCGACCATAGCGACCGGGTCCCGAGTGTCACGTTCTCGAGCACGGTCATGCCTTCGGCCAGCGTGAAATGCTGGTGTACCATGCCGACACCAGCATCCAGTGCCGCGCGCGGATTACCGGGGGGCAGGGCGTTTCCCATGACTTCAACCGTCCCGGAGTCAGCGGTGTACTGACCGAAAAGGATATTCATCAGCGTCGTCTTGCCTGCGCCGTTCTCGCCCAGAAGAGCAATCACTTCACCCTTATGCAGGGACAGGCTAACGGC
Organism: Pseudohalocynthiibacter aestuariivivens; assembly: GCF_011040495.1. Classification (GTDB taxonomy): domain Bacteria; phylum Pseudomonadota; class Alphaproteobacteria; order Rhodobacterales; family Rhodobacteraceae; genus Roseovarius; species Roseovarius pelagicus. The sequence goes on along the minus strand of NZ_CP049037.1, from coordinate 683,093 downwards.
ATCATTCGCTGTGAGCGCGCCGAATGTTTTGGTGATGGAATCGAGGCGCAGGACAACCTGCGCCTCGTCATTGGCAGTCATTTTACATCGACTTTGGTTCAGAATCGTCGATCTCGGTGACGAAATCACCTGACATGATCTCGGCCTTGCGCTGTTCGACCAGATCCAGTGCCTCTTGGGGCACTTTGCCGTCGAATGTGCCCAATGGCGCCAGTGATGCGCCGCCTTCTTTCATAAAGGAATAGACGCCGTAATCCGCAGCCTTGAAATTACCGGCCTTGACCTCTTCGATGGCTTTGTCCAGCGTCGGCTCAAAGTGCCAGATTGCGGATGCAACGACTGTTTCGGGATAGTCGGACTGTGTGTCGATCACGTTGCCGATGGCCAGTACGCCTTTTTCCTGCGCTGCGTCAGATACGCCAAAGCGTTCGGCATAGAGCATGTCCGCGCCCCCTTCGATCATCGCAAAGGCGGTTTCCTTGGCCTTTGGTGGATCGAACCATGACCCGATAAAGCTGACCTGGAATGACGCGTCGGGGCGGGTTTCCTTAACGCCCGCCATGAAGGCGTGCATCAAGCGGTTAACCTCGGGGATGGGGAAGCCACCGACCATGCCAATGCTGCCGGTTTCAGTCATTGCACCGGCGACGATGCCGCTGAGATAGGAGGCATCCTGAATGTAGTTGTCGAACACGGCCATGTTGGGCAACGCATCGTCGGGTTTAAAGCTGGAACCCATCAGGAAAGCGATTTCGGGGTATTCGGCGGCGACTTCACGCGCTTCTGCCTCGACCGCGAACATTTCGCCGATGATCAGGGTATAGCCGCTTTCGGCGTATTCGCGCATGACGCGGGCATAGTCGGTGTTGCTGACATTTTCCGAATAGGTGTAGTCGATATCGCCGCGCTCTTGCGCTGTCAGGGCGGCCTTATGAATGCGGCTGACCCATTGTTGTTCGACGGGTACGGTATAGATACCGGCGGTCTTGATCGGGTTCATCGCCAGTGCGCGACCGGGGTGGAACGCTGCCGCCGTGGTCAGGGCAACACCTGCTGCCGTGGTCAGAAAGCGCCGCCGTGTCAGGCTGCCTGGCTGTGTCTTGGGCTGGGTCATTATGTATCCTCTCCGCTGTTTTGGTAGTATTTTTACCAAACGGTAAAATTATTTAAGGGCAAAAGCCAGATATTTCGGCATCGCAGAGCTGGCACATCGCGCGTGCGCTGAAATTTCGAGCAAATCGGCGTTGGCAACCCCCGCCTGCCGGATGCTGTCGCAGGACAGGACCAAGCGCAATGGAAAACCGCCAGCGGTGGGGTGCATATGCGGACGGTTTTGACTTGGTACGTGTGCAGCGGCGCAGTACCATCTTGCCGGATGTCATGCGTTGCTGCACGGGGCGGAACAGATGCCCCCAAAGGAGGTCTGATGAACGTCGATCTGCCGCCGAATTCACCACTACTGGACCATTGTCCCGAGGCGTTGCCTGCGCGGGCCTATTACGATGCGGATTGGTACACGCGCGAGTGTGCCGCGATTTGGGCGCGCCAATGGGTTTACGCAGGTCGCCACGATCAACAGCCTATTAACACGTTGCGCCGGATAGAGATCGCTGGGCAAAGCGTTGTTCTTGCGCGGGGTGGGGACGGAATGCTGCGCGCGTTCCACAACACCTGTCGCCACCGGGGCGCCGCGCTTTGTCAGGCCGGGCAAGAGGCGTATAACGGGAAGCTGATCAAATGCCCCTATCACGCATGGGCCTACGACGCGGCGGGGCGGTTGATCTCAACCGGATATGCAACGCCGACCGCGGATTTCGACAAGTCCGCGCATGGGCTGTTTCCGGTGCATCTGAAGCTATGGAACGGGTTTGTCTTTCTCTGTCTGGCGGATACACCACCGGATTTTACACCAGACATCGGGCTGGACGCACTGGACAACTGGCCGATGGCGAATCTGGTGGTCGGGCATGTGCTGGAAAAGGACATGACCTGTAACTGGAAGGTGTTCTGGGAAAATTACAACGAATGTCTGCATTGTCCGGGCATCCATCCGGAGCTGAGCGATCTGGTGCCGGTCTATCGCAGCGGTATCATGTCGGCAGAGGAACGCGCGTGCGTTGCTGCCGGAGAGACGGCACAACCGGCGTTGAAACCCGGTGCGCGCAGTTGGACGCAGACGGGCGCGGCCTGCGGGCCGGAATTTCCCGATCTGACCGAGGAAGAACGCCAGCGCGGGCACACCTTCGTCACGCTCTACCCGACGATGTATATTGTCGGGCATGTGGACTATGCGCGCACCGTGACGTTGACACCATTAGGGCCGGAAACCACGCGACTGCGCGCTGAATGGCTGTTCGCGCCAGAGACGTTGGCACAGCCGGGATTTGATCTGGAAGGTGTGACCCGTTTTGCCAACACTGTGCTGATGCAGGACGGTGCAGCGTGCGAGATGAACCAGCGCGGGTTACATTGCTCGAAATTCAACGCCGGGCGGTTGATGCCGCAGGAATTCGCGATTTACGATTTCCATCAGTGGGTTCGCGAACAGATGGAGCGCGCCTGACGGCAAGAGAGCACGCCACCCATCGTGCAAGGGGGGCGCGCTCAATGAGATGTGACGCGGTTACGCCGGTTCCTGTTGCGTGATGCAGTGAATGCCGCCGCCGCCAATGGCGATCGCGTCGATATTGACCCGCTCTATGGTCCGATCCGGAAAGAAGTCCTGAAACAATTCTGCGGCGATGTCGTCCTCGCGGACGCCGTATTCTGGCATGATGACCGCATCATTGCAGATATAGGAGTTGACGTAAGAGCTACAGAACATGTCGGGATGCGGGAAATCGCCCATCGCGGGCGGGACTGTGCGGATCGTGATTGGCGCACCGGTCGCATCCGTCTGGCCCTGCATCGCAGCGACGTTGCGGGCATTGATCTTGTCCCAGTCGCTCCCCTCATCCGTCGGGCCTTCCATCAGTACCAGACCGGGTGCCATGAAGGCGGCGATGCCGTCGACATGACCGTTGGTTTCTACCTCCAATTCGCTACCGGGCAGCCAGATCACCTTGGTTCCGCCCAGCATTTCCATTAATTCGGCCTCGATTTGCGCGAGTGACCAGTCCGGATTGCGGTTGGCATTGGGAAAGCAGGTTTCGGTGGTTAGGATGGTGCCACGACCATCAACATTGACGCCGCCGCCCTCGGCAATCAGTTTGCTATCAAAGATCGGTACGCTTGCGGCATTCAGGATTGCGCTTGCCGCCCGGTCGTCACCATCGAAGGGGCTATATTTTTCACCCCACGCGTTAAAGCGGAAGTTCACGCCAGCCTTGGCGCCATTTGCATCCGTGACAAAACACGGACCGGCATCGCGACACCAACTGTCGTCGATAGGGCTTTCCAACAACTCGATATCACTCCCCAACAGGTCACGTGCGTCCGCCATATCCTGAGGACGCACCAACATCGTCAGAGGTTCGTGTCGCGCGACTGCATGGGCGACATTGGCATAGCTGCGCCGGGTCGCCTGCATGTCATCCCAGACAATCTCGCGGCAGGGCCACATCATCCACGTGCGGGCATGCGGTGCCCATTCGGGGGGCATGGAATAGCCTTGGGATTTTGGCGTGTTCATTGGGATACTCCTTGGTGGGGCTGGTGTTCGCTGCGAGGGTCAGAAGTCAGAAATGACACCAGCGTGGATGGCGTTGTGATCGGTGCGATTCAATCCGGGCAGGCGAAGGGGACAAAAGTGCTGGCCATCCCTTCGTTCATTGTCATGACGGTCAGCAGATTGGCGAGCGCGATCTCTTCTGCAGTGCGTGCGCATACGGTCCCTTGTGTCAGGCAGCCGGAGGCAATGAACCCGGCGTTCTGGTTCAGGAATTCGGGCCGCAGTCCAACTGCCCCTTGTGCCGTGACCGCGTCGGCAAACGCCTGTTGATAGAGATCGCACTTTCGCTGACTCCAGTCATCCTGCGCGACGGCCGAGAGGGGCAATGCGCAGAGCGTAAAGATACCCAGCGCCCGCGTCTTTGCGTCATTGCCCTGCCAGCGGTGTCCCAAGGGAGGACTGCTGGCAGGATTCTGCCGGGGTTCATGCTGTAGCATACGCTACGCGCCTTCATCGGCGAGGTAGTCCTTGATCGCGCCGCTGATGGCCGCAACTATTTCGTCGCATTCCTCTTTGCTGATAATCAGCGGTGGCGAGACGATCATGCGGTCGCCTACGGGGCGGACAATTACGCCGCGTTTCAGGCAACCTTGGAATATCTTTTCGCCGACGCCGTCACCAATGGCTTCCTTGGTGCCTTTGTCTTTTACCAGATCGACCCCCAGCATCAGGTGACTGCCGCGGACATCGCCGACAATGGGCAGGTTCATCAGTGATTTGGCGCTTTCCTGTAGGTAGGGGCCGACCTCGCGGACATGTTCCAGAATGTTTTCGCGTTCCATGATCTCGATATTCTTGAGCGCCGCTGCACAAGCAACGGGATGGCCAAAATACGTGAGGCCCATCGACAGTACGCCGCCCTCGCATTGTGGCTGCGCGATCACATCGTAAACGCGAGTGCTAAGAAGGGTGGCTCCTAGGGGAATGTACCCAGAGCTAAGCCCCTTGGCACACACCATGATGTCGGGTTGGTAGTCATAGAGCGCATCGGACGCGAACCATTCGCCCAACCGGCCAAAGGCGGTTACAACTTCATCCGCGATATAGAGCATATCGTATTTCTGGCACACCTCCCACATCCGGCGATGATAGCCATCAGGTGCCACCAGCACGCCACCAGCCCCCATGATCGGTTCTGCGATGAAGGCCGCGACATTGTCGGGGCCGAGTTGCTGAATGCGGGCATCGAATTCGCGCACTAGATAGTCGCAGTAATCAGCGTCGGACCAGCCGTCGGGCTTTTCATAGAGGTTGGCGGCGCTGACATGGTGGATGAAATCCTCGCCAATGCGGTCAAAGCCCATCTTGGTGCCGTGAATGCCGGTCAGGGACGCGGCGACATAGGTGGCACCGTGATAGGCGTTCGCCCGGCTGATGATCTTCTTCTTGCGGTGCTGGCCAAGCTGGTCAAAGTAGAAATGCACCAGCCGGATGGCAGCATCGTTGGCGGTGGAGCCGCCGCAAGTATAGTAGACATGGTTCAGGTCGCCCGGCGCCAGTTCCGCCAGTTTCGCGCCCAGCATCGAGGCTGGCACGTTAGTGGAATGCCCGAACGGGTTGTAATATTGCATCTTCATCACCTGTTCGGCGATGGTTTCTGCCATCTCCTTGCGGCCGTGTCCGATATTTACGCACCACAGCCCACCGATCCCGTCGAGCAGCTTGTTGCCTTCGCTGTCGATCACATGCATGCCGCTGGCGCTCTCGATGACTTGGCTGCCTTCTTCGCGGAATGTCGAGAAGTCGGTATAGGGATGCAAAAGGTGATCGCGGTCTGCGGTCCATGCATCGGTTTTCGTTTGGGCGGTCATGGCAGGCTCCTGTTCGAGAGATCGGGTATGGTCGCCATTTTCGACTCAGCCGCTGCTGGCCGCAATTTCCCGAAAGGGGTAGTTGCCACGATCAGTGATTTGGGACAGGTTTTCGACCTGCGGCATTTGGTCGGAGGTGGCAAGCCTGCCGAGATGACCTAGAATTTGATGACGAAGAGACTAATGTTTGAAGCGACACTAAGGAACCGAGCGAATTCCTGCCGCAACTCCCAGGAGGACCTATGAACAAAATTATTACCGCCGCCGCTGCATTGATGCTGGTCGCGCCAGCCCATGCCGAGAACCATGAGACAACCGAGATGGCCGCACCATCGGGCGATGTTGCCGCGGGTGAAAAGGCGTTTCGCCAATGCGTTTCCTGTCATATCGTCAAGAACGATGCAGGCGAGCTTTTGGCAGGAAGCAAGGCGCGATCCGGACCGAACCTATACGGCGCGGCAGGGCATCAGATCGCCGGGCGTGACGATTACAAATACGGCCCATCCATCGCAAAACTTGGTGCCGACGGAATGATCTGGGACGAAGAGTCCTTTGTTGCCTATGTGCAGGATCCCACCGGCTGGTTGCGCGAAACACTGGGTGATCCAGACGCGAAACGTAGCAAAATGACGTTCAAGGTGCGCAAGGCCGACAACGCTGTGGACCTCTACGCCTTTCTTTATTCGCTCAAGCCGCCAGTGAAGGAAGAAAAGGCAGAGTAGTCGTATCCGTTTCGTCGGAGCGCTAATTTTTCGGACCGGCCCATGACAATTGGGCCGGTCTGCTTTTTAGGGCGCGATGCGCGCTTAGCACTTCACCTTTTCCATCCGGGGATCATAGAGAGGTGCCAGATGTGCCTTGGCAGGTACGCGTTTGGTTGCGACCTCCAGTTCATACTCGCCCTCCAGAACATAATCGCGGCTGACCCCGTCGGGGTTGCGGACGTACCCCATGCCGATGGATTGCCCCAGCGCATGACCGTATCCCGCAGAGCTAAGCCATCCGACGCGGACACCGTTGCGATAGATCGTTTCGCGTCCTGACAGGATCACGTCCGGATCGGCGGTAAAGGTCGTCATGCGTTTGGCCACACCCTTGGCGCGCTGTGCTTCGACCGCCGCGCGCCCCTTGAAGTCGATATTTTTCTTCAACTTGACCGCCCAGCCCAGCCCGGCCTCGTCAGGTGTGTGATCGGGGCCGATGTCAGACGACCATGCACGATAGCCTTTTTCCAGCCGCAGGGTCTCCAACGCGCGGTATCCTGCATTACGCAGCCCGTGTTTGGCACCCGCACGATGCAGCGCCTCGTATACAGTCACGGCATATTCGACCGGCAGGTGCAGTTCCCAGCCCAATTCGCCCACATAGGTCACCCGCAGGACGTTCACCGGGCACGCCGCAATGCCTATCGTTTGCGCTGTGCCAAACGGGAACGCCGCGTCGCTCACGTCGCTGCGGGTCACTGATTGCAGGATATCGCGAGCCCGCGGACCAAAGAGCGACAGCACCGCATAAGCCGATGTCACATCGAATAGCTGCGCATTCATCCCGTCGGGTATATTACGTGCGATGTGATCGAAATCGTGCGTCGCAAAACCGGTGCCGGTGACGATATAGAATTCATCCTCGGCCCGGCGCACGGCAGTCAGATCGCATTCGATCCCCCCTTGATCGTTCAGCATCTGGGTATAGGTCAGCGTGCCCACAGGTCCGGTTACGTCGTTGGCGGCGATCCAGCTCAGCGCGTCCTCGGCATCCGGCCCTTTCAGGACGAATTTAGCGAATGAAGTTTGATCAAACAGTACTGCAGCCTCGCGCGCGGCCTTGTGTTCGCGTGCGACGGCGCTGTGCCAGTTCGGACGGTCAAACGTGTAGATATCGTGCTGAACCTCGCCCGCGTCGGTGTCTGCGTACCAGTTCGGACGCTCCCAACCGAGCTTTTCGCCAAAAACCGCGCCTTCGGACTTGAGAGTGTCATAGAGTGGTGACTTGCGGCAGGGGCGACCACTGTCGTGCTCTTCACTGGGCCACGCCATCGTATAGTGTTTGCCATATGCCTCATACGTACGGGCGCGGACCCAGTCGGTATCAAAATGCGGCGCGCCGAAGCGGCGGATATCAACAGACCACAGATCATAGGGCGGGCTGCCGTTGGCCACCCACTCCGCCAGCGCCATCCCGGCGCCGCCACCTGCGGCGATACCAAAGGCGTTGAACCCTGCGCCGACGTAGAAATTGCGCAGTTCAGGTGCTTCGCCGAGGATGAAATTTCCATCGGGGGTAAAGCTTTCCGGTCCGTTGGTCAGGGTTTTGATGCCAGCGGTCTCCAACGCTGGCACCCGCCCCAGAGACAGTTCCATCAGTTGCTCGAAATGATCGAAATTACTGTCCAGAAGCGTATAGTGAAAATCCTTCGGGATGCCATTTTGGGCCCACATGATCGGGTTCTTTTCATAGCCGCCCATGACAAGACCACCGACTTCTTCCTTGTAGTAGGTCAGGCGGTCCGGGTCGCGTAGCGTTGGCATGTCAGAGGTGACGCCATCAATCGGCTCGGTCACCATGTATTGGTGTTCAACCGATACCAGCGGGACATTGACGCCGACCTGTTTGGCGAATTCGCGGGTCCATTGCCCGCAACAGGCGATCACAACGCCACAATCGATGCGGCCCTTGTCGGTCTCGACGCCGTTGATCACGCCCTTTTCAACGATCACTTTCGTAACCTTGGTATCCTCGAAAATCTGCGCCCCGCCCATGCGCGCGCCCTTGGCCAGAGACAAGGTGATATCGGATGGGTTCGCCTGCCCATCCGTGGGCATGAAGGCCGCGCCGACGACATCATCAACCTGCATCAGCGGCCATAGCTCTTGCGCTTCCTTCGGCGTCAGCAGCTCCATCTCCAACCCAAAGGAATGGGCGGTAGTGGCCTGCCGCTTTACCTCTGTCCAGCGTTCCTCGTTACAGGCCAGCCGCAGGCCGCCATTCATCTTCCAGCCGGTCGCCTGTCCGGTCTCGGCCTCCAGCTTTTTGTAGAGATCGACAGAGTAACCCAGCAATTGCGTGATGTTGGCCGAACTGCGCAACTGACCCACAAGGCCTGCGGCGTGAAATGTGGTGCCAGAGGTCAGTTTTTTGCGCTCCAGCAGGACAACGTCCCATCCGAGCCGACAAAGATGGTAGGCAGTAGAGCAGCCAATAATGCCGCCCCCCACGATGACGGCTTTGGCCGAAGTTGGGAAATCGCTCATGGTTGGTATCCTTGGGTAGTGAAGGCGGCAAAAGCGCCTGCATATCGGTCTAGGTTCTTATCGGTGTAGTCGGCGTAGTCGAAATCGAGCGTTGAAGTCAGTTCAGACATCATCGACCACATGGCTTCGCGTAGAAGTGAGGCACATTTCATCGCGTCATACCGGCGCCACAGCGCGGCGTCGGGCGGTGCGCCATAGTAGCGCGTCAGCATCGCCTCTTCGGCATCGCGGGGCAGGGCGCAGTTGCTGGCCAACCCGCCCAGATCGAATAGCGGAGAGTTGAATCCGCCATATTCCCAATCAATCAGCCAGAGGGCACCATCGTCTGCACGTAACAGGTTCGCTGGCAGCAGATCGTTATGGCCGAGGACCAGTTTGACATGCCCGACTGCGCGCTCCAGCAGGGCGGCCTGTTCCAGCAGATCGGGCAGGGAAGACAGGTGCCGAGAGCCGCGTTCTATCAGGGTTGCGGCATAATCGCGCAAGATGTGAAAGACCCAGAAACTCAGGATCGGGCCGCGCAAATGGCTCGGCATCTGGCAGTGAAGGCGCGCGATCAGGTCGGTCGCGGCCATCAGCGTGGCATGATCGTGCAGATCCTCCTCTGCCAATGCCGTGCTGGGTATGAAATCGAGAACCAGCACACCCGGTTCGAAATGGTGTACCGCCGGAGATAGTCCGGCACTTTCGGCGGCGCGGCTAAGCGCAAGTTCGTGCCAGCGCAGGATGCCGTGTTCGGGAATGTCTTGTCCCAGACGGACCACATACTCACGCCCGCGATCGGTGACGCGGATGTTGTGATTGGTAATGCCGCCTTCCAGCGGCTCGATTTTGGTCGGCGCTGTCCAGCAGGTAAGCGCGCGCGCCGCTTCAATGGCTTCGTTGGGTGTCATGCGAGGCCCAGCCTTTCCTTTGAGTGGCGCGCCATCGCCGATACGATCCGGTCCGCAATGATCGCGATGAAGGCGACGCTGAGACCTGCGACGATGCCTTGGCCTGTATTGGCCTTTGTCAGCGCGATATAGACCTCTTGGCCCAGATCGCGGGTGCCGACGAGGGCAGTGATCACCAACATCGACAGCGCCAGCATTATTGTTTGATTAAGACCCAGAAGCAGCGAGGGAGCGGCCAAAGGCAATTTGACCCGCCATAGGAGCTGTCGTTTTGTGCAGCCGGATACGAGGCCCGCCTCGATCATTTGTGGCTCTATCGAGCGTATACCATGTGCCGCGTAGCGCACGGCAGGCGCCAGCGCGTATAGCACGACGGCAATCATCGCGGAAAAGTCGCCGACGCGAAACAGCATGACCACCGGTATCAGATAGACGAAACTGGGCAGTGTCTGCAGCGTGTCAATAAATGCCCCGACCCAGCGGTGCGCGCGCGCATTCGCCCCTGCCCAGATGCCGAGTGGCACGCCGATCGCGTAGGCAATCAGGACCGAGACACCGCACAGGTAGATTGTGATCATTGCCTTGTTCCATAGCCCATTTGCCGCAATGAACGCCGTCATCAGTGCTGCCATAACGCCCAGTTTCCAGCCACCCACCTTGCCAGCTGCAAGGCCCGCGGCGACGATGCCCCACGCCCACGGGATGCCGGTGAAGAAACGTTTTACCGGCAGCAGGAGATAGGTGAGAAACACGTCCTTGATTGCCTCGAACGTGTCAAAGAAGGTCACGTTGACATAGCGCATCGCGTCTTCCCAGAAGGCCGACGTGGTTAGTGTCGCAGTCTCTGGATAGTCCTGAACGGCGGGGACGAAGAGGCCCGCAACATAGGTCAGCACCACAACCGCGAATACTGTGGCGAACCACGGATGGCGCTGTAGGTAATTCAGATCGCGTCCCTGTACCGGGGCTGGCAGGCGTGTACTAAAGGCCTGACTGACACGATCCAGCGCGATGGCCATGACCACGATGGCCAAACCCGCCTCGATCCCGCCACCGATGTCCAGCCGACGCAACGCGCTCAGGACATCAAATCCCAGCCCGCCCGCACCGATCATAGAGGCGATGATCACCATGTTCAGCGTCAACATGATCACCTGATTGACGCCAACCATTAGCGTCGGGGCCGCTGAGGGTACCAATACCTTCCACATCATCTGGCGCTTGGTACAGCCCGCCATCTTGCCCGCCTCGACCACTTCGGCGGGCACGGTCTGTAGGGCAACGGTTGACACCCGAACCATAGGCGGCATGGCATAGATCACCGTGGCGACGAGGGCCGCGACCGGACCGAATCCAAAGAGAAAGAGGATCGGAACAAGGTAGGCAAAGACTGGAACTGTCTGCATCAGGTCCAAAAACGGGCGCAAGGCACGCTCGACCCAAGGCACCCGAAAGCTGAGGATACCAAGAGCCAGACCACCGACGACGCCGATGGGGACCGCGATTACGACAGAGGCAAGGGTGACCATTGCGCTGTCCCATTGGCCGAAAACGGCGAGGTAAAGGAAACAGGCACCAACCAGAAATGCCAGCCCCCAATCCTTGGCGAGCCGTCCCAGCACCACCATGATGACGATCACGGCAATCCAGCTGAGTGGTGGCGCGATCTCTACCGCGTTGCTGCCCAAGCCCTGTACGAAACCGTCTGCCAGAGCGGCCCGGGCCACATCATAGGGCACTTCGATGATTGCCGAGATGAAACGCGTGAGTTCTCGGAACGTGAAAATGCCAAAGGTTGCATCCTCAAGCAGCCAGCGCATCGCGTCTGAAATCCATGTCTCCAGCGGCATTTGCCATGCCTTGGGGAACCGGATGATCCAACGCGCGTCAAGCGCCTTGTACAATTGGAAAGACGTGGACGACAGGATCCATGTAACGGCCAGCAATCCCCACCAGAATAGGGCATGAGGGGTGGTGAACCGGCGCCAGTTCACGCGGCGCCTCGTCCGATAAGCACGTCAATCACCGCGCGTGCGTCCACGGTGCCCACAGGTGTTCCACCGGCATCCAGCACGCGGTGGGGGCGATCTGCGGCCTCGACCCGGTCTGCAACGTCGGCAACACGATCGGTCGCCTGTAGATCGCCCGCATAGGGGCCGTCATCCGCGCCGGGTGACATGATGTTTTGAAGGCTCAGAACTTTGCCGCGTGGGATATGACGAGTGAATTCCGCGACATAGTCGGTGGCGGGATTCATGACCAGCTCCTCGGGCGTAGCCGTCTGTACGATACGACCGTCCTTCATCACTGCGATCCGGTCAGCAAGGCGGATTGCCTCGTCGAAGTCGTGAGTGATGAACACGATGGTTTTTTTCAGCAATGCCTGAAGCCGCAGGAACTCATCCTGCATCTCGCGCCGGATCAGGGGGTCCAGCGCCGAAAAAGGCTCGTCTAGGAACCAGATCTCTGGCTCCACCACCAGACTGCGGGCGATGCCAACCCGCTGTTGTTGTCCGCCTGATAGCTGGCGAGGAAAATAGTTCTCGCGCCCTTTTAGACCGACGGTTTCGATCATTTCATGTGCGCGGGCCTCGCGTTTACGGCGTGGAACGCCCTGCACGTCGAGGGGGAACGCCACATTCTGCAACACTGTCAAATGGGGCAGGAGGGCAAAGTTCTGGAAAACCATGCCGATTTTCTTGCGGCGTAGTTGGATCAATTCGGCTTCAGTCATGGCCAGCAGATCGTCGCCATCGAATAGGATGTCTCCACCGGTCGGTTCGATCAGGCGTGACAAGCAGCGTACAAGCGTGGATTTGCCGGACCCGGACAGGCCCATGATGACGAAAATCTCACCCTGCCCGATCTCGACGTTTGCGGCTCTGACCGCGCCAATCATGCCGGCCTCGCGCAGTTGTTCGGCGCTTGGATCGGGATTACGCTGAAGGAATTGCGCCGGGTCCGGGCCGTAAAGCTTCCAGACGTTGCGGCAGATCATCTTTTGGGGGCGTTCCATTGTCACCTCGTGACCACCTTAACAGAACCCGCTGACGCAGGATGCTGGGAAGAGGGAAAAAGAGGGGGCCGAAGCCCCCTCGTCCAGTCGCAGGGAGAGTTAGTTAATCCAGCCGTCGACCTTGGCGGCGTTTTCGGCCATCCAGGCGTCAGTGACGTCTTCGATTGATTTCCCTTCGAGATCGACAGCCGCAACGAGCGCGCCCATCTCTTCGTTGGTCAATGTGTAATTCTTGATGATGTCCGCAGCACCCGGCCATTTATCGGCGACACCGGACCATGCGACCTTCCAGATGGGTCCTGTCGGCTTGCCACAATCATAGGCGGCGCTGGTGTTCATGCCCACGGATGGATCGTTGTAGCATTCGGCGGAATAGGGGGGGAATTCGACAAACGAACCTTCGTATTTGGCCGGTGCCCAGTGCGGACTATAGAGCCAGAGCACGATTGGCGCCTCGCGCTGATAGGCCGATTCCAGTTCAGCAAAGAGGGCGGCATCGGTGCCGGCATGGACAACTTCGAAATCCATACCCAAGGCTTCGACACGTTCTTCATCAAAACCACCCCATGTTACCGGACCACCCAGATAGCGGCCCATCGGAGCGGTTTCAGACGTGGCAAATTCTGCCGCGCAGTCATTTAATGCAGTCCAGTCCGGCAGGCCGGGGCAGCGTTCCTCCATGTAGGCGGGATACCACCATTCCTCGATTGCGATCATTCCGCTTTCGCCCATGTTCACAACGTCGCCTGTGGCAGTGGCCTCATCCATCGCCTCGCGACCGGTGGTTTCCCAGATTTCTGTAGCGACATGCAGATCGCCGGTCTTCAGGCCGGCGAACTGCGCGATATAGTCGGCTTGAACGTACTCGACGTTATAGCCTGCTTTCATCAGCACCTCGCCCAGGATTGTCGTGTTTACGATTTGCCCGGTCCAATCATGAGTGGTCAGCTTGATCGGATCCTGACTTTCGACATCGGCAAGGGCCGGTGCGGCAATTGCTGCGGCAATTGCGGCAGCGGAGATAGTGGAGGTGAATTTCACGGCAGACTCCCTGTTTTATATGGCGCAGCTTGGCGCGGCACCGTTTTGAATGGTGTATTCTGGATCAAGTGAACTGCAAAAAACAACATAATGCAACGTTTTTTGAGGTTTTATGTTGGAAAGTGTTGCCTGTCGTGCAAAGGCTAGGTTGAAGATTATCGACACTGCTGCGATTTGAAGCGCAGAACGGCACTCGAACTTGGAAACCCGCATGGAAAATGCCCATCCCAACCACCGCCAGCAGGAGATACTTGATGCGTTGCGCCGGGCGGGCGGTTCCCTACGGGTCCACAGGCTGGCGCGGGAATTGCAGGTGTCCGAGGAAACTGTGCGACGAAACCTCAAGCGGCTGGCCGAAAGTGGGCAGGTCGAAAAAGTACATGGTGGTGCGCGACTGGCCGAAGATACCGGTGAGGGCGACTTTCAGCATCGGTTGCGCATCAGTCCGGAAGCCAAGCAGATCATTGCGCGTCATGTGGCGGCGCAAGTACGCGACGGCAGCTCACTTTTTCTGGATGTCGGTAGCACGACATCCTACATCGCTGACGCGTTGCGTGATCACGCCGAATTATTGGTGGTGACTAATTCTGTTTCGGTAGCCTACAAGCTGGCAACACGAAACGCTAATCAGGTCTACATGGCGGGCGGTGCGCTGCGCGCTCATGACGGCGGAGCATTTGGAGCAGAGGCGATGAGATTTGCCAACAATTTCAAGACGGATCTGGCGGTATTATCCTCTGCGGGCATAACGGCACAGAATGGGTTCATGCTGTATGACCTTGAAGAGGCGAATTTTAGTCGCGCGATCCTGCGTAATGCTGGGCGGCGCTGGGTCGCGGCGGATTCGACCAAGTTCGGTCGCGCGGCACCGATCACGTTGTGCGATCCCGCATTGATCAACGTATTGGTGACAGATGCAGCACCGCCTCCTGATCTGGTGCAAGCCGCCAGTGACTGGGGCACAGATATTCAGGTGGCGGCATGAGTGGACTGGATGAAATCGCGCGCCTGGCCGCGCGCATCGCCGAAGATGCAAGCACCATCCCAATGGGACACTTTCGGCAAGGCGGTCTCGGGATCGAGTTGAAGGGGGATGAAAGCCCGGTGACGGTCGCCGATCGTGCAACCGAAGAGGCCATTCGCGCTGCGCTGGCCGAAGCGTTTCCCGGACATGGCATCTTTGGTGAGGAATTCGGCATTAGTGGTTCGTTGGACGGTCCGGCATGGATCATCGATCCGATTGACGGCACGCGATACTTTCTGTCCGGGTACCCCGGTTTCGGCATGCTGATCGGGCATTTGCAATCCGGCGTGCCGCAAGTGGGCGTTGTTCGTATGCCGGCATTAAATGAGACTTATGTCGGTGTTCGCGGGGGGGCGGCCACGCTGAACGGCACACCGATCCGTGTGCGTACGACGACCCAACTGACTGAGGCTCTGATTTTCGTGAACGAGCCGGAGCGTACCCATGCGGACGATCCCGCGCGGTTTGCCCGGCTCTGTAAAATCGGGCATACGCGGCGCATGTCCTACGATTGCTATCCGCATGCGATGGTTGCGGCGGGGCAGATTGATGCCGTCACGGATATGGGGCTGGAACCCTATGATTTTCTGCCCCTGACCCCTTTGATCGAGGCTGCGGGTGGAATCATCACCGATTGGCAAGGCTGCCCGCTGGATTTGGGCTCTGATGGCCGCGTGGTAACTGCGGCGACACCTGATCTGCATCGCGCAGTGTTGGAGGTGTTGAACGGGTAGGGCAGATCGTCTGCTCCGACCTTAGAGCGACTTGGTCGCTTGCAGGACGTCTTCAGCGTGGCCCGGCACCTTGACCTTGCGCCAGACCTGCGCGATGCGCCCGTCACCATCAATCAGGAACGTGCTGCGCTCGATCCCGAGGAATTTCTTGCCGTACATATTTTTCTCTTTCCACACACCGTAAGCTTCGCAGGTTTCGCTGTTTTCGTCGGACAGTAACGGCATTCCAAGGTCATGCTTGTCGCGAAACTTGGTATGTTTTAAGACACCGTCTTTGGAAATCCCCAGAACGGTCACACCAGCGGCCTGAAATTCGGGCAAAAGATCGGTAAATGCGCGCGCCTCCTTGGTGCAGCCGGGGGTGTCATCGCGTGGGTAGAAGAAGAGCACGACAGGCGCAGGACGCAGTGCACTAAGCTGAATTTCGCCACCACCATCGCGAGGCAGGGTAAAATCAGGTGCAATGTCAGAGATTTGTGGCATGAGCTATCCTTGGTGAAGGGAATATGCGTGTTACATTAGGGCTAATACGCAGGAAATAAACACGGTAATCGCGACAGGCAAACCCGATACGAATAGTTCACCCGTCAGGATGAGATGAGCACGACTGAGATCAACAACGCAAATGCGGATGACACACGACATCTGCGCCGCCAGCACCGCCGCCGGCGTCGGCGCAAGGTCGGGCTGTGGTCGTTGGTCAGTATGGCGGCTGTAGCAGGGTTGGCCGTGTTGCTGATGCTGTCTTATCTGGGGACGCCGATCACCGTACCGGACTGGTTGCGTGCGCGTGTCACCGAGCGGATCAATGAAAACACCGGAGAGGTTCAGGTCGAACTGGGTCAGATGGTGGTGGTGATCGAAGAAGGCTGGAAGCCGCGATTGTCGCTGCGCGATGTGGTGTTGCGTGGACCGGACGGCGCGCATCTGGCAAACCTGACGGAGCTCGGGGGACGGGTGGCGATGCGCCCGCTCTTTCGCGGCGAATTGCAGCCGGGCAGCATTCGGGTTTCAGGGGTGCAACTGACTTTGCGCAGGGACAAAAGCGGTACAGTTGATGTTGCATTGGGTGGACCAGAGGCGGCGGGTGCTGGAGCACGCGGCTCTGCGGGGATCACCGCAATCATCAGTCAGATTGATGATGCATTGCAACGTCCTGAATTATTGTCACTTTCTCGTATTTCCGCCGACAATCTGACCCTGCGCTACGAGGATGCGCGCGCGGGGCGTGCGTGGAACATTGATGGTGGTCAGATTGCATTGACCCGCGACGAGGATGATTTGCGTATCCGGGGCAACTTTGCGCTGCTCGGTGCGCGGGCATATGCAACCACACTGGAAATGAACTACGCTAGCAGGATCGGTGACAACCGAGCAGAGTTCGGTGTCAACATCGAGGATGCGCCGTCTGAGGATATCGCCGGACAATCACCGGCTCTGGCATGGTTGGGGGCGTTGGACGCGCCTATTTCCGGGGCGTTACGGGTTGCGGTCGAAGAGGACGGGACTCTGGGTCCGCTCAATGCGACGCTGCAGATCGGTGCAGGTGTTCTGCAACCCACCGAAGCCACCAAACCAATCGCATTCTCATCTGCGCGCAGTTATTTCACCTATGACCCCAACACCCAGACCATGCGCTTTGAGAGTTTGTCGATCAGTAGCAAATGGGTCACGGCACGGGCCGAGGGCACGGCGTTTCTGGTGGGCGCACGGGATGGCTGGCCTACTGAGTTGCAGGCGCAGATGCGCGTCACAGGAATAACTGCCGATCCGGCGGACCTATACCCGGAGCCGATCCTGATTGATGCCGCAACGATGGATATGCGCCTGCAGATGGAACCGTTTCACCTCAGCTTGGGGCAGTTGAGCCTGTCTGACCAAGGACAGCAACTGATCCTGAGCGGCGATCTGAAAGCGGAAGAGGCAGGCTGGGATCTGGCGCTTGATGGGCGCATGGACGGCCTCGGCCATGATCGCCTATTAGAACTTTGGCCCGAGTCAACGAGTGGGAAAACCCGCGACTGGATCGCCGAAAATGTGACCGCCGCGCGGCTGAGCAATATCCAGTTGGCCGTGCGCTCGAAACCCAAGCACCGGCCTGACTTGTTTTTGGGATTTGACTATGACGGTTTGAACACCCGATTCATCAAGGAAATGCCGCCGATCACAGGGGCAAACGGGCATGCTTCGCTCTATGACGGGCGCTTTGTGATTCAGGCCGAGAAGGGCAGGGTGAAGGCATCGCAAGGTGGTTACATCGACATCGCGGGCACCAGCTTTGTGGTGCCGGACGTCTGGCGCAAGGATTCCATCGCTGAGGTTGCCCTGGAAACAGAGAGCACGATCACTGCGGCGTTGGCGTTGCTGGACGAGAAACCGTTCGAATTTCTCAGTAAGCAGGATAAACCTGTCACATTGGCCGATGGCCGTGCCCGGTTAAGTGGACAGTTGAAATTTCCGCTGGAGAAGAAAGTCGGTCCTGACGATGTCGGTTTTTACATTGCGGGCGATTTAAGTGAGGTCCGCAGCTCGGCGTTGGTGCCGGGCCGCGTTTTGAGTGCGGCGGCATTGACCGTGAACGCGAATAACGAAACGCTGGAGATTGGCGGAGATGGTCTGCTGGGGCAGGTCCCGTTTACAGGACGCTGGCGATCCCCGATGGGCCCGGAAGGCAAGGGCAAGAGCCGTCTGACCGGAACCATCGAAATATCAGAACGGTTCGCCGATGAGTTCGGCGTCGGATTGCCACCGGGCAGCCTTAGCGGGCAAGGGCGCGGCGATATCACGGTTGATCTAAACCGGGACGGAACGGGCAACTTTGCCCTCAGTTCGGATATGTCAGGGGTTGGCCTGCAACTGGCACAGCTTGACTGGTCGCTGGCAAAGGCGGCGCGCGGCCAACTGGAATTGCGCGGCAGACTGGGCACCCCGCCGCAGATTGATCTGATCGAGATGGATGCACCGGGATTGCGTGCCCGTGGCAGCATCCAGTTACGTCCGGGTGGCGCATTGGATCGGGCGCTGTTTTCGCGGGTTGAAGTTGGCCGCTGGCTCGATGCACCCGTCGAATTGGTGGGGCGCGGTGTCGGGCTCTCTCCGGCAGTGCTGGTGGATTCTGGAACCATTGACCTGCGCCAGACCACGCTCAGCGGCGGGCGTGACGCGAGCCAGAAACAAGGCGCGCCGATCAGCCTGAATTTGGACCGATTGCAGATATCAGACGGAATGGCGCTGACGAACTTCAGTGCGAAGCTCGACACATCGAACGGCACCGAAGGCACGTTTTCGGGGCGGGTCAATGGCGCGACCGCTATCACCGGGCGTGTTGTGCCGCAGGGCGGACGCAGTGCGTTTCGCATCCGATCGGATAATGCCGGTGGGGTTCTGGATGCAGCAGGTTTGCTAAAGAAAGCGCGTGGTGGTGATCTGGAACTGATCCTGACACCGGCGTCGGCGGCTGGTACGTATGACGGTCAGCTGGAGGCCGAGAACGTTTGGCTGACCGATGCGCCTGCACTGGCGGCGTTGTTGAGTTCGCTCAGCGTGGTGGGGCTGTTGGAGCAGATGTCGGGCAATGGTATTCTGTTCAATCAGGTGGACGCGCGGTTCCAGTTGTCGCCTGATCGGCTTACCCTGCTGTCCAGTAGTGCGGTCGGTGCATCGATGGGTATCTCGATGGACGGATATTACTTTATGGAAAACAACCAGATGGATATGCAGGGGGTTGTCTCGCCACTCTATCTGGTGAATCAGGTTGGCGGCGTCTTCACCCGTCAGGGCGAAGGGCTGGTAGGTATGAACTACAAACTGAAGGGACCGGCAACTGCGCCGCGGGTGCACGTCAATCCGCTCTCGATCTTGACGCCGGGCATGTTCCGAGAGATTTTGCGCCGCTCTCCGCCCACGGTGGCCCGTGAACAGACAGATGGTGTGTCCGGGACGCCTGAACCCGAACAGCGTAGCGCACCACAATTGAACAACCGCCGCGACCGCTGAGAACGATCACACCGACCGCGCAAGGAATACTGCCCCTATGAAGCTGAGTGACTTTGATTTCGATCTGCCCGAAACGCTGATCGCGACGCGGCCTGCACGTCCGCGTAGTGCCGCGCGGTTGCTGATCGCTGAAGGTGACCAGATCACAGACGCAAATGTTTTTGATTTGCCGGAATGGTTGCGTCCGGGGGACCGGCTGGTTCTGAATGATACGCGGGTGATCCCCGCGCGCCTCAGCGGAATACGCCGCCGCAGCGGGGCTGCGGGCGAAACCGAGGCGAGGATCGAAGTAACGTTGCTGGAGCCGCAGGCCGAGGCTGGCGCTTGGCGAGCGATGATTAAACCGCTCAAGAAGCTGAGCGAGGGCGAGCAGGTGGTGTTTGGCGCCGGTTTGAGTGCGACGTTGCTGGCCAAGATTGATGGGCAGGGTGTTCTGCAATTCAATTTGACCGGAGAGAACTTTGACGCCGCGCTGGCCGAGGCGGGGGCAATGCCGTTGCCGCCATACATTGCGGCCAAGCGTCCAGCGGATGCCCAAGACACCACCGATTACCAGACCGTTTGGGCCCGCCATGCAGGTGCGGTGGCGGCACCGACCGCATCGCTGCACTTTGATGCTGAACTGCTCGACGCGTTGCAGGCACGCGGAGTGACGATGAGCCATGTCACGCTGCATGTGGGCGCTGGTACATTTTTGCCGGTCAAGGTGGAGGACGTGACCACCCATAAGATGCATGCCGAATGGGGAGAAGTGACCGAAACGGCAGCGACCGAGATTGCGGCGACGCGCGCGGCAGGTGGGCGGGTGATCCCGGTGGGCACCACTGCCCTGCGCCTGATCGAAAGCGCGGCGCGCGAAAGCGGTGAAATTGCGCCGTGGCAGGGAGAGACGGATATCTTTATCTACCCCGGTTTCACCTTTCAGGTGACCGATGCTCTTATGACCAATTTTCACCTGCCAAAGTCCACGCTGATGATGCTGGTCTCGGCATGGATGGGGCAGGAGAGGGTCGCGCGAATTTACGCCCATGCCGTGGCGCACCAATACCGGTTTTTCTCTTATGGTGACGCTTCCCTGTTGATCCCGGATCAAATCGCTGCGACGGGAGCGCGCAAGCGACATGGCTGAGTCGTGAAATAGGGTGACAGACCCCGCCACGACCACTAGGCCGGGCAAAACAAAGTGGGAGAGCCGCGATGATCAAGGTCCTGTCTAGTGCTTGGGCGCTGCTTTTGGGGATGATGCTGTTGCAGGTCGGCAATGGTATGCAGGGCACCTTGTTGGGCGTGCGTGGGCAGATCGAGGGGTTTACCACGCTCGAAATATCGCTGGTGATGTCGGGTTATTTCGTCGGATTCCTGTTCGGCTCGCGTATGGCGCCCGAGATGATCCGCCGGGTCGGGCATGTGCGGGTATTTGCGGCGCTTGCATCGATGATCTCCGCGGTGATGATCCTGTATCCCACTTGGGCCGATCCCTGGGCCTGGGGCGTGGGGCGGGTTTTGATCGGGTTCTGTTTCTCCGGCGTGTATGTGACAGCAGAAAGCTGGCTGAACAACGCGGCCAGTAACGAAAACAGGGGTAAGGCACTGTCGCTTTACATGATCGTGCAAATGATCGGGATCGTGTCGGCACAAGGGCTGATGGTCGTGGCCGATCCGGGCGGTTTCATCCTGTTCATCATCCCGTCGGTTCTGATCTCTCTGTCGTTTGCGCCCATTTTGCTCTCAATCAGCCCCGTGCCTGCATTTGACACGACCAAACCAATGACATTACGCCAGATCATGAAAACCTCGCCGCTGGGCTGTGTTGGTATGTTCTTGTTGGGGGGCATTTTCTCGGCGCAGTTTGGCATGGCGGCGGTTTACGGTGCCGAGGCCGGGCTGCGGGTTGGACAAATCTCGATGTTCGTGTCGGCTTTTTATATTGGGGCGCTGATCATTCAGTATCCACTGGGCTGGATGTCTGATCGGATGGATAGACGCATGTTGATCGGTGTCGCAGCCGCCCTGATGGGGGTTGGTGCAGTGGTCGGAATGTTCTTTGGCGGTTACTACCCGGCGCTGTTGGTATCGGCCTTCTTTGTCGGGGGGTTGTCCAACCCGCTGTATTCGCTGCTGATCGCGTACACGAACGACTTTCTGGAGCATGAAGATATGGCCGCCGCGTCGGGCGGTATGGTGTTCATCAATGGTCTGGGTGCTGTGGCTGGTCCGGTGATTACAGGTTGGATGATGGGCATGATCGGCCCCAAAGGATTCTTTGTCTTCATCGCGTTTCTCGGGTTTGCCATGGCGATTTATGCCGCCTACCGCATGACACAGCGTGCCGCACCCTCGGTGGACGAAACGGATCGGTATGCACCAGTTACCGCGTCGTCCTCGCCTGTCGCGGTCACATGGGCGCAGGAATATGCGATCGATATTGCGCAAGAAGACGCCGAGGAACTGGAAACCTAGGCAATTGTGCTCGAATGTGACGGGTATGAAGCATTACGTTACTGTCAAAGCACGTGAAACTGTCATTAATCTGTCATGATAAGGCACGGAATGAGCGGGACAAATAAGGAGTGGACCTGTGGTAACGCCTGACGATGTACTGAGTTTCTGGCTGGATGAGGTCGGACCCAAGGGCTGGTACGATGTTTCCGAAGAGTTGGATGCAAAGATCAGCGACCGGTTTCAAGACGCTTGGCAGCGCGCACGGGAGGGGGCGAATGGTCTGTGGCTCACCTATCCGAATGGCACATTGGCCTATATCATCCTGATGGACCAGTTTCCGCGTAACATGTTCCGCGGGTCGGGCGACTCTTTTGCAACCGACAAGCATTCCGTAGCTGCGGCCAAGGTTGCCATTCATCGCAAATGGGATCTGCGTGTGGCAGAACCCGCACGTCAATTTTTCTACCTGCCGCTGATGCATGCCGAGAACCTGTGCGATCAGGAACGCTGCATTCGCATGATTTGCGAACGTATGCCCGAGAGTGGTGCAAGTAATCTGTTGCATGCGCGGGCGCATCGTGAGGTGATCCGCCAATTTGGCCGCTTCCCCTATCGTAACGAAGCGTTGGGTCGGGCCTGCACCCTGCCTGAGCGTGCCTATCTCGAGGCCGGAGGATACGCCAGCACGGTGCGCCGACTGCAGCAGAAAGACGCAGCCTGACGGATCAGCCTTTGCTGGCCTCCGCGATCAAATCCTCAGACACCGGCGTATACGACAGGATGTCGTGGCGTATTGCTTTTGCGCCGGAAGCGCGCATAGTTGGCACTGATCGGGGGAATTCTCATGACGCTACGCATTATCGGATCCGGTTTTGGCCGCACCGGCACCACGTCCATGAAAGAGGCTCTGACGCAACTCGGGTTCGGTCCGTGCCATCACATGTCCGAAGCTCTCAAGGATCCGCAGACACATATGCCGAAGTGGCGCGCGGTCTTTTCCGGCGAACAGGTGGACTGGGATGAGGTCTTTGCCGGTTTCGAGGCTCAGGTCGATTGGCCCGGTGCCCATGTCTGGCCTCAGACCATGCGCGCCTTTCCAGAGGCAAAGGTGATCCACACGGAACGGCCTTCCGACGGTTGGTGGGAGAGTTTCAATCAAACCATCGGAAAGTTCTTTCGCATGCTGGACGATCTCGACCTGCCGCCGGAGATTGCCGAACTTTTTGCCGTCATGAAGGGCGGTATCATGCTGGACAATTTCGACGACTTTACGGATCGCGACAGCGCCATCGCCACTTATGAGCGCAACAATGCACGGGTGCGCGAAGAGGTCCCGGCCGACCGGTTACTGGTCTTCGACGTACGTCAGGGTTGGGCGCCGCTCTGCGAATTTCTCGACGTGCCGGCGCCGCAAGAAGCGTTTCCCAACCGTTTTCCGAAGCGCGAATTCTGGGAGCTTCTGGGCGGAGAACCCGAAGGCTAAGGTACTCGCTTGGTTTTTCTTGGCTGGAGAAAGCGGAAAAGGCCCACGCACCGTTGCTGCCGTGGCATTTTGCATCCGCTCTAGAACTGAGATTGGACGCAAATGCTTTAGTTCGGCCTTCGAGCCAAACGGCGTTGTGCGCCATTTCAGGATAGTTTAATATCAAACTAAATCCGGACAAGGAGGCGCAGATGGCCCCGAAGACCTATGATATGATCGTGATTGGCGCAGGCCCGGGGGGCTATGTGGCTGCCATACGGGGCGCGCAGTTGGGGCTGAACGTCTGTGTGGTCGAGCGAGAGCACATGGGCGGTATCTGCCTGAACTGGGGCTGTATCCCGACCAAGGCGATGCTGCGGTCGTCTGAGGTGTTCCACTTGATGCACCGGGCCAAGGAATTCGGGCTGAGTGCCGAGGGGATCAGCTATGATCTTGATGCAGTGGTAAAGCGCAGCCGCGCCGTAGCCAAACAACTGAACAGCGGTGTCGGCCACCTACTGAAGAAAAATAAAGTTACAACGATCATGGGGGTCGCCACACTGCCCGCCAATGGTCGTGTATCGGTCAAGACCGATAATGGCACCGAAGAACTGAGTGCCAAGCATATCGTACTGGCCACCGGGGCGCGCGCGCGCGAACTACCGGGACTGGAGGCCGACGGCGATCGCGTCTGGACCTACAAGCATGCGCTGGTTCCTCCGCATATGCCAAAGAAGCTGCTGGTGATCGGTTCGGGTGCAATCGGGATAGAGTTTGCAAGTTTTTACAACACGCTGGGATGCGAGACGACCGTGGTCGAGGTGATGGACCGTATCCTGCCCGTCGAGGATGCCGAGATCAGCGGCATGGCGAAGAAGGCCTTCAAGAAGCAAGGCATGATTATTTTGGAGAAGGCGGGCGTCAAGCAGCTAGACCGGGGCAAGGACACTGTGACCGCGCATATCGAACAAGGCGGCAAGGTCGAAAAGCAGGACTTTGATACCGTGATTTCCGCGGTTGGCATTGTCGGCAACACCGAGGGCCTAGGGCTGGACGCGTTGGGCGTCACGGTCGACCGAACTCATGTGGTGACGGATGCATACTGTCGTACTGAGGTCGAGGGCATATATGCCATCGGCGATATCGCAGGTGCGCCATGGCTGGCGCACAAGGCCAGCCACGAGGGTGTGATGGTGGCCGAGCTGATCGCCGGTGGACATCCGCATCCGGTCAAGCCAGAGAGCATCGCAGGCTGTACTTACTGCCAGCCCCAGATTGCATCCGTGGGCCTGACCGAAGCCAAGGCCAAGGACGCGGGCCACGAAGTGCGCGTTGGTCGTTTCCCCTTCATCGGCAATGGCAAAGCCATCGCATTGGGAGAACCGGAGGGCATGGTCAAGACCGTGTTCGATGCCAAAACCGGAGAGTTGCTGGGTGCACATATGATTGGGGCTGAAGTGACAGAGCTGATTCAGGGGTACGTGGTCGGTCGCCAATTGGAGACGACAGAAGAAGACCTGATGAACACTGTTTTCCCGCATCCCACGCTGAGCGAGATGATGCATGAAAGCGTGCTGGACGCCTATGACCGGGTGATCCACATCTAGGTTGTGATCGGCGGCGGTGTTACCTCCGTGTCTCACACCCGACGCTATCGTTGTTTCTTTCCATACCGTAAATGGCGCAACCGAGGGCATCGATTGTCGCGCTAAGCGACGTTTGGCTCGATTCCATAAGACTGCAATATTTGCCCGAATCTTTGGATTGTGTATGCTGTGAGGCAGAAAATACCCTTGCACGGGAGCTTTCGATGTTTCGACGACTCGCTTTTGCATGTATTTTGTTGCCGTTTTTCGCGGCGGGCGGTGCCCTCGCGCAATCGACCTCGCAGGACTGGAATGGCCCTTATGTCGGCCTGCATCTCGGCGGTGCTTACGCCGGATTTACCAACCGGGTGCCAACTATGCCGGGACCAACGCAGGATGCCGGGACGTTTTTGGGCGGGGTGCAGTTGGGGTATAATTGGCAACAAGGCAACACTGTATTTGGTGCCGAGGTTGATTACTCTTTGATGGAGTTGCGTGGAAGTTCACCCGGTGGAAGTTTCGAAGAGAACAGTATGGGATCATTGCGGTTTCGTGCTGGGCAGGTTCTGGGGGAGACGCTGTTTTTCGGCTCTCTTGGCGTTGCGTGGACCGAGAAGAAGACATCTCTGACCGGCCTTGGGTCGACCACGGATTACGAGCCGGGTCTGATGATCGGGGGCGGCGCCGAACGTTGGCTGGGTGAGAACCTGACCGGGCGGATCGAGGCATATTATGTCGACGTCCCCAAGTCGCGGCAGAATGTCGGCGGGGTTACGACCTCGGGTGGTTCGCAGAACGGCGTGTTTCGAGCCGGTCTGAACCTGCATTTCTGAGATACGCCGCCGGGGCGTGTCCAAAAAAGGAGAAGAAACCATGAGACTGAAGCACATTTGGTTTGCGTTGGCGACATTCATGGCCCTTTCGGCAGGGAGTTGTGGCGGCAATTTCTTCTGATCAATGGCCGCTCTGGCTGTGGCACACCGTTTTGCGGTAGTTAGCCGGACGACCAGTTACTGAATACCCAGCGCGCGCAAATTGTCACCAGACTGCGCAAGTTCATACTTTGTTCACACTTTCCCCTTGGAAGATTCACAGCACTCACCTATCTGTTGGACTCTGACTGCCGGGGGGCCACATGGCTGAGTTGAAGAACATCGAGGTGCGCGGCGCGCGCGAGCATAATCTGAAGAATATCGACGTGGATATTCCGCGCGACCAGCTTGTGGTCATTACAGGCCTAAGCGGGTCGGGTAAATCTTCGCTTGCGTTCGATACGATCTATGCCGAAGGGCAGCGCCGCTATGTGGAATCGCTGTCGGCATATGCGCGGCAGTTTCTGGACATGATGCAAAAGCCGGACGTAGACCACATCAGTGGCCTCAGCCCCGCGATCAGCATCGAGCAAAAGACCACCAGTAAAAACCCCCGTTCGACCGTCGGCACTGTGACCGAGATATACGACTACATGCGCCTGCTCTATGCGCGCGCCGGTACACCCTATAGCCCCGCCACCGGCAAGCCGATCGAGGCGCAGCAGGTACAGGACATGGTCGACCGCATCATGGGAATGGAAGAGGGCACACGCGCCTATCTGCTGGCGCCGATTGTGCGGGATCGCAAAGGCGAGTACCGCAAGGAATTCTTGGAGTTACGCAAGACCGGTTTTCAACGGGTCAAGGTGGATGGCGCGTTCTACGAGTTGGATGATCCGCCGACGCTGGATAAGAAGTTCCGCCACGATATTGACGTGGTCGTGGACCGGATCGTTGTGCGCGAGGGTCTGGAGACGCGGCTGGCGGATAGTCTGCGCACCGCGTTGGATCTGGCCGATGGCATTGCCATTCTGGAAACCGCCCCGACGGACGCTGATCCTGAACGCATTACGTTCTCCGAGAAATTTGCGTGTCCTGTCAGCGGCTTTACCATTCCCGAGATTGAGCCACGGCTGTTCTCCTTCAACGCACCATTCGGGGCGTGCCCGGTTTGCGACGGGTTGGGGATGGAGTTGTTCTTTGATGAGCGGTTGGTCGTGCCGGACCAAAACCTGAAAATTTACGATGGCGCGTTGGCACCGTGGCGCAAGGGCAAGAGCCCGTATTTTCTGCAAACCATCGAAGCGATCGCCAAGCATTACGAGTTCGACCAGAATACCCGGTGGAAAGATCTGGATGCTCATGTGCAGCAGGTGTTTTTACATGGGTCGGGTGATGAGGAGATCCCATTTCGCTACGACGAGGGCGGCCGCGTTTATCAGGTCACGCGTGTGTTCGAGGGTGTAATCCCGAACATGGAGCGACGCTATCGCGAGACAGATAGCAATTGGGTACGCGAGGAGTTTGAACGCTACCAGAACAATCGTCCTTGCGGTGCCTGCGAGGGCTACCGCCTGCGCGAAGAGGCTTTGGCTGTTAAGATCGGCTCTGCCAGTGGTGGGCAGAACCAGCTGCTGCATGTTGGGCAGGTGGTCCAGATGTCCATCCGCGAGGCGCTGGCATGGGTCGAGGAGGTCCCGAACCATCTAAGCAAGCAGAAGAACGAAATTGCCCGTGCGATCCTGAAGGAAATCCGTGAGCGACTTGGATTCCTGAACAATGTGGGCCTCGAATACCTGACGCTGAGCCGCAATGCCGGCACGTTGTCCGGAGGTGAAAGCCAACGCATCCGGTTGGCATCGCAGATCGGTTCAGGGCTGACCGGGGTACTCTACGTGTTGGATGAGCCGAGCATCGGACTTCACCAGCGCGACAATGACAGGCTGTTGGGCACACTCAAGAACCTGCGCGATCAGGGTAACACGGTGATCGTGGTAGAGCATGACGAAGAAGCGATCCGCGAGGCAGACTACGTCTTTGATATTGGTCCCGGTGCCGGGGTGCATGGCGGACAGGTCGTCAGCCATGGCGTGCCATCTGTGGTAGCCGCGGATGCGAATTCGATCACCGGGCAATACCTGTCAGGAACGAGAGAGATTTCGATCCCCGCAGTGCGACGTAAGGGGAATGGCAAAAAATTGAAGGTTGTCAAAGCGTCAGGTAACAACCTTAAAGAAGTTACAGCCGAATTCCCGCTGGGGAAATTCGTCTGTGTTACCGGCGTGTCGGGCGGTGGCAAGTCGACGCTGACCATCGAGACGCTATTCAAAACTGCCTCGATGCGGTTGAACGGTGCGCGTCAGACGCCAGCCCCCTGTGAGACAATCAAGGGGCTGGAGCATCTGGACAAGGTGATCGACATTGATCAGCGTCCGATCGGCCGCACACCTCGTTCGAACCCCGCGACCTATACCGGCGCGTTCACACCGATCCGCGATTGGTTCGCGGGATTGCCCGAATCTAAGGCGCGCGGCTACAAGCCGGGTCGGTTCAGTTTCAACGTCAAGGGCGGGCGTTGCGAAGCGTGTCAGGGAGATGGGCTAATCAAGATTGAGATGCATTTTCTCCCAGATGTCTATGTCACCTGCGAGACGTGCCAGGGCGCGCGGTATAATCGCGAAACTTTGGAAATAAAGTTTAAAGGCAAGAGCATAGCCGATGTTCTTGATATGACGGTCGAGGACGCGCAGACCTTTTTTCAGGCGGTGCCGAGTATCCGCGAGAAGATGGACGCGCTGGTACGTGTCGGCCTTGGCTATATTAAGGTGGGTCAGCAGGCCACGACGCTATCAGGTGGCGAAGCGCAACGCGTGAAACTGAGCAAGGAACTGGCGAAACGGTCGACCGGACGTACGCTCTATATTCTGGATGAGCCCACGACGGGGCTGCATTTCGAGGATGTAAAGAAGCTGCTCGAGGTGCTGCATGAGTTGGTCGAGGGCGGCAACACGGTGATCGTGATCGAGCATAACCTTGATGTGATCAAGACCGCTGACTGGATCATCGACATCGGCCCCGAAGGCGGAGATGGCGGAGGAGAGATCGTTGCCGTAGGCACCCCGGAAAAGATCGCTGACGAGGTGCGCAGCCACACGGGGCGCTATCTTAAACCGATGCTTGTGCCGAAAAACAAGGTCGCGGCGGAATAAATCGAGCCGGGACGCCTCCCGCCGGGGGCGATCTTGGAACCCACCAGAAAAACACATGGTGTCGTGCGCGCGACCTAACCGGGGAACCTGATGTCCCGAATGGCGCGACGGACAGAAGGGGGGCCTTTGGGGAACATGCGGCGCGGCAGATGATGGACGCGGCTCAGGCCGAAGCCCGCGCCGAAGGGTGTTCGGACGTCGCGGACCACGCCGCGCGCTTGCCGTGGAAAAAGCGCGAGACTGGGACGAGAAGGGTGCACCTACCTGATGACACAAGATTTTCGCGGTCGGTCGCAGTATTGCAGAAAGCTCGCGACAAGCCGCGATGTGCGGTTGAAGCCCTGACGCTTAGCCGCGCCCGCGCGTCTCGAACCGGGGCAGCATTGCGCTGAAATCGCGGCCGCGCCCATTCTCATCCTCGACAAACTGGCGATAGAGGGCGAGCGCCGCAGCGCCCATTGGCGTATCAGCGTCGGCGCTTTCGGCGGCGCTTTGGGCAAGCCCCAGATCCTTGAGCATCAATTCCGCCGCAAATCCGGGTTTGTAGTCGTTGTCGGCCGGGCTCTGCGGGCCGATACCCGGAGCGGGGCAATAGGCGTTCATCGACCAGCTATAGCCCGATGAAGTGCTGACCACG
This sequence comes from Pseudohalocynthiibacter aestuariivivens, assembly GCF_011040495.1. Taxonomy (GTDB): domain Bacteria; phylum Pseudomonadota; class Alphaproteobacteria; order Rhodobacterales; family Rhodobacteraceae; genus Roseovarius; species Roseovarius pelagicus. Next base: position 653,509 of record NZ_CP049037.1, on the reverse strand, counting down.
TCAAACATTGCCTGCCGATCCAGCCCCAACTTGTCCGCCAGTGCAAAAGCCTCGCATGTAGCGATCATAGTGACGCCGAGGATCATGTTGTTACAGATCTTGGCGGCCTGACCATTGCCCGACGGGCCGCAATGCACTGATTTCTGGCCCATGATATCGAATAGGGGCTGTGCCTTGGCCAGACCTGCATCATCGCCGCCGACCATGAAGGTGAGCGTACCGCCACTGGCACCGCCAATGCCGCCCGACACGGGCGCATCAAGTGCAGAGAGACCCGCGGTGCGCGCATCGGCGGCAACCGCACGGGCGCTTTCAACATCGACAGTAGAGCAATCGAGGAAAACCGCGCCCTTGCTCATCGCAGGGATGATTTCAGCGGCGACCGCCCGCAGGATGTCTCCGTTGGGCAGCATGGTGATGACGACGTCCGCATCGGTTGCCGCCGCCGCGGCGCTGCTGGCCACGCTGGCGCCTTCTGCCGTGGCGCCGGCCACATCAAAGCCGCTGACCTCATGCCCGGCCTTTGCCAGATTTGCCGCCATCGGCGCGCCCATGTTGCCCAGTCCGATAAATCCGATTTTCATGGCTTAGCCTTTCTTTTCAAAAGAGAGTTTGTTTGGACCGAGCGGCAAGAGCATACTGCTGACCGCGACGGCGGGCAGCGAATCCAGATCGTGTTGCCAGTTCGGGTTGCGGTCCTTGTCGATGATCGCGGCGCGAATGCCTTCCACGAAATCGCTGTGTTCCAACGCACGATACGTAAAGCGATACTCCAGATCGAGGGCCTTGCGAATGGTTAGTGCGTCACCGCGCAGGCGGTGCATCATCTCGACGGTGCAGGCCATCGACAATGGAGAACTGCGACCGAGCGCCTTGAGCGTGTCGGCAGCAAACTCTGCGTCAGCCGGACCAGCAGTCCGCAACGAACGCAAGATATCGCCAAGCGTCTCGCCAGCAAAGTGCCGGTCCACTGCCTTTTGCAAGGCAGGCAAGTTTGTCGCGGGTCGTGCATCTGCATTTTGTGTAAGAATTTCAACGTCACCCTTAGCGATGAGCGCCGATTTGAGAGAATCCCATTTGCTGGCTGGGATCAACATATCTGCAAAACCGGCATAGACTGCATCCGCGCCCCGCATCCGCGCAGTGGTAAGCCCCAGATATTCGCCGATACGCCCGGGTGCCAATGCAAGCATCATCGATCCGCCCACGTCGGGGACCAATCCGATGCTGCATTCAGGCATCGAGATGGAAGATTTGTGATCGACAATGCGGTGTGTTCCGTGACAACCGATACCGACACCGCCGCCCATGGTGAAACCCTGAAGGAATGACACAATCGGCTTTGAGTACTCAAAGATTTTGGCGTTCAGCCGGTACTCATCCGCCCAGAACGTTTGTCCATATGCGTAGTCTCCGGCTTTGCCGCGCTCATACAGTTCCTGAATATCACCGCCTGCACAGAATGCCTTGTCTCCGATCGCGTCAATCAGGATCAACCGAACATTGTCGTCATCAGCCCAGACATCCAACGCGTCCTCGATGGCCAGACACATGTCGTAGGTCAGGGCGTTCAACGCCTCGGGTCGGTCCAGTGTGATGCGTCCGGCGCAGCCTTCAGCGCGGATATGAATATCAGGCATTTTGGTCGGTTCCGTCGTTTAGCGTTCGTTCAGCATGTGCCGGGCCACGATGACACGCATGATTTCGTTCGTGCCTTCGAGGATCTCATGCACACGTAGGTCGCGCACGAGTTTTTCAATGCCATAATCGGCGAGGTAACCGTAGCCGCCGTGCAGTTGCAGGCACTGGTTGACGATGCGGCTGCCGGCCTCGGTGACGAATTTTTTGGCCATCGCGCAATGTTTGCTGGCGTCAGGCATGTTCTGGTCCAGTTTCCACGCGGCCTGACGCAAGAAGACCCGCGCAGCGGAGAGTTCGATCTCCATCTCGGCTAGGCGGAATTGCAATGCCTGAAACTGGTCGATGGATTTTCCAAAGGCTTTGCGCTCGGACATGTAAGATTGCGTCAGATGCATTGCTGTTTGCGCCGCACCAAGCGAGCAGGCCGAAATGTTCAGACGACCACCATCGAGGCCGGCCATCGCATATTTAAACCCTTTTCCTTCCTCGCCCACCAAATTTTCCGTCGGAATGTAGCAATTATCGAATTGTACCTGCCGAGTCGGCTGGCTGCGCCAACCCATTTTGTCTTCTAGTCCGCCATATGACAGGCCCTCTGTGCCGGTCTCGACAAGGACGGTCGAGATGCCTTTGGGGCCATCCTCGCCGGTGCGCACCATGACCACGTAAGCGTCGGAATATCCGCCACCAGAGATAAACGCCTTGGTGCCGTTCAGGCTGTAGCCCTCATTGGTTCGTTCTGCGCGAGTTTTGAGGGCCGCAGCGTCACTGCCCGAACCGGGCTCTGTCAGGCAATAGCTCAGCACGGTATGCATGCTCAGAACGTCGGGCATCACCCGCGCTTTCATATCTTCGCTGGCAAACGTGTCGATCATCTTGGCGCACATATTGTGAATCGACAGAAAGGCCGCGACGGACGGGCAGGCCATGCTCAGCGCTTCGAACACCAGTGTCGCATCCAGCCGTGTCAGGCCGGAACCGCCTGTCTCCTCGGAGACGTAAAGTCCTCCGAAACCAAGTTCGGCGATCTGCGGCCAAAGTTCCTTTGGGATGGTGCCGTCGGCCTCCCATTTGCGGGCGTGGGGTGCGATGTTGTCTTGGCCAAATGCATAAGCCATGTCGAATATGGCTGTTTGTTCCTCGCTGAGTGCGAAATCCATCACTGTGTCCCCCCGGATCATGGAATTGAACGTATGTTTAATTATCAAACCTCACAGAAATATTGCAAGGCGGATATCGCTATCAGCGTCTGTTACAAATCGACGTGGAATTCGTCGATGAGATGCTGGACCACGGCGCGCAGGGCTGCATCCTTGTCGTCCTCGGCATCCATTTTTTCTGTGTATACGCGGCGCTGGCGGTCGGCACTGGTGCCATTTTGCGCAATCTTGGGCGCGCGCGCTACTTCGTCGAGCGAGTTGAAATAGGCCAGATCTTCGCCGGTCAGTTCCATGAGTTCATCCATCAGCGTTGCCATCGGGACAACTTCTCCGAGGCCAAGATCGATCAGGCCCTCGCGCACACCGTATCGCTGCGCGCGCCAGCGGTTCTCAGAGATCAGGAATGAATCATAGATGCGCCAGCGTTGGTTGCGTGTGGCCAACCGCCACAGCATACGAGCGCAGGCCTGTGTCAGCGCCGCAAGGCATAGCGTGTCCTCCAGTCGGGGCTGGACGTCGCAGATGCGCGATTCAATCGTTGGAAATTTCGACGAGGGTCGCAGATCCCACCATATCTTGGAGCTGTCCTCGATCACGCCGATATCGATGAGCACCTGTACCGAGCGTTCAAATTCACCAAAGCTGTCCATGCGCGGTGGCAGGCCGGTGCGCGGGAGGTTGTCGAAAATCGTCAGCCGATAGCTGTCCAGCCCGGTGTCGTGCCCCTGCCAGAAGGGTGACGAACAGCTGAGCGCCAGAAGATGCGGCAGAAAGTAACTCATCTGATTCATCAGGTCGATACGCCGGTCGGGGTTCTCAATGCCCACATGGACATGCATACCACAGATCAGCATGCGCTGAACCACGCCCGCCAAATCGCTGGAGAGTGCGTTATAGCGATCTTTGTCGGTGTGTTTCTGTTCGCGCCAGTCGGAAAACGGATGACAGGATGCGGCGATGGGGGCGAGGTTGAATTTGGCCGCCTCACGGCTGACGCAACTGCGCAAGCGTTTGAGGTCTTCGCGCGCTTCGTGCACATCTCGGCAGACCTTGGTGCCGATTTCGATCTGACAGTTTAGAAATTCCGGACTGACCTGATCCTGTAACTCGGCAGAGCAGGCTTCCATCATCGTTTTTGGCGCTTCGGCAAGTGCGAGATTATCGCGATCCACCAATAGGTATTCTTCCTCGATGCCGATGGAAAAGGCAGGTTCAGTCAGGGCCATGTTGATCGTCCTCCATGACCATTATCAGAGCATATCGCAATACAGTCAGGCAAGCGCGTCAGCGACTGATGCGCTCGAAGGCGCGTTGGGCGTCCTCGACAAACCAGGCCAGTCGATTGGCCCCCGGGCCGGACGGTGCCAATGCGGCAGATTGCCCGTAGAGAGAGAAGTGATGCGTGGCGCTATCTGCGGCCAGTAGTGGACGCGTATAGTGATACATCAGCGGGAAAGGAGCGGCTGCAACCTGTGCCATAGCATTCAGCCATGCGGTGCGATGCGCGCGGGCCGGTCGCCCCGAAACGGAGCAGCTGATATGGGTGCTGTCGTCACTTCCGCCGTCGGTACTCTCAAAATGGTGTGCCTTCGGAGCGCTTTCGTCAGACGTCAGAAAGCCAGTGCCGATCTGTACACCAGATGCGCCAAGCGCGAAAGCGGCGGCAATGCCGCGCCCATCCGCGATGCCACCTGCGGCGATTACCGGCACGTCCACCGCCGAGGCGATCTGTGGCACCAGCGCCAGCAACCCGATCTGCGCGTCATTTTCAACATCCAGAAACACGCCGCGATGGCCGCCGGCCTCCCAGCCTTGGGCGATGATCGCATCGACATTGCGGGCGGCCAGCCACTTGGCCTCGGCCACGGTTGTGGCTGATGACAGGATACGGGTTCCGGCGGCTTTCAACGAGGCAATCGCATCGGCCTCTGGCAGGCCAAAGTGAAAACTAGCCACTGCTGGAGGGTGTTCTAACAGGATGGCCAGATGTTCCGGGCCGAACGGAGTATAGGGTGCCTGAGGCATGGTATCTGGCGCTGAGACGCCTGCGGCGGCGTAGTATGGGGCCAGTACATCAAGCAACTGATTGTGATGTTCTTGTGTCATTTCCGGCGCGACGTGGCAGAAGAAATTCAGGTTCACCCCACGGTTGGTTTGCGCCGCGATTTCGCGGATATGTGCGCGAAGCGTGTCCAGTGGCATAGTCGCGCAACCATGCGACCCCAGCCCGCCAGCGTTCGATACGGCCGCCGCAAGGGCAGGGGTCGTCGTGCCGGCCATAGGGGCCAGAATGATCGGGTGTTCAATGTCCAGCAGGTCAATCAGGCGATTGTCAGGCCACATGTCACGGCTCCTAAGGTGAATGGCGAAACGAAAAGAGGCCGCGGGGATGACCCGCGACCTCTGATATTTATTGCGTTCTCAAATCGATTAATCCATCGCTTTGAAGTTGAACTCGCCGCCTTCCTTGATGCCGCTGGGCCAGCGCGCGGTGACGGTTTTGGTTCTTGTGTAGAACTTGAATGCGTCCGGACCGTGCTGGTTAAGGTCACCAAAGACCGATTTTTTCCAGCCGCCAAAAGTGTGATAGGCCAGCGGCACGGGGATCGGAACGTTGATGCCGATCATGCCGACATTGACCCGGTTAGCAAAGTCTCGTGCTGCATCACCATCGCGTGTGTAGATCGCAGTGCCGTTGCCCATCTCGTGATCCATGGCCAGCTTGATCGCTTCCTCGTAACTGCCAGCGCGGACAGTGCTGAGGACGGGGCCGAAAATCTCGTGCTTGTAGATATCCATATCGGGTGTGACGCGATCAAAGAGGTGTGGGCCGACAAAAAACCCATCCTCGTAGCCTTGCAGGCTGAAGCCACGGCCATCGACAACCAGTTCAGCGCCTTGGTCGATACCGGTCTGCACCAGACGCTCGATATTGGCTTTGGCGGCGGCGGTCACGACCGGGCCGTAATCGACGTCATCGCCCGAGGTGTATGGCCCGACCTTGAGCGCCTCGATGCGTGGCACCAGCTTTTCGATCAGCTTGTCTGCGGTTTCATCGCCCACGGGCACGGCGACCGAGATTGCCATGCAACGTTCGCCAGCCGCACCGTAGCCTGCGCCGATCAGTGCGTCAGCCGCCTGATCCATATCCGCGTCCGGCATGATGATCATGTGGTTCTTGGCGCCACCAAAGCACTGTACGCGTTTGCCCTGTGCGCAGCCGGTGCCGTAGATGTATTCAGCGATGGGGGTCGATCCGACAAAGCCGATCGACTGGATGACATCATGGTAAAGGATCGCGTCAACCGCTTCCTTGTCACCGTTCACCACCTGAAGGATACCTTTGGGCAGACCTGCTTCCTCCATCAGCTCAGCCAGCATCAGGGGCACAGAAGGGTCGCGCTCGGATGGTTTCAGGATGAATGCGTTGCCGCAGGCGATGGCGGGGGCAAACATCCACATCGGGATCATTGCGGGGAAGTTGAAGGGAGTGATGCCGGCGGTGACGCCAAGTGGCTGGCGCATCGAATACATGTCGATACCCGGACCGGCGCTGTCGGTGAATTCACCCTTCAATAGTTGGGGCGCCCCGATGCAGTATTCGACCACTTCCAACCCGCGTTGCACGTCGCCCTTGGCGTCGGGAAAGGTCTTGCCATGTTCTGCGCTGAGGGCTTCGGCCAGCTTGTCCATGTCCCGGTTCAGCAGGTCGACGAACTTCATCAATACCCGTGCGCGGCGCTGCGGATTGGTCGCGGCCCATTTGGGCTGCGCTGCCTGTGCTGCGTCCACGGCATTTTGCATCTCGTCTGCGTTGGCCAGCGGGCATTTCGCCTGCACCTCGCCAGTGGCTGGGTTATAGACATCCGAGAAGCGGCCCGAAGTCCCTTTGACATGGGCGCCGTTGATGTAATGCGTCAGTTCTTTCATGGAATCCTCCGATCAAGTTTGCGCGTAACCTACTCTTGCAAATTTCCTCATAAAAGGGGCAATCTCCCAAAGAGGGTTTGCATAATTGCAAAAGGGGGTAGGGCATGGACTCGCAATGGGATGATATGAAGGTATTTCTGGCGGTCGCCAGAAACGAAAGCCTGTCAGGGGCAGGGCGGGTTCTGAAGGTCGACCCGGCCACGGTAGGTCGACGGATCGCACGCCTTGAGGAATCGCTGAAGGTGGCGCTGTTTGCAAAATCGCCACAAGGTTACGCCCTAACCAACGAAGGCCAGCGCCTGATGAGCCATGCGACGCGCGCCGAGCAGGAAATGCTGATGGCTTTTGAGGATGTCGGCGAGCGGGGGCGACAACTGAGCGGGCAGATCAGGCTGGGCGCGCCGGACGGGTCGGCCAACTTTCTGCTGCCGCAGGTTTGCGCCGGGATTGTCGAGCAGAACCCCGATTTGGAGGTGCAGATCGTGGCATTGCCGCGCGTCATCAACCTGTCAAAACGCGAGGCAGATATGGCAATCGCGGTGAGTGCGCCGACAGCAGGGCGACTGAGCGTGCAAAAGATTACCGACTACAAGCTACACCTCACAGCCTCGCGCAATTACCTCAAGAGCGCCGCCCCGATCCGCACCCGAGATGACCTGCGCCATCATAGGTTCGTGGGCTACATCCAAGATATGATTTTCGACAAGGAGCTGGATTATCTGGGCGAGGCAGGGTTGGATAAGGTGCATTTGGCCAGCAACTCTGTATCGGTTCAGTTTAACTGGATCCGGCAGGCGGCAGGGATCGGGTTCATGCATGACTTTGCAATCCCGTTCAGCCGTGGTCTGCAGAAAGTGCTGACCGATGAGATCAGCCTGACACGCAGCTTCTATCTGGTGCGCCATGCCGAAGACCGACGGTTGGAACGGATGAACCGTTTTGCGGAGGCGCTGGCGACGGGTATCCGCAAAGAGGTCGCGCGGTTGGAAGGGCAAACCTGATCTCGGGTACCATTCTGCGTGTGATTTCTTCAGAAAGAGTGTTGTTCATGGTGTGCAGGTCCGGTCAGCGCATTTTGTATCGCATCAGGCAGGATACCTTGACAGGTTTCGCCCGATCGGGGACGCTGAATCTGATAGCGTATTAAACCGCGAGGGAAACGAAATGCTGGTGCAACAAATCCTGAAGGCCAAGGGCGATACACCCGTGGTGACGATCAAACCCGGCACGCTGGTTTCGGATGCGGCCCGTATCCTTGCGGAGCGACGCATCGGCGGTCTGGTCGTGTCGCGCGATGGTGAAACAGTCGAAGGCATCCTGTCAGAACGTGACATCGTTCGGTCGCTCGCGGTCCGTGGAGCAAGCTGTCTGGCAGAAAAGATCGACGAGATGATGACGCGCAACCCGGTCTGTGCGGCCAAGCAAGACAGTTCAGATGTGGTTTTGGCGCGGATGACGGATGGACGTTTTCGCCACATGCCGGTGGTCGAGAATGGCAAGCTGGTGGGCATCGTCACCATTGGCGACGTGGTCTCGGCCCGGCTCACAGAATTGTCGATGGAAAAGGACGCCCTGCAAGGCATGATCATGGGGCACTGATCGCGCGGTCGCGATCATATTGCACTTGCAATGACGGGGATGTTTCGGCCTTCTGCCTGTGAAACAACCGTGACCATTCTATAGGCGACGAATCTCATGCGCATTGGCCTCTACCCCGGCACCTTTGACCCGATCACCTTGGGGCATATCGACATTATCCGACGGGCGTGCCTGTTGGTGGATCGTCTGGTGATCGGGGTCGCCATCAACGACGGCAAGGGGCCGTTGTTCTCGCTCGAAGAGCGGGTGGCGATGGTCGAGGCGGAATCGGCTGCGCTGGCAGAAAGCACTGGGACCGAAATTGTCGTGCATCCCTTTGACAATCTGCTGATCGATTGCGCCCGCGATGTCAGCGCACAAGTGATCGTGCGCGGACTGCGTGCGGTGGCTGATTTCGAATACGAATTTCAGATGGTTGGTATGAACCGTGCGTTGGATGCCTCGGTCGAGACTGTGTTTTTGATGGCGGATGCGAACCATCAGGCGATTGCATCGAAGCTGGTCAAGGAAATCGCGCGCTTGGGGGGCGATGTACGCAAATTCGTCACGGGGCCAGTGAATGCGGCGTTGTTGGAGAAGTACAGCTAACGCGTTCCGATCTCGGCGGATCAGCGCCAGAATGCCATCCATTCGATCAGGTCAGCCAGTTTTTGCGCCACAAATATCGACCCTTCCCAATCCTGTAGCGCGTAATCAAGGATTAGCGCAAATGCGATCATCAGGCCGAGGCCAATGGCGATCTTGTTGGTCATTTACTCTACCCTGAAACGATTGCGACCCTGTCGGGTATGCCTGACAGGGCCGCATCGCGCAAGATTGCCAAGGTCAGTTTACCCCAGACGCCCCATCAGCGCAGCCAGATCGGCCATACGCACTGAAAAACCCCATTCGTTGTCGTACCATGCCAGAACACGGACCAGACGACCGCCAGTCACTTTGGTCTGGGCCGGAGCGAAGATGCTGCTTTCTTCGGTGTGGTTGAAGTCGATGCTGACCTTTGGCTCGGGATCATAGGCCAGAATGCCTTTCATCGCTCCATTGGCTGCCGTTTCGACGACGGCGTTCACCTCGGCCTCTGTCACGTCGCGGGACGCGATGAACGTCAGGTCCACAGCGGATACGTTCGGCGTCGGTACGCGGATGGCGGAGCCATCCAGCTTGCCTTTGAGGGCTGGCAGTACTTCGCCCAGTGCTTTGGCTGCACCAGTCGAGGTGGGGATCATCGACATTGCCGCTGCACGCGCTCGGTAGAGGTCCTTGTGGCGACGATCCAACGTCGGCTGATCGCCGGTATAAGCGTGGATCGTGGTCATGATACCGCTCTCGATGCCGATGCCTTCGTGCAGCACCTTGGCCAGCGGAGCAAGGCAGTTGGTGGTGCAGGACCCGTTCGAGATCATCCGCTCGCCCGGCTTCAGGTCTTCGTGGTTGACGCCCATGACCACGGTCCGGTCCACGTTCTTGCCCGGTGCGGACAACAGGACCTTGCCCGCGCCGCGTTCCAGATGCTTGCTCGCTTTTTCACCGTCGTTGAATTTGCCGGTGCATTCCAGCAGGACGTCGACGCCGTCCCAGTCCAATTCGTCCAGGTCGTAAGTCGAGAACATCTGCATCGGGCCACGCCCGAGATCCATCGTACCGTCGCCAAGCGTGATTTCATTGGCAAAGCGGCCGTGCACGCTGTCGTATTTAATCAGGTGGGCAGCGGTTTCCAGTGGGCCGGTGGCGTTGACCTTGACCACTTCGATATCATCGCGGCTGGATTGGGCAATATGCGCGAGGGTGGCGCGCCCGATGCGTCCAAACCCGTTGATGCCAACTTTGACGGTCATGTAAATTCCTCTCTGGCGGCTGATGTTGTTCGGCATATAGTCCTGCTAACCTCGCACCGAAAGGCGAAAAACGCTTGATCTCAGGGTGATAGCGATAACGGAGGCGGCAAATCGCCGTCGGGGATAGCTGGTTGCGCTAACGGGTGCGTTGCAGGTAGGCGCGTTTATCCTGTATTCCGCAGGTAACGTGAAGGAGAGATGAGATGAGCGGACTATTGGCGCTGCTGGATGACGTGGCTGGCATTGCCAAGATCGCCGCCGCATCGGTTGATGATGTGGTAGGGCAGGCGGCCAAGGCCGGCGCCAAGGCGGCAGGCGCCGTGATCGACGATGCCGCTGTCACCCCGAAATATGTTCAGGGTTTCGAGGCGCGCCGCGAATTGCCGATCATCTGGCGGATCGCGCGCGGTTCCCTGACTAACAAACTGGTGTTCCTGCTGCCTGCGGGTCTGGCGCTGAGCGCGTTCGCCCCTTGGGCGATCTCACCGCTGTTGATGCTGGGCGGGGCGTATCTGTGCTTTGAGGGGGCCGAGAAAGTGGCGCATGTTCTGGGGTTTGGCCACGCAGAGGGTGGACCCAATGGCAGTCACGCGGATGTAGATCCGGCGCATCTCGAAGAAGAAAAGGTGGCGGGTGCGATTAAGACCGATTTCATCCTGTCAGCCGAGATTATGACAATCGCACTCGCAGCGATCCCGGCCAGCGGTTTCTGGATGGAAGCGGCGACGCTGGCTTTGGTTGCGGTTATGATAACGGTCGCGGTTTATGGGGCTGTAGCGCTGATTGTCAAAGCCGATGACTTGGGTCTGTTAATGGCGGCGCGCGGGCGACTGAGCCTAACGCGCGCAGCGGGACAAGGGATTGTTCGTGCAATGCCCAAGGTTCTGAAGCTGCTGATGATTGTCGGCACTGCCGCAATGCTCTGGGTTGGCGGAAGTATCATTCTGCACGGGCTGAAAGAGATGGGGCGACCGGAACCCTATGACATGATCCATCATTGGGCAGAGGTTGCCGCGCATGGCGTCGGATCATTTGCGGCAACGACAGAGTGGTTTCTGGTTGCCGGTATGGACGGGATGCTGGGGCTGGCGCTGGGGTTCGTCCTGATTCCGGTGGGTACAAAGCTGATCGCGCCCATTTGGAAGGCGCTTCGGCGGCTTAATCCCGTTGTGTGATCAAGCCACCCGAACCGGAGCACGCATCATTGCATACGCAGAGCGCCGTCCAACCGGATCACCTCGCCGTTGAGATAACCGCATTCGATGATGAACGCCGCAAGACGTGCGTACTCGGATGGATCACCCAGACGTTTGGGGCAGGTCACATCCTGTGCCAGACTGTCCTGTACCTCTTGCGGAAGCCCTTGCAGCATGGGGGTCAGGAAAATTCCCGGCGCAATGGCCATGACGCGGATCCCTTCGCGAGCCAGATCCCGCGCCATCGGCAGGCTGAGGCCATAGATGCCCCCTTTGGACGCAGCATAGGCGGCTTGGCCCTTTTGCCCGTCAAAGGCGGCAACCGAAGCGGTGTTGATGATCACCCCACGGGCGCCATCGGCCTCGGGTGCGTTCTGCGCGATTTCTGCGGCGGCTAGGCGTGCAACGTTGAAACTGCCGACCAGATTGATGTCGATAACGCGTTGAAACCCGTCCAGAGCGTGCGGGCCGTTCCTACCCAGAGTTTTTTCCGCCGGGGCGATGCCGGCGCAGTTGATCGCGGCTGTAATCCGGCCCATCGCCTGTTTTGCCTTCGCGATCGCGGCGCTGACGGACGCCTCGTTTGTGACGTCGGTTTCAGAAAAATGCGCACCGATTTCGGCAGCCAGTGCTGTGCCACGTTCAGTATCGCGATCAAGGATCGTTACGTCTGCTCCCACATCGCGAAAATGTCGTGCGGTGGCTTCACCGAGGCCCGACGCCCCGCCAGTGATGATCGCGGCGGCATTCTGGATTTGCATGGCGACTCCCTTCGAGGAAATGAACAAGTGTTCAGATAACCTGATCCTGCTCCGCTGTCAAAGGGCGGGACGGATGAAACGGACGGTGGCAATCATTCCGATCACAGTGATGATGATGCGCAAGATGTGATGAAGCGTGACAAAGGCCGGATTGGCCTGCAGGCTGAGGGCGACCAGAGCCATCTCTGTGACACCACCGGGGGCAAAGGTAATCAACAGCACGTCGAAAGGTTCGCCCAGGACAGGCTGCAACAGCAGTGCCAGTGCTGCCGCCAGCAGTAGCATCCCCCCAACGGAAACACTGGCCAGTGTGGTGCCATGAAGGATCAATGCGCGGCTTAGCCCTGTGAAGCGCAGCCCGAGGGCAGTGCCGATCACGATCTGCGCAAAATTCACCAGCCATTGCGGTACGTCGAGATGCCCCAACCCGCTGAGCGAAAGGATCGCAGCGACGGCCAATGGACCGGTAATCTGCCCGGCGGGCAGGCGCATCACCCGTGCTATCCAGATACCCAGAGCGCCTGCTGCGGCTAACCAAGGAAGCGCATGCCACGGCACTGGACCATGGGACAGGCTAAGACCTGCGGCACTGCCGACGGGCGCTCCAAGATAGAATGATAGCCCGATCGGCAATATGGTAACAACAAGGATAACGCGCAGAAACTGTTGCAACATCAGGCGTGGCATATCTGCGCCGGCTGCCTCGCCCAGTGCGATACTCTCGTACAGCCCACCGGGCGCGCCAGCGTAGAAGGCCGTCGCGCGATCATAACCGCCCAAGCGCCGAAACATCAGGTAGTTGAACATCATAGCTGTCGCGACAAAGACTATCAAAGCAAGGAAGCTGATGGCCAAGTCGCCAGCCTTGTCAAAGAGTGCGGGTGTCACCTGCGCGCCAATCATCAGACCGATAATGGCCATGAACACGAGGCGGAATCGCTGGGGAAACTGATAACCGTCCGGCAGTTTATGTGGCAGCAGTGTTGCGACCATTCCCGAGGCCACCATCGGACCCAGCAAAAAAGGCAATGGCATCGCGGTACGTGTGGCAAGCGTTCCGGCGATTGCAGAGCAAAAGATCAGAAGTGTCGTGGTCCGCAGATGTGGCATGAGCATGTTGAAGCACCGGCTGCCCCAGTTGGCAATGGCAAAAGCCGAGGCCTGACAAGGGGATGCCGTTCCAAAACTCACGCTGATGCGTTTGCTCTATAGCAGAGTGTTTCAATCGTCGGGGCAGGGTGTCCCGGCTTCGCCCCAAATTTCGAGGTCGGAAATATGCTCTGCCAGTGAATAAGGGGCTGCTTCGCGGGTGCCGCCGGGTGACCATGCCCAATGCAGGATGATGTCATGGCCCAGATGTTCGGCCAGTTCCTCTGGCGTGCGTCCTCCGTTGCGCTCGGGGTCGCGTAACTGGTTACAGATAACCTCCGAAGGCTGTCCGAACCAGTGCGCCTCGGGAGGGGCCAGCATCCACGCAGTATCGACGCGCGGAGCTGCGTGCGGGGCCGGGTTGCCCCGGTCCGACACCGTGTGGCAGGTTTGGCAGGGGATGGTTTCTGCCCCGATGCGGCTGTCGCCTGCCTGAATGTTCATGCCATGGGGGCGTACCTTCCCATAACTGGAGCCAGACCACATGGGCCGATCCGATGGCCCGACATGGCAGTTGGCGCAGCGCGGATGTGATGTGACTTCGTAAACCCGCTCCCATGCCGCAAGGCCGTCGGCACGGTTGACGCTGTCTTGTGCTGCCATGCTTACGGGCAAAGGGGCAAGAATAGCAAAGAGCAAGACCAGACGGAGCACTTTGAACATTACGCGAAATCCACAAATTTGTTGAAGGGCATCTCGCGTATGCGCACCCCTGTGGCGGCAAAAATTGCGCCTGCCAATGCTGGTGCGGCGGGCGGCACGGGGGGCTCTCCGATGCCACGCACTTGTTCACCGTTCTCCAAACCTTGAACAGTGATCCGGGGGCACTGATGCAGGCGCATTCCCTCAAAGTCGTGGTAGTTGGTTTGTGTTGCCGTGCCGCCCTGATAGGTGATCTGGCAGTTCATGGCGTGGCCCAGCCCCCAGATGACGCCGCCCGCGACGAGGTTTTCGAAATTGACCGGATCGACCACTGTGCCGACCTCGGCAGCGACCCAAGCATCGGTAATGCGCAAACCACGATCTGTCTGGCGTACTTCGACGATTTCTGCGCAAGGCACACCAAAAGAGTGGGTGAGTGCCACGCCACGTCCAATGCCTGTGCCCGGATTTGGGCCGGACCAGTTTGACATTTTGGCGACGGATTCTAGTGCAGCTTGGGCCAAAGGATCGCTACAAAGACGCAGTCGCTCGTGCAGCGGATCGGCCCCCGCAGCATGGATTATCTCATCCAGACCAAGGTTGTAGAAGAACCCGCCGGTTGAAGCCCCGACAGATCGCCATGAACTGATCGGCGCCAATTCAGGCGCACGGTGTCCGGTGACACGGTGGTGGGGGATGGCAAAGGGCTGATCCCATGCTCCAGCGACGATCTGGCTGTCGGGGCCGGGTGGCGCAACGCTCTGCCGTCCCATCTGCGACGCAATGATCGATGGCATGGCGATTGAAAGGTCAAACGCCGTCACCTGACCGTTTTCGTGCGCACCGCGCATCCGGGCCATTGCGGGCTGGCGCATGTAGTCGTGGCGCATATCGGTTTCACGGCTGTAGGTCAGCTTGATCGGGGTGCCGGGCATCTGCATGGCGATCTCTGTCGCTTGTCGTACAACGGTATCCTCTAACCGATGGCCAAAGCTGCCGCCGATATAGGCGGCATGGACGGTGACGGCAGCGGACTTTACCTTCGCAATCTTGGCGACGTTCGATTGGACAAAGCGTGGGATTTGTGTGCCGGTCCAGACCTCGACCTGACCGTTGTTCACCAGCACGATAGCGCTAAGCGGTTCTAGGGGCGCATGAGCCAGATATGGGGCGCGGTATTCGGCCGAGATGGTACCCGTGCCCTGAAATGCATCCGCTACATCCCCGTCATCGCGCGGGCGACTGTCGCGGTGGTCATTGGTGAAACTGTTGGCGAGCGCCTGCCAGTGCGCCTCCATTTCGGAAGGAAAGGGCGCGGGCGCCCACTCGGCCTTGATCAGGTCTGCCGCACGGAACGCATGCCACGTGGTCTTGGCCACAATACCAAGCCCCCCGGTCACTGGAACGACCGCTAGGATGCCGGGCGCGGCAAGAGCCGTATCAGCGTCATAAGACCTAAGCTGGCTACCGGGTGCCGGGCCAAGCAGAACAGTGGCGTGCAGCATATCGGGCACCGTCAGGTCGATGCCGTAGTTTAGTGTGCCGGTGCATTTGGCCATCATGTCCAGCCGTTGCATCGGCTTGCCGATCAGCCGCCATTCGGATGCGGGGCGTAATGGTACATCTTGCGCCACCTCCAGTGTAGCGGCGGTTGCGGCGAGGGATGTGTAGGGTAGGGCGCGACCGTCCGGCAGGATGACTGCGCCATCTTTCGTGCGCAATCGGGGCAGGTCAGCACTGCTCTGCATTGCAGCGGCACGTTTCAGCGTTTCGCGCGCCGATGCGCCTGCTGCGCGCAGTTTCACAAAGCCATCAGGCACGGTGGTTGACCCACCTGTGATCTGCATACCCATGAATTTCATCACTGCGTCGATCGTACCGTGAACGGTACTGTTCAGCAGGCCGTCTCCGGGCATCGCAAAGGCTGCGGCCTCTTCGGACAGAGCGGTATTCCAGTAGGCCGGGCTGGGTGGCCCGGGGTCGACGGTGATCTGGTCTAGTGCCACGTCAAGTTCTTCGGCTATCAGTGCCGCCTGAACGTGATAGGCACCTTGGCCCTTGTCGGCGCGTGGGGTGATCAGGGTGATGCCGTCCGCGTCGATACGCACATAGGGCGTGAGCGCGGCGCTGCCTTCCGGCAGACCATCCAGCAAGGGATTATCCACGGCTCTGCGGTATTGATAAATGCCGAAGGCGACACCGCCAGCGACGGCCGCTGATCCGACTAGAAACGTGCGACGTGCGATTTTTCCGGCTTTGCTCATTTCGCTATGCCTCGCGCAGCGCCGTGGCGGCGGATTTCACCGCGGCACGGATACGTGGATAGGTTCCGCAGCGGCATAGATTGGCGCTCATCGCGGCGTCGATCTGGGCGTCGGTGGGGTCGGGTGTGTCCACAAGAAATGATGCCGCGGCCATGATTTGACCGGATTGACAATACCCGCATTGGGCCACCTGATGCTGGTGCCATGCCGCCTGCACGGCATGTAACGCGGCAGGAGTGCCCAGCCCTTCGATCGTCGTGATTTCACCCTGCACATCGCCGAGCAGTAATTGACAAGAGCGCACTGCAATCCCGTCTTCGTGCACCGTACAGGCGCCACATTGCGCAATCCCGCAACCGTATTTTGTGCCCGTCATCCCCAGTACATCGCGTAGAACCCACAGCAGGGGCATGTCCGGTTCTGCATCCACCTCATGCGGGGTGCCGTTGACAATCAGTTGCACGCGGATCTCCTCGGGTTGCGAGTGTGTCTGGATGATAGCTCGATACGATGAGGTGGAAAATGCCCCTCTGACGAGAGTGACCTCACGGAATGCTTTGTGGAAGGAGACTTTCCGCAAGTCCCGCGCAGAGTTCCTCTGATGCCAGCATGTTATCTGCCCCGGTGATGCCACTGTCCCTGAGGCAGCGGTCGTGATCTCATTTCAACTGTGGCCCCGTTTTATCTGTCTTGAGTGATCTCACCGCTGAACGCCCTTTGAAGCTGAGCGCCCTTTGAATACGCCCCGGATGGGTGTGTCGTGCTGCCGCAGGATATGCGAACCCACCTTCACCAGCGTCGAATGACACCTGTCGCGGGTGATTTTCGGTCAGTAAAGGATCGCTGGATTGGAGCGGGTGAAGGGAATCGAACCCTCGTCACTTGCTTGGGAAGCAAATGCTCTACCATTGAGCTACACCCGCAACGTTGATTGGATTATCTATCGTGAGCGCAGAAGGCAAGTCTGAAACTTGGTCCGCCCGTGCTCACACAGCCTGACGCCACCGCTCGTCAGAGGACGGTATGCTTCTTAAGGGGTTTCCTGAAAAATGGAATGCAGGTTCGCGTTCAGAGCTCGTTTTAATATATTTTCAATATTGACAATAAAAGATTCATCGTTATTTGTCCACCTTGACAATTAAAGGTGATCCAATGCCCAGACCGAGCCTTAAAGACCAACGCAGCGAAGAGATCCTTGACGCTTTCCTTACCTGTGTCGCGCGCTTTGGGCTGGAAGGAGCGACGCAGGAACGCATTGCGGAACAAGCAGGGGTCAAACGCACTTTACTCAGGCACTACCTTGGTAACCGCGATGAAATGATCAGTGCATTGACGGATCATGTTGTTGCGGAGTTTGCAAAGGCCACCGACTTGCTTGCGCAGACACTCAACCCTGACGGCGGTTTGAGGCAGTTGATCGATCTGTTGTTCGATCAGCGCGAAGCCAGCGATCCGCGTCTGATGCTTGCGTATCAGGCAATGGTTGCTTCCGCAGAAAATTACCCGGATATGCGGTCGCCGCTTTTGGACAGCCTACAGAGCTTCCTAACCGTCATCGAAGCCGCAGCGAAACGTAGCCACCCAACGAGCCCGCCCGGCAAAATCCGCGCGGTCGTACACGGTATCTCGGCAGGTTACGTCAACCTCGATGCGCTTTCCCCACTTAAACCACCTGCGGATTGGCATACTGCGGCAAAAACTGCGGCGATCCTGCTTGCAGACTCTTTGGATGACATAAAATGAAAAATAATCGTTTGCTCAACTACATCGGCCTGTTCGTTCTTATCGGCGCCCTGCTTCTTGGCTGGCAATGGCCATGGGGGCTGCTGTTCATCTATTGGGTTGCATCTGCCTACATGGCTGGCGAGACACATCTGCTCGGCCCGGTTTCGCGTGAACAGGATTCGCTTCTGTTTTGGGCGATCGTCACGCTCTGGACGCTGTTCGGCGTTCTTATGGTGCTTGCCGATATCGCCCCGAATTTCACCGCAATTTACTTACTTTAACAGGAGGGACAGATGTCCCAACGAATGCTGCACAAACTGCCGGTCGCGGCCTACACGTCGCAAGATTGGTTCGACCGCGAACAGGAACTCATCTTCTCGCGCACTTGGCGTTACGCGGGATTCATGGAAGATATTATAGAACCCGGTCAGTATATTTCGGTTCAGGCCGGACTGAATAACATCTTCATCGTTATGGGGCGTGATCGGCGCCTGCGCGCGTTCCACAACATCTGCCGCCATCGCGGCACCCAGTTGATCCGTGCGGTCGGAAAAACGCAGAAAGCGCTGACTTGTCCCTATCACGACTGGACATATGATCTGGAAGGCAACCTGATCTCGGTGCCCGACGAGGATCGAGAGTTTGATGGTATCGACAAGTCATGTCTTGGCCTAAAGCCCGCATCGGTGGACCTGTGGCGCGGTATGCTATTCGTGCATCCTGATCCAGAAGCCGGGTCCATCATGGAATGGTTTGGCGACGTGGAACCCAAACTTGGCCCGCATAAGGTCGAGGAATTGCCTGAGTATTCCGAGGGTCGCACCACATATGAGATAAAGGCCAACTGGAAGATCGTGGTCGAAAACTACATCGACGTTTATCATCTAAGTCACCTGCATTCCGGCACGCTTCATATGTATGACCATGGGAAAGCCGAGTATGGCTTTGTCGGGCCGCACTACGCGTTCTGGGAGCCTCCGTCGGACCAATATGGCGCGGATATTGCTAAGAACTCACCGACGCCGCTGGTTATACCGGCAGAACACGCTGGAGCGTGGGTGCCGATGCTGTTTCCGGGCATTGGCCTGGCCGAAAGTGAAAGTAACTGGGCGACGTTCATCATCACACCGCTGGCGCCCGATCTGACAAGGATCGAGAACCGGGTCCGGGTTGCCAACGCGTCGAGTTGGGAATTCACCAAACAGGGCACGAAGTCCTACGCATTCTGGCGGGACAATATCACCGGAAAGTTCGAGGCAGATGCGAACAATCCCGATGATCCGATGGCCGGGGGGGATTTTACCGCAGAGGATATCTACGCCTGTGAACAGCAGCAGAAATCGCTCATCAGCCCGCATTTCGAAGTCGGACCAGCGTCAAAGGGTGAAAGTCCAGTTGTTGATCACCAGCAGGTGGTGCTGGATTGGATGGAGCAACAGCCATGAACCGCATTTTGACTTACTCACAGGTCATTGCGGCGTCGGGTGCGGCAGCAATCACCTTGTTTGGGCTGGCTTCCGCACTCTTAGCTGACCCCACTGAGGAAGCCAAGGAACTTGTCGCAGCTTATTATGAAGCGATCCGGTCAGAAAACTGGGATGCGATGTATCTTCAGTTCAACGAAGACGCGGAGATAACGATCACAACGAACTATGGGCATGGAAGCCCCCCCGAGACTGTTTCGTTCGCTGCCAGTGAGTGGAACAGCTTGCCGGCGTCTGAATATTGGACACAAGAAACGGCTCCGTTAGAGGCCTATACGGAGCTCAGCCGCACCGTCGAAATTGTGGCGACCGAGGAAACAGAAGACGGCGTTTTGATCCGTGCGGTTCAGAGCATTCGCTACAAGACACCTGATTACGAAGGGATGGCGACAGAAGCTGACAGCGTCCTCGTTTCAGAACGTTTTGGCCGACCTGTGATCCTTAGTTTCACCTCGATACACAGCTTCCAATAGACAGCATATGGCGGGTCCTTAAGGGCCACCTGATTTCCCAAGAAAGCAACAATATGACGACGCGCGAATTCTACAAACTTGTCGTGGCCGATACCCGTGAAGAGATCGGCGGCATGGCCAAGTCGGTTATGTTCGAAGTGCCAGAATCTCTGATCACAATATTCAATTGGCAGCCCGGTCAGCACCTGACGCTTCGTTTCACAATCGACGGTGAGGACCTGAGGCGTTCCTATTCGATCTCGTCGTCACCTGTGACTGGCGACCCGCTTCGGATCACGGTCAAACGTGTGAAAGGCGGCGTGGTATCTAACCACATCAACGAAACGGTGAAGGCTGGGGATGTGATTGATGTCATGCCACCATTCGGAGGGTTCTGCCTCGATACCGGCGCAACCAAACGGCGCACGCATTACTTCTTTGGGGCAGGGAGCGGGATCACGCCGCTGCACGCGATGCTACATTCCGTAATGATCGCCGAGCCATATTCGGTGGCGCATCTTGCCTACGGTAATTTGAACGCTGACAGCATCTTGCTGAAGGACAGTTTTGATGCGTTGCTGCAGCAATATCCTGAACGGCTAAGCGTCCATCATATTCTGTCGGCTCCGTCCATGTGGTCAGGCTTTTCCTATTGGCGCAAGGGCATCGTTGATGAAGCCGCAATCGCAGCCATGATTGCTGAAAACCCACCCTACGCACAGGACGCGCAATACTACATTTGCGGACCTGGCGGGATGAACAGGGCGGTGAAATCCACTTTGATGTCGATGGATGTGCCCACAGACCGTATTCACATGGAAAGCTACGGCGGCGCGGTCGAGCTTGACGAAAGTATAGAAGGGGTCGCAGCGACGGCGGCGATCACGTTAGGTGGCATGGATCACACCATATCCATCGCCAAAGGGCAGACGGTGCTAGAAGCGGCTCGGGCCAGCGGTTTGACACCTCCTTTTTCGTGTCAATCTGGGGTTTGTGGCGCGTGCCGGGCAAAGCTGATGAACGGCGATGTCCACATGCGCGCACGAATAGCGCTTGAAGATGACGACATAAAAAAGGGCGCAGTTCTGACCTGTCAGGCCGTCGCAACATCTCCCGAAATCGCGCTCGATTACGATATCTGAAACGATGGCCGTCGAAGTGGGAACCTGTTGCTTAGCAGCATTGGTTCTATCTTAACCCTCTTGTACGGTGCACGAAACTCTCAACCGCTACCCAGAGCAGTTCCGCGCTGCGAAGGAAGCGCGAACTAGCGACGAGCTAGTGATACCGTCCATCAAGAAGATTGCAAAGTTTTGCCCTGACGGTGCGTCGGTGTCTGTCTTTGGTCGGCATTTCAGGTTCAACGGCAACATCTGCGCCGAAGAAGAGGAATTTTTGTAGAGTTGTTGCAGAACTTCAAAAAACGACAGAGGCTGCTCGTCAGAGCGGCCTTTATGTCTTGATTTTTTTAAGATTTTGGCTCCGGCGGTAGGGATCGAACCTACGACCAATTGATTAACAGTCAACTGCTCTACCGCTGAGCTACGCCGGAATACCGAGGTGCCGTATAGCAACCTCGATTTACCGCGTCCAGAGGGTTTGTGACAATTTTTTCTGCATATCTCAGTTGAGAGTGAAAATAGTTCCGGCGGCGAGGGGAGGTTTATGCGAAACGATGTTTTTTCCGTAGAGATCAATGAGATGTGCTAACACATTGCGTGTGGCAGCAGGCATCAGGCCCGGGGGCGTGTCGGTATATATGGCGTCGGCAATTTGCCGTGCATTGGCCGGGCCAGCGTGCAGGTGTTCCACAATGGCCGTTTCGCGTGCGCGTCGATGCTCAATCAGCCAGCTCAGACGTGCGTGCGGATCCTCTATCGGGGCGCCGTGCCCCGGCATAAGGCGTGCTGCGCCGAGGTTTCGTAGGCGGTGGCAGGAGGCCATAAAATCGGTCAAATCACCATCCGGTGGCGAGACCAGAGAACTGGCCCATCCCATCACCAAGTCGCCGGTAAAGATGGTGTCATCTGACCTAAACGACATGTGATTGCCGAAATGGCCGGGCGTCCATAGTCCCTCTAACCGCCAATCGGGCCCCTCTATAAAATCGTTGTCCTTCAGGGTGATATCGGGCGAAAATCGGCGATCCACGCCTTCGCCACCTGCTATCTCACCGGATTTAGCAAGCGCCGTCATCATGGCGCTGCGGCCGGCCCGGGCATCGCCATAGGCGTAGACAGGCGCATCGGTGCGCGCGCTCAGATGTTCCGCCAGTGGAGAATGATCGAGATGCGCATGGGTGACGAGGATGTGGGTGATCCGCTGACCTGTGTCGAGGGCGCTTAGAATGGCTTCCAGATGTGCAGGGTCCTGAGGGCCCGGATCAATCACAGCTATATCGCTATTTCCCAACATATAGGTGTTGGTGCCGCGCCAGGTCATAGGTGACGGGTTCGGTGCCAGAATACGCCGCAGGTGCGGTGCAATCAGTTCCGGCTTCCCCGGAGTAGGGTTGAATACGGCGTCTGCTGACATTTGCAAAAGGCTCCTCGGGGCGCGTCGTGGCGGGAATACGGGTTGCGCCGGATGGCGCACGGGTTAGGCTTATCTCATGTCTTTTGCTTGGCTCAAACGATATATGCCTCGGGGTCTATATGGCCGGGCCGCACTAATCCTGCTGCTGCCGGTGATTTCGGTATTGGTCGTGGTCTCGGTCGTTTCGGTGCAACGGCTGATAGAGGGCGTGACCAAGCAGATGACAACAGCCACAGCCCGCGAAGTGCGGCTGGTTCTGGACCCGCGATCAGAGCCGAGAGATGCGGCTATCCTTGCCATTTCGGTGAACTCGATTCCGCAAAGTGCAGTTCCCTCGACCGATATCAGATCATGGTATGATTTCAGCGGCATCATCGTGATCCGCGAGTTCAGTCGTCTGTTACCCACGCTAAGGGCCGTGTCACTGGCGGATAGCCAGCTTGTGTCGCTGTATATCCAGACCGAGGATGGACCGATCGAAGTGCGCTTTGACAGACGACGGGTTTCGGCGGCGAATCCGCATCAGCTGTTTGTGAACATGGCGGTCTTTGGGGCGTTGATGACCCTTGTCGCTTTTCTTTACTTGCGCAACCAGTTGCGCCCCATCACGCGTCTGGCCAAGGCCGCAGCGGCGTTTGGCAGGGGGGAGCGTGTGACTTATCGTCCGGCTGGTGCAAACGAAGTGCGCGCAGCAGGTTTGGCCTTTGTCAGCATGCGTGCGCGCATAGAGCGGCAGATAGAGCAACGTACATTGATGCTGTCGGGGGTCAGCCACGACATGCGCACACCGCTCACGCGCCTGCGACTGAGCCTGGCGATGCTGGATGACGACGAGGAACGCGAACCGATGCTACGCGATGTGCGCGATATGGAGCGGCTGCTGGACGAATTCCTCGCCTTCGCGCGCGACGCCGCCGAAGGCGAGACAGAGCTGATCGACCCTGCTGCGTTGATCCGACAAATCGTCCAAGATTGCGAACGCGCACGTATCCCCGCGACATTATACAAGATTGTCGGCGAGGGAGAGGTGCGATTGCGAGAGGCGGGCATACGCCGCGCTGTCGAGAACCTGATCGGCAATGCGGTGCGGTATGGCACCCGCGCCGAAGTTTCGATGCGTCTGACAGACAAGTCACTGCGCATTCGGGTCGAGGATGACGGGCCGGGTATTCCGCCTGACCGGCGTGAAGAGGCCACACGCGCGTTCACGCGGCTAGAGCCTGGACGAAACCAGGACAAGGGGACTGGTGTGGGCCTTGGACTGTCAATTGCAGCGGATGTTGCGCGAGTCCATGGCGGTAGTTTGCGATTGGGGCAGTCCGATCGGCTGGGCGGGCTTTGTGCTGATATCGTGATTGCTCGGTGATACGCCGGAAACATACGAGGGTTAATATTTCGGACCGGTTTCATCCTAAATTCAGCGCAAGAGCGCGGCATTTGTGTGAAAATTCTGGCATTTCAAATGATTGTCTCGCAGTATTTGAAAACAGTTGCCGGGTTGTTTGATTTTGCGGGATGATCTCGCACCCTTAGGGGAAGGAAGTAGAATAACCTTGCGTCAGATCATTGCGTCGTGCCTTATGTTTTGCCCACCTGCTGGGCGGCGACGTCTGCCATCCAACTGTCGTGCGCGATTGCCGCGCGCAAGTATTCGTCTATCCAGGAGATCCGAATGACCGACAAATCTTCCGACATCGACCCGGTAGAATCCCGCGAATGGGA
Source organism: Pseudohalocynthiibacter aestuariivivens (assembly GCF_011040495.1). Taxonomy (GTDB): domain Bacteria; phylum Pseudomonadota; class Alphaproteobacteria; order Rhodobacterales; family Rhodobacteraceae; genus Roseovarius; species Roseovarius pelagicus. The sequence goes on along the minus strand of NZ_CP049037.1, from coordinate 629,417 downwards.
AGAGGCGATAGAAGATGTGATTGCCAAGGACGGCCCCGGTCGCGCGCATTTTCTGCTCGACCGCGCTGTGCGCGTCGCCCGAGAAGCGGGTGCAAACCTGCCATTCTCCGATACAACCGGGTATCAGAACACGATCCCGATCGAAGAACAGATTGGTGACTATGGCGATATTCCGATGGAATGGCGTATCCGCACGATCAATCGTTGGAATGCCATGGCAACGGTCGTCCGTCGCAACAAAATCAGCAGCGAATATGGTGGGCATATCGCGTCATTCGCGTCGTCAGCGACGATGTACGATATTGGCCTGAATCATTTTTGGCGAGCGCGGAATGAAAACCACGGTGGCGATCTGGTGTTTTTTCAAGGCCATGTGGTGCCGGGCATTTATGCGCGTTCCTTCATGGAGGGACGCATCAGCGCGGAACAGATGGATAATTTCCGCTCTGAGGTCGGCGGCGAGGGCCTAAGCAGTTATCCCCACCCTTGGCTGATGCCCGATTACTGGCAGTTCCCGACCGTCTCAATGGGGTTGGGGCCGTTGATGGCGATCTATCAGGCGCGTTTTATGAAATACATGCACAACCGGGGTCATATCGACATGGCCGACCGCAAGGTGTGGTGCTTCCTCGGCGATGGAGAAATGGACGAACCCGAGAGCCTCGGGGCGATCGGGCTCGCGGCACGCGAGCAGTTGGACAACCTCATCTTCGTGGTCAACTGCAACTTGCAGCGTCTCGACGGACCGGTGCGCGGCAATGGCAAGATCGTACAAGAGCTTGAGGGTGACTTTCGCGGCGCTGGCTGGAACGTGATCAAGCTCTTGTGGGGCAAGGGCTGGGATGAGTTGCTGGAGAAGGACGAGAGCGGCAAACTGCGACAGTTGATGGATGAAACCGTCGATGGTGATTATCAGACGTTCAAATCCAAAGACGGCGCCTATATCCGCAAGCATTTCTTTGGCAAATATCCTGAAACGGCTGCGCTGGTCGAGGACTGGAGCGATGAGCAGATTTGGGCGTTGCGCCGGGGCGGTCACAGCCCGCGCAAGGTGTATACGGCATTCAAGCGCGCGTCGGAGACAAAGGAAAAACCAACGGTTCTGCTGGTCAAAACCGTCAAGGGCCTCGGTATGGGCGGCGCGGGTGAAGGACAGAACACCACCCATCAGCAAAAGAAAATGAATGCTGAGCAGTTGAAGCATTTCCGCGATCGTTTTGATATTCCGGTGTCCGACGAGGACGTGGCCGATGCGCCGCTGGTTACACTCAATGATGAGCAGAAGGCATATCTAAAGGCGCGTCGCGATGCGTTGGGCGGCCCGTTCCCCCAACGGCAGTGGCGCGACGCGCCCAAGTTGGAAGTGCCAGACCTCGAAAAATTCGAAGCGCAGCTCAAGGGCACGGGCGATCGCGAAATATCGACCACGATGGCCTTCGTGCGCATCCTGACCACGCTCTTGCGTGACAAGAAGATAGGTAGGAATGTTGTACCGATCGTTCCGGACGAAAGCCGCACATTTGGGATGGAAGGGCTTTTTCGCTCGGTGGGTATCTACAACCCTCTTGGGCAGAATTACACGCCGCAAGATGCCGACCAGATGATGTTCTATAAGGAATCGAAAGACGGGCAGGTGCTTCAGGAGGGCATCAATGAGGCCGGCGCGATGTCGGACTGGATCGCGGCGGCGACGTCCTATTCCAATCACGGTGTGCCGATGGTGCCGTTCTACATCTACTATTCGATGTTCGGTTTCCAGAGGATCGGCGATCTGGCATGGGCAGCGGGCGACAGCCGGGCGCGCGGTTTCATGCTGGGTGGCACGGCCGGGCGCACGACGCTGAATGGTGAAGGGTTGCAGCACGAGGACGGTCACAGCCATGTTCTGGCGGGTACAATTCCAAACTGCATCAGCTATGACCCGACCTTCAGTTACGAAGTGGCGGTGATCATCCAGAACGGACTGCAACGGATGTATGTCGATCAGGAAGACGTCTATTTTTACCTGACGCTGATGAACGAAAATTATCAACACCCCGATATGCCAGAGGGGGTAGAGGACGGGATCCTCAAAGGTCTCTACCGGATGTCGAAGACCAAGAAACCCGGCAAGAAACATGTCAACCTTATGGGATCTGGCACGATTCTGGTTCAGGCGATCAAGGCGGCCGAGATGCTGAAGGACGATTTCGGCGTCACCAGTGATATCTGGTCGGCAACCTCGATGAACGAGTTGGCGCGTGACGGGCAGGACGTGTTGCGCCACAACCGACTGAACCCGCTGAGCAAGCCACAAGAAGCTTATGTGAGCAAGGCGATGAAGGGCCTCAAGGGCCCGGTGATCTGTGCCACCGATTACATCAAGACATATGCGGAGCAGATACGCGCCTTTGTGCCGAACCGATTTACCGTGCTGGGCACTGACGGGTTCGGGCGTTCTGACAGCCGTGCCAATCTGCGCCGCTTCTTTGAGGTGGACGCGGCGCATATCGCGGCGGCGGCGATGACCGACCTTTTCCACGAGGGCGCGGTCAGCGAGGCGGAACTGAAAAAGGCGCTGAAGAAATATGACATTGATGGCGACAAGCCCAACCCGCGTCTGGTGTGAGCGGATTGATCGGGAATAAAAGAGGACAGATGAAATGACAGTTGACGTGCATGTACCCGATATCGGTGATTTCACGGATGTACCGGTGATCTCGATCTTGGTCGCCGTTGGTGACACGGTCGCAGAAGAGGACCCGCTGATTGAACTGGAGAGTGACAAAGCGACGCTAGAAGTCCCAAGCCCTGCAGCCGGAAAGGTCGCAGAAATCAAGGTCAGTAAGGGTGACAAGGTGTCAGAAGGTGCATTGATTCTGCTGCTAGAAGGAGACGCAGGCGGATCAGGCGATACAGACGGTAGCGACGAGAAGCAGACATCTGAGCAAAGCCCGAAGGCAGAAACATCTGGCCCGGCAAAGGAAACGACGGCAAGCCCGCCCAAGTCCGAGGCTGACGCGGCTCCGATGACGACGCCTGATTTCACAGGAATTCATGCATCCCCGTCGGTGCGTGCGTTTGCCCGCAGTCTTGATGTGGATCTGAACCAGATTTCCGGATCGGGGCGCAAGGGGCGCATCTTGCGCGAGGATGTCACGGGCGCATTCAAATCCACCGCAGCACCTGCTGCAACCACGTCCTCGGGACAGGGGGGCATGGGTATCCCGCCGATTCCGGTAGTGGATTTTTCCAAATTTGGTCCGGTGGAAGATGTGGAAATGCCACGCATCAAGAAACTGAGCGGCCCCGCGCTGCATCGTTCGTGGCTGAACATTCCGCATGTGACCCACAACGAAGAGGCCGACATCACCGATCTGGACGGCTATCGCCGCGAACTGGATGCCGAGGCCAAGAAGGAGGGTTACCGCGTCACGCTGCTCAGCTTTGTAATCAAAGCCAGCGTTTCGGCCCTTAAACAACACTGGGAGGTCAACAGCTCGATTCACCCCGATGGTGATAAGCTGATTAAGAAAGACTTCTATAACATTGGTTTCGCAGCGGATACGCCAAACGGCCTGATGGTTCCTGTGATCCACGATGCTGACCGCAAAGGCATTGTTCAGATCAGCAAGGAACTGGGCGACCTCAGCGCGAAGGCCCGCGAAGGCAAGCTGAAGGGAGACGACATGTCGGGCGCGACCTTTACCATTTCGTCTCTGGGCGGGATCGGCGGCACGTCCTTCACGCCGATCGTGAATGCACCCGAGGTAGCGATCCTAGGTCTCACCCGGTCGAAAATGGCGCCGGTCTGGGATGGCGAGACGTTCCAGCCACGCAACATGCAACCGCTGAGCCTGAGTTACGACCACCGCGCCATTGACGGCGCATTGGCTGCGCGGTTCTGCGCCAGCCTCAAACATCTGCTCGGCGATGTACGCCGGTTGATGCTGTAAGGGGGCAGGACGATGGATGTAAAAGTACCCGATATCGGCGACTTCAAAGACGTGCCCGTGATCACTGTGCTGGTGGCCGTGGGTGATACGGTCGCAGAAGAGGACCCGTTGATCGAACTGGAGAGCGACAAGGCGACGATGGAAGTGCCGAGCCCAGCCGCTGGCAAGGTAACAGAAATCAAGGTGAGCGAGGGTGACAAGGTCACCCAAGGCGACGTTATCATGGTGCTGGAAGGCGCAGATGCAGGTGACAGCACCGATGACGCGCCAAAAGCCGATCCAGAAACGACATCGCCAAAGTCGGTCGCGGCCACCGGAAGCGCCAAGGGCAAGGGCGACATGCACGCCGAGATCGTCGTGCTCGGTTCTGGTCCCGGCGGCTATACGGCGGCTTTTCGCGCCGCTGATCTGGGCAAGGACGTAATCCTGATCGAGAAATATCCGACGCTGGGCGGTGTCTGCCTGAACGTGGGTTGTATTCCGTCCAAGGCATTGTTGCACGCCGCCAAGGTGATAACCGAAGCCGAGGAAATGGGCGAACATGGTATCAGTTTTGCCAAGCCCAAGGTTGATATCGACGCTCTGCGCGGCTGGAAAGATGGCGTTGTCAGTCAGTTAACCGGTGGTCTTAAAGGTCTGGCAAAGGCGCGCAAAGTCAAAACCGTGACCGGGTATGGTAGATTCGCCGGCCCGAACATGATTGAAGTCGAAGGCGCTGACGGCACCACGACCGTTAGTTTTGACCAATGCATCATCGCCGCTGGTTCGGAATCGGTGAAGCTGCCATTCATTCCGCATGACGATCCCCGCGTTGTCGACAGCACCGGCGCGCTGGAACTGGACGGTGTGCCCAAGCGCTTGTTGGTATTGGGTGGCGGAATCATTGGACTGGAGATGGCGTGCGTCTATGACGCGCTGGGTGCCAAGGTGACCATCGTTGAATTCATGGATCAGATTATCCCCGGCGCAGATAAGGACATCGTAAAGCCGCTGATGAAGCGTATCGACGCACGCTATGAAGCGATTGCATTGAAAACCAAGGTAACCGCTGTCGAGGCCCAGAAAAAAGGCCTCAAGGTTACGATGGAAGGCCCCGACGGCGAAGTGACAGATACCTTTGACAAGGTATTGGTGGCAGTGGGGCGTCGCCCTAACGGCAAGGCGATTGGTGCCGAGGCGGCAGGTGTCGCAGTCGACGAGCGCGGCTTTATTGCGGTGGACAAGCAGCAACGCACCGGGGTGGGTCATATTTTTGCGATCGGCGATGTGGTCGGGCAGCCGATGCTGGCGCATAAGGCCGTGCATGAAGGTAAGGTCGCGGCCGAAGTCGCTGCGGGACACAAACGCGTCTTTGATGCGCGCGTCATCCCATCGGTGGCCTATACTGATCCCGAAGTGGCATGGGTCGGTCTGACCGAGACAGAGGCGAAATCAAAGGGTATCAAGATCGGAAAGGGCGTTTTTCCTTGGGCCGCGTCTGGCCGGGCACTGTCCAACGGACGTTCGGAGGGGATGACCAAGGTTATCTTTGATCCCGAAGACGACCGTGTGCTCGGGGCTGCCATCGTCGGCACCAACGCGGGCGAACTGATTGCCGAGGTGGCGCTGGCCATTGAGATGGGCGCGGACGCCGTCGATCTGGGGCATACCATTCACCCGCACCCGACGCTGAGCGAGACGGTTAACTTTGCCGCCGAGATGTACGAGGGTACGATCACCGATCTCATGCCACCGAGAAAGCGGACGTGATTGTGCCGTTAAGTATTTGAAAAACATTGAAGGGCGGGGGCGGTCAATCCCCGCCGCCGATATGGGCACGGATGCGGGCGGTGCCGTCTTTCAGATCGAAGCAGATGCGTGAGCTTAGCCCTCCGGCGTCCAGCAAGTCGCCTGCGGCGGGAGCGACATAGGCGCGGCGGCCATCGGGCAGCATCACTTCATGCCACCGATAAGAGGAGGAGGCGTCCGACTCCTCTGTGACAGTCCATGGATCCGGCATGTACAAGACGGCATCGCGCAATGTTGCCAGTATCGGCGCAGATATCTGCGGGGCGCTGCGATAATTATAAGAGCCTATGACGGCGCGTAGACGATCCAAGATCAACAAGAGATCATCACCTGACCATGCGATCAATGCGGCCTCGATCATGTCGCGCCCGGAAAAGATGGCATGTGGGGAACAGAACATATCCTCTACTTTGGAATACATCGCATGACCGGTTGCGATCTCAGTGGCCTCAATCCTTAGGTCAGGAAGGATGTCCATTGGCTCGTTCTGATGTGGATGATCAGAAAACATATCGAGAAAGCGCATCTGGGCAGACACGTCCGCGCGGCAGGTGCCGCCGAAATCGCGCAGACAGGAAAAATCAGGTGCGACGTGATGCAACAACCATGGCTTTGCCGCCATGCCGTCGAGATTCGGACGCGGCGACATACCAGACCCCGCCTCTAACGCGCCGTCGTTCTGGAGATGGCGCAAAGTGGCCTGAAAATGAACAATAGCTGTCGGAGGTTCGACAAGCGTCGAACGATCTACATGCAGCAGGGGATAGATATTTTCAGCGTGAACCGGGATGGCGAAGGCCATGGTCATCAAGAAGGTCGAGCAAAGCTTGTGAGGTAGGGGCACACTGCGCCAAAGGGAGAATACAGACATGTCAGATGGAATCTGACAGGTCGATCTGTGGCTGGCAAGCCGTTTCGTTATGTAGATAATGGCGATATTCTAGGTTTGTCATTGCCGATCTGCGTGCAATTGCCTTTTATACGCGCAATCGCTCCGCGTTAGACCCGACTACAGGAAAGCCCGGAAATGGCTCGACCGACCGAGGAAAAATCAGAGGCTCCGTTTCTTCGTCTCGGTTGGCGGAACGGGCGCTTAGAGATGTCGGGTCGCCCCACTTGGCAGTCCGACCCGGAAGACCTGCATGAGACCAGAGTCGGTCGTCTATGGGCAAGGTGGAACTGGGACGGAACGCGACTGAGTGCCGAAGTGGATCCTTTCGGCTTTTTCAATCTGTTCGTTTACGAAAAGGACGGTGTGATTGCGCTGTCTCCTTCGCTGTTGGAATTGGTGGCCAAAGGCTGTGATGCAACGCAGGATCGGCGTGCTTTGGCGGTTTTTCATCGCATTGGCATTTTTATCCACGACGATACCCCCTTTGTTCATATCCACACCTTGCCACCGGGGGCCCGGTTGACTTGGGAAGCTGGCGTTCTGAGGATCGAAGGCGGGGTACCTATCCCGAAAGTTCAGACAATTGACCGTGAGCAGGCGGTTGAAGGCATGACGCATCATTTCCGCGTTGCCATGTCGCGCATATTGGCAGCTTGGGACGGGCCATTGACGCTACCGTTGAGCGGGGGGCGCGACTCGCGGCACACCTTGTTGGAAATGTTTCACCAAGGACGCCAGCCAGAAACCTGCGTCACGTTTCACCACAATGGGCATTCGATGAATGCCGAGGCACAGGCCGCGCGTGCGGTCGCGATCCGTGCTAATGTGCGTCACGACGTGCTGGGCCATGCCCGCCCACGACTGGCCGATAGTATACGAGCCATCGTTAAAACTAGCCTATGCGCCGATGAACACGCCCAGATGATGCCACTGCATGACTACATGATGGGTCGTGAAGGGGCGGTGTTTGATGGGATCGCCGGTGATATCCTGACCAACCCGGACAGTGACGCGGATCGTTTCTACCGACTGGCGCTGGCGGATGATTATGCGGGGATCGCACAGGGCTTGGTTGAGGGCCATGGGCGGGTCATCTCGCAAGAGAACTGGGCGCGGGGCGCGGGGCCGATCTATTCACCCGGAATGGATGAAGAGGTGCTCGATTATATCGGACGTGCTGTCGCGGCTTACGCGGATGCGCCCGATCCGTATCAGGTGTTTTGGATGTACCACCGCACGCGAAGAGAAATTAATTTCGTCCCGCAAGCTATTCTTGGGCAATCAAAAATTGTTTTCTGCCCTTACCTTGATGAAGACTTCGCAAACTTTTGCCTATCACTTCCCTATGCGGTGACAAAGGATCAGCAACTGCATAATGACGTGATCGCTCGGGCCTATCCGAAATATGCGGATATTCCCTATTCTGATGAGTTGGCCACACCGCCGCGACGCGGCGGCACTTTGCGGCACAAACTGCGTAGTGCGATGGATGTATGGCGGATCACCGGGTCTCTGGGGAATGTACCGGGAGGCATGCGAACATTCTTCTCCAAGTCGAACAGACTGCGCCGAAACCCGGATACAATGTACCGTCTGCATGCGGCCTGTCTCGATGGGCTGGATGCTGGACGTGCTCGCCATTTGCAAAAGCTGGCGGCAAAGTTGGAGCGGGATCGGCCAAAGCAGTTGATCTCGGACGCGATATGATGCTGGATCGCATAAAAAGGCGGCTACAGGTGATGGCCTATGAGCGTCGCCGAAACGGGGCGTTTCAACGGCCGTTTGACGCAGGTGCCAAACATCGAATTTTGCTGCTGGCCGTGGACCACCGTATCCCGCAGAGCCAGTTCTTTCCATTTCATTATTATGCCGACCGCTTTCGCGACCGGTACGACGCAGATATTCGCGAAGTGGTCATGGAAGAATATGGCGACCCTGCAAAGCATCCAGTTGATGCGACAACCGTTTGTTATCAGTCGAATTTCGACATATCTGATGAAAAATTGAACCGGCATATGTCTGAAATCCGGTCCCTTAACCCCCATGCGCGCATCATTTACATGGACTGGTTCGCACCAACAGATCTGCGGATGGCGTCACGAACGGCGACGCATGTTGATGCGTATCTGAGTAAACACTTGTTGCGCGACCGCGCGAGATATGACCGACCCACCTATGGCGACACAACGTTGATGGACTATTACGGTCAGTCATTTGGCTTGGAACATCAGACGCAACAGTTCGATATCCCCGTTGGCTTTTGGGATGGTTTGCATCTCGGGCCTTCCTTTGCCACAGCCGACTTTATGCTGCCGGTTTTCGACAAGGGGGCGCTGCCTCAGGGCGCGCGTCCTGTGGACCTGCATGCGCGCATCGCGATAGAGGGCACGTCGTGGTACCGCACGATGCGACAGGGGTGTGCTGATGCTGTGGCAGCATTGAACGGCGTGAACTGTGTGACGGGCACAGGGGTGAGGCATGATCTGTTTTTACGCGAAATGCGCGCGTCGAAGATTTGCTTTAGCCCGTTTGGCTATGGCGAGGTCTGCTGGCGCGATTACGAGGCGGTGATGACTGGTGCGGTTCTGCTAAAGCAGGACATGAGCCATGTGGAAACCGACCCCGATATTTTCGTTTCCGGAGAAACATATGTGCCTGTCGCGTGGGACCTGAGTGATTTCGCAGAAAAGGTCGAATGGCTCTTGCGCGACGAGGTGGTAAGACAACGGATCAGTGCGGCAGCGTTCGATGTGTTGCAGACCTATGCGCGGTCCGGTCGCTACGTCGACCAGATGGCGCCGGTACTGGGGTTATGACCGAGTTGCCTGTCGACCTGCCTGCGGTTGACGCAGTCGTCATTGGCCGTAACGAGGGCGCGCGGCTCGAGGCTTGTCTGGCCTCGCTTCGTGGGCAGGTGCGTCAACTGGTATACGTTGATAGTGGATCGACAGATGGTAGCGTGGCAATGGCCGAGCAGATGGGGGCAGAGGTTGTTCTGCTCGCCATGACCCAGCCCTTTACTGCGGCAAGGGCACGCAACGCTGGTCTGGACCAGCTGAACGGTCATGGGCTGGTGATGCTGGTCGATGGTGACTGCCGGGTGCAGCCCGATTGGATCCATCAGGCGGCAATGCATTTGGCTGCGCATCCACAGGCGGCGGTGGTGTGCGGGCGGCGACGTGAAGTCGCCCCGCAGGCCAGTGTCTATAACAGATTGATCGACCGTGAGTGGGCCGGCCCTTCGGGGCAGGTTAATGCCTGCGGTGGCGATGCGATGATGCGACAGACAGCGTTGCGCGAGGTTGGAGGATACAATCCTCGCCTGATCGCTGGCGAAGAGCCAGATCTGTGTCTGCGTCTGCGCAGGGCAGGCTGGCAGATTTGGCGGATTGATGCGGAAATGACCCTGCACGATGCGGCGATATCACGGCTGGGGCAATGGTGGCGGCGCACTAAACGCGCAGGCCACGCCTATGCCGAGGGTGCAGCCCTTCATGGTGCCTCCCCAGACCGACATTGGGTCACCGAAACGCGCCGTGCGCTTTTTTGGGGGGCAGGACTGCCCGTCGTTATCTTTGCGCTTTCGTTCGTCAGCCTGCATACCCTTTGGCTGTTGCTGGCGTACCCATTGCAAGTATGCCGAATTGCCATGCGACGTGGCGCGGGCTGGGATTGGGCCTTTTTCATGGTGCTTGGCAAATTTGCAGAAGCGCAAGGCGCGATGGGATATTACTTCGGTCGTCTTCGGGGTAGAAAAACGGAACTGATTGAGTACAAATGACCCCATTGGGTCTGGGGATGAACCGGGCCTCTTGGGAACAAGAGGCCTTGATTGTTTTGGCCAGAGTCGGTTGGGGTGTCTTTAACGGCGCAGACGTCGCTGTAGCGCCTGTATCGTCAAACCCGGCAGAATTGCAAAGCAACTGGCATAGCGCGGGATCATCCGGCGCGGACTGCTCAGGGCGCGCCAGAGCCATTCCAGCGCCAGTGACCGAACCAGACGAGGTGCGCGGCGCTGGTGACCGCCTAAAAAATCAAGACCTGCGCCAATCGAGGCAAAGCCGACTGACGGGGCCAATTCGCGACCGCGGGCGGCCAGCTGTTCTTGCTTTGGCGCGCCGAGAGCCACAAAGCACAAGCCCGCGCCACTGGCTTCTAGCTCATGCAGAACAGTTCGGGCCGCGTCACCTTCGGGGTCGAAACCCATCGGCGGGGCATGAACATAGGACACTTTCAGGCCGGGCACGGCGGCGGTCAGATATGTCTCGGCATCGTGCAAAGCGACATCGGTACTTCCGATCATCGCGATAGTGCGGCCTTTTTCTGCGGCAATCCTGCAAAGCGGGAGTACCAGATCGGAACCGGGCAGTAACTCGACCGGTTGCCCGGCGAGACGTGACAGCCAAACAATCGGTCGCCCGTCCGCCACCACCATGTCCTGAGCCGCATAGGCATCTGCGAACCGTGCATCGCTACGCAGCTTGACCAAGTGATCGAGGTTGAGCGTTGCCAAGGCAAATCCACGCTGTGCACCCAGACACTTGCCCACCGCCTCCATCAGCGCGCTGCGGGTGGGGGTGTTGACCTTGATACGGTTGTTACCCGTAGAAAACTGCAAAACGGCGCTCCGCGCTCTGGTTGACTGCCTGACACAAGGCTTAGCCGGGACAGACGTGCTCGCAAAGCGAAAACCGAGGAGGCACCACAAATGAGGACAAAGCCATGCGACCATGATAGGGTACGGCTAATGCGGCACCAGATCGCACAGACCCAGATCATCAGAGCAGACCAACACGACAATGCCCAACACCATTGCATATCTGATGCTCATGTTCTGGCCGGTGGTCTGCGCCATCCTGTTTCGCCGATTGACGCCGGAACGGGCCATTATCTGGAGCATTCTGGGCGGCTATTTGCTTTTGCCTCAATCAGCCGAATTCGACCTGCCCTTGGTCCCGGATATGAACAAGACATCCATTCCGAATATCTGTGCTTTCGTTTTGTGTGTCTTTTACCTGAAAAAACGTATCAGCCTATGGCCGCAGAACTGGGCCATGCGGCTATTGCTGGTGGGGTTCGTGATCGGTGTGGTGCCGACCGTTCTGACCAATGGCGATGCGATGATCTTCACCTTGTTGGGGGATACCGCTCCGATCGTGTTTTCCACGGCATCACTGCCGGGACTGGGCCTGCGCGACTTGCTATCAGTGGTGATCAATCAGATCATCGTTGTCCTGCCTTTTTTACTGGCGCGCAGCTACCTGTCGACCGAAACGGGATTGCGGGAATTGCTTTATGCGCTGGTCGTCGCAGCATTGTTTTATTCAATACCGGCCCTGATCGAGATACGCCTCAGCCCGCAGATGAATGTCTGGGTCTATGGATTCTTCCAGCACAGTTTTGAGCAGATGATGCGCGATGGTGGTTTCCGGCCTCTGGTGTTCCTGCCGCACGCATTGTGGTTGGCGTTTTTTGTGATGAGCGCCGCAATGGCCGCGCTGGCACTGGGGCGGCAGTCGAGCGGGTCGGAACGGGTCAGGTTTTTCGCTTTCGCCGTTTACCTCTTGGTCCTCTTGGTCCTGTGCAAGAGCTTGGCCTCGATGATCTATGCGCTGCTGCTGGGGGCGCTGCTGCTGGTGACGAGTGCCAGAATGCAAATCCGCGTTGCACTGATTTTTGCATTGGTCGCTGTCATATACCCCATGCTTCGGGATCAGGGGATGATCCCGATTGACGCAATTTTGCGACAGGCCGAGGCCTTTAATCCTGACCGGGCGCAATCGCTGGGGTATCGGTTTAGCAATGAAGAGGCGCTGCTGGAACGCGCGCATGAAAAATGGCTGTTTGGTTGGGGGGGCTGGGGGCGCAATCTGGTCCATGACATGCAGACTGGGCAGATCATCAGCATCCCAGACGGCGAATGGATCATCGTCTTTGGTACGTTCGGCTGGGTTGGGTATGTTTGTCAGATGGGACTATTGGGTGGTCCGCTGATCGTGTTGTGGGCGGGGCTGCGAAACACTGGACCGCACGATGTGCCGCCCTATGTAGCGCCGCTGGCATTGCTCTTGGCGATCACGCTGATTGACATGCTGCTAAACGCGATCCTCACGCCCTATACGTGGATGATGGCGGGCGCGATCCTTGGCTGTTGCGAGCGCCTGAGCTCTGGTCATTCTCTGGGGGCATCAGTGGGGCAATCGGCTCGTAGAACCGTCATGGGCCGTCCGGCAGAGCGTCGCAGAACATCGTTCTGAACCTGTCCCCGGTCCCGATGTTTTCGCCAAGGCTAGAGAATCAAACAGAATCACTGCCGACAAGCGTATTGTTGAAGAATATGGGCCAATTTGTTTCCACCTTGTGGTTTGTCGCGACTACCGGGTTAAACACAATGACGACACAATTTGAAAATTTCGTTACAAAATGGTATGTTAAGACTGTTAGTTGATCATTCGTTGAATGCATTGTTTCGTGAATTTTGGCAGATTTGCTACTACACTAACATTCCGACAACCGCATTTTGTAGCTAGTGGAGCTTTGCCGTTTGCCATGACCCAACCGCCCGCAGTTTCGATTTCCGGTGATGTTGCCATTGTCGGTATGGCTTTGACCGTGCCGGGTGCGGCCGATGTCTCTGCGTTTTGGGAAAACCTGCGCAACGGTGTCGAAAGCATCGAGGTGCAGGACGAGGCTGCGTTGCTGGCGGCGGGTGAGTCCCCAGAGTGGCTGCATCGCAAGAACTATGTGCCGGCGGCAGCCAAATTAGACGGGTACGATACTTTCGATGCCGAATTCTTTGGCTTTGGCCCGAAAGAGGCGGCAATCCTCGACCCTCAGCATCGCAAATTTCTTGAAGTCAGTTGGCAAGCGATGGAACAGGCTGGGAGGACGCCAGCGCAATTTCCTGGCCGAATTGGTGTTTATGCGGGCTGTGGCATGGGCAGCTATTTCTATTTCAATATCTGCTCCAACCCCGAACTGGTCGACGATGTGGGCATGTTCCTGCTGCGCCATACTGGCAATGACAAGGATTTCCTGAGCACCCGTGTCAGCCATGTTTTCGACCTCAAGGGTCCGAGCGTAAACATGCAGACCGCGTGCTCGACCTCACTGGTGGCGATGCATTACGCACGTCAGGCCCTGATGAACGGCGAATGTGATATGGCGCTGGCCGGTGGTGTGACGATCGAGTTGCCGCAGGGGCGTGGCTATCTCTTTAAGGAAAACGAGATTCTGTCACCGGACGGGCATTGTCATGCATTTGATCACCGCGCACAGGGTACGGTATTCGGCAGCGGCGCAGGCGCAGTGGCATTGCGACGGCTAGAAGATGCCGTAGCAGATGGTGACCACATCTGGGCCGTCATCAAAGGATCGGCCATTAACAATGACGGGGCGGCAAAAGCCGGCTATCTGGCGCCATCCGTTGACGGGCAGGCCGCAGCCGTGCGCGCCGCGCTCGCGGATGCCGCCGTGCCGGCCGAGAGCGTAGGTTATATTGAGTGCCACGGCACCGGCACCTATTTGGGCGATCCCATCGAGGTGGCCGCGCTGACTGAAGCGTATCGTAGCCAGACTGACGCCAACGGTTTCTGTGGCATTGGCTCGGTAAAAACCAATATCGGCCATCTGGACACCGCCGCGGGTGTGGTTGGTGTGATCAAAACGGCACTCTCGTTGCATCATGGCGAAATGCCACCGAGTCTGGGCTATGAGGCACCCAATCCAACGATTGATTTTGATGAGAGCCCTTTCCACGTAAACGCCAGCCTTCGAAAATGGCCGGCGAGCGGCGGCCCACGTCGGGCCGCCGTCAATTCGTTGGGTGTTGGTGGAACGAATGCCCATATGGTGCTGGAACAAGCACCTGCGCGTGCGCCATCGGAGGAGTCAGACTTCCCGTTTCATGTGCTGTGCTTGTCTGCTCGCAACAAGGCGGCGCTAGAGGCAAATTCAGCGGCTCTGGCGGCGCATTTGCGCGCCAATTCCGATCAGCCACTGGCCGACGTTGCGTGGACGCTGAAAGAGGGGCGTCACGGGTTCGACAAGCGCCGCGTTCTGGTGGCCGAAACCCACGAGGAGGCCGCCGCGCTGCTGGAGGCGGGTGATCCACAACGGGTATTCACCCATGATCTACTAGGCGAGACACCCGAAACGGTGTTCATGTTCCCCGGCGGTGGTGCGCAATACCCCGGCATGGCCCGCGACCTGTATGAGACAGAGCCGGTCTTTGCCGAATGGATGGACCGAGGGCTGGCACATCTGGAACCGCAGCTGGAGTACGACATCCGCGCGCTTTGGCTACCTGAAACCGGAGCAGAAGCCGCCGCCGCCGACACGCTGAAGAAACCGTCGGTGCAACTGCCGCTGATTATGATCATCGAATATGCTCTGGCCCAACTTTGGATCAGTTGGGGCGTGCGTCCTGCTGCGCTGGTGGGCCATTCGATGGGTGAAAACACCGCTGCGTGCCTTGCAGGTGTGATGGCGTTCGAGGATTGCATTGATCTGGTGCTGTTGCGCGGGCGTCTGTTTGACACGGTGCCCGCCGGCGGCATGCTGAGTGTTTCTATGGCGCGCAGTGAACTGGAGCCACTGATAGGTGATGATCTGGACATCGCCAGTGTGAACGCGCCCGGTTTATGTGCCGTTTCCGGGCCGCAGGATCGACTGAATGCATTACAAATGCGTCTGGACAAAGAAGGCGTCGACTACAATCGCGTGGCCATCGACATCGCTGCGCATTCGCGCATGCTCGATCCTATTCTGGACGATTTCCGTACATTTCTGCGTGGGCTGACACTGCACGCACCCAGCATTCCCTTTGCATCCAACCGCAGTGGTGAGATGATCACTGATGTTCAAGCGACCGATCCCGAATACTGGGTGCAACAGCTGCGCCACACTGTAAATTTCGCGGATTGTATCGACATGCTGGGTACAGAACCGGGCCGTGTGTTCGTCGAGGTTGGTCCGGGCAAGGCGCTCAGCTCTCTGGCGCAGATGAGCGAGACACTAAAGCCCGGACAAGTGCTGAGCACGTTACGCCATCCGGATCAGGAGATCGCCGACGACGCCTATTTCATCGGTGTGATCGGTCGGCTCTGGGCGTGCGGTGTTACGGCGGACTGGGCTCAGATTTGGGGTGATGCACGTCGTAACTCGGTATTGTTGCCGACGTATCAATTCCAACGCAGTCGATATTTCATCGAGCCGGGCGAAGCCACCCAGACGATCGACAGTGCGCTGTCACGCACTGAAGACATGACTGAATGGGGCTACCGCCCGGTGTGGAAACCTAGCCTCGCGGCCTGTGAATTTGACGTGCCCGATGATGTTGGGGCACCAATTAACTGGCTGATCTTTGAAGATGATGCAGGTGTCGCAGCGCCTGTCATCGACGCGTTGCGCAAGGGCGGGCATACCGTCAGCACAGTGCGCTCTGGTGATAGCTTTCAGCGGCGTGGCGATGACGGGTTTATCCTGTCTCCGGAACAGGGTGTCGACGGGTACGAGGCGCTGTTGAGTGCGCTTTCCGGCGATGGCCGATTGCCGCACCGCATTGCACATTTCTGGCTTGTCACGGCAGACGAATCCCACCGCCCCGGCAGCAGCTTTTATGATCGCAACGTCGAACACGGCTTTTTCAGCTTGCTACATCTGGCGCAGGCAATGGGTGGGGCTGAGATGCCACAACCGTGTCACCTGAGCGTTGTCAGCAACGGCGCTGTGCAGCTACGCAAAGAGCCAGTATCCGCCCCTGAAAAAGCCTGCGTTCTGGGCCCCGTGGGCGTGCTTCCTCGTGAATTCCCCGGCGTTACCGCTTCGCTGCTGGATATTGAATTGCCAGACATGTCTGTGCGGCGCGGTTTTTTCGCGCGACAGGCTGATAGCGAATCCGCGGCTACTGCACTAACGCAGCAGCTTCTGGAGGATTTGCTGGCCGACGGAGAAAACCACGTTGCGGCCCTGCGTGGGGACAAGCGATACGTACAAGCGGTCAAACCCATCGCTTTGGATGCAGACAGTCATTCGCCTGTCTACAAGCAGCACGGCACTTATCTGATCACCGGTGGATTTGGTGGAATCGGCTTGAGCGTCGCGCGCGATCTGGCCGAGAATTTTTCTGCCAACATCGTCCTTTTGTCGCGCAGCGTCGTGCCCGACCGCGACTCATGGGACGTCTACACACCCACCAGTCGCGCGGGCCGTCGTATCGCGGCCCTGCGCCAGATCGAGGCGCTTGGCGGTACGGTGATGATTGCGCAAGCGGATGTGACTGACATCGCGCAAATGCAGGATGTGGCTGATCAGATCCGGGTGCGCTTTGGTGCCGTGACCGGTGTCATTCATGCGGCTGGTACTATTGATGATGCGCCGATCCTGGCTAAGGACACAGCCAGCGTCCAAGGCGTTTTTGCGCCCAAGATCGGTGGTTTGCGCGTGCTCGACAAGGTTTTCCCGGACGGAAGCATCGAGCTGATGGTATTGTTTTCCTCGTCCAGTACATGGACCCGCCCGGCTGGCCAAGTCGACTATGTGGCGGCCAATGCGTATCTTGATGCCTACGCTGCGGCCCGCCGGGATGACCAGACCCGCGTCGTGGCAATCAACTGGGGCGTCTGGAGCGATACCGGCATGGCCGCTCAATCCATGATGGCACGGCAGGGCGAGGCAGAAGTGCCAGAGGGGCGAACACTTGAGACGCCGCTGTTGGACGCGACATGGACTGATGCGACCGATGCGAGCCATTTCCGCGGGGTTCTGTCGGCGACAAACAACTGGGTGTTGGCAGAGCACCGCACCCGTTCAGGCCAAATACTGCTTCCCGGTACCGGCGTGATCGAACTGGCAGCAGAGGCGATGACAGCGCAACAAGGCTGGTCTCCGTTCGAGATCAGCGACCTGTATTTCCTGCGCCCATTTGATGTGACCGAAGGGCAGGCACGCGCGATCACGCTTTCGCTCAGCGAGGAGGCACATGGGCAGCGGATGGCGTTGCGGGCAGATGTCACATTAGATGGGCGTAACGGCACGATTGAAACTGCCGAGGCGCGGTTGGCACCGCTCAGCGGCACACCGCCCGCGATTGACATTAACGGCATCACAGCGCGTTGTCTTGATATTCTACCCGCGCCGTTTGTGTCGCCTCAGGAGGCGCATCTCGCCTTTGGTCCGCGCTGGCAGGTTGTAAACGACGCGCGATTTGGCACGACCGAGGGGATCGCCCGACTGTCACTGCCAGTCGCGGCGCGTAACGATCTGGCTGATGGGTATCTGGCACATCCTGCATTGATGGATCTTGCTACCGGTTGGGCGATCGCCCTGCACAAAGACTACGATCCGGCTCAGCTCTGGGTGCCAGCGGGCTATGGAACGGTGCGCCTGTACAAACCGCTGCCTGCCGCGCTGGTCAGCTGGGTTCGGCTGGGGGCATCTGCGACGACAGGCACGGCGGTGTTCGACATCACACTGGCTACGCCTGACGGCGCGGTTGTCGCTGATATCCGCGCCTTCCAGATGCGCCGCCTTGATGGGACCGCCCTGACCGGAACGCCGACGTTGACCGCCCGTGATGTGCAGTTCGAGGACGCAATTGCCGAGGCAGCACCGCTATCACCTGCAGAGGCGCGGCTGAGGCACAATATATCACTTGGTATTCGCGCGACAGAAGGCCCCGAGGCCCTGCGACGTGCGATCAGTCTGGGGCAGAGTCAGATCGTAGTTTCATCGCTGAATCTGCCTGCCCTGATCGATCAGGCGGGACAGCAAGACAACGCCACCGAAAATGCCGACGCTCGTTTCGAGCGTCCCGATCTGGACAGCGATTTCGTCGCTCCTGCGCCGGGTGTTCAGAGCGCGCTGGCTGATATCTGGTCCGGCCTGCTAGGGGTCGCGGAGGTAGGTGCCGAGGACAGCTTCTTTGATCTTGGTGGGCATTCGCTGTTGGCGGTGCGGTTTTTCGCACAGGTCAAGCGGGACTATGGGGTGCAGTTTCCGATCTCGGTCCTGTTCGAAGCGCCGACAATCGCCGCGTTGGCCGAGCGGATCGTCTCAGAAACCGGAATGGATGCGACTGCCGAGGAAGGTGCAGCACCACCCGGTACGGCCGCGCCTGTCGCACCTATCCGCCGTCACCTTGTTGCGTTGCACCCGGATATGTCGGGCAGCAAGACGCCGTTTTTTATCGTCGCTGGTATGTTCGGCAACGTGTTGAACTTGCGGCATCTGGCGTTGTTGATGGGGCGCGAGCGTCCGGTCTGGGGGGTACAGGCGCGCGGGTTGATCGGTGACGAAACTCCACACAGGACCATTGCGGATGCTGCGCGCGACTACATTGCCGAGTTGCGCAGTGTGCAGCCCGATGGACCATATTATATTGGTGGTTTCTCTGGCGGGGGTATCACCGCGCTTGAGATGGCTCAGCAACTCACGGCGGCAGGGCAGGAGGTTCGGCTCTTGGCGATGCTTGATACGCCGTTACCGGTAAGGCCCAGCCTGACGCGCCGCGACAAAGCTCTGATCAAACTGGCCGAACTGCGCCGTAAGGGTCCGGCCTATCTGGTGGACTGGGCAAAATCGCGTATCTCTTGGGAGCTGGAAAAAAGGCGCGGTGTTTCGGTTGCGGATGATACCGGCAGCTTTAACAACGCCGAGATTGAAAGCGCCTTTCGTGCGGCCGTGGCGGATTATGATGTCGCGCCGTGGAATGGTCCCTTGACGCTTTTTCGCCCCAAGCTTGATCGTCATTGGAAAGTGTCGAATGGCAATTGGGTCAGTGCCGCGCGCGAGTATGTATATGACGACAATGAATGGACCCGACATGCCCCGCGCACAGAGGTGGTCGAAGTGCCGGGCGATCATGACAGCATGGTTTTGGTACCCAACGTCAATGTACTGGCCAAGCATTTGGGGGCACTTGCCCGCGCGGCCGATGCCCCTGCGGATCGAACCGCCCAGCAAACGACCAAACTCGACGATGACACGCCGCCTGACTGGGCGCGTTGCACAGCAGCGGAGTGATCCAGATGTCTGAACCCACAGTTTTAGCCATCGTGCTGAATTATCGCACGCCAGAGCTGACCATCAAGGCAACTGCGGCAGCCCTGCGCGAGATGCAGGGTATCAACGGCGAGATCATCGTGGTTGATAACGGATCGGAGGACGACAGCTGCGCGCTGATCTCAGCCGCGATTGATCGTAACGGCTGGGGTGTAGACGGACGTGTATCGCTTGCCCCGTCAGGGCGTAACGGCGGCTTTGGAGCAGGCAATAACTTCGGCATCCGGCAAGGTCTGAGTAACGGCAAAATCCCGGATTTCTACTATATCCTCAATTCAGACGCGTGGCCGGAACGCGGTGCTATCCGCGCATTGCTGAAGGTGATGCAGGACGATAAACGCGCCGGGATTGTCGGAAGCTTTATCCGCGGCGCCGATGGCGCGCCTCATCAAACGGCTTTTCGGTTCCCATCTATTGCTGGCGAGTTCGAGGGCGCGGTGCGTACCGGTGTGGTCTCTCGATTGCTGAAAGACAGTATCGTTCCCATGCCGATCCCTTCAGAGCTGACCCGCGTTGACTGGGTCGCCGGAGCGTCGGCGCTGTTGCGTCGGCGTATGCTCGAGGAGATAGGCCTCTTTGACGAGACGTTCTTTCTGTATTTCGAGGAAACCGACCTGTGTCGACGCGCGGCTCAGGCCGGGTGGCATACGCTTTATGCACCCGCCAGCGAGGTGGTGCACGTGGGGTCGGTCTCGACGGGTATGAGAACCTGGGCGCGTACACCGCAATACTGGTTCGATTCCCGGCGGCACTATTT
The DNA here is from genome assembly GCF_011040495.1 of Pseudohalocynthiibacter aestuariivivens. Taxonomy (GTDB): domain Bacteria; phylum Pseudomonadota; class Alphaproteobacteria; order Rhodobacterales; family Rhodobacteraceae; genus Roseovarius; species Roseovarius pelagicus. Next base: position 608,983 of record NZ_CP049037.1, on the reverse strand, counting down.
TGTCAAAAACCATGGTCGGGCCTATGCGGTCGGCGCGACGGTGGCGCGGATCGCAGGCGCGGCGCTTTGGCGCGTGCGCGTTGCATTGTCCAGTCGTGCGTTGGGCGACCCGCCGCATTTCTTGCGGGATCTCACGATTCACGCGCTGCGGGGGGTGTTTCGTCGCGACGTGTCTAAATCCGCTGCAACATTGCCCCAACTGACCACGAAGGATGTGAACAATGTTTGAATTTTCATGCATTCTGGTTGGGGATGAAACGCTCTTGATCGGCTGTGGCGAGCAGTTGATCGAGAGGGGTGCGCAGGTGCGCGCCGTAGCCACCCGTGATGCGTCTGTAGGTGCGTGGGCCGAAGGGCATGGTATTCCCACCATGCACGAGATCACCGACATCAAAGATTACATCGCACCGGGGTCTGTGGACTGGCTGTTAAGTATCGCCAACCTGCGCATCATTCCCAAGGATGTGTTGTCTCTACCTGCGCGTGGAGCGGTAAACTTTCACGATGGACCACTGCCCGAACTGGCGGGTCTGAACACGCCGGTCTGGGCGCTGATACAGGGCGCGCAAACCCACGGGATCACCTGGCACCATATGACAGCGGGGATCGACGAAGGCGATATCATCGTTCAGCGTCGCTTTGATATACGTGGGGATGACACGGCGCATACGCTCAATGCACGTTGCTATGCCGAAGCGATGGACAGTTTCCCCGAAGTCATGGTCGAGTTGGCCTCAGACACACCGGCGCATCAACCACAAGGTTCGGCGGAACGACAATATTTTGGACTGACTGCGCGTCCCGAGGCCGCCGGGCATCTGGATTTTTCGCAATCTGTGCAGGTTCTGCTGGATTTGGTTCGCGCGCTTGATTTCAGCACGTATTGGAATCCGGTCACAACGGCCAAGATCACCTTGGGCGACACCGTTCTGGCCGTGGGCACCGCCGAGCGTGCAGAAGGAACGGGCCAGTGTGGGCAGGTTTTGGCCCTGACAGATACGATGATCACGGTGGCGGCTCAGGATGGTGCGCTGCGACTGTCTGATTTGCGGGATATGGCGGGGCGTCCGGCAGACCCAAGCGCGCTGTTGCAAGAGGGCGAGCGGATATCGATGCCCGAACCGCTGGAGGCGTTGGATCGTACGATGGCCACGCTGGCGCGGCACGAGGATTTCTGGCGTGCCCGTCTTGCACAAATGACTGCACTGCAAGTGCCGCTCGCAGAGAAGGCCGGTCAGAGCCCGGATTGGGTGCCGGTCAATATCCCTGTTGATCCTGAACTGGATTTTGCCACGCGGATTGCTGTCGTGTCGCAGTGGGCGCTATATGGGAGCGGACAGCAACAGGCAGATTTCGCGTATCACAGTCCGGTTTTGCGTCGCATGGGCACGCAGGACATATACGTCACCCAATGGGTGCCCCTGCAATGTGGGGATGCTGAACAGATCGCGTCTCAGCTTGATCAGGCGGAGAAGCATACAGGCTTTGCCTGTGACATTTTCCTGCGTGATCCGGCTTTACGGGATGTGAACACACCAGCTGTCGCGATCAGCGATACAGGGCCATTACCCGGTACGGTCGTGACGGTGACGCCGGGCAAAAGCGACACCATGACCCTGCATTTCGATCAGGCACGGCTGAGCGCAGAGGCGATCACGCTTCTACATGCGCGGCTTGAAGCGATGTTACGCAATGACGACCCGCGATCAACAGATGCATCCCGGATAGAGATCTGGAACGAAACCACTGCGCCACTGCCTGAAATCCAAACCATCCATCGCGCATTTGCGGCGCAGGTGGCCAAGACACCTGATGCCGTCGCCGTGATCCATGAGGCTGAGGTGCTCAGTTATGCCGCTCTCAATGCGCGTGCGAATGCTGTGGCGGCGACTTTGATCAAAGCAGGCGTGCATCCGGGTGTGAATGTGGGTTTGTGCCTGCGCAGGGGGCCGGGGCTATTGATCGGGGCACTGGCAATCCTGAAGGCTGGCGGTGCCTATCTGCCGCTTGATCCCGATTACCCGGCTGATCGCCTGCAACATTGCCTGACAGACAGCGCCGCGTCCGTTATCCTGACAGAGGCTGCGCTGAAGACCACCCTGCCGATGGGCAACGCTCAAGTTATCACGCTGGAAGATACTTCCGGTGTACAGGATGAGGACGTGGATGGCGGGGCAGGGCCGGATGATCTGGCATATCTGATCTATACCTCTGGCTCCACCGGTTTGCCCAAGGGCGTGATGGTCGAGCATCGCAATGTCGCAAACTTCTTTACCGGTATGGACGCACATATCACCCATAGCGAGGGCGACACATGGCTGGCCGTGACCAGCCTGGCGTTTGATATATCGGTGTTAGAGTTGTTCTATACTCTCGCGCGTGGCTACCGCGTGGTGATCGCGGGGGACGAAAATCGTGCCGCCGTCAGCGGTGGCGCAATCCCGGTTTCGGACAAAGGCATGGCCTTTGGCCTCTATTATTGGGGCAACGATGACGGGGCAGGTCCCAAGAAATATGAGCTGCTGTTGGAAGGCGCGAAATTTGCCGATCAAAATGGATTTACATCGCTCTGGACACCCGAGCGGCATTTCCATGCCTTTGGCGGTCCTTATCCAAACCCGGCGGTGACCGGTGCCGCAGTGGCGGCGGTAACCCAGAACCTTAGCGTCCGGGCAGGTAGCTGCGTGGCACCTCTACATCATCCGGCACGCATTGCCGAGGAATGGGCGGTCATTGATAACCTGACCAACGGACGCGCGGGCATTGCGTTTGCGTCGGGCTGGCAGCCAGATGACTTCATCCTTCGCCCCGAGAATACACCACCCCAGAACAAGCCCGCACTCTACGACACATTAGATACCGTACGCGCACTTTGGCGCGGCGATGAGATCGGGTTTCCGACGGCCAAGGGGGATGAACACCGGGTTCTGACCCAACCGCGTCCCGTCTCGCGTGAATTGCCTGTCTGGGTCACGACTGCGGGCAATCCGGCGACGTGGCGCGAGGCCGGGGAACTGGGGGCAAATGTGCTGACGCACCTTTTGGGCCAGAGCATCGACGAGGTGAAATCCAAGATAGAGATATATCACGCGGCCTTGCGAGAGGCCGGGCACGATCCGGATGATTTTCAGGTCACATTGATGCTGCACAGCTACATCGCGGAGGATCGTGAAACCGCACGTCGCATCGCGCGTGAACCGATGAAGGATTATCTGCGCAGTGCCGCGGGCTTGATCAAGCAATATGCTTGGGCCTTTCCAGCCTTCAAGAAGCCCGAAGGCGTCAAGAACGCATTCGAGATGGATCTCGGCGCGCTGGAGGCTGACGAACTGGAAGCAATCCTTGATTTCGCCTTTGAGCGTTATTTCGAGGATGCCGGGCTCTTTGGAACCGTTGAGGACGGCGTTGCGCGCACTGAACAGCTGAAGGCAATTGGCGTGACCGAGATTGCCTGCCTGATTGATTATGGCATTGACACACCCACGGTGATGGATGGGCTGAAATCACTCGCCGAAGTGCTGCGCCGGGCCAATGTTCCTGTGGCGTTGGAGGAGGATGACTTCTCGATCGCGGCGCAGATTGTGCGCCACGGCGTCACCCATCTGCAATGCACGCCCAGCATGGCGCGGATCATGGCGATGAACACCGAGGCGCGGCATGCCCTCGGAAGGGTTCGCCACCTATACCTTGGCGGTGAGGCATTGCCGGGGGATCTGGTGCGTGATCTGCGCGATGCAACCAAAGCTGAAATTCTGAACATGTACGGCCCGACTGAAACCACGATCTGGTCCTCCGTGGCGAAGGTAGGCACCGATCCCGGCAATGTGGCCGGGATCGGGACGCCGGTGGCCAATACCGAGATGCATGTTCTTTATGCGGATGGTGCGCCGACGCCCGTCGGTGTGCCCGGCACACTTTGGATTGGGGGCGCGGGCGTGACGCGGGGCTATTGGCAGCGTGATGACCTCACGGCTGAACGGTTTCGCCCTGTTCCTGCCAGTGGCAGTGCCGCGCGTCTCTACGATACTGGTGATCTGGCTGCGTGGCAGCCGGACGGCACGTTACTGTTCATCGGGCGCGCGGATAATCAGGTAAAGATCCGCGGTCAGCGGATCGAATTGGGGGAGATCGAAGCGTGCCTTAAGACAGTTTCTGGCGTCACCGAAGCTGTGGTCGTAGCACGAACGGATGCCGATGGTGACACCCGGCTCACTGGGTACATTACCGCGTCTGCCGCAGTGCCTGAAATGATGTTGCGTCCGCACCTGCAACGGCAGTTGCCAGCAGTAATGGTACCCACGCATTTGATGCAGATCGAAAGATTTCCGCTGACGCCGAACAAGAAAATTGACCGCAATGCGCTGCCCGAACCAAGCGTAAAAGTTGCGCCGCCAGCTGCTGCCAATGTCACGCAGGCACCTGCATCGGATGTGGGGCGCATCGTGGCGGGCGTTTGGTCCGGGATCCTCGGGGTGGGAGCCATCGGAATACGCGATAATTTCTTTGACCTTGGCGGGCATTCACTGTTGGCGGTACAGGCACACAGAGATATTCGCGCGGCACTCGGCAATGCACGATTGACCATCACCGACGTTTTCCGTTTCCCGGTCTTTGGGGATCTCGTGGCACATCTGGAAGCCGCAGAACCCACACAAATATCGCAGCCAGAACCAGACGATGCGCCGGACCGGGCCACCACGATGTCCAAGCGGCGCGCGATGCGGGCGGGCCGGGGGGCAAAGCAATGATTGCCCTCAATGCCCAGACCGCCGCACCTCTGCGCAATGACCTCTCGATCGAAGCCGAGGTACGACAGATGTTTGGGCCGCGGGTCGCGGTATCGGTCACCGACCCTCGTAATCCCAAAGCGCCTCTGTGGCCCGCCGAGGCTGTGGCGATGACGCGTGCGACCTCTGCGCGCAAGTCTGAGTTTGCATCGGGGCGCGCTGCGGCACGACATGCGATGCAGTCGCTCGGGCATGCACCGCAGGCAGTACCCTGCGGCGCAGATCGCGCGCCTGTCTGGCCGCGCGGACTGACTGGTAGCATCAGTCACACGACGGGGGTTTGTATCGCAATTGTAGGCGAAACCGGTTCATTGCGCAGCGTTGGGGTGGATGTTGAGGATGACAGCCCGCTGGACGATGATCTGATCCCGTCCGTCTGCACGCTGGCGGAACGTGCATGGCTGGCGATCCAACCCGAGGCCATGCGCGGCAATCTCGCCAAGTTGATCTTCTCGGCCAAGGAATGTGCCTATAAATGTCAGTTTGCAGTCACGGGAACACTCTTTGATTTTGACACCTTGGAAATCACCCCTGACATAGACACCGGGCAGTTCGAGGCCACATTCACCCGTGATATTGCCCCTTTCGAGGCGGGGACGTGCTTTCACGGCAGGTTCACAGTTTGCCAAGGCGTGATCGTTACGGCGATGGTCCTTGCACGCAGCCCGCGCTGGACAATGCAGGGCCAATGAGCATGCATGTCCGCATCGGAATAGACGCAGGTGATATGGTATGCGGGGACGCATGATGATTTGGGCCATCTGCGGATTGGCCGCGCTGTCGATCGTACTGGTGGCAAGCTGGCGGGGACTTCGCAGCAATTTGCCATCGGCTGAGGTCGTGGCGGCTGCCTATTCGGTGCCTTTGCCTGCTCCGGCCGATCCGTTGCGAGTGTTTCACCTCGGTCATAGTTTGGTCGGACGCGACATGCCCGCCATGCTGGCGCAACTGGCCGGTGACGGACATCAGTACGATAGCCAGCTAGGCTGGGGCACGTCGCTAAAGGAACATTGGGAACCGGATGCGCCAATCAATGGTTTCGAGACCGAGAACGCGCATCCCCATTTTCGCGATGCGCGCGACGCGATCGGATCAGGTGATTACGATGCGGTGATCCTGACGGAGATGATCGAGATCAAGGATGCGATCAAATATCACGAGAGCGCGGCCTATCTGGGAAAATGGGCTGCACTCGCACGTCAGGCCAGCCCGGCACCGCAGCTCTACCTGTATGAAACCTGGCATAATCTTGACGATCCCAAGGGGTGGCTGACACGCATCGATGCGGATCTGTCAAACCACTGGGAGAACGCACTGCTGCTGCAAATCCTAGAGCCGGATGCAGCACATTCGCCGATGCGAGTCATTCCTGCGGGGCAGGTGTTGGCGCGCTTTGTGCGCAGCGTCGAGGCGATGGGGGGCATGGTCGCAATGCAAGGACGCGAGGATCTCTTTCAGCGGCGTGATGATGGAACACTTGATACGATCCATCTGAACGATCTAGGCGTTTATCTGGTGGCGTTGACGCATTACGCGGTGCTCTACCACCGCTCGCCGGTCGGGTTGCCCTATCAACTGAAACGGGCGGACGGCAGTGCCGCAGACGCGCCAGAACTGCAAGTCGCAGAGTTGATGCAGCAAACTGTTTGGGAGGTTGTGACAGGCTACCCAAAGACCGGGGTGGCGCCATGACACTGACACGGCGCGATTTCGGTGCACTTGCACTCAGCCCCTTGGCCGTAGCGGCGTTACCGGGCTGGGCGCAGCCTGTGTCACAGCCAATGGCGATGAACCTTGCACCAGTGACGGATTGGGCGACGCAGCAACCATTTCTGGACATCATGAAAACTGCGCGGCGTTGGATCGGACATCTCCCCGGCCAATGGGGTGGGGTCGAGTTTGACGCATTGGCGGCACGTGGCATTTTCGACGCGCAAGGGTGGCCCAAAGAAATACCCTCCGACCTAGGGTCGATTGGTACGCTTGTCCTGACGGATCTGCCAGAGGATGCCGATCTGGCTGGGCGCTATGTTCTGCGGTTTGACGGCAGCGGTATCGTCGAGGTCGCTGGGCGGGCGACAAACAAGCGGTATGGCAAAGGTGAAATCAGCTTTGATTTCACACCCGGGCCGGGGCCCGTCGAAATCCGCATTCAGCGCAGCGATCGGCGCGGTACAGGCGATTATATACGCAACATCACAGTCACGCGCGCCGAAGATCGGGCGGCGTTTGAGGAAGGTCGTGTTTTTCGCACGGGTTTCCTCGACATGCTGCGCGGTTGCACTGCGTTGCGGTTCATGGACTGGATGAATACCAACGATTCCCGGCAGGGTGACTGGAACGCACGGCCAAAGCCAACAGACTTTTCTTATACGCGCCTAGGAATTCCAGCTGAAGTGATGATTGATCTGGCGAACACGCTGGAATGCGACGCGTGGTTCAACATGCCACATCTGGCAGAAGATACCTATCTGCGGGCCTTCGCCGAACTGGTGAAGGCAGGGCTTGCGCCGTCGCGCCGCGTCTATGTAGAGCAATCCAACGAGGTCTGGAACTGGCAATTCGAGCAGACCGAATGGGCCGATGCCCAAGCCGAGGCACGTTGGGGGCAGGAACATCGTGGCGCGCAGTTTCACGGGATGCGCGCAGCACATGTTGCGCGGATCTGGGCTGAGATATTCAATGGCGCAGATCGCACCCGGCTGATCAATGTCATTGCCACGCAAACCGGTTGGCTGGGGTTGGAGCGGGATATTTTGGGCGCGCCGCTCTATGTGGCCGAAAATCCAGCGCAGAACCTGCCGCCGCATACGGTGTTCGATGCCTATGCTGTCACCGGATACTTCGGGCACTCGCTGGGGACCGATCGACGTGCTGACCTGATGCATGACTGGCTGGATCAAAGCCGCGCCAAAGCGGAGGATGAGGCTGTGTCAATGGGCCTAACGGGCGCTGCGCTGTCGGATCATGTCACGGCACACCAGTACGATCAGGCGGTGATGCTGGCTGCTGCGGAATTGCGCGATGGTAGCGTAACGGGGCAGGCGGAGGATTCCATCGCCGATCTGCTGGGGCGCGTGCTGCCCTATCACGCAGGCGTCGCCGCCGAACATGACCTGCAATTGCTGATGTATGAGGGTGGCACACATGTGGTCGGGATCGGCTCTCAGGTCGAGGATATCGCGCTGACGGCGTTTTTTACTCATCTGAACTATACCCCCCAGATGGGTGCGCTTTATGACACGTTGCTGGCGGGGTGGTTCGATCTGACGGGCGGAATTTTCAGCCACTATGCCGACATGCAGGCCCCTGGGAAATGGGGCAGTTGGGGCGCACTGCGTTATCCCGGTGATACCAATCCGCGCTGGGATGCTATCGCGCGGCTGCTATGAATACGCCACTTGCCGCCAGCGTGATCATACCCGCGCATAACGAAGCGGCGTATCTGGGCGATTGTCTGAACGCTGTACTGGCATCTGATCTGGGTCGTGCGCAGATCGAGATATTGGTGGTTGCCAATGGCTGCACTGACAGCACCGCGCGCATCGCGCGGGATATCGGCGTTCGGGCGCCGGTTCCGCTACATGTGATTGAGACGCCCCAAGGGGGGAAGTTGCATGCCTTGCGGTTGGGGGACGAGGCGGCGCTGTATGGCACTCGAATATACTTGGATGCTGACGTTGTTGTGAGCCACGGGTTGATCGCTGAATTGATCAGCGTTCTGGCCGTCGAGGTGCCGCGCTACGCCAGCGGAGTCCCCCGGATTGCACGCGCGCGTGACGTCGTGACAAGAGCCTACGCGCGGTTTTGGCAGACGCTCCCCTTTGTTCAACAGAACGCGCCGGGATTTGGCGCCTTTGCGGTGAATGGTGCAGGACGCGCGCGCTGGGGGAATTGGCCCGACATCATCTCGGATGATACTTTCGTAAGGTTGCAGTTTGCCCCGAAAGAGCGGGTGCGGGTGGAACACACCTATCGCTGGCCGATGGTCGAGGGCTTTGCCAACCTCGTGCGCGTCAGGCGGCGGCAGGATCGCGGGGTGGCCGAGATTTCCGAGCGGTATCCGCAGCTATTGACCAACGATGATAAGGATGGCTTGGGTATTGGTGGCATCGTGCGTCGCGCGTTGCACGACCCTATAGGATTTATGGCCTATATCGGCGTGTCGTTGGCCACGAAACTACCCGGTCGAGGTGGCTGGGTACGCGGGCGGTAACCTATGTAGGGTTGACGTCTTTAGCGCGTTGGTGAGCGGGCCGCACGCATCGCTGTGGCCAGTTTTCCGGCCTCTACCTCGACATCATGCCTTGCCAGCACGCGCTTGCGGCCGGCTGCGCCCATCTTGTTGCGGTCCGAAGGTGAGAGGTTTGCCAAGTTCTCTACCGCGTCGACAAGCGCATCAACATCGCCCGCTGGAACCAGCCAGCCGGTTTTGCCGTCCTGCACCAACTCGGGCGTGCCCGCGATGTAGGTGGCGATCACTGGCCGGGCAGCGGCCATAGCCTCCATCACGACCATCGGCAGACCTTCGGCAAAGCTGGGCATGATCAACGCGTGGCTGGCTGCCAATGCATCGCGCACGCCCGCCTCATCCAGCCAGCTGGAAAAGGTAATGTTTCTACTTAATCCTGCCTCCTGCACCGCGGTTTCCAGATCACCCCGCATCGGGCCATCGCCGATCAGCGTCAGGTGTATCTCTGGGTGCCGGGCGACCAATCGCGTCCATGCAGGGATCAGTACCATCTGGCCTTTCTGCTCGACAAATCGGCCAATCGCGACGAAGGACAGCCCGTGCTCGGGCAGCGGTGTCTGGTCCGCAAACCGGGCGGGCACGATCCCGCAATGCACAACCTTGATGCGGTCCCAGTGATCAAAGTCTACCCAGCGGCACAGTTGACTGCGGCCGAATTGGCTGATGGCAATGGTAAAGGCGGAATTTGCGATTTTGCTACCCAGCGACAGGGCGCGCGGCGCATCGAACTCTTCCGGTCCGTGAACCGTGAAAGAATAGCTTGGTCCGCCCAACAGATGGGCCAACATCGCTACGGTTGCCGCATTTGTGCCAAAATGTGCGTGGATATGCTCGGTGCTTTCAGCTGTGCAGCGATGGACTACATAGGCCGCCTCGACGAGGTAAATGAAGTGACGCAATCGACCAACCTCGGACACACCGCCCATGCGCCAGGCGTGGCTTATTGCGACCATTGCGGATCGGGGTCGCGTCAGCAGAATCCGAAATACGGCACCGAACAACGCCAAAACACCAGCCTGCAATACGTAATCCGTCCTCGTGGCTTCAGCTTTGTCCTCGACATCGACCAGCGGCACATCTGCAGCGCGCATCGCAAGACGGGAAATCTGAAATCCCTGACGCTCAAGCGCCTGCAATTCTCGGCGAATGAAGCTATGCGAAGGCTGCGGATAGGTGTTGAGGATGTAGGCGATTTTCAAGGGCGAATGGTTCCGGAGTTGAGTGTTGCATCGCACGGTAGGGCGGGGGGCGGCAAAGGGAAAGCATCCTGCACAAGATTTCCGCTGTTGCGCGGACGTTTTGGCACAATCACCCAAAAGATCAGCCACCAGAGATTGACCGCAGTCATGGTCGCGCATAGCGTTGAATTTATGCACAGGCCGCTGGCGGCACAGAGAAAAGCGGCGCAATGAAGTTTCTGATCCAGACAATGAGCGGCAACCAACTGACCGCGCGCATCCTGCGCAGTACGTCTTGGGTGCTGGTCGGATATGGCGGAGCGCAGGCGATACGGCTGGCGTCAAACCTGATCCTGACCCGTATTCTGTTCCCAGAGGCATTTGGCTTGATGGCGTTGGTGACCGTCATCACAGTGGGCCTGATGATGTTCTCGGACGTGGGCATCGGTCCCAGCATCAGTCAGAGCAAGCGCGGCGATGATCCCGCCTTTTTAAACACTGCATGGACGATTCAGGCGATGCGGGGGGGCGGCCTATGGGTGATCACTCTGTTGCTGGCTTGGCCCGTGGCGCAATTCTATGATCAACCCGATCTGGCCATATATCTGCCGATCGCTGGTTTAGCATTGGTCATCACCGGGTTTCTGCCGACCCGCGTTGAGACCGCGCGCCGGCATCTGGTTCTTGGTCGCCTGACCATGCTTGATCTGCTCGCCCAGTTGATCGGGCTGAGCATGATGGTGGTTCTAGCCCTCGTCACGCATTCGGTGCTCGCCTTGGTGCTTGGCGGAATTTTCAGCGCGCTGGCCAAACTGATCCTGACCTGGCGATACCTGCCGGGTGAACGCAACCGATTCCAGTTAGAGCGCGCTGCGGTCGATGAACAGCTTCATTTTGGCAAGTGGATATTCCTGAGCACCGCGTTCTCCTTCATCAGCGCACAAGGCGATAAGGTGATCTTGGGCAAGCTGCTGCCATTGGGGATTCTGGGCGTTTACAACATCGGATATTTCCTTGCCAGTTTTCCGATCATGCTTGGCATGACGATGGCGCATCAGTTGATGATTCCGATCTTTCGGGATCGTCCTCCGGGGGCGTCGATCGCTAATCGCGCGAGCTTGCGCCGGATGCGGCTGGCAATGTCCGGCGGGCTGTTTGCGATGTTGGCTACGATGGCCTTTGCCGGTCCATGGTTGGTCGATCTGCTTTATGATGATCGCTATGGGCAGGCGGGTGCCATGATCGTGCTGATGGCCTGTGGGTTCCTTCCGCAGGTGATCGGACTCAGCTATGATCGAGCGGCACTTGCTGCGGGGGATTCACGCGGTGCGTTTATCTTTTCCGGCACTCGGTCACTTGTGCAGATGTTCCTGCTCTATACCGGCTTTACCCACTATGGGCTGATTGGCGGGTTGGTCTCTTACGGGATCGCCATGGCGCTGGTTCATGCGGTACTGGTCGGGCTAGCGTTGCGCCACCGTGCTTGGGATCCTGTCCATGATCTGGGATTTGGCGCGCTGGCCTGTGCCATCACCATCGGAGCAGTCTGGGTGCACTTTGACGTGATCGCAGCGCTATCGGTGCTTGGGGGTTAAGGCACGCCGCAACCAACCCGATGACAGTTTACGACGGCGTACCGGTTTCATTTCAGGAATGGAAATGACAGGGCGCAGGCCGATGTCGCGTTCCATCTGTGCGGCAGAACGGATGACCGGGTGGCGCAAATCCAGCAGAAAAGCCAGGCCAATTCCCAAGAGCAGACTTGCGGCCGCGCCCAGAACAACGATCTGTTTGCGCGCCCTTGTGAATGGGTAATCGGGCAGCGGCGCGGGTTCCAGCACCGTCAGACGTTCTGACTGGCGTTGGGTTTCGAGTTGGAAACCGACTTGGGCCTCTTTGCGCCGGGCGCTGACCTGTTGCAACTGGGCGCGTAGCTCGCCCAGCTGTCGATCATATTCAGCGAGTTGAAGGTCTAACTCTGGTGTGCCGACAAGGCTTTCGTTCAACGCCTCAAGTGTGCGTGCCAGCAGCGCACGTTCGGCCTCGAGGCCCTGCCTTTCGAGAAGGTCGGCCTCACGCTGGCGTTTCTCGATCCGGCTGTTGGCAGGCGTGTCCAGACGGCGCTGTACTGCCAGCATACGCCGATCGATGTTCAGCATCGCTTCGGTCAGACTTTCGACTTCTCGTTGCGTCACTTCCAGATTACCCGGTGGTACTATGTCGTTCTCCGTGCGGAACTGGGTAATATCCGCCTCAAGCGTTGCAATTTCGGCTCTTACGGCCTGTTCCTGCAATTCAAAGAAGCCAAGTGTTTCGCGGGCCTGTTCCAGTCGTGTGCTGATGCTGAGAGCGATAGTGCGCAGTGAAAACTCATGCGCGATCTTCTGGGCACCCGCCGCTGTCGGCCAATTGGCGGTGATCCGCAGCAAAGAAACTGTGCCGTCATCGCTGTACCCCTCACGCGCGGCGGCGACGCCTTCCAGCTTGACCGCTTGGCGGATCAGCGCGACCTTTTCACTGTCGGACATGCCCTGAGCATCCGTGAAAAGGCCAAGCTTTTCGATCAGTTCCATCACGCCACCACGCGACATGACTTGTTGTTCGATCAGTTGTAGACGTCGGGCGGATGATCCGCCGATTGTCGTCGGTGCCAAATCGGCGGCAATGGTCGGACTCTGGACTTGCAGCACTTCAGACGATGTATAGAGGTGCGGTTTGGACAGCGCGTAGAAGAACCCGATGATGGAGCCGATCAAGAAGACGGCAAGTATCGTCACGATGCGGCGGCGCACCATGTCAATCGCGTCTGCAATCGAAAAAATCGATCCCATCTAGTCGCTCTCTGCCTCATCGCGCCTTTTGGCGGCTATTGTCCCGGCTAATCTCGGGTTGCTCGCCCTCAGGCCTCGCATATCATATAGGCAAAACTATGACGCACAGCCAGCTTTTGCAGCCTAGGCCGCCACTTTGCTGGCTGCAGTGCGGGTCCGGTTAAGGATCACGCCCAGCAGATTTGTCTTCCCCTGTAACCTGCGTTCGCATTCTTCGATTTGTGAACCGAGGGTTCTGCTGGCATCGGCCACGAGCAAGACGCCATCGACCTGAGGTAGAAACGCCTGAAGATCATCATACTCCAGCATCGGGGGCAGATCGTAGAGAACGATATCCGGAAAAAGCGTGCCAATCATGTCATCCAGAACGGCGCCAGTGCGTTTGGAGTGCAGCATTTCCGACGGATTGACCGGACGCGCACGATTCAATCCGACGGTGAGTGTTTCAGAGCAGCGCAACAGATGATCACGCGCCGAGACTTGTCCCGCCAGATAGCGGTGCATATCACCGGGCCCTCGCAAACCCAGCGCCTTTGCGACGCCCGGATTGCGCTGATTCAGGTCCATGAGCACAGTGCGGAAATCGGGGATGCGGCTGATGCTGAGCGCCAGATTCACGGCTGTGAAGGTAGTCCCGCAACCAGATGTGGGCGCGGTGACTGCGATCCGGTTCCATACCTCGCTCTGGAGGGTTTGCAGCAGCTGCGTACGCAGGTCGTCGATCACCCGCAGGATGCGTCGATCGCCACCGGCGAGCGCCATTTGCGCATTGAGTGCCGAAGACGCACCATGGCCGAACGGCACCTGTTCAAGCGTTTCCCAACTGCCGCTATCATATTGCGAAATCTGGGCCGCCCGCTGTGCGGCGGGCAAGTTCAGTTCATCGTCTTCAAAATCATACTGATCAGCCAGACCGAGGGATGGGTCGCGTGTGCCCCATTTCGCCGGCATGTACTGTCCGTTGACCCTGCGCGTCAGTTCCAGATCGAAGGGCAGATTGCGCAGATCTTCTGCTTCTGCGCGGACAGTACCACGCGTACCGCTGGCATCACGAGTGTGTTCGTGTGCCGACTGTGGCGTCTTGGATTGCGAGCGGCGTGTGCCGCGTGCGTCTTTATTTCTTTCCACAATTGCACCTTACAAAAATGTGCCAGATACCCAGTCCGGCAAGGCGCCCCCAAAAATCTCAGTATCCGGTTCGTTTCACCACGGCGCCTACCGTCAAAAGCAGGACCTTGAGATCCTGAACCAATGACAGGCAGCGATCATACTCTGCATCCAGCCGGACACGCAACTTGAACAGGCTTTCGTTGCGTTCGGACACCTGCCACAAACCGGTGATGCCGGGACGTAATGCGAAATAGTGATGCGCGTCACCATAGATTGACAACTGATCCACCATCATCGGGCGTGGGCCGACAAGGCTCATGTCGCCTTTCAGCACGTTCCAAAGCTGCGGCAACTCATCAAGAGATGTTTTGCGTAGGAATGCGCCAAAACGAGTTATACGCGGATCATTCTTCAGCTTCTGCGTTGCATCCCATTCGCGGCGCAAATCATCATTTTCGTCCAGCACTTGCTCTAACCGGGCGTCGGCATCGCGCACCATCGTGCGGAGCTTGAGGATTCGGAACACTGATCCACCCGCGCCTAGCCGTTCTTGGCGGTAGAACGGTGAACCGCCTTCAATCCAAAGAAGCAAAGCACTGATCGCGATCAGGAAAAGCGCGACGGGCGCAGTGACAAGTACGAAAGCAAGATCAAAGATCCGCTTGCCTGTCGTTCGATAAAACCTGCTCGAGGGCAGGGGCGGGGCAACAGGCGCCGACAGATTCAGTGGCCGCAATGCGTCAACGACCTCTGCGGGCGACGGACGCACGACATAGCTCAAAAGCGCCGCATGCGGAAAACCAGCCTGAGGCCGCCCGCCGCCCAAACCGTGCGGCTGGCGCATATGCAAATTCGTCTCGGTCATAGGCACTCCTACTCGTCCAAACCCCAAGTCACACCACTCAACAGCCTCTGCCCGGCGCCGCGATTACTGCGGCTTCCCGTGTTTCAAACCCGGCGCGGTTTGGCGGAAAATTTCCACCAGGACCGCATAAAGCGCCGGGATCAAGTTCGGTTTTGGACAGCTCAGAGACGAAAAATTGCCTCTAATTTGACAAAAACCAACCTACCAGTTCTCAACGATTTTTTAATGAATTCTGTGGAAACACATTGTTTCTTAAATCACTGTGATAGCCAGCTAACAACCTGAAAAAATTACATCTTTAGCGTGTATTTTGATGTGTCAAATGACAACGACCGGCCCCAAAATCTCCGACTGTTTCCGTTTGGGAAACGAGGCGTTAGGGATGATTGATAAATGTAAAAAATAGCGGCGGTTTTGCAACGCCGATTGTTTGCCCCATTTTGGGCCGAATTCACCAGAATCATAGCTGCATCCCCTGCTTCGAGCAGAGTTTGCCTCGGATCGATCGCCCATATGCAGGGGAATTATTCATGATTCCCGTCAGAATTGTGGCGGCTGATTCTATTTCCCAAGGCGGATATGGCTTCAATTGTGGCGCAGCTGACACCTCATCTTTGGTGGGCAGCCCTACATATCTACTAAATTTTTAGTTTGACTTTTCGCTCCCGAAACCATGACACTCATCGCATCGGGGGAGACCGATCAAAACAATCTAAGGGAGGAGACAAGATGCGTAAGTATCTGCTCTCCGCAGTTGCGGCCACTGCCGTGATTGCGGGGTCACATGCCGCGACGGCCGACGAGGCTGCGGCGCAACGCTGGATCGACAAGGAATTCCAGCCATCCACGCTCGGTAAGGATCAACAGCTGTCTGAAATGCAGTGGTTCATCAATGCGGCTCAGCCTTATGCCGGCATGGAAATCAACGTGCTGTCCGAGGGCATTCCAACTCATTCCTATGAATCGGATGTGTTGACCAAAGCCTTTGAGGAAATCACCGGGATCAAGGTCAACCATCAGATCCTTGGCGAAGGCGAGGTTGTTCAGGCGGTTCAGACCCAGATGCAAACCGGTCGGAATCTTTATGATGGATATGTCAACGACTCTGATCTCATCGGTACTCATTCGCGCCTGCAACTGGCGTATAACCTGACACAGCAGATGAACGGCGATTGGGCGGCGACTACGTCTCCAACGCTGGATCTGGATGATTTCATGGGCAGTCAGTTCACCACAGGTCCTGACGGCAATCTCTATCAACTTCCCGATCAACAGTTTGCGAACCTCTATTGGTTCCGCAAGGACTGGTTTGATCGCGAAGACCTACAGGCGGCTTTCAAAGAGAAATATGGCTATGAGCTGGGCGTTCCAGTGAACTGGTCGGCCTATGAGGACATTGCCGAATTCTTTTCGAACGACGTCAAGGAAGTGGACGGCACGCGCATCTACGGTCACATGGACTATGGCAAGCGCGCCCCTGATCTGGGTTGGCGAATGACAGACGCATGGCTGTCGATGGCCGGTGCCGGCTCCAAGGGCGAGCCAAACGGCATTCCCATCGACGAATGGGGCATCCGCATGGAGGCAGGCACTTGTAACCCGGTCGGTGCTTCGGTGACACGCGGCGGGGCGGCCAACGGTCCTGCGGCGGTCTATGCGATCCGCAAGTGGGATGAATGGCTGCGGAACTATGCCCCTCCGGGCGCAGCGAGCTATGATTTCTACCAGTCTCTGCCTGCACTGGCGACAGGCAACGTGGCCCAGCAAATATTCTGGTACACGGCGTTCACTGCCGACATGGTCGCACCACAATCCGCTGGCAACAACACCGTGGATGGCGATGGCAACCCACTGTGGCGGATGGCGCCCAGCCCGCACGGTCCCTATTGGGAAGAGGGTCAGAAAGTCGGTTATCAGGACGTGGGCAGCTGGACCTTCCTCAAATCCACACCGTCTGACCGCGCGCAGGCTGCATGGCTCTATGCGCAGTTTGTGACCTCCAAGACCGTGGATGTGAAGAAATCCCATGTCGGTCTGACCTTCATTCGGGATAGCTCGGTCAATCACGAAAGCTTTAGTGAGCGTGCGCCGAAACTGGGCGGTCTGGTGGAATTCTATCGCTCGCCGGATCGCGTGGCTTGGTCGCCCACAGGTATCAACGTGCCGGATTACCCCAAGCTTGCGCAGATCTGGTGGCAGCAGATCGGTGACGTGAACTCGGGCGCCTTTACGCCTCAGGAAGCGATGGAGCGACTTGCCGGCGAGATGGACATTACCATGTCACGCATGCAGGCCGCGGACGAGGCCGCGAACGTTTATGGCGGTTGTGGTCCACGTCTGAATGAAGAAAAGGACGCGGAGTGGTGGTTCGCCAATGGCGGTGCCAAGCCCAAGCTGGAGAATGAAAAGCCGCAGGGCGAGACCGTCAACTACGACGATCTGGTTGCCCGCTGGGCCGCTCAGTAATCCTTAACGCCAAAGCTGGGCCGGGACGCCAATCGCGCCCCGGCCTGTGCGCCCGAAACCGACAAGGGTTCATATGACACTCGAACTACACGGCATCACCAAGCACGTCGCGGGGCAGGTGCATATCAAACCAACGACACTGACCCTGCGCACGGGTCACTTCAATGTATTGCTGGGCCAAACCGGCGCAGGCAAGACATCTCTGATCAAGATGATGGCCGGGCTGGATCCGATTGCTGCCGGGCAGGTGATCATGGATGGAGAAGACGTCACGCGTCTGAGCACGCAAAAGCGTAACATCAGCCTCGTGCACCAATTTTTCGTCAATTACCCGCATATGACGGTGTTCGACAATATCGCCTCACCGCTGAAAGTTGCCGGAATGGCGAAATCCGAGATTCAGGGGCGGGTAGAAGAAGCGGCTGACATCCTGCAATTGCGCCCGATGTTGCACCGCCGGCCACATGAACTGTCTGGCGGGCAGCAACAGCGCACGGCGCTGGCGCGTGCCATTGCGAAGGAAAGCCGCGCGGTTTTTCTGGATGAACCGTTGGCCAACCTCGATTACAAACTGCGCGAAGAGTTGCGCGAGCAACTGCCAGAGCTTTTCGCGGGACGCGGTGCCGTGGTGGTTTATGCCACGTCAGAACCGGAAGAGGCGCTGTTGCTGGGTGGCGAAACCGGACTGATGGAGGATGGGAACGTCGTCCAATTCGGCCCAACGGCGGATATCTACCGCGCGCCTGCGACGCTCAGCGCCGCGCGGGTGTTTTCCGATCCCCCGATCAACGTGGCCGAGGTTACCAAAACCGGAAACGAGATGCAGATGGGGGACGCTGTCCGTTGGCCCGTTCCAACCGCGCAGGCAGGGCTGGCCGATGGCACCTATGCGCTGGCCGTTCGGCCGCATCACGTAACGCCGCGCCCCAGCGCAACCGGAACGGTCCGCCTTAACGGTGAAGTGCTGGTAACAGAACTCAGCGGCTCGGAATCGAGCGCACATTTCCGATTGAATGATACCGCATGGGTATCGCTGTCTCGCGGGGTCCACCCGTTCGAGATCGGGCAGCAACACCCCTTCTATCTAGACCCGGCAGGATGTTTCTACTTTGGTCCCGATGGCACACTTGTCGCGCAAGGAGGGTCTGTCTGATGGCTAAAATCACGCTTAGGCGCCTGCGACACAGTTACGACCCATCCCCGAAGGGGCCAGAGGATTTTGCGCTGAAGCAGATTGACCTCGACTGGTCCGATGGTGGCGCTTATGCGCTGCTCGGCCCTTCAGGTTGTGGTAAATCCACCTTGCTTAACATCATATCCGGACTGTTGGTGCCGACCGAAGGTCAAGTGCTGTTTGACGGGCAGGATGTTACCGGATTGCCGCCAGACAAACGGAACATAGCACAAGTGTTCCAGTTTCCGGTGATCTACGACACCATGACTGTCTACGATAACCTTGCTTTTCCATTGCGCAATCGCGGAGTCGATGAGAGCCGCGTCACGGCTCGGGTGGCCGAGATTGCACAGATGCTGGATGTGACCGACCTGCTTGGCGTACGTGCTGCGGGCCTTAGCCCTGACAACAAGCAAAAGATATCAATGGGCCGGGGATTGGTGCGCGATGACGTCAATGTGGTGATGTTTGACGAGCCGCTGACCGTCATTGACCCACATCTGAAATGGAAGCTGCGCAGCAAGCTGAAAGAGTTGCATGCACGGGTGCGTGCCACCATGATTTACGTGACACACGACCAGACCGAAGCTCTGACATTCGCTGATCAGGTTGTGGTAATGCAGGACGGCGAAATCGTACAGATCGGCACCCCGGTAGAACTGTTCGAGCGTCCCGCACACACATTCGTGGGTCATTTCATCGGCTCGCCCGGCATGAATATTCTACCCGCGACGCAAGAGGGCGAGCGCGTCATGCTCGATGGGCACGACATCGCGCTGGAGGGACCAATCACCTCCGGCTCCGGACAGCTGGAGATCGGCATTCGCCCCGAATTCATCGAATTGGCCGAAACTGGCTTGCCTGCGCGCGTCCGCCGTATGGCTGATGTGGGGCGGCATAATGTGGTCGAGGCGATGATCGGGGATATCCCTGTGAAACTGGTGACAGAGGGCCCGGTGCCCGCACAGGGCAGTGCCGTGCATTTGGCGTTCCGCCCGGATCATACGCGCGCCTATCGCGATGGATGGTTAGCCACAGAAAGGGTAATGCCATGAGAACCCATAACCAAAAGGCGTGGTTTTTCGTTCTGCCGGTCCTGCTGCTGGTGGCGTTCAACGCGCTGGTCCCGATGATGACAGTGGTCAACTATTCGGTGCAGGAAACCTTTGGTAACAATATCTTTTTCTGGGAAGGGTTGCGCTGGTTTCAGGAGTTGCTGAACTCCGATCGTTTCCACGCGGCGCTTGGGCGGCAGTTTCTCTTTACCGGGATTATCCTGATGATCGAAATCCCGCTGGGGATCATCATCGCGCTGTCCATGCCGCGAAAGGGGATGTGGGTACCGGTCTGTCTGGTTCTCATGGCACTGCCGATGTTGATCCCGTGGAACGTGGTCGGTGCGATGTGGAACATATTCACCCTGCCTAAGATCGGCATGCTGGGCTACTTTATGAACGACGTGTTGGGCGTGCCCTATGACATGACGCAAAACCCGGCAGCGGCATGGATCACGATCATCGTGATGGATGTCTGGCACTGGACGTCGCTGGTGGTGCTGCTCTGCTATGCGGGACTGGTCAGTATCCCGGATGCCTATTATCAGGCGGCCAAGATAGATGGCGCGTCAAACTGGGCGGTGTTCCGGCACATCCAACTGCCCAAGATGAAGCAAGTGCTGACCATCGCTATCCTGCTGCGTTTCATGGACAGCTTTAACATCTATACCGAACCGTTCGTCTTGACCGGAGGCGGACCGGGCAATTCGACCACGTTGCTCAGCATTGATCTGGTCAAGATCGCGCTGGGGCAGTTCGACCTTGGCCCCGCAGCGGCGATGAGCCTGATCTACTTTGCGATCACCCTGTTGGTGTCATGGTTGTTCTACACGCTGATGACGAAGGATGATGAGCAATGAAAAAACGTAGTTTGATTCCCATCCTTTATATCGCGTTTCTAATGCTGCCAATCTATTGGCTGGTGTCGATGTCGTTCAAGACGACGAACGAGATCCTTTCAGGATTTTCACTCTTTCCGCGCACGTTCACGTTAGAGAATTATCGTGTGATATTCACCGATCCCAGTTGGTATTGGGGTTACATTAACTCCATCATCTATGTCTCTTTGAACACAGTAATTTCAATCTGCGTGGCTCTGCCTGCGGCCTATGCGTTTTCGCGCTACCGCTTTTTGGGCGACAAACAGCTCTTCTTCTGGCTCTTGACCAACCGGATGGCTCCGGCGGCTGTTTTTGCGCTGCCGTTTTTCCAACTCTATTCGGCGGTCGGGCTGTTCGATACCCATTTGGCCGTGGCGCTGGCGCATTGCCTTTTCAATATTCCGCTTGCCGTGTGGATTCTCGAAGGGTTCATGCGCGGCATTCCCAAGGAACTGGATGAAACCGCCTATGTTGACGGTTACAGCTTTCCGCGCTTCTTCGTCACCATCTTTTTGCCGTCGATCAAGGCGGGCGTGGGCGTCGCTGCGTTCTTTTGCTTCATGTTTTCATGGGTTGAGTTACTGCTCGCTAAAACCCTGACAGCGGTCGCTGCGAAACCGATCGCCGCAACCATGACCAAAACGGCGAGTAGCGCCGGGTATGAACTGGGGTTGTTGGCTGCGGCTGGAACATTGACCATCGTGCCGGGGGCGATCGTGATTTACTTTGTGCGCAACTACATCGCGAAGGGCTTTGCCCTGGGGAGGGTATGATGAAAGGATTGGCAATTCTGTCCCTGCTTTTGTTCCCCGCTGCGGCCCAGGCCCAGAACAGTTGGGGGACTGTCGGGCAAGAACCGGATAAACCATTTTCATGGACTGCGCCGCTATGGCCAAGCTTCTGGATGGCATGGACGCCGGTTACTCTGCTGTTGTTTATCGGGATATTCTCCGCAATGGGTATCATTACCGTGCTGGAAATCCGACGCCCCGGAGGAGACGAACGCAAAGGTGCGCTGGGTCTAACCACCACACGGGGGGATCGGCTGTTCATTACGCTTTTGGGGACGGTTTATATTTTCCTAGCTTGGCTGGGGCTGGTCGGGATGCCACTCTGGGCTCCGCTTGGGATCAGCATTGCGTGGGGGATTTTCTGCTTTTGGAAGGTCTGACTTGGGTCGCTTGGCAGAGCGCCGCTTTTGTTGTCTACTGACCAGAGACGAGCAGATAAAAGTGTATAAATTGAACTGGGTAATGAATGCGGCAACGGAAGAAACACGATTTCCTTACTGATGTTGAACTCGAACTGATGTCTCATCTTTGGGATCTGGGGCGAGGCACCGTTCGCGATGTTTTGGGATGCCTCGTTCCGGAACGCAAGCTGGCCTACACTTCTGCGGCCACAATCCTGCGGATCATGGAGCAAAAAGGTTTTGTTCGCAGCGACATGCAGGGCAAATCACTGATCTATGTACCTTTACTGGCCAAGGATACCTATCAGGCCAAAACCCTGCGCGATCTGTCGGACAAGCTGTTCGATGGCACGCCGGCCACGCTAGTGGCACGGCTGGTCGATGATACCGGCATGTCGGAGCAGGCTCTCGAAGAGATACGGGCACTTCTGGACAGGAGACTGCGCGATGATCCGGCTGAATGATGCGTTTGATATCTATATCGATGCCAATATTGTCTTGGTGCTCACGGCGGCTGTCTGGATACTGACACGAGCGGCGTTACGCGCAACGCCACTGCGTGCGGCTTTCGCGCTGCAATTGCGGCTTGCTTATACATTGCTAGCAGCCATGGCGTTGGTGCCGCTGTCTGTTTTTGCGCTTGAACTGGCGCGCAACGGCGGTTTGCTGAACAAGAGCGCAGTGTTGAATCTATCCGATATCGCTGTTGCGCAATTTCTGGATGGCAGAATTGCCATGTCTCCGGTGGCATTCGAGGATATGCTGAATTGGCGCGCCAGATTTACACAAGCCATCGTCACACCGACCGGAGCGATCGGGTTGGTTATCGCGGTGTCACTGATGCTGGGCAGCGCATTGGCGTTGGTGTGTAGCCTGCGCAGCCTGATTCGGGTGCATGGGCTGATTGGACGCAGCTATCTGTGGCGGCGGATCGGATCTGTTGATTTGCGATTGACTGACGAAATTCATGTGCCCTTTTCCACACGGGGCGTGCAGCGTCACTATGTTGTCCTGCCATCGGCGATGCTGGCGAGAGAGGGTGATTTGCGCATCGCGGTCGCGCATGAGTTACAACATGCACGCCAAGGGGATCTGGGATGGGCTCTCGCCATCGAGGGGTTGCGAGCGCTATTTTTCTGGAACCCAGCCTATCATTTCTGGCGCCGGGAGGTCGAACGCCTGCGCGAGCTTGCCTGTGACCAACAGGTACTGGCGCGCCGCCACTTCAGCGTCAAAGCGTATTGCGATTGTCTGATCCGTGCGTGTCGCAATAGTTTGCGCGACGACCGACGCCGCCAGATCGGCGTACCAGTGGTCAGCCTTGTTCCACTGCGTGCGGCGCGTGCCGGATGCCGCGCCTCTGTTGTGCTTCGCGGTCGGATTTTGTCGATGCTGCACGCGCGGCCTCTGGCGCGAATTGGGCGAGGGACGAATGCTGCAATCATCGGAATGGTGGTTGCGTCGCTGCTGACGCTGTCAGCCGCGACGCAACGCTCCGGTGACTGGAGCCACGATCGTCTGATGTTATCCACCATCGTCAATCTAGAGCGTTTGGCACAGCACAACGCGCCAGCACGTCTGGTCTGGTAGGCTGGTATCTGGGCCACGGGTCCTGCGCAGTTTGCATTCGGCGCTATACATTCCGCGCCACGCGGTTTAGGTGCCGCTGTCTTACGGTGCCGCATTGGCGACCCCATCCCCGAAAGAGACGGAACTGACGTGAAACAAGCTATTGCCGATGCCCTGCACGCCCGTGGATACACCACGCTCACACCCGTTCAACAGGCTGTTAGTCTGCCTGAACACGCCGGGGCAGACCTGCTGGTTTCTGCGCAAACCGGGTCGGGCAAGACGGTGGCATTTGGTATCGCCATCGCGCCGTCCATTCTGGGCGAGGCCGACAAGTTTGAGGCCGCTGGCGCGCCGCTGGCGCTGGTCATTGCACCCACGCGCGAATTGGCGATGCAGGTCAAACGCGAACTAGGTTGGCTATTCGCCGGGGCAGGGGCTGTGCTGGCCTCTTGTGTGGGTGGTATGGATATGCGCGATGAACGGCGCGCGTTGGCGCGCGGTGCGCATATCGTGGTGGCGACACCGGGCCGCTTGAGAGACCATCTGATGCGCGGGTCCATCGACTTGGGTGCAGTCCAAGCCGTTGTGCTGGACGAGGCCGATGAGATGCTTGACCTTGGGTTCCGAGAAGATCTGGAATTCATCCTCGGGCAGTCACCAGAGGATCGGCAGACGCTGCTTTTCTCTGCCACGGTGCCCAAAGCGATCGCGACGTTGGCGCAAAATTATCAGCGAGGCGCGATACGGGTCGCGACCCGCGCCGAAGAGTCTCAACATGCCGATATCGACTATCGTGCCATGTCTGTTGCTCCGCAGGATGCGGAAAACGCCATCATCAACGTGTTGCGTTATTTCGAGGCCCCCAATGCCATCGTGTTCTGCAACACCCGCGCCATGGTCGGACGGATGACCACCCGGCTGTCCAATCGCGGGTTTTCGGTCGTGGCGCTGTCGGGCGAGTTGAGCCAATCAGAGCGTAGCCACGCGCTTCAGGCGATGCGCGACGGGCGCGCGCGGGTTTGTGTTGCTACCGATGTGGCCGCACGCGGTATCGACCTGCCCAATCTCGATCTGGTGGTGCATGCCGAACTTCCCAGCAGCCACGAGACGTTGCTGCATCGTTCTGGCCGGACAGGGCGCGCCGGACGCAAAGGGGTCAGCGCGCTGATCGTACCCCCTAAGTCGCGCAAAAAGGCTGAGCGCATCCTGCAAGGGGCCAAGGTTCGCGCCACATGGACACCTGCTCCGGGCGCAGATGAGGTCATGGCGCAGGATGAAACGCGCATGCTGGCCGATCCGGCGTGGCATGAAGCGGTCGCACCGGAAGAACAAGCCGCAGTGGACAAATTGACGGGGCATTTCACTGCGACGCAGTTGGCGGCAGCCTATCTGCGGCTGCGTGCTGAACGCCATTCAGCACCAGAGGATCTGTCCGATCCGGGTGCCAAGCCCGAGCCGCGCGCCCCGTTTGGTCCGTCGGTCTGGTTTTCGATCACCGGCGGTCGTGCTGCGGGTGCCGAACCGCGTCGGTTGTTGCCAGTGTTGTGCAATGCCGGGGGGATCACCCGTGATGACATCGGCGCGATCCGGGCTCGGGACGAAATGTCATATGTGGAAATTCGCAAACCCAGCGCCGCCAGTTTCATCGCTAGTATCGGTCCCGGCGGCACTGTCGAAGGGGGAGCAACTGTTACCCAAATGGATCGCGCGCCCGATTTCGTTAAATCCGGTGGCCCGGCGCGTCCTGCCAAACCAGCGCGCGCACCGAAATATGCAAAACCGGCAGGTGCGTCGAAACATGCCAAGCCCAAAACCAAGTCTGAAACCGCGATGGAAGACGGTGCATTGGTGTCAAAGCGCAGTCCAACAGCCAAGCGCGGCAAGCCAGACCATGCCAAGGGTCCGCCGCCACCCAAAGGCAAACCAAGCAGCAAGAAGAACCGTGTGCGCGCAGCGGCGGCAAAGAACGCTGGTAAACCCGGTGCTCGCGGCAAGGGTGGCCCGAAACGCGGCGCGTCCTAGCGGTGCCCGATCCCTGTCAGGTAGTGATCGTAAAATGCCTGCACCCCCCATTCCATCTGTGACAGAGGGCCGGGGACAAAGCGGTGGGCGTTTACACCCTCCTGATTGATGCGAATGATCCGCTCGTCATCCAGCGATGTGACATGCCACAGCCAAGTCAGCGCCGCGCGATCATAGTCGCGACCCTCTTGGGCATCGCCGCGGACATACCAGACGATCTGGATATCGGTTTGTTGCAGGGCACGCGGGACAAAGCGGTAGCCAACCACATGATCGGAATAGATCAGAAAATTGTTTAGAATTCCGATCTGCAGATCGGTCGTGCCGCCATCATACCCGGTCAACGTGCCCAGCAACGGGGCCAAAGGCGTGCCAGTCTGGCTGCCGGTCTGGTAGCCGGGATATAACGGGTAGCGCCGATAGTAAAAGTTCATACCATGATCGCCGGTGTTTGGTAGGCTGACGATCTGATCCGGCAGCCCGGCGGCGCGGCCCTTGTCGCGCATTGGGTCGAGCAGGTCGGGCGTCATCGACGCTGGATCCTTTAGGCTATGACTGCGCGAGTAGTCCTTGTGTGACGGCGCGCAATGATAGCATTCCATATAATTTTCCACAGCCAGCTTCCAGTTGGCAGGCACCGGATAGGATGCGCTATGGGCAATCCGCAGATTGTCCAATCCGAAGGGGGCAGCCAGTGGGCGCAGACGCTCCAATCCGGTGTCGATCACGGGCGCGATCTCAGCCGGGCAGACGAATATCATGCCCTCGAACACGCGCAGATGCGCCTTGAACAGTCCGTATTGGGATGGATCAAAGTCCGGTCCCATCTCACGCCCGCCGCGCAGCTGACCGTTCAGGTCATAACTCCACGCATGGTAGGGGCAGACGAACAGACGCGTGTTTCCATGGGCCTCGGTGCAGACGCGTGACCCGCGATGGCGGCAAATGTTGAGATAGGCGCAAACATCGCCAGCACGGTTACGGGTAATGATCAGCGATTCCTGCGCGTAATCGAACAGAAAGTAGTCGCCGGGCTCGGGGATCTGGCAGACATGTCCGACCCAGATCCAACTGTGGTTCCAATAGGCTGCAATATCATGCTCGTAGATGTCCGGGCGTGTGTAAAAGGGGCGCGGCAGGGCAAAGCCGCTCTGACAGCTGCCGATAAGATCCCGTAGATCAGCGGGTGGTGCGGTGGTCATGGGCGCAATCCTTGAGGCGGGGCAGGTTTCTCATCTGACCAGAGAAACGCCTCTGATGGCAAGGGCACGGGCGTATACACAGACCCGGAAAGACCCGGGAACTGGTAACTTTTCGCGCCGAATCTTAGCGGATCCTGCCGGTGGTGCCCCTTTAGCCGACCATCATTTCCTTGGTTGCGGTCAGCTTAACGTCCGGATAATCGCGCTCAATCCGGTCGATATCCCATTGCAGCCGGGTCAGGTAGACAACGTCACCGTCATTATCATGGGCGATGTGCTGCTTGTTGGCCTCGATGAACTTATCGAGTGCGCGTTTCTCTCCCTGCGCCCACCGGGCCGAAGTGAACTGGCTGGCCTCGAACCGCACAGGCAGGCCGTATTCCAACTCGATCCGACTGGCCAGAACCTCGAATTGAAGGGCACCCACAACGCCGACGATAAACCCGGAACCGAAGGCCGGCTTGAACACTTTCGCTGCACCCTCTTCGGCGAACTGCATCAGGGCTTTCTCCAGATGCTTGGCTTTCATCGGATCGCCCGCGCGGGCCTGTTGCAATAGCTCAGGCGCAAAACTGGGGATGCCGGTCACGCGGATCGCCTCACCTTCGGTCAGCGTGTCACCGATGCGCAACTGGCCGTGGTTCGGAATCCCGATGATGTCACCCGCCCACGCCTCTTCGGCCAATTCGCGGTCAGAAGCGAGAAACAATACCGGATTGGCAATCGCCATCGGCTTTTTCGTGCGCACATGGGTCAGCTTCATTCCGCGTTTGAAATGGCCCGATGCCAGACGAAGGAATGCCACGCGGTCGCGGTGTTTAGGGTCCATGTTGGCCTGCACTTTGAACACGAAGCCGGCAACCTTGTTTTCATCAGGGGCGATCTGCCGGGGCTGGGCCGATTGCACCTGTGGTTCTGGCCCATAAGTGCCGATCCCGTCCATCAGCTCTTTGACGCCGAACGAATTGATCGCCGAGCCGAACCAAATCGGGGTCATATGCCCCTCCAGCACGGCCTGAGGGTCGAGCGCGGGTAGTAGCTCTCGCGCCATTTCGACCTCTTCACGCAAGGTGGCGACCAGTTCAGCAGGCAGATGCTGTTCTAACGCCGGATCGCCGAGCCCTTTGATCTCAATGCTTTCGGCGACCTTGTTACGGTCAGCACGGTCCATCAGTTCCAGCCGGTCATTCAGCATGTCATAGCAACCGACAAAATCGCGACCTACGCCGATGGGCCAACTTGCAGGTGTTACATCAATTGCCAGATTTTCCTGAATCTCGTCAATGATCTCAAATGTCTCGCGGCTCTCGCGGTCCATCTTGTTACAAAAGGTCAGGATCGGCAGATCGCGCAGGCGACATACTTCAAAGAGTTTCTGCGTCTGACTCTCGACCCCTTTGGCGCCGTCGATCACCATCACGGCAGCGTCCACGGCTGTTAGGGTACGATAAGTATCTTCGGAGAAATCCGAGTGGCCGGGCGTATCCACCAGATTGAACCGAAAGTTCTTGAAATCAAAAGACATGGCCGAGGCGGACACCGAAATGCCCCGGTCCTTCTCCATCTGCATAAAGTCACTGCGCGTGCGCCGTGCCTCGCCTTTGGCGCGGACCTGACCGGCCATCTGGATGGCCCCACCAAAAAGCAGGAATTTCTCCGTCAGCGTCGTCTTGCCTGCATCCGGATGAGAGATGATCGCAAACGTGCGACGCCGCGCAATTTCGGGCGGCAGATCGGGGCGGTTGGGGGCGGTGTCCAGCATATCCCCGCTATAGAGCGCAGCCGAGACGCGTGCAATACGCCAACGGGTGCAGCCGGAACTATGCTAGGTCCGTGCGCGTTGCCTCTATAGCATAGAAGGAGGATACTCATGTCACAGGACAAGAAAGCCCCGCCAAGAGACGCCAAAAAACCACCAAAGGCAGTTTCGATGACCGATGCAGAACCGGCCAATCCCGTTGCCGAGCGCAAGCCGGGTGAACAGGCCAAAACGAACAACTCGGTCGAAGCCAAAGATGCATTTGGCGCGCCACGCCCTGATACTGAATGGACCCGGGAGGCGATGGAATCACAGATGCTGACACCCGGTTTCAACGGATCAGACGATCAGGTGAAAAAAGAGCGCGCAAAAGACC
Organism: Pseudohalocynthiibacter aestuariivivens; assembly: GCF_011040495.1. Classification (GTDB taxonomy): domain Bacteria; phylum Pseudomonadota; class Alphaproteobacteria; order Rhodobacterales; family Rhodobacteraceae; genus Roseovarius; species Roseovarius pelagicus. Next base: position 580,261 of record NZ_CP049037.1, on the reverse strand, counting down.
TGAAGGAATGACGCCTTAGCGCGTTGAGGCGCGTCTTAGCAGGGCTGCGGCATCGGGATGATCTAGCAATGCTTTGCTAACTTCGAAATCCAGATGGATGCGTTCGGCATGACCGGGCAGGGATTGCGCCAGCTTCTCGCTTAGTTCCGGCGGCAATGCCGGGCGCGTGCGCGTATCGACCAACAGTGTTTCTGCTGCGATGCCTTCCGCGTAGATGATCTGATGCGTATCAAAGAGCAGTTGAAAGTAATCCATGAACCCACCATCGGCCTGAACGATGGTATCTCCGTTTACCAAGTGTCGCGCGCGCACCAGTAGTTCGTGCCGTCCGGCGCCCAACGCGTCAGAACGCTGGTAGATGAACAGCCGGTGATCCGGGCTGACATACAGATCATTTGTGTTGTGCAATGCACCTGCCCGGATACAGATGGGGGCAAAAGCCCCAACCGCGCGCACGGTCGAGCTGCCAACCCAGCGAACCTTTTGCGGTCCATCGTCACGGGTGAGGACCGTGTCGCCAACTTTCAATTCTTCGATTGGTTTCTGTGCGCCGGACGCCAGAGTGATATGGGTGCCGCGCGAAAAGGAAACACAGGCCACTTCGGCAAATTTAGCTGCGGCGCCTTCGGTATCGATCCCAACTAGCGTATAATCCGTGCGTGGAGTCATAGGTGCCAGTGGCAGGGCGAAAACTGCATCCACATCGCCGATATGATCCACTTCGACGAGAATCAATATCTCTGTTGTGGCTCCTGATGCGCTCATCATTGTGAGACAGCAATCAAGATGCAGCAGATTTCCCGGTCGGCCCAGTCGCGTGCCCTTGGCGACTGTCAAAACGCCAGCGTTGTCGGTGCTGAACGACAGTCGTTCCAGCGCACCACCCAAGTGCAATTCATAAGTGTCGTCGAGGTCTAGTTCCGCTGCAAAAGATAGCGGATCGCCGAGGTTCGCGCCATTCACCACGCTGATGGCTTCGGCGGGATAGACCGGGATGGATTGGACAATGGCTTGGGTCATTATTCAGGAACTCGTTTTTCGTCTTTTGGTCCGGGTGGGTCTGCCTTAACCTTAAGCTAGTGCCAAATTGTGGCAAAGACAGGTCGAACTACAGCGGATTTCAGGACATTCTGACCCGCCGGCGCGTTGGCGTCACGGGGAAATTCCGACCGTTTGACCATGGTCAGGTTTCGTCGCGGATATAGATGGAGAACAAGATATGGATATGGGTCTAAAAGGAAAGCGGGCACTGGTTTGTGCGTCATCCAAGGGACTGGGACTTGGCTGTGCGCGTGCGCTTGCGGCCGAAGGCGTGCATCTGGTGATGAACGCGCGCGGAGCCGAGGCGCTGGCCGCGTCCGCGCAGGCGATTCGAGATGAGTACGGCGTCGAAGTCACCGAGGTGGCGGTGGATGTGACGACATCAGAAGGGCAGGCCGCAGTGCTGAAGGCTGCAGGTGATGCTGATATTCTGGTAAACAACGCAGGCGGCCCCCCTCCGGGGACATGGCAGGATTGGAATCGCGATGATTTCATCAAGGCGCTCGATAGCAACATGCTGACCCCCATCGCGCTGATGAAAGCACTGCTGCCCGGCATGATGGACCGCGGCTGGGGCCGGGTGGTCAACATTACCTCAATGGCGGTAAAGGCACCCAACCCTGTGCTGGGCCTCAGCAATTCGGCGCGCACCGGGCTGACGGGGTATGTTGCAGGCACGTCACGGCAGGTCGCAGGATCGGGTGTGACCATCAACAACCTGCTGCCAGGCATGCACGCGACCGACCGCGCGGTTGCTCTTGATAAGGGCGCAGCCAAGGCGAAGGATATCTCCGAAGCAGAGGCTAAAAAGCAGCGCAGCGCCACTATTCCCGTCGGGCGTTATGGCACTATCGAAGAATTCGGCGCTGCTTGCGCCTTTCTCTGTTCGGAGCAGGCAGGCTATATCGTCGGGCAGAACATTCTGCTCGACGGCGGCTTTGTTAACGCCACGATGTAAGCGCCTGCCATTCATCAACCGCGGTTGACGCATATTCACAAATGCGCCAACCGCGCGTTGTGGGGCTGGTCTACCGACATCTGTGCGGCTACCCGATTGAAGTTCTTATCAGAGCAAAAGGGGCCGCCGCATGCATGTTGCTGCCATAACTATTCTATGTGGCCTTGTTGTGGCCGCCAGCCTGATCGCAGCGCCACGACGCGTCAGCATCGAAGGTTTTTTCAGTGGAGCGGGCGCTGATGGGCGCGCGCCATCCCTTTGGGTTCTGGTGCTCAGTCAGGTTACGACTTGGATTTTTGCCCGGTCACTAATGAATTCTGCAATTCTGGGTTATTTCTACGGCATCTGGGGTACGCTCGCCTATGCGACCTACTATGGCTCGTTCCTGACCGGGGGATTCATTGTGGCCCGGTTGCGTGCGGGCGGCGCGCGTTCTGTGCAGGACTGGTTAGGTGCGCAATTCGGCGCATCTGGACGGGGATGCTACAATCTGGTTATTGCAATGCGCCTGCTGTCAGAGGTGTTTGCCAATCTGCTGGTTGTCGGGTTGATCTTTGCCGCGGTGCTTCCGCAGATTGGGATGGCACGTGAGATGTCCATCGTAATCGTCGCGGCGCTGGGGTTGGCCTACAGCGCCTGGGGCGGGTTGAGCGCGGCCCTGCGCACAGACGTGCTTCAGATGACCGTCTTTCTCGTGATTTTCGCAGCGGCCTTCATCGCATTGGTCGTCAGTCCCGGCTTTTCCTTTACAGCAGTGTTGACCGCACCCGGTACGTCTGGTGCATGGAATGGGCAGGTATTGCTTCTGGTCGCGTTATTGCAGGTGTTTTCATACCCGGCGCATGATCCGGTGATGATGGATCGCGGTTTCCTCGCCGATTCGACCACCACGCGCCGTTCGTTTGTGCATGCATTCTGGATCTCTACAATCTGTATCATCGCCTTTGGCATGTTCGGCATTCAGGCGGGTCTGCTCGGTGTTGCCTATGAGGGGCAACTGCTGGGCACGTGGCGGGCAATGTTTCCTGCATGGCTCTACGTAGCATTGCTTGTCTCGCTGCTTGTGTCTGCACTCAGCACGTTGGATTCGGCTCTGGCCAGCGCTGCGCGATTGGTGGTCGAAGAGCTCGGCTTTGGACCACGCACGCTGGGTTCCGGACGTATGGCAATGTGTGGCTTTATGGCACTTGGGGCGGGGTTGACGCTGTGGGGCAATCAGACGCTATTTGACGCGGTCGCGGTCAGCGGTACGGCCAGTATGTTTCTGACACCTGTTATAATCGTTGGGCTCGTAATGGGTCGGCATATCGCGCTCTGGTCCTATTTTGCAGCATTTGCTGCTGCGATGGCGGGGGCGATGCTGTATTTTGGGCGCGATGCAATCTGGGTCGCCCGGATGGTGCCGGACGGGCATAAATATGAACAGTTGCTGGTGATCTGCCTTGTCGTCCTTCTGATCGGTTCCGTGGTCGTTTTGCTGGGGTCCTCTCGCCGGACATAGTGCCAGCGCGCAAGCCGCGCATGTCTTGCACGCAGCGGTCTGGGTTGCTATCTGCCGAATGAAAATCCCGATTGTTTTCATCGGAGAAGCACGAAGGACAGCCCTTGGCAGACCGGACCCCACGATTGGAGATCAAGAACCTCGTCCGCCGTTATGACGGGCGCGTGGTGGTCGATGATGTTTCGCTCAAGGTGTATCCGGGGCAGGTGACTTGTCTTCTGGGTCCCTCGGGTTGCGGCAAGTCCACCACGCTGCGAATGATCGCAGGTGTCGAGATGCAAGATTCGGGCGAGATCTGGGTTGATGGCAAGCTGGTGTGCGACACTGTTACCCGTGTGCCGCCCGAACGCCGCAATATTGGCCTGATGTTTCAGGATTTTGCACTCTTTCCGCATTTGTCGGTGTTTGAAAATGTCGGTTTCGGCCTCGGTGGTGACCGGGCCAAGCGCGCCGCACGCATCCGAGAGATGTTGGTCCGAGTCGGCCTTGCCCGGTTTGAGACATCACTGCCGCACGAGTTGTCAGGAGGAGAGCAACAACGAGTGGCACTTGCGCGTGCGTTGGCACCGCGCCCACGTATCATGCTGATGGACGAGCCGTTCTCGGGTCTCGACAACCGTCTGCGTGATGGTATTCGTGACGAAACGCTGGATATCCTGCGTGAAGAGGACGCGGCCGTTCTGCTGGTCACGCACGAGCCGGACGAGGCGATGCGGATGGCTGATGAAATCGCATTGATGCGCGCGGGTCAGATTGTGCAACAGGGTGCGCCTTATAATATATATAATGCGCCAGTAGATCGTGACTCTGTATCATTCTTTAGTGATATCAACGTGATACGTGGCGTCGTTCAGGGGGCATTGACCGACACGCCCTTTGGTCAGTTTCTTACTCCTGGCGTCCCGGACGGACAGGCCGTTGATATCGTGATCCGACCGCAACATATTAAAATTGACTTTGATCGGCAGGGGCGCGGACCGAACCCGACGCCCGGCGATGGCAGTCCTGCGCTTGGCGTGGTACAGCGTGCGCGCTTCATGGGTTCCGAGAGCCTCGTTGAATTCAAGATGGCGCATGACGGGTCGATCCTGCGCGCAACTGTGCCCAATGTATTTTTGCCATCCGAAGGGCAGAATTTGTGGCTGATGATCCGGCGTGATCGGTGCTTTGTGTTCCCCGCTCGACAGGGTACCAGTACGGCTTGAGCGCGCTGGTCGATAAAAATGACGGCGCAGCCGCGCTTTCGTTCTTTTAACCTGCGTGCGGAGCGATTAGATACTATTGACGAAATTCCCGGGGTAAATGTGACACCGCCCCGAGACAGGGAGAATACGCATGCTGAATAATATTGGCCTTCCGGGCATCCTGCTCATAGCTGTTGTCGTGCTGGTCCTTTTCGGACGCGGCAAGATTTCATCGCTTATGGGCGAAGTGGGCAAGGGGATCACCTCGTTCAAGAAGGGCATCAACGACGGCAACAAAGAGCTGGAAGATGCCGCGAATGAATCTGGTGATGATGCCAAGGACGTGACGCCCGAAACCGAAAAAGACAAGGTCTGAACGTCATATGTTCGACCTTGGGTGGACAGAGCTGCTGGTGATTGGCATCGTGGCGTTGATCGTCGTGGGGCCCAAAGATCTGCCGGGAATGTTCCGCACAGTTGGCAAGTTCGTCGGCAAGGCCAAGGGCATGGCGCGCGAGTTTTCCAAGGCGATGAACGACGCAGCGGACGAAGCGGGCGTCAAGGACGTCAGCGATACGCTGCGCAAGGCCACGAACCCGGTCAGCTCTGCCATGTCCGAGGTACGCAAGACCACGGAAAGCTTTACGCAGGCGACCCGGGACGCGGGCAAGCCCAAGCTGAGTGCAGAACGGCAGGAAGCGGCAGATAAAATTCGCGAAAAGACTGCGGCGAAAGCCACCGAACGCAAGGCAGCAGAGGCTGCGGCTGCCGAGAAGGAAGCCAAAGCCACCAAGGCGAAACGGACCAAGACGGCCACCGCGAAGCAGCCCAAAGCCACATCCACGGCGACCAAGAAGCCAACGGCGCGCAAATCGCCTGCTAAGACGTCTGCGAAGTCGACCGCGTCCAAAACCGCAGCCAAACCCGCGGCCAAACCCGCGGCCAAAAAGCCTGCTGCGCAAAAGACCGCTACCAAGCCCGCGACGAAAAAAGCGGCTAAGGACAAGGCATGAGCAACGTCGACGAAATCGAAGACAGCAGCGCGCCGCTGATCGAGCATCTGGCGGAACTGCGCACAAGGCTGATCCGGTCCGTAGTTGCGTTTCTCATCGGCATGATCATCTGCTTTACCGTAGCGACACCGATCTTTAACTTCCTGACGGCACCGCTCTGTTCGGTGCTGGCCGATCGGGGGCAAGACTGCGACCTGATCTTTATTTCGCCTCAGGAAGGCTTCTTTGTTGCGATCAAGGTATCGCTCTTGGGCGGTTTCATCCTTGGTTTTCCCTACATCGCCAACCAGATGTGGCGCTTTGTGGCTCCGGGTTTGTACAAGACAGAGAAGGGCGCGTTTCTACCCTTCCTCATCGCGTCACCTTTCATGTTCATACTTGGCGCCAGCTTTGCGTTCTACGTGGTAACGCCGCTGGCCTATGACTTCTTTTTGGGGTTCCAGCAGTTCGGCTCTGGTGGCGAGGCCATCGAGGGCGTGCAGGGACCTGCGCCGCTTAGTGTCGTGTTTCAGGGATCTGCCCAAGAGTATCTCAACCTGACGATTAAATTCATCGTCGCATTTGGTTTGTGTTTCCAACTGCCCGTGTTGCTGACGCTGATGGGCAAGGCCGGTCTGGTCGGTGCCGAAGGACTAAAGGCTGTGCGTAAATACGCAGTGGTCGGCATTCTGGTGCTGGCCGCGCTGGTCACGCCACCGGATGTCATCACCCAAGTGATCCTCTTTGTGGTGGTTTACGGTCTCTATGAGATTTCGATCTTCCTCGTCCGGCGCGTAGAGCAAAAGCGCGAGGCCAAGCTGCGCGCAGAGGGCCTGTGGTTTGATGACGACGACGATATCGAGATGCCCGACGATGAGACGCATCCAGAGGATGTTTCGGACGAGACCGATCAGGAACCGCGCCCATGAGTGATCCGCTAGAACGGATCGCCGCGGCGCTGGAACGGGTCAGCCCACCGCCGTTTGACGCGCCGGATTTCGCTGATGCAGATGCCTTTGTCTGGCACGTAGCACCTGACCGGCTGGAGCCGGTGCCGCATGTTTCGCGGGTCGACATGGGCCTGCTGCTGGGGGTGGATCGCTCGCGCGACACGCTGCTTGAAAACACCCGCCAGTTTGCGCGCGGGCTGCCTGCGAATAACGCGCTTCTCTGGGGCGCGCGGGGCATGGGGAAATCCAGCCTTGTCAAAGCGGTACATGCGGCTGTTGTCGCAGAGGGCGCACCCCTCAAAATCGTGGAACTGCAACGCGAAGACCTGACCAGCGTCACGCGTCTTCTGGCGCTGCTGCGCTCCAGTGACGCGCGATTTGTACTCTTTTGCGACGATCTCAGCTTTAGCCATGATGACCAACATTACAAATCGCTCAAGGCGGTACTGGATGGCGGAATCGAAGGGCGACCTGAGAATGTGGTGTTCTATGCCACGTCAAACCGTCGCCACCTTATGCCGCGCGACATGATTGAAAATGAGCGTTCCAGCGCGATCAGTCCCAGCGAAGCAACCGAAGAAAAAGTGTCGCTTAGCGACCGCTTCGGTCTATGGCTCGGCTTTCACCCCTGCGGGCAGGACGAATATCTGGCGATGATCCGGGGCTATTGTGATGCTTATGGCATCAACATTGATGATGAAGCCTTGCGCGCCGAAGCGATCGAGTGGCAAGCGACCCGAGGCGCGCGTTCGGGGCGAGTTGCGTGGCAATATGTCACCGACCTGGCCGGGCGACGAGGCATAGCGATTCCAACCTGATTATCTGCCTCACGCGCGGCCAGAGACCCCTCGGGCGGGCGGGGCGTTTCGGTCCGTAAGGGTGTTAACGCTCTTGGGCGTTGATCGTTTGTTTTCGACAGATTGCAGCCTGAAACATTCCGCGATTACTCAGTCAGATATGGTACCGGGTCCAGGCTTTCGAACCCATCGCGCACTTCGAAATGGACTGCACCAGAGCCTGAGCTGCCTGCCTTTGCTAGTGTATCACCACGGCTCACCTTATCTCCGGTTTCGACCGTGACACTTTCGACATTCGAATAAACGGTCATCAGATTGTTATCGTGGCGGATCACGATGATAGATGTCCCGCTTGTTTCTGCGCCAATGTGCGCGATCGTCCCCTTGGCTGCCGATTTGACGGCTGTGCCGGGGGTGGCCGCGATGTCGATACCTTCGTTCTTGCCTTTGGAGTAGGCGCGCACGATGTCGCCGCGCACGGGATAGCTCATACGGGCTTTGCTCTTCTTGGTTTGGGTCGCACCAAGGTCGGGCGCATCACCCGGCTTTGTCTTTGGGGTTGAGATGTTGGTGACCGGGGTCGTGTCATCCTCTGGTAGCGGCTTTTCGGCACTTGGCGGCTCTGGCGTCGGCGACCCGACCCCCGGCGGCTCAGTCTGAGGCACCTCAGTCGCGTCAAATGGCTTGCCGACTTCGCCGGGCAAGGCGACAGGGATCAACAGATACTGCCCCTCACGTACACCAAAGTCAGAGCCCAGCCCGTTCCAGTCCGCGAGGCTGCGGATCGAGACATTATAGAGCCGCGCAATGGTATAGGCGGTCTCACCGCGTGCGACCTTGTGGCGAACCGGTTCTGCGCCGGTCTGCGGGGCAGGTTCCAGCGTGCTGGTCTCGACTTTGTTCTTGTCGGCCTTGTCTATGGCACCACCAGCGATGGTCGCTATATCCACACCACCGGGTTGGATCGGACCACCTGCCGGTTCGGCAACACGACGGGGCAGGGCAACCACTTCGCCGCGCCGCAGGTTGTCATCCGGTGAAATTCCGTTGAACCGGCCCAGTTCGGCGGCATCAATGCCGATTCGCGCCGCGAGGGTGGCTAAGGTATCACCACGCCGCGCGATTGCGACCTGATACCCCGGATAAGAGATGATTCCACGGCTATCCGGCTCCGGCCGATTGGCGGTCGCGGTGCGGGCCGCTTCGGCGGTATCCAGCCCATTGCCGATCCCCCCGCGCATATCAAAGTCGAGCGGACCATCACAGGCACCCAGAACCAGCACTGCGGTGCCGGCCAAGAGCATGGCGGGGCGTTTGGAAAAACTCATCTCGATCGCGTCCTCATCATCTGCCCCTTATGCGCCGGGGCTTTGTCTTAAATACTCACACATTAGGCCGTATCGCGGCCTAAGCCCTCGACCAGCGGCACAAATCGCACCGGTCGCAGCTCGTCATAGTCAAAGCCGTCCGCGCTACGCGTCACTCGGATCAGGCTTTGCACGGCGTCGGACTGTCCAACCGGCACGACCATGATACCCCCGATTTTGAGTTGCGCCAAGAGTGGTCCGGGGGGATCCTCGGCGGCGGCGGTCACGATGATACGATCAAACGGCGCCTGATCGGGTAAACCAAAGCTGCCGTCAGCCGTGAGGGCGGTGATGTTGGTCAAATCCAGCGCGCGAAAAATTTCGCTGGCTTCGCGCACCAGACGTTTGTGCCGGTCCACAGTATAGACCCGTCGCGCTAACTGGCTAAGGATTGCCGCCTGATAGCCAGAACCAGTGCCGACCTCCAGAACCTTGTCACGAGGACTGAGTTTCAACGCTTGGGTCATCAAGGCCACGACCGATGGTTGGCTGATTGTCTGCCCACAGGCAATGGGCAGCGGCATGTCCTCATAGGCGCGGTCGGCGAAATAGCCGCGAATAAATGGCCCGCGGTCGATCTTTTCCATCGCGCCCAACACGCGCGCGTCCGTCACCCCCTTGGAGCGCAGCGCGAAGAGGAACTGCATTTTGCGTTCGGCGATCTGGTCGGGGCCGGTCATTCGATGGCCTTCAGCGGCTCCAGGATATCATGGGCCGTCAGATCGGCCCGCATCGGCGTGACCGAAATGTAGCCTTTGAGGTTCATGTCAGCGTCGGACCCTTCTGACGTTGGCTGGCTCTGTGGTGCGCCGGTGATCCACAAGAACCGACGCCCCGAAGGTGACGTATGTGGCTGCACGCCAAAACCCATGTCGCGACGGAACCCCTGCCGCGTGGCGCGCAGGCCTTTGACGGCGTCGCCGGGCACGGGGGGGAAGTTTACATTGTAGAAGATACCATAGTCGTCTTGTGTCCAGACACCCTTTTCCAACAGACGTTGAACCGTCGTCAGACCATGCTGGCGGGAGGCATCAAATTGATCGTCCAAATCGCGGTTGTCGGGGCCGTAATACTGGCTGAGCGCGATTGCGGGCACGCCTTGCAGGGCAGCCTCCATTGCGGCGCCCAGAGTGCCCGAATACACCGCGTTCTCGGCCGAGTTGTTCCCGCGGTTGACGCCCGACAACACCAGATCGGGGCGTTTGTCCTTCATGATGTCATGCAGGCCGGCCAGAACACAATCGGCGGGGCTGCCTTGTACCGCGTAGCGTCGTGTAGCCATCTGACTGACCATCATCGGCTGCGTGTAGGAAATGCAATGCCCGACGCCTGACTGCTCGAATGCAGGGGCGACAGTCCACACCTCGCCGTTCGGACCTGCAAGCCCCGAAGCAATCTCTTGCATGACCTCTAGGCCCGGTGCGTTGATACCGTCGTCATTGGTGATGAGAATGCGCAAATGTCCGCTCCTGACAGCCGTTCGGCGTGGCTTTCGCCTTGTGTAGCGGGCAGGGGGCAGGCGGGCAAGCGGTTGCCCGCTTGGCGCAGACATGAATTCACTCGAGAAGCTCTAGCAGGCGGCGGGCTTCGGCACGTGGGTCGGTCAGATCATCGCGGGTTTCGCCGGGATGGAACCGGGCGCGTGTGGCTGTTGGCATCGGTGCTGGGTTGACGATATGCACGCGTGGTCCGGTGCGCGATGTCTCGGACTGCCACGACCGCGCCAGAGCGATTTGCGCGGCCTTGGTTGCACCATAGGCGCCGTAAAACGTATCGCCTGCCTTAACGTCCTCGAAAAACATCGCTTGGCCGCTGTCGCCCAGCAAGGGTGCAATGAACGGAATCAGTTGTCCCGTGGCTGTAACGTTGCATGCCACGGATTTATCCCAGTCGCGCGCATCTAGATGTGCCGTCAGCGTAAGCGGTGCGGCGTGAACCGCCGTATGAACCCAGAGTGCGATACTGCCCCAGCGATCATGAATCGAACGGCACAGCTGACGCATTGCATCGGGATTGGTGATGTCCATCGGGGCCAGTGTCGCACTATGTCCGGCAGCCTGAATGCGGTCATCAAGCTCTTCCAGCGCGCCGGTGGTACGGGCCACGGCAACGATGTGATACTGCGCTGCCAGTTCTTCGGCCAATGCCGCACCGAGGCCGCGCGAGGCGCCGGTGATCAGTGCGACGGGGGTGGTGGTGTCTTTGGTCATGCTGGGGGCTTTTCATCCCTTGGCGCGCAAATCAAGAGGCAAAAGTGCCCGTCTTGAGTCAGCCGCCCGGAATGAGCATGCGTTCAGTGCGCCCATTATGCATCAGGATCATCTGGCCCTGCTCGATGGCAGCCACAGTTTGCTTGCCGATCTGATCGCCGGGTTTGACCTGCACGATTTTACCCGTGCTGGATTTCACCAGTGCGTAGGCGCGATTCTTGGCGGTGACGGTCCCGATCAGAACGGTGCCTGAAGGTATCTGGACCTCTTGAGTCGCCGCGGTCTTGACCACCTGCGACGGTGTCGTGGTATCGCTGAAGTCTGTCACGTTATCCCCTTTCAAGGCGTGGTTCAGCGCGCCGTCTAGGCCCAAATACCGGCAGGTGAAAGGGGGGTGATAACGCATCGGCGGGTTAATGCCGCAACGCAGCATCAGCAGCGGCAAAGCGCCGCTGGCGATCTATGAACAACAGAATCCGGATTGCGTGGTTTATTCGGCGGCCTTCAACTCGAAACCCTTTTCGATCTGGTCGGAAGGTTTCACCGGGTATTCGCCAGAAAAACACGCATCGCAATACTGCGGACAGGATGCATCGCGGCCCGATGCCTCTCCTACAGCGCGGTACAGACCATCAAGCGAAATGAACCGCAGGCTATCCACCTGCAAATGATCGCGCATTTCGTCCTCTGACATGGTCGCGGCCAGCAGCTTTTCGCGCTTGGGCGTGTCCACACCATAGAAACAGGGCCAGGCGGTCGGCGGGGACGCGATACGGAAATGTACCTCTTTCGCACCGGCATCGAGGATCATTTCCTTGATCTTGCGGCTTGTGGTACCTCGCACGACGCTGTCATCGACGAGGATCACGCGCTTGTCCTTGATCAGGGCGCGGTTGACGTTCAGCTTGAGCCGAACCCCCATATTGCGGATCTGCTCTGTCGGTTCGATGAAGGTCCGGCCCATATATTGGTTCCGGATGATACCCATCGCGTAGGGAATGCCGGATTCGTGGCTAAAGCCGATGGCCGCAGGAGTGCCGCTATCAGGAACCGGGCAGACAATATCGGCCTCCACCGGGGCCTCGCGGGCCAGCTCAATCCCGATCTGGCGGCGTGTCTCATAGACGCTGCGCTGTCCGATGATCGAATCCGGTCGGCTAAAGTAGACATGTTCGAAAATGCAGAACCGTGGTTTTTGTGGGCGGAAAGGAAAGTGGCTCTCAACACCATTGCCGTTGATCACGACCATCTCGCCGGGGGCCACTTCGCGTACATATTTCGCACCGATAATATCCAGCGCGCAGGTTTCTGAGCTGAGAACCCAGCCATCCGCCACTTGTCCCAGCACCAACGGACGCACACCCAGCGGATCACGCACTCCAATCAGCTTGGTACGGGTCATCGCGACCACCGAAAACGCACCTTCAACCCGGCGCAGTGCATCTTCCATCCTCTCTGGGATGGTACGCTGCAGTGAGCGGGCCATTAGATGGATGATACATTCACTGTCGGAATTGGACTGGAAAATGCTGCCGCGTTCGATCAGCTCTTTGCGCAGCGCGTCTGCATTGGTGATGTTACCGTTATGGGCAATTGCGGCACCTCCCATGGCAAATTCGCCAAAGAAGGGCTGCACATCGCGAATAACCGGGGCCTTGCCGCCAGACGTGGAGTATCGCACATGCCCGATGGCCAGCGGGCCGGGCAGCGTTTCCATCAGGCTTTGCTTGGTAAAGTTATCGCGGACATAGCCGAATCGCCGGGCGCTGTTGAACCCGTGTTCGGGATGGTGGCAGACGATTCCGCCTGCCTCTTGGCCGCGGTGTTGCAGGGCGTGCAGGCCGAGTGCAACGAAATTGGCCGCATCCGTTACGCCGATCACGCCGAAAACGCCGCACTCTTCTTTTAGCTTATCCTCGTCGGCGGCGTCGCGCAGATACGAGGAATCGAACGGGTGGGCAGGGGGCATGTGCTTGGACAAGGCGGGGCAACTCCGAATCCGATTGTCACCGATGCGTCACACATAGGCGCTGCGTTCCCGGTTGTCACCCGTTGATCCGCAGACAGTGCGCTTTGTGACATCCCCGCCGCAACGTCACCTTGTGCGACAGGTGTCAGATCCGCGACAGCACCACGCCACCGGCCACCAGTGCTGCGGCCAGCAATCGTTTGGCTGTCAGTTCTTGTGCAGCTAAGCCGAATGCACCGAAATAATCCAAGAGCAGTGCCGCCACCATCTGACCCAATATCAACATGGTCGTGACAGTCAGCACACCCAAGACAGGCACGCTCCATAAAGCGGAGAAAACGTAAAGCGCGCCCAATGTGCCGCCGATCAACAGCCAGATCGGCACGGTGCCCAATCGGGTCAGACTGGCCCCGTCGCCAATGATCAGAGTCAGCAGCAGCAACACGAGAAAGCCAACGCCGAAAGACACGGTTGCGGCCGCCAGCGGACTGCCGATCCCGCGCCCGAGCATTGCATTAAGAGGAGCCTGAAACGCAAGCGCCACACCCGAAGCGGCCATCAACACCAAGGCGATGAGGGTCGTATTCGTCATGGTGTTATTGTGCGTCGCAAGCGCCAACCAACGCTTCGTACTGGGCTGTGATCCAGCCAAGCGCCTGTTCCGGGTTGCCATCTTCGATACGCCCGGTGAGATGTGCGAAGACGCGGGCCGAACGGCTGTCGTCGATCATCTGGATATTCTGGCTGGTAATCACCGTCTCATAGACGAAATAGGCCACAGCCACGAGCAAAACGCCGCGCGCCACACCAAAGAGAAACCCGATCCCCTGATCAAGCCCTCCGAGCGCAGACCGCTGGACCAGTGATGAAAACAGCGGCGTGATCAGCGACGCCACAATGAGAGCCAGAGCGAAAACGATGGCAAAAGCACCGATCATGCTCAGCTCGCAACTGTCTGCGATGAAGTCACCGACAACCGGAATTTCCTTGACCAGTGGTTCGACCTGAGGGGCGAAAATGAAGGCGACGATGCCTGCCACGATCCATCCGGCGATTGCCAGTGCTTCGCGCACGAAACCGCGGCTATAGGCCAACAGCGCCGAAAGCACGATAACCAGCGCAACCACGCCGTCGATGATGGTGAAACCTTCCATATGCCTTGCCTCGTCCTGCTGGGGCGCTAGCCTGCGCCGAAAATGTCACCCACAAAAGCGGTCAAATCTTCGAGTCGTGTCAAACTCAGACCGCTCGCGCCACCGGGCTTGCCGCCTTTAGGTACGATTGCCGCGTTGAAACCAAGTTTTTGGGCTTCTTTCAACCTGTTTTCGGTCTGGGGGGCCGGGCGGAGTGCGCCAGAAAGGCTGATTTCGCCAAAAACAACTGTATCTGCGGGCAGTGCGCTATCTTCGCGTGCGCTCAGCAGTGCGGCTGCAACTGCCAGATCAGCGGCTGGCTCGCTGATCTTCATGCCACCGGCCACGTTGAGATAGACGTCGAGCCCCGCGAACGGAATGCCACAACGCGATTCGAGCACGGCGAGGATCATCGCCAGTCGCGCGCCGTCCCAGCCCACCACGGCGCGCCGCGGTTGAGAATGGGGCGTTGGCGCCACCAGCGCCTGTAACTCGACCAGAACGGGGCGGGTGCCCTCGATCCCGGCAAAGACGGCCGAACCCGGCGTAGGTTTGCCACGTTCACTGAGAAAGAGTGCCGAGGGGTTGGTGACCTCAGAGAGGCCGCGCCCGGTCATCTCGAATACGCCGATCTCGTCGGCGGGCCCGAACCGGTTTTTGACTGCGCGCAGGATACGGAACTGATGACCGCGCTCGCCCTCGAAATAAAGCACCGTATCGACCATGTGTTCGACGACGCGCGGGCCTGCGATCTGACCGTCCTTAGTGACGTGACCGACAAGAACAACACTGACGCCCCGGCGCTTGGCAAAGCTGGTCAGCTCATGGGCGGCTGCGCGCACCTGGCTGACGCTGCCGGGGGCGCTGCCGATGGTATCGAGCCACATCGTCTGGATCGAATCAATGATCACCAGTTGCGGTTTTTCCGCCTCCATTGTGGTCAGGATGTCGCGCAGATTGGTCTCGGAGGCGAGTTGCACAGGCGCGTCTTGCAGCCCCAGCCGCTCGGCGCGCATACGCACTTGGGCGCTGGCCTCTTCTCCGGAAACATATATAGTTTTCAGACCCTTGCGAGAAAACGCTGAGGCGGCTTGTAACAGCAGGGTGGATTTCCCGATCCCCGGATCGCCACCTACGAGCAAGGCCGAAGCCGGTACGAGGCCGCCACCCAGAACGCGGTCCAGTTCAGCTAGTCCGCTATTGGTGCGTGGTGGTGGCGTTTCCTTGGCGGACAGGTCTGTGAGGGTCATGCCCTTGCCGCGCGCGTTGCCCAGCGAATTTTTGGCAGGTCCGGCGCTGAGACCGGTATCCTCGACAATCGTGTTCCACTCGCCGCATGCGTCGCATCGCCCCGACCATTTGTTATGGACCGCGCCGCAGGCATTGCAGGTGAAGCTGGGTGTTTTCGCCATGCTCTGGGTCATGCCCCAGCGCGCGGGCCGCGTCAAACCCCTTGTGATTTGCGGCGCTGGGTTAAGTATCCAATGGCGATAGAGACAAGGATGCAACCGGTGAAGAAATAGAGACCCCATGCGGTCTCGACCGTGGCCATGCCGACGCCTTTGACCACCACGATATAGAGCGCGATCAAGAACACGTCAGCCATCGCCAATTTGCCCAGTATCTGCAACGCAGGCAGGGTTTTACGCCGCATCAGGCCGAAATGGATGAGCGCCAGACCGACCGTTTTCGCATAGGGCGCAAAGAGGGCAAAGAATGTGACCAGAAGTGCCAGAACCACATCGGTTTCCCACAGCGATTGCAGACCGGAAATGACCGTGATTTCGGTGAGACCAAAGAGCGGCAGGTTCAGCCCCGCACGCATCATCGGCGCGAACCACGCGAGTGGAAACAGGATCAGCAGCGTCAGGTTGGCGAGGCGAAGCATGGGGTAGCCTTGGGCAGGACTGGTTAACACCAGCTAGGCGTGGCGTACGATAGGTGCAAGGGCGGGTGCATTCCACCAGTTGAATTTTGGATCATAAGGTTTTGTAAGTTTGGCGAAATACTGGTTCGGTTTCATGTCGGTTTAACGTCGGTATTGCGTCGGTGCAGATTTCGGAAACATCAAGGAATTGGTTGCGCACGTCCGTGGGCCGGGCCTTAGCCCGGCAGGGACGACGGAATGTTGAGCGTCACATCGTGTGGCGGGGTGCCGGGCTAAAGCCCGGCCTACACCTTATCTACCGTACCGCCTCGATCGGTCCATCGGCTCGACCGTGGATGAACTGATCTAGGTAAGGATCGCCCGACGCATCCATATCCGCGACCGGACCGGTCCATTGGATCACCCCGTCATGCAGCATGGCAACGTTGTCGGCGATGGCGCGCACGGAGGACATATCGTGGGTGATGGTCATCGCCGTGGCGCCCATCTCGACCACGATTTCGCGGATCAGGTCATTGATCACGCCGGACATGATCGGATCGAGGCCGGTGGTTGGTTCGTCAAAAAAGATGATTTCGGGCTCGGCTGCGATGGCGCGGGCCAATCCGACACGTTTTTGCATACCGCCCGACAGCTCTGCCGGGAAAAGGTCGGCCACATCCGGTGTCAGCCCGACGCGGCGCAGTTTTTCGATCGCGATGGCGCGAGCTTCGTCCTTTGGCCGTTTCAGTGAGCCGCGCAGCAGGCGAAAGGCGACGTTCTGCCAGACGGGCAGCGAATCAAACAGCGCACCGCCCTGAAACAGCATCCCGAAACGGGCGAGGAAACTGTCACGCTCGGCGCGTGCAACGTCCTCGCCATCCAGTGTGATCACGCCGCTATCGGGACGAACGAGGCCAAGAACCGATTTCAGGCAGACAGATTTGCCAGTGCCCGAGCCGCCGATCACGACCATCGACGTGCCCTTTGGAATGCTCAGGTTGACCCCGCGCAGGACCCGTTTGGGGCCAAAGGATTTATGGACGTCGTTAAGCTCTATCATATCGTGAAAAAGATGCTGGTAAGAAGGAAGTTGGCAGCAAGGATCAGCACTGCGGCGGCCTCGACCGCGCCTTTGGTCGCCTTACCGACGCCTGCCGCGCCGCGCGAGGTGTTCATGCCATAGTAGCAGCCCATCAGCGTGGCGATGAAACCAAACGCCGCGCCCTTGGCGAGGGACGAGACGATATCGCGCAATTCGATGAAATTTACGGTGTTTTGCAGATATGCAGCCGGGTTGAATCCCAGGCTGCGGGTGCCGACGATATAGCCGCCAAAAATGCCGATGATGTCGCCAATGCCAACCAACACCGGCACCATGATCAGCCCGGCCAGCACGCGCGGCACGGTGAGGTATTTCATTGGATGGGTGGACAGGGTGACGAGCGCATCAATCTGCTCGGTCACTTTCATGGTCGCGATTTCTGCGGCGATGGACGAGGTGACACGCGCGGCGATCATCAGGCCGACCAGCACCGGACCCAATTCGCGCACCATGCCGATGGCGACGATTTGCGGCACGACCGCCTCTGCGTTGAACCGCGCGCCGCCAGAGTAGATCTGTAGTGCCAGTGCGCCGCCGGTGAAAAAGGCGGTCAGGCCCACAACCGGCAGGCTGAAATACCCAACGCTCAGGAGGGCGCCGCCGATCTCCTTCAGATAGATGGGCGGGCGGATCATGTGGCCGAGGGTTTGCCCTGCATAAATCGAGATACGCCCCATTGCCGCGAGTGCGCCGAGAACGGTGCGACCGATTGAGGCGAGCAGGGCGGTGATCCAGCTCATCCGCCGAGATACCGGCGGGTATAGCGCGCGCCCAGCGAGGTCAGGATTTCGTAGCCGATGGTACCTGCAGCGGTCGCCAGCGTGTCAATCGACTGATGTGGGCCGAGCAACTGAACCGATTTTGGATCATGGCCAAGGTCCGTCACGTCAACGCCGATCAGATCCATCGAGATGCGGCCGGCGACGGGCAGGGCGATATCTTCGGCGTGGACATGGGCGCGTGGGCCCATCGCGCGGATGATACCGTCGGCATAGCCGGCGCTGAGGGTCGCGATCCGGCTGGGACGTTTCGCAACCCAGCCATCGCCGTAACCAACCGTTTCGCCCGGGACCACATCGCGGCATTGGATCACGGGTATATCGAGTGTCACCACCGGGCGCGCCTCGACAAATGGCAAACCGCCATAAAGACCGATGCCCGGTCGTGTGAGGTCAAAGTGATACGCGGGGTCCAGCAGGGTCGCGCCGGTATTGGCCAGACTGAGCGGGCAATCGCAGCCTTGGGTCATATCCAGAAACTGATTGAGCTGCTGCGGGTTCATCGCATGATCGCGCTCGTCGGCGCAGGCGAGATGGCTCATAATCAGTTGCGGGTTTTGTGCCAACGCGATGTCGCGTATCGCGCTCCATTCGGACGGCTCCATGCCGAGCCGGTTCATGCCGGTATCCAGTTGCAGGGCAAAGCTGCGGTTCGGCAGCGCCTCGACATGGCGGATCATCTGGTCAAGCGAATTGATCACCGGCAGCAGACCGAGGTCACCGATCATGTCCCCGTCGCCGGGCATATGGCCCGACAGGACATAGATGGCAGGGCCGGGACCGAGCGCCTCGCGCAACGCGACGCCCTCTTCGGCAACGGCAACAAAGAACGTCCGGGCCCCAGCCCGCGCCAGCGCGCGTGCCACCCGATCCGCGCCCAGCCCGTAGGCATCGGCCTTGACCGCCGCACCGGTTTCGCCCTCTGACAGGGCATCCAGTGCGCGCCAGTTGGCGACGATGGCATTCAGATCGACTGTAAGGGTTGGCGTGCTCATATCAGGGGTTTTGACATGGAGGCGCGAGAGGTCAAGGGCAAAGCGTAACCTATGCGATGCATAAGGGGCGGCAGCCCGCCACAGGAAGAGGAAATTCGCGAATTTTCTCTGGCTTCCAGATTATTCGACGAAATATCTTTGGCACGCCGAGGCAGCAGGTTCAGAATTCCTGATCCCCGGATTGCTGCCATGGCTTTACCAAATTGCCAAAGCGGGTGAATCGACCCTCGAAGCTGAGTTCAATGGTACCGATCGGACCGTGACGCTGTTTGCCGATGATCACTTCTGCCTTGCCGTGCAGGCGCTCCATGCGTTCTTGCCATGCGGCGATCTCTTCGAGCTTCTCGTCAGAGGGTTTCTCGCGCTCGACATAGTATTCCTCGCGGAACACGAACATGACCACATCGGCGTCCTGCTCGATCGAGCCTGATTCGCGCAGGTCGCTGAGTTGGGGGCGTTTGTCCTCGCGACTTTCGACCTGACGGCTGAGCTGTGACAGGGCGATTACCGGGATGTCGAGTTCTTTGGCGATGGCCTTAAGTCCCATGGTGATCTCGGAGATCTCGTTCACGCGGTTGTCGCTCTTGCCGGTACCACGGACCAGTTGCAGATAATCCACGATCAACACGTCGAGGCCTTGAGTCCGTTTCAGACGCCTTGCGCGGGCGGCAAGCTGGCTGATTGGCAGCGCCGGTGTGTCGTCGATGTAAAGCGGGCAGGATTCCAGCTGCTTGGCCGCATCGACGAATTTGCGGAATTCGGCCTCGGTCATATCGCCCGAGCGGATTTGCTGGCTGGGGATTTCAGAGGCTTCGGACAGGATCCGTGCGGCCAGCTGT
The DNA here is from genome assembly GCF_011040495.1 of Pseudohalocynthiibacter aestuariivivens. Classification (GTDB taxonomy): domain Bacteria; phylum Pseudomonadota; class Alphaproteobacteria; order Rhodobacterales; family Rhodobacteraceae; genus Roseovarius; species Roseovarius pelagicus. The sequence continues at coordinate 560,574 of NZ_CP049037.1, read as the reverse complement.
TCGGCGCTCATCTCTAGGCTGTAGAAACCGACTACGCCGCCCTCGACGGCGCCTTGTGTGCCATCCGGTTTGGTGCCACGACGATAGGCTTTGGCGACGTTGAATGCGATGTTGGTGGCCAACGAAGTTTTGCCCATTGACGGGCGACCAGCGAGGATCAGCAGGTCGGATTTGTGCAACCCGCCCAGCATTTTATCCATGTCGATGAGGCCCGCAGAAACACCGGACAGCCCGCCGTCACGCTGATAGGCTGCGTTGGCGACGTTCACGGCGTCGGTGACGGCACTTAGAAAAGACTGAAACCCGCTTTGGGTCTGGCCCTGTTCGCTGAGTCTGTAGAGTTGCTGCTCGGCCTCGACGATCTGGTCGCTGGGCTCGCTGTCGACATCCATACGCGCGGCCTTGCCCGCGATGTCCTGCCCCAGACTGATCAATTCGCGACGGATCGCCAGATCATAGATCATTTGCGCGTAATCGCGCACCGCAAAGCTGCTGATGGCGGCCCCGGCGAGATTAACCAGATAGGCCGGTCCACCAAGTTCCTTCAGGCCTTCGTCCTCTTCGAGGAAGGCTTTGAGCGTGACAGGGGAGGCCAGATTGTTCTTGGCGATTCGTGCGGCGGCGGTCTCATAAATACGGGTATGAACCGGGTCGTAGAAATGTTGCGGCCCGATGATGCTGGCGATGCGATCATAGACATCATTGTTGGTCAGAATCGCGCCCAGCAATTGCTGCTCGGCCTCAATCGAATGGGGCATGGTGTCGGCGTTCTGAATTTCCGCGCCGGTCGCATTGAATGTGGTGATCTCGTTCATCTGGGGTCCCGTTGGCTGGCGAGGTTCGTCATACAAGTGCCCCGCATGGCCGTGCAATCCACCGCAGCCGAGTGCCGTCATGTATCTTTTTGTGGATAACATGGGGTCGGCTGGCGATAGCCTATATTGCGACGCAATACGCTCATCGGTCAAGATGTTGCGTCATTGTTGGGACGCTGTCGAAATCGTGCGGCAAAGATGAAACAGCATCGTGCAATTGTTCCGGGGCGCTTGCGAGCTGATAACTCAGACGAATCGCTCCCGTTATTTGCCTGTGGTGCGGCTTACTCCGGTTCGGCGCGTTGCTGCGCATCCTGCCACGCGCGCGGCGCTTTGAGAAAGGATTCAACCTCTCGCAGGGTTTCGTCGTCAAAGCTGCCTTGGGCACGCGCCTCGTCCAGAACGTCCCACCATGTGCACAGGTGATGCAGGGTAACGCCATGGTCCCCCAGTGTTTTCATCGTGTCCGGAAAAATGCCGTAGTAAAAAATGACGGCAGTATGTGCGCAGGTCGCGCCGGTTTCGCGGATCGCATCGACAAAGCTGATCTTAGAGCCGCCATCGGTGGTTAGATCCTCGACTAGCAGCACGCGCTCGCCCTCGGTCATTACGCCCTCGATTCGGGCGTTGCGGCCATAGCCTTTGGCCTTTTTGCGCACATAGGTCATTGGCAGCGCCATCCGTTCGGCAACGAGGGCTGCAAAGGGGATACCAGCCGTTTCGCCGCCTGCGATGTTATCGAAGGCCTCGAAACCGGCATTGCGCATCACAGTGACTGTCAGGAAATCCATCAGTGTGGCGCGAATGCGCGGAAAGCTGATCAGTTTGCGGCAATCAATATAGGTCGGACCGGGCAAGCCGGATGCGTAGATATACGGCTCTTTCGCGTTGAAATGGACGGCCCCGATCTCCAGCAGCATGCGGGCGGTGAGGCGGGCGATTTCGGCTTGGTCAGGGTAGGTGGCGGGGATCATGTGGCTGTCCTTTGCGGTGCGGGTCTTTGCGGTGCGGCGGGTAGAAGGCTCTTATTGCCTGCCCTCTCGGTGGGTAAACCCACCGCACGGCAGCGGGCGAGGATATTGTTAGCCAGAAAATGCGCGCGATACGCGCCAATCAAGGTCAAAACCGGGGTCGAACACCGTCACAGGGCCGTCATCGGTGTCGATCTGCGCGGGGATCTGTGGTGCGCCGCGTTCCAGCGTCAGTTGGGTGTCGTTGGGAGGCAAGCCATAGAAGGCCGGGCCGTTGAGTGAGGTGAATGCCTCCAGCCGGTGCAATGCATTTTCTTCTTCGAACACATGGGCGAGGATCGGCAGCGTGTTCGGCGCGGTAAAGCAACCTGCGCAACCGCAGGGCTGAAGCTTGGCCGGGTCGGTGTGCGGCGCGCTGTCTGTGCCGAGAAAGAAACGCGCATCGTTGGAGGTGGCCGCAGCACGCAAGGCGAGGCGGTGTTCTTCTCGTTTGGCGACGGGCAGACAATAGTAATGGGGGCGGATGCCGCCAGCGAGGATGTGATTACGGTTGATCACGAGGTGGTGCGTGGTGATGGTCGCGGCAAGGCTACTGTCGGCGCTGCGCACGTAATCGGCAGCCTGAGCAGTGGTGATATGTTCCATCACGACGCGCAGGCCCGGCACACGGGCGCGCAGTGGATCGAGAACCCGGTCGATGAACGCCGCCTCGCGGTCAAAGATGTCGATGGTGGGATCGGTCACTTCGCCGTGCACGCAGAGCGGCAGGCCGATGTCGGCCATACGTTCCAGCACCGCCTGCACGCGGTCGAAATCGCTGACGCCGCTGGCGGAATTGGTGGTCGCACCTGCCGGGTAAAGCTTGACCGCTGTGATCAGTCCGCTGGCATGGGCGGCGGCGACGTCATCGGCATCGGTGTCTTCGGTCAGGTAAAGCGTCATCAAAGGCGCGAAGTTGCTGCCCGCGGGGCGCGCAGCCAAGATGCGGTCGCGGTAGGCTGTCGCATCGGCAGAGGTCACCACCGGCGGCACCAGATTGGGCATAATGATCGCACGGGCGAAATCGGCGGTGGAATGGGGCAGGACGGCGCGCAGCATTGCGCCGTCGCGCAGGTGCAGGTGCCAGTCATCGGGGGTGCGGATTGTCAGGCTCTGGGTCATGGCCCGGCTTTACACAATCGCGGGACGCAGCACCAGAGGCCGGTCGATGGGTTATCAGGTGCCGGTCTTCGGCGGGGCGGGTGCCTCTTCTTCGATCCCGGCCGGCAGGCTGGCGCCTTGGGCCTTGAGCGTGTCGATGGCGGCCTGTCTGTTACGACGAAAGCGCGGGGCGCGGCGTTGTTCGAGCACCTTATTGGTCAGAAGGATCGTCAGGTAGTGACGCGAGTCGGCGGTGACGCGGCGCAGCAGGTTGAACTGGTAGCCCGTATCGGAGCGGCGCGCGCGAAAGAGGCGGGCCAGAGCCGTGCGGGTCAGTTTGTCCGCGCTGGCCTGTGCCAGAATGCGGTAGAGCACCTGCATGCGAATAAGACTTTTGTCCAGATCCTCGGCCATGAAGCGCATGCGGAACTTGGTCACATTCGAGCGAGTAAAGAGAGCGGCGTGCATCGCGTCCAGCTCAATCTCGGGATCATAAAGAATATAGGCGTGATCGGCAGCATCCAGCATGTCGGGAGCATAGCCGTAGCGATCATCGAATGCGGTGCGGCGCATCCGTAGATAGCGATCATCCCATTCGGCCACGCGCGGATCAAGTGTCGCCTGAGGTTGGATCGCCACCACCTTGGCACCGGGGGCTGCGACGGAAAATGCGGCGGCGGCGTAGCCACAAGGCCCCGCGCCATAAAAGATGACCTGATCGAAGTCCTCGAAGAACCCGTCGTCGACGAGCCGATCAAAATAGCCATAAACCGAACGATCACGAAACCACGTGTCACCGTCGCTGACGAGGCAAAGATGCGACCAGCCCAGAGCCTTGACCATATCCCAGCCCATCGGCTGGCTATCCTCGGAAATCTCGGCGATCCGTTGGTGGGTCTCGAAAGTGACGAGCAGGATCGGCTTTTCTTCTACGAATATTGCGGCATGCCGGTCGCCCAGACGCTCCAGATAGCCATCCTCTTCGGTAAGCTCGGTCACTTTGTCGAGCCACGCATCGCGATCTTTCAGATCCGAAAGCGGCATGTCGAATGTATTGGCGGCGTCCTGCATAACGTCGGGTCCTTGCTGCTCGTTCGGTCTTATTTGGCCGGTTTGGAGACGGTTAATAGGGGGCAATCTGGGCAAAACTTGGGAAAATCCATGAGGATTGAACGACGTTGCGCGAATTTCAGCGGCGTAACGGCACGCGAAATGAATGTGTTCTGGCGATTGTACTTCACCCGTGACAGGCGCATTCTGCCGCCGCAAAGAGATGGGGAGGCGGTGCCATGGACCGATTTGACGATATTCCCGAGACCGCATTGACGTGGTTTCAGGCGGGCAAAGGGGCGGCATTGGCCACAGTGGTCGAAACGTGGGGAAGTGCGCCGCGCCGAACCGGTGCTCAACTGGCAATTTCAGGGGCAGGTGAAATCGCTGGATCGGTATCGGGCGGCTGTGTTGAAGGGGCTGTGGTGGCAGAGGCGCTGGACGCCATTGAGACCGGCAAGCCGATGATGCTGGAATATGGTGTCAGTGACGGTGATGCCTTTGCCGTAGGGTTGGCATGCGGCGGCACGATCCGGGTGTTGGTCGAGCCGGTGGGGCAAGCCCTGCCAGAGCCACTGTTGGCGGAACTGATAGCCGCACGCGCGGCGCGCACGCCAGTTGCCTATGTTACCGGAATGAATGTCGCGCCCCGATTGGACCGGGTGGGGCATGAAGAGCGGTTTCGCATGGACCGCTCCGGGTTTGAGGCCAATGGCGAGACATTTGTTGCGATTCACAACCCGCCCTTGCGCCTGCTGATCGTGGGCGCTGTGCATATCGCGCAGGCATTGGTGCCGATGGCGCGGCTGGCGGGATTCGATCCGGTGCTGATTGATCCTCGGGCGGCGTTTGGCAATGATATACGGTTTCCCGGTGAAACGATCCTAGATGACTGGCCCGACGAGGGCGTGCGCGGTTATGGGCTTGATACGCGCACGGCGCTGGTGTTGTTGACCCATGACCCCAAACTGGATGATCCGGCGTTGATCGAGGCGTTGCAAAGCGACGCATTCTACATCGGTGCGCTGGGATCCAGCCGGACGCAGGCGGCGCGCGTCGCCCGGATGAAGGCTGCCGGAATGACCGAGACACAGATTGCGCGCATTCACGGGCCAGTTGGCCTCGACCTTGGCGCGGCGGGACCGGCTGAGATCGCGGTGAGTATTCTGGCAGAAATGATCCGCGTGTTGAGGCAGGGCGCATGATCTTTGGTCCGGTTTCACTGGCGCAGGCGCAGGGCGGCATTCTGGCGCATTCGGTGGCTGTGCCGGGCGGTCGGTTGCGCAAGGGGGTGACGATTGGCCCGGATCAGATCGCGGCATTAGAGGCAGCGGGAATCGACGAGGTCACGATCGCACGGTTGGAGCCGGGCGATTTGCACGAGGATGCGGCGGCGACACGTCTGGCCGAGGCGGTTACGGACGGAGTGACAGGGATTTCTTTGAGCCGTGCCTTTACCGGACGGGTGAACCTGCTGGCGGATGGACCGGGGGTGGTCACGCTGGACGCCGCGGCGATTCGAGCGGCCAATATGGTGCATCCGATGATTACCATCGCCACTGTTCCCGATCATCAGCAGATGCGTGCGGGCGGCATGATCGCGACGGTTAAGATCATCTCATATGCCGTGCCACAGGCGGCAGTGGACGAGGCGTGTGGGATCGCGCGTGCGACCATCGCGGTGGCTGTGCCAGTGGTGAAGACAGCAACGCTGATCGTGTCAGAGATCGCAGGCGGGCCGGGCGACAAGGGCAGTGACGCGATCCGCGCCCGGCTGGAGGCGCTTGGTATTGATCTGGTCGAGATCGTAAGAGTACCGCATGAAACGGCGGCGCTGGCCGCGGCGCTCGGCGCGGCCAGCAGCGATCTGGTGTTGATCCTGACGGCCTCTGCCACATCGGACCCGAATGACACTGCGCCAGCGGCACTCTGGGCTGCGGGAGGGCAGGTCGAACGATTTGGCATGCCCGTCGATCCGGGAAATCTGTTGTTTCTGGGATCGCTGGGAGGCCGCCGGGTGATCGGTTTGCCCGGTTGTGTGCGGTCGCCTGCGCTCAACGGGGCCGATTGGGTTCTGAGCCGAGTGTCCTGTGGAATCGACGTCAGCCATGCCGATATTGCGGGTATGGGCGTCGGGGGGTTGCTGAAGGAAATACCGACCCGACCGATGCCCCGCCGAGGCCGCAAGGGTGCCGCGGGATGATCGCGGATATCTGGCACAGTTTCCGATCATTGCCCCTGTGGGTCCAAATCTGGGTGTTCGGTATTCTGGTGCCGGTCAATGCTGCGGCAATCCTGTGGGTGGATGCCCCCTATGGTGGCTGGGTTGCGGCGCTGGCGATTGGGGGGATGCTGCCGAATGTGTGGATCATGTGGCGTATGCGGGGATTCCCCCGATCAATGGCTGTACCGCACGTGTTAGTCTGGACGCCGCTCGTGGCATTGTTGGTCTGGTTATTGTCCGGTTTGGTCGGGGCGAGTGATGGGTACATCCGCTATCTGTGGCTGTTGCTGGCGGTCGATCTGATTTCGCTGGGGTTCGATTACGTGGATACATACAAATGGTTGCGTGACAGATAAGCCGTTGCCCAAATGAAAACGGCGCCCGTTTCGGAGCGCCGTTGAAAACTAATCAGATGACAAGTGCTAGCGTGCAGTCGGGCCAATGATCATGATCATCTGGCGGCCTTCCATCTTGGGCATGTTTTCGACTTTGCCGACGCCGTCGACATCGGCGGCCACACGCTCTAGCAGGTTGCGGCCCAGATCCTGGTGCGCCATTTCGCGACCGCGAAACCGCAGGGTAATCTTTACCTTGTCGCCATTCTCGAGAAACTTGAAGACGTTGCGCATCTTCACGTCATAATCATGGGTATCGGTGTTGGGCCGGAACTTGACCTCTTTCACCTCAATGATCTTCTGTTTCTTGCGGGCTTCGGCTTCGCGCTTTTGGGTTTCGTATTTGTATTTGCCGAAGTCCATAATCTTGCAGACCGGCGGGCTCGCGTTGGGCGAGATTTCGACGAGGTCCAGTCCGGCCTCTTCGGCCATTTCCAGACCGCGGCGGCCGGTTACAACACCGACGTTTTCGCCGTCGGCGCCAATCAGGCGGATTTCATCGTCTTTGATGCGCTCGTTAACACGGGGGCCTGTGTCGCGCGTTGGCGGCGCATTGTGGGGTCTGCGGGCTATGGTATTTATCCTTCGATGATTTGCAAGGTCGACTGAGTGGGCAAGCTAACTGTGCCAACCCCGCGTTTCAAGCCGCAAAATAGGCTGATCTGAGCCGATCGGGCGGATATTCCCCCTTGTGTCTTGGCAGGAGGGACGGCATTTGATCTGACAATAATGAAGGGCCTCCTATCTAGCATGAGGCCGAACGAACAAAGGGGACTAATTCAATGAAAAATCTGCTGTGGATTATTGTTGCTGCGGTTGTACTGGTCGGCGGGTATTTCCTGATGACGGGCAAGTCGCCAACTGAGATGGTCAGCACGACCGAAGAGCCGATCGAAGCGCCCGCCGAGGTCGAAGTGGCCGCCGAGCCGGAAGAACCTGCCGAGGAAGTGGCCATAGAAGAAGCAGAACCTGCCGAAGAAGTTGTCGAGCCCGTCGAAGAGACAACCGCCGAAGAACAGGTCGAAGAGGCCGCAGAAGAAGCGACTGATGCAGTTGAAGAGATGGCGGATGAAGCCAATTCTATGGCTGACGAGATCGCATCCGATGCCAACGACGCAGTGAATGATGCGGCGCAGGATCTGGCTGATGCGATGAATGACCTGACCGAAAACGCGGAATCCGCCACAGAGACAGCCGAAGAAGCCACCGAGTCGGCGTCTGACGCCGCAGCGGACACTGCGACAGAGGCAGCCGAAGCAACAGAAGAGGCCACCGAGGCGGCAACCGATGCCGCGACGGACACGGCAACCGAAGCGGCCGAGTCGGCGTCTGACGCAGCAGTGGATACTGCGACTGAGGCAACCGAAGCAGCGGAGGCCACAGGAGACGCGGCGGAAGCTGCAACCGACGCAGCGGGTAACGACATTGCCGATTTGCTGACTGTGGATGGGTTCGATTATGACAAAGTGGTCGAATATGTGGACAATTCCGACCTGAACATAGGTGTGCGCATGGCCACCAAAACAGCGTTGGAGCAGGCCCGCGACAATCCTGAAGTGTTGAAGCAGGTCCTGAGCCAGCTGCGTGAGCGTCTCGGCCTCTGATTACGATAATCAAGCTATGGAAAAGCCCGCCCCGGATCACCGAGGCGGGCTTTTTTATGGTCATGTGTCTGCGGTAGCTGGCCGGGATAGACCGGCCGTCGGGTCAATCCAGAAACGCTTTTTCCACAACGTAATGTGCGGGTTTCGAGTTCGCGCCTTCCTCCAGCCCATACCCTTCGAGAAGCTCTTTTAGTTCAAGATTAAAGGCGAGATTGCCGCAAATCATCGCGCGATCAGTCTCAGGGCAGAGCGGTGGCACGCCCAATTCCTGAAATACGTCGCCAGAGCGCATCAGGTCTGTAATGCGGCCCATCTTGGTGCTCGGCTCTCGGGTGGTGGTGGGGTAATAGCGCAGTTTGTCGGCGAAACCCGCGCCAATCAGTTCGGCCAGCATTTCATCGTTGCGGATGCTATCGATCAATTCCGCGCCATATGTCAGCTCGCCTGCCTCGCGGCAGGTATGGGTGATGATCACCTCGTCATAGTCCGTATATGTCTGAGGGTCGCGCAAAAGCGACGCAAACGGGGCAAAGCCGGTGCCGGTGGCAAAGAGCCACAGCCGTTTGCCGGGCAGCAACGCGTCATGCACCAGCGTGCCGACGGGTTTCGGGCGCAGGATGATCTGGTCGCCCGGCTGGATATGTTGCAGGCGGCTGGTCAGCGGGCCGTCCTGAACCTTGATCGAATAGAATTCCAGTTCGTCATCCCAGCTGGGGGATGCGATGGAGTAGGCGCGCAACAGTGGTTTTTGCTTGCCTGTCTCCGGATGAGGATCCCCCATCAGGCCGATCATCACGAATTCACCCGAGCGGAACCGTAGTGTCGTGGGGCGCGTCACGCGAAAGGAAAACAGCCGATCGGTCCAATGTTTGACTTGGGTAACAGTCTGGGCGTCGGGCAGGGTCGGGACGGCACGGGTGGGCGCAGCATCGTTCACAGGCAAAATCTCGTTCATGGGTCCATTGACCAGCGGCTCGGCTGGCCCCTCTTACTATGCGTTGATTGGGATCAGGAAAAGGGGGGCTTAACCGCGCACCCGTGCCTGATAATCATTTGCCTGCCAGTTGGCCCGAAACAGCCACTGCTCCTCGGGTTGACGTGCAGCGAGGCTTGTGTCGATCTCGACCTCGTCAAAGCCGGATCGGCGGGCCATGGCGTATTGATCCGCGATCACATGCCCCCGCGCGCGCAGACGGCCTGTATAGCCGTGCAAGCGCAACTGCCGCGCGATGGTAAAGCCGCGCCCATCCGCCGAGTTGGGGAAATCCACGCGCACCATGCGCAGGCTGGGGATTTTTCCTACGACGGCATCCAGATCGGCATCCGCGGGCACATCCAGCACGTCCGTCTCATTGCTGGCCTCTTCCAGCGGCGTGAATGCTTCGTTCCAGCCGTCGGGGGCGAAGCCGTTATCCGTGACGATCACGCTCATGCGGTCACTCCTTGTCTTACAATCTTGCCATTCACGATATGAATACCGCATTCTGATTTTTCTTCGCCACGCCAGCGACCTGCGCGCGGATCTTCACCCGGTTTCACGGGCGAGGTGCAGGGCATGCAGCCGATCGACGGATAGCCGCGCGCCACCAGCGGATGACGTGGCAGGCGGTTTTCTTCCATGTAGGTGCGCACGTCGTCGGGCGTCCAATGTGCCAGCGGATTCACTTTCATCCGCCCGGTTGCATCCTCAGTCTCGAAGAAGTCCATCTCGGTGCGCGCACCACCCTGATAGCGTTTGCGCCCGGTTATCCAGCCATCGAACCCTTGCAAGGCGCGCTCCAGCGGGCGCGTTTTGCGCAGAGCGCAGCAGGCATCGGTGTCGCGTAGATGGAGTGTCTTGTCCGGGTCCTCGTTTGTCGCCTCCAGCGTGTCGGCGCGAATGATGCGGATATCCGTCAGGCCCAGCCGTTCGGCCAGTTCCTGCTGGTAAACCAGCGTTTCGGTAAAGAGCAGCTCGGTATCGAGAAAGATCACCGGCGTGCTGCGCCGGATCACCGAGACCATATGCAACAGCACGACCGATTCGGCACCAAAGCTGGACACCAGCGCCAATTGCCCGCTGTCGGGGGTGTTCAGCGCATGTTGCAGGACGGTATGGGCTGCGTTCAGCCGATACCAGTCATTCAGCGACGCAACCCGCCTGCCCAGATCATTCTGCGGCATAGGCTTGGGCCTCGGTTTGGTAGAGGGCCGCCTTGAACGGAGCCAGACCCACCCGCTGATAGGCGGCGAGAAATGTCTCTTCGGGGCCGGTGCGCAGGTCCAGATAGGCGTACACGATCCGCTCAATGGCCGGAACGATATCATCGGCCGAGAATCCCGGACCAGTGCGATCACCCAGACGCGCATCGGCCCGGTGGTCGCCGCCCAGCGTGATCTGATAGCTTTCCACGCCCGCGCGATCGAGGCCGAGGATGCCGATATGGCCGACATGGTGATGGCCGCAGGCATTGATGCAGCCTGATATCTTGATCTTCATCTCGCCGATTTCATGCTCCAGCTTCAGCTCGTCGAAGCGGGTCGCAATTTCCTGAGCAATGGGGATCGAGCGGGCGGTTGCCAGCGCGCAATAATCCATGCCGGGGCAGGCGATGATATCGCTGATCAGCCCGATATTGGCCGTCCCTAACCCTTCAGCCCGCAAAGCAGCGAACACACTGGGAATATGAGATTTGTGAACATGCGGCAGGATCACGTTCTGCTCGTGTGAAATGCGCAGTTCGTCATGGCCGTAACGTTCGGCCAGTGCCGCCATCAGGCGCATCTGGCGGGCAGAGGCGTCACCGGGCGTTTTTCCATGCGCCTTGAGCGAGATCGAGACGACCGCATAGCCCGGCGCACGGTGCTCTGACAGGTTGGTGTCTGCCCAAGAGCGAAAGATCGGATCGTGCTGGCGCGCATGGTGGTACGGTTCGTCCGATGCGTTGAGAAACGCAGGTGGCGCAAAGTCGGCGCGGATCGCCGCCAGCATTTCCTGGTCAATACCTGCAAAGCAGGGTTTGATGATCGCAAACCGCTCGGCCACGCGAGCGCGGATATTTTCGATCCCGTGTTCGTGTACGGTGATCTTGATCCGCGATTTGAACTTATTGTCACGACGGCCCAGCAGGTTCCAGACGCTGACGACGGCCTCGATATAGGGCAGCAGATCGGACTCTGGCAGGAAATCGGCCAGCACCTTGCCGATCATCGGGGTGCGACCAAGGCCGCCACCGACGATGACCTGATAGCCGATTTCACCGTCGCGCTCGATAATGCGCAAGCCGATATCATGCGCTGCTGTTACGGCGCGGTCATTGGGGCTGCCGGTGACACCGACTTTGAACTTGCGCGGCAGAAACTGAAATTCGGGGTGGTCGGTGGACCATTGGCGGATTAGCTCGGCCACGGGGCGCGGATCGGCCACCTCGTCAGCAGCGGCGCCGGCAAAATGATCGGCGGTCACGTTGCGGATGGTGTTGCCGCTGGTCTGGATCGCGTGCATCTGCACTTCGGCCAGCGCATCCAGCATATCGGGTACATCGGCGAGGTTAGGCCAGTTATACTGGATGTTCTGCCGGGTGGTGAAATGGCCGTAGCCCTTGTCCCATCGCTCGGCGATATCGGCCAGTTTGCGCATTTGGCGGCTGTTCAGCGTGCCGTAGGGGATCGCCACGCGCAGCATGTAGGCGTGCAGTTGCAGGTACAGCCCGTTCATCAGGCGCAGCGGTTTGAACTCATCCTCGGTCAGCGAACCGTCGATGCGGCGTGCCACCTGAGCGCGGAACTGGCTGTTGCGGGCCGCGACAAAGGCGGAATCAAATTCGGAATAGGTATACATCAGATGTCTCCTGAAGGCAGTCTTGGCGCGCGGGGACGGATCAGGTCCGGGACGCGATGTCAGCTTGTTTGCCGTGGAAATGGTTGGATGGGCCAGTGCGGCGAAATTCCTCGCGGAAATGCACCGGTTCCGGGCCATCTGTGCCGGGCTTCATATCTGCCAGATAGACGCCGACCACTTCGCCAGTACGGGCCTGCGCGGACAGCAGGCGCAGATCGGCGTCGGCCTCGTCGGTCAGGACATCGGCATGGCGAAGATCTCGTGTCCACGTGTCCTGAGCGGTGAAGTAGACGACGTCGCCCTGAACAAGCGCGTTGGCGGTGATGACTTTAGGGGTGAATTCGCGGGGCATCAGGCAGTCTCCTGCAACGGTGTGAGATTGGGTAGAGGGGCAATGCCGGGGATGGCCAAGGCGGCGATCCCGGCACTGCGACAGGCCGCGATCATGCGGGCGTCGGGTGCGGCAGGCATCAGGCAGATGACATGGCGGCCAGCGGTGGCCGCGTCGATCAGCGGTCGGGCGCTGCGGGGCAGGGCGCCGAATGTGGCCTCGCGCCGTGCCAGATCAAGGATCTGAGGCGAGACACCCGCGCTATGCAGGACCAGATCGGCCTCGTGCAGGATGTTGCGGGTTTTCAGCGGCAGCAATTCAGGATCGGCGGCAGCCACGATGGCAAAGCTCACACGGCCCATGCCGGGCTTGGCGTCCAGATGTGTGGCCAGTTGCGCGCGCAGCACGCCGCGCAGATCAGCACCGGCGTCACGATCCAGCGCATCGGGACCTGTGGCAAAGAAGAATTCCGACCAAAAGCTGCGCCGCGCACGGCCCATCGGGAGCGCCTCGGCCATCCGACGAAAGGCGCTGGCCGCGCGCGCCAGCGGCCCCAGCGACGACGGCAGACGGGTTTCCAGATCCGCCTTGATCGCGCGGGCCAGCACCGGTGCGGTGCCTTCTGTCCCGATTGCAATGGTCACCGGATCACGGTCGACGATGGCGGGGGTGATGAACTGGCTGTCATGGAGGTTATCCACGATGTTGCTCAGCACATTTTCATCGCGGGCGATCGCAGTGGTGCGCGCGTCCTCGGCTGCATCCTCGTCAGCGGCGTAAAACAGCGCGGCACCGCGCAGATCGCCGGGTGCAACGGGGCGGCGCAGCAGATCAAGCGCTCCCGTGTCGGCCCATGCCACGATTTCCTCGGCCGGGGTCGAGGCGTGGACGATCAGACGTGCTTGGGTCTTCATCAGCAGCCGCAATTTGGCAAGTGCGGCATCACCGCCGCCCGACAGAACGATCCGGCGTCCTTTTAGCGCCAGGAAGATGGGAAAATGTTTCATGTGCGGCATGCCTGCTCTTTGGTTGACTTGCCTCAATATAGAAAATATTTCCATTTATGCGCCAGATGTGCGGATCAATAAGGACATACGTTCCAAGTTGACTCGAAACATGCTGGAACGTTCCAAATGGAAAAGGATAATGGAATGTCTGTCCGCATCGACGATCTGGATCGAAAAATCCTCATTGAGTTACAATCCGATGGCGGGCAATCGCTGGACGATATCGCGCGGTCCGTAGGCAGTTCAAAGACGCCCGTGTGGAACCGGATTCGCAAAATGCGCGAACGTGGGGTGATCCGGCAACAGACCTATCTGCTGGATGCAGAAGCGTTGGGATTTGAGGCGTGCTTTTTTGTCCTGATCCGAACTTCGGAACATGATGCCGGTTGGCAGAAGCTATTCCTGAAGGCGCTGCAAGATCGGCCAGAGGTGCAGGAAGCGCATCGGTTGGCCGGGGATATTGATTATATCCTGAAGGTCCGTGTGGCCAATGCCCGGGCTTATGACATCTTTTATCAGGCGCTGATTTCAGAGGTGAAGGTGCATAACGTGACGGCACTGTTGTCGATGGAAGAGATCAAGTCGACGACAATGCTGCCGTTGTGACGCGTGGCGGGGTGCCGGGCTGAAGCCCGGCCTACGGGCCGCCGGGTGCTGTTAAGAAGCGGCTTTCAACGCGTTGATAATGGGTGTGAAATCTTCTGCCTTTAGGCTCGCGCCACCGACCAAAGCCCCGTCGACGTTGGAAACCTCGAAAATCTCGGCCGCGTTGCCGGGTTTGACCGATCCGCCATAGAGCAAACGCATGCCGTTCGCCTCAGCCTCGCCAAAGCGGGTGGTCAGACGGGCACGGATGAAATCATGCACTTCGCCGATCTGTGCCGGCGTCGGGGTCAGGCCGCTGCCGATGGCCCAGCACGGCTCGTAGGCGATCACGGTATTGGCGGCAACGGCCGTGTCGGGTACGGAAATCGACAGCTGGCCTGCGATGATGTCGAGTGTGTTGGCCGCCTCTCGCTGCGCCAGACTTTCACCCAGACAGATGATGGCCGTCAGGCCCGCAGCATGGGCTGCCTTGGACTTGGCGCGCACGTCTTCGCTGCTTTCTTCATGTGCATCGCGGCGCTCTGAATGGCCGACGATAACGGCGGTGGCGCCCGCGTCCTTTAGCATGACGGCGGACAGATCGCCGGTAAACGCACCCGAGGCACGCGCGTGGCAGTCCTGAGCACCGATTTGCACTGCCCCACCATTGCTGGCCGCACATGCGGGTACAATCAGCGTCGTTGGCGGGCAGATCAGAATATCTGTAGCCGGATCGGGATGGTCAGCATTCAGTGCCGAAATCTGGGACAGATCAGCAAGTAACCCGTGCATTTTCCAGTTGCCTGCCGCAAGTTTCCGTCGCATGGCCTACCCCTTTTGCTGCGCTTCGATTGCCTGCCTTGCCCAATCGCAAGCTAGGTTCGGATCGTCAAGGGCGTCATCGGGCATGGTCCAATACCCCATCGTGGCGATCTTGCCATCCTTGCGTGTCATGCTGAATTTGCGCGCGCCTGCCGCACCCAGCCGATCCGCAAAAGTGTCGACAGCCTTGAGGAACAGGGTGCTGTCGCTGTCGAGGATCCCGAAGATCGTGCCGTTGGCATAAAAAGTGGCCCCGCCCATCATCTTGCGGTGGGTGATCGTTCCGAGAGGGGCGAACAGGTCGCGCGCATAGGCAATGTCTGCGTTTGAGACGCTCATTCCTTTTGGCTGAGAGTTTCGTCGAACTTGATCGACTCGCCGCAGCCGCAGGCCTCTGTCACGTTGGGATTGTTAAAGCGAAAGCCTGATTCCAGCAGGCTTACAGTATAGTCAATCTCGGTGCCAAAGAGGAACATCTGTGCCATCGGTGCGATCATTATGCGCGCGCCGTCCTGTTCCACGACTTCATCGTGGGGGTCCACCTCGGTCACATAGTCCATGGTATATTCCATGCCTGCACAGCCGCCCTTTTTGACGCCGATGCGCAGCCCCTGATGACCATCCTTGGTCATCAGCTTTGCAATCTGCTTTGCGGCTTTGTCGGTCATGCTGACCGCCTGTTTTCCGGGTATGCCGAACATGGTGGAACCTCGTGTTTCTGAGTTCAGACCTAATGTGCCTGCGTCGCGATCTCAAGCGGGGGCAGGGCAGAAAGCCACAGTTGCGTGCCCAGCGCGACAGCAATCGCCCAACTAAACGATGCGAGCGTGCCGATGATGACATATTCTGCCGTGCGTTGATCGCGCGTGGCGGTACCATAGCGCAGAATGGATTTGGCGGTGATCAGAAAACCGACTCCCAGTGGCAGGTTGGCAAGGATCAGCAGATAGATCAGCCCACGTTCCAGCACACCAATCAGCCGCCCGCCATCGCGCAGCCCGTTATTGCGGATACGCTGGCTGTGGGGACGCATCAGCAGCCCGACCGCGTATTGGCCTGCGGTGATGCTGAGGATGAACCCAGTCAGCAGCGCATAGAGCGGCAAAAGGCCGGGGTGGTGCGCCCAAGCGCCATCCTGCCATAGCGTCGGGGCGATATAGGCGGCTGCCAGTAGTGTTAAGCCATGCGTGCCCTGATCGGCCATGAAGGCGGAAAACCCGCGAAACCGGTTATATTGCCGCGCGGCCAGTATCTTGGTCGCGTCGATTGCCACATGTGCGACAGCGAGTCCCGTCAGGATCGGATCGTAGGGAGTGCCCAAGGCTGCATGGGCCGTGAGCCAGACGATAACTCCGTGCAGCAGCATCACAAGCGGGCGTGATTTGTTGGCGTTGATCCAGTCGGTTTGGAGCGCGAAGTCGGCGAGGACGTGGGCAAAGAGGAGAGCAGTGAGGGTGGCGATCATTGGTATTCCCTCGATAGTCTGCAATGCATTTTACTTGCTTCGTCGAAAAGCAAGCTATTACGCTTGCGGGCCGTCATGGTGCGGCTTCCATGGCATTCAGCGCGTCTGTCAGCGCATTATATCCGGCACTGGCCAGCGCCTGGTCAACGGCCTGCCGGGAAATGCCGAGCCGCTCTGCCGCTTTGCGACGGGGGCCGGGGTCGGGTGCCAGCATCAGGCAGAGTGCGCGGGCTTGGGCCTGCGTCCAACCTTGCGAGATATGATCGGCCAGCCGAAACACTGCGTCGAGCGCACCACCGTCGGCATGCGCCATAAGCGTCCGTGAAGGCAATGCATCAAGCAGCCGGCCCGACGCGGTGAACGCCAGACCATAGGCGCTGTTGAGGTCAGTTTTGGGATTGTCGGGGATGTGACCCGTACCAGTCGCAACGGCGATGCGTGTGGCAGCGACATCGTTCCGGGCGCGAATGTAGGCTTGGGCACAGAGGGCGGGACGGAGCGTATAGTGGGCGCTGTTGATTACGATCTGCCAACCATCGCCCCCCCGACGTGCAAAACCGGTCAATGTTTCGCGGCGTCCCATAGTTGGCCATCCCGAGATGTCCACTGCGAGATTATTGAGAGTATCGAGCAAATCGTCCAACTCTTTGGGGGGTATATCCGAAGAGTTCACGATGTCGCCGGTGAGGACAGTACGAAGCATATGCAAGTTATACAGCTTGCTTTTGGGAAATGCAAGCCAAAACGCTTGCGTCCTACATGAACCCCAGTTCCAGACGTGCTTCGTCGCTCATCATGTCCATGCCCCAGGGCGGTTCCCACGTGAGTTCCACGTCGACCTGTTTGATACCGGCCAGAGGTTCCACCGCTTCCGCGACCCAGCCGGGCATTTCGCCCGCCACAGGACAGCCGGGGGCGGTCAGGGTCATCACGATCTTGACCGCGTTTTCGGCGTCAATGTCGATAGTGTAGATCAAACCCAGATCATAGATGTTTACCGGAATCTCGGGGTCGAACACGCTGCGGCACGCCTCGACGATCGCATCATATTGCGGATGGTCGGTGCTGGACGGGGCGATCAGGGGAATGCCTTCAAAGGGCTGCGGGTTCTCTGTCATGTTGGGGCCTGCTGCGTTACCTGAGCAAACATATAGGGATTACTGCAGCCCACGTCCAGACCACCGGCAGTGACGAGAGGTCGCAACAAGGGCGCAACGGTTACTTGACCTTGCGTCGGCGGATCGGCGCAGGACGCACGCGCGTTTCGATCATCTCGTAAAGCGTGCCGACGATATTCTTGCTCGTCGACCCCTCGATCCCCTCAAAGCCGGGGGAGGAATTGACCTCTAGTACTTTGGGGCCTTTTTCAGCGCGCAGCAGATCAACACCGGCCATGTTCAGGTCAAAAGCCTTGGCCGCGCGCAGGGCGGTATCGCGTTCTTCCTTGGTGATACGCACGGATTTGGCGCTACCGCCGCGATGCAGGTTCGAGCGAAAATCGCCCTCTGCACCGGTGCGTTTCATCGAGGCCACGACCTTGCCACCGATCACAAGACATCGAATATCCTCTCCGGCGGCTTCCTTGACGAAATCCTGCACGAGAAAGTTCGCCTTGAGCCCGCGAAAGGCGTCGATAACCGATTCCGCCGCCTTGCGGGTTTCGGCCAGCACGACACCCTTGCCTTGGGTCGATTCCAGCAGTTTCACGATCAACGGGGCGGTGCCGACGAGGCCGATGATGTTGCCGGTATCGCGTGGGCTGGCGGCAAAGGCCGTGTTGGGCATACCGATTTTGGCGCGGGCCATGATCTGATGGGCGTGCAGCTTGTCCCGGCTGGCGACGATGCCGGTGCTGCCGTTGACGCACCATGTGCCGATGGTTTCGAACTGGCGCAGGATCGCGGCACCATAGGGCGTGATCGACGCACCGATGCGTGGGATCACCGCATCAAAACGTGGCAAGCGTTTGCCATCGTAGTGCACTTCGGGGGCCATCGCGTTGATTGCCATGTAACAGCGGGTGGTATTGATTACCTCGACCGTATGACCGCGCTTTTCGCCCTCTTCGACCAGACGGCGGGTCGAATAGTTATCCTCGCGGCTGAGCACCGCGATACGCAACGCACGATCAGGTGCGGATTGGCGCATCTTGGCTGTGTGATAGACATCATAGCTGAGTTCGGGCTGTAGGAACCGGTCGGTCGCGACAATCGAGATGTGATCCTTCAACGCCTGCCGACCCAGCAACATCCGGCTGTTCATGCCCGCCCGGTTGGTCAGCGTGATCTCTATCGGCCAATGGTCACCGTTCACCGAAAGGTTCGTCTGAATGACGAAGCGCGATTCCTTTTCGCCGTTTGATGAGGTCACATCGCGTCGGTCGATGATCGGTGCCGAACACGGGATGATCAGATCATCGCGCCCCGGAATGGGATGCACGGTAAAGCGGACTTTGGGTTTTGCCACAGGTCCGAAGGTTTCGATATCGAACGCATGAAGCGCCGAGGTACGAGCACCGGTATCGACCTTGGCCCGGATCGCGGGCACACCCAGATCCGGTAATCCGACCCATTCCTCCCAGCCGAATTGCAACGGTTCAACCGGCTCGGATGGGGACATAGGTGGCTCCTGTTGAAGTTATCTGGGCTGCGATTCGGGGCAGGGTAAAGGGTTTCGCAGGGGGCGTAACCCAGGATTTCGGACATACGTTACGTAGCGCGGCGGGAAAAAATATTCCTCGTCGTCTATTTATTCACGTCGTCCTCGAAATAGCGCACTTGCCCCTCGCGTAAACGAAACGTGCGGCGCAGTGCCGCCCATGCGATCAGCGACAGCGCGGCAAAAATCACCAGTAGCAGCGGCAGGCCCCAGCCGCCGCCCGTTACGGCCAGCAACAGCCCGACAAGTGCTGCGCCGATGGCAAAGCCCAGAAAAAGAAATCCGGGCAGCATGACCTCGACAATCGCCAACACCAGCGCGGCGGCAATCCAAACCCACCACAGCGACCAGAGTGCGGCGGACAGGGTCACGATTTGCCCTTTAGCATCTTGAACGCGTCACCGAACGCCTCAAGCGCGCTGGCGGGGACAACGATGGTGGATGATCCGGGGCTGGCCCCCAGCGCATTTAGCGCCTCGACCTGTTTTAGCGCGACCTGATATTGCGCTGCCTCCAGCCCGTTAGCGGCAATCGCCTGCGCCACGGCAGAGGTGGCATAGGCTTCGGCATCGGCCTGAATGCGGCGTGCCTTGGCGATCTGTTCGGCAGCATAGAGTTCGGCATCGGCGTTCAGTTCGACACTGCGTTTATGGCCTTCGGCCTCGGTCACCTGCGCGCGGCGGGCGCGTTCGGCATTGAGCTGTTGAAGCATGGCGTCGCGCGTGGCCTGATCCAGATTGACGTCGAGGATTTCGGCGCGGGTGACTTCGATACCCCAGTCATCAACGGAATCCTCGACCAGTACCTTGATCGTCGCGATCAGTTCATTCCGGTTCGACTGCACCTCATCAAGGTCCATCTTGCCAATCTCGGCACGGACAATCCCGGCCACGGTGGTCGAAATCGCGGCATCGACGTCGCGGATACGGTAGACGGTTTTTTCCGGCTGGGTGATCCGGTAGAAAACCGACGTGTCGACCTGCACCAGCACGTTGTCTTTGGTGATGGCGTCCTGACTGGCGGTCGGCAGTTGCCGTTCGAGGATTGAAATCTTGTGCGCGATCCGGTCGAGGAACGGCACGATCAGGTTGATTCCCGGCCCGAGAACGGAATGCAGGCGGCCAAAGCGTTCGACCACATGCTGTTCGGATTGCGGTACGATCTTGACGGCCTTGATCGCCAGGACGACCAGCAGCACGGCACCGAGAAGATAGAGCAGATTTTGTTCCAGCAGATCGCTGAGCAGCGTATCAATATCCAAGGCTGATCGTCCTTACATTGGGTGCCAATGCAAGAGATATGGCCTCAGTTCCGGAAAACTGCAACGGTTCTGAGATGTCTCAGGACGTAGGCAGACCCTGCACATTCTCTGACGGCAGCATCTGACGACCTGTCTCGCGTTCTATTTCTCGGGCCTTTTCCAATAGCTGTTCGCGCATTTTGCATTCCATCGCCCAAGACGTGGCGGGATCGGAGGTCGGCAGACCAAAGAGTACCTTTTGTCCGAACACGTCTTGTCCGGTCACCAGTACCTTCGCCTTGTCCAATGGCCCCGTATCATCGCCATCTTCTGTCTCTACCTTGTCGAAAAAGAAGTCGCGCATGGCGTCAACATCCGCCGTCTGCGCCAGTGTCAGTTCGATCAGGCGGATCATCCGGACATCCTCGATCGACCAGTTTTGAAACGCATCCCTGACAAAGTAACTGACTGGCACAATCAGGCGATTACCGTTCCAGATAGCGAGTTGGACATAAGTGAAATGAATACGTTCAACCGTGCAGAAATGGCCCTCGAAAATCAACTGGTCACCGATCCGCGCGGACCGGTTCATCGCGATTTGCACGGATGCCAGAATATTGCCCAATACCTCTCTCGCGGCAAAGCCCAGCACGATGGTCAGCGCACCGGCAGAAGCCAACAGCGACAGTCCCAAGGTTTCGAACGTGTTGGCAGAACTCAGGATCAGTCCGGCCCCGGTAATCACGGCGATTACGATGATGAATTTACGTGCCGCCGATATGGTCGTGGCCATGTTGCGCAGATGCGCGTTTTCGGGTTCGGCCAGTTCATGCGGATTGTTCTGGCTGATGTGGTCGAGCACTTCGTCGATGATCAGCACGACAGCGAGGGTTACGGCGGTGACAAAGCCGATCACCACGGCCGGGCTGACGAAGCTGTCAAGCAGGCCAGACACAACCATCACATTGCGTGTCACAAAGCCGATGAACCCTACCGTGATGGCGATGGTGGCGGGCCAGCGCAAAGCCCGTACGATGGCGCGGGTTAGACGGGTATCGCGTCGCCGTTGAAACCCGCCGACAATGCGGTATGTCAACCACCCGACCAGCGCCGATACGATCACCAGCAGCGGTAAAAACAGAACTTCCCACAGGTACATGCCCGCCACAGCGCGCTGACGAGACCATGCAGGCAGCCTTTTTTCCAGATTGGTCGGTCCATAGCGCATGTGAAGCGCGCCTATGTTGCCAACGCTTTGGCGGGCGAACACCCAGACCGCGTCGCTGGTCGCGGGCGCAACCCGGTTCAGGCGGACTGGCACTTCGCGATACCCAAGATCGAGCCAGTCAAGCACGATCGAGCGGCGCACGCGCCCGACAGCCTCGTTGTCGCTGGGCCCGCTGAGCCATCCATCAGGACGATCAGGCAGCCGGTCCCATGGTATGACGACCTTGCGATCCATCACGACAAAGAGTTGTTCGGCCAGTAACGGTCCGGCCAGCGGCTGGTTCGGAGCGGGGATGTCACCGAGATCAAGCAGGTGCGCGGCTTCAGCGAAATTCCCCTGATGGCCCAATTCCAGAAAGCTCTCGATCGTGCCTTGTGGCGTGCTTCGGTCCAGACTGGGTGGAGGCGTGCCCAGACCAGCATTGAGGGGTGGCACATCGAAGGCGGCATCCTGAGCGGCAGCGGACGAGATCAGTACCCAGATCAGGGCAATCTGCGCCCCGAGGCGCGACAGTCGGAGCATGATGCGGTGTCCCTTGGCGTGGTGCCGGAAAAGCAGTGTCATATGACACAACACCAAATGCGCGCATTTGTTCCCATTGCCTGCCCGCGCGCCAAAGCCTATAGCGCGGCCATGACCCGATTTTCCTTTGACCTCAAGGCCCGTGACGGGCGCGCGCGCAGCGGCGTGATCAGCACCCCGCGCGGCGAGATACGTACGCCTGCCTTCATGCCCGTCGGCACCGCCGCGACCGTCAAGGCGATGCTGCCAGAAAGCGTTGCCGCCACCGGGGCGGACATCCTGCTGGGCAACACCTACCATCTGATGCTGCGCCCCACGGCAGAGCGGATTGACCGGCTGGGCGGATTGCACAAGTTCATGAACTGGGACCGTCCGATCCTGACAGACAGCGGCGGATTTCAGGTGATGAGCCTCGCCGGCCTGCGTAAGCTGACTGAAGAGGGCGTTACGTTCAAAAGCCATATCGACGGATCAAAGCATAGCCTGACACCGGAACGGTCGATGGAGATACAGCGTCTGCTGGGCAGTGACATCGTGATGTGTTTCGATGAATGCCCGGCGCTGCCCGCCGATCGCAAGCGGATCGAGGCCAGCATGCAGCTGTCGATGCGCTGGGCGGCGCGGTCCCGGGATGCGTTCGGTGACAGGCCCGGTCATGCCCTCTTTGGCATTCAACAGGGCGGGTTGGACGAAGACCTGCGCGGGCAGAGTGCGGAGGCGTTGCGCGGCATTGGTTTTGACGGTTATGCGGTCGGCGGACTGGCTGTGGGCGAGGGACAGGAGGCGATGTTCAGCGTGCTGGACTTTGCGCCGGATCAGCTGCCGGAGGACAAGCCGCGCTACCTGATGGGCGTGGGCAAGCCCGATGATATCGTGGGTGCCGTAGCGCGCGGGATTGACATGATGGACTGTGTATTGCCGTCACGCTCTGGCCGGACGGGTCAGGTCTTTACCCGGCGCGGCGTCGTGAACATCAAAAATGCGCGTCATGCGGATGATCCGCGCCCGCTGGATGAAGATTGCACATGTCCCGCCTGCACGGGGTATTCCCGTGCATATCTGCATCACGTTTTTCGCAGCCACGAGATGATCAGTGGCATGCTGCTGACATGGCATAACCTGCATTACTTTCAGGAACTGATGTCTGGGATGCGCGATGCGATCTCAGAAGGCACCTTTGACGCTTGGCAGGAGGGGTTTCACGCGCAGCGGACCAAAGGCGATATCATCCCGATTTGAACGTGGACGTGGTATTACTCCGGGACGGTGTTGAGTATCGTGAAGAACATTGAAAGACATTTGAGAAATCGATTTGCGGCAAGGGTTGCCCCGCGATTGCTGAAATTTCACGCCATTTGTGAACGGATCGCCCTTGCTGAGCGGTGCAGGGGCGGGCATTGTGCCCCGACCGAGGTTGAAACAGGTGCACGCGCGCCCCAGATTAACCTCCTGTAACGGAGAGGGCGTGGCTGCCGCCAGGCGGGGCCGGACCCTCTTGCCAATAAAGACCTGGGCACAGACCCGGGCATTGCAAAGGAAAGAGCATGCAAGAGCCCCTCAATTCCTCTTACCCGGTGCTGCCACTGCGCGATATCGTGGTGTTCCCGCACATGATCGTGCCGCTGTTCGTTGGCCGCGACAAATCCGTGCGCGCGCTAGAAGAGGTGATGGCCGATGACAAACAAATCCTGCTCTCCAGTCAGGTCGACCCCAGCGAGGATGACCCCGAGGTTGGCGGTATCTACAAGGCAGGCGTTCTGGCCAATGTGCTGCAACTGCTGAAGCTGCCGGATGGCACGGTCAAGGTGCTGGTCGAGGGTGTCGCGCGGGTGCGGATCGTCGAATACCTTGAGAATGAAGACTTCTTTGAAGCGCGTGCCGAGTATCTGACCGAGATGCCGGGTGACGCTGCCACGATTGAGGCGCTGTTGCGCACCGTGGGCAACGAGTTCGAGCGTTACGCCAAGGTCAAGAAGAACATCCCCGAAGAGGCGCTGGCGGCTGTGTCCGGCTCGGAAGAGCCCGCGCGGCTGGCCGATCTGGTCGCGGGTCATCTGGGCATCGAGGTGGAGCAAAAGCAGGAACTGCTGGAAACGCTGTCCGTTTCTGAGCGGCTGGAGAAGGTTTATGGCCTGATGCAGGGCGAAATGAGCGTCTTGCAGGTCGAAAAGAAGATCAAGACCCGCGTCAAGTCCCAGATGGAGCGCACCCAGCGCGAATATTATCTGAATGAGCAGATGAAGGCCATTCAGAAGGAGCTGGGCGATGGCGAAGAGGGCGAAGGCGAGATTGCCGAGCTGGAAGCGCGCATCAAGGAAACCAAGCTGAGCAAGGAAGCACGCGAAAAGGCCGAGGGCGAGCTGAAGAAGCTCAAGAACATGAGCCCCATGAGTGCTGAGGCGACCGTAGTGCGCAATTACCTCGACTGGATGCTGTCGATCCCGTGGGGCACCAAGTCGCGCGTCAAGAAAGATCTGAGCCGTGCGGAGAAGATCCTCGACGACGATCACTATGGTCTGGAGAAGGTCAAGGAACGCATTGTCGAATACCTCGCGGTGCAGCAACGTTCGAAAAAGCTGAAGGGGCCGATCATGTGCCTCGTCGGCCCTCCGGGCGTGGGCAAGACCTCCTTGGGTAAATCCGTGGCGCGTGCCACGGGTCGCGAATTCATCCGTATCTCGCTCGGCGGCGTCCGGGACGAGAGCGAGATCCGCGGCCATCGGCGGACCTATATCGGATCCATGCCCGGTAAGATCATTCAGGCGTTGAAAAAGGCCAAGACCACGAATCCCCTGATCCTGCTCGACGAGATCGACAAGATGGGACAGGATTTTCGGGGTGACCCGGCGTCGGCGATGCTCGAAGTGCTGGATCCGGAACAAAACTCTACCTTTGTGGATCACTACATGGAGGTCGAATATGACCTCTCGAACGTGATGTTCCTGACCACTTCGAACAGCTACAACATGCCGGGACCATTGATGGACCGGATGGAGATCATCCCGCTGGCGGGCTATACCGAAGACGAAAAGCGCGAGATTGCCAAGCAGCACCTGTTGAGCAAGCAGGTCAAGAACCACGGGCTGAAAAAGAACGAGTTTGAGCTGACCGATGACGCGCTGACCGGTATGATCCGGCACTATACGCGCGAAGCGGGCGTGCGGAACCTTGAGCGCGAGATTGCCAAGGTGGCGCGTAAGGCGGTGACAAAGATCATCAAGAAAGAGGCCGAAACCATCCGTGTGGACGCTGACAATCTGGGTGATTTCCTTGGTGTGAAAAAGTTCAAATACGGACTGGCCGAAGAACGTGATCAGGTCGGTGTCGTCACCGGGCTGGCCTATACGTCGGTCGGTGGTGAACTGCTGAACATCGAGGCGTTGCGTCTGCCGGGCAAGGGTCGGATGAAAACCACCGGCAAGCTGGGCGATGTGATGAAGGAATCGATCGATGCGGCGTCCAGCTATGTCCGTTCGGTCGCACCGACATTGGGGATCAAGCCGCCGCGCTTTGACAAGTGGGACATCCACGTTCACGTCCCCGAAGGGGCCACACCCAAGGATGGACCGTCAGCGGGTCTGGCAATGGTCACATCCATCGTGTCGGTTCTGACTGGTATTCCGGTGCGCAAGGACATCGCCATGACCGGCGAAGTCACGTTGCGCGGCAATGCGCTGCCCATTGGCGGCTTGAAGGAAAAGCTGCTGGCGGCGTTGCGCGGCGGGATTAAGACCGTGATCATCCCGCAGGAGAACGAGAAGGATCTGGTGGAAATCCCTGATAACGTGAAGGAGGGGATGAAGATCATTCCGGTGACCCATGTGCGCGATGTGCTGCGTCTGGCGCTGACCGAAGTGCCAGAACCCATCGAATGGGACGAGGCCGCCGAAGAGGCCGCCGCCGCCGAAGCCGCGCTCAAGAACGAGAGTAAGGGCAGCGGTGCGACAGCACATTAAGTTGCTGCAATAAGATATTGAAAAGGGGCGTTTATGGCGCCCCTTTTTTTTGTGTGAGACGGCGTATCTGGAGGTCGGCTTACGCAGGTGTCGCGTTACGCCGCAAATCCGCGAGCAGATCGCCATAGGTCTTTTCGGCTCGTCTGATCCGCGAGGCGGGCAGCGATTCTGTTTCGACCCGGATCAGCGCCTCAAACCCCAGCATGAACGGCAGAAACGTATTGCGTTCGACGGGCTCTAGCTGGAAGGCGGCGCAGAATGCCTCGAACCCTGCGCGACTGACGCCGTAAATCAACGGGCTACCCATGTCGACGCGCCGTCGCCCCAGATGCATCAGAAACCGCGCCATATCCTTGTAAATGGGCATCCGCCGCGAGCCGCCAATATCGATACCGGTAAGTTGGTTTTCTTTTGCAATCAGGTTGTTGGGGTGAAAATCGCCATGGCTGATTGCTGTGCGCCATTGGGCTTTTTCGATCTGCCCAGCCAGTCGCGCCATTTCGGTGAGAATGCCAGATTCCAGTTCTGCGAGATGCGCCCATGGCTGTTGTTCAGACGCGGCACGCGCGCGACGCAGCCAGCCTTTGGCCGAGGCGACGCGCCAGCCTTCGCTCATCGCTGTGCTTTTGTGCAACCAATCCGCAGCCGCGGGCAGGTAGGGCGACCGGTCGGCAGGGTCTAATGTCCACAGATGCTCCAATAACGGAGTGCCGGGGACGGCCGCAGTGACCACAATACCGTGCGCAGGACAGGCAAAGAGCGGTCGGGCGATGCGCAGGGTGCCTTCGCTCATATATGGCCAGAGACGCTGCATTTCGTCCCATTCGCGTGCTGCGGTGTCGTCGTCGGGAGACAAGAACAAGCGCACCACGGCGTCGTGCCCCTCGAACCCAGCGTGAAAGATGGCCCGTTTCCCTTTTACATGGCGGATCAGAGCGCGCGGTTTGATCTGTGCCACGCGCGGGTCAGTCGCGCACGCCGATTCCAACTGGTGGGCAATCACCATTGCACTGTCAAAATCCGCTGAAGGAGGGGTGAATTCGGGCTGCGCCATGCCTCAATTGAGCCGAACAGCGAAAGGCCGTCAACCGAATTGAACCCGGCCTCGTGCATCGCTAAGGTGCCCGGACATTCAGCCAGCAGGGAGGCATCGCCAATGGCCGATAAGTCGGTTTCGGAAATGACGTTTGAAGAGGCAATGACCGAGCTGGAGCAGGTGGTCGGCCAACTGGAGCGCGGCGATGTCGCGCTTGATGCGTCAATCACCTTGTACGAACGCGGTGCGGCATTGAAAAAACGCTGTGAAGACAAACTGAAAGAAGCAGAAGAGAAAGTTGCGGCGATCACTCTGGATGCCAGCGGTCAACCCACCGGAACAACTCCGGTCGAGGCGCAGTAACGCCTGTGCAGGACAAGCTGGAAGCAACGCAGCGTGCGGTCGCGGCGCATCTGGCGCATGTGCTCACCGCTATTGGGGATGCCCCGGTTGCGCAGGCGATGCGTTACGCCGTTACGGGTGGCAAGGGCATTCGCGCTATGTTGGTGATCGAGGGGGCACGGCTGCACGGTGTGGGCGCGGACCGGGCGCTGTGGCCTGCAGCGGCCATCGAGGCGATGCAGGCCTATAGTCTGGTCCATGATGACCTGCCTGCCATGGACGATGACGCGCTGCGCCGCGGGCAACCGACGGTGCATATCCGCTGGGATGAAGCGACCGCAATTCTGGCCGGTGATGCATTGCAGGCGCTGGCGTTTGAACTGACCACGCATCCCGACGTTGGTGCAGGAGAGGTGCGCGCGGAACTGGCACTGAACCTTGCAAAGGCGGCAGGGGCACAAGGCATGGTTCTGGGGCAAGCACTGGATATTGCGGCCGAAACTGCGTCAGAGCCGCTGGACATCGCGCAGATCACAGCCCTTCAGGCTGGCAAGACCGGGGCCTTGATCGACTGGGCGGCGACATGCGGCGCGCGGATGGCAGGGGCCGATACCGATCCGCTGCGGCGGTATGCTGCCGCTGTCGGGCTGGCGTTCCAAATTCAGGATGATGTGATCGACGTGACCGGAGATGCCGACGCCGCGGGCAAGGCCGTGGGCAAGGATGCTGCTGCGGGCAAGGCCACGTTTGTGTCGCTATTGGGATTGGATGGGGCAAAGCGCCGCGCCGCCGCGCTGGTTGACGATGCTGTGGATGCTCTATCTATTTACGGTAAGGACGCGGAAACCTTGCAGCAATTGGCGCGTTTCGTTATCTCGCGCGAGAGCTGAACATAGCCAGCCCGGAACCCGTACGCCGACGGAGGCAAGCCATTTAATGTCGAACCGCCCAGAAACACCGCTGCTTGACAGTGTTGGCAGCCCCTCAGACATGAAGCGTTTCAGCGACGCGGAGTTGACGCAACTGGCGCATGAGCTGCGCAGTGAAACCGTCAGCGCGGTCAGCGAAACCGGAGGCCATCTGGGCGCGGGCCTTGGCGTGGTCGAGTTGACTGTGGCGTTGCATGCGATCTTTGACGCGCCGCGCGACAAGATCATCTGGGACGTGAGCCACCAATGTTACCCACACAAAATTCTGACCGGCAGGCGTGACCGCATTCGCACGATCCGGCAGAAGGACGGGTTGAGCGGTTTTACCAAACGCAGCGAATCGCCCTATGACCCGTTTGGTGCGGCGCACAGCTCGACCTCGATCAGCGCGGCACTGGGATTTGCCGTGGCGCGCGATCTGGGCGGGGCAAGCGAGACCGGACATGGTGATGCCATCGCCGTGATCGGCGACGGTGCGATGAGCGCCGGCATGGCGTTCGAGGCGTTGAACAATGCCGGGCATCTGAAAAAGCGGCTGATTGTCATCCTGAACGATAACGAGATGTCGATTGCACCCCCGGTAGGAGCATTTTCATCATATCTGTCAAGACTTTATGCCGAGGCACCGTTTCAAGAACTGAAAGCGGCGGCCAAGGGCGCTGTGTCGTTATTGCCGGGGCCGTTCCAACAGGGCGCACGCCGGGCCAAAGATCTGCTCAAAGGTTTTGCCGTGGGCGGCACGCTCTTTGAAGAGTTGGGGTTTTCCTATGTCGGACCGATTGATGGTCACGATATGGATCAGCTGCTACCGGTGTTGCGTACGGTGCAACAACGCGCAACGGGACCGATCCTGATCCATGTTCTGACCAAAAAAGGCAAAGGATATGGCCCGGCCGAAGAGGCGCGCGATGGCGGTCACGCCACGGCAAAGTTCGATGTGGTGTCGGGCAAGCAAAAGAAAGCGCCCAGCAACGCACCGAGCTACACGTCAGTCTTTGGTCGAGCATTGGTCGAACACGCGTCTCGCGACGACCGGATTTGCGCCGTCACGGCCGCGATGCCGGACGGGACCGGGCTGAACCTGTTCAACGAACGATACCCAAGCCGGTGTTTCGATGTGGGAATCGCAGAGCAACATGCGGTGACATTTGCTGCGGGCATGGCGGCGGGCGGCTTGCGTCCGTTTTGCGCACTGTATTCGACATTCCTGCAACGTGGTTATGATCAGGTAGTGCATGATGTTGCGATTCAGCGCCTGCCGGTACGCTTTGCCATTGACCGCGCCGGGTTGGTCGGGGCCGATGGAGCGACCCACGCAGGCAGCTACGATGTCGCGTTTCTAAGCAACCTACCGGGGTTCGTGGTCATGGCCGCAGCGGACGAGGCCGAATTGGTGCATATGGTTGCGACGGCGGCGGCGCATGATGAGGGTCCCATCGCATTCCGTTATCCGCGTGGCGAAGGCGAAGGGGTGGAAATGCCCCAGGTCGGTGTGCCGCTGGAAATCGGCAAGGCACGGATGATCCAAGAGGGTACTCGGGTCGCGTTGCTCAGCTTTGGCACGCGATTGGGCGAAGTTCGCCGCGCGGCGGAAAGCCTAGGCGCCAAGGGCATTGCGCCCACCATCGTCGACGCGCGGTTTGCCAAACCTCTGGACCACGAAATGATCCTGCGATTGGCGCGCGAACATGAGGCACTGATTACGATTGAAGAAGGCGCGATCGGCGGGTTCGGCAGTCATGTTGCGCAGTTGCTGGCCGAGGAGGGCGTTTTCGACAGCGGCCTGAAATTCCGCTCGATGGTGCTACCTGACATTTTCATTGATCAGGCCAGCCCGGAAGACATGTACAAGGTTGCCGGAATGGATGCCGCGCAAATTGAGGCCAAGGTACTGGATGTTCTGGGCGTTGCGCAGATATCTGGAAAACG
Organism: Pseudohalocynthiibacter aestuariivivens; assembly: GCF_011040495.1. GTDB lineage: Bacteria > Pseudomonadota > Alphaproteobacteria > Rhodobacterales > Rhodobacteraceae > Roseovarius > Roseovarius pelagicus. The sequence goes on along the minus strand of NZ_CP049037.1, from coordinate 530,505 downwards.
CGCCTGACGTTGGGTATTGTAAATTTATCCACAGACTTATCCACAGGTACCTGTGAATAAAGTTGATAATTACATGCTGGACTTTGAGGTCAATCCCTCCATTTCGTTGATGGTACGATACGGAGGTTTGCAAATGCGCGTACTGAACACCCTCATATTCCTGCCGGTTTTCTTGCTGGGGCTGGCTACCCCTGCGGCTGCGCTCGACAGCAGCGCAGGTCGGCTTAAGGTGGAGACAGTCGCAAGCGGACTGAAGTCGCCATGGTCGTTCGGGTTTCTGCCCGGAGGCGGGGTCTTGATCACCGAAAAGCGCGGTCGCCTATGGTATGTCGGGACGGATGGTCAGCGGCGTGCAGTGAGTGGTGTCGGGCCGGTGGACGTGAACGGGCAGGGCGGTCTGCTAGATGTTCTGGTCCCGCGCGACTTTGCACAAAGTCGGCAGCTTTATTTCAGTCATGCGCTCGCACAGCCGGGTGGCGGGTCAGGTACTGCCGTTGCGACGGCCCGGTTGAATGGCGATGCAAGTAGCCTGACCGGCTGGCGCGTGATCTTTGAGATGGAAAGAGGCAGCAGCGGCGGGCGTCATTTCGGCTCGCGGTTGGTCGAAGGACGCGATGGTATGTTGTTTGTCACGGTAGGCGAGCGCGGTGACAGGCCGTCAGCGCAGGATCTGGGGCGCGAAAACGGCTCTGTCCTGCGGATCAGCCGGGACGGACGTGTGCCCGGTGACAACCCGTTCGTCGGGACAGCAGGGGCGCAGCCCGAAATCTGGTCTTATGGCCATCGAAACCCGCAGGGTGCCACATTGGACCTGCGAGGGCAGCTTTGGGTCAGCGAACACGGCGCCAAAGGAGGCGACGAGGTGAACCGTATCCGCAAGGGCGCGAATTTCGGTTGGCCGGTGATTTCCTACGGGCGGCACTATTCGGGTCGTAAGATCGGCGAAGGCACCGCAAAACCGGGAATGGAGCAGCCCGCCTATTACTGGGATCCCTCGATCGCCCCTTCGGGGTTGATGATCTATTCCGGGCGGCTCTGGCCCAAATGGCGCGGTCATTTCTTTGTCGGGTCATTGAAATTTGGCCATGTGGCGCGGTTATCAGGCCAGCCGCTGGCATTGCGCGAGCGGATCAAAGGCGACGAAACATCGCGCACCCGTGACATTCGCGAAGCCCCAGATGGCACAATTTGGGTGTTGTCCGAAGGGCAGGGCGCGTTGTTTCGACTTTCTCCCTAGTCAGGTGGACGAACGCATGCCAAGCTGACCGGATAGAGTTTACAGATTATGAGGTTCTGAATGCGATATTTCCTCGCTTTAATCTTATCTTTGGTTCTGACCATGCCAGCGGCCGCACAGACCGACGAACCGATTTTCAAAGACTACGCAGACATGCGCGCGACGCTAGACGGGCTGATCATGTCACGCGACATCGCGGACGTGATGCGTGCCTTTGGCGGCGCGGACGAGATGACGGAACAAGAATTGACAGGCCTTCAGGAACGGGTACGCCGCCTGTTTCCGCAGGATTTCGAGCATGTGGATGTGATGAAGATCGACGAGATGGGCGGCGGCTGGCGGCAGGAGCTATACGTCTACTGGACCGGGCTGCGTTATCTGTATGTTTATGTACTTCTGCATGATCGTGGAGACGGATTGATCGCGGTGCATTTCAAGTTCAACACAACGTTTGCCACGTTGAACGAGCTGTTTTAAACGGCAGATGTCAGACAGACAGACGCGAGGCATGTGCACCGCGCTCACGGTAGGGTGTCGTGTCATAATGCGCGCGGTAGCATTTTGAGAAATGCGATGGCGAAGAGAACCCGCAGGCCAGTGCGACGTTGATCACGGTCATATCGGTCTGCATCAACAGGTTACGGGCCTTTTGCAGCCGCAACTCCATGTAATAGCGTTTTGGTGAACGGCTGAGATAGCGGCGAAAGAGACGCTCTAGCTGACGCGTGGACATGCCCGCGTCCTTGGCAAGGATTGATGGGCTGATCGGTTCTTCGATATTGGCCTCCATCATCTGGATGACCTGGCTTAGCTTGGGGTGTCGCACACCGATGCGGGTCGGCACAGATAGGCGCTGCGTGTCCTGATCGGTGCGGATCGAGCTGTAGATGAGTTGATCGGCCACCGCGCTGGCAAGCTTTTCATCGTGGTCATCCGCAATCAGCTTGAGCATCAGATCAATAGAGGACGTGCCACCCGCAGTAGTCATCCGGTTGCCGTCAACGGTGAACACCGATTTGGTCAGATTGACCTCTTCGAACTCTTCGGAGAAGCTGTCGTGATTTTCCCAGTGGATCGTGGCGCGTTTGCCCTCCAGCAGACCGGCACGCGCCAGAACATAGGATGCGGTACACAATCCGCCGATTTTCAACCCACGTCGCGCCTCGCGCCGCAGCCAGCTGAGCAGTCGTTTCGTGGTGGCCTGTTGTATGTCTGCCCCGCCACAAATCAGCACTGTGTCGTCACGGGTCAGTTCATCCAGATTCATGTCAATCTGGAACCGCGCGCCGGCAGAGCAGGCAATGGTTGTTTCCGTGTCGCCAGCAACGACCCACGAATACAGGGTACGTTCAGCCATGCGATTTGCGATGCGAAGGCATTCAACGGCGGCGGCGAAACTGAGCAGCGTAAAATTATCAACCAGAACGAATACGAAACGACGTGGGGCACGCTGGGTGCCTGTCGGACCTTTTGTCGTCATTTCGACCATCGGATGCCACTCCTGCGTTACGGTCCCTTGTTCAGATCGTGTTTCACGAAAATGTCGCAAATGACAAGGCTTGGGCAGCCAAATTGCAATAAATTGCACCATCCCCATATGGTCTATCAGAAACGCCTTTGCTAAAGAAGCAATTCAATCTGACGCATATCGGAGACTGAGACCATGACAGAATGGCAAAAAACCACCTGGCGCAGCAAGCCACGGGTGCAGATGCCGGACTATATCGACGCGGACGCGTTGACCGAGGTCGAAGCGAAACTGTCGCAGTTTCCGCCGTTGGTCTTTGCCGGAGAGGCGCGCCGCCTGAAGGCAGAGCTGGGCGCCGCATCCCGCGGCGAAGCGTTCCTGCTGCAAGGTGGGGACTGCGCCGAGAGTTTCGACCAGTTCAGTGCCGATGCGATCCGTGACACGTTCAAGGTGATGTTGCAGATGGCGATGGTACTGACCTTCGCGGCCAAGGTACCCGTGGTAAAAGTGGGCCGCATGGCTGGGCAATTTGCCAAGCCACGCAGCGCGCCGACCGAGACGCAAGGCGGTGTGGAATTGCCCAGCTATCGCGGCGATATCATCAACGAGCTGGCGTTCACCGAAGGCGCGCGGGTTCCCGACCCGACCAAGATGCTTCAGGCCTATACGCAGGCGGCGGGCACGTTGAACCTGCTGCGCGCGTTTTCCAAGGGCGGTTATGCGGACATGCACAAGGTGCATAGCTGGACGCTTGGCTTTACCGAGGGCGAAAAAGCCGAGCGGTATCGTGATATGGCCAACCGGATCAGTGACGCGCTCGACTTTATGAAGGCCGCCGGGCTGGACAGTGACAGCAACGAAGCGTTGCAGACGGTCGATTTCTACACCAGCCACGAGTCGCTGTTGCTGGAATACGAAGAGGCGCTGACGCGGCTCGACAGTACTTCGGGCAAATGGCTCGCGGGGTCTGGTCATATGATCTGGATCGGTGATCGCACACGGCAACCCGATGGCGCGCACGTGGAATTCGCACGTGGTGTACTGAACCCGATTGGCATGAAATGCGGGCCGTCGATGACATCCGAAGACCTGAAAGTGCTAATGGCACGGCTAAACCCGAAAAACGAGGCGGGTCGCCTATCATTGATCGCACGGTTCGGGGCGGGCAACGTCAACGAACACCTGCCGCGCCTCATTCGCACGGTAGAGGAAGAGGGCGCCAACGTCGTCTGGGTCTGTGATCCGATGCACGGCAACACCATCAAATCGGCAAGCGGGTACAAGACCCGTCCCTTTGAGGCGGTGCTGCGCGAGGTTCGTGAATTCTTTGGCATCCACAAATCCGAGGGTACGATTCCCGGTGGTGTGCATTTCGAAATGACAGGTCAGGACGTGACCGAGTGCACCGGCGGCGTGCGTGCGGTCAGCGACGAAGATCTGAGTGATCGTTACCACACGGCCTGCGACCCACGCCTTAACGCGTCGCAATCGCTGGAGCTGGCCTTTCTAGTGGCTGAAGAACTGTCAGGTCTGCGCGGAGAGCGCCCGGCTGTCGAAGCCGTTTGACGGAGGCCGGGCTGAAGCGCGGCCTACACCAACAAAATATTAAGAGGCCGGGTTTTCGCCCGGCCTTTTTCATTTCCGCAGTGTCAGATCATTCGGACTGAACCAACCGCAGATATGGCCGCTCTGACGTCTTTCGGGGGGCGAAGTCGGCGCGGGTATCGGCGAATCCTACCTCTGCGGGGAGTGCCGGGTCGATGGCCGAAGTCCGGTGGTGGGTGATGTCAAAGCGCCGTGGCGCGCGGATCACGTCGCCGTGGGTGATCAAACACCCCAATGCGCGCGAAATATCACCCAGATCGCTGGCCAACGGCAGCAGCACCATAGAGCCGGTCAGCGCAGATGTGCCGTAAGCCCCGTCTGATCGCAGCGACAGGTGCATAATGGCGGGAGCATCGAACACCTGCACCAAGTGTTGTGCCAATGCGTCGCGCTGGTCGGGGTTGAAAAGGGCGCTGATCGGCATGCCGCGCACTTCCATTCCCAACAGGTCCGACAGATGTGCCCCTGCCACCCGCAGACGCGCCAGACCGGGCGCGATCCTCTCGACGATGAAGGCGTTGGACAAAAGCGGCTCAATGCCGCGCGGATCAATATCAGATCGACGTGGTACAGGACCGTTGACGCGACACCGTTGCCAATAGGCGATGACCGCCTCCATAGCCTGCGCATCCTCGGCTTCGTTCGGACATGGGTGCAGATGATGGACATCATCCGTGTCATGGTTACCGGGCTTGTCACTACAGTCTTCGTCATACATGTTACGCACCTCTCGTATCCGTCCCGCCGGGCGTTGCGTCCGGGGCATTGAAGATATCGCACATTTCAAAGCGATATTATCTAAAATCCGCTGCAATTGGTTAACCCGTCGCGCGCCAAGGATAGGACGTGGCGCATGCTTGCCTATACTGGGGCAACCCCTTAGGACACGAAGCATGATGTGATCTGGCTATCCAGGAGGATCTCGCTTGCTGATATCAATGACCGGTTTTGCCGCGGCACGCGGCGCGCATGAGGGGTATTCTTGGGTCTGGGAATTGCGCAGCGTAAATGGCAAGGGGCTGGATCTGCGTGTACGCGCGCCTGATTGGATCGAAGGGCTGGAGGCCGGGCTGCGTGCACGGCTGACCAAGGCACTGGCCCGTGGCAATGTCTCTGTCGGGTTGCGTATTCAGGCCGAAGAACAGGGGGGGCGGTTGCGTGTAAACGCGGCGCAGCTCGATGATGTTCTGGCCGCAATGGCAGAGGTCGAGGCGCGGGCAATGGCGCAGGGGCTGTCGCTGGCACCTGCGCGCCCCGGCGATGTACTGTCTGTGCGTGGCGTGTTGGAAACAGCCAGCGCAGATCAGGACAGCAGCGCCCTATCCAAGGTGTTGTTGGCAGATTTTGATCCGGTTCTGGACGCATTTCAGCAGATGCGCGCCACCGAAGGCAAAGCGTTGCACGGTATTCTGACAGAGCAATTGGACGAGGTCGCGCGATTGACGGATGAGGCGGTGATCGCTGCCGAAGAACGGAGGGACGAGGTGGCGAGTGCACTGCGCGCGTCGCTGGCGCGGGTGATGGACAATACCGACGGCGTGGACGAGGCGCGGCTGACGCAGGAATTGGCGCTGATTGCTGTCAAATCGGATGTGACCGAAGAGATTGACCGCCTGCGCACCCATGTGACCGCAGCCCGCGACCTGCTGACGCAGGATGGCGCTGTTGGGCGCAAGCTGGATTTCCTGATGCAGGAGTTCAACCGCGAGGCCAACACGCTGTGTTCAAAGGCGCAGTCGGGTAGTTTGACGACCATCGGTCTTGCGCTCAAGGCGGTGATCGACCAGATGCGTGAACAGGTGCAGAATGTGGAATAGCCCTCAGATGCAAAAGGATTGGATATGACCCAGCGGCGCGGCCTTTTGATTATTCTGTCGTCACCGTCTGGTGCCGGAAAGTCCACATTGTCGCGGCGACTGTTGGAATGGGACGAGGGTCTCAGTTTTTCAGTTTCGGCCACCACGCGCGCGCCGCGCGATGGCGAAGTGGATGGCGAGCATTATCATTTCCTCACCGAAGAACGATTTCGCCGTGATGTGGCCGAGGGAGAGATGCTGGAACATGCCTTTGTCTTTGGTAACTTTTACGGCTCACCCAAAGCTCCTGTTGAAACCGCGATAGATGCCGGGCGCGATGTGCTGTTTGACATTGACTGGCAGGGGGCGCAGCAAATCCAGAACTCTGATCTGGGCAAGCACACGCTGTCGATCTTTATCCTGCCGCCCTCGATCCCCGAACTGCATCGCCGGCTGGATGCGCGCGGGCAGGACACCGCAGAGGTGATCGCCAAGCGCATGCAAAAGAGTTGGGATGAAATCAGCCACTGGGCCGAGTATGACTATGTGCTGGTCAATGACGATCTGGACGCGACCGAGGCGCAGTTGAAAGAGATCATCTCGGCCGCGCGGCTGCGGCGCATCCAGCAACCGAGCCTGACCCAGCACGTGCGCAATTTGCAACTGCAATTCGAGGATCGCAAATGACACTTTATGCTTTGGACGGTATTGAGCCGCAGCCGCCGGAAGACGGCGATTACTGGGTCGCGCCTGATGCCAACGTGATCGGGCGGGTGTCGCTGGAAAGCGGCACGTCGATCTGGTTCGGTGCCACGTTGCGGGGCGATAACGAGCTGATCACAGTCGGGGCCGGCAGCAATGTGCAGGAAAACACCGTCATGCACACGGATATAGGGTACCCGCTGCGTATCGGCGCGGGTTGCACCATCGGACACAAGGCGATGCTGCATGGTTGTACCATCGGAACCAACTCCCTGATCGGGATGGGCGCGACGATCCTCAATGGGGCGCAGATCGGCGACAATTGCCTGATCGGCGCAGGTGCGCTGATTACCGAAGGCAAGGTGATCCCCGATGGCAGTCTGGTAATGGGCAGTCCGGGCAAAGTGGTGCGCCAGCTGGACGCACAGGCGATTGCGGGACTGAAGGCCAGCGCGCTGCACTATCAGGAAAACATGCGGAGGTTCCGGGCCGGGCTGATGCCGCTGGCCGTACCACTGCGCGGATAGAGCGGATGCAGACGGTCGATTTCAACGCATTGTTACAAGCGGTGCCGATGCCCGCGCTGCTGATTGGCACGACCGAGCAGATTGTCGGAGCAAACGACCGCGCGCGCGCGTTGTTGGGTGGCGCGCTGACGGGGCGGCATTTTATCACCGCATTACGTCAACCGAACGTGCTGGATGCCATTGAGGGGGCAATGCGCGATCGCGATCAGCGCACTACCCGGTATCTGTCCAGTGATGGGGCGCAGGACACCACTTTCATCGTGACCGCCAGCTATGTGGAATTCTCCGGTGAGGTCGGTGTGCTGGTGTGTCTGGAGGACATCACCCATCTGGAGCAGGCCGACCAGATGCGGCGGGATTTTGTCGCAAATGTCAGCCATGAGCTGCGCACACCTTTGACGGCGTTGCTGGGGTTTATTGAGACGCTGCAAGGACCGGCAAAGGATGACATGGCAGCGCAAAAACGGTTCCTGACCACTATGCACCACGAGGCCAGCCGGATGGAGCGTCTGGTGCGCGATCTGCTGTCGCTCAGCCGGGTCGAGGGGCAAGAGCGTATGCGCCCCAAGGATATGGTCGATCTGGGCGCATTGCTAAAGTCAGTCTGCCACACACTGCGCCCGCTGACCGAAAGCGCGGCGGTCGAGGTGGTTCTCGATCTGCCAGATGACGGTATCAGCGTGCCGGGCGATTCCGATCAGTTGCGGCAGGTCATTACCAACCTGCTGGAGAATGCGCTGAAATACGGAGGGGCCGGCAAACGGGTCGACGTTACTCTGCATCTATCAGAGGCCGAACCGGCGCTACGCGGGCCGGGGGCGGTGATCGCGGTTACGGATCAGGGGCCGGGAATCGACCCTCAGCATATGCCGCGACTCACCGAGCGATTCTATCGCGTGGACAGCCACCGCAGTCGTGAAATGGGTGGGACCGGCTTGGGCTTGGCGATTGTTAAGCATATCGTCAATCGCCACCGTGGGCGACTGAGGATTGACAGCAAAGTAGGAAAGGGCAGCACATTCAAGGTGTTGCTGCCAGCCGCACCCCAGTAGGGCGATTGCCGCATTTGCAGCAACCCCGCGTGTGACCCAACGGCATCCAGCGGTGTCATGTTCTCGTTACAAAACTGCAACAAAAGCGCAGCAGAGCAGGGATATTCAGCAACCTGTGAGGGGCTGAGCAAGCCTCCGCCCAAAAACGAAATCAGGAGTTTTACATGTCCTTTGGAAAAGTCAGCACCTCTGTGCTTGCCCTCGTTGCCGTGTCTGCCACTGCGGCTGCTGCGCGCGACGAAATCCGCATCGTCGGTTCATCCACGGTATTCCCCTACACCCAAGCTGTGGCCGAGCAATTCTCGAACGTCACTGGCGCGCCTTCGCCGATCGTTGAGTCGACCGGCACCGGCGGCGGCATGAAAATCTTTTGCGGCGGTATCGGCGAAGGCCACCCCGACATCACAGGTGCCTCGCGCGCAATGAAGGCATCCGAATATGCGTTGTGCATTGAGAACGGCGTGACAGAGGTCACCGAAGTTCAGATCGGCAATGACGGGCTGTCCATCGCTGTTTCGCGCGAGAGCGCGCACGACTGGGATTTGACCGAAGAGCAGGTTTACCTCGCACTTGCGGCTGAGGTTCCCGTCGATGGCGCAATGGTCGCCAATCCCTACATGAAATGGTCCGACATCGACGCCAGTCTGCCGAATGAAGATATCCTTGCCTATGGCCCCCCGCCGACATCGGGCACCCGTGACGCATTCGTCGAACTGGCAATTGTCGACGGCTGCATGGACATCCCGATGATCAAGGAAAAAGGTCACGACTGGGCCGAAGATAACTGCGCGCGTCTGCGTCAGGACGGCCCCTTTGTCGAAGCCGGCGAAAACGACAACCTGATCGTCCAACGCCTGCAAGCCGACGCGAACGCGGTTGGCATCTTTGGCTACTCGTTCCTGTATGAGAACTCGGACACGCTGAAAGCTGTGTCGATCGAAGGTGTCGAGCCCAGCTTTGATACCATTGAGAGCGGCGACTACGACATCTCGCGCCCGTTGTTCTTCTACGTCAAGAACGCGCATCGCGGCGTGATCCCGAACCTGCAAGAGTTCATCGAGGAATATGTTTCCGAAGATGCAATGGGTCCGGGTGGCTACCTGTCCGAGCGCGGCCTCGTCCCGCTGGGTGACGCGACGCGCACCAAGATGCAGGACAACGCTGTAGAAGCGATGAACATGGAAGCAAAATCCTGATCATCCGCTCTGTTCAATCGGCTGCCCGGCGCGACACCGTCGGGCGGCCTCTTTTTCTCGGATCGAGGGCGTCATGACCACCGCTGCCTTTCTCTGCCTGCTCGTACTTTCCATTTTTGGCTATGTCTGGAATCGTCAGGCTGCGGCCGGTATCAGAAATGGTGGGGCGCGGCTCCATTCGTTGATGCGCTTTCACGGCTTTTATTCTCTGCTTATGATCTTGGTGCCAACACTGGTGCTGATACTGTTGTGGCTGGTGCTACAGGGCACCGTGATTGACGCGATCCTCAAATCCGACATTTCCGACCGTCTCGAGGGGCTGGGGACAGGTGAGGTCCAGCTGATCGTCGCCGAAATCAAGTCCATCGCCATCGGCAACATCTTTGGCACCCCCGAGCAATGGAAGCTCGACGCCGCAGAGCGGTATGTCGCCGCGAACGCGCGCAGCGGCCAGCTGTTGCTGGTCATGGTGGTGGCGCTCTCGCTGGTCCTGATGGTCTTTTCCCGCCGCAAGGTTTCTGCCGAGTTTCGTGCCCGTCACGGTGTGGAACGTATAGTATCGGGCCTGATGATCTTTTGTGCGGTGGCGGCAATTTTTGTCACCATCGGTATCGTTGCCTCGCTGGTGTTTGAGACGGCAAAATTCTTTGCCAAGGTGCCGGTCACCGAATTCCTGTTCGGGACCAACTGGGAGCCACAAATCCCACTGCGCGAGGATCAAGTCGCGGCTGAGGGAGCATTCGGTTGGCTGCCGGTGTTTCTGGGCACATTGGTGATCACGGCCATCGCCCTGTTTCTGGCAGTGCCGGTCGGGCTGATGTCGGCAATCTATCTGAATGAGTTTGCACCAAAGCGGGTGCGCGCGGTTGCGAAGCCGTTTCTCGAAATCCTCGCTGGGGTGCCAACGGTTGTCTATGGCTTCTTTGCGGTTCTGGTCGTGGCACCTGCAATCCGGAGTTTCGGTCAGTCCATCGGGCTTGACGTATCGCCAAACACTGCGCTTGCGGCGGGCAGCGTGATGGGGATCATGCTGATCCCTTTCATCTCTTCCTTTGCCGATGATGCCTTGTCGGCGGTACCGCAAAGCCTGCGTGATGGCGCGCTGGGGCTGGGGGCGACGCGAGCCGAAATGATGACCAATATCCTGTTTCCGGCCGCCATACCCGGTATCGTCGGCGGCGTCCTGTTGGCCGTTAGCCGCGCCATCGGTGAAACGATGATCGTGGTCATGGCGGCGGGACTGATTGCCAAGATGACGATCAACCCACTGGATAGCGTAACAACCGTGACCGTTCAGATTGTTACCTTGCTGATCGGGGATACGTCCTTTGACAACCCCAAGACATTGGCGGCTTTCGCACTAGGCATGATGCTGTTCATCGTCACGCTGATAATCAACGTCTTCGCCTTGCGTATCGTGCGCAAGTATCGCGAAGCCTACGACTAAGGACCCTCGCAATGACTGATATTTCCGCGAACAAGTCGTCCATAGTGTCGGCAGGCAATTCAAACGTGAAACGACGCAACCGCAATCAGGTGATCCTTCAGGGGTTGGGAATCGCTGCGATCAGCTTTGCTGCGGTGATGCTGTTTATCCTGATTGCATCGCTGGTCAGCAGCGGCCACAAGGCGTTCATTCAAACACATATTGAACTTGAAGTGTTTATTGATCCTGACGAGATCTCGAAGGACAAAATACAACGCGGTAAGTTTGATGATATCCTGCTTCACAGTCTCCAGTCATATTTTCCCGAAATTTCGGGCCGGGCTGACCTGCGTAAACTGGAGAGCATTCTGTCGAAGGGCGCACAATTTCAGTTGCGCGACCGGGTAAAGGATAACCCAGACCTGATCGGAGAGATCCTGACGATCAAAGTGCCGGTTTCAGACGATTATGACCAGCTGACCAAAGGCCAGGTCAACCGAGACAGCCCTGAGAACCAACGCAAGCTGTCGGACCGCCAGATCGGATGGTTTGATACGTTGCAACACGCTGGCACTATCAGCCAACCATTGAACTGGGGGTTGATCACCAACGCCGACTCCCGCTTTCCTGAACTGGCGGGCCTCAAAGGCGCGCTGATCGGTAGTTTTTGGGCACTTCTGGTGTGTTTCCTGATCTCGTTCCCAATCGGTATTGGCGCGGCGATCTATCTGGAGGAATTCGCACCAAGGACGCGGTTCAGCGACATCATCGAGGTGAACATCAATAATCTGGCGGCGGTGCCTTCGGTCGTCTTTGGCTTGCTGGCATTGGCGGTGTTCATAGGCTGGTTCGGTATGCCACGCTCCGCGCCGCTGGTGGGGGGGATGACGCTTGCGCTGATGACCATGCCGACGATCATCATCGCCACGCGCGCCGCGCTCAAGGCCGTGCCACCCTCGATCCGCGAGGCGGCGCTGGGTGTTGGCGCGTCCAAGCATCAGGTGGTATTCGGTCACGTCCTGCCTCTGGCCATGCCGGGTATCCTGACCGGCACGATCATCGGTCTGGCGCAGGCACTGGGGGAAACGGCTCCGTTGTTGTTGATCGGGATGAACGCATTTATCACCTCTGCCCCCGATACACCGCTCGACAGTGCGACCGCACTGCCGACGCAGATTTTCATATGGGCCGACAGCCCAGAGCGCGGCTTTGTCAGCCGGACGTCTGCCGCCATTCTGGTGCTGCTGACCTTCCTGATCACGATGAACGCCGTCGCCATCTTCCTGCGCAGCAAGTTTGAGCGGAAGTGGTAGAAAAGGATAGAAACGATGTATGACGCCCCCAATCTTGCGGAGAACAAAGTGAACCAACAAGATATCAAATTTTCCGCCCGCGGCGTGCAGGTCCACTATGGTGACACCCACGCCATCAAGGATGTCAGTGTGGACATCGCGGACAAGACGGTGACAGCCTTTATCGGGCCTTCGGGTTGTGGCAAGTCCACCTTCTTGCGTTGCCTGAACCGGATGAACGACACCATCGACGTGTGCCGAGTGACCGGTGACATCCGCCTTGATGGCACTGATATCTATGACAAGCGTGTGGATCCCGTCCAGCTACGTGCTCAGGTCGGAATGGTCTTTCAAAAGCCGAACCCGTTCCCCAAGTCCATTTACGACAACGTTGCTTACGGGCCGCGCATTCACGGAATGGCCCGCACCAAGAGCGATCTGGATGATATCGTGGAAAGAGCATTGCGCCGTGGTGCGATCTGGAACGAGGTCAAGGACCGGTTGCATGCACCCGGCACCGGCCTGTCAGGCGGCCAGCAACAGCGCCTGTGCATCGCGCGGGCCGTGGCCACCGAGCCCGAAGTGCTGCTGATGGACGAGCCGTGCAGCGCGCTTGACCCGATTGCAACGGCACAGGTCGAAGAGCTGATTGACGAGTTGCGCGGCAATTATTCGGTGGTGATCGTCACCCACTCGATGCAGCAGGCGGCGCGCGTCAGCCAGAAGACCGCATTTTTCCACCTCGGCCATCTGGTCGAATTTGGCGACACGGCACAAATATTCACCAACCCCGAAGATGAGCGGACAGAGTCCTACATCACCGGACGGATCGGCTAGGGAGAGAACAGATGCAGGATACTCATATCGCCTCGGCCTTTGACCGCGATCTGGAGACGATTCAGGCCCAAATTATGAAGATGGGCGGGCTTGTCGAGGAGGCAATCATAGACGCCGCCATTTCGCTAGAGACACGCGACGGAGAGTTGGCAGATACCGTGCGCCGCCGCGACAAGGCGATTGATGCGCTCGAGATGCAGATCAATGAAGAAGCCGCGCGAGTCATCGCGCTTCGGTCGCCAACAGCCAAGGATCTGCGTCTGATCCTGTCCGTGATCAAGATCAGCGCCAATCTGGAACGGATCGGTGATTACGCCAAGAACATGGCCAAGCGGACGGGGCTGCTGGCGGGCTACGCACCTGTCGAGGGATCACCGGCCGCGTTGCGCCGGATGGCGCGCGAGGTGGAGCGTATGCTCAAGGACGCGCTGGACAGCTATATTCAGCGCGATGTGGCACTGGCAGCCGAGATCATCCAGCGTGATGAGGATGTCGATCAGATGTATAATGCTCTGTTCCGCGAATTCCTGACCTTTATGATGGAAGATCCGCGTAATATCACGTCGTGCATGCATCTGCATTTCATCGCCAAGAACACCGAACGTATGGGGGATCATGTCACCTCGATCGCCGAACAGGTTATTTATCTGGTAACAGGTGAGATGCCCGATGAAGCCCGTCCAAAGGGTGATCTGACATCGACTGACGCCGGGCTGGGTGTGTAAAGGAGCAGATGGAATGAGTTTTGATCGCCCCAGGATTTTGCTGGTCGAGGACGAACCGGCACAACGCGAGGTGCTGACCTACAATCTGGAAGCGGACGGGTTTCAGGTGGCCACCGCCGAAGACGGCGAAGAAGCATTGCTGATGGTTCCCGAAGTTCAACCCGACGTTATTGTTCTTGATTGGATGCTACCACGGGTGTCGGGGATCGAAGTGTGCCGTCAGCTCAAGATCAAGGCCGAGACGCGCGCGGTGCCGATCATCATGCTGTCGGCACGTTCCGAAGAGGTGGACCGCGTACGTGGATTAGAGACGGGTGCGGATGATTATGTCGTGAAACCCTATTCTGTTGTGGAGTTGATGGCGCGGGTGCGCGCGCAGTTGCGCCGTACACGGCCAGCCACGGTCGGCCAGCGACTGGAATACGCCGATATCGTACTTGATGCGGAAACCCACCGTGTCACACGGTCCCAAAAGCAGCTCAAGCTGGGGCCGACCGAGTTTCGTCTGATGGCGACGTTCATGGAAAAGCCGGGCCGCGTCTGGAGCCGCGATCAATTGCTGGACCGTGTCTGGGGCCGTGACATCTATGTGGACACCCGGACCGTCGATGTGCATATCGGGCGGTTGCGCAAGGCGCTGTGCCAGCATGGTGGCGACGATCCGCTGCGGACGGTGCGCGGCGCGGGTTACGCGCTCGGTTGAAGACCGCGGCGGTCGGTTGCAAAATCCCAAGCCGGAACGCCAGAGCTTTTCGTGCATCTAGCGCGGGAGCAAATCATCTTCGTTGATCTGGCTGCCAATCCAGTCACGAAACTTGGCCAATGCGGCATCCTGCGCTCTGGCTTCTGGCCAGACCAGCCAATAAGCCCCCGGTGATGCTGTCGCACCACCCCATGCCGCGACGAGCCGCCCGGCGGCCAGTTCCTGCTCTGCCAGATAGTCGGGCAACAGCGCCACGCCCAGGCCATGCAGCGCGGCCTGCGTGATGGTTGCGAACTGATCATGGACCGTTCCGGCGGCGCGGGTCACCTCGACGCCATGCGCAGCAAACCATGCCGGCCATGCTTCAGGCCGCGTCTCGATATGCAACAGGGGCAGGGACAACAAATCCTGTGCCGTTCGCGGCGGATGCTCGGCCAACAGACCGGGCGCGCAGACCGCGATCACAGCTTCTGGCCGCAGCCTTATACCGTCAGTGCCCGGCCAATCAGGCTGACCGAAATGAATCGCCGCGTCGAATCCTTCTGCGGCAAAGTTGAACGCCCGGAAGCGTGTTGAAAGGTTGATTGTCACTTCGGGATGGGCGCGGGCGAAATCCGGCAGGCGGGGCACCAGCCAGCGCATGCCGAAGGTGGGCAGAATCGCCAGATTCAGGCTACCGCCCGCCGGGTTGAGCGCCGCTTTCATCGACGCCTGGGCAATTTGTCCCAGCGCGTTGCGAATTTCCCCGGCATAGGCGACGCCCTCGGAGCTAAGGGTCATACCGCGCCCCTCGCGGCGGATCAGAGACACGCCCAACTGTTCCTCTAACGTCTGCAACTGTCGGCTGACCGCACTTTGGCTCAGCGATAGGGCGTCGGCGGCCGCCGTGGCGCTGCCAAGACGATCGAGCGCCTCGATCGCGCGTAGGCTGGCGATGGATGGCAGAAAACGGCGGGGCAGGGGCATCTATGCGATTTCCTCATGTATGATTGCCAAAACCTCGCTATTCTTTTGCCCTTATGCGCGGTATAGAGCAAGCCAACATGACGCAGCTTGCGCAAACCGCATGAAAGGACCCGACATGAGCCTCGACGCCCCCAAACTCAAAGCCAAAGATGCCCCCGATCTGGGAAATTTTGACTGGCAGGATCCGTTTCGCCTGAACGATCAGCTCGAAGAAGACGAGCGGATGATCGCACAGAGCGCGCGCAGTTTTGCGCAGGAAAAGTTGCAGCCCCGCGTGATCAAGGCTTATGCCGAAGAAACCGTTGCGCCCGAGTTGTTCGCCGAGATGGGCGAAATGGGCCTGTTGGGTACGACCATTCCAGAGGAATATGGCGGGCTGGGCGGCGGTTATGTCGGCTACGGTCTGGTCGCGCGCGAGATAGAGCGTGTGGACAGCGGATACCGGTCGATGATGTCCGTGCAATCCAGCCTCGTGATGTATCCGATCTACGCCTATGGCAGCGAAGAGCAGCGGCAGAAGTATTTGCCGGGTCTCGCTGCTGGCACATTGATTGGGTGCTTTGGCCTGACAGAGCCCGATGCGGGCAGTGACCCGTCGGGCATGAAAACCCGCGCGGTAAAGACCGATGGCGGCTATCGTCTGAACGGGTCGAAAATGTGGATTTCCAACAGTCCCATCGCCGACGTGTTCGTTGTCTGGGCCAAATCCGACGCGCATGACGGCAAAATTCGTGGATTCGTTCTGGAAAAAGACACCAAGGGCCTTAGCGCGCCGAAGATCACCGGCAAGCAAAGTCTGCGCGCCTCGGTCACCGGTGAAATCGTGTTGAAGGATGTCGAAGTTGGCGAAGACGCGTTGCTGCCCAATGTCGAGGGGCTGAAAGGTCCGTTTGGCTGTCTCAACCGTGCGCGCTATGGCATCGCATGGGGGGTTATGGGCGCAGCCGAATTCTGCTGGCACGGGGCACGCCAATATGGGCTGGACCGCCATCAGTTCCGCAAGCCATTGGCACAGACGCAGCTGTTTCAGTTGAAACTGGCCAACATGCAGACCGAAATCACGCTGGGCCTGCAGGCGGCACTGCGGGTGGGGCGCCTGATGGATGATGCCAATGCGGCGCCAGAGATGATTTCGCTGATCAAGCGTAACAACTGTGGCAAGGCGCTGGATATCGCGCGCATGTCCCGCGACATGCATGGCGGCAATGGCATTTCCGAAGAATTCCAAGTGATCCGCCACATGATGAACCTTGAGACAGTGAACACCTATGAGGGGACGCATGACGTGCATGCGCTGATCCTCGGGCGGGCGCAAACCGGGCTGCAGGCGTTTTTCTGATCCCTATCCTAGGGCGCGCATGACGTGACACAAGTGCAGTGGTTGTGCAAATTTGCACAGCCACTCATTACAGCTTGCTATTGCGTAGCGCGTACTTACCTGCTCAATCCCGGGTCTGGCAGATTTGACGCCGCCCACTGTTGATTGAGCATATAAATGACCCTCGCCACCGACCCCAGCTTTGTTTCCGGCAATCTGATGCGCCATGTCTCGGTCATGTCGCTTACGTCCAGTATCGGGCTGATGGCGATCTTTGCGGTCGATCTGATCGATATTCTGTTCATCTCGATGTTGGGGCAGGAGGCGCTTGCCGCAGCTGCGGGCTACGCCAGCACGGTGATGTTCTTTGCCAGCGCGATCAACATCGGCCTCTCGATTGCTGCCGGCGCATTGGTTTCGCGCGCTCTAGGCGGCAAGGACGAACAGGACGCGCAGGAATTTGCGGCCAGTGTCGCTGTTATTGCCGTGATCGTGGGACTGCTGGTGCCGCTGCTGGCGCTGCCAAATATGACCTGGTTGCTGAGTTTGATTGGTGCCGAGGGCGAGGTCGCGATCGCCGCTGAGCGATATCTGTGGATTATCCTGCCGACCACCGCGATTTCCGGGCTTGGCATGACGGCCGTCGCGGTATTGCGCGCCTATGGCGATGCGGGCCGGGCGATGTATCCGGCATTGGTCGGAGGCACGGTCAATGCTGTGCTGGATCCGATCCTTATCTTCTCTCTCGGGATGGGGCTGGATGGGGCTGCTGTTGCCACGGTGCTGGCGCGGATTGCCACGATGCTGACGGCATTCTATCCGGCAATCCGGCGTTACGCAGCGTTTTCTCTACCCAGAACGCGATGCATAGTACGTGATTTTCGCATGACATCGCAGATTGCGATCCCTGCTGTACTGGCAACAATCGCCACACCTGTCGGATTCGCCATTGTCACACGGGAGATGGCCAATCACGGAACGGATGCCGTTGCCGCACTGGCGGTTATCAACCGAATGACACCTGTTGTCTTTGCGGTTGTGCTGGCGCTGTCGGGGGCCATCGGTCCGATCATCGGTCAAAACTTTGGAGCAGGTCAGATGGAACGGGTGCGCGAGGCGTTCTTTGATGGGCTGACCTTTGTGGCCCTGTATGTGATTGCGGTCTCGGTATTGCTCTTTATTCTGCGCGGACATATCGCCGATCTCTTTGACGCAACGGGTGAAATGCAGGCGTTGATCTTCCTCTTTTGCGGTCCGCTCGCGTTGGCCACATTCTTTAACGGTGCAATCTTCGTCGCCAATGCGTCGTTCAACAACCTTGGCCATCCGGGATATTCCACTTGGATCAACTGGGGACGCCATACGATTGGGACATGGCCACTGGTCATCGGGGGCGCTGCGCTATGGGGCGCGCCGGGTGTTTTGATCGGTCAGGCTGCGGGCGGTGTGATTTTTGCCGTTATCGCTGTGTGGCTCAGCCTGCGGGTGATTGGCAATCCCACCGTCAATCCGCCGGTTCCGCATTTCCAGTACAAGGATCTACGGATGCATGTGATGTGCAATCGAAATCAGCGGTGATGCCGGGGGCAAAATGCCCCCCTTGGCCCATGCCCAAAGGTCTGACTACTGTTCGGACAACAGCCATTCGGGCAGCCCATTGCGCGCAACACCGTTTAGGGCAACATCTGCACAATCCTGCAAACTGCCGAACCGCACATCACGGCCTGTCAGACCTTTGGCGTAATGAGAGTACTTTCCCGAGTTTGTCATCAGAACAGATGCTGTCGGAGGAAAGATCGGCTCTGTGATCGAACACCAGCAAAGGTCAGGGATGACCCGGACGTCGGCCGCCTCAAGACGTTTCACGATGCCTTCGTCAGTGGCCTCGGCGAGAACGTTGCGCCCTACCGTTACGATTGTTTTGGTGTTGGCGTGACAGGTTCCATCGCCGATGAAGTTTGCGAAGTTTCGACATTCAGTCAAGGATGCGTGCGGGCTGCCGATTGCGACCAGATCAACATGATTATCCGCGGCATTAAATTCCTGCCAAAGTTGCGCCAGACTAGCCGCTGTTATGTCATGCCGTTCAGCGCCCGCAGGTAGGGGCAGGGCACCTTCTGGCGTATGGCCGCGAACGTGCAGCATTGGCGCGGCGGACGTCGTGCCAAAGGCCGCGCAAAGCGCCTTGAGATCATCTGGCGTGGGTGACGCGGCTTCGAGCCCCGTGAGCATGGGGATACCACTTGGCGAGGCGGCTCCAGCCAGCCAGCCAAGCATCGGCCAGATTGCATCATCGTAAGACGCAGGCAGGTGGACATGCACCTCGCAATTGGGCCGTCGGTTTTGGGCCAGATAGACCCCCGTATCGGGCGCGCGTCCGGTCATTGCGATGAACAGGTCCAGATAGTCGGGATGTTTTTGTGTGCGCGCACCCAGTACCGAGTTTGCATAGATGACTGCGTTGGACTCGGACCACCCAATCGCCTCGCCTTCGGCGGGAGTATCATCCAGCAAATAGGGAGCACAGGTAAATGTCGGACGCGCACCCATGTTGACATAGGCATCGGCGAGGCGGCTCGCCTTGGAGCCGAACACCGGTACGACGCCCTGATCTTGCCAGTTCTCCCGATCCACCGAAATGGCATTGATCGTTGTGGGGATGGTGGTTCTGGCCCCCATGTGATGCATCTTTTCCGCAAAGTCGAGGTTGGCGTCATGGGCCAAAATGCAGCCGTCGATATGGGCGCGCGACACATCGATCAAGCGGGTTGCACCCTGCGCGGCGGCCATCAGGCACAGGACTTCCATGGCGATCTTCTGGGCGTCGCCACCTTGTCCGCTCAGCATTTTTTGATCGTTTTCACTCAGGCTCAACATGTGGGCGTTGGGCTGATGCAAGGCAATAACCTGTTCATCAAACAGCAATTCTGCGTCCCGAACCTCTGCCACCTCGGCCGCAGACAAGGCGTCATAGGTCGCGGGCGCAAGCCGCAGGATTGCAATCGGACGATCAAAGAGCCGTGCCGCGATCATGGCACCCAGTGTCAGAATGTCCTCTTCTTCCCGAAAGACGAGCGCGGCAGGGGCCTGCCCGTTACGCGCCAGTTGCAGCATGACACCGCTGCCACTGCACGACCCCCGAGAGGTCGGCATCAGGACAATCCGACCCGCAAGGGTGGCCCCGTGGTCGGGATGATGAGCGTCGATGATCACCCCGGTGTCAGGGTCAACCCCGCCCCAGAAGCTTAACCCTTCCTTGCAGGTCAAAACCTGCCCGCGCGCGTTGTTCTGGACAAAGAGTGTCGCTTTGTGTTCGGCTGTCGTCGTCATGTCAGGCCTTTCAGGTCGTCGGTGAGAGGATACGCCATCTGCGCAATGCGCATTGCTCGGAATGCCGGAAAAGAAGCAGGTATTAACCCCACCCCTAGCACGCGCGTTCTCTTTTCGATTTCAGATAATTGCCGAGCGACGTCTTGACGCCTTGCACATGGTCGTATGTCAGCGCGGCTGCTCGGTCAGCATCTCCGGCCTCGCAGGCCAGCAAAATACATTCGTGTTCTTGGGTGGCCGTTTCCATTCTTCCACTCAGAGAAAGCTGTGTGCGCAGATAACGATCCACCCGATCCAGAAGACGGTTGATGACACCCAGATAGTTTGGTGATCGTCCAGCCTCGTAAAGACAGCAGTGAAACTGACGGTTTAGGGCGGTCCATGCTTCTGGTTTTGTCGCCACGGCAAAATTTTCAAAATGTGACCGCGCCTTGGCACATGTCTCTTTGGTCATCAGGGGAACGGCCCGCCGGATCGCATCGCTTTCGACGACAGAGCGCAGGTCGATGATTTCGTTGAACTCTTCTATTGATATGGCCGCGACAACCGCGCCTTTATACCGGCGCGTTTCGACAAGGCCGAGTTGTTCAAGTCGGGCGATCGCCTCGCGAACAGGGATGCGACTGGTGTTGAATGCTTTGGCAATTTCTTCCTGACGCAAAGGGGCGCTGTCTTCCAACTCGCCCAAAATGATGGCCTGACGCAATGCGTCGAAAATAATTTGTGTTGCTGATTTGGTCTGAGCGACGTTCACTGACTTGAAGCCCATGTTATCCTCCAACTGTACCAGTGCCGTTTCCATCGTCGATTGGTCGAATTAAACTCAGCAATTGATTTTTGGATAATGTTTATTGTATCCAATCTAGGCGCACTAGAATCAAACCACAACAGGGAATTGACATGAAAAGCATCATACTCACTGCCATATCAGCCGCGGCGATCGCAGCGTCGAGCGTCGCGACACCCGTGGCGGCCGACACACTTGACGATGTCGTTGACCGTGGAACGCTACGCTGCGGCGTCGTTCTGGACTTTCCACCAATCGGGTATCGTGACGAGAATAACGAACCTGCCGGCTTTGACGTGGATTACTGCGCCGATCTGGCGGCGGCCCTTGAGGTCGAGCATGAAATCCTGCCTCTGACATGGTCCGAGCGTCTGCCGGTTATCGTCACCGGGCGCGCGGATGTTGTCTTTGGCGGCACCTCTGACAGCCTTGCACGTGCCCGTACGGTCGGTTTCACCATCCCGTACGCAATCTACTACGCGCAGGGTGTGGTTGGTGCGGACAGCGGCATCGAGACATTCGAGGACATTCGCGGCAAACGCGTCGCGGCGGCTGTCGGCACGGTGCCAGAGCAAGAGTGGCTCAAGATCGCTGCCGAATGGGGCGAAGAAGGCAACTACCAAGGCTATCAGTCCGAGAACGAGGTTTTCTTGGCTGTTGCACAAGGTAAAGCCGATATCGGTATCACCACGAACACAACCGTCAAGCCAATCACCCAGCAATATGAAAACATTCTGGCTGGTCCGCGTATGCCTTGGACAACCGACTACACCTCAGTTGTGGGCAAGCGTGAAGACGTTACTTGGCTGAACTACCTCAACCTGTTTGTCACACATCAGGTCCGCTCTGGCCGTTACCAAGAGCTCTGGGGACAGTATGTTGGCGGCGAAGCACCTGAGCTACGCATTCCCGGCGTAATGTACTAAGCTGATTTCCTCGCCCATTCACTTGGGCGAGGAACCACACAGGACAGGGCCTCAGGTATGTTCGACTATAACTTCCACTGGCGGCCGGTCTTGAAGAGCCTGCCAGACTTGCTAGAGGCAGGCCTTACAACGCTTCAGGTTGCTGTGCTGTCGATGGTGATCGGCATCATCATCGGGCTGGTGCTGGCCTTGGCCCGTATGCATTTGCGCGGACCGTTGAAATGGTGCGCGTCGATCTGGGTCGAACTGGCCCGCAACACGCCCGCACTGTTCCAGCTGTTTTTCTTCGGGTTCGGTCTGGGGGCGATTGGCCTGCATTTGTCGCCCTATACCATCGTGCTTGCAGCGCTCAGCTTTAACTGCGCAGGCTATCTGGCCGAAAACTTTCGCGGCGGATTTCAGGCCATTCCAGATACCCAAATTCGTGCAGCCCGATCATTGGGCATGACAGCTTGGCAAAGCTATACACGGATCATCATCCCGCAGGTTTTCCGCATCGTCTATCACCCGTTGACCAATCAGATGGTCTGGGCGGTGCTGATGTCATCGCTGGGGATGCTGGTCGGGTTCCGTGAACTGTCGGGCGAAACACAGGCACTGGCCAGCCGGACCTACCGGATTTTCGAGTATTTCGCCGTCACGGCTGTCATCTACTACGTGATCGTCAAAATCATTCTGGGCGCGTCGCGACTGCTGGCGACCCGCCTGTTCAAGTATTGAGGAGAGCCGCATGGAACCGACCATTAGTTTCTTTTCCGGCTTTCAGCTCAACGATCTGTGGTTTTTGGCAGAAGCGGCATGGAAGACGCTGTTGATCTCAGTCTTGTCGATCTCGATCGGCACTGTGCTGGGCATCTTCTTTGGCTGGATTTTATACGAGGGGCGGTGGACCGCTGCCCTGACGCTTGGCCCATTGCTGGATGTTTTCCGATCCGTGCCGCTGATCATTCAGTTGGTCCTGTTCTACAACTTCGCACCGATCATCGGACTGAACCTTGACCCGTTCCTGTCCGGGGTCGTCATCTTGTCGATTTACTGCGCTGCTTTGGTGGCCAACGTGGCGCGTGGCGGCATGGAGGCCGTCGGCAACACGATGCGCCGGGCGGCACGCTCGCTCGGGATGAGCTACTGGCAAGACCTGCGTTACGTGGTCCTGCCGATTGGTGGTCGGGCTGTGTTCCCTTCATGGGTCGGCGTCGCGCTTGGCGTGATGAAAGACAGCGCGCTGGTATCGGTTCTGGGCTACATTGAACTGCTCAAAGCCAGCCAGATTCTGATCACCCGAACGCAGGAACCGCTGCTTATCCTGACACTCGCTGGCGCGTTCTATTTTGCGCTGTCATATCCAATTTCGCGCTACGCCGCGACACTCGAAAAACGGTGGGCCTCATGATTGAAATTCGCGGACTGGAAAAGTACTTTGGCACGTTGCAAGTCCTCAAAGGCATCGACCTAGATGTTCCCAAGGGCGAGGTCCTGTCCGTCATTGGCGCATCAGGTTCGGGCAAGTCGACCTTGCTCTACTGCATTAACGGGCTGGAGCCGATACAAGCCGGTTCTGTCAAAGTTGACGGCACGGATGTTCACGCCAAAGGCACCGACATCAACGCATTGCGTCAGAAACTGGGAATGGTGTTCCAGCAGTGGAACAGTTTTCCGCATCTGACGGCGTTGGAAAACGTGGCTCTGGCCCCGAAGATCGTCAAGGGCAAGTCCAAGGCCGAAGCGCGTGATATCGCCGCGAAACGACTGGAGCATGTCGGTCTGGGTGACAAGCTAAACGTTTATCCAAGCGCGCTGTCCGGTGGTCAACAACAGCGCCTTGCCATCGCGCGGGCATTGGCGATGGAACCCGAATACATGCTGTTTGACGAGGCGACATCGGCACTGGATCCTGAACTGGTCGGCGAAGTTCTGGACACCATGCGTCTGTTGGCCGAAGAAGGCATGACCATGATCTGCGTAACGCATGAGATGAGCTTTGCGCGGGATGTATCTGACCGGGTTGCATTTTTCCATCAGGGAGTGATCGAGGAAATCGACACACCATCTGCAATCTTTGGCGCACCCAAGTCTGAGCACCTTCAGAAATTTCTCTCTAACATCAGGTAAGTTACCGCAATGCGCAGTGCGAAAGTAATCCATGTGGTGTCTTGCCATGCCGAAGGCGAGGTTGGTGATGTAATCGTGGGCGGTGTCGCGCCGCCGCCCGGTGACACAATCTGGGAGCAGCGCAACTGGATCGCCGAGGATGACACCCTGCGTAACTTTGTCCTGAACGAGCCGCGCGGCGGGGTTTTTCGGCATGTGAACCTGCTGGTGCCGGCCAAACATCCGGATGCGCAAGCGGCATGGATCATCATGGAGCCGGAACATACGCCCCCTATGTCGGGGTCAAATTCAATCTGCGTGTCGACGGTCCTGCTGGATACCGGGATCATCCCGATGGTGGAACCGATCACAGAAATGACGCTGGAGGCGCCGGGCGGTCTGGTGCGGGTCCGCGCGCATTGCGCGAATGGCAAGGCTGAGCGTATTGAAGTCGAGAATTTGCCATCATTTGCTGGCCTGCTGGATGTACCGCTTGAAATCGAAGATGTGGGAACGATCACGGTCGATACGGCCTTTGGTGGCGACAGTTTCGTGGTTGTTGACCCAACATCGCTAGGGGTGGATTTCGACCCGGATCAGGCACAGGCCCTCGCGCAGTTAGGGGTGAAAATCACCAATGCTGCCAATGAACAACTGGCCTTTCATCATCCCACGCAGCCGGATTGGCGGCATCATTCATTCTGTCTGTTTGCAGGGGCGTTGGAACGGGGCGAGAACGGGCTGCGCGCCAAATCGGTGGTGTCAATTCAGCCGGGTAAACTGGATCGTTCGCCCACCGGGACGGCGGTTTCCGCCCGCATGGCCCTGTTACATGCCAAAGGTCAGATGAAGGTCGGGGATAGATTGACCGGCGTTTCGATCATCGGGTCGGAATTTCATGGCAAGATTCTGGGCCAAACGATGGTGGGGGATGTGCCCGCTATTCGGCCGCAGATCAGCGGTCGGGGTTGGGTGACAGGCACCCATCAGCACATGCTGGACCCGAGCGATCCGTGGCCCGAAGGGTACCGGCTGTCAGACACGTGGCCGAAATACACCTGATTGCCAGAGGGTAGAGTTTCCGGCTCAACAGAAAAGGCCACAATCCCAGCAGGTTGTGGCCTCTTGTATTCGTTATCTGCGACCCCCTGTTTACAGGTCGTCTGGCAGCAGGTCTTCGGGCATATCCTGATAGCAGACAGGCCGCAGGAACCGACGGATCGACAGCGTTCCGACCGACGTCGCGCCGAAATTCGTCGAGGCCGGGTAGGGACCGCCGTGCACCATGGTATCGCTAACCTCGACGCCGGTGGGGAACCCGTTGGCCAGCACGCGGCCTGCCTTGCGTTCCAAAATAGGCATGAAGCTGGCTGCATCCGTCGTATCCTCGGCGTCGACATGAACCGTGCATGTCAGTTGCCCTTGAAGGCTGTGAGCGACCTCGCGCATCTGATCAAGCGTGTCTGCGGTTACGATCACACCAAGCGGGCCGAACACCTCTTCTGCCAGATCTGCGTTCGCCAACCAGTCTTTTGCGGTCGTGGCGTAGAGATAAGGCATTGCGTTGCGGTTGTCGCAGCTGTTTGCCAGCAACTCTTGCACACCTGTGACGCTTGCGACGCGGTTCTGACCATCACGATATGCCGCCGCGATACCGCCGGTCAGCATGGTTTGCGCACCGATCTGCGACAGCGCCTCGGCTGCGTCTTTGGCGAAGCTGTCGGCGTGTTTTCCCGCCAGCACGACGGCGATACCGGGATTGGTACAGAACTGTCCCGCGCCCATGGTCAGCGATCCGGCCCAGCCTTTGGCAATCGCATCACCACGATTGGCCAGCGCGCCAGAGAAGATGAACATCGGGTTCACGGATCCCAACTCGCCAAAGAACGGGATCGGTTCAGGGCGCACGGCACATAGATCGAACAACGCACGACCGCCAGCGAGTGAGCCTGTGAAACCGACGGCCTTGATCAATGGATGCTGAACCAGCGCGGATCCGACCTGACGGTTACCGCCCTGAATCAGGCTGAATACGCCGGGATGGACCCCGCATTTCTGGATCGCGGCATGGATCGCCTCGGCCACAATCTCGCTGGTGCCGGGATGAGCGCTGTGGCCCTTGACCACGACAGGGCACCCGGCGGCCAGCGCGGCAGCCGTGTCACCACCGGCGGTGGAAAATGCCAAGGGAAAATTAGAAGCGCCAAAGACGGCCACAGGACCAATCGGGCGCTGGATCATCCGCAGGTCGGACCGGGGCAGGGGTTGTCGGTCTGGCAGCGCTTCATCGTGACGCCGGTCAAGATAGTCGCCTTGCAGGATATGGCTGGCAAACAGGCGTAGCTGACCAGTGGTTCGACCGCGCTCCCCGTTCAGGCGCATCTCTGGCAGGCCAGATTCCTGTGTGCCGATCTCGGTGATTGCATCGGCCCGCGCTTCGATTTCATCGGCGATCGCGTTCAGGAACGCTGCACGCTCTTCGCGGGTCGAGTAGGCGTAGCTCCAGAATGCATCTTCTGCGGCTTCGGCGGCGGCATCGACATCGCCGACACGACCAACGGCAAAGGAATGGGCCGATCCGGATGCAGGTTCTGACGAGAACCGGGCATCACCATCCACCCAATTGCCTGCGATCAAATGTTTTCCGTGGGGTGCGAAGGTCATCAAACTCTCTTTTCTGCCTGCTAGGCTGCCGATTCCAATTTGTGGATATTGTATCCAAAAATACAGAAGGTGCAAACACCCATAGGTCGTAGAACCGGGATGTCACAGATTGTCGTCAGCCCGCTTGGCCGCCATCAACTCCAGCAGATTTTTCTTGGTCCGTGAAATGTGGCGGGTCAAGAGGGCGCAGCCTTGTTCGGTCTTGCCCTCACGCGCCAATTCCAACAGTTCCCGATGTTCTTGCCGGGCGGGATCCCGTTGCTTCATCACGCTCAGGTGCATGCGAACGTAGCGATCAGATTGGAGGTTGACCCGTTGCAGCACATCATTGGTCAGCCCGCGGTTCGCCGCGGCATATAGGGCAGAGTGGTAATCATAGTTCAACGCGCCCCACTTGCCGACATCATCCGCATCGTAGGAGAGCTCCATCGCTTCGAGAATTCTCTCGCAGCGCTCAACATGTGGTGCCGTCATCGCAGGGATAGCCCTGCGAAACAGGTCCACTTCGATCAGGATGCGCAGGTCGAAGATCTCGCCGATCTCGTCCAGCGAATGTTTTGTTACCGTCGCGCCCTGATTGTTGGTCAGTTGCACCAAACCTTCGGCATCAAGACGTTTCAGGGCTTCGCGGACAGGCATTCGAGAGACGTCATACTCTTCTGCCAGCGCTTCCTGACGGATGGTGACGCCTTCTGAAAGGTCGCCGTTCAAAATTCGCTCTCGGATGTCACTTGTGATGACATCGGGAAGGCTCTGTCGGGTTATTGATCTTTTCCCAGCCACTTTGGAAATCTCTTACAATTCTGCATTTTGGATATAGCTATTCGTTTCAGATTGTTTTTCCAACATATTATTGCTGTATGGTTTCGACAAAATGGGGCTGTACGGGCAAGCCATAAGGTCGTATCCATTATCCAATAATGCCTAATAATAACGGAAAATCAGACAGATGAACCAGACCGTTAAGATCCGACTGAACGACGTAAAGACGCTGGCCCATGACATCCTGAAAGGGGCTGGATACGGCGCTGACCACGCCCAGTCCATTGCCGAAATGCTCTACACGTGCCAGCTGGATGATTGTCAGTCGCACGGTCTGTTTCGTCTCTTCATGTGTATCGACACCATTAAGGCAGGCAAAATCGACGGGCAGGCTGACCCGCGCATCACGAATCCCGGTAAGGCGATCATTCGTGCCGACGCCCGTGGGGGAATGTCGTTGTTGGCGATGCAGGCGGCGATGCCAGAGTTGATCGACAAAACCCGCGAATTCGGGGTTGCCGCAATGGCGATTAATCGCTGCTTTCATTTCTCTGCGTTGTGGCCCGAGGTGGAGCGTTTGTCGGCCGCCGGTCTGGCGGCGATCGCGATGGTTCCCAGCCATTCATGGGTGGCCCCGGCAGGCGGCACGCGTGGCACACTTGGGACCAATCCACTTGCGTTCAGTTGGCCGCGTCAGGGAAAAATGCCTTTCACCTTTGATTTCGCGACCAGTGCCTTTGCGCGTGGTGAAATCGAGCTTTACAAGCGTGCGGGCAAGCCGCTGCCAGATGGCGTCGCTATCGACAAAGAGGGCAACCCGACCAACGACCCGGACGCGGCGCTGGGTGGTGCGATGCTGACGTTTGGTGGCTACAAGGGTTCGGCCCTGTCGATTATGATCGAACTGATGGCTGGCCCGATGATCGACGATCTGACCAGTCTGGAAAGTCACGAGTTTGCCGAGGGCAAAGGTGGCGCGCCATATCATGGCGAGATTGTTCTGGCCTTTGATCCCGCACAATTCTCGGGTGGGAAACTGGCGGACAACGATGCGCGTGCCGAACGTCTTTTTGCCGATATCATAGACCAGGGCGCACGCCTGCCGTCGCAACGCCGCTTTGCCGCGCGCGAGCGGAATCTGCATCGCGGATATGTCGAGATACATGCCGCGCTTCACGACGATTTGCTGGCGCTTCTGCCCTGATTGCAGTTGTGCAGTCTCAGCAGGGGTGAGCGCCCATTCAGAACCGAGAGGGTGCGAAAGCGGCGGTTGCCAAACTGAGGCCTTCGCCGGACATCTGCGCGGATACCAGTTCTGCTGTTGCAGCGGATTGCGTCAGTCCCAAATGCCCGTGACCAAAGGCATAGAAAACGTTCGGCGCGCGCGGGGACGGGCCGATCACGGGCAGGCTGTCGGGCATCGAGGGCCGGAACCCCATCCATTGACGGCCGCCATCGGTCTGTAGACCGGGCAGGAACTTTGCGGCCTTTTGCAGCAGGATATCAGCACGCTTGAAGTTGGGCGGAAGTTTCAAACCACCCAGTTCGACCGCCCCGCCGACCCGCACGCCGCCGTTGATACGCGACACAACAAATCCATGACTGCCAAATGTCAGATGGGTGCGCAGATCAAAAGCGCCCTCGGGCAGCGTGGTATTGTATCCACGCTCGGTTTCCAGCGGGATACGATCCCCCAATGTGCGTGCCAGATGGTGTGACCATGCGCCGGCGGCCACCACCACACGAGAGCTGTGCAAGTCGCCTGTAGCCGTTTTCAGCTTTACGTCATTTTCATCCTGCTTCAGCGCCAAAATTTCGGTCTGCTCAATCACGCCGCCCCGGTTTTGAAAGCACTGCGCCAGATGTTCGGTCCAGCGTCGGGGATCCACGGTATTCAGCCATTCAGGCGTAAAGCCCGCATGGGTGAACCGATCAGCAAGTCCCGGCTGAATCTCAGCGATTGCTCCGGGGCTATGCAGATGTTCGAACTTCACGCCGTGTTGGCGGCGCAACTCCCATCCTTGCAGGCTCGCGCGAAACTCCTGTTCACCTTCGTAGAGCTGCAATTGCCCATCGCGCTGCATCAGAGATTCGCCATCATGTTGGATGATTTGGCGTTCCAGTGCGTCGCGCGACAGGGCATTGAGTTGCGACTGTGCCGTTAGGGATGCCGCGTAGCGATCCCGCCAACTTGCACGCCAAAACCGCAGCATCCACGGTGCAATTTTCAATGCATATGCTGGCGGAACGGACAGGGGACCAAGCGGATCAAGCAACCATTTGGGCGCCTTCAGCATGATGCCCGGTGTTGCCAAAGGGACGATGTCGGCAAACGCAAAGGCACCCGCACTTGCGGCGGATGCTTCGCTTGCGACACCGGTGCGGTCCAGAACCCGAACCTTGAACCCGCAACGCTGCAATTCCAAGGCCACGCTGATGCCGATGATCCCGGCCCCGATGACCTTGACTTCGTTATATTCCATTACAAATCCAAAAGAGCGGATAGCGACCTGATCAACTCAGAGTCTAGATATCAGATGACAGCGAAATGCCCTGTCTGTAGGGGTCGTTTTCACGAAAGATCAACGTGCTTTCGGCCATGATATATGCTTGGCCAGTGATGCTTGGGATAACCCCACCGCCTGATCCGGTTTGATAGGACAAGCGGTAGGGGCTGCCGATCACGCTTTCCTGAACAATCTCTTGGCCCGGTTGCAAACGCCCATCCGCCGCGAGACAGGCCAACCGCGCAGAACTGCCCGTGCCGCAAGGGGATCTGTCATAGGTGTCATCCGGGCAAAGCACGAAATTACGGCTATGAATGGATTCATCGGGTGACGCGCCCTGAAAGATCACGTGATCAATTGGCTGGCCCGCATCGCCGCCGACACCCTGCGCAATCGACGCCTCGCGAATGGCAATACCCGCGTCGGTCAGCGCGCGAATGTTCTGAACGGTAACGGCAATCGGACTGGGATCGATGATGTAAAACCAGTTGCCCCCATATGCCACGTCGCCTGTGAACGTGCCCAGACCATCAACCGTGACCTGGACGGCGCGGCTGGTGCGGCGGCTTTCGATGTTGGTGATCGTTACGGTGTTGGGGTCGGACAAAAGTACCTCGACAACGCCTACGGGCGTTTCAATCTTGTGTCGTCCGATCCCGATCCGTCCCAGATGGGCAAGAGTCACGGCTAAACCAATGGTGCCATGCCCGCACATTCCCAGCACCGCCTCGGAATCAAAGTAGATCACGCCAGTGACGCACTCAGGGTCAACAGGCTCGACCAGAAGCGCGCCGACCATCGCGACCTGACCGCGTGGTTCCAGCATGACCGAACGATAGAAGGGTTCGTATTCGGTTGCCAGTAACTGCGCGCGCTCGGACAGTGGTCCCGTCCCGAGGTCGGGACCGCTGTCAAGGATCACGCGGGTTGGCTCCCCGCCTGTGTGGCTGTCGATTACATGCATTCGGTAATGATTCCACCTTGCTTTGCCCAGTCAGCAAACCATGCGCGGAACAGGCTGTATTGTTGTTCGCAATAGTTGCGCTGCGCGTCTGTCAATTCATCTGTCTCGTTGAAATGCAGACGATATTCCTCTTCGCCATTCAATACGAGCAGATGCTTGTAATAAAGGACAAGATCCGTGCCTTCATCAAAGCTGGAAAGGACGCCGATTGCCTCTTCCAGTTCACGGGCACGCATCCTTGCCTCGGCACTGCCTTGGGCCGCTTTTTGCGACAGGGCGGCCAGCAGCAGGGCTTCTTTGGGCAGGGCAGTTCCGATGCCGGTGATTGACCCGGTTGCACCGCAATTGACAAACCCGTGGAAGACTTCGGTGTCGACCCCCACCATCAGAGTGACATTGTCATCTTGGGATGTGATGTATTCGGCTGCGTAGCGCAGATCATCCTTGCCGCCGAACTCCTTGAAACCGATCAGGTTTGGGTGTTCGGCGCGTAGAGCAAAGAACAGGTCTGCCCGTGTGGCAAACCCGTAAACCGGGCTGTTATAGATGACCGCAGGCACGTCGGGTGCCGCGTTCAGGATCGACTTGAAATGGTTCTTTTGTGCCAGTGCCGACGATCCGCGTGACAGCACACGTGGAATGACCATCAAACCGGCGGCGCCGACTTTCTGGGCGTGTGCGGCATGTGCCGTCGCAGATTTTGAATTGATCGCTCCTGTGCCGACAACGACCGGAATACCTGCGTTTACGAGACGTTCGACTCCTTCCATCCGTTCTTCATCCGACAACAGCGGCCAATCCCCCATTGATCCGCAATACACGACAGCGGACATACCAGCCGCGATCATCTCCTTGGCCTTTTTAACCAGTGCATCGAAATCAGGCGTGCGATCTGCTTTGCAGGGGGTCATGAGTGCCGGCATCGTGCCGGTAAAGATGTTGGACATGGTGCTTCTCCTTGGTATCTTAAACGGCTCGATTTCGAGCTATGGCTGATGCGTGGCGCTTGGTGCAGGCTGTGCAGAATACACGGGCTGCGGGTTTTGTTTTGTGTTCTGGCAGGGCACAGAATCCCCCGGAACGCGTCTTTGTCAATTCAGTAATGGATGTTGTATCCAAAATCCATTGGAAAATTCAACTCGCCCGCATGACGTCGCCAATGAGGCGCCCTCAGTGATGTTCGCTGCCTGAACGTCGACTGCCGTAATGTGTTGCCACCGTCTGATCTGCGGCGTTGACAAATCTGGCTGCAACGCCATAGGGTTTCAAATAAGAAACGACACTGATGCGCTTGCCACCTCTTACTTACCACGACAGGACACGCCGCCGATGCAGGTTTATTGGTCCCCCAATCAGACAAAACATCAGGGCGCAAGATTTCTGAAAGCCGGAGTGTTGCGCCAAAGCCCGGAAACGCCGAACCGGGCCAATCTCATCCTCAACGCGCTCTGCGAACCAGAGTTCACGATAAGTGAACCGGTCGACCTGGGTCTTGCACCTTTGCGGCGAACGCATCCGATCGAATATCTAGATTTCCTGCAAACGATACATGCGCGGTGGGTGGCAGAGTTTGGCACCAATGCCGCGATCTTGCCAAATGTGATGGCGGGCGGAAAATCATCCCATGTACCGGTCGGCACGGTCGGTGCCTTGGGTTTTTATGTCAATGACCTCGCGGCGGAGATTCGAGATGGCACGTGGAGCGCCGTATATGCCTCGGCCCAATGTGCCGCGAACGCCGCCCAGATGGTCACAACGTCAGACGATGCGGCCTACGCCCTGTGCCGCCCGCCGGGCCATCATGCGGCGGCGGCGCTGGCAATGGGGTTTTGTTTCCTGAACAACGCCGCGATCGCGGCAGAGGAATTGAGACAGCGATATGCAAAGGTCGCGATCGTCGATATCGACGTGCATCACGGCAATGGCACACAGGACATCTTTTATGATCGCGCCGACGTGTTGACCGCCTCGATGCATTCCGATCCGTCCTCTTACTATCCGTTTCACACCGGGTATGAGGATGAATGTGGGGTAGGGGCAGGCGAGGGTTTCAACACCAATGTCTGCTTTGCCGCCGATGCGGATGATGGCGGCTTTCTGAGCGCATTCGAAAAGATTGCCGACGCTGTGGAGGTGTTTCAGCCAGATGCCGTGGTGATCGCCCTTGGGCTGGACGCACTGCGCTCTGATCCGCATGGCGGTCACTCTATCACGCCCGATGGCTATGTCGCACTGGCCCGGCTGATACGCGACTGGTCGCTGCCGACCGTCTTTGTTCAGGAAGGCGGATATGAGAGCGAAGAACTGGGTCCGACCGTCAGCCGGTTCCTCAGGGAGTTTGAGCATGGATAAACCTACACTTCTTATTGTGTCGGTCGGTGAGTTGGGCACAAATGTGCTGGAAGCAGCGGCACGCTCGGGCCTGTTCAGCAGGATTGTTATTGCTGGCAGGAATGCAGCCAAAGCACGCGCGCGGGCAAATGGCGCTCTGATCGGTGCGGGACTTGAGGGCCACTATCCAACCATCGTTGGAGAGCAGCTGGATGTCGACAACCCCTCATTCGTCAAGGACATCAAGGCGATCAATCCGGATTTCGTCTTTACCACCGCAACCCTGATGCCGTGGTGGCAGGTCGACCAGTCGTCTGCGCCCAAGCTGCCCTTTGGCGGCTATGTATCATTGCATCTGGCCGTAATGAAAACCTTTCGGGATCGCCTCGCCGAGGCGGATCTGGATGCCATCTGGATCGGCGCATCCTATCCGGATGTGGTGAACCCGATTCTGTGCCGCACAGGCTTTGGCCCGCTATGCGGGATCGGCAATGTGCAGGAGCCAATTCCGAAATTGCTATCGGGCCTCAGCAACCGATTGCAGGTGCCAACCGATGAAATCTCGGTCAGGCTTGTGGCGCAACATGCCTTTGAGTACCCGGTCTTGTCTGACGGCGCATCTGCCGATCTGCCGCCATATCTGCTTCATGCCGAAGCAAACGGCAACGATGTCACCGAGCTTGCCCGAGAGATCTTATTAGAGCCTTTCCCGTTCACGTTCGACCTGTTCTTTAACCGGGTAACAGCATCTGCCGCCATTCAGGCCTTCGATAGTTTCGTCATCCCAGAGGCGACAGCCGTACATCTGCCCGCACCCAACGGTCTGGTGGGCGGTTATCCGGTCACTGTGCAGAACAATGAGATCAAACTGGACCTACACCCAGCATGGAGCGAGGCCGACGCAATCGACACAAACCTGCGTTCGCTACCGTGCGAGGGCATCGAAGCGATTGAGGCCGACGGCACCGTTACCTTTACCGAGGTCACGCAGGCAGCATTTGCCAAGCTGGTCGGTAAGCCCATTGAGCGCGTGACGATCCACACAGCCGCAGAACAAGCCCAAGAGATACTCAAGGCGCTCTGAGCGCACGCAGACAATCCAAACAGATGGAAACGCAACTATGAAAACCGAAAAATCAGCAAAGTTCTTTGACCGGGCCATGAAGGTGCTGGTCGAAGGGTGCAGTTCCGCGTCCCGCGGGCCGCTCAACTACAGCCCACATCCGTCGTATTTCAAAAAAGGGCAGGGCGCGCGCCTGTGGGATGTCGACGACAACGAGTTCATCGACTGGCAGCTGTCCTTTGGTTGCCTGCCTCTGGGTCACGCGCACCCCAAAATTGTCGAGGTTATCCGCGAGCAAGTCGAAAACGGCACCCACTTTGCCACGGCTCTGGAAATCGAGGTTGAGGTGGCCGAGATGATGGTGGCCATGCTGGGGCATGTCGACAAGGTGCGCTTTGCCAATACCGGCACAGAGGCTTGCATGACAGCCGTTCGCATGGCGCGCGGCATCACCGGCAAGCGCAAGGTGCTGAAGTTCGAAGGCCACTATCACGGCTGGTATGATGGTCTGTTGGTCAGTTCCAACCCCCAGCCGGTGACCACTCTGGGGCATCCGAATGATCCAGTGAGAATACCCGACAGTTCCGGCCTGACCCCCGGATCGTGGGAGGATACACTCGTATCGGTCTGGAATGACATCGACGCGCTGGAGCGTATCCTTAAGATCCGCGGGCACGAAATCGCTTGTGTGATGATGGAAGGGGCCATGTCCAATATGGGCGTAATTCCTGCGAAAGACGGCTATCTCAAACAAGTGCAGGAGTTGTGTCGCAAGTACGATGTGTTGTTCTATCTGGATGAGACCGTGACAGGGTTCCGGGTCGCGCCCGGTGGCGCGGCAGAGCTGTACGGGTTGCAGCCCGATATCGTGACCTACGGTAAGGCACTGGGGCAAGGCTTCCCCGTTGCCGCCATTGCGGGCCCCGACCACATCATGGAAAGCATCGAATACGGCAAAGTCCTGCATTATGGCAGCCACAATGCACCCCGGTTGGGGCTATACGCGGTCAAGGCTATGCTCGAAGAGATGACAAAAGACGACAACGCCGGGTTCCGGAAAATAACCGAAATCGGAGAACAGATGACCACCCGGCTGAACGCGGCCGCACGTGATGCCGGTCAGAACATGCGGGTTCAGAATATCGGATCGATGTTCCACCCGGTGTTCACCGATCTGGAAGAGATCACCGGATACCGCGATTTTTGCGCCTCGGTTGATCTGGGGAAATATGCCGCCTTTGCCGCCGGTATGCGCGAAGAAGGTGTGTTCTTTACCGGGAACAAGATCCTGCACAACCTCAGCTGTACCGCGCATACGCAAGAGGACATTGATGTTTCGATCGCGGCGGCAACAAAGGTGCTGCACGAGATGCCGAAATAGCGCGCGAGCGCGAGGGCCGGGTTACTCGAGCCAGACCCACAGGAGTTTTGATTCCTCGTGGGTCCGGTTCACCACCAGATGCTTTTCATTGCTGTCAAAGTAGACCGAGTCGCCGGTTTCCATTGCAATGGGATCATTATCGCCGCCCACGAAATCGACAGACCCTGACAGGACATAAAAGAATTCCTCGCCCTTGTGTGCTGCTGGTTCCTTGGCGGGCAGGCCGTTAGATGTAACCGTGGTCACAAAGGGCACCATGCGCCGGGTTTGCAGGTCTGAGAACAGGAATTCGAACTCGTAATGCTGGTCGGTCATCTTGAAACCGCTTTGCGCACGGCTCAGCGAAATTCCGACATTGCCCAGGCTGTCACGGGACAAGAGATAAGAAGTCGATATCTCGAGGCCTTTTGAGATTTTTTCCATCATCTCGAATGTCGGCGAAATGATACCGTTCTCGATCTTTGATATGTTGGATTTGGACACGTTCGAATCCCGCGCAAGAGCCGAGATTGAAACGCCCGCTTTGGTCCTGATCGCCTTGAGCCGCGCACCGATGCTCACGGTATCGGAGGGCGATGCATTTGGCTGTGGGACGATTGTCTGTCCAGTCCCGATCAGCTTGTGTATCTTGGAAAAGCTCTGCATCAGCCCCGTGTCATTCGTCCCATGGTATTGCCTTGAACAAACTACCGGACCATTGCGCCAGTGAATAGGGCAAAGGATACCATGATTTGGTAATCGTCACCCGGTTGCAAAAGCGGCGTCCATAGCCTCCAAGAATCGTTCCGCATCAGGCTGTTGCATCACCAAAGGCGGCCGGATTTTCAGGATGTTTGCCCCCGGTCCGGTGGCGCTGATCAGCACGCCGTTCTGACGCAGGTGATTGACCACATGGGCAGCGCGTCGGGCATCGGGTGCATTGGTGTCATGGTCGGTCACACATTCCATCGCCAAAAACATCCCCGCACCACGTACATCCGCGACGCCTCCGCGATGGGTGCCGATATCTTGCAACCCTTGCTTCAACACGCGGCCGATGCTCCGGGCATTCTGCTGCAATTCTTCGCCCTCGATGACGTCCAGCACCGCCATGCCCGCAGCCGCCGCCACAGGGCTTCCGCCAAATGTGTTGAAATAACGGGCTTTTGTGCCGAACTCTTCGACCATATCATGGCGCATGGCAACGCCTGAGACGGGGAATCCATTTCCCATAGGCTTGCCCATCGTGACCATGTCGGGGATTATGTCATGCCGCTGAAATCCCCAAAATTGATCACCGGTGCGTGCGAACCCCGCCTGCACTTCGTCGGCGATGAAAATACCCCCCTCGGCACGGATCAGCTCAACGGCTGGTTTCAGAAAACCCGCCGGATCGGGGTACAGTCCGTCACTGGAAAAGAGCGTGTCGACGATCAGGGCCGCAGGTTCGATGCCATCCTGACGCATCTCGGCAATTGCAATGGCAAGGTCAGCGGCAAGGCGCGCACCCTGTTCCTCGGGTGGAACCGTCAGCGCATTTGGTGCAGGGATCAGCCGCACGCGGGCGCCCCGATCCACGAAATCACCCAAGGATGGCGACAATTCAGAGACGGCCTCTGTCAGGCCATGATAGGCCAGACGCGTGACGATAACGCCCTGACGCCGGGTATGGGATCGAGCGATGCGCAACGCCAGATCGTTGGCTTCTGATCCGGTGCAGGCGAACATGATATGCGCCAGAGCGTCCGGCATCGTAGCCAAAAGCCGCTCAGCATAGTTAACCACGTTGTCGTGCAGATATCGGGTGTGGGTGTTCAGAATGCCTAATTGACCAGTGATGGCGTTGACCACCTTTGGATGGCAATGCCCCACCGAGGCGACATTGTTATAGCAATCAAGATAGGCCTTGCCATCCTTGTCCCACAGCCAGACGCCCTCGCCGCGCACCAAGTGCAAGGGTTGTTCGTAAAATAGGCGATACGCAGGCCCCAGTGCATCATTGCGTCGGGCGATCAGTGCTGCATCTTCCACATTGAGCTGGGTGCCTTGTGTCGAGTCGTAGGCGTTGACCATTGTCATGGTCGATTACTCCTTCTCAGATGCGCGCATAGCGGCTTGTAGAGCGTTGATGACATCAGCGTGGCTGATTTGATCCAGTGCATTCAGTCCGCGTAGCGATGCCGCACCATTGCGTTGGATATATTCGGCGTTCTGCGGATACCGACGCGCCCGCCACGCGCCGATGCCCAGCGTCGTCGCATGGCGCAGTCGGATCAGATCGGGCAACATCTCGATCTCGGCATCCTCGAGCGGCAGGACCGAATTGTAGCCGGTGATCATCTTGGCAATGTGGTCCATCGGGCGCGGGCCGTTGGCGATCTGATAGGAACAGGCGACAGCCAGATCGCAGGCGATGGGCGTATGCACCATGTCGCCAAAGTCGATGATCCCGGTGATCCGCGTCGCGCGCGGTGCATCAACCAACAGGTTGTGCGGATTGAAATCGTTGTGAACGCATTGTGCGCGAAGGTTTGGCAGACGGGGCGCGATCTCGGCATCGAACCGGTCCAGCAAACGTGTTAATCGACCACGCAGATCGCTATCCTCTACAGCGGCCAGCATTGGCCGCAACCGATGCGCCTGCTTGATGTCCCATTGGAGCAGATGCCCGCCCGCCGGATGGAAAAACCCCCGCAATGCGCGGGTCAACCGTGCCAGCAGCGCGCCGATATCATGGTACAACCCCGAGCCGTCCTCGGCCATGCTGAGGACGGTGCCATTCAGATACGTCAGCAGGCGCACCACATGGGCCTGACCTGTCGGTTCGGTGATAATGTGCGAGGCAGCGCCAGATAACGTTTGGCAGACATGTGGTACCGGCAGAGACGGATCAACTGCCATCAGGTGTATCAATGCAGCGGTCTGCATGTCTGTCACGGCGCGATCTTCGGCGGCGTTGGTAATTTTCAGCAGCGCCTCTTGCCCGGAGGCCAGAGATATATGGAAATTCGCATCTTTCTCCGCGCTAAGCGGACGGATCGTGCCGGTGATCCCGTAGATCTCCATAGCCAGATCCGCGGCACGTTCGACGCTGATCGCCGGCGCATCGTGACTGAGCAGATCGGCAGTGGAAACACCCGCAACTGCATCGGCTACAGCAATCACCGCAGGCAGTCGACCCGCCTGCGTAGAGTGGGGGACACTCATCAGGTTTTCACCGGTTCGACGCCACACCATTCAGCAATGAACAGTGCCATCGCTTGGGTGATCCGCTGCACAGATGACAGGCTGACACATTCATCAATTCCGTGGATGTTGCGCGAAATCGGCCCATAACACAGCGCCGGAATATTGTTGTAGAGCGCATAAACGCGCGTATCGAGGTAGCCCGCAGTCATAAAGGATTTCAGTGGCTGCCCGAGCGCGGATTGATGCGCCCTGCCGAGCACGGCTTCGGCCTCAGAGCCCGGTTCCAGCACGTAACCTTCAGCATAAAAGCCGTTGAAGACGACACGCGGCGGACTGTTGGACAGAAAGCTGTCCTTCTGCGCAAAGGCGGCGACCCGATCTGTGATCTGCCGTGCTGCGTCTTCGGCGGTCTGGCCGGGATAGATCGATACACGGCAATCAATGTTGCACCAGCTTGGCACAGAAGAGGCCCAATCGCCGCCCTCGATCTTGCCGATGTTCAAGTTGATCGGGTGCACCTCGTCCTCGAAATGGGGATGCGCGCCTTTTTCCGCATTCCAATCGGATTCGATCTCGCGCAGCGCGGCGATGATCCGGGTCGCGCCGTCGATCGCGTTGGCACCTTCGCCCATTTCACGCACATGCACGGGCACGCCGCGCACCTGTATCTGAAACCACAGCACGCCTGTGTTCGCCCGCACCAGCATCTCATCCTCGGGTTCAGGGATCAGCACAGCATCGGCGGTGTAACCTTCCAGATAAGTCTGCAAAGCACCGTTACCGGTGGATTCCTCCTCGACCACGGATTGCACATAAACCGTTGCCGCAGGTTGCAGACCAATCCGCCGCAAGGCATCGAGGGCAAAGATATTTGCCGCTGCCCCGGCCTTCATATCGCCGGCACCGCGGCCATACATCCAATCGCCATCAATCCTGCCCGAAAAGGGCGGATCGTTCCACATGTCGTGCAACCCTTCGGGCACAACATCAAGATGCGATTGCAGGATCAGCGAGCGGCCCGTTTCATCGCGGGGGCGATGGATACCGACGACAATGGGGGCGTCTGAGTGGTCTTTGGTAAATTTTGATCCGCCGGGATGCGCCTCGATCGCCGCGCGGTCCATCGCGAAACGATCCATTGCATAGTCACGGGACCGAAGCTCGTTGAACAGCAGGTCCTGAATGGCATGTTCGCGACCACGCAGTGATGGCATCTGGACGAGCTTTTGGGTGAATGCGACCTGATCGTCAAACCCGTCCACGACGGATTTAATGATGCGATCGCGCAAATCAGAGTCGAGTGTCATGAGTTTGGCCTTTCGGTTCTCAAATCAGATCATTGCTTCGATCAGGAACGGCCCCGGTTCGGCTGCGGCATCTTCAATCGCGCGCATCAGGTCCTGAACGTCATCGACCCGGCGGCCCGGCACGCCCATTCCGCGCGCCATTGCGACAAAATCAAGCTCCGGCCGGTCGAGATTCAACATGCTCAACGCATCCGGGCCGGGCTGAGCACCAACATTGTGCAATTCACCCTTCAGGATCTCATAGGATTGGTTGGCCAAGATGATCGTGGTGACGTTCGATCCCTCGCGCGCCTGCGTCCATAGACCTTGTATCGTGTACATAGCTGATCCGTCGGCCTGCAGCGTGATTACTGGCCGGTCAGGGCAGGCGATCGCGGCCCCCGCCGACAGTGGTATCCCGATCCCGATAGAGCCACCGGTGAGCGCCAGCCAGGTGTTCGGGTTGGCGACATCCCCAGCGGGGAAGGTATCGCCGCCCGATGATACCGCTTCATCAATGATGATGGCATCCTCCGGCAGCGCATTGGCGAGGGCCGCTGCGATATTCTTTAACGTGATCGCACCGGCCTGCGGGCGTGCAGGCACAGCAGCATCGCGCGGCTTACTCGGCTGTGCGCCGATACGGTCGGCAAGGGCAGCCAGCGCCGCCGGACCATCACCATCCAGTCCGGTCAGCGTGACTGTGTCACAGTTTTCGGGCAGTAGCAGGCTCGGCTTGCCGGGGTAGGCAAAGAAGGCAACCGGCGGGACGGCTTCGACCAAAACAGCGCGGCTGTAAGGGGCAAGACATTCCAATGCGGCGTTGATGGGGTACGGAATTTTTGAGATCGGCACGCGCCCCCGACCACGCTCCATCCGACGGTTAGAGGTCGGGGCAAGGATATCCGCGCCGGTTTTCTCTGCGATGCCTTGCAGCAGAGCCATTGCCGCGACATCCTCAAGCACCGAATTTGCTGCAATGATGACGGTTCTGTCGCCGCTCTCCAACGCATGCACGGCGGCACTCAGCGTGTCTTCGTTCAGCGGGGTAGGGCCCTCAGGCGGAATTTCGGCAGCGATCTTACCGCCGTCGTCCCAGCCAATATCAGCGGGTGCAACCAGCGTGGCGATCCGTCCGGGCGCCCCCTTGGCGACACGCAGCGCCTCCATTGCGTCCGCAGCGAAACTGGCTGCGTCACGCCCCGAACGCACCCAGTCCGAGAAGGGCGCACAGGCCCCCTCGACATCGGCCGACAGTGGCGCATCGTATTTCTGGTGGCGCAGTGCGTGATCGCCGACCAGATTAACCATGGGCACGCGGGCCTTGCGCGCGTTGTGCAGGTTGGCCGCCGCATTGGCAAAACCGGGGGCAAGGTGCAACAGGGTCACGGCTGGCTTGCCAGCCATGCGTGCATAGCCATCAGCGGCACCGGTCACGACCCCTTCAAACAGACCCAGCACGCAATGCATCAGCTTAGTCCGGTCCAGCGCATCCACGAATTGCATCTCGGAGGTGCCGGGATTTGCAAAGCACACGTCAACCCCTGCGGAGTTCAGGCTGCGCACAACGCTCTCGGCGCCGTTCATTTCCTTTGGATGGCTGGTCATCGGGTCGCCTCGCGGAAGGTGGTGAGGAATGATTTCGCATTGTCCGCCAGCGATGGGCCCAGATATCCGCCTTCCTGCACCAACGCGGTAGGCAGGTTCATTGCCGCCAGCCGACGGGCCATTTCTGCAAAACCTTCGGGATAGACCGACACGCCAGCCAGGGGATCATCTGCAGCCATGTCAAAGCCAAGCGAAACCACCAGCGCGTCAGCGCCGAACGCTTCGATCGCCGCAATCCCCTTGTCGAGCGCCGCCAGCACGGTGTCCTCGCTGGCTCCTTGCTCAAGCAGGATGTTCAGAGATTTCCCTGCCCCTTCGCCTTCGCCGGTCTCATCGGCATGGCCAAGAAAGAAAGTCGGGTAGGTGGTCGGGTCAGGGTGTAACGAGCAAAAGAATATATCGCCCCGTTCATACAAGATATCGAGAGAACCATTGCCTGTATGCACGTCGATATCAATCAACGCGACCTTCTTGAACGTCGACGTCATGTGATGCGCCACGATGCAGGCGTTGTTAAAGAAGCAGAATCCGTTGGAGCAATCGCGCATCGCATGATGTCCGGGTGGGCGGCACAGGGCATAGGCGGCGCGCGCGCCTGACATGACCTCTTCGGCGGCCTCAATGGCCGTTTGCGCCGACCAATATGCCGCCTCCCAAGTGCCTGCGGTCAGGGGCGTCGAGGTGTCCGTCATCCACCAACCGAGCTGGCCGTGAATGTCGCGCGGCTCCTTGCCGCGGCGCAAGCCGGGATGCGTCGTTGGGATCGCCAGTGCCTCGGTTCCCGCACTCTCAACGAATCGCGCATGGGCATCGGGCAGAAAATCCACGTAGTCCGGATTATGCACAGCCTTGATCGGAGCAAGTCCGTGATCACGCGGGGCGCTGATTTCGAATCCTTCACCTATTAGCATATCGCGCAGGATCTCAGCCCGTTGTGGTTGTTCCTGATGCGGCATCGCGGCCCCGCGCCGGAAATAGACCGTAGGCGCATGCCCCAATTGACGCGCATCGAAGAAGGCTTTCATGTCCGGACCTTTCGCAAGTGACAAGTTATTTCGCCCTAGGAAATAGCGCCCAGTAGCGATCCGAGGGTAACATTGCAGTTTTTGTTTGCCGGTTCAATATTATTGATGCATGATGCATCAAAATTGGCAGTGTGAACGCATAGACCAATGAGAGAGGGGGGAGATGAAGGAAATTAGCAAAGACTCCCTTGGACATACTATTTACGGACGGGTCTGTCAGGATCTGGTACGCGGCAAGCTGCGTCCGAATCAAAAGATCACGATCCGTGGACTGGCCGATGCGCTGGGAACCAGTTCCACCCCTGTGCGGGATGCAGTTCAGCGTTTGCTACAGGACAACGCATTGGATCAACGCTCGGTGCGGGATGTGCGTGTGCCAGTTCTAAGCACGGGGCAGTACATCGAAATCTCCAGAATGCGCGTTGAGTTGGAGGGACTTGCTGCGGCCAAGGCCGCCGAAGTCGCCGCGGGCAGGGATGTTACCCGGCTACAACGTATCATTGCGCGCAACGAAGAGGCGATAGCAGCGGATCGCTGGCCGCAGGCGGCCGAGCTGAATCAGCAATTTCACTTCGCGCTGGCCGAGATCGCGCAGATGCCCGTTCTGCTAGACACCCTACACCGGCTCTGGTTGCGGATGGGGCCACTGATCGCGAGTTATTATGCCAGCGCGCAAGAGGACATGGTGCAACAACATCACGCCATCGTTTCAGCCTGCGAGCGTCGCGATCCTGACGCCGCTCGAGCCGCGATGCGCGCAGATATCAAAGGATCAAGGGAGGGGATAATCGCATACATCACATCGCTCAAAGCAGACTGACAAACGTCCGGATGCCGCTGCTCCAGTGCCGGGGTGACGTCAGGTCAATTGTTAAGTTAAGCTGACTCGAGCATCGAGTCTCGAACCGATCGCAACAACAGGGAAAGTTAAATGTTAAAACAACTCAAATTTGCTGCCGCTGCCGTCGCTCTTGCGCTGGCCGGGCCGCTTGCCGCGCAAGATGGCGAGCCGCAGGCGGGGG
Organism: Pseudohalocynthiibacter aestuariivivens; assembly: GCF_011040495.1. Lineage (GTDB taxonomy): Bacteria > Pseudomonadota > Alphaproteobacteria > Rhodobacterales > Rhodobacteraceae > Roseovarius > Roseovarius pelagicus. The sequence continues at coordinate 486,740 of NZ_CP049037.1, read as the reverse complement.
GAACGCTCAACGTCGTCATTCAACCTGAACCACCCGGATTGATGATCGGATTGATTCAGAACGGTCCGACCCAAATGGTCGCCGGCGACATTTATGAAAGCCTGCTGCGCTACGATTTTGACCTTACGCCCTCCGGGCAGTTGGCCGAATCGTGGACAATTTCCGAAGACGGCAAGACCTACACCTTCAAACTGCACGATGGCGTCACCTTCCACGACGGCGAACCCTTTACATCCGCAGACGTAAAATTCTCGATGGATGTGTTCTTGCGTGAATCCCATTCACGGATGCGGACCTACATGGAGCACGTCGAAAGCATCGACACTCCGGATCCGCTGACGGTGGTGTTCAACCTGAAACAGCCGTTTGGCCCCTTCATCGGCATTTTCGAGCCAGGCACCGCACCGATGATCCCCAAGCACATCTATGAAGGCACTGATTTCGCCAACAACCCGGCGAACAACACGCCCATCGGCACCGGTCCCTTCAAATTCGACGAGTGGGTCAAGGGCAGTTATATCCATCTGGTCAAGAACGATGACTACTACATGGATGGCAAACCCTATGTCGATGACATCTATTATCACGTCATTCCTGACGCGGCCTCGCGTGCGGTAGCCTACGAGACGGGCAAGGTGGACGTGCTTCCGGGTGGATCGATCGAGAATTTCGACGTGCCACGTATCCGCGATATGGAGAACACCTGCCTCACCGACAAAGGCTGGGAATTCTTTGGACCACTGTCATGGATCTGGATCAACCTGAACAACAAGCCAATGGATGATCTGAAGGTTCGTCAGGCCATGATGCATGCGCTCGACCGCGAGTTCGCCAAGGACGCGCTGTGGAATGGTCTGGGCAAGGTTGCGACCGGGCCATTGTCATCCTCGACAAGGTTCCATGCAAGCGACACGCCGGACATCACCTACAATCCGGAAAAGGCAAAAGCCCTGCTTGAGGAATCAAGCTACGACGGCGAGACGATCCGCCTTCTGGGTCTGCCATATGGCGAAACATGGCAACGCTGGGCCGAAGCGGTCAAACAAAACCTGACCGAGATCGGCATGAACGTCGAGATCGTTCCATCCGACGTTGCAGGCTGGAACCAAAAGATCAGCGACCGCGACTTTGATCTGGCGTTTACGTACCTCTATCAATACGGCGATCCAGCTCTGGGCGTTTCCCGGACTTACATGAGCACCAATGCTGCGCCGGGTTCCCCATGGAACAACGTCGCGAACTATCAGAACCTTGAAACGGACAAAATGTTCGACGAGGCAGCCCTGATGGCCAGCCCCGAGGATCGCAAGGCTGCCTACAAGAAAATTCAGGATCAGATCGTCTCTGACGTGCCGAATCTGTGGCTTCTTGAACTGGGTTTCCCGACGATCTCTCGTTGCAACATCAAGAATCCGGTCAACACCGCCTTTGGTGTCAATGACGGCTTCCGGGATGTCTGGATCGACAAAAACTAAGGCAACTGCCTGATGGTCCGGGCTGCTATCGTGGCCCGGACCAACCGATAATCAATAAACGGGGCGGACCGCGTGATACGTTTCATTCTGGGCAGGCTGGTCAAGGCGGTGTTTATCCTGCTGGCCATCCTCGTCTTTAACTTTCTGCTGATCCATGCAGCACCCGGTGATCCCGCTGCCGTCATGGCAGGCGAGGCAGGGGCCGCGGACGAGAAATTTCTCGCCGACCTGCGGGCGCGGTTTGGCCTAGATCAACCGCTATACATCCAACTCTGGACGTACCTAAAAGGTGCCATTCAGATGGATCTTGGGTTTTCTTATCGCCAGCAAATGCCGGTGGCCGAACTGATCGCCAGCCGTTTGCCCGCGACGTTGCTTCTGACTGGCGTGGCGTTCGTGTTGTCGCTGGTGCTTGGCGTGATCGCGGGCGTCGCCGCCTCTGCACGTCAGGGATCGTGGGGCGATACTGTGATCTCCACACTGGCGCTGCTGTTTTACGCGACACCATTGTTCTGGGTGGCGCTGATGGCATCGCTCGTCTTTTCGGTCTGGCTGGGCTGGCTGCCCGGTTTTGGCTACCAGACGATCGGCGCAGGCTACACAGGATTTGCGCATGTCATGGATGTTGCCAAACATCTGGTGCTGCCGGCTTCGACATTGGGCCTCTTCTTTATGGCGATCTACATGCGTATGACACGCGCTTCGATGCTGGAAGTCAGCCGACTGGACTTTGTCAAAACCGCCCGTGCAAAGGGCCTGAAACGCAGCGTGATCCAGCGTCGGCATATCCTGCGCAACGCATTGTTGCCTGTCATCACTCTGGCTGGTCTTCAGGCGGGGCAAATATTCGGTGGGGCAATCCTGACTGAGACGGTCTTTGCCTGGCCCGGCATCGGGCGGCTGATGTTCGAGGCGATCAACCAGCGCGACTATGCTGTGATCCTCGGGGTTTTCTACATCTCTGGCGCTATGGTGCTGCTCTTCAATCTGATTACCGATGTCATCTACGTCATCGTTGACCCGCGCATAAGGCTGACAGGATGAAGGATTTCTGGAAACGTTTCCGCTATAACCGTGGTGCCGTGATCGGGCTGGTAATTCTGGCCATTGTGATTGCCACCGCGATCGCAGCCCCATTCATTTTCCCGCAAAGCCCATGGAAGATGGTGCAACGCCCCTTCCTGCCGCCGTTCACACAGGATGGTCTGCCGTTGGGCACCGATGCATTGGGCCGTGATGTGCTGTCAGGTTTGGCACATGGGGCGTATGTCAGCCTGCTGGTCGGGTTGGTGTCGACCGTTGTGGCGCTTGCCATCGGGGTGCCGGTCGGGGCCTTGGCCGGGTATTTCGTCGGACGGACGGATGACGCGCTGATGCGCTTTACTGAATTCTTTCAGACGATCCCCAGTTTTGCATTGGCAATCGTTTTGTTGGCGATCTTTCAGCCCAGTCTGACCTTTGTCATCATCGCCATTGCGATCGTATCCTGGCCGCCGGTGGCCCGCCTTGTGCGTGGCGAGGTCCTGAGCCTGCGCACTCGCGAATTTGTCGAGGCGGCAACGTTGTCGGGCTTGGGGAACACCCAGATCATCCTGCGGCACATTCTGCCCAATGCGCTGCCGCCGATCATCGTTCTGGCATCATTGATGGTGGCGCAAGCAATCCTATTGGAAAGCTCGCTGTCCTTTTTGGGGCTAGGCGACCCGAATATCATGTCATGGGGATATATGATCGGTGCTGCGCGGACCGTCATCCGCACTGCATGGTGGCTGTCCTTCCTGCCGGGCATGGCAATCCTGCTAACGGTGTTGGCGCTGAACCTGATTGGTGAGGGGCTGAACGACGCATTGAATCCGCGTTTGACGAGGAAATCCGAATGAGCCTGCTGAGCATCCGCGACCTTGCCATTGCCCTGCCAGAGGGTGCTGACCGACAACTGGCGGCGAAAGACATCAACTTTGACCTAGAGGCCGGCGAGATCCTGTGCATTGTTGGCGAAAGTGGATCGGGCAAGTCGATGTCCGCCAATGCGGTGATGAGCCTCTTGCCACAAGGCGTCAAAGCGGTCGGCGGCACGATCAACTTTGACGGACAAGAAATACTGGGCCTGTCTGAGAGCCAGATGATGGCACTGCGCGGTCGGCGGATTTCTATGATCTTTCAGGAACCGCTGAGCGCGCTCAATCCACTGTTGAGGGTAGGGGCCCAGATCGCCGAAGTCTTTGAGGCGCACGGCGTCCTGAAAGGCCCCGAACGTCACGCGCGGGCGTTAAAGCTGTTAGACGAGGTCGGCATCCCCGATCCAGAAGCCGCAATCCGGGCCTATCCATTCCAGTTGTCGGGAGGGCAACGCCAACGCGTGATGATCGCCATGGCACTCGCACTGGAGCCGGACATCCTGATTGCCGACGAGCCGACAACGGCGCTCGATGTCACCACGCAGGCACAGATACTGAAACTGATCGAGGATCTGCGCCAGTCACGCCGCATGGCCGTCATTTTCATTACCCATGATTTTGGCGTTGTGGCCGATATTGCGGACCGCGTTATAGTTATGCAGACTGGCGAGATCGTGGAAACCGGCACCGCCGACGACGTGCTACTGAAACCCAAACATCCCTATACCCAATCGCTGATCGATGCGATCCCACGCCTGACGTGCCACGACGAGGCAACCGAGACGGAGCGCAAGCCCATCCTGACTGTCGAGGGACTGAACAAGACGTTTAAGACCGGCTCTGGCACCTTGTTTGGCAAGCAACGCGTGGTAAAGGCGGTTCAGGACGTCAATTTTGAGCTGTTCGCAGGTGAGACCATCGGCATCGTCGGTGAAAGCGGATCGGGGAAATCCACAGTCGGTCGCTGTCTGGTGCGTCTCATTGACCCCGAAGCGGGCCGGGTGATGATTGAGGGTGCCGACATCGCACATATGTCCGGTGCAGAACTTCGCAATCAAAGACGCAAGATGCAGATGATCTTTCAGGATCCGTTCTCGTCCTTGAACCCACGCGCGCGAGTCTCTCGCATCCTGACCGAAGGACTGATTGCCCATCGCACATCAAAATCCGAAGCGATGGAGAAGGCTCGTGCATTGCTTGAAATGGTCGGCCTTGACGCGTCGGCCATGGGGCGCTTCCCGCACGAGTTTTCGGGTGGTCAGCGGCAACGGATCGGCATTGCGCGCGCGTTGGCGCTGGATCCATCGATCATCATCGCGGATGAAGCGGTGTCGGCACTCGACGTTTCCATCCAGGCGCAGGTTTTGGACCTTCTGGCGGACCTCAAAACACGGCTTAATCTGTCGATGCTGTTCATCACCCACGATCTGCGCGTCGCTGCGCGTATCTGTGACAGGATCATCGTCATGCAGAAGGGGCGTATCGTCGAAGTGGGTCCAACCGGCAAGGTACTGCATGATCCCGACACGGCCTATACCCGGAGCCTGTTGGATGCGATTCCGGGGCAAGAGTACGAACGCGCGCTTGCTGAGGTGGAATGAACTCCTAGATGACCAACATCGCGTATGACTTTGACCCGTTGGGCGTGCGCGCCATTACCAACCCGCTGCGCGGGCCGGAATTCCGCATCGCGAACAAGGGATCTGGAATCCCATGGAAAAGCGACGCCAGCGACCTCTGGGTCGGCTCTGAGAAGTAGTTCTGATTGGATTATTTTGTTGCGATCCACCTGCGCATCTTTCGGGCTATGGCCTTTGTTAGAACGGTGGACAGCATGGCTGAGAACCAAAAAGGATGTGACATGTTACAAAATACAGACGCAGCACAGATCGAAATCAATGGTGATCGCCTGTTCGATACGCTGAACCAATCCGCGCAGATCGGTCCCGGCCGGGCGGGTGGGCTGCATCGTCTGGCTCTGTCTGACGCCGACAAGGAGATGCGTGATCTGTTTGTTCGCTGGTGTGAAGATCTTGGCTGTGTTGTGCGTATAGATCAGGCAGGCAATATGTTTGCCCGGATGGAGGGACGCGAGGATTTGCCGCCGGTCCTGATCGGAAGTCATCTGGACACACAGATGGCGGGAGGACGGTTCGACGGTATCCTTGGTGTGTTGACCGGGCTGGAGATCCTGCGCGTGTTGAAAGAGGCCGGAATCACTCCAAAGCGTGCGATCGAGGTGGTGAATTGGGCCAATGAGGAAGGCGCGCGATTTGCGCCCCCGATGACGTCATCCGCCGTTTTTGCCGGGGTCAAGACACTCGACTGGCTCTACGCGCTGAAGGACGACGACGGGTTAACCTTCGGCGATGAACTGGCGCGGATCGGCTACAAAGGTAAGACACCCGCCGCGGCCTTTCCGATCGACTCCTATTTCGAATTCCACATTGAACAGGGGCCCGAACTCCATATCAAAAACTTGCCATTGGGAGTGGTGGTCGGTGGGTACAAATCCCACGGCATGAACGTGATTTTTCGGGGCGAAACCGCCCATTCAGGGCCCACGGCGATGGAAAACCGACGTAATGCGCTGGTCGGTGCGGCCAAGTTCATCTCGGCGGTGAATGACATCGGCTGGGCCCATGCGCCCATTGGCAAATCGACCGCCAGCCGGATCAGCCTGTGGCCCAACAAAAACGGGATCCTGCCGGATTATGCAGAAACCACCGTGGACATGCGCCACCGTGACAAGAACGTTACTGATCAGATGGTGGTGCAAGCACGTGAAGCATTGACCGAAGCGGCCCGAGTTGCGCAGGTGGATTATGAAATCGAGGCGGAATGGACCTTTGGCGATGAGGTTTTCGATCCTGAGTTGATCGAATTGATCTGTGATACAGCGCGCGGGCAGGGCATTGAGCCGTTGAAAATGCACAGTCAGGCCGGACATGATGCCTATAACCTGTGCCATGTAGCACCGACCGCATTGATTTTCTGCCCGTGCATAGATGGGATCACTCACAACGAGGACGAGAACATCGCGCGTGAACCGACGGTCCAGGCCGCTACCGTCGTTCTGCAAGCGGTGCTGGCTAGAGCGAACCGTTAGGGCAGCCTCTGGTAGTCCGGCTGACGCGCATCGATGATGTGGCTTTCGTCGCAACAGCTTTGTGCTGAAACCGTCATATGGAAATGCGCATAATCAGTATTAGGTATAATCGGGGAATTTTGGCACAACATCTTGTGCTGGGGAAGGGCGGGAACCCTTGTTTCCAAGGGTTCCCATAGGCGGGTCATCCTAAAGCTCAATCTGGGGGCCTAAATCCCAGAAGGGTGTCGGGGCGACCTACTACCGCACGCCGGGCATCAAATCCCAGCGATCCCGCTTGATCCTTATATAGTCGATTGGTGCGTTGGGGAAGGGCAGAAAATGGCACGAGGCAGACATATCACTAAATATGAACGCGAGACCATCCGCATCGGTCTGCATTTTGGGGTTCCGGTCAAGCAGATCGCGGCATTTATGGGGCGCACAGAGCAGGCAATCTTCGCGCACAAACGCCAAATGGAAGAATCGGGCGAGATTAACGACCTGCCGTTTGACTTCGTGGCAGAGGCAGTTGCGGACGCGATGAAGCGTCACGGCGCGCGCACATGAAGCCCGCAAGCACATTTAGGCGTCAGAGCTTCATCAATGCCGTGCAAGCAGCATCTGCCGCCAAAGACGGGGCGCGCAACCTCCTGCTACTGGCGTGCATCAAGTGTGAGTTCGATAGACCGGAAGTTACCGTTACAAAAGATCAGGCCTGCGATTTTCTAAACACTTCAAGATCAACGGTACAGCGCGCGCTTCGTGAACTGAAAGCAGAGGGTAGCCTAGTCCCCATACGAAATGCAGTTGGCGGGCACGGATTAGCCACCACATATAGCATTAGGATTGTGGGGCAGGGGGACACTGCCGCCTCGGTCGTCGCAGAGGGCAGGGGCACCGCGCTGGATGATGAGCGCGAAAGGTACTTCAGGGCGATGGCGCGCAAACACGGCGCGATAAAAGCCGCAGAGTTTACAGACAACAAGTTCGGAAAACTCTAATACTATCAATCAGTTATGATGTATTATTACGCCGCAACACAAAGCGGCGTAATAATACGCGCAAAAAGGGGGTCACATTTGACTTTAGGCACAACATAGGGGGTCACATTTGACAACATAGGGGGTCACATTTGACAACATAGGGGGTCAATATCTAACCCCCCTATCTCTGCATCTCTATTTCCTTTGCGCGGCATAGCCGCTCAGAGAGACGCGGTGCGTCGCTGCTTAGAATGGTGAAGGGCGGCGAATTTTGCCCACCATGCGCACCAGATCAACCGGAGAGGCCGATTTTAGCCCGCCTCATGCCGGGCAGGGCATATTTGGGGGGTGTGCCCTAGGGATTGTGGTTTTGCGCGCTCAGGCGTCGATTTTTATGTAGCTAGAGCGAATCGCTTACGTTAGGGTCGGTTGCCCATGTCAAGGAGTAACCGCATGAACATCCAAACCAATGTTGAGCCGGGGCCGCGTCGATCACTGTTATATCGCGCCACCCTTCTCAACGCGCGAGCTGAGCAGCTATCTGAAATGCCCATGCTACAGCGCGCCAACGCCGCCACAAATCTCGCAAATGACAGTTGCGCTCTGTCGCTGGAGCTGGCGCGCCGGATCGAACAGTTGGAGCGGACGGTTGCGGCGCTCACGCCCTATGTGGACGAAGCTGATGGGTAACGTTTCGCAATCGGCATCCCCGGTATCGACCGGCGCAGCAGCGCAGTCAGACGAAATGATAATGGCGGAGGCCGAAAAGCACTTTTCGGCACCGATGCGAGAAACGCCCATACCGACCGTATCACGAGCAGAAAAGGTCTCACAAAATGAAACAATATGATCCAAGACGGGCGGACAGGAGGCCCATTGAGGAAAAGGCGTTCGGATTGATCTACGCGATGACGAATGAGGAGGTGGCGGACATGCGGCGTCATCTCACCACCCTTGCCAAAAACGGGTGCAGCCGTGCCAAGCTGATGCTCGGAGGGTGCGCGGATGGCTGAAACGCAACGAGAAACGCTCGGAAAGTGCAAATGCGCCGCCTGCGGTGGCACTGCTACTCTGAAGCTCAATAAGAACGGCATTGCCTACTATTATTGCCACCAGAACCGCAAACACCCCCGGATTGAAGGCGAGTTTTTCACCTGCAATGGCCATCAGAAATGGGGCCGCGTGGACAGCTTCGCAATCAAAATGGCTTACCTGAAACCGGCGAACATCAACGCCGCACCAACCCTGAAAGTTGTCGAAAATGAACCTACCAACACCCCCGCAAGAGCTGATACCGACGTTCACGACGACAAGGGAACCGCCCCGAAGCGAGACGACAGCGACCCTTTCAGCATCTTCTGACGACGGGTCTCACCTTGATCGGCTCATCATGCCCGATATTGAGGGCGAGTTTACGGACCCGGATGCGCCCCAAGAAGTGAACGAAGAAGGGGAGCTGATCGGCGCGGAGCTGGCAGAGCCGGAACGGATAGACCGCGCGGCGTTTTGGGTGGTGTTCGAAACCGGCTTCTCCATGCCGGGCATGTTCCAGACGGACCTTGCGCCACTGGCTATCCAGCCGGAAGAAAAACCAACAGCGCGCGCCGCGTCAGATGCGGTCTATTCGCTGCTCGAAATCTACTACCCAAAGGCGCTCATGCCGGGGTCTGAAACGCTGGCGCACGTGATGATTGCCGGGCCGTTCATTGCAGCTAAGCTGATCCTCTTGCGCACAATCCTAGCCCATCGCCGGGCAGAGCGTCTGCGACCAGTCAACAGGCCAGCCGCCAACGACAACCGGCAACCTGCGGCGGACCAGCAATATGACTGGTTAGGCCAAGGGCAGGCGGCGTAATGAGTGCCAGCACAGCAGGGCGCATAGGTATTTGGGGCGCGTCGGGATCGGGCAAATCCTCTTACGTTAAGCAGCTCCTAAAGGGCAGGGCGCGGATGGTCGTTTTTGACCCGCTCGCAGAATATGCGCCCCTATGTAACGTTACGGTCCGATCACTAGATTCGGTGCGCTTGGCGATGCGTAAGGACTGGCGAGGTTTCCGCATCGCCTATGTTCCGGTAGCTGGACAGGAACCGCGTTCACTGTCCGCCCTGGCTAAACTGCTGATCGCGGCGCAAGAGCCGTATAGGCAGACCGGGGCGGGCGGACAGATCACAATGGTTGTCGAAGAGATGAACCTGTCTTTCCCGGTTCACGGCGGCGCGGAAAAGGCACCGGGGTTCGCCGACGTCTGCAGCCGTGGAAGGCACTTTGGAATTGAGGTTTACGGCCTATCGCAGCGGATAGCAGAAGTTGCTACGCGGTTCCGTGGCAACTGCACAGAAACGGTCGTAATGCGGCAGCAAGGGCCGCGAGATGTAAAGGCCGCGTCCGACGCGAGCGGGGCCAGCGCCGCGCAGATCGGGCGGCTTCAGAATCTCGACTATATTCACTCTGCCGGTGGCGTACTGACGCCGGGCAAAATCACCTTTAACAAGCGCGCCGCCAATGTGAATTCGCCGCCTGCGGCTAACGTGAATTCCGCCCCTTTGAAAAAAAGACGAAAACGGTGAATTTTCCTAGGTAACGTTACCTTAGGTAGATTTGCCCGCCCTTGCCTTGCTCGTGTTGATGGATCGGCACAGCAGGCAAGGGCCAACTATGAGCAGCACCACAACACGCACCATCGTCACATCGGTAATCGCCGGTTTGGTCGTCTGGTACGTCACGTCAAAGCTCCGCGCCCCATGCCCGCCTGAGAAACCGGGAATGATGGCCTAGGAGGGCTTACGACTATGAAACCTGCACAAATCAAAATGCTTTTGACCGTGACTGCCGGGGTAATCCTCGCCGGTTTCCTCATGGATGCTGGCAAAGATATCGGCTTTGTCGCATCCGCTCGTGACGGCTTCGGCTCGTAAGGGGGAAGCGCAATGTCATTTATTCGCAAAATGGCCGCTCTACAGGGTGTAGCAGCTGGCCAGACAGCAACGGGCAACCTGCCTTTGGGCGCGACCTACGAAATCCTCTACATCTACATGAATGTGGACGACAGCGGCGCTACAGATGTTGGACATGCCGACTGGGGCGACTATCTCGGCGAGATCAAACTTATGGTCGATGGTGACGCCAAGTACACCATGGACGCCGCCGATTTGGCCGCATACGCCAAGCGCAACGGTCAAACGTTGGTTGCGGGCGTCCTGCCCATCTTCTTGCTCCGGCCATGGATTATGACGCCCAACGGTCAGGATCAAACGAGCTACGGCACGGCTGGCGGCATTCAGACCTTCCAGATTGAAATTGACATCAAATCTGGTGTCACGGTGAACAAGCTCGAAGTGTCTGCACAGCAGAGCCAAGGCAAGCCATTCGGCGCGCATATGGCAATGCGTAAGTATCACCTGAACCACGGTGTCACCGGCCCATTTGAGGTCACAGAGCTGCGCCGGTCCGCTTACAACATCTCGGCCCTGCACATTGCGAGCGCCGCGATCGAAGGTGTGGAGGTGACGATTAACAACAATCAGGCCACCAAGACCACCAAGCCGATCAGGGCGGCGCATGATGCGGTTTACAAGAAGGCCGGGCAGTCTGGCTATACAGTGGTCGATTTCGCGCCGAACCGGATCAAAGACGCGATCTTTATGAACGTGCAGGATTTCCGGCTCACGCTGGATTTCACCGCAACGGGCAACTCGGCGCTCTACGCTGAAAGCATCGAACCGGCATGACGCGCCGCGCGCAGCTCACGCTGCGCGTGGGCGATCACCAGAAAGGGGGCAACATGCCTTATCAAGATTTGGGCGTAGGCTCTACTGCCCCGCCAAAACTATCATGGGCGGGTCTCTTTGGACCCGCTCCGAAAAGTGGCACCAAAGTCAGCTATGGCGATGACAGCCTAAATACTGGCAGCCCGCTGGGTCTATTCTCGGGTGGGTTCGATCTTGGGACGCCATTCAACAGCGGCACCAGCTCGGGCGGTTCCGGTGGTTCAAGCGGCGGCGGTGTGGCGACGGTTCTCAAAGACGGTAAATCCGACTTTCTGAACCTGTTTTCCGCGCTCAGTCAGAAGGCACTGGGCAGCATCGGCGCGCAGGTCGAACCGACGCAAGTCGCCTATCCGACGGTGGCAGATCGGCAGAATAGCGCGGGCGGCGGATTGCCGCCGACAACATTGCTTTTGATCGGGGCCGTTGGCGTCGGCATCTATCTCTACTCCAAAGGGTGAGGGCATGGCCGGTGGTCTTCCCCCCCTTCAAATCAGCTCAGGTCCGGCGCTCAGCGAGGCAAATTCCAACCTCGGGGGCATCGGGTCCGGTGATTTCAGTTTCAAGCCGAAGGGCGGTCTTATTCAGCAGACCCTTCCGCTTGTGGCACTGGTGGCGGTCGCATGGCTTGTGACGCGCCAGTGAGGTTCCGCGCGGCGGTGTGGTCGTCCCTCGTCGCGCGGGACTTATCTACCATCGGCGATTGTCCGGCATCGGATATCGCCATTTTTGAAACAGAAGTGAAGTCCGGGCGCTGGCAGCTCTACGAGATCGAGCATGACGGCGCGCGTGTCGGGTGCATCGTCTGGAACGCAGAACGCGAAGGCGATGACATTGCTTTGGTCATTAACGCCGCAGCCTGCGCGCCGATCCGGGGCGTGGACGTGACCTTGACCATACTGGAAAGCTTCCGCGCGCTCGCCACAGCGACAGGGGCCAAAGCAATAAGGTGCTGGACCGTGCGCGAGGGCATGAAGCGCAAACTGGAACGGGCAGGGGCGAAAGCCCGCTATGTTATGGAGATTGATCTTGGGCAGTAAAAGCAGCAGCTCCGCCGCCACGTCCAGCACGGACGGACGTGTTGCGGGCGACAACGGCGCAATCGGCGTCAGCGCACAAGGCGACGTTGCACTAAATATCGTGCCGGATGAGGCATTCGAGCTGGGCGGCGATGCGATCATGTACGTTAGCCAGATCGCGGAGCTTGCCCTTGAGGGCGGGCAGGACAATGCGCGGATCGTCGCGGATGTTGTCGGCGGTGCCCTGAGTGAAGCGCAGGCCGCGCAGCGGACGGAAGCCGCGAACCTGTCAGAAACCATCGTCAAGCTGGGCATCCCCGCTGTGGCGGTCGCGTATGTCGTCGGAAGGATGATCAAATGAACCCGCAATATTCAGAATTTACTTACGACTTGGCAGCGGGCGCTTCCGTGGAAATTTCGCGTGTCGCGAGCTTTGTTGTTTGCCTTGCGGCGACCGGGCCTTTTCATATCGGGTTTGACCAATCGCCTATGTCGGAGTTTCGGCAGGGCCTGACGTTTTCGCCAGATACAGATTTCGGCAAAACGCGAATTGAGAACAGGGGAAATGAGGCGATATCGGTCACGCTCGGCTTCGGACGCGGCGGCATTGCTGATGCGCGCTTGGTGTTGTCTGGGCCGCTGGACGTGTCGCCGGTCTCCGCCAATGACCTTGAGGCGGTCGCGCCGGTCCTGATCGGGGCCGGAACGGCGGTGGAAGTCGCAGCGGCCAACGCGCGCCGCCGGGACGTGATTATTCGCAACTTGTCCGTGTCTCAGCAGGTTTGGGTCATGGGTACAGCAGCAACGTCGCAGGTCGGGCATCCGCTTGACGGCAAAGAGGGCCTGAGCCTGCCTCACAACGGGCCTGTGGCCGTTTACAATCCAACCGGCGCGGCCGTGCAGGTGTCGGTGCTAGAACTGGAGTACAGCGCATGACTGCTTTCCTGACGCCGCGCCCGACTGGTTCCGCAATGAGTGGCGCCGATATTAAAACAGCCTATGAGCTGAACGCTGACACGAACGAATTTTCCGACGCAGAAAAGGCAAACGTCAACTTTATTGCAAAGCAATATCCGACGATTGCAGCGATGGAAGCTGACAGCGCGACATTTGCGGATGGAACGCTAATAGAGGCCGAGGGCATTCGTTGGCGCGCCACAGATGCAGCACAATCGCGCCAGAACGCAGCGGGGCAACAGCTTGAGCATGTAACTTACCTGATCGGAGACAAAGCCCCAAGCAGCCCCGGCGCGGTCGGGCGGGTTCACTTTGAGACAGAAGGCGAATTGACGTTACCAATTGATGCTTATTACGGCACGTTGGCTCGGCACAAAGTGAACCTGACCGGCACCGGCCTATATAAGTTCCTCGCAGGAACCTATTTTGATGCTTTGAAAGTGGTTTCACCGGATGGCGCAGATTGGACGGACGCCGCGACGGTCTACATCGCAGGCGCGCCGCAAGACCCAGAGAGCCAATCAGTAGGTACATCTTTTGCGCTCTACGTAAAGAGCGGGTTTAACCGTATTCGCGACAATCTTGTTGTCGGTAATTTTGATCACTCAAACGATATTTTGACCGTGAATAACGGCACCGGCTCAAACTACGCGATGACGGTTCGCGCCGAGGGTGTAGACGAACCGCGCTTGTTCCGCATTCTGGAACCGACGTTCAACGACGGTGGCAATGTCGGGCCGTGCGCGCCCGGCTATCCAATGATTACCTGCGTGAAATCAGATCTATCTGGTAGCTGGTTCCAAGTGCAGACCGGCGGGCGCGTGGTGCTGGGCGACTATGGCAGCACACGGCGCGCAGACACTCAAACCGGCCTGACTACGAAAAACTATCTGGGCGTTGATACGAACGGGATCGTGACAGAAACGCCCATTCATATCGCGCATGCCAAGAAGTTTGGGCCGCAGGCGGTCGAGGGCGGCGCAATTAGTGTCGCGCCGGGTAGCGATATCATCAAGCTGGGGTCAGTGAGCGAGGCGGCAACATATACAATCGCTAACGGATATGACGGCCAGCAAATCGAGCTTTACGGCGTCAACGGCAGTGCAACGCAGGTCCATTCAATCAGCGGTGATTTCATACTGGACCCAGAGAGCCAGCCCGCGACCAGTTCGACGGTTTTAGAAGTAAAGAACGGCGCGCCGGTCACTCTGACGTTCGATTTTTCTAATTTGGCGTGGATGGTGCGCAGATGAGCGGAGACGCCGCCATAAAGGCCGTTGCTTTGAGCGGTGCCATGCTCGGCGGCTATGTCATCTGGCAGCGTCTACGCGAGCAGGAGACGCGCGCCATAGCTCCGATCTACGTCCCGGCGGCGCAGCCGTCGCAATACGACAAGCTGGCGGCACTCACGCCAGCCACAGCGCAAAATCAAAGCAACCCTTGGGCCGACATTTTGTCGGTTGGAATCGACGTAGGATTGGAGGCTATCGTGAACCGCACAGAACGCAGCTCCGGCACCAGCTCGGGCACCTTTTGGGACAAGCTCTTAGGCCGCACAAACGGCGGGCAGGGCGCGCAGTCACCGGCGCAGGGCGGCACTACCACACAGCAGGCCGCAACTCTGCCCAAAAACACCGGCGGCGTGGCAGGGGTAGACTTCGCCACCTATGAGCGCCGTGAGGGCCTGCCCGCCGGTTATTTGCACCGAACCGCGCAGATCGAAAGCGGTCTAAATCCGAACGCCAAGAATCCCCGAAGCAGCGCGGGCGGGCTATTCCAATTTATCGACAGCACAGCGCGTCAGTATGGCCTGTCCGACAGGTATGATCCGACGCAGGCAACGGACGCGGCGTCACGGCTGGCGGCAGACAATGCCGCTTATTTGCGCCGCAAGCTGGGCCGCGAACCTACGGCGGCGGAATTGTACCTTGCACACCAGCAGGGCGCAGGCGGCGCGGCGAAGCTCTTACGTGACCCGAACCGGCCTGCAACTGACGTCGTAAGCTCGGCAGCGATACGCCTTAACGGTGGCAATACGGACATGACGGCCGGCCAATTTGCGGGCCTTTGGATTAACAAATTTAACAAGGGGTATTCCTAATGCCTGTACCGCTCATTGCATGGGCCATTTTGGGGGCCGTTGGCGTTGGCGTGACCGGCTGGGCAGCGAGGGAGGCTGGAGACGCCGCGGACAGTGCAACAAAGCTGGTTAAGTGGGGCACAGCCGCCGGGGCGGTATATGTCAGCTATCGCGCACTACAGGCATCGGGGGCGCTCAAATGACGGTTACGCCAGAGCTTGCAACGTGGGTGCTGGGCCAAGTGGTCCAGATCGGTCTCTTGACCGGCATCTTTTTCCGTATGGGCGCAGCCGGTGCGCGCCTCACAAATCTGGAATATCGGGTCGCAAAACAGGAGGAAAGACCATGCTGAAATCACTATTCCTAGGCAAGATCATCGGGCCAATTATCCGGCACGGCGCGACAGCGGCGGGCGTGTGGCTCGTGGCAGAGGGCATGACAGACGAGGCAACAGCGCAGCAGATCGCGGGCGGTCTGGTGGCGGCGGGCAGCGTTGCCATGTCCTTTGCGGAGAAATTGATTGCATCCCGCGTGGGTATTCGCCTTTAGTATCAATCATCTCGAACCTGTCCCTAACTGGCCGCGTGAAAGCATCACGCGGCCTTTTTCTTATTTAGCTTCGATTCAACATCGAGGCGAAGCCGGCACGAGCTGAAGAAAGAGCTTGAAACTAAATAACGAGTTGCGCTAGATGTTGTGGCACGAAACGAGGCAAACACAAATTCGCGTAATCAGTATTATGTAAATAATACACCTTATGATTATCGCAACAATATCCATCAAGAAGAATGGGTTACGACCCAATCATAACTTATCACTCCGATCGGCTATACCCCCAGGAAACGATCTGCTACGTGGGAATCCAGCATGCTAAATGGTCCTTGCCACACGCTTTCTCCGCGCTCCAGTATCACCGCACGATCTGCGACGGCGCGCAACTCTCCCAGCGATTTGTCGATGACGAGAATCGCCATTTCCGTCTGTGTACGTAGCGCCGACAATGCGGCCCAGATTTCTGCGCGTATCAGCGGTGCCAGACCTTCGGTCGCCTCATCTAGAATCAACATTCGCGGATTGGTCATCAACGCGCGGCCAATCGCCAGCATCTGTTGCTCCCCGCCTGACAGCGTTGCCGCGACCTGATCACGGCGCTCTTCAAGCCGCGGAAAAAGCGAGGAAACACGGGCCAGATCCCAATATCCGGACCGCGCAGCAGCAATCAAATTCTCGCGAACCGTTAGCGGCGCAAAGCAGCGTCGTCCTTCAGGCACGAGGCCAAGACCCAGCCTCGCGGCTCTGGCGCTACTCAGTGGCCCCAATTCACGCCCCGCAAAGCGCAGCCGGCCACCTGTCGGCAGCATCCGGCAGATTGCCTTGACCGTGGTTGATTTTCCCATTCCATTCCGCCCCATTAGGGCCAGAACCTCACCCTCAGAAATGGTAAACGACACGTCAAAGAGCGCCTGAGCAGGTCCATAAGACGCCGTGACACGCTCCAGTTCCAGCAGGCTCATGCCGTATCCCCCAGATAGGCCGCGCGAACTTGGGGGTCTGACCGAATTTCAGCAACTGTACCAGTCGCGATGATCTGGCCATAGACCAGCACACTGATCCGGTCAGCCAGCGCAAAGACCGCGTCCATGTCATGCTCGACAAGCAGCACAGGTGCCTCGGCGCGCAAACCATCCAGCAATGTAGTGATCTGCGCGGCGCCTTCCAGCCCCAGCCCGGCCATCGGTTCGTCCATAACGAATGCTTTGGGTGCCAGTGTCAGCGCAATCGCAATCTCCAACTGACGCCGTTGGCCGTGGGACAAGATTCCGGTCCGGTGGGCCGCGAATTCGGCAAGCCCAACACGCTCTAGCGCCTGCATGGCATGGGCACGCAGATCGGAATGTGACAATGCAGGTCGGAAAAACCCGAGCCTCCGACCGGATGCGCCAAAGGCCCCCAGTAATGCATTCTGCAAAACGGTGTCTTCCATTGCCAGCGCGGACACCTGAAAGGTGCGCGCCATCCCTGCCCGCGCCCGCGCTGCAACACCCCAGCCCGTCACATCTTGCCCAGACAGCAAGACTTGTCCGGTGTCGGGTTGAAGTCCACCGCATATCTGTCCGATAAGAGTAGATTTTCCAGCGCCGTTGGGACCAATTATGGCGTGTATCTCACCCGCCCGTAGCTCCAACGACACATCGCGGCTTGCCGCGAGCGCACCAAACCGTTTGGACAATCCACGGGTTTCGATCACCGGGTCAGTCATGGGCAGATCTCTGACGTGTCGCGATCCCGATCAGACCGCCGGGCGCAAACAACACGACCGACAACAAAAGCAGTCCGAGGTAGATATGCCAGTACTCGCTGAGACCACCCAACCAATGCTCGAGCGCGATGAACATCGCGGCCCCGGCCAACGGACCACATAACCGCGCTGTACCACCAAGGATGATGAACACCATGATTTCTCCGGACAATTGCCAGCTGAACATCGTAGGGCTGACGAACCGGTTAAGGTCAGCAAAGAGCGCGCCAGCCAAACCAGTGATCATTCCTGAAAGTATGAACGCAGTAAGCCGCAGACGAAACGGATTCAGTCCTGCGGCCTGCACCCGCTCGGGCGATTGGCGTGCGGCGTTCAACGCCAGCCCAAAGGGCGCGCGTACCAATGCTGCATGGAACGCCAGCGCCAGCAGCAACAGCACGAAACAGATGGAAAAGAACTGGATCGGGGCAAGCGTATTCAACCCAGGGAACGAGTTGCGAACATAGATGCTCAGCCCATCTTCGCCACCATATGCGGGCCAAGATATTGAAAAGTAATAAAACATCTGACCAAAGGCGAGCGTGATCATGATAAAATAGACGCCGCTGGTACGAAGTGACACCAACCCGATCAGCAGTGCGGCAATCCCCGATGCGATCATCGCCGTCAGCCATATCACCGGCATGGATTTGGTGCCTTCGATCACCAGAGGTCCCAGAGTGAGCGGCTGATAGCTTTGCGCATGGCTGGCAAGGATGCCCATCGCATACCCGCCAATGCCAAAGAAAACCGCATGACCGAGGCTGACCAACCCGCCCTGCCCCAGCGCGATATTCAGCCCGACACCGGCCAACGCGAGGATCGCCACCTTAGTCGCCAAGGTGATGGTAAACGGCTCGTCCGCGCTGTAGGCCCAGAAAACCACCAACAGCAGCCCCCCTAGCAGAGCGGCATTAAAATAGCGTTCAGCGATCATGCAGCATCACCAAAGAGGCCCTTGGGGCGAAGAAATAGCACGGCCGCCATTAACAGATAGATCAGCATAGATGCCAGTGCCGATCCCGCCGACGTGGCGCTGGAATTCTCCATGAACGTGGCAAAAAACCGGGGCAACAACACACCACCCAGCGTATCGGTCAGCCCCACGAGTATCGCGCCAACCAGCGCCCCTTTGATCGAGCCGATGCCACCGATCACAATGACCACAAACGCAAGTATCAACACCGGTTCGCCCATACCGACCTGTACTGACTGAATCGTGCCCACCAGTGCGCCGGCCAGCCCTGCCAGCGCGGCACCAAGCGCAAAGACAATCGTGTAAAGCCTTGAAATATCGACACCAAGTGCTGCGATCATTTCACGATCGGCCTCGCCTGCGCGGATCTGAATGCCCAAACGTGTGCGCGCGATCATCAGATATAGCATACCTGCGACGGTCAACCCGATCGCGATCAGCGACAGCCGATATAGCGGGTACTGTATCCCCCCCGGTAACGTGATTGGTCCGGCCAGATAGTCGGGAACATTGAGGTAAAGTGGAAAAGAACCGAATATCCAACGTGTGCCTTCAGAGAAAATCAGGATCAGCGCAAAGGTCGCCAACACCTGATCCAGGTGGTTACGCGCATATAGTCGCCGGATAACTAATATCTCAACAATCGCGCCCGCCGCAGCGGCAGCCGCCAGCGACGCGGCCAATGCCAACAGAAACGATCCGGTCGCCGCCGCCACGACCGCAGCCGCAAACGCCCCGATCATATAAAGCGACCCATGTGCAAGGTTGATCAGGCCCATCACGCCGAACACCAACGTCAGGCCCGATGCCATCAAGAACAGCATCACACCCAGCTGAAGACCGTTCAGCACCTGTTCGGCGAATAAAACAAATGTCATGGGGAAACCTGATATGTGCCCCGGCGAACGCGCCGCCGGGGCGGATCAGTCTACATCTTGCAATCTGCGGCGTAGACATCCTGATGATCTTCCAGCGCAACACCGATGATTTTGTTGGTGTAAACGTCGCCTTCCTTGATCACTTCGCGAACGTAAATGTCCTGGATCGGGTGATGGTTGTTACCAAACGCGAAATCACCACGGACACTCTCGAAATCTGCTTCCTTCAACGCGGCGCGGAATGCGTCAGCGTCGTGGATGTCGGCCTTGCCCATGGCGCTGATCAGCAGGTTCGCAGTGTCATAGCCCTGCGATGCATATAGCGATGGCAAACGGCCATATTCGGCCTGAAAGGCTTCGACGAATGCTTTGTTGGCAGCGTTGTCGATATCCTTGTTCCATTGGCTGGTGTTTACGACGCCCAACGCTGCATCGCCCACGGCCTGCAGGATGCCCTGATCAAAGCTGAACGCAGGCCCAACCACGGGCAGATCAATACCGCTGTCGGCGTATTGCTTGAGGAACGAAATTCCCATTCCGCCCGGAAGAAAGAAGAAGACACTGTCGGCATCACTGGCCCGGATCTGTGCCAGTTCTGCGGCATAATCTTTTTGACCCAGCTGAGTGAACAGCTCGCCTGCCAGTTCGCCCGCATATTGCCGTTTATAGCCGGTCAACGCATCCTGCCCCGCCGGATAGTTGGGCGCGAGGATAAAGCTGTTCTTATAACCAGCGGAATTGGCATAGGCGCCCGCCGCCTCGTGCAGGTTGTCATTCTGCCATGCGACGTTGAAGTAGTTCTCGTGGCAGCCCTTACCAGCCAGCGCCGAAGGGCCCGCATTGGGCGACAGATATATTTTCCCCTGCGCGGTTGCGCTCGGCACCACTGCCATCGCCAAATTTGACCAGATGATACCGGTCATAATATCGACCTTTTCGGATTGGATCATTTTGTCAGCCAGTTGCACGGCGATGTCGGGTTTGCGCTGATCATCCTCGATGATCACTTCGATATGTCCGGTATCAGCCATTTTTACGGCCAGCATGAACCCATCGCGCACATCAATCCCCAGACCCGCACCACCGCCGGACAGCGTGGTGATCATGCCGACCTTGACATCACTCATATGCGCACCGGCCGTTGCGGCCGTTCCCAGCATCGCGGTACCTAGAGCGACCGCCGAAGCCGCCGCTGCGATAAGTTTGAATTTCATTATCTCTCTCCCTTTTGGTGATGCCGGACGCGTGTCTTTTTCGCGCCTTCGGTTGCTTGATTAACTTGACGCCTAACAAAGATCAAAACGCCGCCCAAGGGAAGGGTCCAGCCGCACTTTCCCGCGCTTTCATGGCGTCAATCTGTGCTGTGGGGCCATATGCGAGCACGCAACATGGTCGCGCGTAATCGCCGCCCGCTCGCAATGGCGGCTCGACAGGTATGGGCGCACCAGTCTAAGACTTGGGAAAAGAGGCGCAAAATGACTTCGATCCTGATCCTGAACGGCCCCAACCTGAACCTGCTTGGCACCCGCCAGCCTGACGTCTATGGGCACACGACCCTCGCCGACATCGAGGCGATGTGCCGGACCAAGGCAACGGCATTGGGTATCGCGATCGCCTTCGGCCAAAGCAACAGCGAAGGGGCGCTGGTGGATCATATTCATGCCGCGCGCGGCGTCCATGACGGAATCATCCTGAACGCCGGCGCCTACACGCATACCTCCATCGCCCTTATGGATGCGATCAGTTCGGTGGAGATACCGACAGTTGAGCTTCACCTCTCAAACATCCATTCTCGCGAGGAATTTCGCCATCGCAGTTACATCGCCAAGGTTGCGCTCGGGGTGATCTGTGGCTTTGGTGCGACGGGTTACACCCTTGCGATGGACGCGCTGGCGGGGCATCTCGGACAGGCGGGATGATCTCACCCCCGGAGCTGCAGCAGTTTCTTTCTGTCTCCACCATCGAAGAATTGTGGGGCTTGCTCAGCGCGCGATTGGAGCAAGCTGGTTTTGACAGACTGCTCTATGGTGCCACGCGGTATCGCAGTGGCGCATCTTTGGGCGATCCCGAGGATTTCATCCTGCTCAGCACACATGACACTGCCTACACCGACAAGTTCGTCGGCGGCGCACTCTATTTTCACGCGCCCATGGTCAAATGGGCACTTGAGAACGACGGCGCTTCGTCTTGGTCCGTGTTGCGGGGACGCGCGCAGGATGGCCTGATGACCGACGCAGAGCGCAAAGTCATGGCATTCAACGCCGAACACGGGGTGACGGCGGGGTACTCCATCAGCTTTCGCTCCGCGTCGCCTCGGATAAAAGGGGCCATGGCACTGACGGCGCGCGCAGGGCTGGATCAGTCCGATGCAGATCGCAACTGGGATGCGCATGGGGCAGACATTCAGGCGCTTTGCACCATCGCGCATTTGCGCTTTCTCTTGTTACCGTACATCGCACCGGGTCGTGTGCTGACGTCACGCCAACGCGAGGTTCTTAGCTGGGTCGGCGACGGCAAAACCATTCAGGACATTGCCCTGCTGTTGGAACTGACACCTGCCACGATTGAAAAACACCTGCGTCTGGCGCGTGATGCGCTTTGCGTCGAGACCACAGCGCAGGCCGTGCTAAAAGCCTCTTTTCAACACCAGATCTACATTTCGGCGGCGTGACCAATAAAGCCCACTTGGCATTTTAACCAAAAGGTAAGGAATCCCGGACTTCTCGGATGCGGTATTAGAGCGCATGCTGTGGATGTTCCGTGAGTGGTGGCTTTTTTAGCCCGGGGACATCGGGTCAAAACCCTTGCGATTTCAAGGCTCTTCTGATCTGTCCGGTCTGACCGGATACCGACAGCCGACCGGATTTGAGGATCGGCTGTCGGTGCTTCTCCTGACGCATCAACGCAAACGGGGCGTCCTATCTGGACGCCCCGTTGCAAACTCAATCCGGTAAAAGAGATCAGCCTTTGGCTGCTTTCGCCACTTCGGCGGCAAAGTCTTCTTTCTCGACTTCGATGCCTTCGCCCACTTCGAGACGGACAAAACCGGTGATCTCTGCCCCCGCTTCCTTGGCGGCATCTTCAACCGTCAAGTCAGGGTTCATAACAAAAGCCTGCCCCATCAACGTGGCTTCGGCGACAAATTTCTTCATCCGGCCGACGATCATCTTTTCGATGACTTGCTCAGGCTTGCCGCTTTCACGGGCGATGTCGATTTGAACCTGACGTTCTTTCTCGACGACCGACGCATCCAGCTCTGCCTCATTCAGCGCGGCCGGATTGGTGGCGGCGATGTGCATTGCGATCTGTTTGCCGAATGCCGCGTCCCCAGTGAGCGCGACCAGAACGCCGATCTTGCCCATGCCATCGGTGGCAGCGTTGTGCACGTAAGAAACAACCGTATCACCGTTCACTGACGCCATGCGGCGCAGTGACATGTTTTCACCAATGGTGGCGATCTTGGCCGTGATTGTGTCCTCGACAGATTTGCCATCGAGATCGGCCGCCTTTAGCGCGTCGAGGTCTTCGGATTTGACCGCGACATCGGCGATGGCAGCGACCATCGCCTGAAAATCAGCGTTCTTGGCGACAAAATCGGTTTCGGAGTTGATTTCGACCGCGACACCGCGCCCGCCTTCAACCTTCACAGCCACGAGGCCCTCTGCCGCGGTGCGGCCCGATTTCTTGGCCGCTTTCGCCAGACCCTTGGTGCGCAGCCAGTCAACAGCCGCCTCCATGTCACCATCGGTTTCGGTCAATGCTTTTTTCGCGTCCATCATGCCGGCACCTGTGGTGTCGCGCAGCTCTTTTACCATTGCAGCGGTAATCGCCATTGTGGCTCTCCTCAGAATTCAGATCGGATGGGGGCGGTGATACCCGCCCCCTCATGTCAGTTTCGCGACGTTCGAGGCCTTTGGCCTATGCCTTGGCTTCTTCCGTTGCTTCTGCAGCAGGTGCAGCTTCTTCTGCGGCTGCAGGCTCGGCGATCTCTTCGACCGGCGCTTGTTCCATCGCGCCAATATCCACGCCAGCGGCGCCCAGTTGTGCGGACATGCCATCCAGTGCCGCACGGCTGACCAGATCACAGTAGAGCGCAATGGCGCGCGCCGCATCATCGTTTCCGGGAATGATGTAGTCGATGCCATCTGGCGAGCAGTTGGTGTCGACGATCGCGACAACCGGAATGCCCAGTTTGTTAGCTTCGGCGACGGCAAGAGCTTCTTTCTTAACGTCGATGACGAACAGCAGATCAGGTACGCCACCCATTTCGCGGATACCGCCCAGCGACGCCTGCAGCTTGGCTTGGTCGCGCTCAATGCCCAGACGTTCTTTCTTGGTCAGGCCCTCGGCGCCGCCCTCCAGCGATTCGTCGATTTCTTTCAGACGGTGGATGGATTTCGACACGGTCTGCCAGTTGGTCAGCGTGCCGCCCAGCCAGCGGTGGTTCATGTAGTATTGCGCGCATTTTTCTGCGGCTTCTGCAACCGGGCCAGCGGCCTGACGCTTGGTGCCGACGAACAGGATACGGCCGTTCTTGGCAACAGTTTCACGCACCACGTTCAGCGCCGCGTCCAGCATGGGAACCGTCTGTGTCAGGTCCATGATGTGAATGCCATTGCGCGCGCCATAGATGAACTCGCCCATGCGGGGGTTCCAACGCTGCGTCTGGTGGCCAAAGTGAACGCCAGCTTCGAGCAGCTGACGCATGGAGAACTCGGGAAGAGCCATGTCGTATTCCTTTTCCGGTTTTCGCCTCGGCACGGGGAGAGAGGCGGATGCCTCAACCGGTGGACAAATGGGGATGTCTCCCCCATGAGCCCGCCCGTACCTGCGGATTTCAATGGCGCGCGTATAGCTGCGGTTGTCGGGAGACGCAAGACCACCCTGCCAAATTATGATACCGTGCTGCCAGAGGGATCAGGTATGCCCAAACGCAGCGAAGAAGAACATCTGGAGTGGATGCGCAAAAACATGCCCGGCGTGATCGCGGTGCTGGCGATTGCAACCTTCGTGATTTTCCGCATGGCCGATAAACCTGTCGGCACCGCATTCTGGGCCGCCACTCTGATGGCAGCGATGGCCGCCTTCCTGACCATCGTGCGGATGCTACTGGGCGTGAATGCCAGCATCGCTGCGATCTTTGTACTGGTCGTGATCGGATGGCGGCTTCAGGCAACAGGCGTTTTCTGACCGCCACAATGGTTGATTGGTGGGTGCGCGTGCCCTGCCCGGCTGACGACATACCAACTACAAAAACACCCGTTCCACGAACCAATACGCTCCCACTGCCGCAATGACGCATGACGCGGGAACGGCGATCCGGGCGCGGTACCAGTCCTTGTTACGGAACCACACACCGACTGCCAGAAACGCCAGTGCAATCACGGTCAGCTGGCCCAGTTCGACGCCCACGTTGAAGCCAAGCAGCGCCGGGATGAACTGTTCTTGTGGCAATCCGAACTCACCCAGCACACTGGCAAAGCCCAGCCCGTGCAACAACCCGAAGCAAAAGATCACCACAGGCCGCCAGGGGCTAAGCCCGCGTGCCCAGATGTTTTCGACCGCGACATAAGTAATCGAGGCGGCGATCAGTGGCTCAACAATGCTGCCCGGTACGGTGACCCAGCCCAATGCCCCCAAGGCCAGCGTGACTGTGTGCGCGGCGGTGAATGCAGTGACCTGCCACAGCAGCGGACGAAACCGCGAGGACAGGAAAAACAGGCCCAGTACAAACAGGATATGATCCAGTCCCTTGGGCAGGATATGGTCGAACCCGACAGGGATGTAACTGGCAAAGGCCTGCCACCCCCCCTGCGCATCGCCCCCGCCGATACCGATTGCCGGGCTGGATTCGCCGCCCGCTATATAGCCAGTGTAAGGATTCTCGACCCCCTGTTGACGCAACACCAGCTCGCCAAAGCCCGCGCCCCATCCCATCGTCACGGTTTGGGTGCCGCTTGGGACTGGTCCGCTCAGGTGCAGCACCGTGTTGCGCGGTAGCTCTGTATTGCCCACCGGTGCGACCTCAACCATGTCCAATTGAAGCGGTATGGCCGTTTCACCGGCCCGCAATGTGATCCCGGCGGCCAAATCATCCCAGCCTTCACGCAACCGGGTTTCCAGTGCCTCAGGTGGTAGGGCACGCAGCGCGTCGTAACTATCGGATTGGTCGGTTTCATTGGTGTTCGTCACGTTGTCCAAATCAATGCCCGCCACGAATGCTTCGGCGTTCATCTTGATTTGCAGCGCGGCTTGGCCATCCGTGACAGTCAGATCGGCAATGCTGGGCGAAACCTCGTGCGATAGCGCCGCCATCCCCCAGAACATCATAACAAAGCTTGACAGTGCTGCGTACCAGTTCAGTTTACCCACCATGAAACACCACCTCACCATTACACTCGCCTGTCTAGTTACGTTGCTTTGGCCAGCGCGCGCCAGCCTTGCGCACGAGTTTTGGATCGAACCTGCGCAGTTTCAAGTCGAAAATGGCGCCACGCTCACAGCGTCGTTGCGCAATGGGCAGGATTTCGAGGGTATCAACCTGGCCTATTTCGACC
Source organism: Pseudohalocynthiibacter aestuariivivens (assembly GCF_011040495.1). Taxonomy (GTDB): domain Bacteria; phylum Pseudomonadota; class Alphaproteobacteria; order Rhodobacterales; family Rhodobacteraceae; genus Roseovarius; species Roseovarius pelagicus. The sequence goes on along the minus strand of NZ_CP049037.1, from coordinate 460,762 downwards.
GCCGCATTGTTCGTTTTGATTGGCATATGAACGGCGTAACCACACCCGTTGTGGCCCGCGCGGGCGATACCCCGGCACTTAGCATGACAGCCCCTGCGCCGGGGTTGATGATCCTCACGTATCAATCCACGCCCAGCGAGGTCAGCTACAGCGAATGGGAGAAATTCGCGCGTTTCGCTGAACATAAGCGTTTTGCAGATATTACCGCACGCCATGCGGAGCGCGACCTGCCCGACGCCGACTTCACCGAAGTCTATACCCGGTATGCCAAAAGCCTGATCGGCATAGCGGGAGCGCGGGGCGACGACCATGCCACAGGGCTGGAGATTGAGATCGTTGCGCTGCAAAACCCCTATACCCGTAGTGAAACTGACCCCTTGCCGGTGCAGGTACTCTACCAGAACGTCCCGCGCGCCGACGCGCAGGTCGAGATTTTTGCGCGTGCGCCGGATGGTACCGTCACCGTGTCGACAGCCCAAACGGACGACCAAGGTATTGCACAGGTGCCTGTGCAGCCCGGCCATGCCTATCTGTTGGACAATGTGGTGTTGCGCGCCCCTGCGCCTGATGTGGCTGCCGAACATGATGCGGTGTGGGAAACGCTTTGGGCATCGCTTACCTTTGCGATCCCCAACTGATCCGGTCTGCATTGACTGTTCTGGGGCATCGGCCTGCCACATTGGGCGGGTCATTAGGCTTGTTTCCACCGCGTCAGCGCGCCACAAGGTTATCATGCAGCCAGACGAACAAATCCTGTGTATCGGATCGGTCCTGTGGGACATCATCGGACGATCCGCCAGCCATATGCAGCAAGGTGCAGATGTGCCGGGCCGTATCCGCCGCCTTCCCGGCGGTGTTGCGCTTAACATCGCGATGGCGCTGGTGCGCGCCGGTCTGCGCCCGTCCATGCTCAGCGCTGTGGGTCGTGATCCTGAAGGCGACGAATTGATCACAGCTTGCGGTCATTTGGGGATCGAGACGCAGCATATCTACCGCTCTGACGACCTGCCAACGGACCGCTACATGGCGGTCGAAGGGGCCAACGGCCTGATCGCCGCCATTGCCGACGCCCATTCACTCGAGGCAGCAGGGGACAAGATCCTGTCGCCGCTCGCCGATGGCCGCCTCGGCAGTGCTGAGCAGCCTTACATCGGTCCGGTGGCACTGGACGGTAACCTGACGCAAAGCCTGCTGGAGACGATTGCCACCAGTGATTTACTGGCGCGTGCCGATCTGCGCGTCGCGCCCGCATCACCTGGAAAGGCCGAACGCCTGCTGCCGTTTGTGCAACGCCATGATGCAGTCCTCTATGTCAATATCGAAGAAGCGGGCATCCTTTGCCAGCGGCAGTTCCGCACCGCGCCCGAGGCCGCCGAGGGACTGCTGGAACGCGGTGCCGCGCGCGCATTGGTCACCGATGGCGGCAATGCAGCCTGCGATGCTGGGCAATCGGGGCCCGTCACGGCGATGCCGCGCGAAGTGTTGGTTACCCGTGTTACAGGCGCCGGTGACACGTTCATGGCCGCCCACATCGCGGCCGAACTGCGAGGCGCTGATCGCTCGGCTGCTCTGGCCCATGCGCTCGACACGGCTGCCACCTATGTTTCTGGAGATATTGCCACATGATCCTGCTTCACTGGTCTGACGAGGTACGCGCCGCACGCGACGCCGACGCCCCGATCGTGGCGCTCGAAAGCACCATCATCACCCACGGCATGCCCTATCCGCAGAACCTGCAAACGGCCCGCGCGGTAGAGGATGCAGTGCGCGCCAACGGTGCTGTGCCCGCCACCATCGCCGTCTTGGACGGGGTGCTGCATATCGGACTGAGCGATGCGCAACTTGATTCGCTGGCGCAGACACCAGACGCGCGCAAACTCAGCCGCGCCGACCTAGCCGCCTGTATCGCCACCGGTGGCACGGGTGCCACGACGGTGTCGGCCACAATGATTGCCGCTGCACATGCCGGGATCGCCGTCTTTGCCACTGGCGGGATCGGCGGCGTTCACAAGGGCGCTGAAACGACGTTCGACATTTCAGCCGACTTACAGGAATTGGCGCAAACCCCGGTCACCGTGGTCTGCGCCGGAGCCAAAGCAATCTTGGATCTGCCAAAAACCTTCGAAGTTCTGGAAACGCTGGGTGTTCCGGTTATTGCCTACGGACAGGACGTCCTACCCGCCTTCTGGTCGACACGCTCTGATCTGGCTGCACCATTGCGCATGGACCGCGCTGCACAGATTGCGGCGGCCCACCGCGTGCGGGGCGCGCTTGGTCTGCCCGGTGGACAGTTGGTTGCAAACCCGATCCCCAACACGGATCAAATTTCTACTGAGATAATGGCGCCACTGATCGCGCAGGCCACTGCCGAGGCCGAGGCGGCTGGGATCACCGGTAAGGCCGTGACGCCGTATCTGCTGGATCGCCTTTATACGCTAACCGATGGACGCTCACTCAAGGCCAACATCGCGTTGGTTTTGAACAATGCGCGCCTTGGCGCTGAAATCGCTTGTTGCCTATCTGTCAGGCAAGGTTGAATGTCTTTTCTGTCTGCCCCGCTGCCCGCGCGCATCACCATTGCTGCCCACGTCAATTGCGCTTAGATAACTGAAGATTAATGAAGCGAGCCACCCGATGAACACGCCTTTCGACGAAGATCCGGTCGTTCCTCGCCGCCCCGGCCTGCTGGCACGGTTCCGCGCGAGCTTCCTGACGGGGCTGGTGGTGATCGCCCCTGTTGGTCTGACGGTCTGGCTGATCTGGACACTGATCGGATGGGTGGACGGCGTTGTTCTGCCGCTGGTGCCCTATGAATTCAATCCCGAGCGATACATCGGTATCAACCTGCGCGGCGTCGGGGTCATCTTCTTTCTGGTGTTCACGGTTATTGTCGGCTGGATTGCCAAGGGGCTTATCGGAAAGTCGCTGATCCGGTTTGCGGAATCTTTGGTGGACCGGATGCCCGTGGTCCGCTCGATCTACTCGGGTGTGAAACAGATCGCCGAAACGATTTTTGCCCAGACCGAGCGTTCTTTCGAAAAAGCCTGTCTTATCCAGTATCCGCGCAAAGGGATATGGGCCATCGGATTTATCTCGACCTCGGCCAAAGGCGAGATTTCGCGCCGCGCGGAAACCGGCGGGCAGTTGATGAGCATTTTTCTGCCCACCACGCCGAATCCAACGTCAGGTTTTCTGCTCTTTGTTCCAAAAGAGGACGTGATCGAGCTCGATATGACTGTCGAGGATGCGGCCAAGCTGGTGATTTCGGCCGGGCTTGTCTATCCGGGCAGCAAGAAATCACCGGACGACGCGGACACCGCTGACAAGGACGACTGAGGACGGTGCCACCGCGAATGTGGCCATTGCGTACCCGGTGCGTACTCGGCCTTGGCTTTGGACTAAACGCAAAACGCGTTAGCTAAACATCGCCGTCAGGTCGGTGGTGCCACGGGTGCCGATATCGTCCTTGTGCGCATCCAGAAACGCACCCGCCGCCGCGCGGCCTGCATCCCTTAGTTTGCCCAGCATAAAGGCTGTCGGCACCAGTTTGGTCGCGACAGACAGATCACGCATAAGCGCATCATCGGCAACCATGTGCACATATAGCCGCTTGAGCCCGCCTTCGGGAACGCGCCCAGTATCCAACAGCCGCTGCGCAAAGGAAATCGCGCGCAATTCGCGCAAAAGCGAACTGTTAAAACTGATTTCGTTGATCCGGTTCTGGATGTCTTGTGGGCTGCGCGGGACTTCGGCGCGTTCAAGCGGATTGATGTTAACAATCAGGATGTCAGCGGGCAGATCAGCGTCAAAAAGCGGAAAGAGCGCCGGATTGCCTGTATAACCACCATCCCAGTAATGCGCGCCGTCGATCTCTACCGCCTGAAACAATGTCGGCAGGCAGGCGGACGCCAATAGCGCATCGGTGCTGATGTCATGGCCGGAAAAGATGCGTATCTTGCCACTATGCACATTGGTTGCCCCGACGCAGAGCAGCGGCGCGTCTTCTGCGCAAACTTTGTCATATTCGAAGGCTTCGACTACGGTGCGCAATGGATTGCTGTAGAATGGCCCATAGGCATAGGGGGATACCATGCGTGACAGTGTATCGGTGATCGTGAAAGGCCAGGATTGCTCCAGTGCTGCGCTGACCGAAGCTGGCATCGGCAGCGCCCCGGCCATCCACGCCGGCATGCGCATGTCCTGAACGGCCCCCATCCGCCCCCAAAGCCAGTTAAGGTTAGCGCGCGCGCCGTCGCGCCCGTTCTCGACCCAGCCAGCCTTGTAAGCGGCACCGTTCAGCGCCCCGGCAGAAGTGCCCGAAATCGCCGCCACCTCTATCTCTTCGTCGTCCAGAAGCCGGTCCAGAACTCCCCAAGTGAACGCCCCATGTGCGCCGCCACCTTGAAGGGCCAGATTGATACGTTTCACTGCCATAGATTGCTGACCCTTCTGAGCATAGGTTGGATGCCTCCGGCGGGTATATTTTCAGCCAGAAGAAATCAAAGAGAGGTCACTCAGAGTGCAGTCCAACCGCCATCGACGCTGATTGTGGTGCCCGTGATCTGCGCTGCCGCGTCCGAGCACAGGAACAGGGCCGTGCCGCCCAGTTGCTCAACGGTGGCGAATTCCTTGGATGGTTGGCGGGTCAGCATGACATCGCGGATCACATCCTCGCGGCTCATGTCGTATTCTTTCATCGTGTCGGGAATTTGTGCCTCTACCAGAGGGGTCAGCACATAGCCCGGACAGATAGCGTTGGCGGTGATCGGCTCTTGGGCCGTTTCCAACGCCACGACCTTGGTCATGCCGACGATGCCATGTTTGGCCGCGACATAGGCGGATTTGTACGGCGAGGCGGTCAACCCATGGGCGCTGGCGATGTTGACAATACGGCCCCACCCTGCCTTGCGCATCATCGGCAGCGCGGCGGCGGTGGTGTGAAATGCCGAATTCAGGTTGATCGCAATGATTGCGTCCCACTTTGCCGTCGGGAATTCGTCAATGGGCGCCACATGCTGGATGCCGGCGTTGTTGATCAGGATATCACAGGCGCCTGCGGTCTCGATTAGCCCACGGCAGGCATCAGGATCGGACATGTCCGCCTGAATATATCTGACGTTCGCGCCGGTTTCCTCGGCAACATCGCGTGCCAATGCGTGATCCTCGGGCGAATCGGTGAACGAGTTGAGCACCACATCTGCGCCTGCCTTGGCCAACTCGCGTGCGATCCCCAGCCCGATACCAGAATTCGATCCTGTGACGATGGCGGTCTTGCCTTTGACGCTCATGTGATGCACTCCCTTTCTGACGTTGCAGGTGCAGCATACCATGCTGCAATTGCGAATGTCAGGGCGGATTTTCGGGCATCGTTCAAGGGCTGATCTGTCGATGTGCAAACAGATGGCTGGTTCAAAAAAAAACGCCAGCGCAAGGCTGGCGTTAAGTTATTGAGGCAGGTTTCATACAGGCAAGAAACCTATCGAGCAGTGAGACCTTTATAATCAATCTCGCGGCCGCATCCAAGCTAAAAGTTTGAAAAGACATGAAACCGACTTTACCGTTTGCCCCAAACAAACAACGCGCACGAAGGATTGTTGCCGATATGAGATCACTATTTTTCCGCGCGACACAGCGTTTTGATGCACTTTTGCCCGCTGCTGTTCTGGCGATTCTGCTGTCCAAATCTGCTCTTGCCGACTCGGCGCATGGCATAGCTATGTATGGCTCTCCCGCCTTGCCACCTGATTTTGTGTCCTTACCCTACGCCAATCCCGACGCTCCCAAAGGGGGGCGTGTTGCGACGGGCAATGTCGGCGGGTTCGATTCACTCAATCCGTTTCAGCTGACCGGCTCCCCGCCATGGCAACTGCGATATTTTGCCTACGAGTCCCTGATGGGCAGATCTTGGGACGAACCGTTCACGATTTACGGCCTGTTGGCCGAATCGGTCGAGACAGGCGCGAATCGCGAATGGGTCGAATTCACCCTTCGGCCCGAGGCCCGATTCTCTGACGGCACACCGGTCACGCCCGAAGATGTGATCTGGTCGTTCCGCACGATCGGCAGCGAGGGTCACCTGCGCTATCGTGATCTGTGGTCCAAGGTCGAAACGATTGAGCAGACCGGCCCGCGATCCGTACGCCTGACATTCAACGCCGCTGAGCAGGATCTCGCCTTGCTGGCCGGACTGCGCCCGATCCTGAAGAAAGACCAGTGGAGCGAAACTGCCTTTGTCGATGGCACGATCGAGGACATTCCGATCGGCACAGCGCCCTATGTCGTGTCCAGCTACGAGGTGAATCGCAATGTCGTGCTGACCCGTAATCCCGACTATTGGGGCAAGGACCTGCCCCTGCGGCGAGGGACCAACAATTTCGACGAAATCCGGATCGAGTTCTACGGCGACAACGCAGTGTTAAAGGAAGCATTCAAAGGGGGCACGGTGTCTTACGTCCGCGAATTCAACGCCGAGAAATGGGAGACGCAATATGATTTCCCAAGCGTTCAGAACGGCGACATCGTAAAATCAGAGATCCCGCATCAAAAGCCGTCAGGCATCACCGGTTTCGTGATGAACACTCGGAATCCGCCACTGAATGATTGGCGGGTTCGTGAGGCATTGCTGCATGCGTTCAATTTTGAATACATCAACGACACTCTCACAGGTGGTCGCCAGCCCCGCATCACGTCCTACTTCTCCGGCTCGGAACTGGCCATGTTGCCTGGTCCCGCCCCCGACGAGGTGCGCGCATTGTTGGAACCCTTTCGAGAAACCCTGCTGCCCGGCACGCTGGAGGGGTACGCCCTGCCGGTCAGCGATGGCACACAGCGCAACCGGCGCAATATCAGGGCAGCGATGAAGCTCTTGCAAGAGGCGGGATGGACTGTGCAGGAAGGCGTGATGCGCAACGCGGCGGGTCAACCATTGGAACTGACCGTTGTTCTGCAACAGGACGGGTTGATCCAACAGGCCACCTCGATCATGGATATCTATGCACGGGCGTTAGAAAGGCTGGGGATCAGGCTGACGATCGAAAGCATCGACAAGGCGCAATATGCCGAGCGCGAACGCACCTATGATTTTGACCTGACCTTCATCCGCCGGGCGCTGTCGCTCAGCCCCGGTAACGAGCAGTATTTTTACTGGGGGTCGGATGGCGTTGACACGCCGGGCAGCCGTAACCTGATGGGAATGAACAGCCCCGCCGCCGAGGCGATGATCGCCGCGATGCTGGCAGCAGACACCCGAGAGGCATTTATCACAGCCACCCGCGCGCTGGATCGGGTGTTGATTTCAGGTCGCTATGTTATTCCGATTCATCAGTACTCTGTGGGGCGTATTGCCCATATCCGTCAGTTGCACTATCCTGATGATCGGTTACCGATCTATGGCGATGGTGTGGGGTTCCTGCCCGAAGTCTGGTGGTACGCCGATGAGTAGACGAGCAGAAGATCATCACAGACTGAGAAAATCAGCGCGATGAATGAAACGAACGAAAAGCAGGCAAGGCTAATTTGATGAGAAAGTGGATCGTTGTTGCGATGCTGACCGCGTTGGCGGGATGTGCCACTGTGGATGGTGTCGGACGTGACATCTCTGGTGCAGCGCGTGGCGTGCAAGGCTGGTTCTGACCAGCTCGCCCGTCAACACAAGCATGTGGTCTCGAAATCGAATCGGGGCATGAATAGCGATAGAACCTCGGGCGCATCCGGGGCTTTTTCTGTTTGTCAGGTCAGGGCAGTAACCCACAGGATCGTGGCGTCCTCGGGGCTGATTGAAATGACATTATGCCCCATCGTCGCGTCATAATAGACACTATCCCCGCGACGCATCTCGACGGGTTCGTAGAATTCGGTGTAGAGCCGGATAACCCCGGTCAGCACATAGAGAAACTCTTCGCCGTCGTGACGCACCCATCCGTCGAACTCTTCGATTTTGCGCGCGCGGATGCGGGCCGTGTAGGGCATCATCGCCTTTTGTCGCAGGCTACCAGCCATCAACGTGTGCTCATAGGTGGCTGTGGCATAGGGCGTTCCACGCCCTACACGGGTCACATCCATGCGCCCGTTGATTTGCCCCTGCTGAGGTGGGGTAAAAAGCTGCGGCACCGAAATCTCTAGCCCGACCGCCAGCTTTTTCAGCGCATCATAGGTTGGCGACATCTGGCCGTTTTCGATCTTTGATAGCGTTGACCGCGCCAGACCCGCCTGACGGGCGGCTTGTTCCAGCGTCCAACCGCGGGATTTTCGCAGGTCACGGACCCGCGCGCCCAAGTTTAATGGCTCGCCCTGATCTGTTGCGCCATCGTCACGGGATATCTGGATCAGGTTTGCATTGCGTGTGCTCATATTCTCCACCTATACGCCAGCCATTTGTGGGCTTGCAATGGTCGCGCGTGCGGCCTAGGCCAATGATATGGTATCTCTTTTCGATGTGGGACCCTTCCCACCCTGCCCCGCTTCATTCAATATGGCCGCCCATGTGCTGGACTGCGCAGCGACGCACCCGGACAAGGTAGCGCTGTCGATACTTGGCTTAAATCGTGCGACGCACTGGCGGTATGGTGAACTCCGCTCTGCTGTATTGGCCACCGGCCAAGGGTTGCTGGCCGCCGGCGCGTCCCCCGGAGACCGGGTGTTATTGCGGCTTGGAAATACTGTCGAGTATCCCATTGCCTATCTGGCGGCAATTGCCGTGGGCATAGTCCCGATTCCCACGTCACCACAATTAACGGCGGCCGAAGTCGCCAAGGTGTTGACCCATCTCGACCCAACCCTGATCCTGCATGACGCCGATGTATCCTGTGCAGAAACCGACCGACCTGTCCTGAATACCCGTGCCCTGCGCGCCTTTTGGGGCGGTCCAGAGGCCGATTGGCAGATGGGCGATCCGAACCGTCCAGCCTATATCGTCTATACCTCCGGTACGTCGGGCACGCCGCGCGCCGTGGTCCATGCCCATCGCGCAGTCTGGGCGCGGCAAATGATGCATACCGGTTGGCTCGGGGTTTCTGCCGACGACAGATTGCTTCATGCCGGGGCGTTCAACTGGACCTACACGATGGGTGTCGGATTGATGGATCCGTGGCGTGCTGGCGCGACGGCATTAATCCCCGAACCGGGGGTTGCCGCAGAGCAGCTGCCTCTCATTCTTAAATCTTATGAAGCCACGATATTTGCTGCCGCACCAGGTGTTTACCGTAAGTTTCTAAAGCAGGGCAGTTCCCTTAACCTGCCCAAGATTCGCCATGGCGTGTCCGCAGGGGAAAAGCTGTCCCAATCAATCGCCGATAATTGGCGACAGGCAACTGGTACGCCGATTTTCGAGGCATATGGCCTCTCGGAATGTTCGACATTTCTCTCGGGGTCGCCGTCTCAGCCGGCCCCACCCGGTACGCTGGGCAGACCACAACCGGGCCGCCGCGTTGCTATCCTTGGTGACGACGGCCCCGTTCCGATCGGAACACCCGGTGTGATATCTGTTCACCGCGCTGATCCGGGACTGATGCTGGGCTACGAAGGCGCGGCCGAGGCAACAGCGGCCAAGATGCAAGGCGACTGGTTTCGGACTGGTGATTTGGGTCAGATGGATGCAGATGGCGCGATCACCTATCTGGGTCGAGACGACGATATGATGAACGCAGGAGGTTTCCGTGTTTCCCCGCTCGAGGTGGAAGCGGCATTGGCAGATTGTCCCGGCATCGGCCAAATCGCGGTGACGGACATCGAAATCAAGACAGATGTGCGCATCATCGCCGCCTTCTACACCAGTGATACACCCCAGAAGGACGCGGACCTGCGCGCCTATGCCAGCACGAAGTTAGCCGACTACAAGCAGCCCCGTGCCTATTATCGTGTTGATCACATTCCAGCGAACGCGAATGGTAAAGTCGCGCGAAAGTCACTGCATTCACTTCTCGAAGGGTAATGCATAGTCACATTTTCCCGGCCTTTACCCGTCGTCTGACGCGGCAAAAATCGAATTGACCTTGCTTTCTGCTGATCGAGCATAACGCGAGGCCCTGTCCGAGAGCTTCAGCAACTGCTATCTGTCGGATGTTAATCAGGCCAAAGTTCACGCCTGATGTTTTGCGACGTGCGAGCGCCTGGCAGCAGTGACAAAGGAGGGTTTGGCGCTCGACAAGGGGTCAAATCCGCGATGCGCACGGTCAAATACAACGGCAGCATACCTCGCTGTCTGGATAACGCCTGACAGGTGTAGGTTAGCCTAACATTGATTTCTTCCCATTTGCCTGACCTATTTCGCAAGCATGGCGATCAGATTTGACCCGCTTTCGGGGTGTACCACACGCTGTTCCGGCCTATATGTGCCCTCCATCCTGTCTTCTTGGGAATGCCCATTCTATCAAAAGGCCCTGCTGTCATGAATGATACTGTCAAGCTCGACATCATCTCTGATCCGATCTGCCCATGGTGTTACATCGGCAAGACACTGCTCGACCGCGCGTTGGAGCAGCGCCCGGATCATCCCTTTGTTATTGAATGGCATCCCTTTCAGCTCAATCCTGACATGCCAGCCGACGGCATGGATCGCCGGGCGTATCTAGAAACCAAGTTTGGCGGCAAGGAGGGTGCGGTGCGTGCCTACGCGCCCGTGGTAGAACGCGCCAAGGCGGCGGACCTTGGCATCAATTTCGAGGCGATGCAGCGAACGCCCAACACGCTTGATGCGCACAGACTACTGCATTGGGCCGGGATCGAGGGCAAGCAAGACGCCGTTGCGATGGCATTATTCCGCGCCTATTTTGAGGATGGTCGTGATATCGGCGACCACGAGGTTCTGGGCGACATCGCCGACGGGTTGGGCATGGATGCCGCTGTGGTGCACAAACTGTTGAAAAGCGACGCGGATCGCGACGACATCAGCGCCCGTGACACACAGTTCCGTGAGATGGGGATTACCGGTGTGCCGACCTTTATCGTCAACGGTCAGCATGCTGTGCCGGGCTGTCAGGACACAGATCTGTGGTTGCAGGTGATCGACGATATCATCGCCCGCATTCAGGCCGCCGACTGACTTTGCCAATGACCCGCTTTTGGGGCCATCGCCCTTGTTTCCACATTGCGGCTGGTAATGCGCAGCGGCACAGTATTCTTCGGGCTGACCGAAAGCTGGAGTTGGCTCGACGCCTATTTCTTCACCGTCGTGACCCTGCCTACCGTCGGATATGGCAGCCTTGTCTCGGTCACGGCCGCGGGCAAGATCGGTACGCCGAGCTTCATCTTTGTCGGCCTCGGGGCTTTTGCGGTCACGATACAACAATTCGTTAGCTACACATTACGCGAGCGAGAACATGGCGGTCATCTGCGGCGCCACCCCGCGGGGGCGTTTGCCCACAAAGAAGATCGATCCGGTCCCGAGGACTGATCCGCTAGCAGATCGTAGGCGCTTTGCCTGCAAGTAAAATTGTATACGTTCGCATACAGCGCTTCCCCCTCCCCGCTTTTTGAGGTATGAGGCCCCATAGATTCAATTCACCTTTCCCCGCAAAGGACACCAGAATGACCGATACATCCCGTCCCGATATCATCTACACCAAGGTCGACGAGGCGCCCGAACGCGCCAGCGCATCGTTGTTGCCGATCATTCAACGATTTGCCGCCGCTGCAGATGTTTCTATCGGTACCAAGGATATCTCTCTGGCGGGGCGCATCCTCGCTACCTTTCCGGATCACCTGACAGACGATCAACGTATCCCTGATGATCTGGCAGATTTGGGTGAGTTGGTGAAAACACCAGATGCAAACGTCATCAAACTTCCCAACATCTCTGCCTCGGTGCCGCAATTGGTCGCGGCAGTCCGTGAATTGCAGTCCCAAGGCTATGCGGTGCCAGATTATCCCGAAACACCCGAAACGGATGCGGAAAAGCAGATCCGCGCGCGTTTTGACACGATCAAGGGGTCTGCGGTGAACCCGGTCCTACGCGAAGGCAATTCCGACCGCCGGGCCGCGGCTGCTGTCAAGAAATTCGCGCAGAACAATCCCCACCGCATGGGCGAGTGGAGCGCAGACAGCAAAACGCGTGTTACCAGCATGTCCGGCGATGATTTCTTCTCGAACGAAAAATCCATCACTCTGAAAGATGCCGCCACAGCTAGGATTGTGTTGAAAACGGCCACTGGCGAGACAGTTCTAAAGGACGCGGTTTCCTACCCGGCAGGCACCGTGGTCGATGCTACATTTATGTCGGCTGAGGCATTGGACGACTTTCTCGCGGCCGAGATCGACCGGACCAAGTCCGAAGGCGTGCTGTTTTCACTGCATATGAAAGCTACGATGATGAAGGTTTCCGACCCGATCATCTTTGGCCACGCGGTCAAAGCCTGGCTCGCGCCGGTATTCGAGATCCACGGTGATCGGATGAACGATCTGGGCGTGAACCCCAATTCCGGCCTTGGCGATCTGCTCGAGCGGGTCAAGGATGTCCCCGAGATCATGGCTGCGATTGAGGCAGTCACGGCAGAGCGTCCGCCGATGTACATGGTGAACTCGGACAAGGGTATCACCAACCTGCACGTACCATCTGACGTGATCATTGATGCGTCTATGCCCGCCCTGATCCGCGCGGGCGGCAAGGGCTGGGGCCCTGATGGCAACGAGGCAGATACCGTTTGCGTCATCCCCGACAACTCTTATGCACCTGTCTATGATGAGGCGGTCAAGTTCTTCAAAGCCAATGGCAAGCTGAACCCCGCCACGGCGGGGACTGTCCAAAACATCGGCCTGATGGCGCAAAAGGCCGAGGAATACGGCAGCCATCCGACCACCTTTGAAATCCCCGAAGATGGGACGGTTCAGATGATCCTGGACGATGGGACAGTTCTGCACGAACATGCCGTTTCCAAGGACGATATCTGGCGGTCTGCGTCGGCCCGCAAGGCGCCAATCGAGGATTGGGTCAATCTGGCCATCGAACGTCAGAAAGCGACTGGCTATCGCTCGATCTTCTGGCTGGACGCGAACCGCGCCCACGATGCTGAGCTCATCGCGCTGGTCAAACCGATCCTTGAGGCCAAAGGTGTAACCGACAAATTCGAAATCATGGCCCCAGCCGACGCAACGCGCGCGTCACTGGAAACAATCACCAAGGGTGAGAACACCATCGCAATCACCGGCAACGTGCTGCGCGATTATCTGACTGACCTCTTTCCGATCCTCGAACTGGCGACATCGGCCAAAATGCTATCAATTGTGAAGCTGATGCAAGGCGGCGGCCTCTTTGAGACTGGCGCAGGTGGCTCTGCGCCCAAACACGTTCAGCAGCTGGATGAGGAAAACCACCTGCGTTGGGACAGTCTGGGAGAGTTCTGCGCACTCGGCGAAAGTTTCAAGTTTCTTGCCGATGCCAAGGGCAATGCGCGCGCGCGCGTTCTGGGCGAGGCAGTCGAGGCCGCAACCCAGGGCATTCTGGATCACGACCGTTCGCCCAGCCGCAAAGTCGGTCAGCCGGATAATCGCGATAGCCACTATTGGTTCGCCCGTTACTGGGCCGAAGCACTGGCGGCACAGTCGGATGACGCGGCATTGGCCGAAGAATTCGCACCGGTGGCCAAAGCATTGGCCGAAAACGAGACCGCGATCACCTCCGAACTGGCCGCTGCGCAGGGTCGACCGGCAGATACCGGCGGCTATTTCCACCCCGCCCCGGAAAAGCTGACGGCTGTCATGCGCCCGAGTGCGACGTTGAATGGGATCATTGGCTAAACCGTGAATTCATCAGCATGACAGCACCGCCTTTGACCTTCGTCAAGGCGGTGCTATCTGCTGTGCAGGCAAACCACGCATATCTGTAGCATCCCGAAAGGCTGTCACATGTCCAAGATCAAAGTCGATAATCCCATTGTAGAGCTGGACGGCGATGAAATGACCCGGATCATGTGGGATTTCATCAAGAAAAAGCTGATCTTGCCATATCTCGATATTGATCTGAAATACTATGATCTGGGCATCGAAGAACGCGACCGCACCGAAGATCAGATCACCGTCGATGCCGCCCACGCGATTCAGGAATTCGGCGTCGGCGTAAAGTGCGCCACGATTACGCCGGATGAAGCGCGGGTCGAGGAATTCGGTCTGAAGAAGATGTGGCGCAGCCCAAATGGCACGATCCGCAATATCCTGGGCGGAGTGATCTTTCGCGAGCCGATCATCTGCAAGAACGTGCCGCGCCTCGTCCCCGGCTGGACCAAACCCATCGTTGTGGGGCGTCATGCGTTCGGCGATCAATACCGCGCCACCGATTTTAAATTTCCCGGCGCGGGCAAGCTGACGATCAAGTTCGTCGGCGAAGATGGCACAGAGATAGAGCACGAAGTATTCGACGCCCCCGACAGCGGCGTGGTCATGGCGATGTACAACCTCGACAAATCGATCATTGATTTCGCCCGTGCATCAATGAACTATGGTCTGGCAAAAGGTTGGCCGGTTTACCTGTCGACCAAGAACACCATTCTCAAGCAGTACGATGGTCGGTTTTTGGAACTGTTTCAGCAGATTTTCGACACTGAATTTGCCGACAAGTTCAAAGCGGCAGGCATCACCTATGAACACCGCCTGATCGACGACATGGTTGCCTGCGCGATGAAATGGAATGGTGGCTATGTCTGGGCGTGCAAGAACTACGACGGCGATGTGCAATCTGACACCGTTGCGCAGGGTTTTGGCTCGCTCGGATTGATGACGTCCGTTTTGATGACACCGGACGGACAGACCGTCGAGGCCGAAGCGGCACACGGCACTGTGACGCGCCACTACCGCCAGCACCAGAAGGGCGAAGCGACATCGACCAATTCAATCGCGTCAATTTACGCATGGACCGGCGGACTGAAGCATCGCGCAAAGCTGGACGAGAACGATCCGTTGCTGAACTTTGCCGAAACTCTGGAAAAGGTCGTGGTGGACACAGTCGAATCTGGTCACATGACCAAGGATCTGGCGCTTTTGGTTGGTCCGGACCAAAGTTGGCTGACCACGATGGGTTTCCTTGAAAAGGTCGATGAGAATTTGAACAAAGCGCTGCCGGGCTAAGCCTTCGTACACCTTTCATTTCCCCCATTTGGGCGGGGGTATCCAAAGCGCCCGTCCTTTTAAACGCTGTCGTTTCGGAACCTTCCCATGACTCACCGGGTTGTTCATTGCAACAACAAGGACGGGATATGGCGGACAGCACCGAGACGATTGCAGACAACGCGGCTGAGGTCGCCAGCGCGGCATCACAGTCTGTTTGGGCAATAGCCCCAGAACCGATGCGCGAAAAGCTGAACGATTACATCGAAGGTTTCTGGGCGGTTCTGCCTCAACTCATCGCGTCGCTTATCTTTGTTTTGTTGGTTTGGGTCGTTGCTGCACTTGTACGTGCCTTCCTGCCCCGTATCCTTCGACGCGCGCGAACGCGCAACGCGTTGATCGAAGTGTCTACAATGCTGTTGACCGTACTGATTTGGTTTTTCGGCCTTCTTATTGCGGCAACGATCGCTTTCCCTACCATAACCCCCGGCAAGGCACTGACGGCGCTGGGTGTGGGCGGTATCGCGATCGGTTTGGCGTTTAAGGACACGTTTGAGAATTTCTTTGCCGGTGTACTGGTTCTTCTTCGAGAGCCGTTTACCCGGGGTGATTTTATCGAATGCGAGGGGATCGAAGGACAGGTTGAACTGGTCACGGTTCGGGACACGCGGCTTCGCCAGACAGACGGTCAGTTGGTTGTCACACCTAATGGATTCTTGTTCAAAAATCCGGTCACTGTACGCACATCAAAGGACCTGCGCCGCACGACGATTATCTGTGGCGTCGCATACGGAGAGGATGTAGATGCCGCGCGCGACGTCATAGCAGAGGCGGTGCGCAAGGTTGATTTAGTGCACAGCGATGTCAAAGATGTGCAAATCTACGCCCACGAATTCGCGGATAGCTCCATAAATTTTGAAATCACTTGGTGGACCGGCTCTACGCCGCTCGATATCCGGCAATCGCGTGACAAAGTCATTGCCGCGGTAAAGAGGGCGCTTGACGACGCCGAAATCGAAATTCCGTTTCCCTATCGGACACTCACGTTCAAGGACCCGCTTCGCACCCGCGCAGAGGACGGCAACGATACGGAACGTTCTGACGAGGATACAGTCAATGCATAATCACCAGTGTTGGCGTCATCCCATTTGGCGTAACCGCTTGAGCAGGCTGGATGTGTCCCAGCGTCCTCCGCCCATTTTTTGTACATCCTTGTAGAACTGGTCGACCAGTGCCGTGACTGGCAGAGATGCGCCGGTTTCATTGGCCGTATCCAGACAGATCCCCAGATCCTTGCGCATCCAGTCCACCGCGAATCCGTGTTCGAAATGGTCGTCCAACATCGTCTCGTATCGGTTTGCCATCTGCCAACTCCCGGCGGCTCCCTGGCTGATCACTTCGGTGACCGCGCGCCCGTCCAGCCCTGCCTTTTCGGCAAAGTGCAGCGCCTCGCTCAGCCCCTGAACCAGTCCGGCAATGGCGATCTGATTGCACATTTTTGTCACTTGCCCTGCCCCGCTATCACCGATCCGGCGACAAAGCTTGGCATAGGTATTCATCACCGGTTCGGCTGCGTCATAGGCCGATTGGTCACCGCCACACATGATGGATAGCTGCCCATTTTCCGCGCCCGCCTGCCCGCCTGAGATTGGCGCATCGACGAAATTCAATCCGGCATCCTTGGCCATCGCATACAACTCTTCGGTAACTTTTGATGACACGGTCGTATGATCGACAAAGGTCGCGCCGGATTTCATCCCTGCAAAAGCACCATCTTCACCCAGACAAACCGAGCGCAAATCATCGTCATTGCCAACGCAGGCCATTACGAAATCGGCGTCTGCCGCAGCCTCTCTTGGGGTTGTCGCATGGGTGCCGCCGTGTTCGGAGGCCCATTTTTCTGCCTTCGCGGTGGTCCGGTTGTACACACAGACCGAGTGACCCGCAGCCTGCAAGTGGCCCGCCATCGGATAGCCCATAACTCCCATGCCCAAGAATGCCAGTGTGCTCATGTTCTTTCCCCGCTTGCCATTGTCTTGGCCTGAATTTCTGACTATCCCGGCCCAGGATGCAAGGGCAAATGACAGGTTAAGTGGCGCGGCCAATGGCAGATCTCTTCAAATGGTTGATGCGGATCACGGGCGTGCTGTTGGCGCTGGCGGTACTGGCGGTCATCGGGCTCTACTTTTTGTTGTCACGCTCACTGCCCGAGTACGATAAATCGCTCGATGTGGCGGGCCTCTCTGCGCCGGTCGAGATTGTACGCAACAACGCCAACGTTCCACATATCTTCAGCGAAAAAGATACCGGTGTCTTCTTTGGCCTTGGATATGCGCATGCGCAGGACCGGCTATGGCAGATGATCGTATTGCGCCGCACGGCGCAGGGTCGCCTGTCAGAGGTGTTCGGGACACGGACACTGAGCGTAGACAAACTGCTGCGCCGGTTCGACATCTACGGGGCCGCGCGTGCATCGGTGGCGGCGCAGGATCCGGTCACGACGGCCGCACTCGAAGCTTATGCCGCTGGAGTGAACGCCCGCGTGGACGAAATCAATTCCTCGGCCTTGGGGCGCGGCGCGCCCGAGATGTTCCTCTTTAATGCACCGATTTCGCCTTGGTCTGCCACGGACAGCATTGCAATTATCAAGCTGATGGCGGTTCAGCTATCGGCCCAGATGAGTCACGAGGTACGCCGCGCGCGCACATCGCTGGTTCTGGGGGACTCAGCCCGGTTGGCGGATATTCTGCCCGATGCGCCCGGCACCGGTATCGCCGCACTGCCGGACTACGCCCAGTTGATGCCGGGGCTGGAGCTTCCGCGCTATGCGATCGGCACACCGATGCCGCAACACCCGCTTTCTCCATTCCCTGCGCCAGAATTCGCCGGTGCCTCGAACGCATGGGCCGCAGCGCCGTCGCGTTCCGCTGCTGGCGGTACACTCTTGGCTAACGATCCCCATCTGGGGTTTTCAGCGCCTGCGATCTGGTATCTGGCACGGCTGGAACTGGCCAGCGGAGGGGTGATCGGTGGTACAATACCCGGTGTACCGGCCGTTCTGACAGGGCGCAGTGAACGGTTGGGATGGGGCATCACCTCGGCCAATCTTGACGATCAGGACGTCTATATCGAGCAGTTGAATCCCGACAACCCCGAAGAATACCTGACGCCGGATGGATTCAAACCATTCGAAACGCGCCGCTCGATCATCAACATTTCCGGAGAGGACCCGGTGACGATGACCTTGCGGTGGACCGAGAATGGCCCGGTGCTGCCCGGGTCGCACTACAACCTAGGGACGGTGACACCTTCTGGTCATGTGGCCAGCCTCGCTTGGACCGCGCTCAGCGCGCATGATACAACCATGAGCGCCGCGATTGCCCTGATGCGGGCAGGTGCCGTCGAGGATGCACTTGAGGCCGGTGAACTCTTTGTAGCTCCGGCCCAGAACCTTACCGTCGTGGATCGTGAAAAAATAGCGATGAAACTGATGGGTGCAATGCCCCGCCGCAACGCCGATCACGAAAGCCAGGGACGCCTGCCCAGTCGCGGCTGGATTGATAGTAACCGCTGGCAGGGGCGTTTTCCGCACTCTGCGAACCCAGAATTCGTAGCCCCGGTTGGTGGTATCCTTGGCAATACCAATAACAAGACGGTTGACCGGCCTTTTCCCCAACATGTCAGCTACGTCTGGGGCGATACGCAGCGTATTCATCGCTGGCAGCGGTTGATGCAAACCCGACATGTCCACACCAGAGACAGCTTTATCGAGGCGCAACTGGATACCGTCAGCTTTACCGCAAGGTCGTTGTTGCCACTCATTGGTGCCGATCTGTGGTTTACTGGCGAAAGCGCCCCAGAAGGTTCTGCTCAGGGTCTGCGTCAACGCGCCCTGTCGCTTTTGGCCGATTGGAATGGCGAGATGAACGAACATCGGCCAGAACCGCTAATTTACGCGGCATGGCTGCGTGCGCTCCAAACGCGATTGGCCAAGGACGAATTAGGACCGCTCAACTCCGAGTTCACCCATGCCGACCCGATATTTATCGAGCGCGTCTATCGCGATGTAGATGGCGCGGCGATCTGGTGCGACGTGGTCCAGTCCAGCCCGGTTGAGACCTGCACGGATATCGCCCGACTGGCGTTGGACGATGCATTGGTCTGGATCACAGACCGCTATGGAACAGCTTTGGAATCGCTTCGCTGGGGCGATGTTCATCAGGCGGTTCAGGATCATCCGGTTTTGGGGGACGTCCCATGGGTGCGGTATTTCGTCAACATCCGACAATCCACCTCGGGTGGCGACCACACACTGCAACGCGGACTGACACGCGGCACAGGACCGGACCCATTCCAGAACGTGCATGGTGCCGGATATCGTGGTGTATATGACTTTGCAGACCCTGACAGCAGCGTTTTCGTTATCTCTACCGGTCAGTCGGGGCACTTCCTCAGCAGGTATTACGATGATCTTGCGCAGCTTTGGCGCCGAGGGGAGTATATTCCGATGTCACTAGATCCGCAGTTGGCCCGCGCGGCGGCAGTCGGGATCACCAACCTGCGCCCTGCCAGTCCCTAGATCGTGATGATCAGCCACCCCATGTAAGCCAGATACGCCACGAACAACAGCGCGCCTTCTGCCCGTGAAATCCGCGCCCCGGAATAGCCGAGCACAAGCAGCAGCGCCGTGGCGCCCAACATCACCCATATGTCAAACGCCGCGATCTGATCGGGAATATTCAGCGGCTGTACCAAGGCAGTCACTCCGAGAATGCCGAGGATGTTGAAAACATTGCTGCCCAGAATATTGCCCAATGCCACCTCGCCTTCTCCCTTGCGTGCAGCAATTACCGATGTGACCAATTCGGGCATGGAGGTGCCGACTGCAACGATTGTAAGACCAATTAGAGCCTCTGAAAGCCCCAGATCTGCCGCGACTGCGATTGCGCCACTGACCAAAGCGTGCGCGCCCAGCAGGACGAAGATCAAGCCGCAGGTGAAGATCGGCGCCGCGCGGCCGATACCGGAACGGGTCATTGAAACGTCGTCGACCGTCTCTGGTACTGGTGCGTGTCTGCGATGCTCCAGCCAAAACGTGGCGACAAGATACAGGACCAACACCAAAAACAACCCCAACCCCGCGAGTCGTCCCATTGTGCCCGATAGCACGGCGATAACGCACAGCACTGTTGCCAGCAGCATCACCGCGCCGTCCCGCGCCAGCACGCCCTGCGGCACCGCCAAGGCCGATATCATCGCCGCCAGACCTAGGATGAGCAGAATGTTGCTGATATTGCTGCCGACAACGTTACCGACGGCAATACCCGGCGACCCTGCCAATGCAGCATTGAGGCTGGCAGCAAGTTCTGGGGCGGATGTGCCAAATCCGACTAGTGTTATTCCGATCACCATCGAACTCATGCCGATTCCGCGCGCCATCGAAACAGCGCCACGAACCAGCATTTCGCCACCCGCCAAAAGGGCGATCAACCCTATGCTAACGAGAAAAATATCCATCACCGGCGTTTACTCTGGGCTTTGAAACCGGGATGCCTGGGGCAAAGCCGACCCGCAGTACTGCGCAAATGGGAGCGAAATGTTATGCTGTCAAGGAGCCTAGTTCAGCGCGTTAAACTGTGCCGCTTCGCGCGCCGTCCAACGTATCGTCAGGTCGAATCCACTGTCGGTTTGCACTTCGTGTTCAACCAGCCCACGCTCAAACAGCCAAGCACGTTTGCGGCCTTCGTCAAAACGCAGATGTAGCTGTTTCTCTTCGGTCTCTGGCGTGAGCGCCGCTGCGATGCGCGCCACCAATGCCGACATTCCCTCTCCCGTCACTGCGGAAAGTGCCTGTACGTCCTCTAACCGCTCTGCGCGGGTCATCATCGCCGCGCGGTCATCATCGTCCAGTAGATCAATCTTGTTCCAGATCTCGATTCTCGGCGTGTCCTCTGCGACATCAAGGCTTTCCAGAATTGCCTCTACGTCCTTCTTCTGAGCTTCTGTCTCGGGGTGGGCAATATCGCGCACATGGCAAATCAGGTCCGCACTCAGCACCTCTTCCAGTGTTGCCCGAAAAGCAGCGACCAGTTCTGTCGGCAAATCGGAAATAAAACCAACGGTGTCACTCAGAATAAGCTCTGGGCCACCTTCCGGCAATTCGATCCGGCGCATCGTTGGGTCAAGCGTGGCAAAGAGCATGTCCTCTGCCATCACTTCGGCCCCTGTGAGGTGGTTGAACAGCGTCGACTTGCCAGCGTTCGTGTATCCCACCAATGCGACGATCGGGAATGGCACCTTGGCTCGTGCAGCCCGATGCAGGGTCCGGGTCTTGACCACCTTTTCCAACTGGCGGCGCAGGCGCACCAACTGATCGTCAATGGCCCTTCGGTCCGCCTCGATCTGCGTTTCACCGGGGCCACCGACGAAACCGAGACCGCCACGCTGCCGCTCCAAGTGCGTCCAGGCCCTTACCAGCCTTGTGCGCTGATAGCTCAGCGCGGCCATCTCGACCTGCAATACACCTTCTCGGGTGGCGGCACGGTCACTGAAAATCTCTAGAATCAACCCGGTTCGGTCCAATAGCTTTACGCCCCAGGCTTTTTCGAGATTGCGTTGTTGTACTGGCGTCACGGGCCCGTCGATCAACACGAGTTCGATGTCTTCCGCCTCGAATTTTGCGCGCAGTTCTTCGATCTTGCCCTTACCGAACAGCATACCGGGATGTGCCTTGGGCAGCTTGACGACTGTGCCACCCAGTGCCTTGAGACCGGGCAACGCGTGAGCCAGCCCCATCGCCTCTTCCAATGCCAACGCGGGTGTGCGGGCAGAGTCGTCGCGAGACCAGATATCAGGGTGCAGCACCCATGCGCGGGTGTCTACGGGCGCGTGATCCATCAAGTGGGGTCGTCACCATCATAAAGGTTGATCGGCGACGACGGCATGATGGTCGAAACCGCATGCTTATAGACCAGCTGAGACTGCCCATCGCGGCGCAGCAGAATACAGAAGTTGTCGAACCAAGTAATAACGCCCTGCAACTTCACACCATTGATCAGGAAAACGGTGACAGGTGTTTTCGTTTTGCGTACTTGATTCAGAAATGCGTCCTGCAGATTTTGACGGTCAGAAGCCATTTATCCCCAAAGCCTTTATTCTTGTATGCGCGGCGGATCCGTGCCGGAATTTTATACTTGATACCAAGTATGTCTCGCCCGTGACAGAGTTTCCAGCCTAAAAATCAATTCCCTGTCAGTGTTTAGTTCCAACGCGTCTCAATCCCGCCACAGGGACGGATTGATCAACGCGATTATCGCCAGCGTTTCGAGCCGTCCCAACACCATAGCAGCGCATAATACCAGTTTCGCTGCCGGACCGATCTGACTAAGTATGATCGGTGCCTCGCCGGCTACTTGGGTCAGTGGCCCCGTGGTCGACAGCGTTGCGATCGACAGGATCAACGATGGTTCGAACCCGAGCCCGAGCCCACAAAGAATGACCGTGATCGTCGCCAATGACAGCGCAAAGAGCATAAAGAAAATCCAAGCCACGAACGCGCCCTGCCGTCGCATGCGGCGGCTGCGCGCGCCTGCCCGCCCCACTGACGACGGATGTACCAGTCGTTCCATCTCGCGCTGACCGTTGAGGTAAAGCGCGTAGACCCGCAACAGCTTGACCCCGCCGGCCGTGGTCGCGACACCGCCCCCCACCAGCGACAGACCCAACAGAATCAGCCCCGGCGTCCCAAGACCGGACCAGTCACGTGCCGTCTCCCAATAGGCACTTTCAAATCCGGTTGTGCTCAGGAATGACAATACGCTGAACGTGCCCCCCCAGAGCGCCCCGATGGCCGTCGGAATTTCTTCGAACTGGTCCACCTCGAGCGCACCCAACCAATGTCTTGAAAACAGCAGCAACGGTACACCGAGGATCAATAGCATTCCCAGCCGAAACTCTGGATCATGATGCAGTCCGGGGCGCGCAGTCGTGATCGTGTCGGATGAAAACGTGAGGCGTGAAAGTGCAAACATCATGAAAAAGAAGATCACGATCTCTCCACCCAGACCGGAGCCGGCATTCTGAACGCCGTTGACCGGTGAAATGCCACTGGTGGCCATGGTTGACATCGCATGTACAACCGCCACCAACGGCCGATCGCCACACAACACCAGAAAGAGCCAAAGCGCCGCAGTCAATCCGACATAGATCGGCCCCAGCAAATACGTGGCCTGCCCCATGCGCTTGCCCGCGCCCGCGCGCTCGAACCGATCGAGACGTGTCTCGCCCTGCCCCGGCTCAGCCGTTGCTGTCACTTCGAAACCACCCAAATTTAGAGGCGCAAGTACCGCCGAGGCAGCAACCCACATCAGCAATCCGCCGAACCAGCCGACCATGCCCCGCCAGAGATGCAGGCTATCGCCCAGACGACCCGGTGTGTTAAAGAGCGTCGTGCCCGTGGTGGTCAGTGACGAGACCATCTCGAAGTAAGCATTCAGAAAACTTGTATTGCGCACACCCTCGTAAAACGGCACCGCAAGGAACACCGGAAGCACGATGAATGTCAGGCACAGCGACAGAAGGTTGCTCAGGTCGCTGGCCTCGTGGCGACTGACGTTGCCGCTCATTGCCAAACCAATCAATCCGACGGCGGCAAGCCCCAATATCCCAGAATATGCAAAGCTGCGAGAAACTGAATGATCCTCCAGCACCAGTGCATGCAACGCAGGCAGGAACATGGCAACGGATGCGATGCCTCCCAGGATCAGGATCAGAGGAAACCGCAGCAAGCGGTCCGATATCGGGTTAGAAGAAATCAATCGAAACCTGAAGCAGCTGCTCAACCCGCGCCACATCCGATGCCATGGCAAAGATCACGATGACGTCGCCTTCTTCGATACGCATCGTGCCAGTCGGCTTGAAAATCTCCTTCCCCTTTTTCACCGCGCCAATCAACACGCCTTCGGGGAAATCAATATCGCGGATCGCGGCACCCGCGATGGAAGACGTGGACATGACTTGCGCTTCGATCACCTCAGCTTCGGCATCGCCGATAGAGTAGACACCGCGCACCCGCCCATGTCGGATATGGCGCAGGATCGAACTGACTGTAGTCGCACGGGGGTTGATATAGGCATCTACCCCGATAGGCTGAAGTAAAGGCACCAGCGTCGGATCATTGACCAGACTGATGGCAAAGGGGCAGCCTTCGGATTTGGCGCGCACCGCGGCCAGCAGGTTTGTCTTGTCATCGTCGGTCACAGCCAGCACGGCATCGGCACGTGAAATGCCTGCCTCGTTCAACAGCGTGCTATCTAGCGCATCACCATTCAGCACGATGGTTCGTTCCAGCGCGTCGGCGGCATGTTCGGCACGGGCGCGGCTTCGTTCAATCATCTTGGCGCGGATACGCCGTCCGCTGGTTTCCAGCGCGCGCGCAACCGCTAGCCCGACATTGCCGCCACCCAAGATCACGACGCGTTCCTGCTTTTGCGCTTTCTTGCCGAACACCTCCAGCGTGCGTGGAATATCTTCGTTCGGGGCAAAAACATAGCATTCGTCATCAACAAACAGCTGATCTCCGGCCTCCGGCGCAAACAGTCGCCCCTCTCGGCGCACGGCCAGAACCACAACCCGCAGCGTCGAAAACAGATCGCTTAACTGGCGCAGTGGCGTGTTGACCACAGGACAATCTTCTTCGAGGCGCAGGCCCATGAGCTGAGCTTTGCCATCAAAAAACTTTTCCGTATCAAAAGCCGCTGGGGCACCCAAACGTTGCAACGCGGCTTCTGCCACTTCTTTTTCCGGGCTGATCACCACGTCGATCGGCATGTGATCACGCCGATAGAGGTCGGAATAGATAGCATCCAGATAGGATTGACTGCGCAGGCGCGCAATCTTGCGACTGATGGCAAAGACCGAATGGGCGACCTGGCATGTGACCATGTTCACCTCGTCCGAATAGGTCGCGGCGATGATCATATCGGCGTCGCGCGCGCCCGCACGATCCAAAACGTCAGGATAACTGGCAAAACCAGCCAGTCCCTGCACATCTAGTGTATCAGTGGCGCGGCGCACCAGATCGGGGTTGCTGTCAACAACAGTAACGTCGTTACGTTCGCCCGACAGATGCCGGGCAATCTGCCAGCCAACCTGACCCGCACCGCAAATGATGACCTTCATATGACCTCAAGCCTCTGGCCCTGACCGGACCCAAGGCATGGCAGAGGGGGCGTGCGGGGTCAAATCAATTCACAGCCAGCGATGGTGCTGGCCTGCCTATTCGTCCGCCTCCTCCTCTGCAATCTTGGCCACGCGCGCGCCGGATTTTGCCGACGTGACCACGCCCAGCGATTTCAGCTTGCGATGTAGTGCGCTGCGCTCCATTCCGACGAACTCAGCGGTGCGGCTGATATTTCCTCCAAACCGGTTGATCTGTGTCAGCAGGTACTCTCGTTCGAAGGCTTCTCGTGCTTCGCGTAGCGGCATTGTAGCGAGCGCCCCGGCCAATACCACGCGTCCATCGTCCGGGCCGACGGCGCTTTCACCGGGCAATTCCTGTGTCTCGATATCGCCTGTGCCCTCCCCTAGGATCAAAACCCGTTCGACCATATTGCGCAACTGGCGCACGTTTCCGGGCCATGGCATCGTCTGCAACAACGCATTTGCCTCTCCGCTCAGCTTGCGGAGTGGCAACCCTTGCGTTTTGTTCAGCATCTCGATGAAGTAGTTGGCAAGTAGAGGAATATCGTCTCGACGCTCTTCCAGCGATGGCACACTGATCGGTACAACGTTCAAGCGATGGAAAAGCTCGCGGCGGAACCTGTCGGCCGCAATTTCAGTCTCCAGATCATGGCTGGTAGAGCTGATCACGCGCAGGTCGACCTGAACTTTTTCCGAGCCACCGACACGCAGGAATTGCTGGTCAACCAGTACGCGCAAAATCTTGGACTGTGTACCCGGAGGCATATCCGCCACCTCGTCGAAATAGATCACACCACCGCTGGCCTCTTCCAGCAGGCCCGGCTCTATCCCGCGGTCTTCGCTTTCACGTCCAAACAGCACCTCTTCCATGCGCTCGGCCTCGATTGATGCGCACCCGACTGAGATGAAAGGCGCATCTGCCCGGTTGGAATTGACATGGATGTAACGCGCCGCCAGTTCCTTGCCACTGCCCGCCGGACCGGTCAACATGACCCGCCCATTCGAGCGTGTAACTTTGTCCAACTGACTGACCAAGGAACGAAAGACGCTGCTTTCGCCCAGCATGTCCGCCGGGCCGGTCTCACGCCGTTTAAGACTTTGGTTCTCGCGTCGCAGGCGGCTGGTTTCCATACCGCGACGTATGACGACCATCAGTTGATCAATGTTGAACGGTTTCTCAATGAAATCGTAGGCACCCTGCTTGATCGCGGCGACAGCGATCTCGATATTGCCATGGCCAGAGATGATGACCACCGGCACATCGGGATAGTCGCGCTTCACCGCCTTGAGGATGTCGATCCCATCCATGTTGCTGTCTTTCAGCCAGATATCCAAAATCAACAATGCCGGGGGCTGTTCTGCAATCGCTGCCATCGCGTCGTCCGAATTCCCCGCCAGCCGAGTGGAATATCCCTCGTCCTCCAGAATATCCGAGATCAGCTCACGAATATCACGCTCGTCGTCTACAATCAGAATATCGTTCATGGGTCCCCTCACACTGCCTCTGCGGCATGACCTGTGCCGCTGTCCGCTACTGTCAAATCAAGGGTGATGACTGCCATCGCCCCCCTATGCGCCCCGTCGGAAAACGGATCGGCATCCACCAGTTCCAACTTGCCGCCATGTTCTTCGATGATCTTCTTCACGATCGGCAGGCCTAATCCGGTGCCCTTGTCGCGGGTCGTCACATATGGCTCAAACAATCGTGATCTGTCCTCCGGCAGGCCGACGCCGTTATCGGCGATGCGCAGTTCGGCGCGCCCTGCGTTGCGACGACTTGAAATCCTGATGGTTGGTTTAAACCCCTCAGGATCACAACCTTTTTCCACAATGGTTTCCGTTGCTTCTCCGGCATTCTTTATCAAATTCGTCAGAGCCTGACTGATCATGGTTGCATCTACATCGGCCCACAAATCGCCATCGGCAAAGTCGGTCTCGAACCGCACGTCAGGCTGCCCGGCTTCTTGTAACAACGTGGCCTCGCGTATCAGACGCGTCAGGCTCTCGGCTTTGCGCTGTGGCTCGGGCATGCGGGCGAATTTGGAAAACTCGTCGACAATGCGGCGCAGATCATCTGTCTGGCGAACGATCACGCCGGTCAACTGCGCAAGATCGGCCGCATCTTTTTCCTCCAGCAACTTGGAGAATTTTCGCTGGGTGCGTTCTGCCGACAGCTTGATCGGCGTCAGCGGATTCTTGATCTCATGCGCAATGCGCCGCGCGACATCCCCCCATGCCGCCATACGCTGTGCACTGACCAGATTGGTTACATCATCAAAGGCCACCACATACCCCTCGCGTCGGCCAGATTCGCTGCGGCGGGTGGAAATGCGCAACAGCAGATGCTCTTGCGTGCCGCCCCGCGTCACGCGGACTTCGTCCTGAACAAAATCGGCCGCACTGCGTCGGAGGCGATCAAAAAGGTCGGCAAATTCCGGCACTGCTACGGACAGGTCGACCGATTGCCGGTCTTCCTGCCAGTCAAGCAGCCGTTCAGCGGCGCGGTTCACAAAGGTGACACGCCCTTTGGCATCTAGTCCGACAACGCCCGATGAAACCGAACCGAGCACGGAATCAAACAGCCTGCGGCGGCGCTCTACCTGTTCGGTATTGCTTAGCAGCTTGGCGCGCTGCGCCTTTAGCTGCCGGGTCATCTGGTTGAAAAACGTACTGAGTTGCGCGATCTCGTCGTTGCCGTCTTCCTCTCGGACCTGCGTATCCAGATCGCCGGCACCGACACGCTGTGCAGCGCTGGTCAGACGTCCCACCGGGCGCGATAACCGCTCGGCGAACCACAGACCCAGCCACACAGCGGCGAGAATCAAAATGACGGCAAAGCCTAGGTATAACAGGCCGAATTCAAACAGAACCCGCCCCCGTTCGCTTTCACGTTGTTGATAGAAAACGGCCGTTTCCTTGGTCTCGTCCAGCAGGTTCAGGATGTCACCATCCACGTTGCGGCTGACATAGAGAAACCGGTCGGGAATGGTCCGCAAAGGCAACAGCGCGCGAAATTCGTTGTTGTCCCAATCCTGAATGACGATCACATCCTCATCCAGCGCGCGCTTGATTTGTTCTGGAGTCGGTTCCTCGAAATCAAAGAGGTACGAGCTTTGGCCACGGGCACGGATCTCGCCCGTCCCGTCAATCACAAAAGCCTCGCGCAGACCACGCTGGATTTCGCGCTGCCCTTCCGACAGCACTTTGCGGATGTCACCATCATCCAGAAACACGGTCGCGCGCTTGGTCGCATTTATGATCGACGCCAGCACTTGTGCATCGGTGATCAGATCGCGCCGGTGTTCCTCTTCATACGCCTCCGCCGCAGCAACCGAGTTGCTGACCACGCGCCCCACACGATCAGAAAACCACGCCTCTAACCCCATGTTGACAGAAAGCGTTGCGAAAACCGCGACAGTAACCGTGGGCAAGAGCGCCATCACTGCAAACACGCCGGTCAGGCGCAGGTGCAGGCGTGAACCCGCCGATTGATCGCGGCGTGCCGCTATCATCTGCACCACACGTTGCAGAACCAGCGCTGCAACGATGATGACATAAATCAGGTCCGACAACAGCACGATGCGCAGTACGTTGGATTGCGCACCTTGTTCGAGCGGTCCCATTACAAGGAACGTAACCAGTGCCAGAACTGGCCCCAAAACGACCAGACCCAGCGTCGCAACGTTCTGAAAACGTTGCCAGCGCCGCAGCCGGACGATCCGATCCCACGTGGTTTTGCGTGTCCCGGTTGCCACCGGTCCCCCCCTGTCTCTGAGGCATGCTGACATAGCACACCACAACATCTTGTGGCGAAAACGGACAGTGCCCCTTTTGCGCCACAGGTATGTTGCGGTTTTACATCAACTTGCGCCGACGAGTCACGCGAATATCCAGATCGGTGATCTTCTTGCGCAGAGTGTTACGGTTGATGCCCAGCAGATCGGCGCATTTTGCCTGATTTCCACCCGTTGCCTCAAGCGCGATTTCGATTAACGGCAACTCCACTTCGCGTAGGATACGCGGGTACAGGCCAGCGGGCGGTAACATCGCACCGTGCAGATCAAAATAGCGCCGCAGATGCTGCGCAACCGAACTGGCCAACCGTTCAGAATCGCCCTGCCCCATCACCGGCTCTGCGGCGGGCTGGTTCCCCAATACCGCGATGACCTCGTCGCGGCTGATCTCATCCGCGCGCGCGGTCAACCCCATGCGTCGCACTGCATTCTCCAACTGGCGAACATTGCCCGGCCAGCTGTAATTGCGCAGCGTCGTCAGCGCGGCTTCGGACACACGGCGACCAGACGCGCCGTCGCGTTCGGATTTTTGCAAAAAATGCGTGATCAGTAACGGAATATCATCAACGCGTTCACGTAAACCGGGCACATCAATCACGGCCCCACCCAAGCGATAGTACAAATCATCACGCATTTCGCCGGGTTGTGACAGTCGGGACTGGCTTGTTGCCATGAAGCGCGGCAGGTGATCGCCCGGCGCGTCCATCATACGCACCACGCGCCCCTGCGCCGCATCGTCGAGATCTGTGACTTCGTCCAGTACGATGGTTCCGCCCTTTGCCCGCGCCATGATACGTGCGGGCCCTTCAAGGTCATTCAAATCTGCTGGCGTTACAGTGATGAAGGGCAACGTACGGCGATCCGAAAAATCATGGATCGCCCGTGCGATCAGCGATTTTCCTGTACCCGACTCGCCGCGGATCAGTACCGGCAAGTCGGCATTCATCACCTTGGCCACGACGCGATACAGCGCCTGCATTGCAGGTGTCTGACCGATAAGCGGTAAATCTTCCGGGCGGTCCACCCGATCATTGTCAACGCGGCCGCCGCTCCTGCGCCGACTCTCCAGCGCGCGCGCGGTGCGCTTCATCAGGTCGGGCAGATCAAAGGGCTTGGGCAGGTAGTCATACGCCTCTGCCTCGGCAGCCTGAATAGCCGTCATGATGGTGTTCTGGGCGGATATCACGATGACCGGCATGCCGGGCCGGTCTTCGGCGATCTTCGGCAGCATCTCCAATCCGTTACCATCCGGCATGATCACGTCCGAAATCACAACATCTCCGCGCCCTTCAGCCACCCAGCGCATCAGCGTCGTCAGCGAAGAGGTTGCATGCACCTTGCATCCCGCGCGAGTCAGTGCCTGCGTCAGGACCGTACGAATTGTACGGTCATCATCGGCGACCAGAACCGTGCCATCCATCAGCCGTTCTCCTTATCAGTGGTTTGCGCGCGTGCCAGCGAAATGCGGAATATCGTTCGTCCCGGAACCGAACTGACCGAAATCCAGCCGCCAATTTCAGAAATGATTTTGGCCGCAAGCGCGAGGCCGAGGCCGGTGCCGTTTTCACGGCCGGAGACGAACGGATCGAAAACGTCGTCCGCGATGTCAGCAGGCAGACCGGGACCATCGTCGATGACCTCTATCTGCAAGGGCAATGACCGCCCCGCGCCATCAGAGCCGCGAACCCGCAAGGACTGCTCGTAATAGGTACGCAAGGTGATCGTGCCCCCCTGCCCACCTGCTGCTTCGGCAGCGTTCTTCAACAGATTCTGAATCACTTGCAGCAATTGATCAGGATCGCCGCTGGCAGATGGCAACGATGGATCGTAGGCTTCGATCACAGTCATGTCGGCGGCAAAGCCCAGCAAAGCAGAACGCCGGGCACGATCCAAAACATCGTGGATGTTCACCGGTTGCAACCGCGGGGCTGTCACATTGCCGAACTGCTCTACCTGATCGAGAATACCAACGATCCGACGGCTTTCACTGACGATCAGATCGGTAAGCTCAAGGTCGTCGGGCGACAGCCCCATAGACAGCAATTGCGCGGCGCCAGTGATTCCCGCCAGCGGGTTCTTGATCTCGTGGGCCATCATTTCGGCCATGCCGATTGCCGACTTGGCCGCAGATTTCACGGAATGGTTCTGTGTCATCCGTCCCGCCAACTCGCGCGGGGACACCAGCACCAGCATGTGCCCCGGTGACCCGCCAAGCGGCGCAATTTGAAGATTGCACTGTAACGGTGCCCGGCTACCGGTGCCGATATCCACATCATTGACAAACAACGGCGTCCCGATTTGCCGGGCGCGGGCGAATGCCTCTTCCAGAGGCGCGTCGACCATCAAGATGTCCCAGACGGGCACGCCGATAACCGCCTTGGCAGAAGAGTTCAGAAACCCTTCGGCTGCGGGATTGATCCGGACAATCCGATCACTCGTGTCGAGGATCAGCCCCGGCACCGGCAGCGAAGTCCAGATTGCATCGTCCCCATCGATCATGCAGCAGCCTCCTGCGGCGTACTCAACGCCTCT
Source organism: Pseudohalocynthiibacter aestuariivivens (assembly GCF_011040495.1). Taxonomy (GTDB): domain Bacteria; phylum Pseudomonadota; class Alphaproteobacteria; order Rhodobacterales; family Rhodobacteraceae; genus Roseovarius; species Roseovarius pelagicus. Next base: position 429,206 of record NZ_CP049037.1, on the reverse strand, counting down.
GGCAGCAGACGCAGGACATCTGTGGGCGCGCGGCTGGTCAGGATGCGGCGACGCATCTCTATTCCTACCTCAGCACCATCCAAGTACCATCCCAAGTGCTTGCGCGCGACACGTAGTCCTAGGTCAATCCCGTAAAAGCCAAGTATTGCTTCGTAATGGTTGGAAACCATCTGGATCAGTTCCTGCCCTTGCGGAACCACCGGCGCGGGCGCACCAAAAAGCTCATGTGCGATTTCTGCCAACAGCCAGGGCCGCCCTTGCGCGCCGCGACCGATCATCACACCATCTGCCCCGGATTGTTCCAACGCACGACATGCGGTGTCCGCATCAATGATATCTCCGTTAGCGACAACAGGGATGCGCACCGCATCCTTGATCTTTCGGATTGCGGCCCAGTCGGCGCTGCCTTTGTAAAACTGACACCGCGTACGCCCATGGATCGTGATCATCTTTATCCCTGCCCCCTCAGCCCGGCGGGCCAACTCGGGTGCGTTCATCAGGGTGTCATCCCACCCCAACCGGGTCTTGAGCGTGACCGGAACATCGACGGCAGCCACGACTGCGTCAATCAGGCTGAGCGCATGATCGAGATCTTTCATCAAGGCCGAACCAGACGCGCCTGTGCCACTGGCGCTGGTCACCCGCTTGGCCGGGCAGCCCATATTGATGTCGATCAGACGCGCGCCATTCGCGCAGGCCATGCGCGCAGCTTCGGCCATCCAATAGCCCTCGCGCCCGGCAATCTGCACCGCGCTTGCATCTTGACCGAAACCCAGTTCAGCGCGCTCGCGCACGCCCGGCTTTGCCTGTACCATCTCTTGGCTGGCGACCATTTCGCTGACAACAAGCCCTGCACCAAAGCCCGCGACCAACGTGCGAAAGGGCAAATCGGTGATTCCTGCCAATGGCGCCAGCAGGACTGGTGGCGTCAGGGTCATATTCGGTAGCGTCAGGTGCAAATGCTCAATCCTTGTGCAATGTGGTCGTTTTACCTGTCTGGGTTTAATATCACAACAAACACAGGGTATATTTGCACGATCCCTGTCAGAATTGCCTAAAATTTAGGCACTCAACAGCCCCATTGCGCTGGCTGGACCGGCCGGGCTATCACACGCCGTATGAAAGTCGCCGCTATCATCGTCGCCGCCGGGCGTGGCACCCGCGCAGGCGGGCCAGTGCCAAAGCAGTGGCAACCGCTGGCAGACCGGCGCGTGATCGACTGGGCTCTCTCTCTTTTCCTCTCGCACCCCCGCATTTCACGAGTCGTTCTCGTACTGCATCCCGATCATCTGCCTGACTGGCAGGAAACGCGCGGAATCGAGGCTGTGACCGGAGATGCCTCGCGCACCGCATCCGTGCGCAACGGGCTGGAGCATCTGGCCGGCAGCGATGTGACCCACGTTCTGATCCATGATGTTGCCCGCCCCTGCACTTCACCTGAAACGATTGATGCCGTGCTAGACGCGCTGGGGGTCGCCGCCGCCCCGGCGCTGCCCGTCACGGACGCGCTCTGGCACGGGGAAAATGATCGTGTAGTTGGCACACAAGATCGCACCGGACTCTTTCGTGCCCAAACGCCACAGGGTTTCGAGTTTGCGGCCATACTCGCGGCGCACCGGAACCATCCGGACATTGCCGCCGATGACGTCACCATTGCGCGGGCCGCCGGGCTTGACGTGGTGATCGTGCCGGGTGATGAATCCAACCTGAAAATAACGCATCCAAGCGATTTCGCGCGCGCAGAGATGCACCTGAGGGGACAGATGGATATTCGCATCGGTAATGGCTATGACGTGCATCGCTTTGGTCCCGGAGATCACGTTATGCTCTGTGGCATCGCGGTACCGCATGATCGCGGGTTACAAGGGCATTCTGATGCAGATGTCGGGCTTCACGCGCTGACGGATGCGATCTATGGTGCCCTTGCCGAGGGTGATATTGGTCGCCACTTCCCCCCCAGTGATCCGCAGTGGAAAGGTGCCGAAAGCCATATCTTTTTGCGCCACGCGGTTGAACTGGCAACAGAAAAAAACTTTAGGATCAGCAATATGGATCTCACACTTGTGTGTGAACATCCTAAAATCGGCCCGCATGCCGCAGCGATGCAGTCAGTTGTGGGCGAGATGACGGACCTTGCGCCAAACCGCATCTCGATCAAGGCCACCACGTCAGAACGATTGGGCTTTACCGGTCGCGAAGAAGGCATTGCCGCAATCGCAACTGCCTTGTTGATAAAACCATGAAAATTGCCGCCCTTATCGCCACCGTCTGCGGTGTTGGACATTTGCGCCCGGCACCGGGCACATGGGGGTCTCTGGCCGCGTTACCATTGGGCTGGCTGATCCACGTGATTGGCGGACCATGGTTACTATTAATTGCGATTATATCCGGATTTATCAAAGGTGTATGGGCCACAACTCAGGTTACGCGCGGAAGTGATGATCACGATCCTTCTGAGATTGTCATAGACGAGGTCGTGGGCCAGTGGATCGCGCTGCTGCCGCTGTCATTCGGCGCATGGCACGCTGGTGCTTCAATTACTGCGCTTTGGCCAGGCTGGATCGCGGCCTTTGCCCTTTTCCGGCTTTTTGACATTGCCAAACCCGGCCCTGTGGGCTGGGCAGATCGACGGGGCGATCCGCTGGGCGTGATGCTCGATGATGTCATCGCGGGCATCTTTGCCGCTGTTGGTGTCATCCTGTTTGCGGCCATTAGCCACGGGGTTTTGGGATTGTGAACGCCGCGGCTGTTTTGAACGCCGCACGCGCGGCCGGGCTGCGGATCACCACCGCAGAAAGCTGTACAGGCGGTATGGTCGCCGCGGCCCTCACGGATATTCCCGGCAGCTCGGACGTAGTTGAACGAGGGTTTGTAACCTATTCAAATACCGCAAAAATAGAGATGCTTGGCGTTTTGCAAAACACACTGGAACGCTATGGTGCCGTTTCCGAGCAGGTCGCCGCCGAGATGGCCACTGGCGCGCTGACACATGCGCATGCAGAACTGGCCGTTTCGATCACAGGTGTCGCCGGTCCCGGTGGATCGGATCACAAGCCCGAAGGTCGCGTATGCTTTGGCATTGCGCGCGCAGGTATGCCCGCCGCCCTCGTCGAAACGCAGGAGTTCGGCCCACTTGGTCGCACAGCTGTTCGGCAGGCCGCTTGCGCTCATGCGCTTACATTGCTGTTGCGTGCCGCGTCCTAAGTTCGGCGCAATTTTCGGCATATCCCTCCAGTCGCGCCCAGCAATCAGGCACGTGGCAAATTGCTAGCTTCGTCCGTAGCGTCACCAGACCACGGCCCCGCACAATCCTGGCTATGTGATCTTTGGCACCGCGATGCTTTGGGTCTGGTGGTTCGGCTTTAACGGTGGCGCGCAACTGGCTGCCGATGACGGGGCAGCAATGGCGCTTACGGTCACGCATATCTCCGCCGCAGTGGCATCTTTGGCACGATTATGATCGCCGTGTTTGGTGCCGGCACTTGGGTGGCGCAACTGGGGTCATTGGCAATGGTCGGCGCATTCGCGGTCATCGTGACCATTGTGCTGGTCAAGCTGATCAGCCTAGTCACACCGCTGCGAGTCGATGCCGAATCCGATACGAACGGTCTGGATATCAGATCGCATGGTGAGCGCGCCTACGACATATCCAGTTAATGCCGCAAGTTCGATATAGAGAGCGAACCAGCGCGCGCCGAATTAGCCGTAAAGGGCGTCGGCGCGCGCCTCGAATGCGCGTACGATCCGTTGCATCGCCTCATAAAAAAATAGCCCACCCGCTTTTTGCAGCAAGAGGTTTCGGAACTCGAAATCAACTTCGAACGAAACATCACAGCCAGCGTCGGTATCGGTGAAACCCCACTTGGAAATCATATACTTAAACGGGCCATCCAAGTATTCCGTGTCGATCGTCAGCGCATCCGGGCGCAAAACGACGCGACTGGTGAACCGTTCGCGGAACACCTTGAAGCTGATCACCAGATCAGCGGTCATCACCTCACTCCCATCATCCTGAGGCGTGACAGAACGTATCCGCGCGGCTGCGGTCCACGGCAGGAACTCGGGGTAATGCGCCACATCAGCCACCAGATCATACATCTGCTGCGCGGTGTATGGCAGTTGGCGGGTTTCAGAGTGGCTGGTCAATTGCGCCTCGGATTTCGCGTGACAGGAGTTCACGTTGTCTTAGACTGGACCCGGAAATTCAAGGGGGCTGCATGAGCGACAAACCATACGTGATCGACCAGATGATTTCTGCCAAATCCATCGCCGCGCGGATCGAAACACTGGCGGGCGAGATCGAGACGGAGTTTTCAGGCACCGAAAAGCTGGTCGTCGTTGGACTGCTGCGCGGCTCGTTCGTCTTTATTGCCGATCTGGTCCGAGAATTGCCGCTGCCCGTCGAGGTCGATTTTGTCGAAACCTCCTCCTATGGCAACGCGATGGAGAGTAGTCGGGAAGTTCGTATTCTCAAAGACTTGCGCGGCGACATTGAAGGGCGCGATGTGTTGGTCGTCGAGGATATCGTCGATACCGGGCACACGCTTGCCCATGTGTTGACGCTGCTGAACAACCGCAAACCACGCAAGCTGCGGACGATTGCATTACTGGACAAACCGTCGCGCCGCGAAGCGCCGATCAAGGCAGACTGGACCGGGTTCGAAATACCCGACGAATTCGTTGTCGGTTATGGGATTGATTATGCACAACGTAACCGCAACCTGCCCTATATCGGCAAGGTGCGGTTTACCGGGACGTGACACCTGCGCCATGAATACCCGTTGGTTGCTCAAAATGGCCCGCTGGGCGCAGAACCCACCCAGTCCGGCAAAGGTCAAGTTCGTACTGGGGATCGTTGTCCTGTGCCTCGCGCTGGCGGCGTATGAACATTTCTATGGCTGGCCAGACGCCTTGACGCCGAACCGCGATGTGCATCGTGGTTACAAGCCATAGAAAGCAACGGGGAAAGTGGCGCGGTTGACGGGGCTCGAACCCGCGACCCCCGGCGTGACAGGCCGGTACTCTAACCAACTGAGCTACAACCGCGCGTGAGGGGTGGATTAGGCCAAGCGCGCAGGCCAGTCAATGCCCCAAAGCAGATAAAAGCCGTATGACGGTGCGATTTTTGAATCGCGCGCCAATACGGAATGAACCACGTCGTTGGAAAACACCTGAATGTCTGAAAATGCAGCGGTGGCGCGGTTGACGGGGCTCGAACCCGCGACCCCCGGCGTGACAGGCCGGTACTCTAACCAACTGAGCTACAACCGCCCACTGCGCGCTCTGTTCGGAGCGTTAGAAGGGTTTAGTGGCGGCGCGCAGCGGCGTCAAGCGCAGAGGCCGGTATCACGTCGGTAAAACGTCGGTATTGCGTCAGTGCGATCTGCGTTCGCCTCGGGACCATCAGAAACAGGTCGGTCTGCGATCTCGCTCGCGGCATTTTGCTATGCGAAACGCGTGTCACTGGTCGTGGGTGTTCGGGGGGACCAGTCTTTTGCTATGCGAAAGGCGCTTGGTGGGTGATGAGAGGCTCGAACTCCCGACATCTTCGGTGTAAACGAAGCGCTCTACCAACTGAGCTAATCACCCTGCCATGCGCCTCTTAACGGGACACGCCACGCCGCGCAAGAGGGTCTGTTGAATTCTGTGTATTCTGCCGGCGTAGTCGTCGCTACTGCGGTGTCTCCAGCAGTGTTTCTTTACCGTTGCTCAACAAAAAGACGCATCCCTGCCGGTTGGGGAGGGTGGCCATCGCCGGGCGATCCAGATTGCAGATCAGGCCGCGCATCACCTGCCCCAACAGCCCGTGAGATACGACGATGGCGGGCGCACGCAGGCGGTCCAGAAACCGACGCACGCGGGCCTCTAGTTCGTCGAAGCCTTCTCCGCCCGGTGCGGCGGCGTAGATGTCCAGATCTGTGCCAGCATGTGGCAATTCCGATTTCAGGCATCCCTCCCAGTCGCCGGTGCCCACCTCTGCCAAGTCCTGTGATATCTCGAACGTGGTGCCCGGCATTGCAATCTCGGCCGTCGCCTGCGCACGCCCCAGCGGCGAGACGTAAACCGCGCCGCCAGCGGCCAGAACGCGCGGTACAATCGGCGCGATGAGCGTGGCCTGCTGTGCAGCCTGCGCCCTGCCCAGCGCGGTCAGGTCGGAATCCAGTCGCCCCTGAATGCGACCTTCAAGGTTCCACAGTGTTTGGCCATGTCGCAGAAACCAGATATCGGGATAATCAGGCAAGAGACCAGTCTTTCATATTGGTAGCGCGCAGAACTTGGCGACGTATGCGTATAACAGGTGGTTTTCACCCGCTCTCGGCATTCCGCGAGGCGAAACGCCTGCCGCTAAATGGTGGGTGGTTGAAGAGCCGGGCATTTCGCGGGGCGAGATACCTTTGGTGGGTGATAAGAGATTCGAACTCCTGACATCTTCGATGTGAACGAAGCGCTCTACCACTGAGCTAATCACCCGCCGCGCGTTGTTTAGCGTCAGTCAGTCGTGTCTGCAACACTCTCTTTCACGTCCAGCGCGCCCGCTGCACGCGGTTTTTTCTGGCGTATCTTGGCGACGATAATTCGGGCGGTCGGGGTTTCCTTGGTGCGATTATGTTTCAGCTTGCCCAAGGGTTGCAGGTTAAGTTCGCGCCCTTCGGCCAGTGCCTCTCCGAGAACGGCAATCATCGCCTCTACGACCGGTTTGGCATATTTTTTCTTGATGTCGGAACGTTCAACAACCTTGGCCAAAAGCTCTTGCTTTTTCATCTCAAGATCTGCTGCTGGCTCTGTCACCACAGGCGATGCCGCTACAACGGACCCGCGATCCGCGCGTTTTACAGGTTTTACCCCCGGTGGTTTAGGAACACCGGGATTCAGTCGCGCCTTGGCGGGCGGTTTCGGATTTTTGGACCGAGACGGTGATTTCGCCTTCGTGGTGCCCTCAGCTGTCGATTTGGTACGGGTTGTCATTGTGTTTGCCCCCATTGTTTCTGCTCTGGAAACAGATTAGGAGGAATGCCCCCGAATAGCCAGCGGACAGTTGACGTGGCTGCGGGTGCGCAGATAAAATGGCAACACAAATTTCTGGGGGAAATATTGTGAAAAATTCTATTTGTGTTTTGGGTTGCGTGCTTTTTCTCGCTGCAACTCCAGCAGTATCCGGTAGCCTGTCTGACCCGATCGTGACGTCCGAAGTGGTGGCCGAAGCGGCGGTGCAAAGCAGCAATGGTGATGTGCAGGGCATGATCGCCCTGCTGACCGTTGCATTGATTCTGGGCGCCGCTATGGGAGCCGGTGGCTAACCACCCTGCCCTAGATCTCTACGTTGGCTCAGTGCCACATCCCGGTATCGGCCTTGCCCGTCAGGATCGGATTTCTCAACGTCCCTTAAACAGCCCGCCGAGGATACCGCGCACGATACGGCGGCCGGTGGTCCCTTTCATTTCCTTGATCACGGCACCGCTGATGGCCTTGCCGAACTGGGTGCCGAACCCTTCGTCACGAGAGCTGGATCTGGTCACGCGCTTACCCGAGTAGCGACGCCCTGCATTGAATTCGCGTTCTGCGGTACTTTGTTCATCCGCCGCTTCTTCGGCGGTTTGTGCTTCGCGTGCAGCTGTTTCAGCCCGCCCCTTGAGGATCTCATAGGCAGACCGGCGGTCGATCAACGCCTCATATTTGCCCGCGATAGGAGAGGTTTCCATCAGTTTTTGCCGGTGGGCGGTGTCGATTGGCCCCAGTTTCGACGATGGCGGTCGGATCAGTGTGCGCTCGACGACGCCGGGCGCGCCCTTGGATTCGAGCATCGAGGTCACGGCCTCGCCTGTGCCGACGTCCCGGATCGCGTCAACGGTGCTAAAGCGCGCGTTGGGGCGATAGGTTTCGGCAGCGCGTTTCAGCGCCTTGCGATCGCGCGCGGTAAAGGCGCGCAGGGCATGCTGTATCCGGTTGCCCAACTGCCCCAGAATATCCTCGGGTACATCATCAGGATTTTGGGTGATGAAATAGACACCTACCCCCTTGGACCGGATCAGGCGCGCGACCTGCTCGACCTTGTCCACCAGCGCCTTTGGCGCATCGTCGAACAGCAGATGCGCCTCGTCAAAGAAAAAGACCAGCTTGGGTTTGTCCGGGTCGCCCACTTCGGGCAGCGTCTCGAACAGTTCGCTAAGCAACCACAGCAGGAACGTGGCGTAGAGGCGCGGCGCGCCCATTAGCTTGTCAGACGCGAGGATATTGATGCGGCCCCGGCCATCCGGATCGGTGCGGATCAGATCGGCCAGTTCCAGCGCGGGTTCACCAAACAGCGCGCTACCGCCCTGATTTTCGAGCACCATCAACTGGCGCTGGATCGCGCCCACGGATTGCGGCGAGACGTTCCCGTAGCGTAGCGAAAGCGCATCGCGGTTCTCGCCAATCCAGACCAGCAGTGCCTGCAAATCCTTGAGGTCCAGCAGCGGCATGCCGTCCTCGTCGGCCACGCGAAAGGCGATGTTCATGATGCCCTCTTGGGCGTCGGTCAATTCCATCAGACGGCTGAGCAGCAAGGGCCCCATTTCGGCCACCGTGGTTCTGACAGGGTGGCCCTGTTGGCCGAAAAGGTCCCAGAATGTGACGGGGAACGATTGATAGCTGTAATCAGTAAAACCGATCTTGGCAGCGCGACTGGTGAACGCGTCGTGCAACTTGAAATCGACGCTGCCGGCTTCTGCCAGCCCCGACAGGTCGCCCTTTACATCCGACAGGAATACAGGGACGCCCGCCGCCGAGAACCCTTCTGCGAGAATTTGCAGCGTGACGGTCTTGCCGGTACCGGTGGCCCCGGCAATCAGCCCGTGACGGTTGGCGTAGTCAAGGCGCAGTCCTTGCTTTTCACCGTATTCCGGCCCGCCGCCGCCGATAAAGACCTTGTTTTCCAATGCTATGCCCCCAGAATTATGCCCATCGCGCGCATAGACCATACTTAATTAACCACTCCCCGCCAGTATAAAACAGTCCCGATGCCGCATGTCCTCTTGGTGTCTGGGGCGACTTCCTCCCTGTCAGACTGGTCGCGCCCTCGGGTGCGGCCTTTTTTCGGTTCCGATTGCCGATATTTTGGCTGTTGACGATGATTCCATTCTGTCCTAGCGTCCATCTAATATTTAGTCGGCCATGTCCGGCAGGGAGAAAACGCGAGAAGGGGCCGTCGAGGCCCCTTTTCTTTGCCCGCCGACTGTCGCGTTTACTATGGTCTTTATTCAGCCGCTATTGAGAACAGGCAGCAGAATTCCGCCTTGCGGCGTCAAGCGGTCTGCGATTTATTCCTGACACTGGCGACGCAACATGTTAGATCGCCACTGACTTTAAATGATAGACGGGGACACTATGCCCAGATCACTTTCCATATTGGCGGTTGCACTGGCCGCGACCCTTGGTCATGCGGCTCTGGCCCAAGAGGCCACGACAGCGGAACCCGAAGAACCCACGGCAGCAGAAGCCGCCGAAGGCAGCGCAACGGGCGACTCTGCGTTCTCCACAGGCCGAGAAGTGTCAGAAGACGAAAGCCCGACATACATCAAAGAGACGTTCGGTGATTGGAGCTTGCGCTGTTTTCGCACGCAAGGAGAAGACGATCTTTGCCAGCTCTATCAACTGCTGACCGAAGCAGAGGGTAATCCCGTCGCCGAATTCAGCATTTTCGATATCGAGGATCAGGGTGCGGCAATCGCGGGCGGCACGGTCATTGTGCCTCTCTTTACGCTGCTAACCGAAGAGTTGAAAATCTCGGTCGATGGCGGCAATCCCAAAAGCTATCCCTACCGTGTCTGCACCGAGTCCGGTTGTATTGCCCAGATCGGCCTGACGAGCGAAGACATCGCGTCGTTCAAGCGCGGAGCAAAGGCGACGATCACGCTGGTTCCCGCTCAGGCGGCGGATCAAAAGGTCCGCATCAACGTGTCGCTGAGCGGGTTTACCAAAGGCTTCGACGCCGTTTCAGTCTTTAAGGACTAGAGACGCGGCGATCCGCGATGGAAATCAAAAAATGGCCCGGCTCTGAAATTTCAGGCCGGGCCATTTTTTGAATGCGATGTCAGGTACGTCCTGCCGTGTTCGGCTGTGTCTAAACCCCACGCAGCGCCAGCACAGCATTCAGCCCGCCGAAGGCGAATGCGTTCGATAGCGCCACGTCGATACGCGCCTCGCGCGCCTCGTTCGGCACAACATCCAGCGCACATTCCGGGTCCGGTTCTTCGTAACCGATCGTTGGTGCGATCACGCCGTCGCGCACAGCCATGATGCAGGCCAGCAATTCAACCGCGCCAGTGCCGCCGATCAGGTGACCATGCATGGATTTGGTCGACGACATCATCAGCTTGTCCGCGTGTGCGCCGAAAACGTCTGCAACCGCAGCACTCTCGGTTTTGTCATTGGCAGCCGTACCCGTGCCATGCGCGTTGATATAACCGACATCCTCGGGATTCACGCGCGCATCCTGCATCGCCCCCGCGATGGCACGCGCCGCGCCCTGTTTGGATGGCATCACGATGTCGGCGGCATCTGACGACATGGCATAACCGATCACTTCGGCAAGAATCTCGGCACCACGCTTTTTCGCGTGCTCATATTCCTCGAACACAAAAATGCCGGCCCCCTCGCCCTGTACCATGCCATTACGGTTGGCCGAGAATGGACGGCAGGCATCCTTGGACATGACGCGCAACCCCTCCCACGCCTTAACGCCGCCAAAGCACAACATGGACTCCGACCCACCGGTGATCATCGCGGGTGTGACGCCGCCATGTACCATCTGAAAGGCCTGCGCCATTGCATGATTGGACGATGCACAGGCCGTGGACACGGTAAAGCTGGGCCCTTTGAGGTTGAACTCCATCGACACATGACTGGCGGCGGCGTTGTTCATCAGCTTGGGCACCACGAACGGATGCACCCGGTTTTTACCGTCTTCATAGACTGTGCGGTAATTTTCATCGAGCGTGGTCATGCCGCCGCCCGAATTGCCTAGGATCACCCCGGCACGCGCGGCCAGTTCGCCGGAAAACTCCAGACCAGATTGCGAGATCGCCTCGCGCGCGGCAATCAGCGTGAACTGTGTAAAACGATCGTAAAGCGATAGCTGCTGACGGTTAAAGCGCGCCTCGGGTTCGTAGCCGCGCACCTGCCCGCCAATGCGAATTTGCAGGCGTTCCACATCACGAAACTCCAGCGGGCCGATCCCGCAGCGGCCCTCGCGCATCGCCTCTAGCGTGGTGGAGACGTCATGGCCCAGTGAATTGATGGTGCCGGCACCGGTGATGACAACACGTTTCACGACTGCTCTTTCACCAGCTTTGTGATGCCAGCCACGATGCTGGCAACGGTAGAGATGTCAAAATCGCTCTCTGTCGGTTCGTTGGCATTGAACGGAACGTTGATGTCGAATTCTTCCTCGATCGCGAAAATGCTTTCGACCAGACCGAGGCTGTCGATGCCCAGTTCTTCGAGCGTGCTCGACATCGTGACATCGGATGGCTCCAGTACAGCCTGCTCTGCGATGATGGCTATCACCCGGTCCGGTATGTCGCTCATGTGTCCTGCATCCTCTTCGGCGTCCTTGCCGTATTGTTCTAAAGCATTCCGCATTCTTTTAGATGCGTAATGTGACATCTCTGGGTCTGCCGCGATAACGTGTCGCGGCTATTGCCTTGTATAGCACGACATATCGTCCAGATGCAGAAACGCTTTAGTCGCTCTGCTTTGGCTTGAAAACCGCTTTCTTGATCTCCGCCACGTCAGCAAAAAGACGCGTCAGACGTCGCATGCCTTTGTACATCTCCACATGGCTATCCATCTTTACCGCCGGATACCCCATCATTGCGCGCCCTGCGGGCACATTGCTGATCACGCCAGAGCCGCCGCCGATGATCGCTCGATCCCCGATGAAGGTGTTGTCAGCCACCGCCGCACGTCCACCCAGAACCACGTGATTGCCGACCGTCACCGACCCCGCCAGCCCGACCATGCCGCAAATCAGGGTATCTGTCCCGACGACACAATTATGACCGATCATCACGGCTGCGTCGAGTTTGGTTCGGTCTCCGATGACCGTATCGCGGATCGTGCCGCGGTCGATCACCGTATTCGCCCCAATCTCAACCTCGTCACCGATCCGGACCGATCCAAGACTGTGAATACGAGAGTAAGGCTGTGCTTTTGCCTCGCTCTGATCGCCCAGTGTTTCGCGGACCTTTTCGGCGGCTGATACCTCGGCGGTGACAAAGCTGAACCCGTCCCCCCCCAGAACCGCGCCGGGGTGGATGATCACATGCGCGCCGATACATACACGCGCCGCGATACGTGCGCCTTCGCGGATTTGGCCATTCGCGCCGATTGTCGCATCCGCCCCGATGCTGACATGCGGGCCAATCCGGGTATCGTCACCGATACGCGCCCGCGCGCCGATAACAGCCAGTGGCCCAACATGAACGCGCGCGCCCAGTTCGGCGCTGGGATCAATGACCGCAGAGGGATGAATGCCATCCTCCCAGCCCTCTCCGGGGTCCATCATCGCGGTGAGTGCTGACATGGCGAAGCGAGGGCGCGGCGGTAGAATCGCGGCCTTCAGCCCCAACGCCTGCCAATCGGCCCCTTCCCAGAGGATCGCCGCCACTGCGCCCCCCCTTGGCAGCGCCTCGGCATAGGCGGGTTTGGTGGCCAGCGCCAGGTCGCGCGGTCCGGCCTCTGCCGGCTCTGCGACGCGGTCGATTTCAATGTCACAGGCACCCAAGGCTGTCGCCCCGAGTGCCTGCGCAATCTCTTTAATCGTATAGGCCATCTGAACCCTCAATTCCGAGGGTGTTTTTAGCCCTGAAAGGCGCGCAGTGAAACCCCTGCCTTTTGCAGAGCGGACCAAATCCGCGCATCGCGTCCATAAACGTCATCGCGGTATTGGGTCGGGCCTTTGGCCTGCGTGAATGCCGTCCGATATATGATATGCACCGGGACTTTCTTTTTCAGCTTTACTTGGGTTTGCTGCCGCGTATCCAGAATCGAGTGGAAGAAGGTCTTTGGGTCCGCTTCCTGCTTGGCCAGGATCGCATAGGCAAAGTCGAAGGGATCCTGCAAACGGATGCAACCGTGGCTGAAGGCCCGGACGTTGCGTTGGAACAGGCTCTTGGATGGGGTGTCGTGCAGGTAGATGTTATGCTTGTTCGGGAACATGAACTTGACCAGCCCCAGCGCGTTGCGCGACGATGGCGGCTGTTTCAGGTCAAAGGGGAAATTACGCGCGTTGTAAGCGCCGAAGTTGATGTTTGCCCGGCTGACCTGCTGTCCGCGTGCATTATAGAGCTTGAGGTGGCCTGCCGCTCCGGGATTGCGCTGCATCTGCGGCAGGTATTCCTTGACCGCAATCGAGCGTGGCACATTCCAGGTCGGATTGATCTCGAGATATTCCATCTCGTCCGAGAATTCGGGCGACCGGCGATCGCCGGTATTTTTGCCAACCACAGCGCGGGTTTTGAATGTCACCTTATCGTCGTCAATGATACGGGCGCTGAAATCGGTCAGGTTGACCAGCACGTGCCGTTTGCCGCGTGGCATGTTCAGCCAGCGCTCGCGTTCCATTGCGACCATGATCGAGGCAAGCCGCGTCTCGACCGTTTCGTTGATTTCCTTGATCGTGGACGCCCCGGCGGTGCCGTCGGCCTCTAGCCCGTGGGCAGCCTGAAACCGCTGAACGGCCTGTTCGATCTTTACGTCATAGGTGCTGGACGACGAGCGCGCCAGAAAACCCATCAGCGTCAGCCGGTTCCGCAGGGCCACGACGGCATTGCCCGAGGATCCGGGTTTAAGCGCGTTGGCAGGCACCTTGGGACCCCAGCCACCAGCGCCTAACTGGCGCTCCAGCCGGGTCTTTTCCTTCAGTAGGCGGGCGTATTCGCCGGATGTCGGCGGCAGAGCGCGGAAAAACCCCCGCGGGCTACTTTTGGTGAAATTGGTCAGATAGGACGTGGGATCGCGATACGGCACCGCCCGCACGATTCCGCTGTCCACGTCGGATGGAATCAGCATGCCGGTTTGCAAGTCGCGTGCCAGCCGCAGGAATGTGCGGCTCAACTCGACCTCGACGCGGCCCAGATCACGCGGGGTGCGGGCCGATTTCATCATCGTCATCAGATTGGCCGCATCATATCGTGACGCCGGCAGGCCATGAACGCTGGATTCCTCGATCGCCTGCAGGAGCGCCTGACGCCGCTGGCGGTCCTTGCTATCCTGCCCCGTCCAGATGCCCGTGTAATCATTGGCTCGGTAGAATGCTGACAATGCTTCATCGCGCGCCGCCGCTTCGGCAACGGATTGCTTGAACGCCGTTACCTGCGCCGTGACAGGCGCGGGCAGCGCAAACACAGCCAGCAAGACGGCGGCGAGACCCGTCATCAGCCAGCGTTGAATGGAATATGAAGCCGTGAAAAACATCGATCCCCCCGAGGAAAAAGAACAACATGTGGTTACAGGTGCCTAATAATCTGGGCGGCAGCCCCCTACTGTCCATTCAATTTTGCGCCATCGCTTTGCTAAGTTATGTCCTGCGGCCAATTCGCACCGGTTTCGTGGGATTTGACACAGTTCAGATGTTTTGCGCGGATTTGTGCCGAAAACCCTTGCCCGGACAAAAAAGCACCAACCGACGGGTTGGTTAGCGATTCTTTATATGTCATACGTATGGTGCATCTGGGGACGAGATGAACGTATCCGCGGCAACGCGGGCAAACGAAGTGACGGGACAGGCGCAGATACATGACTTTTGACAATTCGGGACACGTGACGCGACGCGCGTTGCTGGGTGCTTTTGCGGCGACAACGCTTGTGGCAGCCCCCACATTCTCCAACGCAGCTGGTTTTCTCAAGGGTGCCGGCGATATTCGCAGACTTAGGATGGTTTCGACCCGTACGGGCGAAAAAATCGACACGATCTACTGGATTGAAGGCCAGTATATCAAAGATGCGGTGAAAGAGATTTCGATCTTTATGCGCGACTGGCGGCTGGACGAAGTCAAAAACATCGACACCCGCACCATCGACATCATGGCCGCGAGCCATAATCTGGTCGATACGAGTGAACCCTACACCCTGCTTTCAGGCTATCGTAATCCCAACACCAACGCCATGCTGCGCCGCCGGTCCAGCAATGTCGCGCGCAACTCGCGCCACATGGCAGGCCAAGCCGCTGATCTGCGCCTGAAGTCGCGATCGGTCGGACAATTAACCAAAGCAGCCGTTGCCTGTCACAGCGGCGGCGTCGGGAGATATTCCCGCGCCAATTTTGTCCACATGGATTGCGGTCCCACCCGCACATGGGGCGGCTGACAAGACCCCTCCAAGCCTCTCTCAGGTTCAAAAACGCCGATCCGTAACCGGGTCGGCGTTTTTTTGTTCTTGGATTTGATGTCAGCGACCAGCAACAGAGCTGCCGCTGGAATTGGGGTTAGTCAGGCGTAGCCTTACCCTCTGGCCAGCTTGGCCATCCGCGCGTCGCGCAGGCGCGCGAAATCGTCGCCCGCGTGGTAGGATGACCGCGTCAGTGGCGTGGCTGACACCATGAGGAAACCCTTGCCATAGGCGGCCTTTTCATAGGCGGCGAATTCTTCGGGCGTCACGAAACGGTCAATCGCGTGATGCTTGGGCGTGGGTTGCAGATATTGGCCAATGGTCAGGAAATCGACGTCGGCCGCGCGCATGTCATCCATGACTTGATGCACTGCTTGGCGATCTTCGCCCAATCCCGCCATGATACCGGATTTGGTAAAGATCGTAGGATCCAGTTCCTTGACCCGTTGCAACAAGCGCAGACTGTGGAAATAACGCGCGCCTGCGCGTACTTCTGGATAAAGGCCGGGCACAGTTTCAAGGTTATGGTTGAATACATCCGGTTTCGCGGCCACGACCACTTCGACAACTTCGGGTGCGCAAT
This sequence comes from Pseudohalocynthiibacter aestuariivivens, assembly GCF_011040495.1. GTDB lineage: Bacteria > Pseudomonadota > Alphaproteobacteria > Rhodobacterales > Rhodobacteraceae > Roseovarius > Roseovarius pelagicus. The sequence continues at coordinate 413,257 of NZ_CP049037.1, read as the reverse complement.
GCAGGAAATCCGGCGTCAGGATTTCGATGGTCGTCTTTGGGCTGCGGTGACGAATCGCGCGGATCGTCTGGGCAAAGTGTTCGGCTCCGCCGTCCTCGATATCGTCGCGATCAACCGAGGTGACAACCACGTGGTTGAGGCCCAGTTTCTGTACCGCGTCGGCCACCCTGCCCGGCTCGAACGCATCCAGATCCTCTGGTGGTTTGCCGGTGGCGATGTTGCAGAAACTACAGGCCCGGGTGCAAACCTCGCCCATGATCATCATGGTGGCGTGGCCTTGGCTCCAGCATTCGCCGACGTTGGGGCATCCGGCCTCTTCGCAGACGGTAACGAGCTTGTGCTCACGCATGATGTTGCGGGTGTCGGCGTAGCCCTGACCAGACGGGGCCTTGACCCTGATCCAGCTGGGCTTTTTCGGTTGAGGATTGTCCGGGCGACGGGCTTTTTCGGGGTGCCGCTGTTCGGGTATCTTGAGGTCACGCACGTTATTTTCCCCGCGAAAGGTTTGGTAACTCTGTTTAGCTATAAGAGGTGGCGGGGGAAAGTTCCAGTGACGCAATGCTGCCATGCGGCGCACGCGATTTGGGTAATGAGTATCCCCCGCACCCGTGTTTTTGGGTAATCTGGTGCCAGTGGCCTGCCATCCGGCCTGATCGGATGGCAGGTATCAGTCATAGCCAGTGTTCATAGCTCTGGTGTGGCGATGCGCACGTCCTCGATCAGCGCGCTGCCAACGCGGGCCAAAACCCCGGCCAGTTGATCCAGCCAGCCCTCTGTCCGGGTCGCCATACGGTGAACCAGTGCAATCTCTCGACCCGGCTCTGGCGCGGCGAACCGCATGAGGTGTACACCCGATGTTGACCGCGTTTCTGTCATTGCCGCCAGTTCCGGCATCAAGGTCAGGCCGAATCCCGCTGCTACCAGTCGCGTAAGTGTTGCAAGCGACGAGGCCGCCATGTCGATCTGCGCATGTTGCCTGCCGCGCCCGCACAGGTCCAGCGCCTGATCCGTGAGGCAATGACCATCCTCCAAGAGCAGCAATTGCGCATCGCCCAGACCATCGGGGCGCAGCGCCTCTACCCCTGCCCCGAGAGCCTGAAGCCGTGCATTGCTGCCAGCCAGTAAGAACCGATCCTCAAAAAGCGGAATAGCATGCAACCCGTCGGCGTCGACCGGCAAGGCCATGACTGCGGCATCCAACGCGCCATCCGACAGATCGGCGATCAATCGTTCGGTCTTGGATTCGTGAATCTGCACGTCCATCGAGATGTCATGGCTGCGCAGCGCCTCTAGCGTGCCGGGCAGGATATAGGGCGCAATCGTCGGAATCATCCCAAGTCGCAACCGCCCGGACAGCCCGCCCTGCCAACGCGCTGCTTCCTCAAGGCTTTGCATTTCTGCATGGACGCGCTCTGCATGGTTCAGGATCAACCGCCCGAAAGGCGTCAGTATCGCATGGCGCGCGCGCCGCTCGACCAGAGGTTGGCCCAGTTGTGCCTCCATCTCGCGGATTTGCACAGACAATGCGGGTTGCGAGATGCTGACCATCTCGGCGGCGCGGCCAAAATGGCGCTGCGCGGCCAGCGCGCGAAAATAGCTAAGTTGGCGAAGTGTGATGTTCATAACCTTGGATTATCGCAATCAGAAGAAACTGCAATTGGATTTTATTGCACCGATACCAGACACTCTGTTTAGAATCGTTCCAGACAAACGGGCGGCCTGCGCGGCCCCCGACCAGATAATCAACGGAGGATACCCCATGGACGGCGACATCAAATGCCCTTTTGCAATGCAGAAACCAGTCACGAACCGCGACTGGTGGCCAGAGCAACTGAACCTGAAAGTGCTGCATCAGCACGGCCGCACCCCCGATCCGTTGGGTGACGATTTCAATTATGCCGAGGCGTTCAAAACCCTTGATCTGGACGCGGTAAAGCAAGACCTTTTCGCTCTGATGACGGACAGTCAGGACTGGTGGCCTGCGGATTACGGCCATTACGGCCCGCTCTTTATCCGCATGGCGTGGCATAGTGCCGGCACCTATCGCACCGGCGACGGGCGCGGCGGTGCATCGACCGGTAACCAGCGGTTTGCACCGCTTAACAGCTGGCCTGACAACGGCAACCTCGACAAGGCGCGCCGCCTGCTGTGGCCGGTCAAGAAGAAATACGGTAACGCGCTGAGCTGGGGTGACCTGATGGTTCTGGCGGGCAATTGCGCCATCGAATCAATGGGCGGCAAGGTCTTTGGCTTTGGCGGCGGCCGGACTGATATCTTTGAACCCGAAGAAGACATCTATTGGGGTGCAGAGGGCGAGTGGCTGGCCACGTCCGACAAGGAAAACAGCCGCTATTCCGGCGAGCGCAATCTGGAAAACCCGCTGGCCGCCGTGCAGATGGGCCTGATCTACGTCAACCCCGAAGGCCCGGACGGCAACCCCGATCCGGTCGCATCCGGCCATGATATCCGCGAGACGTTCACGCGCATGGGTGTCGATGATGCCGAAACGGTTGCCTTGGTTGCGGGTGGTCACACCTTTGGCAAGGCGCATGGCGCAGGCGATCCGATCTATGTCGGTCCCGAGCCGGAAGCGGGTGACATGGCCGACATGGGGTTCGGTTGGAAGAACACCCATGAAAGCGGCATGGGTGCGCATGCCACCACATCCGGTATCGAAGGCGCGTGGAAGCCGAACCCGACAACGTGGGACATGGGCTTTTTCGATGTGTTGTTCGGCAATGAGTGGCGGCTGACCAAAAGCCCGGCAGGCGCACAGCAGTGGACGCCCAAGGATTGCAAACCCGAGCATATGGTTGAAGACGCGCATGACCCGTCCAAGAAGCATCCGCCGATGATGACCACCGCCGATCTGGCGATGCGGTTTGACGAGAAATATGAAAAAATCTCGCGTCGTTTCCATGCCAACCCTGAAGAATTCGCCGAAGCCTTTTCCCGCGCGTGGTTCAAGCTGACCCATCGCGACATGGGACCGAAGGTACGTTATCTGGGCAAGGATGTGCCGTCAGAAGACCTGATCTGGCAGGATCCGATCCCGGCTGTCGATCACCCGTTGATCGACGCGGACGATATCGCACAGCTGAAATCCGATCTGCTTGGCAGTGGTCTGAGCGTGTCGCAGTTGGTCAGCACCGCATGGGCATCGGCCTCGACCTTCCGCGGGTCCGACAACCGGGGTGGTGCGAATGGCGCGCGTATCCGTCTGGCACCTCAGCGGAGCTGGGAGGTTAACCAGCCTGCCGAGCTGTCCAAGGTTCTGGATGTGCTGGAAGGCGTGCAAGCGACCTTTAACAATGCGCAATCGGGGGGCAAGCGCGTGTCGCTGGCCGATCTTATCGTGCTGGGCGGATGTGCCGCGGTCGAACAGGCCGCCAGCGAAGGTGGCCACAACATCGACGTGCCGTTCCATCCGGGTCGCATGGATGCGACTGCGGAACAGACCGACACTGACAGCTTTGCCGTGCTGGAGCCAGTCGTCGACGGGTTCCGCAATTACATGCAGGCAGAATACAGCATACCGGCGGAAAAGCTGCTGGTTGATCGTGCCCAACTGATGGGGCTGAACGCCCCCGAAATGACCGTACTGGTCGGCGGATTGCGGGTGCTGGGCGCCAACACGGGTGGATCGAGCCACGGCGTTCTTACCGACCGTGTCGGCACGCTGAGCAATGACTTCTTTGCCAACCTGCTGGACATGAACATCGGCTGGGCGTCGTCCAACGAGTCGCAGACCGAATTCGAGGGCAAGGATCGCAAGACCGGTGCTGTCAAATGGACCGGCACCCGTGCCGATCTGGTATTTGGCTCCAGCTCGCAACTGCGGTCGATTGCCGAGGTCTATGGTCAGGACGACGCAGGGCCGCGCTTTGTCCGCGATTTCGTTGCTGCTTGGTCCAAGGTGATGGATGCAGATCGGTTCGATCTGGCCTAAGCTAAGGTAGTATAAACAAGAAAGCGCCCCGCACCTGTCGGGGCGTTTTCATTTCTGCGTCCTTGGCAGTGGACCTTCTGCGCCGTGTTTGGCATACGCTGAAGGCAACAAAAAAGGGGTGTATGATGGACTGGCAGTCGCACCGGCGCGAGGCCCATAACCTCAGCCACTTGCAAGAATACCTCAAGCAGATCGTCTATGGTGGCAATGATGGGATCGTGACGACCTTTGCCATCGTTGCAGGCTTTGCCGGGGCGGCGGCGGACGGGGTAGCGCAGATCGGTGGGCTGGCTGTGTTGGTTTTTGGCCTCGCCAACCTCTTTGCCGACGCAACCAGCATGGGGTTGGGCGAATTTTTATCCTTGCGGTCGCAACACGATCTGTACCACGCCCGCCGTCATAGTGAATTGCGCGAGATCGCCACGAACCCCGAGCACGAACAGGTCGAACTGTTTATGATTCTGCAACAGCGTGGGCTGCCAGCGGGTGAGGCAGATACGCTGGCGGATATTCTGACCCGACACCCGCCGATTATGGCCGATCTGATGATGACCTACGAATTCGGCATGCAGGATCCAGCGGGCGAAAGCCCCGCGGTCAGCGGCTTGTTCACTTTTGGATCGTTTCTTGTGTTCGGGGCTGTGCCTTTGGTCCCCTATTTTTTGCGTGAACCCACGCAAGACACCTTTTATCTGTCGATCGCCGCGACGCTCGCGGCGTTGAGTTCGCTGGGCCTGCTACGGTGGAGTGCAACGGGTGAGCGGCTGGTTCGCACCGTCACCGAGACGGTGTTGGTCGGCACTGTTTGCGCGTTGGTGGCCTACGGGGTTGGGGCATTGGTCGGTGGCTGAATGAGCCACTGACGGCCCGCGCTACCCAATCATGCCGCCCGCATCGCCCAGCATGGCGTAGTGCCTCTTGAGCCTTTGCAGGGCGATGCGCAGCACGATCTTGCCCGATCGTGCAGACCACCCCATGCGTTTTTCCGCGCTTTCCAGCCCTTCAAGCTGGCAACAACACCGCAGGGCGATATCCCCCAGACCGGGGCCCAGATCACGCAGAGCGCCCTGAACCCTGCGACGGGCTGCGATGGCTCCGCTGGTCTGTGCGGGCTCCGCAGCGCCGTCGATGTCAGTACACGTCAGAAACCGATCCCAATCCTGCGCGGCGTCCGCACCCATCTGGGATAGTTCGAAATCCTCGCGCAGCCGTTCGCCCGCGCTGACCAGATCCTCTGAGACAAAGCGTTCCCCGTCTCGGTCGCGTCGGCGCGACAGTGCCACGAGCGGAGATTCAGCAATGCCGTACCTGATCCTGCCACGCGCCTCTTCCGGGTCAGAGGTCAGTGGTGTTGACGCATCTCGTTCGACAAATGTTACTTTCGCGTCGGCAAATCCTGTCGCATGGTTTTCACCACCGGCAAGCATCTGACCGACGGCTGCGCGCCCTTTGCGCGTTATGGTGTAACGTGCGATCCGGCCCGGTTGCTCGCACACGATCCATCCTTTGAGCGCCATTGCCTCGGCAATTTCCCGGTCAACCACTGCGGTGCGCGTGGCCTCGCCCGTTGCACCGTCACGCACGACGACCGCCTTATCCATTTGCGACGCAACAGCCAGAACCGCACCGGTTTCACATAGTCGTCGCAGGATGCGCTGGCTTTCGGTCTTTAACCGGGCTTCTGAAACTTGACCCAGATCTTTGGCAATTTTCGTCATTGGTTTCCCCTTGAGTGAGGAACCGGTTTTTTTGCAGGGGGCTAGGCGCTGTCCGAGTGTGCGCAGCGCTTCATCGACAAGATAATCATCGCGACGCGTCTCGAAACGCCTGATCCGACGCAGGATAGTGGACGCATGGCAGCCCGTTCCCCGCGCCAGTGCGCGGATGGAAGCACCCGTCTCGGTATGCAACAGATACAACAGCGCCCCGTCTGGTACCCAAGACGGAACACATTTCGTACCCCTCAGAGAACTGCCCCAGTTTTGCATCCGCTACCCTCCATTATTGTGTGGTGCTTGCCCGGATCAGGCGGGGTACACCATCGTTCTCACAAGTTGCCCAAGCCTTTCATAGACTTATCCACAGATTCACTCACAGCGTTGTCCACAGCGGCGGAACGCAACCTAGGCGAGCAAATGTTACCGGTTCGTTAATTGTTGCTTGCCCCTCAACCTTTGTTTCGAATTGGTAAACAATCAGCCACAGGTGCGTTCGCTGCGATGACGAGAAGCGCAACACCCGCTTAGGTTGCGTCATGATGATCCGATCTGAAAACCGGAGACCCGATATGAATGAGATTATGCACACCCTCGCCACGTTGCGCCGGCCCCGCATCCTGATCCGCGCCGCCCGTATCGGGGCCGCAGATTATCGTCGCGAGGCGCATCTAAGGCGGTATCTGGGACAGGGCCGCCTGCCGCGCAGCGACGCCGCCCTAAGCGATCTGGTCGAAATGGAAGCGGCGCTGGAAAACCAGCGCCGCGAAGATAACGCAGGCTATTCGGCCTCGCGCCATGTCGATATTCTGATTGCGATGATGGGTGAGGCGCGCATGCTGCGCGCCATCACCCCACAGCCCGTTACATAAAGGCGTCGGGCATCGACTCTTTCTTGCGCGCGATGTAGTCGGCCAGCCCGTCGGCGATACCTTCGTCGAGGGGCGGCTGCTGATAGGTGTCCAGCATCCGGCGCATCCGCGCATTGGCCAGTGTCATCGTATCGCGTGCGCCGTCCTCTTCCCACGTCTCGAATGGCTTGTAGTCCAGCACTTCGGTACGCCAGAAGGCGTCCTTGAAATTCGCCTGCGTATGGGCACAACCGAGATAGTGCCCGCCGGGGCCAACCTCGCGGATGGCGTCCATCGCCTGACCGTTTTCGTCATGCGTGACACCGCGCGCCATATGGTGCAGAACGCCCAGCTGATCGGCGTCCATCACGAATTTCTCGAACGACGATACCAGTCCGCCTTCGAGCCAACCACAAGAATGCAGCATGAAATTCACGCCGCCCAGCAGCACCGCGTTATGAGTGTGCGCCGTTTCATATGCTGCCTGTGCATCGGGAAGTTTAGAGCCACAAAGCCCCCCGCCAGAGCGATACGGCAGGTTCAGGCGGCGCGCGAGCTGACCGGCACCATAGAGGATATGACTGGCTTCTGGTGTGCCAAAGGTCGGCGCGCCGGAGTTCATGTCGATTGATGTCACAAACGCGCCGAAAATTACCGGGGCACCGGGTTTTACCAACTGGCTATAGGCGATGCCAGCCAACACTTCGGCAAGAACCTGCGTCAATGTACCCACCACCGACACCGGCGCCATCGCGCCGCCGACGATAAAGGGCGACAGGATGCACGCCTGATTGTTCTGCGCGTAGACTTCCATCGCGCCCATCATCACGTCGTCGAAGGTCATCGGCGAGTTCACGTTGATGAGCGAGGTCATAACGGTGTTTTCCTGCACGAAATCCTTGCCAAAGAGGATCTCGCACATATCGACGCTGTCCTGTGCGCGGCTGGGTTCGGTCACAGAGCCCATGAACGGTTTGTCCGACAGAGTCATGTGGGCATGCAGCATGTCGAGGTGACGCTTGTTCACCGCCACGTCTGTCGGCTCGCATACCGTGCCGCCCGAATGGTGCAACCATTTGGACATATAGCCAAGCTTCACGAATTTGCGGAAATCGTCCATTGTTGCATAGCGGCGGCCACCATCCATGTCGCGCACGAAGGGCGGGCCGTAGACAGGCGCGCAAACCAAACTGTTACCACCGATTTCGACGGTGCGTGCAGGGTTGCGGGCGTGTTGGGTGATCCGGCTGGGTGCGGTCGCGCACAGCTTGCGCGCCAAACCCTTGGGGATGCGCACGCGTTCGCCATCGATATCAGCCCCGGCCTCGCGCCAGCGGTCCAGCGCTGCGGGGTTATTCACGAAATTGACACCGACCTCTTGCAGGATCGTTTCGGCATTGGCCTCGATGACCTCCAGCGCCTCTTCGCTCAGCGGCTCATAGAGCGGGATATTCCGCTCGATGAACTTGGCGGTTTCGATGCTAACGGCCGTGCGTTCGGCTCTGCGTGCGGCACCGCCGCCTCCCCTTGCCCGTCTGGGGGCTGCTGTTTCGGACATATGTGACTTCCCTCGTCAGTCGTGACGGCCCATCGAGCCTTGAATACCACCCGACAATATCCGAACGCGAAACCGCGCCACAGGAGATAACCGCCCCTTGAGGGGGGAAAGCGACATGTCGTGATCAGACAATGCCCCGGCTGGACCGTCATCAACACGCCAAAACCCGATCCGCCCTCTTGCTTTGGGCCGCGCTGCGCCCTACTAGGCGAACATGACAGATACATCGCATGACCGCCTTTTGATTATCGACTTTGGCAGCCAAGTGACGCAGTTGATTGCGCGTCGCCTGCGCGAGCTGAATGTTTATTGCGAAATTCACCCCTTCAATACTGTCACGGACAGATTCCTTCAGGAATTTGCGCCGCGAGCCGTGATATTGTCCGGCGGACCGTGCAGTGTGCTTGATACGGACTCTCCGCGACCGCCTGCCGATGTTTTCGACCTCGGCGTGCCGATTCTGGGCATTTGCTACGGCCAGCAGGTGATGATGCAGATGTTGGGTGGTCAGGTCGAGCGCGGCGATTCCACGGCCGAGTTCGGTCGCGCCTACGTGGTTCCCGGCGCCGAGCGTATCGACATGCTGAACGGTTGGTTTTTGGAGGAACGCGAACAGGTCTGGATGAGCCATGGCGACCATGTCAGCCATATCGCCCCCGGTTTTGCCGTCTATGCGACGTCACCCGGCGCGCCCTTTGCCATCACCGCCGATCTGGACCGCAATTTCTATGCGGTGCAGTTTCATCCCGAGGTGCATCACACCCCGAACGGCAAGACACTGTATGAGAACTTCGTCAAACTGGCTGGTTTCAAGGGTGACTGGACCATGGCCGCCTACCGCGACGAGGCCATTCGCGCCATCCGCGAACAGGTCGGCGACGATCATGTGATCTGTGGTCTGTCGGGCGGGGTCGACAGCTCTGTTGCCGCTGTTCTGATTCACGAGGCGATCGGCGATCAACTGACATGCGTATTCGTCGACCACGGTCTATTGCGTCAGGGCGAGGCCGATGAAGTCGTGGGCATGTTCCGTGACCATTACAACATCCCCTTGATTCACGCCGATGAGGCAGATCTGTTTCTGGGTGAGCTTGACGGCGTAAGTGACCCGGAAACCAAGAGAAAAATTATTGGCCGTCTGTTCATAGACGTATTCCAGAAACATGCCAACTCTATCGAGAACGCGAAATTTCTGGCCCAAGGAACGCTTTATCCGGACGTGATTGAATCGGTCAGTTTCTCTGGCGGGCCGAGTGTCACGATCAAAAGCCACCACAATGTCGGGGGCTTGCCGGAAAAAATGGGGCTCAAACTGGTTGAGCCGCTGCGCGAACTGTTCAAGGACGAAGTGCGCGCCCTAGGCCGCGAACTGGGTTTGCCCGACAGCTTCATCGGGCGGCACCCCTTCCCCGGCCCCGGTCTGGCAATCCGCTGTCCCGGCGAGATCACCCGGGAAAAGCTGGAAATCCTGCGCAAGGCCGACGCGGTCTATATTGACCAGATTCGCAAACATGGCCTCTACGACGAAATCTGGCAGGCGTTTGTCGCTATTCTGCCCGTGCGCACCGTGGGTGTGATGGGTGACGGGCGCACCTATGATTTTGCATGTGCCCTGCGCGCAGTGACTTCTGTCGATGGGATGACGGCGGATTATTATCCTTTCAGCCATGACTTTCTGGGTGAAACGGCGACGCGCATCATCAATGAGGTACGCGGGATCAACCGAGTAACCTACGATATTACCAGTAAACCCCCCGGAACGATTGAATGGGAATAAGGTCATAACGGCAGGAAATTTCGGCATCGAGACATGGGTATGAGGTGGGTCAGGTCAGACACCGCCAAGATCATACTGGCCGTTTTCCTGATCTTTGCCCTGCTGGAGCAGATTGTTCGGATCTTTGATCTGCGCAGCCGCCTCTCTGCCGCGCCAGCCGCCGTCAGCGAGGCAAACTATTCCTTGCGCGACATCCACGGCGAGGATTGGCAGGATTACATCGTGGTTGGACGCGAACAAACCACGTCGGCGATCTATAGCCCGTTCATCGAGTATATCAGTGGCCCGATCGACGGGGCGTTTGTGACTGTTACGGACGCGGGCCTGCGCTGCCATGACGCGGCCAAAACCGCCTGCAGCATTTCGGGTGGCGCGGGAGAGGTATGGGTCTTCGGCGGCTCCACGACCTTTGGCTACGGCGTCAAGAATAACGAAACGATTCCTGCCTATCTGAACCAGATGCTGCCAGCCTACAATGTTCTGAACTTTGGGGTCGCTTCGTATTATTCGACGATCGAGCGGATCGCGTTTCTGAACCTGCTAACACATTTTGACCCACCTGCCGCCGTCGTCTTTATCGATGGTCTGAATGATTTCTATTATCATCGCATTCCTGACGAGAGCATGGTCTCGGACGAGTTGCGCAACACGTTTGAACTGCCGGATGCCGCGCGAACCCTGTCCAAATTGAATACATTGGCGCAGAAGTCCGAACTGATCAGCCTCATATTTGATATGGCGGGTGATAAAGCAGACAAAACGCCGATCCTGCTGCGGTCGGATGAGGCGCTCGGCAGAATAATCGAGCGGCTGGAACGTAACATCGCAATGCGCACAGCAGTCGCGAACGGGTTCGGGACAAGAATCGTTAACGTTCTTCAGCCTGTTCCACTATACGGGCCGGGCCACGCGACATCGTATGTTCCGGCGGAATTCCTGCATTTCAAGGATCACGTCAACAGTGGTCGTGGTTACGAATTGATCCAAGAGCGCCCGACGCTGCTGTCCAACCCCACGGTGCTGAATCTGGCCGAACTGGGTGCGACAGGTCAAATGTATGTCGATACAGTGCACTATCATCCGGAATTTAACCGGCTCATCGCAGAACGGATATTTCAGAAACTACAATTAGATTAATCCACGGAGCTTGTGGGTATTACGGCGGCTCCTGAACGGAGAATTTGAAAATGAAGATTTGGTATTTGCTGCGGCATTTCAAAGCGCTGAGCGACTGGGAACGACGCGGTTGGTCCGACCACGCGCCACAGTTTGTCAAACAGGCGATTTTCGAGAAATACGCAATCGACGGTGCCACTTGGGTAGAGACCGGGACGTTCATGGGCCGGACGACGCGGTTTCTGGCATCGCTGTCGCCGCTTGTCTATACGATCGAGCCTGCGCCCAAATTGTTCAAACGTGCGAAACGTCGTTTCAAGAACACTCATGTTCATGTCCTGAATGGCACCAGCGAGGACATCATCCCCGCATTGCTGCCCAAACTGAACAGTGATGTTTGCTTCTGGCTCGACGGGCATTACTCTGCCGGACAGACCCACAGAGGGCCAACCGATTGCCCGATTGAACAAGAGCTTTTCGCCATTGCCGCAAACCTCGACAACTTTGAAAAGATGAGTATCCTGATCGACGACATTCGCCTGTTCGTGCCCAGCGAAACCACCTACACAGACTATCCAACGGTTGATTTTCTGGTCGACTGGGCGCGGAGGTATGACTTCGAATGGCGCATCGAGCAGGATATTTTTGTCATGCGTAATTGGTCTGAGGGCTGACTTTCGCGCCATGACATTGCCGAGCAATACCAAGACCATTCCCGAGACAGCAAATGTGCTGGGCGCCGCGCTGTGGATGACCGGGGCGATCGCGTCATTTTCGCTGATGGCGATTTCGGGCCGCGCAGTCAGCTTTGAGCTGGACACTTTTGAAATCATGCTGTTCCGCAGTGCCGTCGGACTGATCGTCGTGTTGATCGTGGCCGGTATGGCAGGCACGCTGAATCAGGTTTCGCGCCGCCATCTGGGGCTGCATTTGCAGCGCAACATCTGTCATTTCGCAGGGCAGAACCTGTGGTTTCTGGCGATTACATTGATTCCGCTGGCGCAGGTATTTGCGTTAGAGTTTACGGCCCCGCTTTGGGCATTGCTGATGGCACCGTTTGTTCTGGGCGAGCGGCTGACGCGTGTGCGGGTGTTGGCAGCAATGACCGGGTTCATCGGTATCCTTATCGTCGCCCGGCCTGCCCCTGACACGATCAGTATTGGCATGCTTGCCGGGATCACTGCCGCGGTCGGTTTCGCCGGTGCGGCAGTGCTGACACGGAAACTGACGCGCTCAGAGAGCCTCACCTGCATTCTCGTATATATGACGGCTATGCAGTCGGTCCTCGGTATTGTCTGCGCGGGAATTGATGGGGACATCGCGCTGCCCTCGGCAGGGTCTGTTCCCTGGCTGATCCTAATCGCGCTTTGTGGGTTGGTTGCGCATTTCTGCCTGACCAAGGCTTTGATGATCGCCCCGGCATCGGTGGTGATGCCTTTTGACTTCGTCCGCCTACCCCTGATCGCAGTGGTCGGGGCGCTGATTTACGGGGAGGTGCTGGATATCTACGTCTTTATCGGCGCCGTAGTGATTTTCGGGGCCAACTACATCAATATCCTATCCGAAATCCGTGCGCGACGTCTGCGAGCCAGCGCCGTGTGACTTTTTTGTGTCATTTTCTACGCCCGTATGCCTGCCGCATTTCGTGACGCGGCGTCATTATATCGCGATAAAAATCCAGACGGTATGACAATTCGCAACTTCTGGAGGAGCGAAACAATGAAATCCACTGTCCTGTCTGTCGCCTCTGCGATGACCTTGGCCGCAGGTGCGGCAACTGCTGGCGGTCTTGACCGTAGCGGCACCCCGATCGATATCATCTTTGAAAAGGGCAACTATGCCGAGCTGTCTTTTGGCTTTGCTGCGCCGGATGTGACCGGGAACGATATACTGGGCAACAGCATTCCGAATATTGCCAATGATTTCGCAATGGTCGGCGCGGCCGTAAAAATGCAGTTCAGCGACACATTCTCGGTTGGCGTGATCTTTGATCAACCCTATGCGGCAGATGTTTCGTACTCCGGAAACCGTCTGACAACGATGCTGGGCGGTACATCAGCCGACGCCAGCAGCAACGCGCTGACCATCCTGCTCAAATACAATCTGAGCGATCGCCTTTCGATCTACGGTGGTCCACGCGTCGTCGAAGCCGATGGTGACATCACTCTGTCCGGACGCGCCTATGGGCCGCTCAATGGCAACAATTACAGCTTTGATTCCAGCCGTGGCATTGGTTACGTCGTGGGCGCTGCGTATGAAATCCCTGATATCGCGTTCCGCGCCTCGCTGACCTATCACTCGAATGTACGTCTGGATCTGAACACCACGATCACGCCCTTTGGCGGTGGCCCGATTCCCGTCGGTTCGACCCAAGCCAAGCTGCCCGAAAGCATCAAGCTGGCCGTTCAGTCGGGCGTCGCGAAGGACACTCTGGTGTTTGGTAGTGTGCGTTGGTCAAACTGGAGCGAGTTCAAGCTGGACCCGGCGGGCCTCACCCCCAACTTGGCCGAGCTGGATGACAGCATCATTTATGAAATTGGTGTGGGGCGCAAATTCTCGGACAAATTCTCGGCTTCGATCAGCTATGCCTATGATCACAGCGATGGCAACGATCTGGTGTCGCCCCTCGGCCCACGTGATGGCGAGCAGTCGATCTCGGTGGGTGGCAAGTATCAGGTCACCGACGCGATCAACGTATCCGGCGGTATCAAATACATCTGGTTCGGCGACGCCCGTCCGGAAACCGGTACACCAGACGTCGCGCGTGGGGCGTTCAACAGCAACACCGCGATTGCCGCTGGTTTCAAGGTTGGTATCAACTTCTGATTTCAACCAATCTGGTATCTTGTTTGACCCCGCAGAGCATGTCTTTGCGGGGTTTTTTCGTGTTTCGTGGGTTGCGCGTTCAATAGATTCAGGTTGTGTTTCAACTTGGGGGAAAACGGTATAGGACACCGCTAAAGAAGGGCGGCACGATGATTTACGAAACACCTGAGGACTGGCGCGATGCCCCGCACAAGCGGGTGCTGTTCTATGGAATGTCCGGTTTGGGCAAAACGCATTTGTCGAACATGTTGCGAGGCTCTGGCGGGTGGTTTCACTATTCCATCGATTATCGCATCGGCACGCGCTACATGGGCGAACTGATCGCCGATAATGCCAAACGTCATGCGATGCAGGTGCCGTTCCTGCGAGAATTGTTGTTGTCGGATTCGATCTATATCGGCTCCAACATCACCTTTGATAATCTGGCACCGGTATCGACCTATCTGGGCAAACCCGGAAATCCTGAGCGTGGTGGTTTGCCGATAGACGACTATCACCACAGGCAAGAGCAGTTCCGCCAAGCTGAGATTGCGGCGCTGAATGATACCGGCCATTTTGTCGAGCGGGCGCAATCGCTCTATGGGTATCCGCATTTCATTTGCGACACGGGCGGTTCAATCTGCGAGTGGGTGGATGGGGACGATCCGAACGACCCACTGCTGACCGAGCTATCACAACAATGCCTGCTGGTGCAGCTCAGGGGCACTGACGCGCATACCCAAGAACTGATCCGACGCTTTGACCGCGCGCCCAAGCCGATGGCCTATCAGCCCGAATTTCTGGACACGGCATGGAATGTTTATCTAAAAGAAAACAACATGCTGCCTACCGATGTTGATCCTGATACCTTTATCCGCTGGACCTATGCACGCGCGCTGGCCCATCGCGCGCCACGCTACGATGCAATGGCGCCTTGGGGCCTCACGCTGGAAGCATCGGACGTTGCGCAGGTCAAGGATACTGACGATTTCGATGCGCTGATCATGCGCGCGCTAGAAAACCGCGGTTAAGCCGCCTATCTATCCTCTTTCCACCCCCTGCCAAAGGCCAGAACAATGCCCATCAAAATCCCCGCCTCGCTGCCCGCCTACGACGTGCTGACGCGCGAGGGTGTAATGGTGATGGACGAGGATTCCGCCGCGCGTCAGGATATACGCCCGTTGCGCATCGGTCTGCTGAACCTGATGCCAAAGAAGATACAGACCGAAACGCAGTTTGCCCGCCTCATTGGCGCGACGCCTCTACAGATCGAGCTGAGCCTGATCCGTATGTCCGAGCACGAGGCCAGAAACACGGCCGCCGAGCATATGGAGAGTTTCTATCGTCCTTTCAGTGAAGTCGAAGCCTCGGGAGAGTATTTTGATGGCCTCGTCATTACCGGCGCACCGATCGAACATCTGCCCTTTGAGGAGGTGACATACTGGGACGAGCTACGCACAGTCTTTGACTGGACCCAGGGCCATGTGCATTCAACATTCGGCGTGTGCTGGGGCGGTATGGCGATGATCAACCATTTTCATGGTGTGGCCAAGCACATGCTACCAGCCAAGGCATTCGGCTGTTTCCGGCATCGCAACATGTTTCCTGCGTCGCCGTATCTGCGGGGGTTTTCAGATGATTGCGTGATTCCGGTCAGCCGCTGGACCGAAATGCGCAAATCCGAGATTGACGCCGCCGCTGGTCTGACCACGCTGCTACACAGCGAAGAAGTCGGCCCTTGTCTGGTCGAAGATCCGGCACGGCGCGCCCTCTATATTTTCAACCATCTGGAATATGATAGTGACACGCTGAAGCAAGAATATGACCGCGACGCTTCGCAGGGCGAACCGATCAATGTGCCCGGCAACTATTATCCAGACGATGATCCCACACGCCCACCGCAGAACCGTTGGCGCAGTCACGCACATTTGCTCTATGGTAACTGGATCAACCAGATATACCAGACAACCCCCTTTGAGATGTCGCAGATCGGCCTAGGTTCCGCCTGAACACCCCAATGATAGGGAGAGGCGGACAATGACGACGAAACTGATACTGATGGCGCTAGCGGCTGTGGCTCTGGCCGCCGGCTGCGGCGGGTTGGCTGGTAAACGCGAGCGTGATGCGCGTACCGAATTTCCGCCGATCGGGCAATTTGTCGAGGTAGGTGACACGACGGTGCATGCGTGGGTTCGTGGCTCTGGTCCCGATCTGGTGCTGATCCACGGGGCTGGGGGTAATCTGCGTGATTTCACCTTTCGTCTCGCTGACCAACTGACCAATCGTTACCGTGTCATCGCCTTTGATCGCCCCGGTCATGGATGGACTGACCGACTGCCGGGTTTTGGTGGCGCAGGTAGCACACGCGGCGAGAGCCCGGCAGAACAGGCAGCATTGCTGCAAAAAGCGGCAAAGCAACTGGGCGTGCAGCGCCCGATAGTGCTGGGGCATTCCTTTGGCGGTGCCGTGGCTCTGGCATGGGGACTGTCGCAACCGCGTGACACGGCTGCGCTGGTGATTGTCGGCGGGGTATCGCAGCCCTGGCCGGGCGAGATTGACCGCTATTACAAGGTCACCAGTTCGGCCATTGGGGGCGCCACTGTCGTTCCCCTGATCACCGCACTGGCTCCGGATAGCCGTATCGAGGATGCACTCGCAGGGATCTTTGCGCCGCAAAGTCCGCCCGACGGCTATGCTGAATATGTCGGCCCCGGCCTAACGCTGCGCCGCGCGTCCCTGCGTGCAAATGGTCAGCAAGTGAGCAGTCTAAAGGCCCATGTCACCGAAATGTCAAAACGTTACGCCGACACGCTGACGATGCCTGTCGAGATCGTGCACGGCACCGCCGATACCACCGTCCCGTTGCAAATTCATGCAGAACCGCTGGCCCGTCAGCTGCGCCGCGGTACGCTGACGCAGTTAGAGGGCGTCGGACACATGCCGCAGCACGCGGCCCCCACCGCGGTGATCGCCGCGGTCGACCGCGCCGCGGGCGCGGTCGACCGCGCCGCGCGGCGCGCCGGATTGCGCTGAGCCTGTCGGCAGGCCATAATGCGCAAAAAAAGGGAGCAGCTTCATGGACCTACCGTTTGACGGTGCGATCAGCGCCTATTTCAACACCGAGGCACCAGAAGACGTGCGCAACGCCATCCGTCGCGCCGAAAAGGGCGACATTCTGGATGGCGATTATCCACATTCCGACCGGATGCCGCGCAAGGCCTATGAAAAGGATCTTGCCAAGCTTCAGATTGAACTGGTCAAGCTGCAAGCGTGGAGCAAGGAAAGCGGCGCCCGTATCGCATTGATTTATGAGGGTCGTGATGCCGCTGGAAAAGGTGGCACAATCAAACGTTTCCGAGAGAATCTTAATCCTCGAGGCGCGCGCGTTGTCGCGCTGCCAAAGCCGTCGGACACCGAACAGACGCAATGGTATTTCCAGCGCTACATCGACCATCTGCCTGCTGCCGGTGAAATCGCGTTTTTCGATCGCAGCTGGTACAACCGCGGTGTCGTGGAACAGGTCTTTGGTTTTTGCACTGATACGCAGCGCGAGCATTTCTTTGCACAGGTGACTGATTTTGAGCGGATGCTTGTCGAGGACGGGATTATTCTCGTCAAATTCTGGCTGAATGTGGGGCGGGCCGAACAGTTGCGCCGCTTCCTAAGCCGCGAGCGCGACCCGCTAAAGCAATGGAAGTTGAGCTGGATCGACGTCGAAGGGCTAAAGCGGTGGGATGCCTATTCCGCTGCCATCGCCGAGACGCTTGAGCGTAGCCATAGGGATGCTGCCCCCTGGACCATCGTACGGTCGGACGACAAACGCCGCGCACGGCTGGCAGCGATCCGTACCGTGCTGCACCGAGTGGACTATGCCAACAAGGACGTGCAGGCCATCGGTCCAATCGACACAGACATTTGCGGCGGCCCCGATATCTGGAATGTCTAAACGTGGCTATCACCACGGCAACCTGCGTCAGGCGCTGGTCGAAGCAGCACTGGCGTTGATCGAGGCGAAAGGACCGACCGGCTTTACCCTATCGGAGGCGGCCAAGCAGGCCGGTGTGACCCCTGCCGCAGTCTATCGCCACTTTGCCGGGCGCGACGATCTGATCGCCGAAGCCGCGCGGCAGGGTTACGAGATTTTCGCCGAGTTGATGCAATATGCCTATGATGACGGCCAACCTTCGGCCCTCGCAGCGTTCGAGGCAACGGGCCGAGCCTATCTGGCGTTTGCCAGAAAGCATCCGGGCCATTACATCGCGATGTTTGAAAGCGGAATTTCGGTCAACCGCACTGTTGATCTGGCGGCTGTCGCACTGCGCGCCCGCAGCGTTCTGGAAAAGGCAGCACTTGAACTGTCACAGCACATTCCTGCGCACAAACGCCCCCCGCCTGCAATGTTCTCGGCGCATATCTGGGCGCTGAGTCATGGTGTGGTGGAGCTGTTTGCGCGCGGCTCGCCCGGTACGCAGTCGCCCTACCCGCCCGAAGACCTGCTGGAAAGCGGTATAGGCATTTACCTGCGCGGGCTGGGCCTGTTGCCGCCCGATCAATAGCCGCCGCGACGCTATCACAATCGACATGTGCCCTGCGCCTTATTCTCCGGTAGAGCGGCGCAAAGTCTTGGAGAATGTCAGCACCAGCATGGAACTGACAACCCAGCCCAGCAGTTTGTAAATCGATCCGGCCAACTGCCAGAACCTAGGTGTATCGAGAAAAGAACGCGACCATGTGGGCACCTCTGGTGCCTGCGTCATATCGGCCCTCACCCGGCACAGGCGCTCTTGGCCCAGCTCGATCAGCGGCACGAATTTGTCCAGCGCAAAGAGGACCGGCAGGATTTCATTGCGACAGGGTTCATTTGGGATCGCCGGTCGGCCGCCTTGTATGAACGCGGAATCCGGGCTGGTGTTCAAGACGAGGACATCGCGACTGAGCGCCATATGTGTACCCATGACACCAAGCGCGACCATCAGAATGAATGTCGATAACGACCGGTAAATGGAAAACCCATAGCCAAATGCGACGCCGAACATCCAGATAAAGGGACGAAGGAGGATATTGGTCTGTGTCCCGTTCTGCCATCTGGCCTTGAGCCGCGAAATCCGGCGGAACCCTTCCTCATCGCCCTGATGTCGCATGACCTGCGCCAATTGCTCCATCGGCTGGGGATTGAACTCCATCCGGGTGGGTCGGTAATCATAGAACTGTAGCTTCAGCCATCTCTTGCGTTTTTTCCATGGGCGCGCGCCGTCTCTCAGAGGCTCCATATGCCTCACGGAGCGCGCCGAGATCACGAGTGCGCACAAGAATATCGACCATTGTACCATCCATCCGTAGTCTCGCGTCATCGCCGCATCGAGGGCTCCTTCGATGAACATCAGTGCTGCATAGCCGATCAGACCAAAGACAACGGCCCAAATCAGCCAAAACAGCCCCGGTGATTTTCGGCGCATTTCCCGCTGCATATGCCGCGCTTTCTTGCGTCCGACCACTTTGGGTCTGGGGTCGGGCATTTCCAGCGCATCATAGGTAAACCCCGACAGATCGAGACGGACCGTCTTGGGCCATTTGTTCCCGTGATTGTCGGTGAGTTTGCCCACGTGACTGTTGCGCAGCCCGATGGTGGGACGCAGGCGAAACGTGTCCTCTGTCACGCCACGCCCCTTGACGAACGCCCGCTTGGCGCGACGGGGCATTTTCTCGAAACGATGCTCGGTTGCCAACAACGGCGCTCTGGGCCAGTCATCGCTGAATGTCGCCACGGCCTCTTCAGTGAAATAAAGCGGCTGTGCTGGCCAGGTCATCGTCGGCAAATCCGAATGGAGTTCTTCTTCGTCCAGCATTTCGACCACGTGGTTGCGCCTGTGAACCACGAATTTGGACCGGAACAACGACTCGCCATACCAGATGGACGCGTGCGCCCCAAAGAGACAGTTGCCTCGTTTTGCCTCTTTCAGTTCTTCTGCGGTCATTAGCGTTAATGGTTCGATCGCCTCGCGACCGAAATCGGGGAGCTGCTGATAGGTCCAGTCATCGGGCTCCACGATGCGGAAATGGCCCGCGTCGGCCATCAGAGTGCCGCAGAAGACGCGCAGATAGTCCTTCTTCTGTTCGTCGGTTTCCAGCAGCAGATCACCGCGCCTGAACGCCGGGAAGAACGCCTTGCCTGCGCCTTCGAGTAGCTGAAAATGTCGACCCACGCGGATGGCTTCGCCAAAATGCTTCCGTCCGCGAAACGACACCTGAAACTCCCACAACTCCGCATCCTTGGCAAAGCTGAGCGGGGTCACACGGCACGCCACCGGCTTGCGCGTGGACAGGGTTTTGCGCATCGCGCCCCAGCTATCCTCGGAATCCACCGTCAGAGTGCCCAGATCCAGCCCGACCGATGCCCGCGAAGCGTTGAGCATCAGCGCATTCACGGCTTTGGGCGGGCTCATTAACGTCAGCCCATTGCTGAACCCGAGATTGATCGAAGTTTCGACCTTGCATTCCGACAGTGTCACCGACCCGCGCCATTCACCGCTGAGGAACAGGCTGCCGCCGACATTGCACCCGCTGAAGTTGGCGAGAAGCACTTCATCATGTTCGGGTGTGGCTTCGGCCTCGTTCGGGCGCGCTATGCGGCGGGGGCGCACCAGAATTGTTTGCAGATTGATCGTGCCCGCAACGATGCAGTTTATTGCTTGAATTTGGCCGCGTATGTCTGTTTGAAGCCCGTTGGAGCTCGCCTGCAGGCTGCGGATCCGTGAATTGCTGAGTTCGAGCGCGACCAGATGGTTGCGCTCTTCCGCGATCAACGCGGCGCCCGCAATATCAAGCGCACCATCAATCTCGCTGTTCAGAAAATCAACCAGCCCCTTGGCCTCAAAACGCACAGCAGATTTGTCTTGGGGTTTTACGTCCCGCAATCCGACAAACCCGCTGATCCGCGCCTGTTGCGCATTCAATGCGGACCCTTCTCCGGCAATGAGCTTGCTGCTGGCGAGAAAAAGATTGGCGCCGATCCGGGACGCTGCAACAGAAACGCCACCCAATACGGCGCTACCTTCATAGATATTTACACTCTTCGCAATGCATGCGTTGCCAAGTGACACCGCATATTCGAGGATCGTATTGGTCGTATCGATATGCGCGCGCGGTGGTGGACCACACAGCAGCGATCTCTTGATCACGAAGGACTGATCTAGGTCCGCATTGTGAAAGTTCAGTCGGCACATCCCCTGTGCCGCCACGCCCTCGATCACCGATGCATTTTCGGACGCGTTCTCATCACCGTGATCGGGATCGAATGCGCCGGTCATTGGGCCGCGATCTTTGCCATACCAAGTATCACGCGCCACGATACCTGTGCGATTGTCGTCCGGCTCTGACGAGAAAACCTGTTCAAATTCAACTTGACCGAACACTTTGCAGGCCTCGGCAGTCACGATCCTGAGGCCACATTTCTGAAACCGCAGCCCCAGCAGGGTCGATCCGGTCAGATCGATCTCGTCAGCAAAATGA
Organism: Pseudohalocynthiibacter aestuariivivens; assembly: GCF_011040495.1. Classification (GTDB taxonomy): domain Bacteria; phylum Pseudomonadota; class Alphaproteobacteria; order Rhodobacterales; family Rhodobacteraceae; genus Roseovarius; species Roseovarius pelagicus. Next base: position 391,977 of record NZ_CP049037.1, on the reverse strand, counting down.
CAATCAATGAAATAGAGGCCGATCAACCCCTCTTGACGACCGCGAAAGAGGTTGGCCAGATCGACGCGCCCATGAATATACGCATGACTGAGGGTAAATGTCCGCTCTTCCAGCGGCGCGATCTTGTGCCGTTCATGTGCATTGAAAATTGCTTTGACCAGCAGATCGGCGCTGATCTCGGGACGATCTTCGGAACTGGGAAATACCGTCGTCGAACTGGTCAATATCGTCTTCGTATCCAATTGGCATCTCCGATAGATGCGCCACGTTACGCAACCATACGCAGTCAGAGCAACCAGTCATTCGCCCTCGAAAACGAGAAAAGGGCCACCCGAAGGCAGCCCTTTTCCAAAAATATGCAGGCGTCTTAACGCTTGGAGAACTGGAAGCTCTTCCGGGCTTTGGCCTTGCCGTATTTCTTACGCTCAACCACGCGGCTGTCGCGGGTCAGGAAGCCCGCAGCCTTGAGCGCGGCGCGCAGGCTGGGATCATAGAGCTGCAACGCCTTCGAGACGCCGTGCTTGACCGCGCCGGCCTGACCAGAAAGGCCACCACCAGTGACAGTCGCCATCACGTCAAACTGATCCTCAGTGCCCGACACGGTGAAGGGCTGGCGCAGGATCATTTGCAGTACGGGACGCGCGAAATAGACGCTCATCTCTTTGCCGTTCACGGTGACCTTGCCGGAGCCCGGCTTGATCCACACGCGGGCGATAGCGTCTTTACGCTTGCCCGTGGCGTAAGAGCGGCCCAGATCATCACGGACGGGTTCGCGGGTGATTGCCTCTTCGGCGGGTGCGGCGGTCACGCCTTCGGCAACCGCTTCGAGCCCTTCGAGGGATTTGATTTCTTCAGCCATCAGTATGCCACCCGAGTATTCTTGGAGTTCATGTTCTTCACATCCAGCACTTCGGGGCTTTGCGCCTCGTGGGGATGTTCGGTGCCCGCATAGACGCGCAGATTGGTCATCTGTGTGCGGCTCAGACGGTTGCCCGGCAGCATGCGCTTGACAGCTTGCATAACCACACGTTCGGGGTACTTGCCCTCAAGGATCTGACCGGTGGTGCGGGATTTGATCCCACCCGGATGGCCGGTATGCCAGTAGTTGGGCTTTTCACGCTTCTTGCCGGTCAACTGAACCTTGTCCGCATTGATGACGATGACGTTGTCGCCCATGTCCATGTGGGGGGTAAAGCTGGCCTTATGCTTGCCGCGCAGGCGGGTGGCGATGATCGAGGCGAGACGGCCCAGAACAACGCCCTCGGCGTCGATCAGGATCCATTTCTTGTCGATATCTGCCGGAGTTGCAGAGAATGTCTTCATTGTGTGTCGAAACCTTATCTGGTGTCCGTTTGGGACGCGTCGGAACGCACCCGTATGTGATGGGCGGTGTATATAGGGACTGCGCGCCACGTCAAGCGAGGTTTTACTTAATAAATAAAGCAAAAACAGCAAGTTAATATTTAGGTATTATAATACCCCACTAAAAATCAACATTCACGGGCGGTCGCGACAGCAGCGCCGAAATACGACGCAGGCCGTCCTCGAGTGCAGATTGTTCGGCAATGGCGTTCAGGGTCAGGCGTACTGCATGTGGCGCTGCCCCGTCTGGCGGTGCAAATTCATCTGCGGGCTTGATTCGCAGTCCTTCTGCCTCGCAGGCCATGGCAAATGTCGAGCCACGCCACCCCTGCGGCAGCCGCAGCCACACAAAGGAAACATCGGTGCGCCACTTGATGTCCCATTGGCCCAGTATATTGACGGCAATCTGAACCCGGTGCGCCACTTCGCGCTCCACAAGATCGCGAATTCGCTCCGCCTCGCCAGAGCGGATCAGCTCGGCGCAGAGATCCAGAACCGGCTGCGGCAAGCCGTAGAAGGTGGATTGCGCCACTTGGCGTGCCGTCGATGCCTGCTCTGCCGGGCAGGCTGCGAACCCGAAACGCAACGCGGCAGAGACCGATTTCGTCAGGGAGGAAACCAACCAGCCGCGTTCCGGGCAGATGGCGCGGAATGTGGGCATGTCGGGGCGGTTTATCACATGGCAATCATCCTCGATGATCTGCAACTGATACCGTCGGGCAATGTCACCGATGCGCTGACGACGTTCCAGACTCATGCGGGCGGTGGTTGGGCTGTGCGCGTGAGGCGACAATAGCAAGACCTGCCCCCCGTGGCGGCGCAATGCCTCTTCCAGACGGTCGGGGCGCAGGCCCTCTTGATCGATCTCGACCCCGATCAACTGTGCACGCAGCAACCGCGCGGCATGGCGCACACCGGGATAGGCCAAGCCTTCGGTCAGGACTACAGGACTGGCGCCGTGCAAACAGGCCTGAAGTGCCATCATCACCGTGTTTTGCGCCCCAAGCCCCAGCACGATGTCATCTGCCACCAATCGCCCGGCGCGCTCCGGCCCGATCCAGCGAACCACCTGTTGACGCGCAGCCAGATCGGTCTGTGACGTCGGATAATCAAGATAGGGCGCGTCCTGCATCTGGCCCAATTGGCGCAGCACGGTGCGGATTGCCGCGCTCTGCCCCACTTCGGGCACACGGGCGGCGCGAAAATCCAGCAAATCCGTTTGCGCAAGCCCGATCAGCGGTTCCGGCGGCGGCGGGGCCAACTGCGGTGCGCCGGTGACAAAGGTGCCGCGTCCGACAGCAGCCTCTACCAGCCCTTCGTCAGTCGCCAGCTTGTAGGCGCGCGCGACTGTGCCCGGCGTGATACCAAACTCCCAAGCGAGCTCTCGCACGGGTGGCATCTTGGTGCCGGGCTTTAGGCGGCCAGATCGAATAGCTTCGCGGATGGATTGTATCAACACAATGTACTTTGGATCTGACTTCCCGGCAAAATCAGGCAGGCCAATTGTATCAATAACAATGTTTCCCTCGCCAATCATCGCAAATCCCCCTAATTTACACCTACGTAGCACGCAAATTGTACCAATACAATACAGGAGAAAAGACCATGTTGACCCTCACCCAAACCGACAGGATGGCCCTGACGCAGCTGAATGCGCGCACTGCACTTCCCTTGGCGGCAGTGGCAGCGGTTCGCGTGGCATATCTGATCACGCTGTGGTCATTCCGCTCCCGCACACGAAAGACCCTGAATGCCCTGCCTTACAGTGCGCTCGAAGACATCGGACTGACGCCGCGTCAGGCCGCATCGGAAAGTCGCAAATGGTTCTGGAGGTCGTAACGTCCCCGGTACGAGACCTCTTCTACTGGCCGGGCCATGCGCCCGGCCTTTTTTTCGTCGCACCGCTCTGTTGCGTTTGCGATCAGCCCTTGGGGGGAATTGAGTAGGTCATGCTGGCGCGCGCAACCGGTGCCTCGCCCCCTTCCGAGAATATCAAAACCTCGCCCACCGCCAGCACGCGCCCCAGCTTGAGCAGGCGACATTCGGCGATCAGATCCACGCCCGAAATCGGCTTGCGCATGAAATCAATCGAACAGTTGGTGGTGACGGCCAGCCCCTGCGGCCCGATCATCGCCAGAACCGCCAGATAGACCGACACATCGGCAAGCGCAAAAATCGACGGACCAGATACGGTGCCACCGGGGCGCAAATGGCGTTCACCGACCAGCAAACGGGTGCGAATACGCATCTCCCCTACTTCCTCGATGGCGAACTCGCCACTCACTTGTGGAAACTCCGCCTTCAGGAACGTGTCCAGTTCCGCCGCGCTCATCTGCAAACCCATGCTTTTCTCCGTCCCTGCGTATCGCTACAACTGACCCCAAGTTTGAGGGAGTGGCAAGATGGCGATATTGGAACGGACCGACGCAGGGGCAGTGGCACACCTGCGGATGAACGCGCCCGAGCGACTGAACGCCCTGAGCGACACGATGCTGGCCGCACTGAAGTCTGAATTCGAAACGCTCTCCGACCAGCCACAGATACGCGCCGTGGTGCTGTCTGGTGCAGGCAAGGCATTCTGTGCCGGTCACGATCTGAAGGAAATGACCGCTGGCAGGCAGGCCGAGGACGGTGGCAAGGCCTATTTTCACGGCCTTTTCGAACGTTGCGGGGCGCTGATGATGGCGATCCGCGCCCTGCCCCAGCCCGTGATCGCCGCACCGCATGGCATCGCCACCGCGGCGGGCTGTCAGCTGGTCGCCTCATGTGATCTGGCCATCGCCGCGACAGGCACGCGGTTCGGCGTGAACGGCGTCAACATCGGGCTGTTCTGCTCTACCCCGATGGTCGCACTCAGCCGCAATATCGGACGCAAACAGGCGTTCGAAATGCTGACGACTGGCAGCTTTATCGACACCGACCGGGCCGAGGCACTGGGGCTGATCAACCGCGCCGTGCCCGCCGAAAACCTAGAGGCAGAAGCGATCGCTCTGGCGACGACCATCGCCGGAAAACTGGGCGCCGCCGTGCGCATCGGCAAGGAGGCGTTTTACAAACAATCCGAAATGTCACTGGCCGACGCCTACGCCTATACCGGCGACGTCATGGTGCAGAATATGCTGTGGCGCGATACGGAAGAAGGCATCAGCGCCTTTATCGAAAAGCGCGATCCCAAGTGGGAGCAATAGGCGCGACCCGCCCGAATACTGTGTATTGGGCGCCCACGTAGTGACCCCACGTCAGCCGTAGCCCCCTGAATTCCCGTGTGTTCACAATTCCTTGAGGTTTGTTTCCAAATCAGTGCCACATTATTTCCATATTTGCCGTTTTTCCGCCCCAATTTACCAAGTATCTATTTTAATTGAATTTTAGGTGAGATTATTTTGGGGTTGTTGCACCATGAAATTATGGATCTCTATCGGCGTTTTTTCTCTTCAGGCCAGCATCGCATTGGCCGCCGATCTGCCGAGCCCCGCAGCCCATGACGATTTCCCAGTCCCCGGAGCCACATCAGTTCTGTTGGGGCGGCAGCTCTTCTTTGATCCGGTCCTGTCTGGCAACCAGAATATTTCCTGCGCGACCTGCCATCACCCGGCTTTGGGCAGTGGTGACGCGGTGTCATTGTCGATTGGCGAAGGCGGTATTGGTCTTGGGGTAGAACGCATCGCCGATCCGGCCAACATGCCGCTGGCGCGCATCCCCCGAAATGCGCCAGCGCTATACAATTTGGGTGCGCGTGAATTTACCACGCTCTTTCACGATGGACGGGTGCAGGTCGACGACAATGCCCGGTTCAACCTTGCAATGCCCCCCGGCCACGAACTGGAACGCCACCTACCCTCGCCACTGGCGGCTCAGGCCATTCTGCCAATCACCTCGCATGACGAGATGGCTGGCCAACCCGGCGAAAACCCGATTGCCGATGCCGTCGAAGAAGGCCACATTCGCGGTCAAGACGGTGCCTGGCAGATGCTGGCGACGCGAGTCGAGGCGATCCCGGCCTACCGCAAACAGTTCGATTGGATCATTGGTGAAGGTGAGCCGATCCACATCACCGATATCGGCCGGGCGATTGCCGACTACATCTCTTTTGATTTCCGTACGACGGACAGCAAATTCGACGCGTTCCTGCGCGGCGACGATGCATCGCTGACCAATGCCGAAATCCGCGGCATGTCGCTGTTTTACGGCAAGGGCGGTTGCGGCGATTGTCATAGCGGTGTTTTCCAGACCGACCACAGCTTTCACGCCATTGGCATCCCGCAGTTCGGACCGGGCAAAGGTCACGGGCCGGGCTATGCCGATCATGGTCGCGCGGCTGTGACAGGCGATCCTCAAGACGCCTACAAGTTCCGCACACCGTCGCTGCGCAATGTGTCACTGACAGCGCCGTACGGCCATAATGGTGCTTATGCCAAGCTAGAGGACATGGTGCGCCACCATCTGGACCCGCTGACCATGCTGGCGGAATATACGTTGGAATACGCGCTGTTTCAGGACATGCAACTGAGCGTGTCAGACACCGAAGTGTTGGAGGATTTCGATGAAATGCTGCGCCTCGGTATGGCGGTCGAGCTAGAACCACTAGAGTTGCATGATGACGAAGTCGATGCCATCCTCGCGTTTCTCGGCGCACTAGAGGATCCGATCGCGCGCACCGGGCGTCTGGGTGTGCCGGATGCTGTACCGTCGGGGTTACCGCTGGATCCATTGAACCTGACGGATCTGCCCCCCTCCTGACCCTTTCCAAAGTGTCCGCGATGGCCTACATCGCGGCGCATGGACAACAATACATTGCATATCATTGGCGGCGGCATGGCCGGATCAGAAGCAGCCTGGCAGGCGGCCCATATGGGCGTCCGCGTCGTGATCCACGAGATGCGTCCCGCTGTCGGCACCTTTGCCCATCGCACCGGCGATCTGGCGGAAATGGTGTGTTCCAATTCATTCCGCTCGGATGATGATGAACAGAACGCTGTGGGTCTGTTGCATTGGGAAATGCGGGCGGCGAATGGGCTGATCATGCAAACCGCCGATCGCCATCGTCTGCCTGCGGGTGGCGCGCTGGCGGTTGATCGCGATCCCTTTGCCCGCAGCGTGACCGAAGCATTGATGGCCCATCCCAACGTATCCGTCGAATATGGTGAGGTGGACAGCCTGCCCGAGAGCGGCCAATGGATCATCGCCACCGGCCCGCTAACCTCTCAAAAGCTGGGTCAGGCCATCGCTGCGGAAACCGGACAAGGTGCGCTGGCGTTCTTTGATGCCATCGCGCCTATCGTACACCACGACAGCATCGACATGTCCCGCGCATGGATGCAGTCGCGCTATGACAAGGGCGAAACCGAGGCGGAGCGCACCGCCTACCTGAACTGCCCGATGGATAAAGCGACCTATGAGGCGTTCATTGACGCGTTGCTTGCAGCGGACAAGACCGAATTTCACGAAGGCGAAACAGCCGGGTATTTCGATGGGTGCCTGCCGATCGAAGTGATGGCAGAACGCGGGCGCGAAACACTGCGCCACGGCCCGATGAAACCCGTCGGCCTGACCAACCCACACATGCCAGATGTAAAGCCGTGGGCCGTGGTCCAGTTGCGCAGGGATAATGCATTAGGAACGCTGTATAACATTGTGGGTTTTCAAACTAAAATGAAATATGGCGCGCAAACTGAAGTGCTGCGCATGATCCCCGGCCTTGAGAACGCGCGTTTTGCCCGGCTGGGCGGGATTCATCGTAATACATTTTTGAACTCACCCACATTGCTGGACGATCAGATGCGCCTGCGCGCGTGCCCGAATATCCGCTTTGCCGGGCAGATCACCGGCGTCGAAGGATATGTCGAGTCTGCCGCGATGGGTCTGCTCGCCGGGCGCATGGCCGCCGCCGAGATCCTCGGGCATCCTCTGGCCACGCCGCCGCAGGATAGTGCGATGGGCGCGCTCATCCACCACATCACAGGCGGTGCAGAGGCGAAAACATTCCAACCGATGAACGTCAATTTCGGCCTTTTCCGACCGGTCGATGGCCTTAAAGGCGGACGTCGTGGGCGCAAAGATCGTTACAAGGCTTACACGGACCGCGCCAAGTCGGCGTGGAATGATTGGCTGGCAAACAGCAGACTGGACGCCGAACAACCGGTGTGATTTTCTGGAGCCATGACCGGAAAATTCCTCGATAAAGCCTATGATCTCGACGGGGCAGACAAGACTCAGGCGCATTACGATGCCTGGGCCGCCACGTATGACGCCGAAATTTCCGAAAACGGCTATGCCACTCCGGGGCGCTGCGCTGCTGCCCTTTGGGCCAAATTGCCCCGCCCTGATGCACCGATCCTCGATTTCGGTTGCGGCACCGGTCTCTCCGGGCTTGCGCTGAAACTTGCTGGGTATCGGGTGATTGACGGCACCGATCCCAGCGTTGAAATGCTGGAAGGTGCGCGCGCCAAGAACGTCTACCGCACGTTATCTGCACTCGACCTGTCAGATCCCGCCCCCATCCCCACCGGCCGCTACCGCGCCATCGCGGCAATCGGCGTGATAGGCACTGGCGCGGCCCCGGCCAGAACCTTGGATTTGTTGATGAAGACGCTCGGGCGTGGTGATTTTCTGGTTTTTAGCTACAATGATCACGCGCTGGCCGATCCGCACTATGTTGGCCGTCTCAACCAGTGGCTGGATTGCGGTGCCGCCCGCCTGATCACCAAGGATTACGGACCTCATTTGCACGGACAAAACCTGAACTCCAACGTTTATGTTGTTGAAAAGAATTGAAATTTACGACTCGATTTGCGCCATCTCCGACTGGCCCGCTGCACTTGGGGCATGCCTATTCGGCGTTGCTTGCCAATGATCTGGCTGCCGCAGAAGGCGGACGATTTCTGCTACGGATCGACGATCTGGATCAGACCCGTTCACGCCCGGAATGGGAGGCCCAGCTAAAGGACGACCTTGGTTGGCTCGGGCTACGATGGCCTGAACCCTGCCGACGAGAATCCGACTGCACGGCAGATTATGACGCGGCGCTGGACCGGTTGTGGGGAATGGGGCTGATCTATCCATGTACCTGTACACGGCGCGACATCCGCGACGCAGCGAATGCGCCTCAGGAAGGCATAGCTGCACATGGGCCAGACGGCCTGATTTACCCCGGAACGTGTCGCGGTAAGACATTATCAGAACGAGATTTTTCCAAGTGCCACCTCCGCTCCAGAGGCGTCACGCTACGGCTCGATATGGCGCGGGCTTGTAGCTATGCCAACGGAGCAGAACACAAAACCGAAGCCCCCAACCGAATTCCAAAGAGTTTCGCCAACTTCCACGAAACAGGTCATGGCCCGAATGGGGAAACCGGATTGATCGAGGTCTCCGCAGATACACTTGTTCACGGGGTCGGCGATGTCGTGCTGGCACGCCAAGGCGGAGAAGCCGCGTACCATCTGGCTGTCGTTGTGGACGACGCGGCGCAGAACATCAGCCACGTCGTACGCGGTCAGGATCTGTTTGATGCCTCGCAGATCCATATCATACTGCAACGTCTGCTCGACCTACCGACACCGATCTATCACCACCACGGCCTGATCCGCGATGACATGGGCAAGCGATTGGCCAAACGTGACGACGCACGGGCGATCGCAAAATATCGCACAGACGGTGCTACGCCTCAGGATATTCGTCGCCTTGTTGGTTTAGATTAGAATTTCATCTTGTTGTAAACGCGGGATGATTTCTACTTTGCCTCGGGTTTCATGATCTCGACCTCTGCACCGTCCCGCAATGCGGTATAGAAGCAACTGCGGCGGTTGGTGTGGCAGGCAGAACCAACCTGTTCGATCAGAACAAGCAGGCAATCACGATCGCAATCGATGCGCATCTCAACCAGTTTTTGGGTATGGCCGCTGGTTTCACCCTTGATCCAGAATGCCTGACGCGACCGGGACCAATAGGTAACGCGCCCTGTCTCCAGTGTGCGTGCGACCGCGTCGGCATTCATCCATGCCATCATCAGCACGTCACCATTGGTGGCGTCCTGTGCGATGGCCGGGATCAACCCGGCGTCATTATAGGTCAGGCTGGCAGGATCGAACGACATTGGACATTTCCTTGGCAACTGGAGCACGCGGGATTATCTATGGGATATTGAGACAAAGGAAAAGTGATGAGCGGCAACAGCGACATGATCAAGCTCTACTCGGCACGCATTCTGGCGCTGGCGGCGGATATTCCACGGCTGGACCGGTTGTCCGCCCCGTCTGCGACGGTGAAACGTCGCGCACCGCTTTGCGGGTCGACAGTCACGGTTGATCTGACAGTCGAGGATGGTCGCGTCACCGATTTCGGCCAGGATGTGAAGGCCTGCGCGCTGGGTCAGGCTGCGGCCAGTGTTGTCGGCGCGAATATCGTCGGCTGCACACCGGCAGAGGTCGTTGCGGCCCGTGATGCGCTAAAGGCCATGCTGAAGGCTGACGGACCGACACCACCCGTCCCATTCGACGGCCTCGAAGTGCTGAGGCCCGCGCAAGAATACAAGAATCGCCATGCCTCTATCCTGCTGACGCTTGAGGCCGCGGTAGAGGCGCTGGATGACGCGTGCGCCGCCAGTTCCTGCGCTTGAGTGACTGGTAGATTGATGTCGCCACGCGTTGTCTGGGCTTTCAACTTCACCGGCTGGATCCTGTTCACATTCTCTGCCGTGGGCTTTGTCTGGACCACATGGCGCGCTGGCGACATGATTGGTTTGGCCGCCAGCCTCTTTTTCCTGATTGCCTGTCTGGTTTTTCTGGTCCCGGTTTGGGCACACCGGCCCGGTCGTCGCGACTAGCCAAAAAAATCCGCCGCACATCCGGGGATGGATGGCGGCGGTCAGTGGGGTGCGATCCCCCATGGAACCCTGTCGTGCTATCCGGGGGAACGAGGCAAACCCGGAGAGGACGTCGAAACAGGCAGTGTCAGTTACGTCGCATCAGGAATGGGGACAGGAGATGCAGGCACGCAAGAGGCATGGGTCGGATCGCAGGCAGAAACTCAAAAACTCAGACAAGACCGGGCAGATAAAGACCGACAACCAAAATGATCATCAATGCCGCACATCCGATCGCGTCCCCTACGAGGGTGTCGTTTGAACGGGCGGCGGCGGTTTTGATCTGTTGGAACATCGAGGCTTCCTTTTCAGTCCTTAGTGTTGCCCCTTTGTTCTCACTTTCAACGCCACCTGTAAAGAACTTTTTAAGAACATTTGTGAACAAACAGACATTCCATATGTCAACTATCTGAATATATGGGAAAGTTTTCTGTTCAGCCGACCTCGATCAATCTGATCGCCTGATCCTGTTCCATCAACCACAGCAGAACGCGGGCCGCCTGACCACGCGGACTGATCAATTCGGGATCATCGACGAGCAGTTTGCGTGCATCAGACTGGGCCACGGCCATCAGGGCAGTCTGTCCCTCGAGATCGGCCACGCGAAACTTTGGCAACCCGGATTGGGCCGTGCCGATCAAGTCACCCGCGCCGCGCATCTCCAGATCAACTTCGGCGATGCGAAACCCGTCTTCGGTATCGCGCATGGTGGCCAGCCGTTGCTCGCCGCTCTCACTGAGCGGCGCCTGATACAGCAACAGGCAGGTCGAGGCCGCCTCGCCGCGCCCCACCCGGCCGCGCAGCTGATGTAACTGCGCCAAGCCAAAGCTTTCGGCCCGCTCGATGACCATGATCGACGCATTGGGCACATCCACCCCCACTTCGATCACCGTGGTCGATACCAGCACCGCCGTTTCGCCGCGTTGAAAGGCACGCATTGCGGCGTCCTTCTGTTCGGATGGCATTTGGCCGTGCACCAATCCCACATGTGCCTCACCCAAGGCGGCGCGCAGGCGGCGGAATCGTTCCTCGGCACTGCTCAGGTCGACCGATTCACTTTCCTCGACCAGCGGGCAGACCCAATAGGCTTGCCGCCCCTCGGCAATGGCACGGCGCAACCGGTCCACCACTTCGTCCATGCGCTCCATCCGCACCAGCGCCGTCTTGATCGGTTTGCGCCCCGGTGGCTTTTCATCCAGCACCGATATGTCCATATCGCCGTATTGCGCGAGGCTAAGGCTGCGCGGGATCGGTGTCGCAGTCATCACCAACACATCGGCCTTGTCCCCTTTGCGGCCCAGTTCCAGCCTTTGACGCACACCAAACCGATGTTGCTCATCAACGATAGCCAGCCGCAGATCGGCAAACTCGACGTCCTTTTGGAAAACGGCATGCGTTCCAACCAAGATACCAATATCACCGGCAGCCAATGCAGCCAATTTAACGCGCCGCTCTGCGCCTTTGTCCCGGCCGGTCATGATTTCTAGCCGCACACCTGCCGCCTCTGCCAACGGTCGCAATCCTTCCAGATGCTGCCGGGCGAGGATTTCTGTCGGTGCCATCATCACCCCTTGCCCGCCGGCCTCGACTGCGATCAGCAGCGCCTTGAGCGCCACCAGTGTCTTGCCCGCGCCCACATCGCCTTGCAGCAGGCGGTTCATCCGGGCCGAACCCGCCATGTCGCCGGCGATCTCGGCAATGGCTCGGGTCTGTGCACCTGTTGGGGAATATGGGAGCGCATCCAATACTTTAGACTGCAAAACTCCAGTTCCGATACTGGCGCGTCCCTTGGCCCTCTTTAATCGGCTGCGCGCCAGCGCGAGGGTCAGTTGATGCGCCATCAGCTCGTCATAGGCCAACCGCGCGCGCGCCGGGTCAGCAGGGCTAAGATCGCCGATGTCCTGTGGCGTATGCGCCGCCTCGACTGCGGTATGCCAGTCCGGCCATCCCGCCTGCGCCTTTTGCGCGGGGTCGATCCATTCCGCCAGTTCCGGCGCGCGGAGCAATGCGGCTTGTGCCGCCTTAAACATCACCCGTTGTGTCACGCCGGCAGTCAGCGGATAAACCGGCTCGAACGCAGGTATCTCGTGTGCCTCCTCAGGCGAGAGCATGTGATCGGGGTGGACCATCTGCGCCACCCCATCAAACAATTCCACCTTGCCCGACAACACGCGCCGCGCGCCGGTGGGCAGCATCCGGCGCAGATATTCATCGCGGGCATGGAAGAACACGATCTGAAACGTGGTCGCTGAATCCTCTGCCGTGATGCGATAGGCACCCCCGCGACGGGATGGCGCGCGATGCTGGCCGATGGTCGCCTCGACCGTTACGACACCGGGCAGATCGGCCCCCTGCACGGTCGCCCGCATCCGTCGGTCAACCCCTGAATGCGGTAGGGTAAAGAGCAGATCGCGTGGTTTTTCGATATCGAGCGCGGCCAGCGCCTTGGCCGTCTTTGGTCCGACACCAGTGAGCGTTTCAAGCTCTGCAAAGAGAGGAAAGAGCGGCTCCGGTCGTCCCTTTTTTGGGGTGTTTTCGCCATGTTCCGCGCTGTTGCTCATGCGCCTTCGATCAGCGACAACCAGCCGTCCTCATCCAGCGTTTCAATACCAAGATCTGCGGCTTTCTTCGCCTTGGAACCGGCTCCGGGGCCTGCGACCAGCAAATCGGTCTTGGCAGACACCGAGCCAGAAACCTTGGCTCCCAATGCTTCGGCTCGTGCCTTGGCCTCGGCGCGGGTCATCTTTTCCAGCGTCCCGGTAAAGACGACGGTTTTTCCGGCGACCGGGCTATCGGATGCCTCAACCGAAGCGGCATCCTCGATGGTCAGTTCTGCCACCAGCGCGTCGATTGACGCACGTTCCGCCGCCTGCTGAAAACTGGTGACAAGCGCGACCGCGACTGTCGCACCGATGCCGTCAATCCCGACAAGGTCAGCCCATGCGGCACGCGCGTCTTCATTCAGCCCGTCCCAGACCGCATCGCGTGCGGGCTTGATCCGGGCGCGCCGGGCGTCTCGTGCGGCGATCTGGCGCTCATCTGCCTCGGCGCGGTCCGCCTGCAATTGCCGCTCTGCCGCCGGGGCTGCCAGATCAACGGCCTCGGACAACGCTGCCCAACTGCCGAAATGGCGCGCGAGATCGACAGCCGCCACCTCGCCAACATGCCGTAACCCTAGCGCGAAGATCAACCGCCCTAACGGCACGGTGCGGCGCTCCTCTATCGCAGTAAAGAGATTGCGCGCGCTCGTTTCACCCCAGCCGTCACGATTGGCCAGTTTGGTAAGGTTCTCGCTGTCGCGTGCCTCGAGTGTGAAAATGTCGGCAGGTGTGCGCACTGGCAGTTGGTCGTCGTTGTAGAACATCTCGACCTGTTTCGCGCCCAGGCCTTCGATGTCAAAGGCCCCGCGACTGACGAAATGCTTCAGCTTCTCAACCGCTTGCGCCGGGCATATCATCCCGCCAGAACAGCGACGTACGGCATCGCCCTCCTCTCGGATCGCGGCGGAACCGCATTCGGGACAGACCTCGGGAAAGCTGTAGGGTGTTGCATCATCTGGGCGTTTGGCGAGGTCCACATCCGCCACTTTGGGGATCACATCGCCTGCGCGATAGACCTGCACCCAGTCACCGATGCGAATGTCCTTGCCTCCGCGAATTTCGCCGCCAGTAGAATCGCGCCCGGCGATGTAATCCTCGTTGTGCAACGTCGCGTTACTTACCACGACGCCGCCGACCGTGACGGGGGTCAGTCGCGCAACGGGGCTAAGTGCGCCGGTGCGGCCGACCTGAATATCTATGGCCTCTAGCCGCGTCCAAGCCAGCTCGGCTGGGAACTTATGTGCAATCGCCCAGCGGGGTGTAGTCGAGCGGAACCCCAGCCGGTGCTGGAGCGACAGATCGTCGACCTTGTAAACCACGCCGTCGATGTCATAGCCGAGGCTGGCGCGCTGCTGTTCAATGGCCGCATAATGCGCGAGCATTTCTTTGGGGCCATCGCAGAGTGCGGTCAGCGGGTTGGTCTGAAACCCGAGGTCCGCCAGCCGATCAATCGCCCCTTTCTGCGTGTCAGACAGCGGATCACTCAAGGCACCCCATGCGTAGGCGAAAAAGCGCAGCGGGCGCGATTCTGTGATTGCCGCGTCAAGCTGGCGTAGGGATCCGGCGGCAGCGTTCCGCGGGTTGGCAAAGGTTTTGGCCCCGGTCTCTGACTGCCGTGCATTCAGCGCAGCAAAGTCCGAATGGCTCATGTAAACTTCGCCACGTACTTCCAGCAACTCGGGCGCGCCGTTCAGGATTTGGGGAACATCCTTGATGGTGCGCGCATTTGCGGTCACGTTTTCGCCGACAGACCCATCGCCGCGTGTGGCCGCCTGAACCAGTTTGCCCTGTTCATACCGCAGGCTCAGGCTCAGCCCGTCGATCTTGGGTTCAGCCGTGTAACGCAGCGGAGCATCCGCATCGAGCCCCAGATAGCGTCGGATTCGCGTATCAAAATCGGTGATATCTTCGGCGTCGAATGCATTTCCCAGAGACAGCATGCGTTGCGCATGCGTGACCTTGGAAAAACCGTCGGCGGGCGCGGCCCCGACCTGATCTGATGGGCTGTCGGCACGTTTGAGATGTGGAAACTTCTCCTCGATCTCTGCGTTTCGCCGCTTCAGCGCGTCATATTCCGCATCGCTCAGCTGCGGTGCATCATCGGCGTGGTAGTCCAGATTGGCACGCAGCAGGGATTCGGCGAGGGTTGCCAGTTCTGCGGCAGCCTCTTCTTCGCTCATTTCACAAACGACACGCGCTTCTGTCATGTCTTCTCCTCGCTGTCGCGTCGATTTGAAATTATCAGACCACCGGGGTCAAAGCTTTTGCACGCATTCCCTGCTCTGAGAAGGTGAAAAGAGTTCCGTCCCGCGAAGTCTTGGTATTGTGTATCGGACTTCCGTTCGGATGGAACACTAAATGCTTTTCGAATTGATAGGCCGCAGCCTCGCAGACGTCCAGTCCGCGTGATCGCCATCGGTGCAATTCACCATACCAAAAGACCGCCGCCCGTTCTGGGCCGCGGTCTTTTCATCTTTGGAGGATGTTGCCTGTTGTGGCTTTCGAGGGCTTCGCCCCCGGCTTCACGCCCCGATGGCGAGACGTTGATCGTCAAGCTCGGTTGGTTCGGGATCTCGCAGCACATAGCCGCGCCCCCAGACTGTCTCGATATAGCTTTCTCCACCCGTAGCTTCGTTCAGTTTCTTGCGCAGCTTGCAGATAAATAGTCCACTCTGAACAACTCTTATCCGTTTGATTTTGCTTGGATATGACGCGAATTTGTTAGGCAGGAATCGCAGGATTTCGTATTATCCGGGCAGGAACCCTGCAATTTCGAGCTATGATATGAAGCCGCGAAAGCCCCCTCCGGAACAAGACGATCTCCTGCGCGCCCGATTGGTTGAGATGATCGACATGCGCCACGAACTGGTGAAGCTGGAAACCCTGATTGACTGGGAGGTCTTCGAACGGGAATGGACCGAGCTCTTTCCTTCCCATACCGGTCGTCCCGCTACCTCTCCGCGTCTTGTGGCGGGGCTTCTGTATCTTCAGCATGCTTTCGCGCTCTCGGATGAGGCGGTCGTGGCGCGATGGGCCGAGAACCCGTATTGGCAGCATTTCTGCGGCGAGACGTTCTTTCAGCATCGTCTGCCGATTGATCCGTCCTCTATGACCCGCTGGCGCAACCGGATCGGCGAGGAGGGTGTCGAATGGATGCTGACCGAGACGATCGAAGCCGGGAAGCGCGCCGGGGCAGTGAAGGGCAATGACCTCAAGCGGGTCACCGTCGATACCACCGTGATGGAAAAGAACATCGCCCATCCCACCGATGCCCGGCTGTATGAGACGGCGCGGCGCAAGCTGGTCGGGCTGGCCCGCGAGGCCGGGATCGGCCTGCGGCAGAACTACAACCGCCTGGCGCCCCGGCTGGCTGGACAGGTCGGGCGCTATGCCCATGCCCGCCAGTTCAAACGGATGCGCAAGGCATTGCGTCGGCTCAAGGGCTACACCGGCCGGGTGCTGCGCGACATCGAGCGACAATTGGACCAGGTTCCGGACGGAACTCTGAAGGTACGTCTGGAAGAAATGATCGCGCTGGTGAACCGGCTGCTGGCGCAGAAGCCGAAGGACAAGAGGAAGCTTTACAGCCTGCATGAGCCGGCGGTGGATTGCATCTCCAAGGGCAAGGCGCACAAGCGCTACGAGTTCGGCACGAAGGTCAGCGTGGCTACGACCAACCGGGGTGGCTTCGTGGTGGGGATGCGGGCGCTGCCGGGCAATCCCTACGACGGCCACACGCTGGCCGAGGCGCTGGAGCAGGTTGAAATCCTGACCGATCAACGGCCAGACATGACCTTTGTTGATCGCGGATACCGCGGCCACGGCATTGAGAACGTGAAGGTCTTCATCAGCGGTGCCAAGCGTGGCGTCACCAGGACCATCGCCAGGCTCTTGCGACGGCGAAGTGCCATCGAGCCGATGATCGGGCACATGAAAAATGACGGTCGCCTGACGCGAAGCACCTTGAAAGGGACCGAAGGCGACGCGCTCTTCGCCGTGCTTTGCGGTTGCGGCCACAACATCCGCATGATCCTCAGGCACCTGAGGGTCTTTTTGCGCCAATTGATTTGGGTGGTCTGCCAAACCTGCATGACCGCTGACGCGGAAATGGCACGCGATCGAAGGGTTCAGGTCTATATACTGACGACCTGACAGCGATGTTCAGGACGGACTAAATACGTCGATGATCTTCAACTCCGGCTCATCCATGCCGCCATAGAGATGATTGAGGAACATTTCCTTGGTCAGCGTTGTGCCTTTGCGCAGGCTCAGCAGTTCCAGCATCTGATATTCCTTGCCCGTCAGATGCACGGTCTTGCCACCCACATCCACGGTCTTGGCGTCCAGATTTACATTGATCATTCCAGTGCGGATCACCGATTGTGAATGTCCCTTTGACCGGCGGATGATTGCATGAATGCGCGCTACCAGTTCTTCGCGGTGAAATGGTTTGGTGAGATAGTCATCAGCGCCGAACCCGAACCCCTTGATCTTGCTCTCCGTATCGTCTGCCCCTGACAGGATCAGGATCGGCGTTTCCACCCGAGCGAGGCGCAGTTGCCGCAAGACATCATGCCCTGTCATATCCGGCAACCCAAGGTCGAGCAGGATAAGATCATAGTCATAGAGCTTGGCCAGATCGATGCCCTCTTCGCCCAATTCGGTCGTATAGACGTTGAGATTGGCATGGGTCAGCATCAGCTCAATGCTCTTGGACGTCGTGGGGTCGTCTTCCACCAGCAGCACACGCATATATTCTTCTCCGCAAGTATGACTTTATCGAAAATAAACTTGGCGAATATTGGTTAACTACAAGTTACTATAGGCGAACATTTCGTGAATACCACTTAAAGTTGTCTAAACTCCTTTAACGCAGTCGCCTTCAGCGCCTCTTCTCCGTGCAGGCTAACCGCCCGAATCCATTCGCAAAACTCATCCTCACTCAGCGCGTATCGGTCGCAGGCATCCTCTTGCGAAATCAGGCCGTAGAGGACGCCGCGCACCACGGCCAGCTTGCGCGAGGCGACCCAGCGCCGTGTGTCCGGCGCGGGCAAATCCCCCTGCGTCATCACCGTTCCATCGGGGAGCGTCACCGCACGCGGGCCGTCTACTTTTTTCAGATACATGTCTCTCACCCTCGCAATAGCTGCATCAAACTGCCCCTTTCGCCGTTAACAGCGGCTGAAACCGGTTGCGTAGAATGCGGCGGATTTTCGTAAAGGGTTTTGCGTTTTCGCGTGGCAGCACTTATGTGGCAGACTGAAACGCCCATTCGCCGGAGACATCCAATGGCCCTCGACCGCCCCCATCCGATCAATTCGCTCGGTTTTGCAAAACCGCCCGCGGAAACCCGCGTCGTTGTTGCAATGTCCGGCGGCGTCGATAGTTCGGTCGTGGCCGCACAACTGGCAGAAGAAGGCTATGACGTGGTCGGCGTGACCTTGCAGCTATACGATCATGGCGCTGCTCTGGCCAAAAAGGGGGCGTGCTGCGCTGGTATCGACATTCACGATGCGCGTCGCGTCGCAGAGGAAATGGGTTTCCCGCACTACGTTCTAGACTATGAAAATATCTTTAAGGACGCCGTGATCGACGAGTTTGCCGACAGCTACCTTGCCGGGGCGACTCCGGTGCCCTGTATCCGCTGCAATGAGCGGGTCAAGTTCAAGGACCTGTTGGAAACAGCAAAGGATCTGGACGCCGATTGCATGGCGACCGGGCATTATATCCAGCGCAAGGTGGGGCCAACCGGGCCAGAATTGCACAGTGCCGCCGATGCGGCCCGCGACCAATCCTATTTCCTGTTCTCGACGACGCCGGAGCAACTGGATTTCCTGCGCTTTCCGCTGGGCCATCTGCCGTCCAAGGCGGCCACGCGCGCGTTGGCTGCGAAATATGGCCTTAGCGTCGCGGACAAACCCGACAGTCAGGACATCTGCTTTGTTCCCAACGGCAACTATGCATCGGTGATCGAAAAGTTGCGCCCAGGAGCAGCCGAACCGGGTGAAATACACCATGCTGACGGGCGCGTGCTGGGCACGCATGACGGGGTCATTCATTATACCGTGGGGCAGCGTCGGGGTCTTGGCATCGGCGGATTGGAAGAGCCGCTATATGTGGTCAAGCTGGACGTGGATGCGCGCGTGGTCATCGTCGGGCCAAAGGACATGCTCGCCACGCGTACGGTGCCGGTGCGCGAAATTAACTGGCTGGGAGACGAGCCATTGACCGCCCGCGCCGAATGGCACGTCGCCGTCAGGGTCCGGTCGACCCGCCCGCCGCGCGACGCGGTGATCCGCCCGCTGCCCGATGGCACCGCCGAGGTCGAGCTGCTGACGGCTGAGGAAGGCGTATCACCGGGTCAGGCTTGTGTGTTTTATGATACGGGAAGCAGTCGCATTCTGGGCGGTGGCTGGATCTGGCGCGGGAACTGAACCCGCCTCGAAGCAAAAGCTGCATTCACAGCCGCGCCAGAACCGCGCGCGCAGCGCGCAGGCCCGGGGCCTCTCCGCCCTGCCCCAGACGCTGCATCGTCAGACGCATCACGGCCAGTTGAGCGTCGGGGTGATTCAACACATCCAGCAATGCCGCCGCGATTTTTTCCGGTGTGCAATCGGCCCCATTGCATTCCGGCACATCACGGGTTTCGCTGACCAGATTGACCAAAGTTGCCGTATCGATCAGTAGCATACGTTTGACGATCGCGCGGGTCAGCCAATTGGCATCATAAGCCATAACCATTGGTGTCTCTGCTGCGGCCAATTCTAACGAAACGGTGCCAGAGGCCGCCAAAGCGCAGGATGCGGTGGCAAATGCGGCGGTCTTGTCGTGGGCGTATTCTTGCGCGCTACGCCCGCCGGGTCCCAGGATCAATGGGGCCTGAGGCCAGTCCGCCGTAACCTGCCGCACCAAATCAGTGACATTGCCGGTCGTCGGCACCACCAGTCGCAAACCGGGATGTGCCGTCAGAACCGATACCAACGCGCGACCGAATATCGGGCCAAGCCGGGCCACTTCGCCCCGACGCGACCCCGGCAGAACCAGCAACAGCGGCGCATCCCCCAGACCGTATGTGGCGCGAAACGCCGCCTGCTGGGCTGCGTCTGCCACCAGCTCTGTCACCACCGGATGGCCAACGAAATCGCACGCCATGCCAGCCGCCTCCATGAAGGGTGGCTCGAATGGCAGCAGGGCCAGAACATGGTCGATCACGCGCGCCATCTTATCCGCCCGTTTGGGACGCCATGCCCAGACCGAAGGGGCAACATAATGCACAGTTCGGGTATCGCTCCGGGCCTTGACGATATGCGCGACGCGCAGGCAAAAATCCGGGCTGTCGATGGTGATCAGCACATCAGGCTGCGCGTCCAGTACCGCCGCCGCCGTCTGCGCGATCCGGCGTTTAAGGTGGCGGTACTTTGGCAGAACCTCTACCAACCCCATAACGCTCAACTCGTCCATGGGGAAAAGACTGTGCAGCCCTTCGGCCTGCATCAACGGCCCGCCAACACCGGCGAATTCAACATCCGTCAGCGTCTTGAGCCCCGTCATCAGCGCAGCCCCCAGCCGGTCGCCTGATGCCTCGCCCGCGACGACAAAGACCTTCATCACACCGACCGTGAAATCAAGAAGATGCCGCGTTCTTCAACGGCCGATTTTACCCGATCCGCATCCAGAACCAATACCTGCCCTTCAGCGATCACCAGCCCGGCCAAACCAGCGTCAGCAACCGCCTCGATCGTCTGCGCACCGATCGCAGGCATGTCCACGCGCAGATCCTGCCCGCGTTTGGGCGCCTTGACATAGACCCCACGCTGGCCGCGTTTCAACGCCTCGGGCGTGGTGCCGATGTATCGCAGAATCGCATCCGTGCCCTGAATCGTTTCGACCCCCAGACACAAGCCCCCCGCCACGGCGCATCCCTGCCCCAGATCAAGCGGCGCGAGACCATCAAGAATATCAAACCCGCGCGTGATGTCAGCCTCTTCGGCGGTGGTTGGTGCCGGCCCCAGATGCAGGCCCGCAGACACAGCCAGATCAGGCAACAATTCGTGTGCGCCAACGACCTCGAACCCTTCGGCCTCGAATATCCCGATGATGTGGCGCAGCAGCGCGTCGTCGCCCTTGACCACCGCCTGCATCAGCCCCGGCGCAATCCGCATCATCGTTGCATCAAAGAGCGCCGGATTCAGCGGCGGACGTGCCAGATGCCCGGCAAAGACCATCCGCGTGACGCCTGCCGTCCGCATGGCGTCGAAAATCGTGCCGAATTTCTCCAGCTGAAAACTCTGCGCCGTGCCGGCCAATTCGCTGGGGATGCCGTTCAACGTGATCTGCATTGCATCCGGATAGGCCGCGGCCAGTTGCACGGGCAACGCCCCGCCGCAGGCCAAGATCGCCAGACGTCCCGCCATGCGCGCGCCTCAGCCCTGTCCCGGCGTCAGGAACGACCGATCACTGGCACCGGTTACGAAATTTACGATGTTGCGCACGTATTCACTTTCGGTTTCCTCACCCAAACGACGGGCGCGATCCTGAAACGCGCCTTCGCCCTGTGCGAGCATCTGAAACGCGGCCCGCAGCGCGGTGATATCGGCGCGCGCAACGCCACGCCGTTTCAGCCCGACGAGGTTTAGACCGTCCAACTCGCCGCGCGGCGCCTGCACCAGACCGTAGGGGATGACGTCATTGGTGACCATCGTCACCGCGCCAATGATTGCGCCCTGTCCGATGCGCACGAACTGGTGTACACCGGACAAACCACCAACAAGAACGTCATCCTCGATGATGCAATGCCCGGCGATCGCGGCGTTATTCACGATGATCACCCGATCCCCGATGATCGCATCATGCGCCACATGACAGCCCGCCATCAGCAGGCAATCGGCACCGATTTTTGTCAGGCTGCCGCCTCCTGCCGTTCCGGTGTTGATCGTCACATGCTCGCGGATGCGGGTCCGCGGGCCAATCTCCAGCTGGGTACTCTCGCCTTTGAATTTCTGGTCCTGCGGAATCTCGCCAACACAGGCAAAGGAAAAGATGGTGCAGCCTTCGCCGATGATCGTGTCGCCCGTGAGGACGACATGAGATTTGACAACGCAATTGTCGCCAAGCCGAACCTGAGACCCGATCAGACAGAATGGCCCGATGACGCAACCGGCACCAATCTGCGCGCCGGGTTCGACAATCGCACTGGCGTGGATCTGCGTTTCAACATCGGTGTTCATGTTCGTCATTCCCCGGAGAGGTCCATCATCGCGGTGAACTGTGCTTCACAGGCCATTTCGCCGTCGACTTGGGCGACGCCACCGAATTTCCAGACTTTCGCGCCCGGCTTGCCACGCAACGTGGTCAGCGTCATTTCCAGCGTATCGCCGGGTACGACCATGCGGCGGAATTTGCAGGCCTCGATGGCCATGAAATACACCAGCATATTGCGATCTGCCATATCCAGCGCGGTGCCGACCATGACGGCAGCGGTCTGCGCCATCGCCTCGACGATGGTGACGCCGGGCATGATGGGCTTGCCGGGGAAATGTCCCTGAAAATGCGGTTCATTCATGGTGACGTTCTTGATCCCGACGGCGGTGGAATACCCGTCGATATCACGCACCTTGTCGACTAACAGAAACGGGTAACGATGCGGAATGATACGCTGGATCAAGTGGATATCGGCGCTTTTGAGCGGCTCGGTCATTTTAGTCCTTTCGCGCGGGCACTCGTCCCCTTTTCACTACCAACTCGGTAAGCCGTGAGCAAGCAACCTCAATCCAAGACGCGGCGGACCGCCACCCGTTGCATCGGTCTTGGTCGGTTCACAACACGCTAATCCTGAGATGTTCCCGGCTCTGTCGACTCGGGTTGCGCCGTTTCAGGATCCAGTTGATCTGGCGTGACATCTGAGGGGGCATCTGGCGTGCCGTCCTCCGGTGGGGACCCATCCACAGGACGGGTACCGTCACCAATCGCCACATCGACACGGGCAATCGCCAGATCGGTGATATCGATCACGTCGGCACGCAGCAACACCTGCCGATGATCAAGGATGACGATACCACCCGTATCACGCATGATCTGCACCAGAACCGGCTCTGCCAAGCGCATCAATTGTAGCGGTGCAACTTCGCGCCGCCTCTCCAGATCCAGTGCCTCGCGTTCATTGTCCTGCCGAATGCCACGCACTTTTGCATCAAAGGCGTCGGCCAGATCGCGAAAGGCAGCGGGCGTCATCGTGGGACGCTTTTCGGTCAGGGCCTGCTCTTCCGCGCGCAAATCCGCCTCGATCCGGCGATTGCTGGCAATCAGCCGCTCGCGCTCTGCCTGGTAGTCGCGCGTGATCCGCTGTCCGGCTTTCGATCTGTTGAACAGCCCCTCGATGTCGAGGACAAGGATCTGGCTCTGAACCGTCCCCAAATCCTGCGCCAGAACCAGTCCGGGCGCGGCGCAGACCAGCGCGACCATCAGCGCAAGTCGACGCCAGATTCGCATGATCAGAATTCCGATTGGATCGTCAGGTCGAACTGCTGTTCCTTGTCTGACGCTTCTTTTTGCAACGCATGGCTGAAGTTGAAACGCAGCGGTCCAAAGGGTGACTGCCAGATCACAGCAACCCCGACAACGTGACGTGGTTTGAAGCCTTGCGACGAGATCGGCGTGCCGCCTGCGACGTTATTCACATCCCAGATCGCGCCCATGTCATAGAATGCCCCGGCCGTGATGCCGTACTCATCGGGCAGGCCCAGCGGGAATTCTGCATCCAGCTTCAATGCTGCATAAAAATTACCGCCCAGCTGCTCGCCCGATTGGACCGGACCGATACCGTTCGGTTCGAACCCGCGCATGATTTGCCCCGAGAAACGATCCACGGCGCGGCTGTTCTGGCCGCTGCTAAAGTGCAACGCACCGCCTTCCAGTGTCGCGCGCAGCGTCACTTCTTCGTTCAGGACCTTCGTCTGCGCAATGGCGCGGGCAGAACTCTTGATATATTCAGAGTCGCCACCCAGCCCGTAAAAATCCTGACCAAAGGACAGCAATACGCCCGCATTCGGGTTCAGGCCGGTCCGGCGCGTGTCGTAAGTGTAGTTATAACCAACACCACTGGAGAAGAGCCCACCGACAGCCGATTCTGCGGTCAGAACCGCACTTGCACCAGTGTAGTTGTCCATTTCCTTGTAACCGGCACTATAGGACAGGCTCAGACGCCCGTTTTCACTGACCGGGAAGGTCAAACTGGGGCGGAAATTACCGATTGTCGTGTCGTATAGAGCGTAATCACCGTCGGTCTCCAACAGGCTGAAACTCAGGCCAAAAGCCACGTCCCGCCCAAGGAAGGCAGGCTCGACGAAATCAATGTTGTAGTTGATGTTGTCTGCCGCCGCCGCAACCGAAGCGGACAGGCGTTGGCCACGCCCAAGGAAATTCCGCTCGGAGAATCCGACCTGCACGCCGATACCGCCGCTGGTGGAATAGGAGGCACCGAAGGACAATGTGCCTGTCGATTTTTCCTCGACATCCACATCAACCACAACCTGATCGGGCCGAGACCCCTCGCGTGCATCCACATCAGCAGAGGTAAAGAAATCCAACGCGCGAATGCGTTCAGCTGTTTCGCGGATTTCGCGCGGGTTAAAGGGATCGCCCTCGACCGTATCAAACTGGCGGCGGATTACGCGGTCCAGCGTCGTGGTGTTGCCCTCGATATCAATGCGCTCAACAAAGATGCGCGGGCCACGCAGAATCACAAACTCGACATCCAGCGTCAGGTCGCGGTCATTGCGGCTGATACGCGGCTCTACACGCAAGAAGTCGTGTCCTTGGCGAATGCCCAACCGCTCCATCCGGGCGATCGAGTTTTCGACCAGCGAAGGTGAATAGACCACTCCGGGTTTGATTTTCAGCGCGGCCTGATACTCTTCGGCCTCGACGCCGTTGATCTCACTGATCGTCGTAATCTGGCCGAACCGGAATTGCTGACCTTCTTGTACGTTGAAGGTCACGAAATACGTATCACGCTCGCGCGCCAGTTCAGCGTTCACACCGGTCACACGGAAATCGACATAGCCGCGTGCGGCGTAGAAATCGGCCAACACCTGCTTATCAAATTCGATACGATCCTCGACAAAGGTATCGCGGTTCACCAGCGCCCGGAAAATCCCGGTCTGCTTGGATTGCAGGACACGGCGCAGACGACGATCCGAATAGGCGCGGTTGCCAACTATGGAAATGCGCTGCACCTCGATCTTGCGGCCTTCGAAAATTTCGAACACCAGATCGACGCGGTTATCACTGCGTCGGATCACACGAGGGGTGACACGGGCAGCCGACCGCCCTGTTTCGGCGTAAGCTTCGATGATGGTGGCTGCGTCACGCTCTGCTTTGGCCGGGTTGAACACCTGCCTCGGGGCACTTTCGATGAAGCCAATCAGGTCCTCATCCTTGATCTTCTTGTTGCCCTCAAAGTTGATCTTGGAAATCGTCGGATATTCCTTGACCCGGATTTCCAGAGTGCTGCCACGCGGATTGATCACGACCTCTTCGAAAAGCCCGCTTGCCAGAATGCGTTGATAGGCATCGTTCAACTCACCGGCGCTGACACTTTGGCCACGGGCGATTCCCGCATAGGTCAGGATCGTTCCCGCCTCGATACGTTGATTGCCCTCAATCGAAACCGAACTGAACCGATAACTCTGCGCGGAAGCCGGGGATGCGATTACGGAAAAGCTAAATGAAAACAAGCCGATCAGCAATAAGGCCGACAGTGTCCGCGTAAGTGCGGAAATCGCCTTGCGCCCAAGGCGCAGGTCATTCGTACATTTCATTGCTCAAACCCAGTCAGACATCCCAGTGTGATTGTCAGTAACGGGTCTCTGGGACCTTGTCAAAACGCCAATGATGCGCCGCTCGGCCCTGTTGTCCGAAGGGCGCAGTCTTGCGTCCGGTCACTTAGACTGAGGTGATATAAGATGCCAGAAAAAGCGACGCGACGATTACACCAAGAGACAACATACGATCCCGGTTCACATCGAACATCACGCTAAGCCCACGATACCCGCCAATAAGCGTTTGCATTTGCTTTTCCTTACGATTCTCACGTTCATCAGGAACTATGGCCGGGCATTGTGGCACAAAGCAGCATGCGAATATGGCAAGATTAAGGCGACGCGACCCGCCGCCCGCACGATCTGTCCGTCAGGGACAGAACAGATCTTGTGTCAACGCAAAGACCATCAGACCCAGAACCAATGTCAATCCTGCAGTCATAAGAATGCGCAACGCGCGATCACTTGGCGGGCGTCCGGTCACGGCCTCGAACGCGTAAAACGCCAGATGCCCACCATCCAGTACCGGGATCGGAAACAGGTTCAGCAGACCAACGGCGGTCGACAGGACCGCAATAAACCAAATAAAGCTTTCTGTGCCTTGGCTGGCCATTGCGCCGGATACCTGTGCGATTCCGAGGGGGCCGGACATGTTACAGCTGCTAATTGCACCCGTGATCATGTAGTAAAGCCCCGAAAGCGAGCTTTCGATGACTGTTGCTGTCTGTACCGCGCCGCCAGCGACTGCCTCGATAGGCCCCAGCCGCTCGGTTCCCGGCTCAAACGACCAGCCGCCCGCGATACCGATCCGCCACGAGGTTTTAAAACCGCCTTCTGACTGGATTTCATCCACCGCCCGCGGCTTCAGTGCGAACTCCAACATCTCTCCGGCACGCCATACATCCAGCCGCAGAACGCGGCCATTCGACCCCTCGACCATCTGTTTCAGTTGGTCGAAGGACGCGATTGCCTTGCCGTCTATGGCGGTAATGACGTCGCCCGGCTTCATGTCGATGGAATAGGCCGCCGATTGTGGCGCGAGTTGATCAACGATGGGCGGCAACGGGTGCGGGCCAATGGCGCTTTGTTTGGTGCCATCGCGCAAAACGCCATATTCCACCAGCGCCGTATGCGGCAGCGCATCGCTAAACGTCTCGAAGGCGTCCGGTGCCTCGGCATCTGGCATCGTCACCCCTGCCACCGAGAGCAACTGATCCCCCGGTCGCAGGGTAACGCCGGTCACCGGCATCGGTTTGAGGGTCCCAATGGTGATCGGATCGGTCGGTTTGCCTTGGGTCATCATGATCGCGGCAAAGACGAGGATCGACAGTGCAAAATTGAACACAGGACCCGCCGCCACCGTGGCCGTGCGCGCCCAGAGTGGCGCACCGTGCATTGTCTGCCGCAAACGAGCGGGATCGGTTTGGGCCGCTTCGATCGCGTCTTCGTCCTTGCCACTGGCGGCATTCGAATCCCCCAGAAACTTGACATATCCTCCAAAGGGCAGCGCCGCCAATTGCCAACGCGTGCCGTGCCGATCCATCCGCGAGAACAAGACCGGGCCGAACCCGAGACTGAACACCTCGGCCTTGATGCCGGACCAGCGCCCGACGATGTAATGGCCGTATTCATGGATCGCGACAATCACCGACAGGGCGACAACAAAGGCGATAAACGTCATAAAAGCGCCGCCAAACTGCGGTATCATCGTGGAAATATCCAAAACCCTGTCCTAACCGGCCCTGCGGCCTGCCTGCGTGTCTATGTGTTGCCGTGTAAGGTGGTCCACCGCCCGAACTCTTTCAAGCGTGATTTCGGATGTCGTAATGTCCGGGTGCCCGGCCAGCCCGTCCAGCGCGTCCTTCACCAAGTCTGCCATCGCCATAAAGCCCACATGGCCAGCGATAAAGTGGTCAAGCGCGCGCTCTTTGGCGGCATTGAAAACTGCCCCTGTCAGACCACCCGCATCCATCACCTGCCACGCGAGCGGCAGTGCAGGATAGCGCGCAGGATCGGGGGCCGTGAAATCCAACCGACCAATCGTCGGCAGATCAATCGCTTCAACTGGCAGTGCGCGCCGTTCGGGCCAGTTAAGCGCATAGCCGATAGCATGGCGCATATCGGGCGGGCCGACATGGGCCATCAGGCCCCCGTCGCAAAACCCAACCAGCGCGTGAACGATGGATTGCGGGTGAACCACCACTTCGATCTGATCAGGTGAAAATCCAAAAAACTCTTTGGCTTCTATAACTTCCAATGCCTTATTGAACATAGAGGCACTGTCGATTGTGATGCGCTGACCCATCTCCCAATTGGGATGGGCCGATGCCTGCGCAACAGTAGCCGTTTGCATCTGCGCCAGTGGCCAATCACGAAAAGCACCGCCCGACGCAGTGATGATCACCCTGCGCGCAGCGGTGATGTCCTCGCCCATCAGGGCCTGAAAAATCGCGGAATGCTCGCTGTCGACAGGCAGGATGCGCGCACCCGTTGCCCGTGCCTGCGCCATCATCAGTGGTCCGGCGGTCACCAGCGATTCCTTGTTGGCCAATGCCAGTGTGCCGCCGTTCTCCAGCGCCGCCAGCCCCGGTGCCAACCCCGCCACACCGACGATGGCGGACATGGTCCAGTCCGCGGGGCGCTGTGCAGCGTCGATCAGCGCCGCTTCGCCTGCGGCCGCCTCGACCCGACTACCTGCAAGTGCCGCGCGCAAGGGCGTCAAAAGGTCATCATGCGCCGTCACGGCCAGTGCTGCGCCGAACTCTCTGGCGTCTGCCGCCAGTTGAGCGATATTGCGCCCGCCGGTCAGCGCAACCACCTGATAATGGCCCTTTGGCGCACGTCGGATCAGGTCGAGCGTGTTCTGCCCGATAGATCCCGTCGCCCCAAGTATCGTTACACGCCTCATGCCAGCCCCGGCATCAGGCTCAACCCCCAGAGCAGACTGGCCGCCAGTGCAGCGCCAAGCATTGCATCGAACCGATCCAGCACCCCGCCATGGCCAGGGATGAGGTTCGAACTGTCCTTGACGCCCGCATGTCGTTTGATCGCACTTTCCCAGATGTCGCCCATCTGCCCGGCAAACGCGATCAGAACCGAGATCGGGGCGAGCAGGACCCCTGCCCCGGTCACTGCACCGAAGATAAACCCGACCAGTGCCGCGGCCACCCAACCGCCAATGGTGCCGGACCATGTTTTCTTGGGGCTGATACGCGGCCAGAACTTGCGACCGCCCAATGTCTTGCCAACAAAATATCCCGCCACGTCAGAAGCGATGACAACACAGATCACCCATAGAATCCACGCCAGCCCGGCCACTTCGCGCAGCATCACCATGGCATGGCACGCCAATAAAATCGCTGCGGCAAAGCAGGCATAGCGGACCCAGTCGCGCGGCAACTGGCCCGCGCCGACAATCGCCGCGCCGATCAAAAGCGGCAGCACCAGCATCCCCGGCAACAACCATGCCAGCACCAGCGCCCCGCCCGAGACCAGCGCCAGACGTACTGGCGCGCCGCGCGCGTCGGGGGCCAGCATACGCACCAGTTCCCAAATCATCAGCGCGCCAATGACCCACACCCCGACAGCAAAGACATAACCGCCTAGCCACAGCGCCACAGCGCCGATCGCCAGCATCACCACGGCCGAAATCACCCGCGGTCCCAGATCGCTCCAGCGCGCCGTGTTGCTCATGCCCGATGGCTCATAGCGTTACAGCACCGAAACGGCGCTCTCGTTTGCCGTAACTTCCGACAAGCTTGGTGAATACGTCTCGGGTGAAATCCGGCCATAGCGTGTCGATAAATTCATATTCCGCATAGGCAGATTGCCAGAGCAGGAAGTTGGAAATCCTTGCCTCCCCGCTGGTGCGGATCACCAGATCGGGGTCGGGTAACACGTGCGTGTCCAGATACCGCGTCAGCGTGGTTTCGGTCACGTCCTGCGGGGACAACTCACCCGACGCCACATCCTCGGCCAGCCGCTTGATCGCACGGCTTACCTCGTCGCGACTGCCATAATTCAGCGCGATCGTCAGGTGCACGCGATCATTGGCCTGCGTCATCTGTTCCAATTCGTCCATCAACGATATCAGCTTGTTATCCAGCCGCACCCGATCACCAATAAACCGCACGCGCACGCCCTCGTCACACAGCGCGCGCGCCTCTTTGGTGATGTAGCGCCGAAACAGGCTCATCAGACCGGCAACCTCGGTCTGGGTACGCTTCCAGTTCTCAGTCGAGAAAGCGAAAACCGTCAGGTATTTAACGCCCAGATCAGGGCAAGCCTCGACAATCTCACGCACCCGTTTGGCGCCGGCATGATGCCCAAAGAGCCGGGGGCGTCCGCGCGATTGTGCCCAGCGACCATTACCATCCATGATGACGGCGACGTGTCGGGGCCCACATTGCGTGCCCTGCTCTTGTTTTTCCTGGGCTCCATCGGGCATCAGACTTGCATGATCTCCGCTTGTTTTGTCTCCAGCTGCTTGTCCACCTGAACAATGAGCTTGTCGGTCAGATCTTGCACTTCGGTCTCCCAGAACTTCTGGTCGTCCTCGGACATGCCATCGCCCTTGGCTTTCTTGATCTGGTCCATGCCGTCGCGACGAATGTTGCGGATCGCAACGCGCGCGTGCTCGGCGTATTGCGAGGCCACCTTGGTCAACTCGCGGCGGCGTTCTTCGTTCAGCTCGGGAATGGGCAGCATGATGATCGTGCCATTCATCTGCGGGTTGATACCCAGCCCACTCTCGCGGATGGCCTTCTCTACCTTGTTCACCAGCCCCTTGTCCCACACATTGATTGTGACCATCCGCGGCTCTGGTACGTTGACGGTACCCACCTGATTGATTGGTGTCTGCGCACCGTAAGCGTCCACCATCACCGGCTCCAGCATCGCCGCAGAAGCACGGCCGGTGCGCAGCGATGCGAACTCGGTCCGTAGTGACGCAATCGCACCCTCCATCCGACGTTCCAGATCAGCGGTGTCTATTTCGATATCCTCGGCCATTTTAATCTTTCCCTTCGCGGTCTGTTGCGCGCGTATGTGTCAACCCTAGCGTCAGCTATGCACTGTTGTATAGGTGCCTTCCCCGGCCAGAATACCCTTGAAGCCGCCGGGTTCATCCAGACTGAAAACGATGATCGGCAGATTGTTGTCGCGCGCCAACGCAATGGCGCTGGCATCCATGACTTTCAGATGTTTGGCCAGCACGTCATCATATGTGATCCGCTCAAACCGCACGGCGTCATCATTGGTCACCGGATCTTTGTCGTAAACGCCGTCGACCTTGGTCCCTTTCAGAATCGCCTGACAAGCCATTTCATTGGCGCGCAGCGTCGCGGCAGTGTCGGTGGTGAAATATGGGTTTCCCGTCCCCGCGGCAAAAATGCAAACACGCTTTTTCTCTAGGTGACGCACAGCGCGGCGGCGGATATAGGGCTCTGCCACCTCGTCCATGCGAATGGCCGAAATGACCCGGCAGAACACACCCAGCTTTTCCAGCGCGCTTTGCATTGCCAGTGCGTTCATCACCGTCGCCAGCATTCCCATGTAATCGGCAGTGGTACGCTCCATCCCCTGCGCGCTGCCCGAAAGACCGCGAAAGATGTTGCCACCGCCAATGACCATGCAGATCTCGACCCCCATATCATGCACGTTCTGCACTTCGCGTGCGATCCTCTCGACCGTGGGCGGGTGCAGACCATAGGCGGTGTCCCCCATCAGCGCCTCCCCCGAAATCTTCAGCATTACGCGTTTGAAGGTTGTTTTGGGGGTATCGCCATCGGTCATATGCCGCGCTCCATGTTGGGTCCCGTATCGTCGCGCGCAAAATGTCCCAAACATCGTCTGAGTTCAATGCAATAAACCTTGCAAATGCGGAAACTGACGCCGCCGCTCGCATCGCTGCACGCTTTGCGGTATGCGGACGCCATGAAATGGCAAGGCTCCCTATCACCCGAACAGCCCGTGTTGATCGCCGGACCAACGGCATCGGGTAAATCCGCGTTGGCGCTGGACATCGCCGAGCGCCAAGGCGGCGTGATCGTCAATGCCGATGCGTTGCAGGTCTTTGACAACTGGTGCGTGCTCTCGGCGCGGCCGGATGACGCCGAAATGTCGCGGGCACCGCATCGCCTGTATGGGCATATTCCTTATGATGCGGAATATTCTGTCGGACATTGGCTGCGCGAGGTCAGACCGTTGCTGTCTGGGCCAGATCGTCCAATCATCGTCGGGGGCACCGGACTCTACTTTTCTGCGCTCACCGAGGGGTTGGTCGAGATACCTACCATCCCTGCCACCGTGCGCGCCGAGGCCGATGCGCTGCGTCAGCGCGGCGCGTTGCAGCAAATGATAGACAGTTTGGATGGCGCAACGCGGATGCGGATCGACACCCGCAATCCGATGCGTGTGCAACGCGCGTGGGAGGTGCAGCAGGTCACCGGGCGCGGATTGGCCGACTGGCAGGATGCGACACCGCCGCCATTGCTGCCGCGTGCCATCACTCAGGCCATCGTTTTGGACGCACCAAAAGAATGGCTGACGCCACGCATTGAGGGCCGCTTTGCGCAGATGATCGCAAACGGCGCTCTTGACGAAGCGCGCGCGAATATGGATCACTGGGATCCTGCGCGCCTCTCGTCAAAGGCGATTGGCGCACCTGAGTTGATTGCCTATCTGCGCGGTGAAATGACACTCGGCGCCGCCGTTCAGGACGCCGTGGTTGCGACCCGCCAGTTTGCCAAACGGCAACGCACGTGGTTTCGAGCGCGCATGAAGGACTGGCATTGGCAGACCTGTGGATAAAATGTGGATAAGTCCGCATCTGCCGAAACATTTCTCTATTCGGACTATTTATGGCTGACATCAGGGGTATTCTGTGCGAATAATTGACAAATCGCAACAAAACCCCGTCAGGCGAAACATCCCGGATGAGCAGCACGCCACAGATCCTCTCTTTAGCGCAATGGATGCACGGTGCTCCATGGCGGTTGGCGCTTCAGCACGCACTACAACGTCACGCGTTGGTTTGGGTTACGCGCGGACAGGCTCGCGTTACGGTTGATGGTATCCGGCGCGGAGTCGGTGTGCATAATGCACTGGCTATCCCGGCTGGCACGCTCTTTTCGCTGGAACTGGGGCCACAATGTTTTGGCCTCGTATGTCTTATCCCCCCCGGTGGCCCGACACTGATGCCCGATCGTCCACAGCATCTGCGCATCCGCGAAGTGCACACCCAGATGGAACTGACTGCGCTGCTTGACGCCATGCAACGCGAATCAAACCATCCACGCGATTTCTCGGATGAGGCCCTTGGGGCGCATGCCCAGTTGATGACAGTCTGGCTGCGGCGCGCCATGATCGCACATGAGGCCCCCGACCGGCCGAATGCTGCACATCGTCTGGTGGCGGCCTATGCTGCGATGGTGGCGCGCGACTATCAGTCCCCCATGCTGATGGCAGATTATGCACGCGATCTGGGGGTAACTCCGACACATCTGACGCGGTCCTGTCGGCAATGTTGCGGACTGACTGCGGCTGAAATTCTGACGCAGCGCAGCCTGCACGCGGCGCGCGTCATGCTGGAAGACGGTGGCGATTCGATTCGCCACGTCGCGGTACAGCTGGGCTTTCGCAGTGCTGCGTATTTCTCACGCTTTATTCTGCATCACACGGGGCAGACGCCTTCGGCTTTGCGCAAGAGCGCGGCCACTAAAAAAGCCGCGTAGCGATCATGAATCGCGCCGCATCCAGATACGTTAGAATTGTCGTGTAACTAGCTGCCCCAAATTACTTTTACGTAATTTTTAGTTTCCTTGTAGGGTGGCACATCACCGTATTTTTTGACCGCTGCGGGACCCGCGTTATAGGCCGCTAACGCCAGCCGCCATGAGCCAAATTCACGATATTGCTGCGCCAGATATCGTGCGCCGCCCTCAAGGTTCTGCTTGGGATCATGCGGATCGACCCGCAACACGGAGGCCGTGCCCGGCATCAGCTGTGCAAGACCGATCGCGCCCTTGTGTGACAGAGCGGTGGGTTTCCAGTTTGATTCCTGCTGGATCAGCCGCAAAAACAGGTCCTCTGGCACAGAGTGACGTCGCGCAGCTGCCTTGGCCAACTTCAAATACTGGCCCCGATACCGTCCGTCATAAGCCTTGCCAATGCCATCGCCCCATTTGGTAGGAGTATTGATTTTCTTAGGTTGTAGACGAACGGACGCTTTGTATTGATTGGCCGCGCGATTATCCAAGACACTGGTTTGCGACTTGAATTGCTTAACACGGCTCTTGGTCGACAGAATATCAGCCTGAGCAGCCGTCGCTGTGGTCAGGCAAATCGCCAACGCGGCGGAAATGACTTTATTCATGCCCCAAAACAGTCCCTGTCCCCGAATGAGGGCATCATACTGATTCCGGCAACAATTTCCAGCGTCAGCCGACACAATCGGCAGCATCCCGCGTGGTTCAGCGCATTTTACACCAATTTTAACCTTCCCTTCATGCGCTTGCGATGGTGTAAACGCGCAAACATATGCATTCAGACGCTCAGGGAGACGATCATGGCTGGCTCGGTAAATAAGGTAATCCTCATCGGTAATCTGGGCCGTGACCCCGAGGTTCGGACATTCCAGAACGGCGGCAAGGTGTGCAACCTACGCATTGCCACCTCCGAGACGTGGAAAGACCGCAACACCGGCGAGCGCAAGGAACGGACCGAGTGGCATTCGGTCGCGATCTTTCAGGAGGGGCTAGTGCGCATTGCAGAACAGTATCTGCGCAAAGGGTCCAAGGTTTACATTGAGGGCCAGTTGCAAACCCGCAAATGGCAGGATCAGTCCGGTCAGGACCGCTATTCGACCGAGGTTGTCCTGCAAGGGTTTGGCGGGACATTGACCATGCTCGACGGACGCGGCGAAGGCGGCGGCGGCGGCAACTACAGCGGCGGACAGGGCGGTGACTATGGCGGCGGCAGTCAGGGCGGTGGTGATTATGGCGGTGGCGGCCCCTCGGGCGGCCAAGGCAATCAGGGCGGACCGTCGCGTGATTTTGACGACGAGATCCCGTTCTGATCCGGCTTTAACGGCATTTTAGGATATTTGCCCGCACCTGATGGGTCATGCAGATTGTCCTGAACTCCCCCGATCAGTCGCCCGCTTTGCCGGGCGGCGCCATCCAGCAGCACCCACATTATGCGGCCGCCCTTGGCCGCATGGGGCTGGATATGCGCGCGGCCGAATTCTACTGTGATGGCAGATACTTGGGGCGGTCACAGTTTGCCTTGCGGCGTTTTGGTCCGCTCCGGGTTGCATGGATGCCGCGCGGCCCGGTCTGGAGACAGGACACGCCGCCGCCGGACCAAGACCTGCAAAATCGCATGATGGCAGGCCTGCGTCGGGCGGTTCGCCTTCGCGCTCTCTGGGCCATTAGCAATAACTGCGCCAACCATGCGCCGGGGTTGCGCGCAGCCGGCCCCAGACAGGTTGCCGAACTTTCGCTGACGACCGACAGCATCGCCCGCCGCGCCGCGATGAATGGCAAATGGCGCAATCGATTGCGCCGCGCCGAGCGTAACGGTCTTCGCATCACCTCGCGGGTTCTGTCTCTGCCCTGCGATACGGCCTTGTTGCAGCGCGAGTTGGATCAACGCCGCGCCAGTCACTATGCGGCCCTGCCCCCGGCCTTTACCGTCGCGTGGGTGCAGGCACAGCCTCAGGCCACTAGGCTGTTCGCGGTACATGAGGGCACAAACGTTATCGCCTACATCCTGCTGTTGCTACACGCGCCTCAGGCCACCTATCATATCGGCTGGAGCGGGTCGCGTGGCCGCACCCTGTGCGCTCACAACCTCGCTGTCTGGCATGCAACCGAATGGCTGGCGGCGCGCGGATATGCGCGACTCGATCTGGGGTTGATCGATCCTGTCCGCACCCCAAGTCTTGATCGATTCAAGCTGGGTTGCGGCGCGCGTGCGCGTTCTATAGGAGCAACCACAGTTACCGCGCGATTATAAATCGCTTGTTGTCGCTGCGACGCGGTCCCCCCTATTCGCTGCTTTGCCTCTGGCCTTTCAGTCAAAGCGCGTATAGGGCGCGACAAAACATCTGAGGAACGCCCGAAATGGACCTTCGCAATATTGCGATTATCGCCCACGTTGACCATGGCAAAACGACACTGGTGGACGAGCTGCTAAAACAATCCGGCGCCTTTCGCCAGAATCAAGCCGTGGACGAACGCGCCATGGACAGCAACGATCTGGAACGAGAGCGCGGCATTACCATCTTTGCCAAGCCCACTTCGGTGGTGTGGAAAGGCACGCGGATCAACATCGTCGACACCCCCGGCCACGCCGATTTCGGCGGCGAAGTGGAACGTATCCTGAGCATGGTCGATGGCGTCGTCCTGTTGGTGGATGCCGCCGAAGGCCCAATGCCACAGACCAAGTTCGTGACCTCCAAGGCACTGGCCCTCGGCCTGCGCCCCATTGTGGTGCTGAACAAGGTCGACAAGCCAGATGCAGAACCTGACCGTGCGCTGGATGAATGTTTTGACCTCTTCGCCAATCTTGATGCTGACGATGATCAACTGGATTTCCCACATATGTACGCTTCGGGTCGCTCCGGCTGGGCTGATCACGAACTGAATGGTCCGCGCAAGGATCTCAGTGCGTTGTTCGATCTGGTGGTTAATCACGTTCCCGCCCCCAAGCAGATCAAGCATCAGAATGATGATTTCCGCATGCTGGCCACCACGCTGGGCGCTGACCCTTTTGTGGGGCGTCTGCTGACCGGCCGGGTCGAAAGCGGGCATATCCGCGTGGGTGCCACCGTGCAGGCGCTCAGCCGCGTCGGCCAAAAGATCGAGCAATTCCGCGTGACCCGGATTCAGGCGTTTCGCGGTCTGGCAAGTCAGGACATCGAAGAGGCACAGGCCGGCGATATCGTCAGCCTCGCCGGCATGTCCAAGGCGACCGTCGCCGATACGATCTGCGCCTTGGCCGTCGATACACCGCTGGCGGCGCAACCGATTGACCCGCCAACCATTACCGTGACCTTCGGCATCAACGACAGTCCGCTGGCTGGCCGTGACGGCAAAAAGGTACAAAGCCGCGTTATCCGCGACCGACTGATGAAAGAAGCCGAATCGAACGTCGCGATCAAGATCAGCGACACGCCGGGCGGCGATGCTTTCGAGGTTGCAGGTCGCGGTGAATTGCAGATGGGTGTCTTGATCGAGAATATGCGCCGCGAGGGATTCGAGTTGAGCATCTCGCGCCCGCAGGTCGTCATGCGTGACGGGGACGACGGCCAACGTCTGGAACCCATTGAAGAAGTCACCATCGACGTTGACGATGAATATTCCGGCGCTGTGATCGAGAAACTGACCGGCGCACGCAAGGGTGATCTGACCGAGATGAAACCTGCTGGCGCAGGCAAGACACGGATCATCGCCCGTGTGCCCTCGCGCGGTCTGATCGGCTATCACGGTGAGTTTCTGACCGATACACGCGGCACCGGCGTGCTGAACCGGGTGTTCCACGGCTGGGCCCCGCACAAAGGCGCCATTCCGGGCCGTCGCGCAGGGGTTCTGATCTCGATGGAGAACGGTGAATCGGTGGCCTTTGCCCTGTGGAACCTCGAGGATCGTGGCAAGATGTTCATCGGTCCACAGGCCAAGATCTATACCGGCATGATTATCGGCGAACATAGCCGCGAAAATGATCTGGAAGTGAACCCGCTTAAGGGTAAGAAGCTGACCAACGTGCGGGCCAGTGGCACGGATGAGGCTGTACGCCTGACCACGCCCGTCACGATGAGCCTTGAACAGGCCATCGCCTATATCGACGATGATGAACTGGTCGAAGTAACGCCAAACGCGATCCGTCTGCGTAAACGTTATCTGGACCCGCATGAACGCAAGCGGATGGCCAAGACCATCTGATCAGTCCTTTCAGACATCGCCAGAACTGCCAGAACCCGCTGCATGTGAATGCGGCGGGTTTTGATTTGGATCACTGGATTTGGCCCGCAGGCCGCCCCTACTTCTTGGTCTTGCAGCCCACTTGACGCATGACGATATGCTCGGCCTCGACCAATGTCTTGTCCTCGCGATAAACTGCGGGGTATTCGACCAGATAGACAAGGTTCCCTTGGCGTAGGTATTTTTGCTCGGCCTTTTTGACCAGAACCTTTTTCACATCGTATTTCGCCGGGATTGTGACCTCTTTATAGCAGGCCAGAATCTTGGCGTTCGGATCCAGTTTGGTCGTGCTGCCGCCTGCCTGTGCCATAGGCACGGCTGCTATCAACGTCAGACAAAATGCCAGCGCCGACGCGGTTAGATTGTGTTTGGACATGTGCATACTGCTCTCCTTCATGTCTCATAGACCTGTAGGATTGCAGCGCATTACGGCGTAAGTTGGAAATCGCTGTGGTGGTTAAGAGGCCGTTCATCAGATCGTGTTTCATCAGAACACGTGACGAAAATGACGTCACCTGAGATCGCTCAACCCCATCCCCAAACGTTGAGATGCGCAGAGCAGCTGCGCATCTCAAATCGGTTCAGGCCAGCTTATTTGCAGACGGCCTTGCGCAGAACGTAATGACCTTCGGTCTTTACATAGCGCTTTTCCATGTAGATCGGAGGATAGTGCATTTCGACCATTTGACCGTTCATGTGCTCCCACTTCATCTTTGCGGGATACTCGAGGTATTTCTTGGTCGCATATGTGGCCGGAATCCAGACCTTGTCATAGCAGGCCACTTTCTGGCCTTCCCAAGCCAGCGCAGGAGTTGCAGTGGCAGCCATGGCGACAATCGCCCCCATAATAATTGTCTTCATATTTCTTCTCCATGTTAAATTAACAGGAAGATGTTACCGAAGGTCAAAGCATTGTCACGACAGGAAAAGACTGGTGATGACCGTGAAACAGCCGGGGAACCGGAAAATTTTACTAAAAACGGCGAAACTGTGGCCATCGCGCAATAGTTTTGACCAGAACGCCCTAAGTTATTGATTTTTCACTGTCCCGACAGACGAAACAATAGCCCAAAATAGCTCAACAGCAGACATTCCGCGAAACAATCAAACCCGTCGACCGATTCGTTTTTTGGACTTCAATAGACAGAATTTCTGTCAGCGGCACGGCGCTCAACTGAATGCGACACAGGCAAAAAACCGCGCGGAATAACGAATCATTCGGTGGTTTCAACCACCAGTAATTCGCGCTCTGACGCGTCACGCGCATGACTTAACGCTTCTTGGTATTCCGGCGAATGATAGCAGGCTTCCGCAGCCTCCAAGCTGGGAAACCGCGCGACCACATTGCGGGGCCGGTCCTTGCCCTCCAGCTGGACGTAACGCCCTGCACGGGCGATAAAATGCCCCCCATGCTTGGCAATCGCCGGACCCGCGAGGGCGGCGTATTTGCCATAGGATTCTTCGTCGGTGACTGTCACATGGGCAATCCAGAGTGCAGGCATGATCTATCCTTTCAACAGTGTTCTGACCGTCTCGATCGCGGCCTCTGCATTGGTGACATCGCGCCCGCCGCCGCGGGCCATGTCGGGTCGGCCACCGCCACCCTTGCCGCCCAGTTGGACCACCGCCAGCTTCACGATGTCTTCGGCTGACACTCGGCTGGTCAGATCGTCGGTCACGCCCGCCGCCACAGCCGCCTTGCCGTCCGTATCGGCGATCAGCAACACCACGCCGCTGCCTATCCGCGCTTTGTGCTCGTCCAACAGCGCGGGCAGATCCTTGCCCGACACACCGCTCAGCACTTGCGCCACGAAGCGTACGCCGCCGATTTCCTCGACCGCAGCGCCACCGCCCTGCCCGGCCCCACCTGCCATCGCCAGTTCGCGCCGCAACTGCGCGACTTCGTTGCCCAACGCCTTGCGTTCATCCATCAAGCCGCGCACCCGATCCAGCACATCGCCCGGTTGTGCCTTCAACTCCAGCGCCAATGCCGCGATGCGGTGATCCTGTTCGCTGAGATACCGGAACGCATCCGCCCCCGTCAGCGCCTCGATCCGGCGCACGCCCGCGCTAGACGCGGAATCGCCCAACGTGACGAAAACGCCAATATCACCGGTACGCTGCACATGGGTTCCACCGCACAGTTCGATCGAATAGGTCGCGCCATCGGCCCCCTTGCCAGAGCCCGCATGTGTGCCCATCGACACCACGCGCACCTCATCACCGTATTTTTCGCCAAAGAGCGCCTGCGCGCCCAACGCGCGCGCGTCATCCGGGGTCATAATCCGCGTCTCGACCGTGTCATTTTGCCGAATATAAGCGTTCACATCGTCCTCAATCTGCTTCAACTCCTCAAGGCTCAGCGCCTTGGTATGGCTGAAATCGAACCGCAGACGATCCTCTGCATTCAGGCTGCCGCGCTGTGCCACATGGGGACCGAGTGCCGCGCGCAGCGCCTCGTGCAGCAGATGCGTTGCCGAATGGTTCGCCCGGATACGGCTACGGCGGAGGTGATCCACCTCCAACTGTGCGGCATCTCCCTTGGTCAGCGTGCCTTCGGTGACTTTGGCAAAATGGATGAACACGCCCGCCACTTTGCGGGTATCGGTAATCTCGGCACGCGCGCCATCGGTGCGCAGGACGCCCGTATCGCCCACCTGCCCGCCGGACTCG
Organism: Pseudohalocynthiibacter aestuariivivens; assembly: GCF_011040495.1. GTDB lineage: Bacteria > Pseudomonadota > Alphaproteobacteria > Rhodobacterales > Rhodobacteraceae > Roseovarius > Roseovarius pelagicus. Next base: position 351,680 of record NZ_CP049037.1, on the reverse strand, counting down.
GCGTAGAACGGTGTTTGATTGAGGACGATCTGTACGTCCTCCCCGGTCTTGGCCTCGGTGACCACTGCGCCGTCGCGTACCAATGCGCGGATTTGGCCTTCGGCCATCTCGGTGTCATATCCCAGAAAATCGGTCACACCCTCGGCTTCTGCGATGTCGAACCAGATACTGGCATCCGCCGCTTCACCCGAGCCGGACCATGCCGCGCGGGCCTTGGCCTTTTGTTCGGCCATCGCCGCGTCAAAACCACCAGTGTCAACGCCCAATCCCTTTTCGCGCAGCGCGTCCTGCGTCAGGTCCAGCGGAAAGCCATAGGTGTCATAAAGCTTGAATGCCGTCTCGCCGGGCAGCTCTCCGCCTTCGGACAAATCGGCAACCGCATCGTCCAACATGCTCAGCCCACGTTCTAGCGTTTGCTTGAACCGGGTTTCTTCTTGCTTCAGCGTCTCTTCGATCAGCGACTGTGCGCGGCCCAGTTCGGGAAATGCCGGCCCCATCTGCGTCACCAGAGCGGGTACCAACCGGTACATCACCGGATCCTTGGCCCCCAGAAGGTGTGCGTGGCGCATAGCACGCCGCATGATCCGGCGCAGCACGTAGCCGCGCCCCTCGTTGGATGGCATCACGCCATCCGCCATCAGGAACGAGGTAGATCGCAAGTGATCCGCAATCACTCGATGATGCACATTGCCCGGCCCATCAGGATCGTGGTTGGTGACATGCGCGCTGGCCTCGATCAGCGCACGCATCAGATCGGTATCGTAGTTGTCGTGCTTGCCTTGCAGCAGTGCGCCAATCCGTTCCAATCCCATGCCGGTGTCGATGGACTGCATGTCCAGATCACGTTGGCTGCCATCCTCGAACCGCTCGTTTTGCATGAAAACAAGGTTCCAAATTTCGATGAAACGGTCGCCATCCTCTTCAGCGCTGCCCGGAGGGCCACCCCAGATCTCTGGCCCGTGATCATAGAACACCTCGGTGCAGGGACCACAGGGACCAGTGGCGCCCATCGACCAGAAATTATCGTCCGTAGCGATGCGGATGATCCGGTCGTCCGGCAGACCGGCGTATTTCTTCCAGATATCCGCTGCCTCGTCATCGGTATGGTAAACCGTGACCAGCAGCTTGGATTTATCCAGCCCGAACTCTTTGGTCAGCAAATCCCAAGCGTAAGGGATCGCCTGTTCCTTGAAATAATCGCCAAAGCTGAAGTTCCCCAACATCTCAAAGAACGTGTGATGCCGGGCGGTATAGCCCACGTTATCCAGATCGTTGTGCTTGCCACCGGCCCGTACGCATTTCTGGCTGGTGGTGGCCCGGGTATAATCGCGATGCTCGACGCCGGTAAACAGGTTCTTGAACTGTACCATGCCCGAGTTCGTAAACATCAACGTCGGGTCATTGCGTGGCACCAGCGGAGAGCTGTCGACGATCGCATGATCGTTGCTTTCAAAGAAGTTCAGAAAGGTCGATCGGATTTCATTCAACGTCGGCATGGGTCATCTCTTTCCGGGCTTTGGGTTTTCGTGATTTATCTGCCCCTGCCCGCCCTGTCCACCGCAAGAAAAGGCGCGCACCCCGTCCAAGCGAAAAGCCCGACCGCGCGGAGCGGACGGACCTTTGTCATTCTCTGTCTGTCAGGTGGCGCACAAGCTGAACGCAAACTCGTCACCCAGCCAGATCGGCTTATGCCTCCAGAATATCACCATCGTCGCCAGAGCCTTCTGGCATGTCGAAATCTAGACCATGCGCAGCCCGGATTTTATCCTCGATCTGCAGCGCGATGCGACTGTTTTCTTTCAAAAAGGTCTTGGCATTCTCGCGCCCTTGTCCGATCCGCTCGTCACCATAGCTGAACCAGCTACCCGACTTTTCCACCACACCGGCCTTGACCCCAAGGTCGAGCAGTTCACCCATCTTGCTGATTCCTTCGCCATACATGATGTCAAACTCCACCTGTTTGAAGGGCGGCGCGACCTTGTTCTTGACCACCTTGACGCGGGTGGCGTTGCCCACCACCTCGTCGCGGTCTTTCAGCGCACCGATGCGCCGGATATCCAACCGGACAGAGCTATAGAACTTCAGCGCATTGCCGCCAGTCGTCGTCTCGGGGCTACCGAACATGACGCCAATCTTCATGCGAATCTGGTTGATGAACACCACCGTACATTTGGTGCGACTGATTGAGCCGGTCAGCTTGCGCATGGCCTGGCTCATCAGTCGCGCATGTACGCCCACGCTGCTGTCGCCCATGTCGCCTTCCAATTCGGATTTGGGCGTCAGTGCCGCGACAGAGTCGACCACGACCATGCTGACGGCCCCAGACCGAACCAGCGTATCCACGATCTCCAGCGCCTGTTCTCCTGTGTCGGGCTGGCTGATCAGCAACTCGTCCAGATCCACGCCCAGCTTGCGCGCATATTGCGGATCCAGAGCATGCTCTGCATCGACAAAAGCGCAAACGCCGCCCTTTTTCTGTTCTTCGGCAACGCAATGCAGCGTCAGTGTCGTCTTGCCAGAGCTTTCAGGGCCGTAGATTTCGACAACGCGGCCCTTGGGCAGGCCGCCAATCCCCAGTGCAATGTCCAATCCGAGCGATCCGGTCGATGTCGCTTCGATATCCTGAATGGCATTCTCGCCGCCCAGCTTCATGATCGATCCCTTGCCGAACTGGCGTTCTATCTGCGCCAATGCGCTATCCAGAGCCTTTTGCTTGTCTGCGCTTTTCTTGCTGTCCATGCTGAGTAAATCTGCCGTTGCCATGTCTCGTTCCCATCCTTATTCCACACCCTTGCGCGGGCGGCAATCGCTGCCTTCGTTCACCTCTTGTTCCACACTACATGCAGACAAAACGAGAACATTTCAAGAAAATTGTTCACATCTCCACTTTTTCCCAATTGGGTTAAAGAGTAGTTTACGTGCACCCCTAAGAGCAGACGGCAAAAGGCGGACGCGTGCATGTTGGTGTTTTCCAAACAGAAACTTGTGTTCTTATCGGTCCCGAAAACCGGGACCACCGCGTGGCAGGTCGCCCTCGGGCGGCATGCGTCGATGGTCGTCACTGATCCGCCGGAACTGAAACATGCGCCAGTCTTCCGCTACAATCGGTTCTTTCGGCCCGCGCTCGAGAAATTTGTTGGTGAGGGTCTTGATGTGATGGCCGTGATGCGTGAACCGGTCAGCTGGCTGGGCAGTTGGTATCGCTATCGCCAGCGCCCATTTCTGGACCGGCATGCCAACAGTACAGCCGGGATCAGCTTTGACGATTTCGTCGAGGCATATCTGAAGGGGCAAACGCCCGGTTTTGCCAATGTCGGAGCGCAATCCAAGTTTCTGGAGCCTACCCGCAATGGTACTGCCATCACACATCTGTTTCGCTACGAGGATCAGACGGCAATCATCGGCTTTCTGCAGAACCGGCTTCAATGCGCTATCACGCTCGAACGCTACAACGCCTCGGCCAAAGTTGCGTCCGTCCCGCAGTTGTCTGAGGATGTGGAACGCCGATTGCGGCGCAAGTTCGCGCCGGATTTCGCACTCTGGAACGGGATCGGGGCTGATGGTGCCTATGTGCCGGTCCCCGAGGCCTCAATTTAATTGGCGTTGCACGATTTCCGTCAATTCCGTCAACGAGAACGGTTTGGGCAGAAAAACCGAGTTTGGAATGCGCGACTGCGTATCACCAAAATCCTCTTCGGCATAACCCGAAACAAAGACAACACGCACATCGGGGCGCGATTTCAGCGCCTGCTGCACCCAACTGGGCCCGTTCAAGCCGGGCATCACCACATCAGTTACGAATACATCCACTTCGAGTGCGTCATCTTTGAGCATCTCCAATGCATCTTCCGCCGATTCGGCTTCTAACACGGTAAGGCCACGCAACTGCAACGCACGCGAGGCGAAAGCCCGCACCGGTGCCTCGTCCTCTACCAACAGCACAACACCGTTTACCGGCGATTCCACCGGCAACGGTGCGATGGTGGGCTTGGGTACATCTTCGACCGCATCATAGGCGGGGAACAACAAGAAGAACTGGCTGCCAACACCATGTTCGCTGTCGACAAAGATAAAACCTCCGGTCTGCTTTACGATTCCGTACGCCGTAGACAAGCCAAGCCCGGTGCCCTCCCCCGTCCGTTTTGTGGTAAAGAATGGCTCGAACACTTTTTGCAGCTTGTCCGATGAGATACCCCCGCCCTCGTCTGTTACCGCCACCCTGACATACCGGCCAGGTGCGACTACCGCGCGGTCACGGTTCAATGGCTCTGTCAGCGTGACGTTTTCGGTGGTCAATCGAATCTCGCCCCCCTCCGGCATTGCGTCGCGGGCGTTGACCACAAGATTCATCACCACCTGCTCCAACTGCCGCTTATCAGCACGGATCGACCAAAGCATCGGGTCGTGAGTTAGTGACAGAATTACCTTTTCACCGACCAGACGGTTCAACAAATGAGTCAGATCCGACATTGCATCACGCAAATCCATGACCTCAGGCCGGAGCGTCTGCTTGCGTGAATAAGCCAAAAGCTGGTTAACCAGAGATGCGGCGCGATTGGCGTTCTGATTGATCTGAACCAGATCATTGTAATCGCTATCGCCCTGATCATGGCGCAAGAGCAGCAGGTCGCAATGCCCGGAAATCGCAGTCAGCAGGTTGTTGAAATCATGTGCAACACCGCCTGCCAACTGACCGATGGCCTGCATTTTCTGGCTCTGGACGAACTGCGCCTCCAGTGATTTTAACTCGGTTGCATCACTCAGCACCGCGATCAGGATTGTCTGTCCTTCTTCGCTCGCGCGGTTCAGTGTTACCTGAACGAACATATCCTGATCCGCGCGTTTTACGCGCAGAAATTCCGAATGCAGCGAACCGCGCCCCTTCGCCGCATCGCCCAACCAATCCGGAAGCGACCGCCCCAACCCTTCGAGAAGATCAGTGATCGGGCGGCCTTGGCAATCGTCCGATCCCAGTAAGGCGCGCGCCGGTCGGTTCGACAATTGAATCTGCCCGCCAGGGTCCAACTTTAGCAGTGGGACCGGCAGTTCGTCGAAAAATGCCCATCCATCGGGCTGTCGCTCTGTTGCGGCGACACCGGGGAGCAAGAACACCTCACGTCGGCCTGCCATCCCTTCTAAGGCGACAGTCAGGCACGATTGCAGCCCATCACGGGTGCTGATGTTGTTGAACTGTCCTGATCGCAGGGGCAACTTCGGGCATATCCGGTCAAGTGTCCGGGCCCGCTCGCCCACCAGATTGCGAGCCGCATCATTCATGAACAGCACGGCATTGTTGCGTCCAACCGTGATCATCGGCAAAGGAAGCGGATCAGCACGTCGCGCCGCCATATCTGCCGATCGCTCAATCCGCCATAAAAACCGATCCTCTCCGGCACGATGCACACTCAGCCGGATATGTCCCGACGCCGTAACCAGATCCTCATGTGCAGAGCCCCGCGCCATGGCAGCAGTTTTCAAACGAAAGAGCGCCGCGCCAGGGTTTGCCAATACGTTTTGCAATGCGCCAGCAAGCGTTTCGCAGCGATTTGCGCGATAGACTGTTTGTGCGGCATCATTGACGCATACAACCGCGCCATCGTCAGAGGTCACGATACTGGGGGACGCGTCGTGCTTGATCAGTGTCATCAGCGATTGTGCCGACGTGCGATTGACCGAGCGTTGAAACAGCGCGTAGCCACATATCCACAGGGCAGCACATCCCAGAATTGCCGCGACCCCAGCAATTATCTGTTGCGCCGTCCCATCCGGCACGACAAGCGCGGCCCCCATAAAGAAAACCGCCGACGCAAGGATCAACGCCGCGCGGGGGCGTCCCCGCGCGGCGGCGCGCCGGATCGGTCCCAATGGATGTGTTGTCATGGTCAAGCGATCGGGATCCTGTAATCGTGTTTCGATCCCCAACCATTGGTTCAAAGTTCTTAAAGTACACTTAATGCAAAAAAATATGCGCCGTCAGGGTTGCACCCAACATTATCATTCTCGCAATAGGTGCGCTACGAAAAATCCATCCCCCACCGCACTGATGGGCAAACGCGCAACGGATACCACCGACCAGCCGGAATGACGCCGAACAAATTCTTCGATCTGCTGCTCGTTTTCCTCTCGCAGGACCGAACATGTCGCATAGACCAGCGTCCCCCCCGGTGCGATCAATGACCGCGCTGTATCCAGAATGACGCTCTGCACATCGACGAGCGCCCCAAGACTGGCTTCGCTCAGACGCCATTTCGCGTCCGGGGCGCGCCGCCATGTGCCGCTGCCAGAACAGGGCACGTCGCACAATACCATGTCGTAGGGGGCTGCCCGAGCTACTGCATCCTCGTCCAAAATCCTGATCTGCGCGCCTGCCCGGCTGGCCCGAGCGGGCAGATCTTTCATTCGCGACGGATCGGCGTCATGGGCATATATGGTCGCATCCAGTCTTGCTGCCAGCGCCAGCGCCTTGCCCCCGCCGCCTGCGCAATAGTCCAAAATTCGCGCGCCGGCGGGTAGCACGATGGTTTGCATCGCCTTTTGGCTAGAGCTGTCCTGAAATTCGACCAAGCCGTTCTGAAACGTCGCCGATGAAAGAACTTTTCTATGATTATCTATAACTTGCAGGGCAGTATTGATGCCATCAATTGGAGCGGTCGCAATCTCATCCGCTGCAAGCGATTGCATTGCCTGATCGACGGAGCCCTTGCGCAAATTCACCCGCAGCATGACGGGTGCGCGAGCACGTAATGCCATCGCCGCCCGCTCTGCATCATCCCCTAACGAACCTTGAAAACGTTCGACCAACCATGGTTGCAGATCTAACCGGTCGGCGTCTGTCACTGCAGGAGTCCCTGAGGTGAGTTCGACAGCACTCAGCGGGGCCGGTGCGTGACCCACGCCGGTAAAGAGCAACGCCGGGTCGGTATCGTCCGCGCGCAACGCCCCAATCATCCGACCACGCCCCGTGTCTGCGCCGCCAAGACAGGCATAGGATCGCCAGCAGCGCAGCGCCTGAAACACGTGATCTCGCACGGCCGCGCGATCTTTTGATCCAGCAAACCGTGACCGGCGCGCCCATCCGGTCAGCGCCCGCTCGGCAGCGGTTTCATCCGTGATCGCATCCAATATCTCGATGGCGGCCTGTATCCGCGCGCCCGGTGTCATCGTCCCATTGCGGTATTCATCCGCCGAACAACCACATTAACAAAAACAGTCAAGGATTTGATATAGTACAATTTATCCAATCCGATAGTTCGGGCTTTCGCGCGTGATTTGCACGTCATGCACATGGCTTTCGGTCAATCCAGCGCCAGTAATTTTCACAAATTGGCAATTCTGCCGCATCGCCTCGACCGTTGCGCAACCGGTATACCCCATCGCGGCGCGCAGGCCCCCGACGAGCTGGTGGATAACCTGCCCGGCACTACCCTTGTACGGCACCTGCCCTTCGATCCCTTCGGGCACGAGCTTGTCACTGGCGGCGTCCTTCTGAAAATAGCGATCGGCACTGCCGCGCGCCATTGCGCCAAGACTGCCCATGCCGCGATAGGCCTTATACGAACGGCCCTGATAGAGGATCACCTCGCCGGGGCTTTCGTCCGTACCCGCGATCATACTGCCCACCATCGCACAAGAAGCACCCGCCGCAATCGCCTTGGCGAAATCACCTGAAAACTTTATGCCGCCATCCGCAATCACCGGCACCCCGTTCGCGCCACGGGCGCAATCGATTATCGCCGTCAACTGCGGCACGCCGACGCCAGCCACCATCCGTGTGGTGCAAATACTGCCCGGCCCGATGCCGACCTTGACCGCATCCGCCCCCGCCCCGATCAAGGCGCGCGTGGCCTCGGCGGTGGCGACGTTGCCCGCCACAATCTGCACCTCGTTGGACAGTTTCTTGGCCCGTTCTACCGCAATCGCGACGCCCTCGGAATGGCCATGCGCCGTATCGATCACGATCATGTCCACGCCGGCATCGACCAGCGCCTGACTGCGCTCAAACCCGGCATCCCCTACGGTCGAGGCGGCAGCGACCCGCAATCGGCCCAGCCCGTCCTTGCAGGCATCGGGGTTCAGTACAGCCTGTTCGGTGTCCTTCAGCGTCAGCAGGCCGGTCAGCTTGCCCTTGCCGTCAGTAACCAACAGCTTTTCAATCCGCCGCGCCTTCATCAGCGACTTGGCTTCCTCAAGATCTGCAGGTTCTTGTAGAATGGCCAGATCGTCGCTGGTCATCATCACACGCACCGGCGTGTTCGGGTCCTCGGCAAAGCGCATGTCGCGGTTGGTCACGATCCCCACGACCCGCCCCGATCCATCCACCACAGGAAAGCCTGAAACCCGGTACCGCTCTTGCAGCGCCTGCGCATCTGCCAGTGTCTGATCGGCGGTCAGGGTGATCGGATTATAGACAATGCCCGAGACAAAGCGCTTTACCCGCCGCACTTCTTGCGCCTGTTCCTCGATCCCGAGATTGCGATGCACGACGCCCATGCCACCAGCCTGTGCCATGCAGATCGCCATACGCGCTTCTGTCACCGTGTCCATCGCAGAACTGAGAAGCGGAATATTGAGAGAGATGGATTTCGTCACCTGCGTGCGCGTATCCGCCGTACTGGGCAGAACATTGGACGCGGCCGGAACCAGCAGAACATCATCGAAGGTCAGTGCCTCACGAATCTCCATAGCGTTTCTCCATGCATGGGGTCGTTTGGCGCTTCCCTATTGCATGGATATGCCAGAGACGAAAGGCCAATTTCGCCCGAGCGCCGTCCATGCATCCGACCGAAACGCACGTTTCCAGTCCCGGCCATGCCGGTAGGGTTTGATCTGTGTCAGGGCCTGCGCATGTGTAGACACTAGATAGCCGATGGCACTTTCCAAGGAGTTCGCCGTGTCTGATCTGCAAACCGCCCCACTGTGGGGGACTGTTGTACTTGATCTCACCCATGTGCGCGCCGGGGCGCTCGCCGCGATGATCCTCGCGGATATGGGCGCTCGGGTAATCAAGGTAGAGCGTCCCGGAGGCGGAGGTGACACCCGTGCATTTCCAGCCAGAAGAAGCACATGTGGATGGCTTGACGCGATGTGCCCTTCTGCCATGACGCGACAGGGCCAATTTTTGCCGGTTGCGGGCTTCCTCTGGGATCGCAATTCGCTATGGTCGCCTCAAAGACCTTCCCATCAGATGGAAATGCCATGAGCACTGATCCCCTTGTCGTCTTTACGCCATCCGGTAAACGCGGTCGTTTTCCCGTGGGAACGCCCGTTCTCACAGCGGCGCGGCAGTTGGGCGTAGACCTTGATTCAGTCTGTGGTGGGCGCGGTATCTGTTCGAAGTGTCAGATCACACCGGGCTACGGCGAATTTTCGAAGCACGGAGTCACTGTCCACGAGGGCGCGCTGTCTGACTGGAACGCGGTCGAGCAACGGTATGACGACAAACGCGGCCTGACCAAGGGGCGTCGGCTGGGCTGTCAGGCCACTGTGCAAATGGATGTTGTGATCGACGTTCCACCTGAAAGTCAGGTTCACAAGCAAGTCGTGCGCAAACGTGCCGAGGCCCGCGATATTACGCTGAACCCGTCCACGCGACTGTTTTATGTCGAGGTCGAAGAGCCCGACATGCACAAACCCACCGGCGATCTGGAACGGCTCTGCACCGCATTGTCCGAACAATGGCAGATCGAGAACGTGCATGCCGATCTGCATATCCTGCAAACGATGCAGCCGATCCTGCGCAAGGGCGGCTGGAAAGTCACCTGCGCGGTCAATCTGGGCGACAACGAAAACCCGCCCATGATCATGCAAATCTGGCCCGGTTTCCATGAGGGTACGGTGTACGGTCTGGCGGTCGATCTCGGCTCTACCACCATTGCCGCGCATTTGTGTGATCTGGGGACCGGCGAAGTCGTGGCCTCGTCAGGTGTGATGAACCCGCAGATCCGCTTTGGCGAGGATCTGATGAGTCGGGTCAGCTACTCGATGATGAACAAGGGAGGCGCTGCCGAAATGACGGCCGCGGTACGCGAAGGAATGAACACGTTGTTCAGCAATATCGCGACCGATGCCGGGGTAGATAAGGCGCTCATCGTCGATGCGGTTTTCGTCTGTAACCCGGTCATGCACCACCTGCTGCTGGGGATTGATCCGTTCGAGTTGGGTCAGGCACCGTTTGCGCTGGCCACCTCCGATTCCATACGCCTAGATGCACGCGAACTTGATCTTGATCTGCACCCGTCCGCGCGTGTTTACCTGCTGCCCTGCATCGCGGGCCATGTGGGCGCAGACGCCGCTGCCGTGGCGCTCAGCGAGGCACCGGATAAATCCGAAGACCTCGTGTTGGTCGTGGACGTGGGCACCAACGCCGAAATTCTACTGGGGAATCGTGAAAAGGTGCTGGCCTGTTCGTCCCCCACCGGTCCTGCCTTTGAGGGCGCACAGATCAGCGCAGGCCAGCGCGCCGCGCCGGGCGCGATCGAGAAGGTCGAGATTGATCCCGTGACCAAGGAACCGCGTTTTCGCGTGATCGGCTGTGATCTGTGGTCGGATGATCCGGCCTTTGCTGAGGCAACTACCGCTACCGGTATCACCGGCATTTGTGGATCCGGCATCATCGAAGCGATTGCCGAGATGCGCATTGCGGGTGTGCTCGATGCCTCGGGCCTGATTGGATCATCCGCACAAGCCGGGACCGACCGATGCATCCCCGAGGGGCGCACCAACTCTTACCTGTTGCACGATGCCAGTGCGACGGGCGGGCCGCGCATCACTGTGACCAACCCGGATATTCGTGCCATCCAGATGGCCAAGGCCGCGCTTTACTCCGGCGCGCGCCTGTTGATGGATAAATTCGGCGTCGACAATGTGGACCGCGTTGTTCTGGCAGGTGCGTTCGGCGCGCATATCAGCCCGAAACACGCGATGGTGCTGGGCATGATCCCCGACGCGCCGCTGGACAAAGTGACCTCGGCTGGCAACGCAGCGGGAACCGGCGCGCGGATTGCATTGATCAACAGCGCCGCCCGCGCCGAGATCGAGGAAACCGTACGTCGCATTCACAAGGTAGAAACCGCTGTCGAGCCGCGCTTTCAAGAGCATTTCGTGAACGCGTCAGCCATTCCAAACTCGGTAGAGCCGTTCCCGATTCTAAACAGCATCGTGTCGTTGCCGGATGTGTCATTCAATACCGGAGGCGGCGACGAAGCCGGTGGCGGGCGCAGGCGGCGGCGACGCGGCTAGCCGCGGTATCGCGCCACCCAAGTGCCTTCCCCCGGTCGCGCTCTGTGCTATGGTCACGGCATGAGATTCTTCGCTACGGCCCTCGCCCTCTGTCTTTGCCTGCCCGCGGCGGCGGATCCAACAGGCACTTTTCGGCAGGCGCATGAGTTGGGTTTCGGCGCGCTGAGCAATCTTGACCCGATGTCCAACGGACGGGTCCTTCAGGTCACCGAAAAAACCATGAACCGCCTTGTGCGGCCCGGTGCCGACGGCACACCACAGCCGGTTTTGGCCACGGATTGGCAGCCCAATGAGGACGGCACCGAATGGACCTTCACCCTGCGCGAAGGTGTGCGGTTTCACGATGGAACCGACTTTGACGCCGCCGATGTGGTCTATTCCCTGAACCGGATTATCGCGCCTGACAATGACAGTTCAGCCCGCGCCACCATCCAGATGATTCACCGGATCGAGGCGGTCGGCCCGTATGAGGTACGCATGTACCTTGATGGGCCGTTTGCGGACCTGCCGCTGCAACTGATGGATTTTCGCATGCGGATCATCCCCGATGGTTCAGGCGATACCATTGCACAGACCGGTATCGGAACAGGCCCGTTCATTGTCGATCGGTTTGACCCGGACGGCATTACCATTCTACGCGCGAATTCCGATTATTTCGAAGGTCCCCCCGGTGTCGCCGCCATCGAAGTAATTGCGATTCCCGACGCACAGGCCCGCCTACAGGCACTCTTGGGTGGCCAGATCGACATGGAGCGCGGCATCACCCCGCAATTGGGTAAGGTGCTGGAGGCATCCGATCGCTACGCCGTGCAACAAGTCCCCACCGGCAACTGGATCGGCATGGCTTTTCGCACCGACGTACCCCCATATGACGATGCGCGGATACGTCGTGCACTTCGATTGGCCGTGGACCGCGATGAAATGCTGAAGCTGGTGCTGGGCGGACGCGGAATCGTCGCCTGCGACACCCCCGTTGCCCCCAACGATCAGTATCGGGCGGACATCGCTTGTCCGCAGGATATCGCCCAGGCACGCGCGTTGCTGACCGATGCGGGTTACCCGGACGGCATTGACGTGACAGTGCATGTCTCGGCGCTCGATAGCAGTTGGCCGACGATGGCAGTGGTCTATCAACAACAGGCCGCCGCGGCGGGCATCCGCGTCAAGATAAAGAAGGAATCAACTGACGGTTACTGGAGCCAAGTCTGGATGCAAAAGGACGCGGTGACGACCCGCTGGAACGAACGCCCCGCTGATCAAGCGCTGAACGAAGCATTCTCCTCGGGTGCCAAATGGAACGAGACCTACTACAAAGACGCGGTTTTTGATCAGTTGATGACAGATGCACGTTCCGAACTGGACTTTGATCAGCGCCGTGCGCTGTATGAGGCGGCGCAAATACGGCTATGGGAGAATGCCGGCACGCTTATCCCCTACCATGTGACCCAATTGGTGGGGCTGTCAGCCCGCGTTGCCAACCTCGATAACGTCAAGAATGACGCGGTGCGCTGGCACCTGATCCGCGTGATCCCGGACAGTTGACCAATCCACATCGCGTACGGCCCTTACGCTGAGTTTTTGTTGTCAACAATTCGACTACCGAGTATTTGCTTACGATAGTTAAATCTTGGACAGGGCAGCGCCGTGTATAGACAACGATTGGGCGAGCTCGACTTTTTCGAGGACCTTCCCAGCCGATGGCCCCGCTTTCCTGTACAGATCGCATTTGGTGTGGCCTGCTTTGCCGTCGCTTGGCTGACGCGTGAATTTATCGATCTGTTTTCAAACGGCGCGGGTCCGTTTTCGATCATCTACCCAGCGATAATGATCTCTACCCTTTATGGGCGATGGCAAGCGGGGCTTGTGACCTTCGCGCTGGCATTTCTGCACGCTTGGTATTTCGTTCTCCCGTTCGAAAATTCGTTTGCGTTCGAAAACCCACAGGATCTGGCACGTACCATCGTGAACGGATCTGCCGCTCTGGTGATCCTCTTTTTCGCAGAAGTGTTCCGTGCCGCCGTCCGCTTTGCAGCGGCAGAACGCGATGCGGAGTTGCACAATCGCGAATTGCTGATGATCGAGCTTGAACACCGCACCAAGAACAATTTTGCAATGGTCTCTTCATTGCTGTCGATGCAACAACGGCGCAGTGGTTCCGAAGACGTGAAACAGGCGCTCAGCTCTGCGGCAGCGCGAGTTCAGAGCTTTGCAGCCATTCACGAAACGATTTACACGTCATCGCGATACTCCGACAAACTGTCGCTTCGCCCCTATCTCGAGGCTTTGCTTGCGCATCTGCAAAGCGGCCTGTTTGCGACCCGCCCCGTGCGCATCGACCTTGCGTGTGATCCGGTCGAAATCCCGCGTGACCGTGCCGTCGCCTTTGGGCTGATCGTGAATGAACTGGTCACAAACGCGGCAAGGCACGCGTTTCCAGCAGGACAGGCTGGCGTCATTACTGTCAGCTACCACGAGCAGCCAAACGCACCCTGGGTTCTGGCAATCTGCGATGACGGCTGTGGTTACGACGATGCATCCGAAGCGGCTGCCGCTGGCTCTGGTCTGGGCAAGACGCTGATGACCAGCTTTGCGACCACCGCCGGAGGTGAAATCAAGGTGGATCACCTAGAAGTCGGCACCTGCGTTCGGGTGGTGGAGACCGAATTGGACTAAAAGCCAGATTCGTCGCGATTGACTGCACTCTGCGCCACTAGCAGACCAGATTTGCAGGTTTCGCACGCAGGCCCTACAAGGATGTCAGTAATTCCCGGCCACGTACTTCGCGATTGCGCCGCCCCGAGAATTCACATCAAGCTTCTGATAGATTGCTTTGAGGTAATATTTTACCGTGTTTTCCGACAGGCCCAAGCGTGCCGAAATCTGGAAATTGGTCAATCCATCGACCAGCAACCCTAGAATTTCATGTTCGCGCCGGGTCAGTGCGTCTGCTGTTTCGTTCGTCAGACGGCGCAATATATCAGTCGGCACAATCGAATGACCCAGAACCAGCTTGCCAAGAATCTTGGGCAGGCTCACCAGTATCTGACTCATCATGCAGACTGAATTGACCCCTGATTTTATCGCGGCACGGATAAAGGCAAACTCTGTATCATCGGCCACGACGACGACCATCGCCTGTGGAAAATCCGTGCGCAACATCTCTAACGTTTGCGCCAGATCGGCATCCGCCAATCGCACACCAAGTATGACGATCACCTGCCCATCCTCTGCCGCGATCAATTTGCGCAGTGTCCCGATCTCGGTGGCGAAACTACCCAAAACGACACCCGGTATCTGCCCAATAAGCGAGCCGATGCCCTGACAGACGATCTGCTGCCGATCCGCGACGATAACGCGCGACGTGAGAGGTGTAGCCAAATCCATAACCAATTCCAGCACATTCGCATGCCATATGCCGATGAATTTGCGACATATCCACGCGCGAAACCGCTGAAGCAAAAGAGAAATTCCGTATACAACGGAATGCAAACCGTTCCCGCATCGCGTCTTCATCGATCTGACGCAGTGGGCATAGACGGCGTGAAATTAGTTCGGATGGTTGCACGGAATTGTCTCGGCGCGTCACCACTGACTGAGGTCTCTCAAATTCTGGCTCACGCAACTCGCCAGCCTCTGCGAACGTGTAGGCAAGCCGATTTCGCGCTGCAAACGACCGACGTGCTGCAACCTGAATTCCTGCATTTGTGTGCAAATGCATCCCCTAAGGCACGTTTGGGTAGGGACGCCCTACCCGTTCGGCCCACCTCTCCTACGCGCAGCAGCCAATGCTACCCATGCGAAAGTATTCCTCAGACCCGAACCGGTTAGCTTTCTTCCGTGAATAGCCTCCGCTCGCCACGCAATCGCGAGTTGGCCAAGCAAAGAAGGATGACGACACATGAGCTACACCCTGCACCCGCTTAAAAAGCAACGTCTGCAACGCTCTGAACTGGCTGTGCCGGGCTCAAACCCGTCGATGATCGAAAAAGCCGCCGAGAGCGATGTGGATTACATCTTTCTCGACCTAGAGGATGCCGTGGCACCGCCGGAAAAGGTGCAGGCACGCAAAAACATCATCGAGGCACTGAATGACATCGACTGGAAGGCCAAGGGCAAAACCATGTCGATCCGCATCAATGGATTGGATACGCATTACATGTATCGCGACGTGGTGGATATCGTCGAGCAGGCGGGACAGCATCTGGATACGATCCTGGTGCCGAAGGTGGGCGTCCCCGGTGATCTGTACACTGTCGAAACCATGATCAGCCAGATCGAAGAGGCCATGGGCTACACTCATCAGATTGGGCTAGAGGCACTCATCGAAACCGCACTCGGCATGGCCAATGTCGAGGCGATTGCAGCCGCCCCCGGTCGACTGGAGGCGATGCATTTTGGCGTGGCAGATTACGCCGCCTCGAACCGGGCGCGCACCGTGGTGATTGGCGGGCTGAACCCCGATTACCCCGGCGACCAGTGGCATTTTGCGCTTAGCCGCATGACTGTCGCCTGTCGTGCCTATGGTCTGCGCGCCATAGATGGACCATTCGGCGACTTCAGCGATCCCGATGGTTACATCCTGTCGGCCAAGCGCGCCGCTGCGTTGGGGATCGAAGGCAAATGGGCCATCCACCCCAGCCAGATCGAAATGGCCAACAATGTGTTTTCTCCACCCGAGGCCGAAGTGACCCGCGCTCGCCGTGTCATCGAGGAGCTGCGCAAGGCGGAAGCCGCGGGCAAAGGCGCCGCCAGCTTGGACGGCAAGATGATCGACGCCGCATCAGAGCGGATGGCGAACAACGTTCTGACGGTGGCCGACGCCATCGCAGCGAAGAACGGCTAAGCAGGAGAACTTCAATGGATATTCACGAGTATCAAGCCAAGGAACTGCTGAAACGGTTCGGCGTGAACGTACCGCGCGGCGGCATCGCCTACAGTCCTGAACAGGCGGTTTATCGCAGCCACGAGCTGTCAGGTGGAAAATGCGTCGTCAAGGCCCAGATCCACTCTGGTGCACGCGGCAAGGCGGGCGGCGTGCGCATCTGTTCTACAGATGACGAGATCGCCGATGCCGCCAGCTGGATGCTGGGCCGCAAGCTCGTCACACACCAGACCGGCCCGGCGGGCAAACTGGTCAGCCGCCTGTATATCGAAGAGGCAACCGACATTGCGCAGGAGATCTACCTCGCGTTCGTCATGGACCGTACAGAAGAGCGCGTGGTCGTCGTTGCGTCTGCCCAAGGCGGCATGGAGATCGAGGATATCTCAGAGAGTGAACCGGACAGCATAATCCGCTCGGTTGTGGATCCTGCCGTGGGAATGCAGGCCTTTCAGGCGCGAGAGATCGCATTTCAGTTGGATTTGGATCCCGCGCTCATCGCGCAAGCGACCAAGACGATCATCGGTTGCTACAGATTGATGGAAGAGATGGACGCAAGCATGGTCGAAGTGAACCCTCTTGTGGTGACCAGCGCAGGAGAAATTGTCGCCTTGGATGCCAAGCTCAGCTTTGATGACAACGCGCTTTTTCGTCGACCCGAGATCTCTGAGTTTCGGGACAAGAGCCAGGAAGATGCACGCGAAACATATGCCGAGGATCGCGGGCTGAACTACATCGGACTGGAGGGCGAAATCGGCTGTATCGTCAACGGTGCGGGCCTCGCCATGGCGACCCTAGACATGATCAAGATGGCCGGCGGCGAACCTGCCAACTTTCTTGATGTGGGCGGAGGCGCATCACCTGACCGTGTCTTGATGTCGTTCAAGGCCGTGTTGAATGATCCGAATGTCGAGGCGATCCTCGTCAACATTTTCGCCGGTATCAACCGATGCGACTGGATCGCCGAGGGCGTGATACGGGCCGTTCAGGAACTGGACCTGTCGATCCCGCTCGTGGTGCGTCTGTCGGGCACAAATGTCGAAGAAGGTCGCGCGCTGATCAACGACAGCGGGCTGGACATCACAACAGCCGACACATTGGCAGCGGCGGCGGAAAAGGTCGTCGGTGCATGGAAATCGGGCCGCAGTCAAAATGGGGAGGCCGTCTGATGGCTATTCTGATCGACAACAACACACGCGTGCTGGTTACTGGCCTGACGGGGCGCATCGGCAGCTTTCACGCCGAAGAGATGCGCGCCTATGGCACCAATGTGGTCGGCGGCGTCACCCCCGGCAAGGGCGGTACCACGCATAACGGTCTACCTGTTTTCAACACAGTCAAAGGCGCAGTGGCCGAAACCGGCGCGGATCTGGCAATCTGTTTCGTCCCCCCGCCCTTTGCCGCCGACTCGATCATGGAAGCAGCCGACGGCGGCATCCGCACCTGCGTGTGTATCGCGGACGGCATCCCGACACAGGATATGATCCGCGTGAAGCGATATATGCGCCGTTACAAGTCCGAGCGCCGCATGCGGTTGATCGGTCCCAACTGCGCTGGCATCATTACCCCAGATCAGGCGTTCGCCGGCCTGATGCCACCACATATCTACCTGCCCGGTCGCGTCGGCATCGTTGGCAGATCAGGCACACTTGGATACGAGGCCGCCAGCCAAATGAAGGCGCGCGGGATCGGTGTCAGTTCTTCTATCGGAATCGGCGGCGACCCGATCAATGGATCCAGTTTTCGCGATATACTGGAGT
This sequence comes from Pseudohalocynthiibacter aestuariivivens, assembly GCF_011040495.1. GTDB lineage: Bacteria > Pseudomonadota > Alphaproteobacteria > Rhodobacterales > Rhodobacteraceae > Roseovarius > Roseovarius pelagicus. The sequence continues at coordinate 333,803 of NZ_CP049037.1, read as the reverse complement.
TGTTCGAAAACGATCCCGATACAGACCTCGTTGTGATGGTTGGCGAAATTGGAGGCCCGCAAGAGGCCGAGGCGGCGGCGTATATTCGTGACCACATGACCAAACCCGTGGCCGCATACATCGCCGGGCTTTCGGCACCAAAGGGCCGCCGTATGGGTCACGCCGGGGCGATTGTTTCGGCCTTCGGGGAATCCGCCCAAGAAAAGGTGGAGATATTGAAAGACTGTGGTGTGACCATCGTTCCGACCCCATCCGCCTTTGGCGAAGTCGTCGAGAAAATGCTCGCTTGACGCGGCTCGTATATCGGACTAATCGGCGCGGCGGCCGCTCTTGCCGCGCCGCAGAATAACGTACCGGAGCATCTCATGCGCACAGCGCAGATGACACGATTTGACGGCGTAATCGCCCTCGTCACTATACCGTTGCCTGAGTGCCTGTCCGACAGTGATATCGTCGGAACATGACGGAGCACTGGATATCCTGCAACGGACGGCTCGAAGACGCCTCTAGCGGCAAAAGAGAATCCCGGCTTCATAGCCAAGGTCAAACGCACGCAGAATCTGGGCGGCAAAAACTTACCATAATTCTTCCCAACCCCTGCCCAGAACCCGTGCAACCTTCATTTCAATAAAAAAGCGCCAGTCGGCGTGAACCGGCTGGCTTTCCTTTCTGAGGAGCAGAGCAGATGCCCAACGAGACCCCCAAGCCGCCACGCGGCCCAGTAGACAAGTCCGCGCCCAAGCCACAGCCGGTTCCGCGACGCATTTTCACGGATTTTGCTAGCATTTGACGGCAGCACAGCGGTACGCGCCGCAGGCGACGTGCCTGCGTCCCTATCCTTCAGCGTAGGAGGATGATCGGAACATTCTTTGGGTTGCCCGCGTTTTCACTTCAACGGAACGCACACAAGGGAAGCCCAAAAATGGACCTAGTACGCATCATCCTCGCAGTCATCCTACCGCCACTCGGTGTATTTTTTCAGGAAGGACTGGGCAAGCATTTCTGGCTTAATGTCCTTCTGACGCTGTTGGGCTACATCCCCGGCATCGTTCATGCTGTGTGGATTATTTCCAGCCGCGACCCGGCCCGCGCTTAAACCAGATTACCAATGTAAAAAGGCAGCCCCTTAGGGCTGCCTTATGCTGCGTTTTCAACGCCGCAAATAGATGTATTAGGTCGATCAGCCGACCAGTTCGAGACCCGAGAAGAAGTAGGCGATTTCGACAGCCGCCGTTTCAGGTGCATCAGAGCCGTGAACCGAATTTTCGCCAACGCTTTCAGCGAATTCCGCGCGGATCGTACCGGCAGCCGCGTCGGCGGGGTTCGTGGCACCCATAACTTCGCGGTTCTTCGCGATGGCGCCCTCACCTTCCAGCACCTGCACGACGACCGGCTCGGACGCCATGAATTCGCACAACTCGCCGTAGAACGGACGTTCGGCATGAACGGCATAGAACACGCCAGCCTGTGCCGGAGTCAGGTGAATCCGTTTTTGCGCGACGATTCGCAGACCTGCATCCTCGAACTTGGCATTGATTTTGCCTGTCAGGTTACGTTTGGTTGCGTCGGGTTTGATGATGCTCAGCGTACGTTCGGTTGCCATGTCGGCCTCTTTTCAGGAAATAAGTGTGAATCTGGCGCTGGCATTAACATGCGCATAGCACGGAATAAAGTCCTATTCGGGGTGCGACAACGTGACGTGATTTGCAGGGTTTTATTTCTGACTTTTTTTGTCAGAATAAAGATGCGAAGCAATTCACTCAACCAAGGACAATTCGCCAATGAAGCTGACTATCCTTTGTGCCACCACCATTCTGATGACTGCTGCTGCGCCACTTTGGGCTGATGTAATTCCCGCGCCGCTACGCTACGAGCAGTTTGAGGCCGCCATACCCCATATGGACCTTGAAACCTGCCCCGAGCTATTGGCCGAGGACGACGTGTTTTGCCGCGCCACACTTCAGCATGAGGAAATCCACGTGTTCGCATTCAGCACGCAGGGCGATAACCCGCTGGTAAGTGTGACCTCATTCTCGGCCGAGGGCATGACCGCACTGCTGACCGACTAACCGGCATTGACAACGGCCGAGCGGTTCGCCATCGCTCGGCCCCATGTTACGCATCACTGACATATCTTACGCCGTCGCGGGCCGCCCGCTGATCGAGAACGCTTCGACCACGATCCCCGAGGGGCACAAGGTCGGCATCGTTGGCCGTAATGGAACGGGCAAAACCACACTGTTTCGTCTGATCCGGGGCGAACTGGCGCTGGAGAGCGGCAGCATCACTCTGCCCAGCCGTGCCCGCATCGGCGGTGTCGCCCAAGAAGTACCCGGCAATCACGTGTCCCTGATCGACACGGTGCTGGCCGCCGATGTTGAGCGCGCCGCACTGCTGGCCGAGGCTGGCACCGCAACGGATCCGACGCGGATCGCTGAGATACAGACGCGTCTGACCGATATCGACGCTTGGGGTGCCGAAGCGCGCGCCGCCTCGATCCTCAAGGGGTTAGGTTTTTCCGATCACGATCAACGGCAACCCTGCTCGGCATATTCTGGTGGTTGGCGGATGCGCGTCGCGCTGGCGGCAGTGCTCTTTGCACAACCTGATTTGCTGTTACTCGACGAACCGACCAACTATCTCGACCTCGAAGGTGCGTTGTGGCTGGAAACTTATCTGGCGCGCTATCCGCACACTGTGCTGATCGTCAGCCATGACCGAGGATTGCTGAACCGGGCCGTCGGGTCCATCCTGCACTTGGAAGACCGTAAACTGACGCTGTATCAAGGGGGATACGATACCTTCGCGCGCACGCGGGCAGCGCGACTGGCCGCCGCCGAATCCGAGGCCAAGAAACAGGACGCGCGCCGCGCCCATTTGCAAAGCTTTGTGGATCGTTTCCGCGCCAAGGCGTCCAAGGCTGTACAAGCGCAATCGCGTCTTAAGATGATCGAGAAGATGACCCCGATCACCACCCCTCAAGAAGCGGCGCTCAAAAAATTCACCTTTCCGTCACCCGAGGAACTGTCACCCCCAATCGTGGCGTTGGAAGATGTCTCTGTCGGGTATGACGGCAAAGCCATTCTTTCGCGATTGAACCTGCGGATCGACCAAGATGATCGGATCGCCCTTCTGGGCAAGAATGGCGAGGGAAAATCTACTCTTTCTAAAATGTTGGCAGGCAAACTGGATGTGCTGGGCGGAAGTATGACAACCGCCTCCAAGCTACGCGTCGGCTATTTTGCACAGCATCAGGTCGAAGAGTTGCACGTCGATGAAACGCCTGTCGATCATATCCGGCGTCTGCGTCCGGGCGAGACGCCGTCGCGCCTGCGTGCGCGACTGGGTGGCTTTGGCATCGGGGCGGAACAGGCCGAAACACTTGTTGGCAAGCTGTCAGGTGGCCAAAAGGCTCGCCTCTCGCTGATGCTGGCGACCATCGACGCGCCGCATATGCTGATCCTCGACGAACCGACGAACCATCTGGACATTGAATCGCGTGAGGCGCTGGTCGAAGCTCTGACCGCCTATTCGGGTGCGGTCATTCTGGTCAGCCACGACATGCACTTGCTCAGCCTCGTTGCGGACCGCCTGTGGTTGGTCAAAGGGGGACGCGTTGCCCCCTTTGAGGGTGATCTCGAAAGCTATCGCACATTGCTGCTGGCCACGGACAAACCCGTGCAAAAACCAAAAAACAACAAGCCAAAGCGCCCTTCACGCGACGCCATCGTGTCGCTGCGCCAAGACGTCAAGAAATGCGAAGAGCGCGTCGTTAAACTGAACGACATGCGTGACAAGCTTGCCAAGAAACTGGCCGACCCGGCGATGTATGACGAGGGCAAAGCGGATGAGGCCGCCGTCTGGCAGCGTAAATACTCGGAAGTGATGGACGGGTTGGAGCGGGCAGAAGGGATGTGGATGAAGGCGCTGGAAAAGCTGGAGAAAGCTCAAGCCTGACATACCCCAACAGTTGACAAACATCGGCGCTGACCGCATTGAGACGCCATGGACAGCGCCGCATTCATCACCACATTCGTGACCCTTCTCATCGTGATGGACCCTATCGCGCTGGCGCCGCTCTTTCTAGCCATGACACGAGGGATGGATCAGGCGCGCCGCCGCCGGATCGCAATCCGTGCCTGTGTCACCAGCGCGCTGTTGCTGTGTGTCTTTGCCGCGTTTGGCGAGGCCGTATTGGGGTTTATCGGTATTTCGATGCCTGCCTTCCGGATCGCTGGCGGTATCCTGTTATTTCTGACTGCGCTCGACATGTTGTTTGAGCGGCGCACCAAGCGACGCGAGGATCAAGTCGACAATGACGACCATGATGATCCATCCATCTTTCCTCTGGCGATTCCGCTGATTGCGGGCCCCGGTGCGATCGCAACTGTCATTCTGTTGACGGGCCAGCAGGAGGGCATTACCGGCCTTTCATGGGTTTTGGGCATCATGTTCGTCGTATTGGCGCTTGTTTTCATTTCCTTCCTGAGCGCGGGGCTGCTGGAGCGAGCACTGGGGAAAACCGGCATCAACGTCGTCACCCGTGTTCTCGGTATGCTGCTGGCGGCGCTCGCGGTACAGTTTGTTCTTGATGGACTGCGAGGCTTTGGGCTTGCGGCCTGATCTTTTAATCGACCGCCCTGCCGCCTATTTGTAATCCATGACATCAGGCGCCCGGATATGAATGACTTTGACAACGCACATTTGATCTATCTTATCGTTTTGGGCGTTGCCGTGGTATTCTGGTTTGTCGCCTCTAACCGCAACTCCCTTGGCAAAACAATGCAGTATGCGGTGATCTGGGGATTGATTTTCATCGGCGTTCTGGCCGGGATTGGACTGTGGGAAGACATCCGTCGCACCGTGATCCCCAGCCAGAGCGTCTATTCCGGTGGCGTCATCGAGTTGCCGCGCGCACCGGACGGGCATTACTATCTACAAGCTGAGGTGAATGGCACTTCGATCCGCTTTGTGGTAGATACCGGCGCCAGCCAGATCGTCCTTAGCCAAGCGGACGCGGCCGCCGTCGGCCTGAAGCCGGATACACTTAACTATTTTGGGACCGCCAGCACTGCAAACGGGATCGTCCGGACGGCCCCGGTGCGCCTTGACAGCTTTGCCGTCGGCGACATGCGCGATGCCAATCTGCGGGCCGTCGTCAACGAGGGTGATCTAGGTGACTCATTGCTGGGGATGACCTATCTGCAACGTTTTTCCAACATTCAGATCGCGGATGGTCGCCTGTTGCTGACAAGGTAGAAGAACGCATCCTTCACACTGATGCGGCAGTCTTTTCAGCCTTCATTTCCCAGCGTCCGCTTTCCTCTGACCAGTATTGCGCCGCGCAGCCCGCATCGGTCAGCATTTTCCATTGTCCGCGTGCGACGTCCACCGCCGCAGGATCATTGCCGTCAAACAGGATGCACACCCGAGACAACGCCGACACTTCGTCAACGGACACTTGCGCCCCGTCAACCGTCATCAGGCAAACCGCGCCGTTGGGAATATCATCACTGGTGGTTAGCAATACCGGCTGATCCACCGCATGTGGCGCAGTGGCCAACCCATGTGCAGGGAACCCGTCATCGGCCCCCTGCCACAGCTTTTCGTCCAGCCATTCCATCCGCGCCTGCGTGGCACCGCGCACGGCGACGCGCCAGCTGGCCTGCCGTGCCTTGCCGACAAGCATAGGCAGCGCCGTTTCCAGTGGCCGCCGTGTCAGGTGATAGAAATAGGCTGCTCCCATCAGTCGCCTTCCAGCATGTCCGCAACCAGTCGGTTCAGCGCCATCACGCCCCAACCGGTTGCGCCCTTGGGGGCATAGGTGGTGTCGGATTTGACGGATGCCGTGCCCGCGATATCCAGATGTATCCACGGCAGATCGTCCTTGACGAACCGTTTGAGGAACTGTGCGGCGGTAATCGACCCGGCCGCCCTGCCCCCGACATTCTTGATATCCGCGATCTGGCTCTTGAGCATATCATCATAGGCCTGCCCCATCGGCAGCCGCCACGCGCCTTCGCCCTCGGCCTCCGCCGCCTTGAGGAAATCGCGCGACAGAGCATCATCGTTGCTGAACACGCCCGCGTTCTCATGTCCCAACGCGATGATGATTGCCCCCGTCAAGGTTGCCAGATCAACCATGGCACGGGGCGAATACTCGCGCTGTGCGTACCACATGACATCCGCCAGAACCAAACGGCCTTCGGCGTCGGTGTTGATCACCTCGACTGTATCGCCTTTCATTGACGTGACCACATCACCGGGGCGCGTGGCGCGATCCGACGGCATGTTCTCGACCAGCCCAACAAGGCCAACGACATTGGCTTTCGCCTTGCGACGCGCCAGTGCATGCATGACGCCGGTGACAACACCGGCACCGCCCATGTCCATGGTCATGTCTTCCATGCCTGCCGCCGGTTTCAGGCTGATCCCACCAGTGTCGAACACCACGCCCTTACCGACCAGCGCGAGCGGTGCATCGCCCTTTTTACCACCTGCCCATTCCATTACGGCAACCTTGGACGGGCTGGCGCTGCCGTGCCCGACACTCAGCAAGCACCCCATGCCGAGCTTTTCCAGTTCCGACTCTTCCAGCACGGTGATTTTCAGTCCTAGCCCTTCCATTGCCTTGATACGGTCGGCAAATTCGGTGGTGGTCAGGTGATTGGCTGGCTCGCTCACCAGATCGCGGGTCAGGAACACGCCTTCTATCACAGCAGCTGCATCGGTCGCTTCGGCTTTGATGTCGGTCGGGTCCTTGACCATCATAGTCACACTCGCGTTTTCCTCGGTGGCCTTGGTCTTGTGCGCCGTAAATTCATATGCACGCAGCGCAATCCCGAGCGCCAGGTCGACCGGGCGGCGGATCTGCCCGGCCAACACCAGCAGAGGTGCCGCGCCCTTCAGCTTACCCAAGGCAACGCCCGCCTTGCGCGCTTCATCCGGTTTTGCGCCACGCTCTACACAGACGACATCGACCGCTTCGGCCACCAGTCCCGTTGGCCAGGCCAGCGTCTTGACCTCGCCCGGCTTCATCTTTGCGAACGCCTCGCCTTGGAGCATCCGGGCCAGCGCGCCCTTGGTCAGCTTGTTTACACGGCGTGCGCCCGGATCCATCTTGCCATCCTGACCGATCAGGACAGCAATCCGCCCCTCGGCTTGTGATATCTGGTCGATATCTGTCTCGGCATAGGTCACGGAAACCGGCATGGTCATGGAAAATGCTCCTTGGTAGGGTTGTTTTCCCAGACCTAGCGCGAATTGCAGGGGTGCTAAAAGGTGAAAGTTCTCACAACGGCGCGCACGGAGGGGTTGTCTGCGGCACAGCCTCGCCGATCATGTCAGTTAACAGTTTTCCCTGCGTGGTAATTACGATACCGTGCCACAAAATATGGGGGTAACGGGGGGCAGATGTGACCAGATTCGACAGATATATGCTGTCGCAATTTATGGTGCTGTTCGGGTTCTTCGCGCTGGTCTTGGTGTCGATCTTCTGGATCAACAAAGCTGTGCGTATGTTCGACCGATTGATTAGTGACGGCCAATCGGCCTGGATTTTCTTGGAATTCACCGCTCTGACCCTTCCGGGGGTAATTGGCGTGGTGCTCCCCATCGCGGCTTTTGCAGGCGCAGTCTATGTCACCAATCGACTGAGTACCGAAAGTGAGCTGACCGTAATGCAGGCAACCGGCTATTCGCCTTGGCGTATGGCGCGGCCTGTGCTGTTTTACGGGATCATCATCGCGCTGATGATGTCCTTGCTGGCGCATTTCCTTATTCCTGCCAGCCTACAGCAGCTTGAAATGCGCAAAGTCGATGTGTCCCGTAATGTCACGGCCAAGTTTCTGACCGAAGGTGAATTTTTGCATCCCGCATCCGGTGTTACCTTCTACATTCGCGACATCACGACTGAAGGCGAGTTGCGCAACGTGTTCTTGTCCGATCGGCGCGACGCTGAAAATATCGTGACCTACACATCCACCCGCGCCTATCTGGTGCGCGAGGGGGGTGGTACGAAACTGGTTATGCTGGATGGGCTGGCCCAGACATTGCGCCGCGAAGGGCTGCGTTTGTTCACTACGCATTTTGACGACTTCTCGTATGACATCAGCAGCCTCGTCACACAGGACCGGGCAGATCCCGATGCCATAGGATTTGCCAGCACGCCGGTTTTGCTGCGCACACCCGAAGTGGTGGCCGAGCGCAACAATGCGACCATTCCGATGGTCCTGCACGAGCTTCATAACCGATTCACACAGCCGCTGATGTGCATCATCGCTGGCTTGATCGGCTTTGCCACGCTGCTTTTGGGTGGATACAGCCGGTTCGGCATCTGGAGACAGATCATTACCGCCTTTGTTCTGCTGGTCGCAATCAAGATGATTGAAGGCGCAGTCGCCGGGCCTGTCCTGTCCAGCGCGTCGATGTGGCCGCTGCTCTATCTACCGGCGCTCTGTGGTTTTGTGCTTAGCGCAGTATTGCTGCATCTGGCCGCTAACCCAGCGATCATTCGCCGACTGACCCTACGCAACCGTCGCGCAGAGGTCGTCGCATGATCCTGCACTATTATTTCGCGCGCAAGTTTCTGTGGACGTTCCTTGGTATCGCCGGGGTCTTTGTCGTACTTCTGGCACTGATCGATGTGGTAGAGGAATTGCAGGATTTCCCGGATTTGCCAATCTGGGACGTGATCGAGATCGTTCTGCTGAATGTCCCCAACACCAATTACGAGATTTTACCCCTCATCGTGATTCTGGCTGCGGTGGCTCTGTTCGTTCGTTTGGCGCGAACCTCCGAATTGGTGGTGTTACGAGCGTCGGGCCGCTCGGGCTTACGCGGGCTCTTGGGCCCGATGGCCGTCGCGGCAACCATCGGCATCGTGTCGATCACCGTGCTCAACCCGATCGTCGCGGCGTCGTCCAAGCGGTATCACGATCTGGTCAATGGCCACCTCGGTGGCGGAGAGAGCGTTCTGGCAATTTCATCCGAGGGGTTGTGGCTGCGGCAGGGCAGCGCCATCGGACAGACCGTTATCCATGCGGCGCGTGCCAGTTCTGATGTAAGCGTACTCTATGATGCCACATTCATAGCATTTTCACCGACCGGCGATCCTCTGCGTCGCATTACGGCCAGTTCTGCCCAACTGGGCGTGGGCGGCTGGACGCTCAGCGATGTCAAGCTGTGGGATCTGTCTGCGGGTGGCAATGCTGAATCTTCGGCCAGCGTGTTGCCGACTTTGCGCGTACCATCGGCGCTGACACAGGATCGCATCATCGACAGTTTTGGCAAGCCTGAGTATATTTCCCTGTGGGATCTACCGGATTTCATTGCCGAGCTTGAGGAAGCTGGCTTCTCGGCCAGACGCTATGCCGTATGGTTCCAGATGGAACTGGCCCGGCCATTGTTCCTGATGGCGCTGGTGCTGGTCGCTGCCGCATTCACGATGCGCCACGCGCGCACATCGAACACCGGGCTATCGGTCCTAACCGCAATCATGCTGGGGTTTAGTCTGTATTACATGCGCAACTTTGCGCAGGTACTGGGCGAAAACGGCCAGATCCCGGTGATCCTCGCCGCATGGGTGCCGCCGGTGGCTTCGTTTCTGCTGGCGTTCGGTATTTTGCTGCATATGGAGGACGGATGACCCCAACGACCCGTCTCTTTTGCGCTCTCATCATGGTGTGGCTGTTCGTTTCGGGGACACCTGCAACCGCCCAAACCGGCGCGGATGATACTGAGCCGCAGCCTGCCATGCTCATCGCCGATGACGTGTATATCCGTGGCGATGACACGCTCGTGGCCGAAGGCAACGTCGAAGCGGTCTATGACGGCCAGCGCCTGACCGCGCGGCGCATCACGTATGACAAGGCAACCGACTCGCTGGAGTTCGACGGCCCCATCACCCTCTTTGACGGCGGCTATACTGTCGTTCTGGCTGACAGTGCGCAGCTCGACCGCAACCTGCAGAATGGCATTCTATTCGGTGCTCGGATCGTTATGGACGACCAGCTACAGTTGGCCGCGCAGCAGATGAACCGCACAAACGGACGCTATTCACAACTCTACAAGGCCGCTGTTACGTCTTGCCACGTCTGCAAAAATGGACAAGCGCCGCTGTGGCAAATCCGTGCACGGCGCATTATCCACGATCAACAATCACAGCAATTCTATCTCGACGATGCCCAGTTCCGGGTTTTCGACACACCGATTTTCTATCTCCCCCATTTGCGCCTGCCAGATCCCACGCTGGAACGCTCAACCGGTTTCCTGATCCCGTCTATCTACAATTCCTCCCTGCTCGGGTTTGGGGTGAAGGTTCCTTATTTCATCAAGATCGGCGATCACAAAGACCTGACACTGACCCCTTGGCTGTCGAACAAAACACGCACGATGGAGTTTCGGTATCGTCAGGCATTCCAACGTGGAGAGATCGAATTCGAAGGTGCGCTGTCGAATGACGACCTGAATCGCACAGACAACCGCGCCTACATCTTTGGCCGTGGCCTGTTCGAGATGCAGAATGACTTTATCCTGAGGTTCGACATTGAGGCGGTGAATGACGACGCCTACCTCGTCGATTATGATTTCTCCGACAAGGACCGTCTGGACAGTGAACTGTCGCTGGAACGCGTCCGGCGCGATGAATGGATGCGCGGTGCAGTGACGCATTTCCACACATTGCGGGCGGGGGAAAGCAATTCGACCCTGCCGACCATCGTGGGCAACGCTGACTATGAGAGGCGTATCTATCCGGCCCGTTTTGGTGGGGAACTGCGTTATTCAGCTCAGGCACACACGCATTACCGGTCATCATCTCTTAGCACGGATGGGCCGGACTTTGACGTTTTTGCCGATGGTCGCGACGTGAACCGTCTGAGCACCAGCGCAGACTGGCTGCGCAGCTGGACGATGTTGGGCGGCGTACGTAGCACCTTTCAGACTGGTATCGCAGTGGATCATTTCGAAATCAAAGGGGCCGGCGCCACCAGCCGCGCCTCGCTCACGGATGTGATCCCTTCCACGGCACTGACATTGCGCCTGCCACTGGCCAAGGTCACGAACAAGGGTGTCGCACATGTGATTGAGCCTGTGGTTCAACTCGGCTGGGTTGGCGGAAGCACACCAAGTATCGCAAACGACGAAAGCACGCGCACCGAGTTCGACGAAGGAAACCTGCTGTCCTTGTCGCGCTTTGCCGCTAAGGACCGCCGTGAACGTGGCGCCAGTGCAGCATACGGCCTGTCATGGTCACGCTTTGACCCCGGTGGATTGACCAGCACGTTCACCGTCGGTCAGATCTTGCGTGACCGGTCCCAGCGTGAACCGAATGGCGGATTGACCTTTTCAGATACATCCGGCCTTCGGGGCGAGTTTTCGGACGTACTCTTTGCCGGGCAGATCACGACCCAGAACGGCCTGACCCTGACCGGTAGAGGATTGTTTGATACCGCGTTCGATACGACCAAGGCCGAGGCGCGTGCCAGCTGGCAAAATTCCGTCACGAATATCGGTGCCACCTATGTCTGGCTGGACCGTGACGTGGCGGAAAACCGACCTACAACAATCTCGGAATGGGCGTTCGATGGCTCTTATCGAATGTCACGGCACTGGACGGGCAGTGCCGAGTGGCGCTATGACGTCGCCAGTGATCGCAGCGTCAAGGCGGGCGTCGGCGTGACCTACACAAACGAATGCGTGGATATCGCGCTTTCGGCCTCGCGTCGGTTCACCTCTTCCACTATCCTGACGCCGTCGACAGATATCAGCCTCACCGTCGGTTTGCGCGGCTTCAGCGCACGCACCGAAGACAAGAGCTACGCAAGAACATGCAGGAACTGATGACCCAGATGACATCTCCTATCCGCTCCATCACAGCAACATTCGCTCTGGCGCTTGGCCTCATGCTTGGCCACCCCCCTTCTCCGGCCAACGCCCAAGGCCTTTTTGAGCCGGTGATCAAGGTCAACGGCGATGCCGTCACCCGCTACGAGTTGGAACAGCGCACACGACTTCTGACACTGTTGCGCGCGCCCGCCGATCCAGCGCGGCTGGCCCATGATCAACTGATCGAGGACCGACTGAAACTGCAAGCCGCAAAAGCCCAAGGGATCGCCGTCAGCGATGAGGCCGTGCAAGAGGGCATGGAACGTTTTGCCAGTCAGGGTAACCTGAAGGCCGACCAGATGATCAAGCTGCTGGAACAGGGTGGCGTTGCCGAGCAAACCTTTCGTGAATTTGTGCGCGCTGGCCTGACCTGGCGCGAGTTGACACAAGCACGCTTTGGCCCACGTGTGTCGGTTAGCGAAGAGGATCTGGAACGCGCCCGCGCAGCGATCAGCACCGGGACCGGTGTGCGTGTGCTGCTGTCCGAAATCATTATCCCCTACACCCCGCAAACCGAAGAAGCGGTGCTGAGCCGGGCCAAGCGTATCTCGGAAATGACATCCGAGAGCGCATTCAGCGCTCAGGCGCGCCAGTACTCGGCAACGCCATCCAAAGACCGTGGTGGACGTATGCCATGGACACCGATCACCAAACTGCCGCCAATCTTGCGGCCCTTGGTTCTGGGGCTCGCACCGGGCGAAGTGACTGAACCGCTTCCCTTGCAAGGGGCGGTTGCACTCTTTCAGATGCGCAGTATCGAAGAGACTGACGTTCCGGAACCCGACTATGCCGCGATTGAATATGCCGCGTATTACATTCCCGGCGGCCGCACCGAAGCGGCACTGTCGCAGGCTGCGCAAATCGACGCAGACACCGATACTTGCGATGACCTATATGGGGTTGCCCATGGCCAACCGGCCAGCGTTCTGGAGCGCGGATCAAAAGCGCCGAGTGAAATCCCCGATGATATCGCGATCGAACTATCGCGCCTCGATCCGGGCGAAGTGTCCACTACCCTCACCCGCGCGGGCGGCGAAACACTGGTGCTGTTGATGCTCTGTGGCCGCACCGAAGTCCTGCCCGGCGCAGAGGAGCAAGATGCACCCACCGCCGCAAACGAAGACGGTGCAGAAGGTGCAGAAGGCACGACAGCAGCCCCGGACGTCACCCAACAGCTATCTGCCCAAATTGCCAATCAGCGGCTGGACTCCTTCTCGGAAGGATATCTGGAGCAACTGCGGTCTGAGGCGCGGATCATCGAATACTGATGACCGATGCGCGGCGTCCGATAGCCATCAGTTGCGGCGAACCGGCGGGCATCGGACCTGAACTGGCGCAAAAGGCTTGGGCGGCGCTGGGAACGGATATTCCGTTTTTCCTGATTGGCGACCCTGCCCATGTGCCGCACGGTCCTGTTACCATAATTGCCGACGCCGCCGAGGCAATCGATGCGGCGCGCAGTGGTTTGCCTGTTCTGCCGCATATATTTGATGGGCCACTCTCTCTCGGTACGCCCAACCCACGTCATGCCGAGGGTGTTATCAGCGCCATCGCCCGCGGTGTGGACTTGGTACAATCAGGGGCTGCTAGCGCATTGTGTACCGCCCCGATCCACAAGAAGGCGTTACAGGACGGCGCGGGCTTCGCGCATCCCGGTCACACCGAGTATCTGGCCCATCTGGCTGGTGTGACGCGCGTCGTGATGATGCTGGCCAGCGACCAGTTGCGCGTCGTGCCTGCGACGATTCACATTCCGCTCAGCAATGTAACTGCAGTATTGAGCGCCCCATTACTGACCGAGACGCTCCGCATCACCCATGCCGGACTGATCCGCGATTTTGGCATCCCTGCCCCCCGCATTGCCGTGGCCGGCCTGAATCCACATGCGGGCGAAGGGGGCAAGATGGGCACCGAAGAGATCGCGCTGATCACCCCAGTGCTGGACGCTTTACGCACCGAGGGGCTGGACCTGAAGGGGCCAATGTCGGCGGACACGATGTTTCACGCGGCTGCGCGCGCCGGATATGATGCAGCGGTCTGCATGTATCACGATCAGGCGCTGATCCCGATCAAGACGCTAGATTTCGACAGGGGGGTAAACGTGACACTGGGTTTACCCTTTATCCGCACGTCACCCGATCACGGCACCGCGCTTGATATCGCCGGTCAGGGGGTCGCCAATCCCAGTTCGATGATTGAGGCGCTGAAAATGGCCGCGCGTATGAGCGCGGCGCGCAACACATGAGTATGCCAGACGATCTTCCTCCCCTGCGGGAGGTCATTGCGACGCATGAATTGGCGGCACGCAAATCGCTGGGACAGAACTTTCTGCTGGATCTGAACCTCACTGCCAAAATTGCGCGGCAGGCGGGTGATCTGACCGATTGTGATGTGCTGGAAATTGGCCCAGGCCCCGGCGGCCTGACCCGGGGACTACTGTCCGAGGGCGCACGGCACGTTCTGGCCATCGAAAAGGACAGGCGCTGTTTGCCAGCCCTGAACCAGATTGCAGAGACCTATCCCGGACGTTTGACTGTTATAGAAGGGGATGCGCTGAAGATTGATCCGCTGACGCATCTGACCCCCCCCATCCGCGTCGCCGCCAACCTGCCCTACAATGTCGGAACGGAACTGCTGGTGCGCTGGCTTACCCCGCCGCAGTGGCCGCCCTACTGGCAGAGTCTGACGCTCATGTTCCAGCGCGAAGTAGCCGAGCGTATCGTCGCAAAGCCCGGCAGTAAGGCCTACGGTCGGCTGGCGCTGCTCGCCAGTTGGCGTTGCGATGCGCAGATCGCCATGCACCTGCCGCCCGGCGCTTTCACACCACCGCCAAAGGTATCCAGCGCCGTGGTTCATCTGCGTGCGCTTGATGCACCCCGCTATCCGGCTGACCCAAAACGGCTGGAATCCGTGGTGGCGCGTGCGTTCAACCAGCGACGCAAAATGCTGCGTGCCGCGCTTAAAGGGGTCGCACCCGACATTGAGGATCGCCTGATCGCTGCAGGTATCGCCCCCACCGATCGCGCCGAAACAGTCTCGCTGGAGCAGTTCTGTGCCCTCGCGCGACAACTGGAAAAATGACGTCATCGCTGGCCATTGTCGTACCCGCCGCAGGTGCATCATCACGGATGGGTGGGCGCGATAAGCTGCTGGAACTGGTAGAGGGCGTGCCCTTGCTGAGACGTCAGGTCGGGCGGGCTTTGGATACCGGTGCAGATGTCTTTGTCACGCTACGTGCGGATCGCCCGTTACGTGGCGAAGCGTTGGACCAGCTCCCCCAGAAAAAGCTGACACGCGTCCCTGTCGAACGTCCACAGGACGGATTATCCGCCTCGCTCGCAGTCGGCATTCGGGCATTGCCGGACACGGTAGACGCGGTGATGATCCTGCTTCCCGACCTTCCCGAGATCGACACATCCGACCTGTCGGCCATGATCGCAGCGCAAGTCAAGGCACCCACCAGCATTCTGCGCGCTTACACAGATAGCGGCGTGGCCGGGCATCCGGTAATTTTCCCGCGCCCTTGGTTCGCTGCATTGTCGACCCTGACAGGCGACCGTGGCGCAGGCGCATTGCTGCGCCGGGCCGATGTCATTGAACACCGCCTGTCCGGCAACCGCGCCATTACCGACCTCGACACGCCCGAGGACTGGGCCGCTTGGCGGGAGCGGACCGGGGCCTGAGCTACGACGCAATTTCTGCCAATAATACCCGTGCCTCATGCGCGCGCAATGATATGCGAGCCGAGCGGTACGCCCCCAACCCTACCTCGGTTTCCAAGTCAGGGAACAGCGCCAACAGTTCTCTTCGCTGTGCCGCGCCGACCCCGCGCAGCGCCTCTCCACCCGGTTGAAAACTCTCGGACCAAGTGCCGCCCGCCAACAAAACCTCGTGGCTTTCAAACATCACATGGACATAGGTCACACCCTGCGCCGGACGTGGCCATTCAACGCCGGGCAGCCCTGCCAGATGCTTGGCCGGCACCAGAACTTCACGCTCACCGAACATCGTCTCGGCCAATTGATTTGCCAGCAACATGCGGTGATTGGGACTGACCCTGATATCGGTCTCTGGTATGCCATCGCCAAACGCTCCGGCGCGGATCAAAACAGGCCTGAGCCAAGGGTTTTGCGCAGTATCAGCAGCACCGAGAGTCTTTTTGCCCACCCAACAAATCGTCCGAATGCCGTTGTCGCGGGTAATCACATGATCTCCCGGATGCAGTAATTCCACCGGTCTGAGGCCCTGCGGGGTCGCGACCCCGGTACCGGGAGTAAAGCAGATGACACGCTCGATCTCGGAAAATGCCATCGTGCTGGTCACGGCCCCGCCGCTGTCCAAAAATTCAACGCGACCCGACTCTGGACCGGTATGGAAGACGTTCTTGGACACCCCGACAGATCGAGGATATCAAGGTCGCTGCCATCGGCATCCTCGCCACCGACGACGGTATGATTGCCGCCATCTGTGATTACAAAGGTATCGGATTGCGCACCACCCGACAGGCTGTCATTGCCCGATCCCGCAGTGATCGTGTCATTGGTGCCCTGCAAGGTGTCGTCACTACCACTTCCCGGAATCGTCGCCATCGTCAGCTCCCCATCTCTTCTATGCAGTGTCAACGCGCGCGGGATTTTGCAGGCAGTAAGCCGGTCGTCGCCAAGGGGGACGATAAAAACTGCGCAGAAGCTCGGTCAGGGGAAAATTTTGTGAAACGTGTCATCCGCAGATGACGCGGCAGAGAGGGTGTCATACTGACACGACGTTCACCCAGGATAGGGATCCGTCACCAGCCTAGCGACACACGCCGTTTCCAAAAACGAAACAATCCCGGCGTCGCGCCGGGATTGCTGTCGTATCGGAACCGATATGGCCCCCGCAACCGATTCCGTGAACCAGCCCACCGAGGTGGTAGACTGGTTCGGCTGCAAAGGGTTATTTGGTCAACAAGCGCGCTTCGTGCTTTTTCAGCGACCGGCGTGCGGCCTGATAGGCCTCGATGCCTTCCATCTCGCGCAGTTCAGGGAACAGCGTGTAGATTTCATCGCGTTGCTCGACGCCCATGCCATCCAGCGTTTGCTCGCCGGGCTGGAAGCTTTCCGTCCAGGACCCGTTGGACAACACGACCTCGTGCTGATCGAACATGAAGTGGATGTAGCTGACCGCACCGGTATCGACCGCGTCGACACCTTCGAGCCCGGTCAGATGCTTGGCCGCTGCCAGCACTTCGCGGTCCTCGAAATATAGCGCCGATTTCTCGTTATTGATCAGCACACGGTGGTTCGGGCTGACCAGCAGATCGCGCTCTGGCAGACCACGGCCAAGGCTGCCTGCCCGGATCAGGACCGGCTTGAGGTGCTGCGCTTGCAGCATCTCGGCACCTGCCAGATCACGGCGGCCCAACCAGCGGATTTCCTGCAACCCGTTGTCGCGGGTGATAACCCGGTCGCCAACCTGCAGATCTTCCACCAGACGCTCACCTTTCGGCGTGGCAATCACGGTGCCCGGCGTAAAGCAGGGGATGATGCGTTCGATTTCCTGGAAGGTCATCGAACCCGTCACCGCACCACCCGGCGCATCGAGGAAGTTCACCTGCCCCGAGGTCGAGTTGCCGTCGGCATCCACCGTTTCATTCACGATTTCAAAGTCACCAGCGCCGGTCAGATCGAGCGTGTCAAAGTCATCACCGCCGGAGCCGCCATCGGCATTGTCGCCATAACCATCTGAGGCTGACCCGATAACGAACGTATCGCGTCCGGTATCACCCGACATGTCATCCGCACCAGCGCCACCGATGATCAGATCGTTATCCGCGCGGCCCTCGATGGTGTCATCACCGTCGCCACCCAGAATGGTGTCGTCGCCGTTGCCACCCTGAATGATGTCGTTGCCTTCATCGCCCATGATGCTGTCGTCGCCGTCCTGACCACGGATCGAGTCGTCGTCGATCCCGCCAGAAAGCGTATCGTTGCCGGTACCACCTAGGATGGTGTCATTGTCATCTTCGCCAAAGATCAGGTCATCGCCGGCACCGCCGTCAATGTAATCATCAGCATTTTCCAGCTCTGGGTCGATCGCATCGGGGATGTTGGCTGCGGGTATATTGATGCCGCCATAGATCGTGTCGTTACCGTCGCCACCATAGACCGTATCGCTGCCTTCGCCTGAGATGATGTAGTCATCACCAGTACCGCCGCTGATTTCATCATCATCCAGACCGCCGTCAATCACATCGTCGCCAGCACCGCCGGTAATGGTGTCCGCGTCGTCGCCGGTAAAGATCGTGTCATTACCTGCACCACCTGCAACCAGGTCGCGGTCATCTTCGGTGTCAGTGTCACGCGGCACGTCGATCGGGTCATTGAACCCATCATCGGGCAGCGGGAAAGGAGACGTCAGCGGATCGGACGACGTGTCGATGTAATCATCGCCACCACCACCAAGCGCGGTATCCGCACCGTCACCGCCAAGCAGCGTATCGTTGCCCGGACCGCCGATCAAAGAATCGTCGCCCGCGCCGCCGTTCAGCGTATTTTCACCACCGTCACCGCGTAGCGTATCATCGCCGGCGCCGCCGCGGATGTCGTCATCGCCATCACGACCGCGCACGCTATCGTCGCCATCACCTGCTTCGACGATATCATCGTTTGAGCCAGGGTTCGGCGGCAGGATCGCGTCGTTGTTGTCGATACGGTCGCCATCCGGATCACCGGTGTAGCCAAGGTCGATATCATCATCACCGGGTGTGCCGGAAACAATGCCATCTGGCCCTGCACCATCAGGGCGCACAGTGATGGTCACCGTCTCTGTTGTGGTACCACCCAGACCGTCATCGGCTGTGTAGGTGAATGAATCCGTACCATCGAAACCATCGTTCGGACTATAGGTCACGGTATTGTCGCCATTGATCACAACAGTCCCGTTCGTACCGTCTGTGACACCGCTCACTCTAAGTGTATCGCCATCAGGATCAGAGTCGTTGCCCAGAACATCGACGATAACATCGGTTTCAAAGTCGGTCGAGGCGCTATCGGGAACGGTATCTGGATCATTGTTGCCCGTCGGCGGAGCCGGATCGTTCAGCAGAACCTCTTCGATTTCGTTGAATTCCATCGTGCCCGTCACGTTTCCGTCCACATCCAGGAATTCGATGGTGCCGCTGGTCGAATTGCCGTCAGGATCGACGGTTTCGGTCGCGATGCGTGCCGGGCCTTCGCCGGTCAGATCGAGTGTGTCGAAATCGGTACCGCCATCGCCACCGTCAACGACATCGCCATCGTTGCCGCCGATGATCGTATCATCGCCGTCACCACCATCGATTTCATCAGCGCCTTCGCCACCGGTCAGCTCATCATCGCCACCTTCACCCATCAGGGTGTCGTCACCGTCGTCACCGTTCAGTGTATCATTGCCTTCGGCAACGATCGGGAAGGTGTCAAAGTAAACATCCGTCAGCTTGATGCCTGAGGTGTCTGGCCCATTCTGAGTGTGATGAACGGTGATTTCGGACACGGGGCCCGGGATATCGACAAGGATTGAATACTCTGGTGCAACGTCTTCGGCGTAGCCGCCGTCGCTATCGCCTGTATCGGCCCCTGCAACACCATCGGTGTCGATCAGCGTAACATTCGCGCCTGCGCTCAGGTTGACAGTGATCGGATTACCGTCCGCGTCGAGTGCGGTCACAGTCACGACGCCGTCGCCATCTACGTCATTAATGCGGAACGATACGTTTTCGACCGGACGCGAGAAATCGAGGCTGTACTCGTTGGAGTTGCCTTCCTGCCCCAGCACGTTATCGAGCGAGCTGTTGGGGTTGGCTGGCGCACCATCTGTCGCCACGCCATCCACGAGGTGGAAGTTGCTCGCAAACACGGTCGCATTATGACCTGTGCCCGTCGACGAGAAGGCCACATCGACATTGCCGGTGTTTTGCGAAAACGCACCAATGCTGTCTTGATCGTCAATACCGGGAGTGCCATCGTCACCGTCCGGATCAGGCGCGCCATCCCAGCGGAATACTTCACGTACGGGGATATTGTCCGTGATATCACGATCACCGGCTATCAGGTCGTCGCCTGCCCCGCCGCTGAGATCATCATCACCTGCGCCACCGAAAATCTCATCATCTGCGGCGCCGCCGTCAACTGTGTCGTTGCCGTCGCCTGCGTTCACGATGTCGTCGTCAGGGCCCTCGCCGCCCAGGATGGCATCACCATTGTCAATTTGATCGCCCTCTGGGTCTGCAGCATACCCTGCGTCGATGTTATTGTCTGCTGCATCGCCTTCAACAACGCCAGAGCCGGTGTCTGTTCTATCAATACCCATAGTCTTCTCCTCATTATACTACGGCCGTTTCCGGCGCGCCGCTCGATCGCGGACCAATGTCATGCCACCGACGATACCGGCGCTCACTTCGCGACCAGCACAAACCACACTTGATAACTATGGGAGAGCGACGTTCGCATCCTACATGCGTCTGTCCACTACGGGCGGTGCCCGCATTTCGCGTTTTCTACGCGTTGCCTACGCAACACGGCGAACACACGTCTCCCGCATCATCAGATGCGCAATTCGCGCGGTCGCCCCCGTGACCACAAACATCGCCCCCCAGCTGGGCAACACTTTTGTACGCCTCGGCTCGCCGCCATCAAAGTGAAATTTGACCTAAAAGTGTTCCTAACATGCCGTGCTTGCGCCGGAATTGACCACATTTGCCCCGTTTTCGGCACACGTGCGGCGTGATTGTTTCCACGTAGTAACCGCGTGAATTTGATGATTCCCTCAACAATCATTGTTCTTTCTACGCGTTCTATGACACTCCACTACAACCCATAGGTGTCCACCTGTTTCGAAGTTGGAAACACTGCTGCAAAGTTGGCAGCGCGTTAACTATGTCAATAATTGGATGGACAGGTTGTCGCCAATAACGCTCCAATCAGCAAATGCATTCATCTTTGATCAAGCTTCGGAAACCTAACGGCTGATTCGTGGGGGAGAATCGACAGATTCCCGGCCTCATCCTGAAATCCGCCGATGAAATGCTTGGCGCTCTTAATCTGTGCAAACCGGCATGATCGCCGCGAAGCCAAAGGGGACGCGGTGTTTACGTCGCACTGAAGCCGTCGATTGGTGTCGCCACAATCGCTGCTGTTCAAAATGACCTATCGGAAACCCGGTGGGCATCCGATGCCAATGTCGTGAAAAGGCCTGTGGTACCCAAGGCCGGACTCGAACCGGCACGCCTCGCGGCGGGGGATTTTGAATCCCCTGCGTCTACCATTCCGCCACTTGGGCCTTTCCCTCCCTCTAGCGAAGCGCGCTGCGCGCGTCCAGCCCCGACACAAAAAAAAAAAAGTGCTCGGTTTTTTCCATTGCTGCATTGCTCTTGGCTTGACGCTCCGGGCGCTGCATGGTCAGAGGCAGAACCAAACAGGAAAGATCTATAGCGATGCTCAGACGGCTCTATGATTGGACGCTCCGTATGGCGCATCATCCGCAGGCGCTCTGGGTGCTGGCCTTTGTTGCCTTTATAGAGAGTTCGGTCTTTCCAATCCCGCCTGATGTGTTGATGATTCCCATGATCCTGGCCCGACCAAGCCGCGCATGGCTGATCGCAGCCGTGGCGCTGTTGGCCTCAGTTGTCGGCGGATTGCTTGGCTATGCGATCGGCGCACTGGCCTATGAGCAGATCGGCTTGCCCATCCTTGAATCGCTCGGCAAAGGCGATGCAATGGCCGAGTTCAATACGCGCTTTAACGATCTGGGGTTCTGGGCAGTTCTGACCGCCGGTGTCACACCCTTCCCGTACAAGGTGATCACGATCATGTCCGGCTGGACCGGAATGCCGCTGGCCACATTCATCATAACCTCGATCATCGCGCGCGGTTTGCGGTTCTACATCGTGGCATGGTTGTTGTGGAAATTCGGCGCACCTATCCGTGACTTCATCGAGCGGCGCTTGGGTCTGATGTTCATCCTGTTCGTGGTTGTGCTCTTTGCAGGGGTCTATGTGATAAAGTTCTTATGACAGATATGACGCGCAAAAATCTGATCCTGCTGGCCGCCGGTGGCTCTGCGCTCTTGCTGCTGGGGGCATTCGCCTTTCAGCATATTGGCGGGCTGGCCCCGTGCAAGATGTGTCTTTGGCAACGTTGGCCACATGCTGCTGCCGTACTGATCGGCGTGCTCGCCATTGCATCACGCGGACCTGCCCTGCCCGCCTTGGGCGCGCTAGCAGCCCTCGCGACAGCCGCTATCGGTGGCTATCACACCGGGGTTGAGCGCGGTTGGTGGGAAGGTCCGGCATCCTGCACCGGAGCGGGTAATGGTCTGGGCGGCCTTAGCGGTACCGATCTGCTCAGTATGGGCAGCCCCGCTGGCGTCGTCATGTGCGACGAGGTGGCTTGGCAAATGCTGGGTCTGTCGATGGCCAGTTGGAACATGCTGGCTTCATTGGGGCTTGTACTGCTTTGGATACTGGCAGCGCGGCGAAACTGAGACGCTTGACCTCGCGCGCGCGGCCACACTACCGTTCTGGGCATGTTGAACCTCGCCCCCATTCATTACACGTCGCCTGACATTCACACGCGGGATGTCAGTCGCATCTTTTCTCGCACATGGCAGTTGATTGGCTCGGCCTCTCGCCTGCGGGAACGCGGCGACTATATCGCGACCGAGATAGCGGGTCAGAAGATTTTCGTCGTCATGGCCAAGGACGGGTTGCGCGCCTACCGCAATGTCTGCCGCCATCGGGGGGCACGATTGTTACCCGAGGGTGCGGGGCGGTGCAGCACCATCCGCTGCCCATATCACCAATGGGTCTGGGGCGATGATGGGTCACTCCTGAACGTACCATGGTGGGGCGACGATCCCGATTTCCGTATGTCTGATTGGGCCCTCGACACAGTAGAATGGCACATTTGGCGCGGGCTTCTTTTTGTTGCGATTGCCCCCGAAGACGACTTTGACAGCCAATTGGGCGAGACCAGTACCGAATTGGCCGACGAGCCAATTGAGACCTTTCACTGGGTCCACGAGGAGCGGCTGGTCTTTGATGCCAACTGGAAAATCTACACTGATAACTTTGTTGAGGGGTATCACATCCCCGGTATTCATCCCGCCTTTCATCGCGCCATTGAATTCGAGGCGTTCGAGACCGTCGCACTGAACGGGTTGGTACGTATGACCGCACCACCACGCGAAGGGTTGTTTTATCGCGGCAAGTGGATGTGGATGTGGCCGAACTGGACCCTATCGCTCTTTGATGGTGGCATGAACACGTCCCGGATCAATCCTGTCAGCGTTGGTCAAACCGAACTGATATATAATTTCTACTTTGCCGACACATCGGATGCCACTGCAGACGCGCGGGCCAAGACAATTGCGGATAACCTCGCGGTCGTGCGTGAAGATTTCGAAGTTTGTCTGGAGACGCAAAAGAATTATCAAAGTGGCGGATACCGCGCCGGGCCACTTTCCCCGCGACATGAACAGGGTGTGGCCTATTTTCAGGATCGGCTGCGGGCCGCGCAGAGCTAAATCGGAAACGGACGACCTTTATCCCGCTGATTTTCGGGTACTCAGCAGCAGGTTCGTTTCGCTGCTCACGATGCCGTCAAAGCGCCGGATTTGGGCCAGCACTTTGTCCAGCTCTTCCAATGTGCTGGTGCCGATCTCTACGATCACATCCCAACGCCCGTTTGTTGTATGTGTCGCACGCACCGCGCTCAGCCCGTTTAACTGCCGCACCACCCGATCGGCACCACGCCCCTCAATACCCAGCATCATCAGGCCACGCACCGGATCGCGGGCGGTGTCTTCTTTCAGAACGACAGTGAAACCCACAATCTGGCCCGACCGTTGCAAACGTTCGATCCGACTGCGCACCGTGGTCCGCGAGACACCCAGCCCAAGGGCCAGATCCGACAGTGACGCCCGAGCGTCGTGGCGCAACGCCGAGAGCAATTTTCGATCGGTTTCGTCCATATTGAAAGAATGCCCCTCCATTTTGCCCAATAATGTTTCGAATGGAGCAAACTGATCGCTTCCTTCCGCACTATTTGCGCATATCTTCGCGATAACGCAAGCAAAGAGAGGGCTTTGACATGACCAATACCTGTATTCTCGTCGGCGCACCGATGGACAGCGGCAAACGTCGTCAGGGCTGCCGTATGGGGCCCGACGCCTATCGCGTTGCCGGCATTGCCGAGGCATTGGGCGATCTGGGACTAGAGGTTCGTGATACCGGCAATGTGTCGCCCGACGCTGCAACCGCACCGCAAGAACTGCCTAACCACGTATTCGCCCCCGATGAGATGATCGGCTGGACGTCCGCGCTGGCACGCGCGGCGGAAGAGGCGCTGCCGCAAGGCATCCCGATCTTTCTCGGTGGCGACCATGCGCTTGCGCTCGGCACTGTTCTGGGCGCCGCACGCCACGCTGCGTCTCAGGATCGTCCGCTCTTCGTGCTGTGGCTGGATGCGCATACCGATTACCACACACCGCAAAGCACTGAGTCCGGCAATCTGCACGGATCACCCTTGGGTTACGTGACAGGCCGTGATGGCTTTCACGGTTTTCCCGAAGTGACGCATCCGGTGCCGCATGAAAACATATGCCTCATGGGCCTGCGATCGGTCGACCCGGCAGAGCGCGACGACCTGCAGCAGACCAACATCCGTTATCACGATATGCGCAGCATTGATGAAACCGGCATCGCCCGCCCGCTAGAGACGTTTTTGCGCGATGTCGCTGCGGCCAACGGTATGTTGCATGTTTCGCTCGACGTGGATTTCCTCGATCCCGGCATCGCCCCTGCGGTCGGCACCACAGTGCCGGGTGGTGCAACGATGCGCGAGGCGCATCTGGTGATGGAGATGATCTGCGACTCCGGGCTGATGACATCGCTTGATCTGGTCGAGTTGAATCCGTTTCTCGATGATCGCGGGCGCACGGCGCAGGTGATGGTCGATCTGGCAGCTTCTGCCATGGGACGCCGGGTGTTCGACCGCCCGACGCGCGCCTATTCATGAGCGTTCAGGCCCCTTCTTCCGTGGTGATGATCCGGCCCAACCGGTTTCAACCCAACCCCGAGACCGAGGCCGACAACCGGTTTCAATCTCGGCCCGATCAAAGTGCCGATGCCGTGGCGGCCGCAGCGCATACGGAATTCGACGCCGCTGTTGAAATATTGCAGACCGCTGGTGTCAAAGTGCACGTATTTCAGGACGAACGCGACGATACCCCAGATTCGGTTTTTCCGAACAACTGGTTCTCGACCCATTCCGGCGGTCACGTAGCGATCTATCCGATGTTTGCAGCCAGCCGCCGTCGCGAGCGGCGCAGCGACGTGATCGAATTGCTGAAGCGCGATTACCGCGTGCAAACCGTGACCGACTATTCGGGGCTGGAACAGGACGGTCTTAGCCTCGAAGGGACCGGCGCGATGGTTCTCGACCATATCGGGCGTATCGCCTATGTCGCGCGATCGCACCGGGCTGATCCGGTATTGTTAGAGCGGTTTTGCACCAACTTCGGCTACGAGCCGATGGTGTTCGATGCAACAGATGCCAGCGGCGCACCGGTGTATCACACCAATGTTCTGATGGCCGTGGGTACCCATGTGGCGATGATCGGCTCCGACATGATCGCCGACGCTGCACGGCGCAATGAGATCCACGCGCGACTGGCCGAAACCGGACGTGATGTGATTTCGCTGTCCGAACATCAAATTGGCGAGTTTGCGGGCAATGCAATCGAACTCAGCACACCCGGCGGACTGATCCTCGCCTTGTCGGCGCGCGCGCTCCGGGCGTTGGACGCTGAACAGGTCCAAATTCTCGAACGCTCATTGCGTCTGGTACCACTGAGCATCCCCACTCTTGAAACCGCAGGCGGATCTGTTCGCTGCATGTTGGCAGGCTTGCACCTTGCCCGCCGCACACCGAAACAAGGATAACGACGATGACCAACCTTCCCCCCTCCGACAAAGCGCTCGTGCCCTTCGTCAGCGTGGATCACATGATGCAGCTGGTACACAGTATTGGCGTCGAGCCGATATTGATCGGCCTTGCGGACTATATCGAGGCCGATTTCAAACGCTGGGAATTGTTTGACAAAACCCCGCGGATCGCCAGCCATTCTTCTGAAGGTGTGATCGAATTGATGCCGACCTCCGATGGCGAGGTTTACGGGTTCAAATACGTGAATGGTCACCCCAAGAACACCAAGGAAGGCCTGCAAACGGTCACCGCCTTTGGTCTGCTGGCGGATGTGGCCAACGGTTATCCCGTCCTGCTGAGCGAAATGACCCTGCTGACCGCATTGCGCACTGCCGCCACCTCTGCACTGGTGGCCAAATATCTGGCACCCAAAGGCAGCACGACAATGGCAATGATCGGCAATGGCGCACAATCCGAATTTCAGAGCCTTGCGATGAAAGCCATCGTTGGGATCGACACGGTGCGCCTGTATGACACCGACCGCGCAGCAACCCGCAAAGCGGCACGCAATCTGGCCGGTATGGGCCTGAAGGTAGTGGAGTGCGATAGCGCAGAGGCCAGCATGGAAGGTGCGCAGATCATCACGACCTGCACCGCTGACAAGCAATACGCGACCATCCTGACCGACAACATGATCGGATCAGGTGTGCATATCAACGCCATCGGCGGCGACTGCCCCGGCAAGACCGAACTGGCCCCGGCCATTCTGGAGCGGTCAGATATCTTCGTGGAATTTCCACCACAAACGCGCGTCGAGGGCGAGATCCAGCAAATGGCAGAAGATCACCCTGTCACCGAGTTGTGGCAGGTAATGAGCGGCACGGCAAAGGGACGCACCAGCGCGGGTCAAATCACCCTCTTTGACAGCGTCGGATTTGCAATCGAGGATTTCAGTGCCCTGCGATATGTCCGCGATCATATCAAAGGCACGAAATTCTACCACGATCTCGATCTTCTGGCCGACCCTGATGATCCACGCGACCTGTTCGGTATGCTCAAGCGCGCAACGCCAGCGTAATGCACCAGCGGCCCCGGATCAGGTCCGGGGCCGCTAGGAAAATTTGGCAGTTATTGCATAATGCCCCCAGCCCGCGTCTTGCTGGAGAAGAGAATAATTACGGGCCGGGGGGACGGAGCGGAGGGTTAGCCGTCCGTCGCAGCGGGGATCAGGCCATTTTCCTGCCCGGCCACCATCTCGTCATCATCAAGCGCACCATCGCCGTTCGCGTCGATCTCGCTGAACACTTCAGCGGTCATTTCGGGGTATACGGCGCGGACCTCTTCAATGGTCATCAGCCCGTCCCCATTGGCGTCGATCTCGGTCGCGGCGACGGCGGATTGAGCCAATGCGCCCAGCCCGATGAGAATTACGATAAACTTGGTCATATCAGGTATCTCCTGTACTTGCAGTTTCGGACAGGCCTCATGCCTGCCTCACCCCACATGACGCGCTGGCGGCGCTTTGCGTCCGCAGCGGATTTTCGCGCAGCGGATGCCTGCCTACGCAATCGCGGGGTTCCGGCACGTCACCGCCCAAAAAGCCCGCATAGGATGTATCGGCGGAAAGTCCCCAATTGCAGGATGAGCGCGCCGTGCGCAGGTTGATGGCGAAACATCCCCGCTGCGAGGCCCGAATGCCCAATCCCGTCCATATGCCAGACACGTTGATCGACCTTCATGCCGACCTGCTGCGCCTTGCCCGGCGCCTTGCGCAAAACGAGGCGGAAGCCCATGACTTGACGCAGGAAACGCTGCTGCGCTTATGGCAAAGATGGGCAGCATTGGAAGAGATCGAGGATTTGCGTGCCTATGCTCGCGCCGCACTACGCAATCTCTTTCGCGCATCAAAGCGGCGCACGCCGATGCAACCCGAAACCGACGCGCCTGAACCCTGCATTGATCCGAATGTATTCGGCGTCATCGCCCTTCGCGAGCTGGTGGCTGCAATCACAAGGCTACCAGAAGATCAGGCAACATTAATGCGACTGGTGGCGCGGGGCGAAACCAGCCCTCAGGTGCTGGCCCATGCAATCGGATGCCCAACCGGTACCGTCATGTCACGACTGGCACGCGCGCGCGCGCAATTGCGCACCGAGATGCATCTGGACGCGAATGCGCCGGTCAAATCCTTGCTGTGATCAATCTGCGGATTTGCGTGCGACGACAAACCAACCAAAGGTCTGCAACTCGGCCGATTTCCGGCTCATCCGGTCGCCATCGCCACCGGCGACCATCCGCACCCAAAGCCGTGTGATATTGGTCAGGATCATAAGGACGGGGTCCGGAAACCATGCACCGAACTGACGGCGTGTCTTGGAAACCCGTCCTAACTCCTGATCGACGCTGTCAAAAAATCCGCCATTGGCCGTCAACTCGACGATCTCGAAATTCAACCGTTCCAGATGGTGCCGGTAGAAATATTGCGAAAACCCCGTGCAAAAATGATAGGGGCTGAAATGTGTGACCGAGTTGAAGGGTGCCGTCACGATCATTTGGCCGCCGGGTTTGGTCAGGCGCGCCATCTTCTCGACCGCGCGCACGGGGTCCACCACATGTTCCAGAACTTCCGAGCAGAACACTGTGTCGAACTGTCGATCCTCGGGGATATCATAGAGATCACAAACGAAATCCAACTGGCTGGTATCCCAAACGTCGGTTTGCAGCCCCTTGCCATCGCCAGAGCCGTCATATTCCGCAATATCCTGGGCGAGGTATTCCAGATGGGTACAATAGGGTTTGTAGGCGCATTCGCCAGCGCCCACATCCAACAGGCTGCTGCCCTCCGGCAGCGCGCGCAGTGTCTTCGAAATCCAGTCGATCCGCGCTTGGTGGTTCTTCAATCGCTTCATGGCTTGCGCCCCCGGGTTTTGGCTGGACCTGCAATGCCACAGTCGTATGGGTTTTGACCAGAGGCGAAAACAGCCCCGCCCGCGCCGCCACAGATCCGCACCGATGGACTACAGCCCAAGAGCCTTGCGCCGCTCGGTGGCAAATCCTTGTACCAGCCGGTCCGCGACCAATGCGAGGATTGCCATGCATGCCCCAGAGGTGATCCCTAGACCGACATCGGCCTGACCCAACGCCAGAAAGATCGACTGCCCAAGCCCCGTAGTTCCAATCAATGCTGCGATGACCAGCATTGCGAATGCATAGAGGATCGTCTGATTTAGCCCCAACAGGATCGTCGGTGCCGCATAGGGCGCGCGCACTTCCACCATGGTTTGCCAAGTGGTCGCCCCAGACGACACCGCCGCTTCAATCAGTTCATCCGGCGTCGTCACCAGACCGTGGCGCGTATAACGGATCATCGGGACGATCGCGTAAAAGCAGATCGCGAGGAACGCAGAAAATTCACCAATCTGAAAGAACATCAGTACCGGGATCAGAAAGACGAACAGCGGGATCGTTTGCAGCATATCGCAAATCGGTTGCACAAACCGCCATGCCAGCGGGCTCATCGCGCAGAGCAGACCAATGGCACCGCCGACGATGGCACATGTAATGACGGCTGCGCCGGACAGGTATAGTGACAGCAGCGCCTTGTCCCATAGTCCGCTCAGCAAAACGGCGACCAACATCAACACCGCGAACTGTGCCAGCTTGCGCCCCCCCGCGACCCAGCCAACGGCTCCAGCTCCGATCAGGATAAATGGCCACGGCAGATCGGTAATACCAGTTTCGACCACACCCGCCCCGATTACCAACATAACGCCCGCCGCAACATTGCCGCGCCATGCCAGTACCACACCCAGCGCCGCCGCTATGGCAAAGAATGCGAAACTCATGTTCTGGGTCCACTGAAACCCCCAAGTGAAGGGTAGCACCGCGCCATCAAGGCCGATGCGCAACGGTAACAACCCATAAAACATCGCCCCGTTCTTGAGCGTATCAAGGCCCGAACCGTTCGCCACAGTGAATGCGCTCAACCCGCCATCCACCCAATCAGCAACAGGTTGCAGCAGAGTGAGCGACGCCGGGTCAGGCAAGTGAGACCAGAACGCGAGCGCAATGACGCCGGCAATGGCAATGATTGCGCCTGAGATACGCCGAGAGTGGCGTCGACGATCCTCGGCCATCTGCCCGCTGATACGGTCGATCACGATGGCAAACACCACGACCACCAGTCCCGCCAGCAACGCCTGACCAAACTGCGCCTTGCGCATAGTGAGCAGCACCTCCCAGCCGATATCATTGAACCCCCCAATAACGGCGGCGATGATCACCATGCTGAGGGCGGCCATCAGGCATTGGTTCACTCCGACCATGATTTGCTGGCTGGCTGACGGTATCTCGACCAGAAACAGCTGTTGCATGCGGGTGCCCCCCGACATGATTGCCGCCTCCTTGATGTCGGTTTCCACACGCTCTAACCCCAGCATCACGTTGCGCGCCATCGGCGGCGCGGCATAGATCGCACTGGCGATCAGGCCGACAACAGGGCCAAAACCAAAGAGCAGCAGAAGCGGTGTGAGATAGGCAAATGTCGGCACGGTCTGCATCACGTCCATCAGCGTCTGAACAGCGTTGCGCACGCGTGGGATTTCATTGGCCAAAATGCCCACCCCGCCGCCGATCAGCAGGGCCAGAGGCACCGAAACGGCCACCAGCGACAGGGTATTCATGCTCTCATTCCAATAGCCGGAACTGACGACAAAGCTAAGCCCCAAGAAGGACAGCGCCGCCAGCGACCAACCCCCGACATACCAGCCAAGCGCCGTCACCAGCCCGATCGTCAAAGGCCAGGGGATGCCATTGAACAGCACATTTGCCCACTCCATCGGGTAGGCCAGAATGCCCGAGAATACCCGCGCCACAGGCTTGATCAGATTAAGGAACCAACCGAGCGATGCGCCGATCCATTCCGACGCGGGCAGCGTCCAACTGTCTGGAAACTTGACCAGCCACGGCCAGATCGGCGCCAAAGCCATGCACAGTGCGCCGACAAGCAGCACCACCAGCGCCGCCTTGGTGCCCATGGTCAATAGGCGCCCCCCCTGCAAGGTGGCAAAGCCGGTGTCTAGGGCACTCATGTCTCTTCTACCTGCAATGCGGCGGCCAGATCAGAGGGATGCACGACACCGATCACCCTACCCTGCGCGTCATGCACGGGAACCGGCTCATATAGCGAGATGCACGCGCCCAGTGCTTCCTCCAGCGTCATGTCCTGACGGATTCCCGGATCGTCTGGCATGTTGTCCGGGGCTTCACTGAGGGGTCTGAGGACCGAACTGATGCGCGCATGCCGTCCCTTGACCACGTCCTTTGAAAACTCTCGCACATAATCATCGACCGGTTTCAGCACGATCTCGGTCGGGGTGCCGATCTGTACGATGCGCCCGTCGCGCATGATGGCAATCCGGTCGGCGATTTTCAGTGCCTCGGCGATATCATGGGTGATAAAGACGATAGATTTCTTCAGCGTCGCCTGAATATTGATAAATTCATCCTGCAACTGCCGACGGATCAGGGGGTCAAGCGCGCTGAACGGCTCGTCCAGAAACCAGATATCCGGGTTCACGGCCAGACTGCGCGCAATACCCACCCGCTGCCGCTGGCCGCCTGACAGCTGCCTTGGGTATGACGCCTCGCGCCCGTCCAGCCCTACGAGGTTGATCACCTCATGCGCGCGTGCCAATCGGTCGCGCTTGCCCTGCCCTTGCATTTTCAGTGGAAAGGCGACGTTTTCAGCCACAGTCATATGCGGAAAGAGACCGAAATGCTGGAATACCATTCCCAGTTTGCGACGACGCAACTCGATCATCTGCGCCTTGCTCGCCTCAAGGATGCTTTGCCCGTCAATGTCGATCTGCCCGCCCGTCGCCTCGACCAGACGCGAGATACAGCGCACGATGGTCGATTTACCCGACCCCGACAGGCCCATGATCACGAACAACTCACCGCGATTGACGTCAAAACTGGCATCCTGCACCGCCGGAATCAGCCCGTCTTGCCGCAATCTGTCCGCTGCAGTTTGCGCGTCGCCCCCCGATGCGTTCAGCGCCTCTTTGAGCTTTGACTTGGCGTTCGGGCCAAAGACCTGCCAGACCCCTCGACAACTGATCGCCGGTTGATCCGCGCGTGTGTCATCATTCATCTTGGTCCCCTGATTTCATTAGCTGAAATTCTGTTGTTCAAAACAACGCGCCCCAGATTTGCCTTGGGGTCGTGCGCGCAAAGGGCGCGAAGGCCCCGGCAAAAGAGCCGGGACGCTTCCGTTTTCAGT
Organism: Pseudohalocynthiibacter aestuariivivens; assembly: GCF_011040495.1. GTDB lineage: Bacteria > Pseudomonadota > Alphaproteobacteria > Rhodobacterales > Rhodobacteraceae > Roseovarius > Roseovarius pelagicus. The sequence continues at coordinate 301,691 of NZ_CP049037.1, read as the reverse complement.
GTCCGCGTCGCAGATCAGTTGGTCGCCGCGTCAACAACCGGCTTCCACTTGTCCTCGTTGGCGCCCATCCATGCCGCTACGGCCTCTTCGACAGATTGGCCGTCTACGTCGATCTTCCCCATCAGCGGCTGTTGATCCGCCACATTCAGGGTATAGTTCGCTAGGATTTCAGCAGCGGCTGGCCATTTCTCGTCAAAGCCAGACCATGTCGCCTTGAAAATGCGCGTCGGCGCAAAATCACAGTCGTTAACAGCGTTTGGATTCGGGCCCCATGCCGGGTCCTCGAAACATGCGGGCTCGCCCACCGGCAGATCAACGAACTGCACGTCATAGGCCGACATCGCCCAGTGCGGCTGCCAGAATGTAATCAGCAATGGTGATTTCTTTTCGGTCGCGGCACGCAGTTCCGTGATCAACGCACCTTCGGAGCCTGCGGGAACGGCCTTGAACGGCAGATCAAAACCCGTCATGCGATCCGCGCCGGGTGTTCCCCAGTCGGCGGGATAATCGACCAAACGCCCCATCGGCAGCGTCTCAGCCGTGGCAAACTGGCCTGCGCAATCCTTCAGCGCCTCCCAGGCCGGCAGGCCCGGACAAATTTCTGCTACGTGGGCCGGATATGCGATGCCTTCCTTGGCATCCAGTCCCAGATCGCCGATCTCAGTCACGCCACCGGCTTCGACCTGTTTGGCATAATCGTCAGAGACGTTCGAGGACCAGATTTCCATCGCGCCGTGGATTTCGCCATCAGACATCGCCTGATACATATTCATGTAACCAGCCGTCACGTATTCGACGTTATAGCCAGCCTTTTTCAGCATCTCACCCGCGACATGCGTCGAAACATGCTGACCGGTCCATTCATTGATCGCCAGTTTAATCGGCTCGTCGACCGCGCCCATCTCGGCGGCGTGAACACCGCCCGCGATAGCGGCAATAGCGATGCCGCAGCTCAGATATTTCATTATAGTCTCCCTGATTGTTTTTTGTTCGTTGCTTTTGTTCGTTGAAGTATTGCAGGTCGTCGCGTCGCAAAATGCTTGTTTTGGTCCCCTTTTTTGCATCAATAGTCATATGAGCCGAATTTCGCAATCACCATGCAAAATCATCATTATCGTGACGCCGCATTTTAACATGTCGGCAACCATGGGATTTGTCGATCCGTTTCGCGTCGCAAACTATCTGGGGGGCACATCGCGTTTCCGTTGGCAGATCGTATCAGAACGCGGCGGTCCCTGCCCGGCCAGCAACGGAACCGAACTGGGAACCATCCCCCTGTCGCAAGTGCAGGGGCAAAGCGCCGATATCGTCATTGTGTCGTCCAGTTGGGCACCCGAGACACATAACAGCACCCCACTGCATGCAGCATTGTGGCGATGGGCCGGTCAGGGTGCCACGCTGGGCGCGCTGGATACCGGTGCCTTTATTCTGGCTCAGGCTGGTCTGTTAAAGGAAAAGCGCGCAACTGTTCACTACGAGCATATTGACGCCTTCGGTGAAATGTATCCTGACATTGAAATGAGCGAAGATTTATTCATTTTCGATGGCAATCGCATCAGTTGTGCAGGTGGATCAGCCAGCGTGGACTTTGCACTGAATATCTTACGCGGTGCGTTGGGTGACGGTCAGGCGAACGCTGCGGCGCGGTATCTCTTTCACCCCAGCGTTCGCCCTGCGGGCAGTCAGCAGAATGCCGGTCCGATGGAGCCATTGGGCAATACTGCACCGCGTATAGTGAAACGTGCCATCACCTTGATGGAGAAGAACCTGGAAACGCCGATTCCAATTGCCGATGTCTGCAACTTGATCGGCATCTCGCATCGCCAGCTCAATCGGCTCTTTCGGACATATGTCAAGAAAACACCGGCGCTCTACTATCGTGATATCCGGCTGGACAGGGCGCGGGGCCTCGTTACCCAGACCGACATGGCAATGGCCCAAGTCGCGGTCGCCTCTGGCTTTGCCAGTCAGGTGCATTTCAGTCGTGCCTATCGTGACCGTTTCGGCCTGCCCCCCCGGCGCGACCGCGTAGAGGGGCGCGTGCCGTTCGAGTTTCGCGCATGGCCGCTGCACCGTAAGGCGAAATAGGCCGTCTGACACAATGTCTATAAAAGTTCAGATCAAGGCGAGGGATGCACATTTATCGGCGCGTGCTGCGACATTCTGACTGCAGGTTCGGGGCCGTTACCCCGAAATGTAACCGGAGCGTCGTCATGTCAGCCATTCTCAGCCAATCCGACTATGATCATATCAGCCAAGGCTACTCCGCCGACAGTGGCAGCTCGCAATCATTGCGCGCAGAAGCATACACCGATCAGAAATGGTTCGACGCAGATTTGCGCGCGGTTCTGGCCCGTAATTGGCAATGGGTCTGCCATGTCGAGGCATTGCGCGGGCCGGGCAGCTACTTCACCGCACAGATCGCCGGGCAGCCCGTCGCCATCGTGCGTGACCGCGAGGGCGTCCTGCGCGCGTTCTACAACGTCTGCAAACACCGCGCCCATGAATTGTTGAGTGGTCGCGGCACAACCTCACGTATCATGTGTCCCTATCACGCGTGGGTCTATAAACTGGATGGCCAGTTGGTGCGCGCGCCTGAAACAGAACATCTGACAGACTTCGACCCCAAGGAAATCTGCCTTGATGCGGTGCAGGTCGAGGAATTCTGCGGCTTCATCTACGTGAACCTCGACCCTAACGCCGTCTCGCTCGCCGAGCAGTCCGGCGATCTGGAAACCGAAATCCGACACTGGGCACCCGATATTGACCAACTGACCTTTGGGCGTCGGCTGACATATGACATCAAATCGAACTGGAAGAACGTCGTCGATAATTTTCTGGAATGTTACCACTGCCCGACCGCGCACAAGGATTTCTGCGACCTTGTTGATATGGATACCTACAAGGTGACAACCTACGGCATCTATTCGTCGCACATGGCAGAGGCCGGCAATACCCCCAACAGCGCCTATGACGTCAGCAACGCGACGGTGAAAACCCATGCCGTCTGGTGGCTGTGGCCAACAACCTGCCTGATGCGTTATCCGGGGCGGTCGTCGATCATCGTGCTGAACGTGATCCCCATGGGGCCGGATCGGACACTGGAAACCTATGACTTCTATCTGGAGACGCCGGATCCTGACCCGATGGAGCAGGACGCAATGCGCTACATTGATGAGGTGCTGCAGGTCGAGGATATAGGTCTGGTTGAAAGCGTCCAGCGTGGCATGAACACGCCTGCCTTTACCCAAGGCCGGATTGTCAACGACCCGTCCGGGTCTGGGAAATCCGAACATGCCGTGCACCATTTTCACGGCCTCATCCTAAATGCATATCAAGCCGCAAGCCGTTTATAGAAAGAGAAAATTCCTATGAGTTTTCTTCATTCAATTTTCTTCAGACGAAGAAAATTCAGGACATGTCCATGACAAAACCGAACATCGCCATAATCATGGCCGACCAGCTTGCCCCGCATTTCTGCGGCGCCTATGGCCATCCGATCGCCAAAACGCCGCATATGGATGCGCTGGCCGCGCGTGGCATGCGCTTTGACGCTGCCTATTGCAACGCGCCGCTTTGCGCGCCCTCGCGTTTTGCATTCATGTCGGGGCAGTTGATCAGCCGCATCGCCGCCTATGACAATGCCAGCGAATTCCGCGCCAGCGTTCCGACATTCGCGCACTACTTAAAAGCTTTAGGATATCATACCTGTTTATCAGGAAAAATGCACTTTGTCGGCCCTGACCAAAAGCATGGTTTTCAGGACCGTGTAACCACGGACATCTACCCCGCTGATTTCGCCTGGACACCCGATTGGGAAGCGCCGGACGAACGGATCGACAAGTGGTACCACAACATGCAGACCGTAAAGGAAAGCGGCGTTGCGCAAGCCACCTATCAAATCGACTATGATGATGAGGTGGGGTTTGCGGCACGCCGCTGGCTCTTTGACCGCGCCCGTGACCGTGTTTGCGGAACCGACACGCCATTTGCATTGGTCGCCAGCTTTATCCATCCTCACGACCCCTATGTTGCACGGCCAGAATTCTGGAACCTCTATAACGATGATGACATCGACATGCCCGCCCATATCATCGCCCCAGAGGATCAGGATCCATTCTCGCGCCGGGTGATGGATGGGATCGAAGCATCCTACATACCGCTCACAGACGAAGAGGTTCTTCGGGCCCGCCGCGCCTATCTGGCCAATGTCAGCTACTTCGACAGCAAGATCGGCGAACTCGTCCGCACGTTAGAAGAAACTGGCGCGCTGGAGAACACCGTGATCATCGTCACCGCAGATCACGGCGACATGCTTGGTGAACGGGGCCTGTGGTACAAGATGAACTTCTTCGAACATTCGGCACGGGTGCCGCTGATCATGGCCGGGCCGGGCATCGTGCAGGGCAGCGCGCCAAACGCCTGCTCACTCGTTGATATTCTGCCGACACTGGTTGAGATCGCCGGTGGCAGCCCTGATATGTTCGGCGAACCGATTGATGGCCGATCCCTGCTGCCGTTGGCACGCGGTGAGCCGGATACACAGGATTTGGCAGTCGGCGAATATTGCGCCGAAATGACCCCTGCGCCAGTCTTTATGATCCGACGCGGCGCGCTAAAGTACATCCACTGTGACGTGGACCCACCGCAGCTTTATGATTTGGCACGCGACCCGGCAGAGATCACCAACCGGGCACGCGATCCCGATTACCAAGAGGCCGCAGCGGGATTTGCAGCCGAAGTGGCCGAACGATGGGATTCCCCCTCCCTGCGCGCAGATATCATCGCTACGCAGAAATCACGCCGTGCCCTGCATGCCGCGATGGAGGCCGGTGCCGGTGACACATGGGATTACAACCCGCCCAGCGATGCAAGCCAGCAATATGTCCGCAATCACATGGACTGGACTGTGGCCGCCGCGCGCTACCGTTATCCCCCGCTCAAGGAGACTGAAGAATGATGTTGAAAGGCAAGACCGCCCTCGTGACCGGCGGACGCGGCGGTATCGGTCGCGCCATCTGCGCACGTTTCCTGCGTGAGGGTGCCACTGTTTACGCAGCCGACATCAGTGAGGCAGGGTCGCTCGGCGCACATGACGCTGATGGGACCCGGTTCATTCACCTTGATGTAACATCCGAGAATGCGGCAAAGACAGCGATGGCACAGGTTGCCGAAGATGAGGGAAAGCTGGATATTCTGGTCAATGCGGCGGGTATTGAGATTGAAAAGACCATCGAGAATACCACCCTTGAAGAATGGAACCTCAGCTTCGCCGTCAATGCGACAGGCACCTTCCTGACCAGCAAATACGCCTTGCCTCTGATGCGCGCGGCCGCGAAATCGGGCATCAGCGCCAGCATCATCAATTTCGGCTCCTACGACGGATTCATCGCCGATCCTGGCCTTGCCGCCTATTGCGCGACCAAGGGTGCGGTTCATGCCCTGACCCGCGCAATGGCCTGCGATCACGGCCCCGAAGGGATTCGGGTCAACGCAATCTGCCCCGGCTACATCGACACACCGATGTTGCAGAGCTTCTTTACCGGTGACGGATCGGGGGCCGGTGGCAAATCGATCGACGCGCTACAGCAGGCGGTGCGCGATGTGCACCCCATGCGCACCTATGGCACGCCAGAAGACATCGCCAATCTGGTAAACTGGCTGGCCTCAGATGAGGCCCGCTATGCCTCCGGTCAGCTCTGGGTGCTGGATGGAGGGTTGAGCGCGCAGGTTCAACAGATGCGCCTGTGATTGTGGTTATGGGCATCGCGCGTAGTTTTGTAAAAAAGAAGGGCCAAGGCGCCCGTTTGAGGAACGCTACATGAGCAAACCGATCATTATCACATGCGCGCCCACGGGTGGCATTCACACGCCCACTATGTCCGAGCATCTGCCAATCACACCGACCGAAATCGCGCAGGCCAGCATCGAGGCCGCCGAGGCCGGCGCGTCAATCATCCACCTGCATGCCCGCAATCCAGAGGACGGCAGGCCGGACGCCGATCCTGAACTCTTCATGGATTTCCTGCCGCGCATTAAACAGGCGACGAATGCCGTGATGAACGTCTCGACCGGCGGGGGATTGGGCATGACGCGAGAACAACGGTTGCGCGCTGCGCTGCGTGCCAGCCCGGAAATGGCATCAATGAACATGGGGTCGATGAATTTCGGGATTTTCCCCATGAAGGACAAGTATTCGGACTGGAAGCACGCCTGGGAACCCGAGTTTCTGGACATGACGCGCGATTTCATCTTTCGCAACACGTTCGCCGACATCGAATTCGCGATGAAGGAATTGGGCGAAGGACATGGCACAAAGTTCGAATTCGAGATCTACGATCTGGGCCATCTCTACAATCTGGCCTGGTGCATTGATCAGGGCTGGATCAAACCACCCTTTTTCTTGCAGATGGTGTTTGGCATTCTGGGGGGCGTCGGCGCGGATTTGGACAATCTGATGCACATGCACACCATTGCCGAGAAACTCTTTGGCGCCGAATACGAATGGTCGGTTTTGGCAGCGGGTCGGCACCAGATGCCCTTTACGACCCAGAGCGCCCTGCTGGGTGGAAATTTGCGGGTTGGGCTGGAGGACAGCCTCTATATAGGACCCGGCCAGAAGGCGACGTCGAGCGCACAGCAAGTCAGGAAAATCCGGCAAATCATTGAAAATCTCGGCCTCACCATCGCCACTCCAGACGAGGCGCGCATGCGTCTTGGCCTCAAGGGGGGCGATCAGGTTGCGTTCTAGACGAGGAGCAGTGAAATGAACGACGACATTGCAATTGTCACCGGTGGTGGGCGTGGGATCGGCCGTGCCATCGTCGACCGCCTCCTTGCGGATGGGTACAAGGTGGTTACATGCGGTCGTGGCACCCGACCAGACGATCTGGGGGCAGAGGTTGTGTGGGTGCAGGCTGACGTGGCCAGCCCCGACGACGCCGCAAAGATCGTCGACAGCGCCGCCTCGCACGGGACGATCAAGTTGCTGGTGAACAACGCTGGCGTTCAGGTTGAGAAAACAGTCCGCGACAGCACAGATTCCGATTGGGATTTAGTCGTCGGCCCGAATTGTCGGGGCGTGTTCAACATGTGCCGGGCAGTTCTGCCGGGGATGGAGGCCCAAGGCGGTGCGATCGTGAATATCGGTTCGATCTCGGGGCATGTCGCGGATCCATCCATGGCGCTTTACAATGCGTCCAAGGCATTCGTTCATGGGCTCACTCGCTCTATCGCGGTGGATCACGGCCCGAAGGTGCGCTGCAATGCGGTCTGTCCGGGGTGGATCATGACCGAAATGGCCGAAGACGGCTTTGCACTGGCCAACGATCCGCAAGCGGCGATGCGCGATGCGCTGGCGCGTCATCCGGTTGGCCGGATGGGCACGCCCGAAGACATCGCCAACATCGTCGCATGGCTGGGGTCGGATCAGGCCGCTTATGTCAGCGGCACAACCCTTACCGTCGATGGCGGCATGACGGCGGCTTCCCCTCTCAATCCGGGACTGTTCTGATGGAATTTCAACATGTCTCAGCCTTGGGCGCCGGAGTAATCGGGGCCAGCTGGACCGCGCTTTTCCTAGCGTCGGGGCGATCCGTGGCGGTTTATGATCCTTCTCCGAATGCGGAAAAGATGGTCCGCGACTACATCGATACGGCTTGGCCTACATTGACCGAATTGGGTCTGACCGATCGCGGAACGCCGGACGCAGTTACCTTTCACCAGAATGCCGGTGATGCCGTCGAGGGCGCTGCGTTCATTCAGGAAAGCGTCCCTGAGCGGCTGACAGTCAAGCACGCTCTCTTTGCCGAGATCGAGCCAAGGATGGCGCGCGAGGCAATCATCGCCAGTTCGGCGTCGGGTCTCACGCTGGGCCAAATGCAGCCGGGTTTTGCCGACCCATCTCGACTGGTGTTGGGGCATCCGTTCAACCCGCCGCATCTGGTGCCGCTGGTCGAGGTGATGGGAAACGAGGCCACTGCGCCGGGGGTCGCGGATGCAGCAGCCCGCTTTTACGAGGCCGTGGGCAAGGTCACGATCCGCGTCCATCGCGAAGTGCCCGGTCATGTGGCCAACCGTCTGCAAGCGGCGGTTTGGCGCGAGGCGATCCATCTGGTGCAATCAGGCGTCGCCTCGACCGGCGACGTGGACAAGGCCATGGCCGCAGGTCCGGGGCTGCGGTGGGCAGCGATGGGGCCGACGACGCTGTTCAGTCTCGGCGCAGGACCCGGGGGCATGCAGGCGTTCTGCGACCATTTCCGCGACACATTCAATGGCTGGTGGGACGATCTGGGCAAGCCCTATCTGGACGACGAAACGATTGCGGTGATCGTCGCAGGCGCGGCAGAGGCGGCCAACGGTGCCAGCCACGCAGAGCAATCAGCGCAACGCGATGCGATGATTACCGCGATGCAAAAGGCGCTGCGCCCGTTTCGTAAATAGCGCCAAAGGATGACGGCGGGATGCGCGAACACCCCGCCGCTCTGGCCCTGCCCCGGCTCAGTTATTGGGTTTGGCGTTAAAGGTGAACAACTGCTCGCCAGCCACGCGGTATCCATCAATCAGTTCGGCCGCGCGCGCCGAGGTCAACCACTCTTCCAATTCAATAGCCGAGTCCGCTTTGACATGGGCATGCTTTTGCGGATTCACCGGCAGGAATGCGTATTGGTTGAACAGGACGGGATCACCGGCAAAGAGCAACGCGAGGTCGCCCTTGTTGCCAAAATTGAGCCAACTGGCGCGATCTGCCAAAATGTAGGCGTTCATGCCGGCCGCCGTGTTCAGCGCAGCGCCCATACCCGCACCCACGGCGCGATACCACTCGCCTTCGGGATTGACGTCAGCAGCCGCCCATAGGCTTAGCTCTTTTTTGTGCGTCCCGCTATCGTCCCCGCGGCTGACAAACGGTGCCTCGGCTGCGGCGATTGCACCCAGTGCATCTGTGGCCATAGCCGCGGCTGCCGCACCCGCCGGGTCATCGGACGGGCCAACGACAACGAAATCGTTATACATGATCTCACGTCGGTGCGTGCCGTTGCCGCCCGCGACAAAGGCCTCTTCTGCGGCTTTGGCGTGTACTAGGATCGCATCAACATCGCCCGCCTCCCCCAAGCGTAGCGCCTGACCGGTGCCGACCACCAAGAGCTGCACGTTAATGCCGGTATCTGCCTTGATCTCGGGTAGCAGAACATCGGCAAGGCCAGAGTTGTGAAACGATGTTGTAACCGCCAGCTTCAGGTCTTCGGCGCGCGCCAAGGGGGTCATCAGTAATGCGGCAAGCGCCGCGGCCATGAGGTGTTTCAGCATCATATTTTTCCTTCACTCGATAATGTTATTCACAAAAACAGGTACATGTCTGCACAGATCACGCTGTCAAAACGTCAGGTTTCCCCCCGCTTTGCGCGGCTGGTCATGCAGCGAGAGCGACACGTCATTGGTCAGTTGCCGTGCTTGCGTCACCACCGTCGGATGGGGGCTTCCGCCAACGCGCGGTCGACAAATCACGATCTCCAGACAGTCTGGGGGATGCAAACGGAAATGGCGATCCGTGATGAACAGGTCATCCGACAATTCTGACATGCTGGTGGCTCGTAGGTCAGTTAGTATTCACCGGTACACAAACCATCAATGCAGAGTCCGCGCGACCGCAAAGACGCCACAGGTACCTGCGTTTCCGACAGGCGCGCCGCTCAGTTTGTGACCAAAGAGTACTGTGTTCCATTGCCCTTGTTGATCACCTGAATAGTAAATTCTGCCGTCGCCGATGGTTTCCACCCGCAATAGGCAATATCGGTGATGTCGGTATCGGAACAAACCAGCCGCCCTGCGCCATCGTAGACGAACAGATCAAGGTTGGACTGTCCTTGCCCTTCGACATAGATCTCGGCATAGGCACCGCCCTCAAACGGCACTTGCGGGTATTTGTGGTCCTTCGCCGCAGCGATCGCCGTGCTGGAATAGACCGGCCCTCCCGGTACGCCTTTCACGTCTGTAAAGCGCACGTCCTTTACGAGCTGCTCCATCACTGGGTCACCTTGGGCAAGCATCGCCGCGGCGTTCAGCATGGCCTCGGCACTCAGTGGATCGGCCCCTTCTGCACTGCCGCCTTCGGGGGCAAGCGCACGAAAAGTCAGCGGAACGGTCTTTCGCATCTTTGCAGCAACGATCAGCATCAATGGATCCTGATCGGCAAGACCAGCCTTGTAGATCATTCGCGACGCTTCCAGCCGCTTGATCGGGGTTATCCCGCCTAGATCGCCTGCCGCAGCAGGCACTACCATGCCAAAGGCAAGGGCCACAGGTGTCAACAGGTTCAGAAATCGCAACATTACCATTCTCCTCGTCATGTTGACGCACCGCACTCTGCGCCCTGCCATATCATATCGCCTCAGACGAAACTCTATCAACCTCCGGTTTGCCATACCTTGTCTTGTGGGGACGCACTGCAAGAACACCGCAAAAGGACTTTGCGCGGGCCGCGCGCTGCATTAGCGTGACTGCGCGACGCAAAAGGCGCACAACCGGAGCAAAACCATGTGGACGAGGTCGAGAATCGCGATTGCTGCTGCGGCACTGATCCTGATCGGCTGCTCTGCAACCAACGCGCCGATCAACTCCAGCCTTTCGAGCAGCGACAACCAACTTGATATCAGCTTGGAGTCGAACGCGTTCCAAAGCGACGATGGCATCTATATCGGCCTTGCATTTTCCGGGGGCGGCACTCGTGCCTCGGCCTTTGGCTATGGAATGCTGCAAGAGTTGCGCGCCACCGCGCATGATCAGTATGGTCGCGACGGTTTGTTAAAGCACGTCAATCTGGTGTCCGGCGTTTCCGGAGGATCGGTTACAGCGGCCTACTATGGGCTGCACGGACCAAAGGGGCTTGATAGCTACCGGGAACGGTATCTGATCCAGAACGCCGAAAAGTACATGTCTAACTCTCCGTATAATCCGTTCACCATCGCGCGGGGATTGGCGGGCGGTGCCAATGGCCGAAACACTTTTGCGCGGTTCTTGGACGAAAGCATCTTCGGCAAGGCGACCTTTGCAGATCTGGCAAAACGCGGCCATGCGATCACGTGGATCAACGCCGCAGATGTGGCAAACAATACGCCGTTCCTGTTTTCCCCCGAAACGTTCAATGCCCTGTGTTCGGATCTGGGAACGCTGCCTGTTTCCGAAGCCGTCGCTGCCTCTGCCGCCTTTCCGCTGGTCTTTTCGCCCATCGTGCTGGAGGCCCATAGCGAGGCGTGCGACTATTCGGAACCTGACTGGCTGACAGCGGCACGGTTCAACCCCGAAGCGGCATCAGCCATGCGGGCTTATGGTCAAACGCTGGAAAGCTATCGCGACCCGGACAAAGTTAAGTATGTGAAATTGCTGGATGGAGGGATCACCGATAATTTCGGCACAACCGGCCTGACGATGGCAAGAGCGAAATCCGAAACGCCATATGGCCCCCTGAGCGCGCAGGAAGCGGTAAAGTTGCGGCGCATGCTGTTTCTGGTGGCAAATGCTGGCGTGCAGTCAGACTACAAGTGGTCGAAAAAGCAAAAAGGCCCCGGAGGCCTGCAACTTGCCATGTCGATTGCGAACTCATCCATGTCTTCAGCCACACGCGTTGGCTATGATCTGATGCGGCTCTCGCTGGACGACTGGGTAAAGGATCTGACCGAATTCCGCTGTGGTCTTAGCCGCGCCGAAGTGCGTCGTCTGCGCGGATCACTCGATGGATGGGATTGCAGCGACGTGAAGCTCTTTGTCGGGCAGATTTCATTTCATGACGTCGCAGACGACGAACGCGAAAAATTAAACGCGATCCCGACACGGCTGCGCCTGAAATCCGAAGAGGTCGATCTGGTAATCTCAGCCGCCCGCGAGGCGACCCGCAGCAATCCCGAACTGAACGGTTTTTTACGCAGCATCGACGGGTATTCAGCGCGATCCATCGCGGCCACCGGCGCACGGCGGATCACCCCGCAATAGCCGCGCAAAATTTGTATGGTAAGGCCCTGCGTTTTCTATGGAGTTTTTCTCGCCTCGCGCATTGCGGGTTCGGTCCATTTGCGCTTTACTCTGGCCAAACGATGGGCGCCCATGCGCCGATAAAAAGGGGATGGAACGTCACGCCATGCAATATCTTAAACCTCAAACCGCTGCCGAAGCCGCCGACATTCTGGCACAAAATGCCGGCAAAGCCCGCATTCTGGCCGGTGGAACTGACCTGCTGGTACAGATGAAATCCGGCATGGTAGAGCCGGAAATGATCGTCGACATCAAGCATCTAGATGGAATGCACGACATCACCGAAGAAGATGGCGGCTATCGCATCGGCGCGGCTGTGCCAGGGATTAAGCTCGGCCAGCATGCCGGGGTCGTTGCGCTATGGCCCGGCGTCGTGGAAGGATGCGAATTGATCGGCTCGACACAGGTTCAGGGGCGCTGCACGATGGTCGGCAATCTTTGCAACGGATCACCGGCCGCCGACAGTGTACCCGCTATGGTCGCCGCCGGTGCCATCGTGCGGATCGCAGGACCCGACGGCACACGCGATTGCGACGTGATCGACATCCCGACCGGACCGGGTAAAATCTCGCTCAAGCCGGGCGAGTTCGTCACTTCGGTTTTCCTACCCGCACGCTCTAAACGAGCCTCTGACGCCTATCTGCGGTTCATCCCGCGCACCGAAATGGATATCGCCGTGGCGTCCGCTGGTGTCAGTCTGGAACTAGCGGATGATGGCACGATTTCTGCCGCACGCGTCGTCCTTGGTGCCGTTGGCCCCAAAGTGATGCTGGTCGAGGATGCCGCAAAGGCCATCATCGGCACCAAGCTGGAAGATGCTGCCATCGACGCGCTCACCGCAGCCTGCCGGGCCGCAGCCTCGCCCATCGACGACAAACGCGGCACTGTTGAGTTCCGCACCCATGTAGCGGGTGTATTGGCCAAGCGAGCCGCCCGCATCGCAATGCAACGCGCCGGAGACAAGTCATGAAGAACATTCACGTATCCACGACCGTCAACGGCGACGAGGTCGAATTCGTCTGTCCCCCGAATGAAACACTGCTTGATGCACTACGCGACCGGGTGGGCCTGAAGGGCGCCAAAGAAGGTTGCGGCACGGGCGACTGTGGTGCCTGTACCGTCGAAATGAATGGCGAGATCGTGTGTTCGTGCCTTGTACTGGGGGCCGAGGCGCAGGATGCCGAGATCAAGACCGTCGAAGGCATGTCCACTGGCGACGCACTGCATGCCCTGCAACAGAGCTTTATCGACAACGCCGCACTGCAATGCGGGATCTGCACACCGGGCATTCTGGTCGCGGCCAAGACACTGCTAGAGCGCAACCCTGACCCGTCCGAGACGGAAATCCGCTATTGGCTGGCCGGCAACCTCTGCCGCTGCACCGGCTATGACAAGATCATCAAGGCCGTGCAAATCGCTGCCGCCGATATGAGAGGGGCATAAAATGAACTTCCCTGCGAAAACCAAGACTGATTTCAAGGTCGTCGGCACCCGCGTCGCCCGCCCCGACGGTGTGGACAAGGTAACGGGCCGCGCGCTCTACGGCGCGGATTTCTCGGTCCCCGGCATGTTGACGGGGCGCGTACTGCGCTCGCCCCATGCCCATGCGCGTATCAAAGCCATAGACATCTCTGCCGCCGAAGCGTTGGCCGGGGTCAAGGCGGTGATCACCTCTGATGATTTCGATGTGCCCGAGGATGACTTTCTGCGCGACGTACAGGACAACTGTATCGCGCGTGGCAAGGCGCTTTATCATGGCCATGCGGTTGCGGCGGTCGCGGCCAAAGATGCCGAAACCGCACGCGCCGCCCTCAAGCTGATCAAGGTCGACTATGAAGTGCTGCCGCATGTCACGGATGTCGATGCCGCGATGGCCGCAGATGCCCCCGTGGTGCAAGAAGGCCGTGCAGACGAAAGCGTGCCAGAGGGCTGCGGGCCGAACGTCACCAATTTTCACGAGTTCGGGCACGGTGATCTGGAGGCAGGCTTTACCAAAGCCGATCTGATCCTCGAGCGCAGCTTCAAAACAGAGGCCACGCATCAGGGCTATATCGAGCCTCACGCCTGCCTTGCCACTATGGCCGATGGCCGTGGGGATCTGTGGTGTTGCACCCAAGGACAGTTCTTTGTGCGAGAGCTTTGCGCCGGGATCATGGGGATGGAAGCCAGCCAATTGCGCGTCACTGCATCCGAAATCGGCGGTGGTTTTGGCGGGAAAACAACCGTGTTCATCGAACCCCTCGCCCTTGCGCTCAGCCGCAAATCCAACCGCCCGGTCAAGATCGTGATGACCCGCGACGAAGTGTTCCGCGCCACAGGCCCGACAGTGTCATCATCGACAGACGTAAAGATCGGCATGACCAAGGACGGACGTATCACCGCTGGCGACGCGCAATTGCGTTATCAGGGCGGCGCGTTCCCCTGCCAAACGGTCAGCTTCGGCGCTCAGGCTGCGTTTGCCGCCTATGATCTGGAGGCCGTGCGCACCCAAGGCTGGAACGCGCTGGCCAACCGGCCCAAGGAAGCCGCGTATCGTGCCCCCGGCGCGCCGGTGGCAATTTATGCCGTCGAAAGCGTTGTGGATGAACTTTGTCAGGAACTGGGTCTCGATCCAATGGAAGTGCGCCTGAAGAACGCCGCGCGCGATGGCACAAAAGCGTCCTATGGACCAACCTTCGATCAGATCGGTCTGGTCGCAACATTGGAGGCCGCTCAGGCCCACCCCCACTACACAGCCCCGCTGGGCGAGAACCAAGGGCGCGGAATCAGTTGCGGGTTCTGGTTCAACTTTGGTGGAAACACCTGCGTTTCACTGAACCTTAACAATGACGGCACTGTGGGCATCACCGAAGGCAACCCAGATATCGGTGGCTCCCGTGCGTCGATCTCGATGATGGCAGCCGAAGAACTGGGCATCCCCTATGACAAAGTGCGCACAGTAATCACCGATACCAACAGTCTGGGCCACAATGACGTGACCGACGGATCTCGCGTGACCTTTGCAGTAGGACTGGCCACCATCGAAGCCGCACGCGCCGCGATCCAGGTCATGTGCCGACGCGTCGCCAAGATCTGGGGGATCGACGAGGAAGCGGTGTACTGGGAAGACGGTTATGCCAAGCCTTCCGGGCCAAATGCGGGCAATTTCGACCCCATGAGCATTGCCGAGATCGCCGCCATCGCATCCGAAACCGGCGGACCGATTGCCGGGCACCATGAAGTCAACGCCGAAGGCGCCGGCGTCAGCTTTGGCGTGCATCTGGCGGATGTGGAGGTCGATCCGGAAACCGGTGCCACCAAAGTCGTACGATACACCGTGTTTCAGGATGCTGGTAAGGCGGTCCATCCCGACTATGTCGAGGGACAGATGCAGGGCGGCTCGGTGCAGGGCATCGGTTGGGCGCTCAACGAAGAGTACATCTATGGTGAGGATGGCAAGCTGCAAAATGACGGCTTCCTTGACTACCGTGTCCCGGTTGCCTCGGATCTGCCGATGATCGATACGGTCATTCTGGAGATCCCGAATCCCGGCCATCCCTATGGTGTGCGTGGTGTGGGTGAAACGTCGATCGTGCCCCCCCTCGCGGCACTCAGCAACGCCGTCAGCCGCGCGGCAGGCATCCGTCTGCACGAACTGCCAATGTCACCGCCGAAGATCCTCAAGGCGATGATGTCGAAGGGCTGAACCATGGTGACTGTCGCGCTTTGGGGATCGTTGCGCGACCTTGCGGACGGGCGGGAAGAAGTCGAGGTGGAGGCCAGCAACTTCAAAGAGTTGCTGGACGCTCTTCAACGTGACTACCCTGCCCTTGGGCCGCAGATTAAACGCGGCGTGTCCGTCGCCATCGACGGGCGCGTTTACCGCAATTCATGGTTCACCGAGATCAGACCAGACAGCGAAGTGGTCCTGATGCCGTATATGAAGGGTGGGTGATCAGCCATCCAGCAAGGCGCTATTGCAAGCTTCTACTGCCACCGGGCGGCGCCATCTTGAAGCCAGCCCTGATCGACACGGAACACCCGTAGCGACTGGCATTGATCGATCAAATCCGTCCAGGGACATGATGTGTGACCAATAAAGATAATACACCTGAAGGCTACAGCTCGATCACACCCTATTTCACGGTTGTCGGCGCGGACAGATTGATCGCGTTCCTGATCACTGCGTTCGATGCAACTGTGATCAAGACAAGCAGATACGAGAACAATCTTATCCAACATGCCCGAGTGCGCATTGGCAGCTCGATTATCATGCTCAATGAAAGCTCGGAGACTTACCCGGCCATCACTTCCCAGATGCACCTTTTCATACCGGACGTTGATGCGACCTACGAGGCGGCACTGAGGTCAGGCGCGGTAAGTCTAATGGAACCAAATGATCGACCACATGGCGATCGGATGGCCGGTATCAAAGACCCATGCGGAAATGTTTGGTGGATCGCAACCCATCGTAACTAAATCTGTATGTTCCTCGATTCCCGGGTAGGCGACGCGGTAATCATGGGCTCGGATCAGACATTTGCCCTGTCCCCCGCGTCACAAGCGGCGGGATCGCCGGCCCTGCGTGCGGTCTGGCGATCGTGCGGCGGCCCTGCCCTCAGCCATCCTTGCGGATCACCTCGTTCTTCGGATCATAAGGGCTGTCCTCGGTCACGGTTGCGTCCCAGAGCCGGTCCATGATCTTAACCTTCAGCACCGTGCCCGGCACCACCAGTTCAGGTCGGATATAGCCCATGCCGATGGATTTCCCGAACGCCACCGAATAGCCGCCGGATGTCAGACGCCCGACCCGTTCGCCGTCCGCAGTGTAGAGCACTTCGCGCCCCCACGGATCGGCATCGTCCGGCCCGTCGATCAGCAAGGTGCAGCATTTGGCGCGCACGCCGGTTTCGACCAGCTTATCCTTGCCGTGAAATTCCTTGTCCAGGTCAACAAAGCGCGGCAGATCAGCCTCCAGCGGCGTCGCGTCGCGACCCAGTTCATTGCCGAAGGCGCGGTAGGATTTCTCTTGTCGTAGCCAGTTCTGCGCGCGCGCGCCGACCAGCTTCATCCCGTGCTTTTCCCCCGCGCCCATCAGCAGATCAAAGAGATAGTTCTGCATCTCCATCGGGTGATGCAGTTCCCAGCCCAATTCACCGGTATAGGCGACACGGATTGCGTTGACCGGGCACATGCCCAGCTCGATTTTGCGTGCCGTCAGCCACGGGAACCGCTTGTTGCTGAGCGCGGTCGCCGGATCTGCGTCTTTGATCACCTCATTCAGGACATCGCGCGATTTCGGACCCGCGATGGCGAAAACACCCCATTGCGTCGTGACGTCCTGAATTTCGATATAGCCGAACTCCTCCATCTTATCCTCGGCGGCCTTGCGCAGGAAATCGGCGTCATATTCCGTCCATGCCCCGGCAGAGACGAGGTAATAGTTGTTCTCGCCATTGCGCACGATGGTGTATTCGGTGCGCGTCGTACCGTTCGCGGTCAGCGCATAAGTCAGATTGATCCGGCCCACTTTCGGCAGTTTGTTACAGGTGAACCAATCAAGGAACTGGGTTGCGCCCGGCCCCTTAACGACATGCTTGGTAAACGCCGTCGCGTCGATCAGGCCGACGCCCTCTCGGATCGCGCGGGCTTCGTCCACGGCATATTGCCACCAACCGCCACGGCGGAAGCTGCGCGCGTCATGGTCAAAGTTTTCCGGCGCGTCGAGCGGGCCGAAATAGTTAGGCCGTTCCCAGCCATTGACGAACCCGAACTGCGCGCCACGCGCCTTTTGCCGATCATAGGCGGGCGCCGTGCGCAGCGGACGGCAGGCCGGGCGTTCCTCGTCCGGATGGTGCAGGATATAGACGTGGTCGTAGCATTCCTCATTCTTGCGCGCTGCGAACTCGGTCGTCATCCAGTTGGACGAGTACCGTTTGGGATCAAGGCTCGCCATGTCGATCTCGGCCTCGCCGTCGACCATCATCTGCGCTAGAAAATACCCAGTTCCGCCTGCCGCAGTGATGCCAAAGCTGAATCCTTCGGCGAGCCACATATTACGCAGACCCGGCGCGGGACCAACTAGCGGGTTGCCATCGGGCGTGTAGCAGATCGGACCGTTGAAATCATCCTTCAGGCCGCTTTCCTCGCAGGACGGGATGCGGTGGATCATTGCCATATATTGCTCTTCAATGCGCTCCAGATCGAGCGGGAACAGATCGGCACGGAAGCTGTCGGGCACCCCATGTTCAAAGACGGCCGGGGCGTTCTTTTCATAGACGCCAAGAATCCAGCCGCCGCGTTCCTCACGGACATAACTTTGGGCGTCGGCGTCACGGATCACCGGATGCTCGGGGTTGCCGGCTTCTTTGCGAAATTCGACCAGTGCGGGATCTGTGTCCATAACGATGAACTGATGCTCGACCGGGATCGCAGGCATCTTGATACCCAGCATCTTGGCCGTGCGTTGCGCATGGTTGCCGCTGGCGGTCACAACATGTTCTGCCGTAATAACGATCTGTTCGTCAGAAGGGACAAGGTTGCCGCCTTTCTCGACCATCTTCGAGCAGGTCACTTCCCAATGCGTACCTGTCCAATGGAACCCGTCAGCCTGCCATTTGCGTTCGATCATTACACCGCGCTGGCGGGCACCTTTGGCCATCGCCTGCGTCACATCGGCAGGATTAATGTAGCCATCCGTATTGTGATACAACGCGCCCTTCAGATCGGATGTGTTGATCAGCGGCCATTTTTCCTTGATCTCATCCGGGGTCAACCAGACATAGGGAACACCGCATGTCTCGGCTGTCGACGCGTAGAGGCGGTATTCGTCCATCCGCTCTTCGGTTTGGGCCATCCGCAGGTTGCCCACCACGGCAAAACCGGCGTTGAGGCCAGTCTCCTGTTCCAGAGTCTTGTAGAAATCGACCGAATATTTGTGAATATGGGTCGTGGCATAGCTCATGTTAAAGAGCGGCAGCAGCCCCGCTGCATGCCATGTGCTGCCCGATGTCAATTCATCACGCTCCAACAGCATCACATCATCCCACCCAGCCTTTGCGAGGTGATAGGCAATGGACGTACCGACGGCACCGCCACCGACAACAAGAGCTTTGACTTGGGTTTGCATGAGACCGTCTCCCTGGCGCATATGTTATCCTGCTTTTATCATGCCAGCGGAACCGCGCGCAGCCCAGCCGACCTAAGGCGATGCAAAACCGACGCGCGGCATTCAAAACGACGCCTTACCGGGCGAGCGACGCATCCAGCCGATCGAGTGGGAAATAGGGCGACAGGATTGTGCGCAGGTGGGCGCGCCGCGCGTTGGCAGGATCGTATAGCGCATAGCACAGATAGTCTTCCAGCAGTGCCGCCTGCTGTTCGTACCCGTATTCGAGGAACGCCGTCCCATCTTTGGGGGCATAGAAATAAGGGTCGAGATTGACGAGGCTTTCCAAGGCGGCACGAACGGGGTGATAATGCGTCCGACGGCGG
This sequence comes from Pseudohalocynthiibacter aestuariivivens, assembly GCF_011040495.1. GTDB lineage: Bacteria > Pseudomonadota > Alphaproteobacteria > Rhodobacterales > Rhodobacteraceae > Roseovarius > Roseovarius pelagicus. The sequence goes on along the minus strand of NZ_CP049037.1, from coordinate 282,194 downwards.
TTCTGCCATTGCCAAACATGCACCAATTCATGCGCCATCACCAATGCCTGCGGAAAGAGCGCATATTGGGGCCAGCCTGCCGCCAGGTCGGGCTGGTAGAGGTCAGTGACGAAATGGACGCGATTGAAGAGCGCCCATGCAGGTGGCGGTCCCGAGGCCGCTTGCGGCGCGGTTCTGTCGCATGCCCCCTCATGTGGTGGGCTGTCGACCGGTAGTGATCTGGGAACCCGATGCGATTTCGTGGGCGGGGCGGCAAAGCCCATATCCTGCGCCACCCTCACTTTGTCCGCATCAAGGCTCGGCCCAAGGATATCGGCGGCAAAGGCGCGCTCATTGGGTGTCAGCGCACGCGAACAGCCGCCCAACGCAATCACAAGACAGGTCGTCAAAAGTACCGCATGCCCCGAGAAACGCGCCATGTTCCGCCTGACACCCGCGCTACGAACACGCATGTTCTATAGATATAATAACGCCGCATAGTGTGGAATTCATGGCAGGCCCCTTTCCCACCAAAACCATCGCGCGTTTTTACACGCAGGCCAAGGGGCCGTGGAATGAAATCTGCGCGCCCTAGGACGCTGTATCGCGCGTAACTGGCATCAATCGGTGCCACAGAACTTGCCAACACTACTGGTGCGACAGGTGTCCGAATTCAGTTGGAGCCGCTTTGCACCGGACTTTGCCTCATCCGACTTATCGTCAGATGACTGATCAAGGCTGGTAAAAAGTCCACCTTCCTTGCCCTGACGCTCAAGCCGCTTGGCCGCGATTTCCTTGGTCTCATTCGTTGCTTTCGCCACGCGATTGGCGGTTTCGGCCGCTGCTTTTTCTAGCTGCGCGGCGCGCGTCAAAAAGATCGCGCGCTTTTTCGCGCTGATTGGGCGGGCATCACTACCGATACCACTGGCAGGCTTTTCCTGCATCGCATTCAGCGCATCATAGTCGATGGCCAGTAACAGATCGAGCAGTGTCTCGTGATTACCGTCAGCATAGGCCGTGATTGCAATGTCATCACCGATATAGCCGCGCGCAAAGATCGGCAGGTTGCCACTGCTGTCAAATTCGTCACGTTTGGACGCATAGAATGTCACACCAGCGATTTCACCCATGATGATGGGGCGGCCGCTCTGACGCAGCATGACATTGGCGCGGGCTGGATCGTTTTCCAGTTTTTCAGCAAATATTCGACCGGTGGACGGATTGTGAGTGGCTGACAGACGGATCGTGCCCGTTGCCCCGACATATTCCCATACATCACGTTCCGCGCGTGCATTTTCCTTACCAGCCATCATTGATTTGGCCGCGGTCATTGCCGTGCTTTCGTTGAATTTACTCAGCAGCGTCGCTTTGAGGCCCACCATGTCCGCATCACCGAAAACACCAGTATCCTCGGGCGACCAGCTGCGCCGGGTCCAGCCATTTGGCGCTTCGGGCAGGTAGGTTTTGGCCAAAACCTTTGGCGTCTCTGGTGGTGTCCCCACCAGTGCGCCGACGCGCGTGGATACGGACTGGGTGTAATCCGTCATGGAGTATTCGCCCGGGCCTTTCCCCAAAGCCTGCGCTTGGGAAATGTAATCAACCCCGGCAACCGCACATGCGGCGACCGCGGCAAAACCGAGTGCAAATTTGTTGATCATTTCGGCTACTCCTGTCGCGTCGTTCGGCGGCAGTGTCCCCGATAAATCTGGCAAAATTGGGATGCTTGACTGGCGTCTTTCGGGCGGCAGTACCTACTCTCCCAATGCGACGCCCTCACGACGTGGGTCAGCTCCACCGCGCAAACCGTCGCCGATCGAGATCGCATGCAGCCCTGATGTCAGATCGCGCAAGTTCACCTCGTAGCCCAGCGCGCGCAGTGGATCTGCCATAGCCTCGGCATTGGTGCCCTCCTCAAGGTCATAGGTCCCAAAGCGGTTGACCAGATGCGGCAATGCCACGGCCTGTTGGACATCCAGTCCCCAATCAAGATGCGCGATAATCGCATTGGTAACATACGGAATGATCCGGCTGCCCCCCGGACTCCCTATCAACAGAACCGGTGCCCCATCCTTCAGCACAATCGTTGGCGCCATCGACGAACGCGGACGTTTACCCGGCTCTACCCGATTAGCGACGGGAACCCCGTCGCGGTGGCTGCGAAATGAAAAATCGGTCAACTCATTGTTCAACAGGAATCCCGCTGCCATCAGGCGCGAGCCAAATGCACTCTCAATGGTGGTCGTCATCGACAGCGCGTTGCCATAGCGATCGACGATCGACATATGCGACGTTGACGGCAATTCGATCACGTCGCTATCCGCCCAGTTCAGGGCATGGTCGAACTCGGGCGTTCCAGCCGTCACCTCCGGCAGCGCATCGTCGCCTTTCAGCAATTCGGCCCGCCGCGCCACATAGCTCGACTCCAGCAAGCCCTGCGTTGGCATCGGCACGAAATCACTATCAGCCAAGTAGCGCCCGCGATCGGCAAAAGCGAGCCGACTGGCATCCCCGATGAGCCGCCGTGCCTCCACGCTGTGCGGCCCCATCGCGGCCAAATCGAACCCCGACAGCAGGCCAAGCGTCTGCCCCACAGTCAGCGCCCCGGATGATGGTGGTCCCATGCCACAGATTTCATGGTCGCGATAGGCCGCGCAAACTGGCGCACGCTCGCGCACTTGGTAAATCGCAAGGTCCATTTCGGTCAGCAACCCCGGATTATAGGGCGCATTCTGCACAGCGCGCAGGATTTCCCGACCAATCTCTCCTGTGTAAAACACATCTGGCCCGTCTTGGGCGAACGCGCGCAGCGTTTTGCCATAGGCCGGGTTGTGTAAGGTTTGACCGACTGGGATCGGTTCTCCATCGGGAAGGAAATAGGCAACCGTTTCTGGAAAGGGTGCGAATGTCAGCGCATTGCGCACAATCGACTGATGCATACGTTCGCTGACGGTAAATCCATCCTCGGCCAACCGGATCGCATCATCAAACAGCGTGCCCCAATCGGCCTGCCCCCAGCGTTGATGCGCGGCGTGCAACAATGCAGGCGTGCCCGGAGTACCCACCGACAGGCCACCGGGCACCGCCTTGAAAAAATCCATCGGCGTGCCGTCTTCGGCCTGAAACATCAATGGCGTTGCGGCCAGCGGGGCGGTTTCTCTGCCGTCGAGTGTGGTGAGACTACGACGCGTCGCGTCCCACCAGACCAGAAAAGCCCCGCCACCAAGACCCGAACTTTGCGGTTCGACCAGTCCCAGCACCAGCTGGGCGGCAATCATCGCATCCGCCGCAGTGCCGCCTGCGCGCAGTACCTTTGCGCCCGCCTCGACAGCAAGGGGATGCGCTGCCGCGATCATCCAGTCATCTGCCACAACCGGTTGACCAGATTCTTTGTGGCGTTGGGCGTCTGCGACTGCGGCGCTCGTTGCAATGGCACCTGCCCCGCCCAATTCGGGCGCGACAGCATCAGCCGCCTCTTGCGCCATCGCGCCGTTGGACAAAAAGAGTGCCGCAGCGAAGAAAACGAGCCTGCGCATAATGCCTCCTACTTACAAAATCGGCTGACCGACCCGCCCGTCAGAGCATGGCCGGGACAACCTGATCCGGGGGCCGGTGCCCGTCCTGGAACGTCTTGATATTCACCAGAACCTTTTCACCCATCTCGATCCGCCCTTCGACCGTGGCCGATCCCATGTGGGGTAGCAGAACTACATTTTTCAGCTCTCGCAGGCGCGGATTGGCCCCATCCTCGTAGACGTCGAGACCCGCCCCCGCAATATCCCCGGCGCGTAACATGCGCGTCAGCGCATTCTCGTCGATCACTTCGCCACGTGATGTGTTCACGATCACCGCGTCCGGCTTCATTAGCTTCAGCCTGCGCGCGTTCATCAGATGAAAAGTCGAGGGCGTGTGCGGGCAATTGACGCTGATCACGTCCATCCGCGCCACCATCTGATCCAAACTCTCCCAATAGGTGGCTCCGAGCGTCTCTTCGGTCTCCGGACGCAGACGCTTGCGGTTATGATAGTGGACCTGCATGCCGAATGCCGCGGCACGTTTCGCCACCGCCTGCCCTATGCGCCCCAGTCCCAGAATACCCAACCGCCGCCCCGCGACGCGCCCTCCCATGAGGGCTGTGGGGGACCAGCCATGCCACTCTCCCGATTGCATCAAGGCCAATCCCTCGGGAATGCGCCGGGTGACACTCAGAATCAGCGCCATCGTCATATCGGCAGTGTCGTCGGCCGAAACACCCGGCGTATTTGACACCAGAATGCCACGTTGGCGTGCCGTGGCCACATCAATGTGATCGACCCCTGCCCCATAGTTCGCGATAAGCTTCAGCCTGTCACCCGCCTGCGCGATCAACCCCGCATCAATCGTATCGCTTAGCGTCGGCACCAGAATGTCCGCATCCCGGATCGCCTTGACCAGTTCTTCGCGGCTCATTGGCGTGTCATCCTCGCGCAATGTTGTGTCGAACAACTCGGCCAGCCGGGCCTCGACGACCTCGGGCAAGCGTCGCGTTACGACAACACTCAGGCGTTCAGTTGGCATGCAGACCCTCCTAGTTCTTTTCACGATGGCGCGTTGATGTCAGAGTGGCGCAGGAATGGACGGGGCACAAGAACCCCGCGCAAATAGACAGGCAAAAATCGAGTTATGTCGAGAGTTTCCAATATTCTCTGCGCACTGCTTTTGACCGGTGCCCAGACCGTGGGCGTCGCCGCACAAGATCGCGGCCCCGTCACCATGCTTCCCCTGCCGCGCTACGTGTCAATGAAAGCTTCAGAAGGCAACGTGCGCCGCGGTCCCAGCCGAACCCACCGCATCGACTGGATTTTCAAGCGCAAGGATATACCGCTGGAGATCACTGCCGAGCATGGGCATTGGCGACGCATCCGCGACCGGGATGGTGCAGGTGGATGGATGCACTACTCGCTGCTGTCAGGGGTCCGCACTGCGATCATCGAAACCGACATGGTCGAGATGAAGGCCCAGCCGGACAAGGACGCAATGGTTGTGGCCCAACTTGAACTTGGTGTGATCGCCCGTGTTCAGGAATGCGATATTGAGTGGTGCCAAATCCGATCCGCAGGCTATCGCGGATGGATTCGAAAATCTGATCTATGGGGCGTGAAACCGGACGAGACGCTGCAATAGGAGCACCTGAAGGTGCCCCGCTCAGAGCTGGTCGAGAATTCCCTCTGCAAGCGGCACTTTTTTCACTTTACGCTCTTGCACCAAGAATCCAGCCACGTTAGATAACGCGCCACAGTTGGGATGTAGCCAAGTGGTAAGGCAACTGTTTTTGGTACAGTGTACCGTAGGTTCGAATCCTACCATCCCAGCCAATATACATGAAAAAAGACGCATACATCCCAATGGGATGACCGGTGATCAGCTGACCGGCCTTCCATCTCCACTTTGCGGTGACTCATAAACTGGTCCACATCGCGCGCGGTATCGAACGCGCGAACCATCGAGCGAATGGGGGCTTCACCTCATTCGCACAAATGACGTTTTCTATTTTCGACGTCGTTGATCAGTGAACCTCAGATCCCTCGGCGCTCCAGAGTTTCTGTTTGTCTCGCTACGCACCCAAGTCCTCGCCGACGCGGTAAAGCGGGCGGTCGACCTGCTGAACGCAGCCGAAGCAAGAGAGACAAAGGGTTGACAGAGTTGCAAAATACTCCGGTAAACGCCGGAGTATTGGGGATGCTCAAAAATGAAACGGATCGCGGCTGTAGATCATGACCGTCAATGTCATCCGCCGCCCCCGGCACGCCACCTTGGGCACGTTATTGCGGTTCAGCGACTTCCCGACTAGCTTACACCTTCTCACGTTCCCGAAGGTTGCAAAACTTGAAAAATGCGCGCCCCCGTTCCGCCGCCCAGCGTTTGCTCTGGATACTTGCTGGCTGGTTGTCGTTGGCTTTGGCCGCGCTCGGCATCGTGCTGCCCGTTTTACCGACGACGCCGCTGGTGCTGCTGGCGGCCTTCGCTTTTGCGCGCGGCTCTCCTCGTTTGCGGGCATGGCTCGACGGCAGCAAACATTTCGGCCCGTTGATCGCCGATTGGGAAGCAACAGGCGCAATCCCGAGGCGCGCAAAAATCTTGGCGTGTGCGCTCATGGCATTGGTCTTTTTGGTCAGCCTCGTCGCGCAGATGCCGTACTGGATTCTGGCTGTGCAGGCCGTGTGCATGTCTGGCGCGGCAGCCTTTGTGCTGACTCGCCCGAACAGCACTGCCGGGCGCGGCGGATCGGGACATTAGCGCGAACATCGCAGCGGCTCAGCACAGCCTATCGCGATGCGTCCGCAGGTGGCGTCAGCTACACCCCGATTTGCCTCTCTGGCGCGGCAAATAGCGGGGGGAGTTCGGGAAAATCAGCCAGCACGCGCGCCGCTTGCGGCAAGCGATCCGGATAAAACACTCCATTATCCCACAAACGAACGCCATCAACCTCTATCGTCGGATCGATCACGTTCCAGCATATTTCCCCCGGTGGCTGCGTACCGCAGGTGTGAAAATGCAATATCCTAGGGTTTCCGAAGGCTGATCCACTCCACCGTTCCGGTGTGTTTTCCACGCTGTCGTCATATGCGCAGCCTGGATGAATCCCAGCATGCCAAGAGTGTACCGCGTACCGGTCCAGCCCATATCGTGCCGAAACGTGGTCGTAATGCGCGTTGGCCTGTTGAATGCCGCCTGCGTCGCCGGAAAAACCTGCCAATCGGCCATCTTGCATTTCTGCAAATGTGCCTGCGTTCAACGGCTCATAAAAAGACTCATAATAACGCGATCCGGTTCCGATCAGAAACTCGGGCAAAGCCAATCGTCCGGTGAAATGGCGGGCAGGAACGGGCGAAAACACCGATAGCGGAAACCGCGCGCAGGTCGTATCTGACGGAATCGCCATCGCGGGGGCATGGCCAGTCAAATGAGTGCCATCCGCGCAGGTAATCACGATCTGGCCCGCATTGAACAATGCTGTGTCCACAGCCGTCTTTAACGCAGTGAATGCGCCATAGGGCGCAACGCCAAAACTTGACCGCAACATTGCTGCGTTCAACGCATAACACTGCACCATCCGCGCCCGACCCGGCGCATTATCAAAACGCAACTGATCACCGATACGCGCCAATGAGATCAGTACGTCCGCCTCGAGCATTCGCTCCATCAACGCGCTTGGGACTTCGCGCGCTTCGGGATCGAACGCGACGTTCATACATTCGACCCGAGCCCCAAGACGGGTCAGCGCGTCTATGATACTTGGCGCGAGGTCCGCGCCATAATACCCCAGATCAGGGGATTCAATCGCGACCAGAACATGCTCGTCGGGTGTGACCCGTGCACAGTTGGCGACCAAATTCAATGCGCCCGGATTGATCGCCGCTTGTGTCAATCAAACATCTCTGGCGTGGGCGGCAGCGAATTGATCGAATGCTTCCAGCGCCTTGGCACCATAGGTAATGCCCGGCCCCGCCCCCATATAGGCAGCCATTTCCAGCATTTCGATTATTTCGTCGCGCGTTGCCCCAAGCCACACCAGCGATCGAACATGAAATCCGATGCAGCTCTCACAGCGGGTTGTAATGGCGATCCCCAAGGCCACGAATTCCTTGGTCTTTTCATCCAATGCGCCGTTTTTCTTGGCGGCGCGGGACATGGTGCCGTAGCCCATTGTCATCTCGGGCGCTGCCTTGGTCAGCACGCCAATGCGTTTTTCCGTCTCGCTGAGAAATGCGATCCAATCCATCTGCTCAATCCTTTTTGTAATATCCCACGACATCGCCATCGGTGGTGACCCCCAGCCCGTTAAGCAGACGATTGACGTAGTTGAAATACCCGATGATCTGGTTGGCTTCGAGTATTTCACCATCGTCCAGACCGGCATCGCGCAAGGCCTGAACGTCGGACTGGCACATCTGACCGGGGCGCAAGGTCAGTTTTTCGGTATACTCCATAAGGGCCAGTTCACGCCCGTCGAACACGTCCTGCGGTCGCCGCTGATCCAGTGCCGCCCGGATTTCCTCCGCGCGGTCCGCATCCCCGATGAGATGCGCCGCGTTCGTCCAGTGATTGGCCAGAGAATATGGGCAATCGTTCAGGATCGACACCCAGGAACTGATCACCTCCTGCAACCACGTCGGCAAGGTATTGGCCGGATCATGCAAGGCGGCGCGGTAGAGCACGACATGGCCACGCATCGTGCTGGGACGGTGCGAATGCACGCGCATCACGTTGTCCACTGTTCCGTGCGGCGTCCGCGCCAGCGTCAACACATCGCGCAGCTCTGGCCCCGCTTCTTCGTCGGAGATCATACTGATCCAAGCGGTCATGGCGCGCGTTCCTCGTGAAAATACATCCCAATGGCCCTGCACCACGACGGCAGGCGTCAGGGATCGGGCATGGCGACTGTCCGGGTGCGCCGTCTGGATTTCAATTGCAAAGGCATTACGCATATCATTAGAATTCATAATATGATCCGCAATTTGCCCTACACCTCGCTCCGCAGCTTCGAGAGCGTCGCACGGCTCGGCAGTTTTAGCCGCGCCGCAGACGAAATGAACGTCACGCAAAGCGCGGTCAGCCAGCATGTTAAAGCTCTGGAAGAATGGACAGGTTGCGTTCTGCTCCACCGCAGTCGTGCCGGCAGCAAGCCGACTGCGGAAGGGATTGCGATGGCTGCGGCCATCGCCAATGGGTTGGGGCAGATATCTGACCTATGCACACAATTACAGAGTAGAAACGCCCGCGATGCACCCATAATTCTGGCCAGCTTGCCCGGCTTTGCGGTTAACTGGCTCTTTCCACGGTTGATCCACTTTGATCAGGCCAACCCCGAGCTGTCGGTGTCGATCCATACGAACACATCCAGCGGCGATCTGGTCGCCGGAGATTGCGACCTGTCGATCCGGTATGGTTTGGGAAACTATCGTGGCATGTATGTGGAACGTCTCCTATCCGAAACGCTCACACCGGTCTGCGCCCCGTCCCTGCTTTCTACCGGACCGGCGCTGAACACAGTTGACGACCTCGCACGGCATACCCTGCTGATTGATGATATTTCGGACCTCGGGGGAGAACCGCCTACATGGTCCTATTGGGCCGAGCGCGCGGGCCTGACGATGCCAAAGCCAGCGAACACGCGACGTTTCGGTCAGTCCAACATGGTGGTACAGGCAGCAATCGAGGGCTATGGTGTCGCGTTGGGGCGTTCACCGCTAATTCAGGCCTCACTGGCGACTGGTGCGCTGGTTGCGCCCCTGCCACATCAGGTGCCGTCACAATACGCATATTGGCTGGTTTGCGCGAAACAGGCGTTGCGTGCACCACGGTTACGTCTGTTCCGGGACTGGCTGGTTCAAGAAGCGACAGAGCAGACTCGCGTTGAAAACTATCAAACCAGCTAATGCATGGCATAAACTCTTGATGATTGCGCAATCCGCAGATGCGCCCGCATGGTGACAAAGTACAGGATTGGACTCATGATATGTTTCTGAGAAATTGTTGGTATGTCGCCGGTTGGAGCACGGATTTCGGCCGCCACCTGAAACCCGAAACCATATTGGGCGACGCGATTGTCATCTACCGCAAGGCTGACGGTACCGCAGTGGCACTGCAAAATGCCTGCCCCCATCGCAAGCTGCCGCTGTCAGAAGGCAACCTGCAAGGCGATACTGTCGAATGCGGCTATCACGGCCTGACATTCGACTGCAAAGGCGCCTGCGTGGCCGCGCCGACCCAGCCAGACAACATCCCCAAACGCGCCGTCGTCCGATCCTATCCGGTAGTTGATCGCTATCGCCTGCTGTGGATTTGGATGGGCGATCCGGCGATGGCTGATCCGGATCAAATCCTGAACATTGAGAATTTTGATAACCCCGATTGGGGATACACCGATGGCGGCGCAATGGACATCGCCTGCAACTATCTGTGGGTCTGTGATAACTTGCTGGATCCCAGCCATGTCGCCTGGGTACATGTGTCATCCTTCGCAGGTGCCGGAACGGACAGCGAACCCTTGAACGTGTCGCGACATGACGCCGGCGTTCTGGTCCACCGTTGGATTATGAACGGTGCTGCCAGCCCCTACTACGCCCCGCTGATCAAATTCGACGGCCCTTGTGACCGCCTTCAGCACTACGAAATGCTCTATCCCGGTATCGGATTGAACAAGTCGATCTACACACCCGCAGGAACCGGCGGCGAAGGCTCGGTTCCGAACCCACAGACCTATATCAACATCTCATATAATTTTATGACCCCGATCGATGCGGACAATACTCGCTATTTCTGGTTCCAGCATCGCAACACCGATGGGCAGGATCAGGCGATTTCGGAGCGGATGAACGCAGGTGCGCGCACTGCGTTTGAGGAAGACCGCGCAGTGCTGGTCAAGGTCCACGGAGGCATGAAGCACATGGAAACGCCTGCGCTTGATCTGGGGTTGGATGCCGGGGCCAAACTGTTTCGAAGGGGTCTCGCTAAATTGATTGAAGCAGAAACCGCATAAAACTTGGCTGAATTGCGAGCGCGCGATAGGCCATGAGGACGGAATGAAGGATTTAGGTTGCCAGTTTTGGCTTCATGGTCGCACATAGGGTGGCCAGTCGCTGATCGGGCAACACTAAAGAGCGGACCGTACGCATGACGGACCGCATATCCAACTTGGAGGGAAAGACATGAAGTATGGCAGAAGAACCGCGCTGATCGGCGCGATGGTCGGATTGGTGGGTATCGCCACGACACTGGGCAGCGCCCCGGCCCAAGCACAGGACGCAACCGCGAATTCTCTGCTTAACGAAATTCAGTCCCGCGGCGTGCTGCGCGTCGGCACCACGGGCGACTATTACCCGATGACATTCCGCGAAGTCGGCAAGGATGAATTCGTTGGCCACCAGATCGACGCTGCCCGTGAAATGGCCAAGGATCTGGGTGTAGAAGTAGAATTTGTAACCACCGAATGGAAAACCATGATCACCGGTATTCAGGCCGGGCGCTATGATATCGCCATGAGCGGCACATCAATGAGCCTGTCGCGCGCCAAAGTGGTCGGGATGAGCACGCCCTGGGGCATCAACGGTTTCGTTCCTGTCGTCCTACGGAAAAATGCAGATCAATATGCCTCGTGGGATGATCTCAACAGCCCAGACCGGACCGTTGGCGTCACCCTTGGCACCACGATGGAGGATTACATCCGCGCGGAGCTGCCGAATGCGGAGATGCGCCGGGTCGAGAGCCCCGGTAACGGCTGGCAAGAAGTGCTGGCCGGTCGGTCAGACTACACCGTGACCACTTTGGTCGAGGCATCGGGCCTGCAAGAACGCTACGAGGAAATTCAGATGATTTTCCCCGAACAGGCACGCAGCGCGTTGCCGATGGCCTTCCTGACACCGATCGAGGATCAGATCTGGCTGAACTATGTTAACAACTGGGTTCTGCTGAAAAAGCAGGCAGGTTACTTTGACGCGCTCAACGAAACATGGGGCGTGGTCCTGCTGGGCGATTGATCGTAAAGGATGTGAGGCAAGGAACCAATTGATGACATCGACAATCAACACTTGCCTCACCTCATATTCCGCAAGGGCAGTTCAATGACAGGCACATCGCACGCGACACAACCGGGCGAAGATCCGGTTGTGCAATTGATTTCCGTCGAAAAAAACTTTGGCGATTACACAGCCCTGAAAGACATCAATCTGGACGTTCGCAGCGGCGAAAAAGTCATCATATGTGGGCCATCCGGATCGGGAAAATCCACGCTGATCCGTTGTATCAACCGGCTGGAACAACATGACGCCGGGAAGATCATCGTCGACGGCGTAGAGATGAGCGACGACACCCGAAACCTCGCAACCATCCGCAGCGAGGTTGGCATGGTGTTTCAGCAATTCAACCTGTTCCCACACATGAGCGTACTGGACAATCTTGCGCTCGCTCCGATGCGTGTGCGCGGCGTGAGCCGGGCAGAGGCAGAAGAAACCGCGCTGGCCCTGCTGGAACGCGTGCGCATCCCTGAACAAGCCCGCAAATACCCCGCACAGCTATCCGGCGGTCAGCAGCAGCGCGTTGCCATCGCCCGCGCGCTCTGCATGAAGCCGCGCGTGCTGCTCTTTGACGAACCGACATCGGCGCTGGACCCCGAGATGATCAGCGAGGTTCTGGACGTGATGGAAGAACTGGCGCGCGAAGGCATGACAATGATCTGCGTCACCCACGAGATGGGATTTGCCCGCAAGGTTGCCGATACTATGGTGTTCATGGATCAGGGCCAGATTGTCGAAAAGGCACCGACCGAAGCGTTCTTTTCCGGTGCCCAAAATGCCCGCACGCAGCTATTCCTCGATCAAATTTTGTCACACTGAAGGGACGCCCTCATGTCTTTGCGTCTACGCCCCCTCCTGCCCTTGTTGGCCGTCCTCTTTCTCGCAGGCTGTGGCGGTGGCAACTACACATGGGGTTGGCATGTTGTATCGCCTTTTGACACACGCGGCCTGACCAACCTCGAATTTTTGGCAAACGGCGTTTACTCGACCATCTCGGTCGCGCTCGTTTCGATATTCTTCTCCGTGCTTCTGGGGCTGATCTTTGCCCTGCCCGCGCTGTCGTCAAACCGTACACTCGCCATCATCAGCCGCATCTATGTCGAGTTTTTTCGCGCAGTGCCGATGCTGGTGCTGATCCTCTGGGTTTATTACGGGGTGCCCGTACTGACAGGCCTGCAACTGAGCGTGTTCTTTGCCGGGGTGATCGCGCTTGCACTTTGCGACAGTGCGTTTGAAGCCGAAATTTTTCGCGCGGGGCTACAATCTATAGAGTCCGGTCAGCGCGAGGCAGCGGATGCGCTGGGATTGAGCTACATGGACAAATTACGGTTTATCATCCTGCCGCAGGCTGTACGCCGTGTGTTGCCACCGCTGGGCAATCAGTTTGTCTATATGCTCAAGGCATCCTCGCTACTGTCCGTCATCGGCTATAGCGAACTCACCCGCCGCGCCAATGAACTGGTTGTGGTGGAATACCGACCGTTGGAAATCTACAGCCTGCTGGTGCTGGAATATCTGGTGCTGATCCTGATCGCATCATGGGGTGTCAGGACGCTGGAACGACGGCTGGCACGCAGCGACCGGTCGGCAGCACGGATCTAGGTTCGAAACACGGCGGCACCCTTGGGAAACCTCAAGGGTGCCGCTGTCTGTTACCGGTGACGCCAAGCCTGTGTGCGGCCTACGATCCCCCGAGACGCAATCAGGTGAATGATCCGCGCACCTGCGTTGGTGTAAAAGATCATCATGCCCATTGCTGCCGCCGGGGCGATATCGCCTGCATCGTCCATATTCAACACCGCGATCGAGGCCAGTGCCGTGTCATGTGAATACAGGAACACCACTGCCGATACCGTCGTCATCGCATTGACGAACAGATAGATCGAGATATCGAGGATCGCAGGCAGGCAGACCGGCACCGTCACGCGACTGAATAGTTTCAACGTCGGTTGTTTTAGCGATGATGAAACAGATTCAAACTCTCGGTCCATCTGCTGCAACGCCGTCGTCGCTGTCAGGTGGGACACGGTGTAAAAGTGGGTCACCGTACAGACGACGAGGATCGTCATCGTCCCGTAGATCACGCTTAGCGGGTTGTCCGGGTTGTTGAAGAAAAAGATGTAGGCAAGGCCCAGCACCATCCCCGGAATGGCCATTGGCAACATTGCGAACATCTGAAAGATTGCCCGCCCGGTTTTAAACCCGTTGGATTTCTCGACCAGATACGCGCCGAAGAAAATGATTGCCGTGCCGATCACAGCCGTCAACAGGCCCAGTTTGATCGAGTTAAAGTAAGCCGCCCAACCGCCACCGTCCATCTTGTTAAACTGGTAGTTGTTCAAGCTGAAGCTAAGGTCGTATGGCCAGAATTTGACCAGCGCCGCGAACTGGCAGACGGCCAGCATTCCGACCAGAAAGACCCCCACAAGGCTGGCATAGCCGAACATGATCCAATCGTTACGTTTGTTGGGATTGGGCTGATAGGGTACCGAACGCGCCGACAGCAGCGCCACTTGCTTGCTCTGCACGAAACGGTCGATACCGAATGCCAGAATCGCAGGCAGCACGAGGACAACCGATACCACGGCACCCATCTCAAAGTTTTGCTGCCCGATCACCTGTTTGTAGATGTCGACCGCCAAAACATTGAACTGCCCGCCGATCACCTTCGGCAGGCCGAAATCGGTGATCACAAGGTTGAAAACCACGAACGCTGCCGAGACAAGGCCATAACGCGCACCGGGGATCGTTACGGTCCAAAAGGTGCGCCACGGCGACGCCTTAAGCGATACCGCCGCCTCGTAGAGCCGCGCATCAGAGATCGCAAGCGCAGTCGAAATGATCAGGAACGCATGCGGAAAAGTGAAGAACACGGACCCGATGACAATCCCGATAGGCCCATAAATCGTGCCACCGAACAGCAGGTCCTTGAGCATCCCCTGATTACCAAAGAGATAAACCAGCGCAATTCCGGGCAGCAGCGACGGCACCAGAATGGGGGCCATGGCGATCAGGCGAAACAGACCCTTGAACCGCATACAGGACCGGCTGAGTGCGTAGGCAAACCAAAAGGCCAGCGTGACCGTGACGATCGTGCTGATCGTCGCGATCATCACCGAATTCTTGATCGAATTCGACAGCGCAGGTGTCGAGAAATATGTGGTGAAGTTCCCCAGCCCGATGTCTTTTTTCGGGCGCAGTTGCACACGGCGAAAGGTATTGCTGTCCAATTCCTGCCAGTCGGTGCTCTCGTTCAGCTTTGATCCGACCAGATAGCGCCCATCCTCATCTACGTTACGAATGCGGTACTTTACCGGGCTGCGAAAACTGAAATCGGGAAAGAACTGCGTCACGCCCAGTCGGCCGTCTGATCCGGCGATCAGATCCTGCGGCCTTAGCACATCACGTTCTGCGTTCAGCTCCGCGAATGTCACAGGGGCGCTGAAAACCGTGCCCTCTTCGCCGCTGACCTGCACCTCGTAGGCCGCCAGATCAAATTTGAAGGTCGAAAAGGATTTCGACAGCATTGCATAGAGCGGGAACACCATCGTGATCAGCAGATAGAGGCCGATCACGATCATGCTGCCGCGCATTACCAGATCGTCGCGCGACAGTTTTCCCTTGATGCGTGGCCCGGGAGGAATTTCGTCGATTGTCGTCTCACTCATGGATCACGCCTCCGCCTTGTCAAAGGCCAAGAGCCGTTTTTGGGCCAGCTCGACTGTCATTCGTTTACCAGCCGACAATTCCAGCCTCCGCACCGCGTTTACCGAAAAGTCAGCGATCAGTTCTTGATCGCCAAAACACTCGTGCTGAAGGCGGCAACGCCAGAACGACCCCAGAAACTCCATCTCGTCGACCAATACTTCCAATGCGTTGGCCTCGGTTTGGATCACGTCGTCGCCGCCCGGCGACCGCGCACCGTCGCCGTGCGGGATGATGTCGTTGGGTCGGATCGTGGCGACGATCTGCGCGCCCTTGGAGAAACTGTGCGGCTGCGACTGCATCGTGACGCCGCCGATCACGACTTCGTCCGAGGCGCCCGCCTGCGCCGGAATTTGGTTCATCTCACCGATAAAATCGGCGACAAACAATGTTTTTGGCGAACGGTAAATCTCGGTTGGCGATCCGACCTGCTCGATCACGCCGTGGTTCATCACCACGATCCGATCGGCCATGGCCAGCGCCTCTTCCTGATCATGCGTCACCATAACTGTGGTAACACCCAGTTTGCGCTGAAGCTCCTTGATCTCATGGCGCAAATGCACCCGTACCTTGGCATCGAGCGCCGAAAGCGGCTCGTCCAGCAGCAATAGACCGGGGTTGGTCGCAATGGCACGCGCCAGCGCGATGCGCTGCTGCTGCCCCCCCGACAGTTGCGCGGGATATTTCCGCCCCTGTTCAGGCAGGCCCACAAGGTCCAGCAAGCCAGATACGCGCTTGGCGATCTCGTCCTTGCTGCGGCCGGTGTTCTCAAGACCAAATGCGATGTTTTTTTCAATCGTCAGGTTGGGAAAGAGAGCGTAGGATTGGAACACAATACCAAAATCACGTTCCGACGGCGGCAGGTTCGACACATCCTTGCCGCCCTGATGAACGGTGCCCTTGGTTTGCAAGTCCAGCCCGGCGATGGCCCGTAAAAGGGTCGTCTTACCGCACCCGGATGGGCCTAGGAAACAAACGAATTCCCCGTCTTCGATATCAAGCGCGATATCCTTGAGCGCCACAAATTTTCCGAAGGCTTTCCAGAGGTTTTCGATCCTCAAATAGGGGCCTGCCCCGTTAGCAGCGTCGTGCACTGAACCATCCTTTATTATTAGGGTGTTTGCGTCAGAATAGCCGATCACGCGCCAGGCGTGCAGCATTTTCTGTTCTTGGAAAAATGAGGGGCAAACAATAGGCCTGCCCCTCATGTGCTGTCCGTACCCGATTATTTCGGATCGGATTTTCCATCATAGCGGCTCGACCATTCGGCCAGAATACGGGCACGATTGTTGGCCGCGAATTCAAAATCGTTGTCGATCATCGCGTCCAGCAATCCTTCGGGGAAATGCTCGACCGGCTGTGCGACACCGGGATACGCAACCACGGCATAGCCGGTGTTGTACATCACGTTTGCGTCTTTGGTGACGGTGAAATCAACCAGCTTTTGCGCCGCTTCAAGGCTGTCTGTGCCCGCGACGATTGCAGTGGCTTCCATATCCCAGCCAACGCCTTCGGATGGAACGATGATTTCAATCGGTGCACCGGCTGCCTTGGACTTGGCACCACGGAAAGCGAAGGAAACGCCGATCGGGATTTCACCCGCTGCAGCCAGCTTGCAAGGCGCAGAGCCGGAGTGAGTGTAACGCGCGATGTTGTTGTGCAGGGCGTCCATGTACTCCCAGCCACCTTCTTCGCCAAAGATCTGCAGCCAGCTCGAAACATCGAGGAAGCCCGTGCCGGACGATGCCGGGTTCGGCATGATCACGTGACCTTCATACTGCGCGTCTGTCAGGTCTTTCCATGATGTCGGCGCTGTCAGGCCCAGCTTTTCACCTTCAACGGTGTTAAAGCAAACCGACGCAACCCACGCGTCCATGCCGACCCAAGCGGGCGGGTTGTCACTATCGACGAACTTTTTATCCAACTGATCAACACCGGCTGGTGCATAGGCTTCCAGCATGCCTTCGGATTTCAGCAGCAGCAGCGACGTCGCAGCAAGCCCCCAAATCACGTCCGCTTGCGGGTTGTCGCGCTCTGCCAGCAGTTTAGCCGTGATGACGCCCGTGGAATCCCGCACCCAGTTGATGGTGATGTCGGGGTGAACTTCGTTGAATTTCTCAGCATAGCGCGCCAGATCTTCGGCCTCGACAGCGGTGTAAACCGTCAATTCCGTATCGGCCAGCGCACCTGTCGCTGCCAACGCCGCGAACGCAACGCCGCTCAGCACTTTGGTAAATTTCTTCATGTCGCATCTCCTCTATTGTTTCCTAGTCAGGACCGTTAGGCGGGCCTTTTCATTCCGCAAATCTTGTTACAAAGACAACCAAGAAGCCAAATCGATATTTCCTACCGACCCATAACTCCAGCCTATCATAACATCCGCCGGTCCCTCATGTTTGCTCCACCTAAACACGTCGTGCAACACTCATGTGACAAGCTCGGCTTTTTGCACGCCGACGCAGGCAAGAAAAATCATCTTCTTTGACGGGGTTGGCAGGACCAGTGATGCCTCGCGATGGACAGGCAACTCAGCCCGAACGCAGATCGTTCAGCGTTGCCTGATTTCGATGTCGTCGATGTCCTGTTCGATCAGTCTCGTTTCCAGCAACTGCCCTCCGCGGTGCAGAATCGGATAGGCGGCAGACGCCATATAACTGTTGAAATCCCTCAGAGAACTGACTGTCTCGAGGTGGATATCGCTGGAGTCAAAGCTGATTTCGACCCCTTCACTCAAGCGTTTGAGGTGTCGCTTCCTGCTCTTGCGTTCAAGCCGCGCCATTTCCTGCTTTTCTTCCAGCAAGAGACGCGCACTTTCCAGATCATCCGAGATCAGCAAATTCGATGCGAGCACCATATTCGCCTGTACCTGTTCGTGCATATGACAAACCTCTGCATGTCCGTTCTGCGAAAACTTGATACCTTTTTCGTGTTTTTCCTGGGCCAGAGGAATCAGCCGTTTGACCACGATATCGCCGGCCGCCTCTATGGCGATGGCATATTCCGTCAATTCGCGTACGCGCTTGTTGTCACCCTTTGCCATGTTCTCGCTCTGAATGGCCGCAGCATATCGCCTGATATCATCCAATGCCGTGTTTACATGATTATCCTGGGCAATCGCCGCGCGCGCGCGGTCCGGATCATAGGTCTGATAGAGGTCCATGACCGGCTGGATCATCGTCTCGACCAGTTGCACCATGCGCAGCACCTCGCGCTTGAGATTGGCGATCGCCAGATGCGGTCGCCCAAGAACCGCATCATCCAATGTCGAGCGATACATCGGCGATTGCTCTTGGTCCGAAGGCGCGTCTTCGGGCAAAAGCCGCGAAAACGGCAGTTCCAGCCGATTGCAGAACAACAGTGCTAGCAGCAGCAAAACAGCGTTGAACAAAATATGCACGTTGATCAGCGTCTGCGCCGAGTCCATTGATCCAACATACGGCAACAACTCGAACCGGTTCACCACGATCACAGTCACGATCGCGCCGCAGCCACGCACCGCCAAATTTGCGGCTGGAACACGCCGTGCGGTGCTGGACATCCCACGACTGAGCCAGACCGGTATCAATGCGCTGCCGAAATTGGCCCCCAAAACCAGCGAAACGCCAGCTTCTACAGGTATCGCTGCCACGGCGACCAAGGTGACACACATCAGGATGACCGCCACGCTGGAATGCATCACAAATGCCAAGAACGCGCCGACCAGAAAGGCCGTGATGAAATCTGCAGCCAGATAGTCCGCAATGGCAGGCAGAAAACTGCTGTCGCGTATCGGGTCCATCGTCTCGCGCAGAAAGCGTAGCGAAATCAGGATGAAAGCAATGCCAAGGATGATCCGTCCGAACTGTCGCAATCGTCGCTGCTCGGCTTTGACAAACAGCCCGCCACCGACAGCCAACAAGACCGGCACCAACCAATCTAGATTGAACGAAAACACTTGAATCAGCAGGGCAGATCCCAGATCCGCCCCTAAAACAACCGCGAGGCCGACGCCGAACGTAACCGCCCCCGCCGCTGAAAACCCTGCCACCAGCAGCGCGACGGCTGCCGAACTTTGTAGCACAATCGCCAGCATGACCCCTGCAGAAGCCGCGCGAAGCGGGTTACGATTCTGCGTGACGACGCGCCGGAACGACGACCCGAATGCGCGTTCTATCCCGGTTTGCACCATGCGCACCGCAAAGAGCAGCAGCATCGTTGCCCCCATCAGATGCACGATGAATGACAGGATCAACACGACCGATACCCTTTCCAATCGCGCCCGAGGCATTGCCTATAGGCATATAGTGCCTGCATAACCCTTCAACTCCCCTTCGCCCCGGCGATAACGGCGATGCCACAGCCCACTACAATGGCTGCTGCGATCCTGCCGCGCTTGGGGCCTTCTTGGAACCAGAGCACACCAATCAACGCCGCAAAGATCACCGAGGTTTCACGCAGTGCCGAGACAATACCCAGCGGCGCCTGTGTCTTGGCAATCAGCACCAGAGCGTAGGCCGCCCCCGAAACGATGCCGCCAAAGAGGCCCAGCATCAGTGTCCGTACCGGTACCGCACGCACCCGATCCCATTTGGTTCCGAATACATAGGCCACGACAAACGCCTCAGCCGTAAAGAGGCAACCTATATATCCCAGTGCGTTGCCCGACAACCGCACACCGACACCATCCACAATCGAATAACTCGCGATCGCTACCGCCACACCAACCGCGGCCAGAAACCCGACCATCGGCATCGGTGCCTGCTTTCGCTGCGCCGCCAGTATCATGATCCCCACCGAGACCGCGAGGATACCCATCCACGCCATCAATGGCAGCGTCTCACCCACCCAGAACTGCGCCCCCAAGGCAATCAGGATCGGTGAAAGGCCGCGGGCGATCGGGTAGACCACACTCAGATCGCCGACCCGATAGGCTGTGTTCAACAGGATGTAATACACCCAGTGGATCACGGTCGATGCAATGATATATGGAACGGCCGCCATACTTGGCAGGCCCGACAGCAGGACCAGCGCCAGCCCCGGCACGACATGACCCAGCGCAATCAGCCCCAGCATCACCGCCTTGTCACCGGCCCCCTTGACGATGGCATTCCAGAACGCGTGTAGGAACGCTGCAAAGAGGACGAGCAGGAAAATCCCCGCAGTCAAGCTGCACAATCCCTGAGCGCATCCTCGACAATCGTCAATGCGTCATCCAGATCCTGCCGGGCGATCGTCAATGGCGGCGACAATGTCAGCACATTGCCGCTGCTGATCTTAAAGCTGAGCCCCTTGCCAAGGCAGGCATAGTAAATCGCCTCGGCCAATTGCGGATCCGGCGTGCGTGCCTCGCGATCCGATACGATCTCGACTCCGAACATCAGGCCCCTGCCCCGAATATCGCCGACATTCGCATGCCCCCCCACTGTGGCGCGCAGGCGGTCCAACGCGACACGCCCAAGCGTGGCAGCACGTTCCACCAGCCCTTCATCCGCAATGATGTCGAGGGTGGTTAATGCCGCACGCGCTGTTACGGGGTTTTTCTCGTGCGTGTAGTGGCCAATGGCGAAGTCGCCGCAGACGTCCAGATCATTTCGGGCCACCACGGCGGCGATCGGCAGAATACCCCCTCCCAACGCCTTACCCAGCGTCACGATATCCGGGGTTATCCCATCATGCTCAAAGGCAAACATTTCACCCGTCTTGCCCAGACCTGTCGGGATCTCATCCATGATCAACAACGCACCATGTTTGTGGCATGCCGCCTGCACGGCTTTCCAATACCCCGCAGGTGGCACCACCGGCACAGCGCGCATCGGTTCCGCTATGACTGCGGCGACATCGCCCTCGCGCCCCAGCACATAATCCACCATCTTCGCACAGGCGAGCGCACAGTTTTCCGGCCCCGGATGGCCATAGGCACAGTGGTAACAGTGAAATGGTGCCACATGCTCGGATCCGGGCAGCAGTGGTCCGGCGATATGGCTGCGAAACGTCGCCTCGCCCCCCACTGACGCAGCACCGAACCCGGCCCCGTGAAACGCGTCCCAGAAGCTCAACGTCTTGAACCGACCCGTCGCGGCGCGGGCAATTTTCAGTGCAACCTCGTTGGCGTCCGATCCCCCGGTGGCAAAGAGCGTCTTGCCCAGATCGCCGGGTGCGATTTCGGCCAGCCGTTCGGCCAGCGCGACAGAAACATCATTGGTAAAGCGACGCGGCGAAAATGGCAGACTGTCCAGCTGGTTCTTGATCGCAGCGATGAGACGCGGATGACCGTAACCGATATGATGTACTGAATTGCCGTGGAAATCCATGTAGCGCCGTCCGGCGACATCCTCGATCCAGATGCCTTCGGCCTTGGCGATGGTCGACACACAGGGGCTGGACAGGCTTTGATGCAAAAACGCATCTGCATCGCGACGCAAGAGATCGCGCGCGGCGCCATCGGTTTCAGCCGCGGACCATTCTTGGCGGGCTTGCGATGTATTGGCCTCGCCTTCGGTATGGGCAATCTGCGCCATTTTACACCTCAGTTAAAAAAATGGCGGGGCTCGTTTTGTGAGCCCCGCAGTTTCGGGAGAAAATGAGGGGAATGTCAATTGGGCCAAGGCAGGGAGTATGTCTTGACGTTGGTAAAGAACTTCATCGCCTCGATGACGCCTTCCTTGACGGCGTTGCCCGAGTCCTTGATGCCGCCAAAGGGGGACATCTCGATCCGGTAGCCGGGTTGTTCCCAGATGTTGCAGGTGCCCACGTCCAGCCCGTTGATATAGGCGATCGCGCGGTTCAGGTCGTTGGTGCACACCCCCGAGCTGAGGCCGAACTGGGTGCCGTTGGAGATGGCCATCACCTCGGCGTCGTCGTCGGGGACACGCACGATGGGGATGATCGGGCCGAACGTTTCCTCCATCACCAGTTCGCTGGCGTGGGGCACGTGATCGACCACGATCGGCGGCAACAGCGCGCCCTGACGGCCGGGATGATAGAGGATCTGCGCGCCTTCCTTCTCGGCCTGCAGCACACGGTTCTCGAACACTTCCGCGGCCTGCGCGTGGATCACGCAGCCCAGTTCGGTCGCGGGGTCCTGCGGGTCGCCGAACTTGATCTTCTTCGCTTTCTCCAGCACCAGCGGCACAAACCGGTCCGCCACGCTTTGCTGCACCAGAATACGCTTGATCGCGGTGCAGCGTTGACCGGAGTTGCCGGTGGCGCCCGCCACCGCGATGGTCGCAGCGCGGTCCAGATCGGCGTCGCTCAGATCATTGCACACGATCAGCGGGTCGTTTCCGCCCAGTTCCAGCGCCTGACGTTTATAGCCCGCCTTGGACGCGATCAGCTTGCCCACCGGCACACCGCCGGTAAAGGTGATGATGTCGATATGATCGTTCACCATCATTTCTTCGCCGATGTCGCCCGGCAGGCCGGTCACGATCTGGAACATCTCGGGCGGCAGCCCTGCCTCATAGAGGATGTCCGCCAGCGCGATCGCCGTCAGCGGGGTCAGTTCGGTCGGCTTGCACACCATGCAGTTGTTGGTGGCGATCGACGGCGCGATCTTGTGGCTGACCATGTTCAGCGGGTGGTTGAACGGCGTGATCGCAGAGATCGCCCGCACCGGCTCGCGCTTGGTAAAGATCTTGCGCTCCTTGCCGTTATGCGTGAGATCGCAACTGAAGATCTCGCCATCGTCATTCAGCGCCTGCATCGCCGCGAACTGATACACATCCTGCGCGCGCTTGGTCTCGTAGATCGCGTGCTGGTGGCAGATGCCCAGTTCCAGCACCAGCCACTTGGCCAGATATTCGCGCCGCTCGCCGATCAGTTCACCCGCGCGTTGCAGGATCTGGCTACGTTCGTACCGGCTGAGCTTTGGCGTATAGTCAGCCGCGATCTGGAACGCCCGCGCCGCATGCTCGGCCGTGCCCGCGGGCACCGTGCCGATCACCTCGCCCGTGTAGGGATATGTCACCTCTATCACATCGTCGGTGAACACCACCTCACCGCCAATGCGCATGCCTTCATGCCGGATCTCCGTCTTGCTCATCGTGTCCCCCCATCCTTACGCGCCATTGCTTGCCAAAGCGTTACCAAAAACCCCATCACAGGGCCGCCGCCGCCGTGGCGTAGAAAAACGCGTCGAAATTACGCAACTCCGGCTTGCTCGGCAGGTCGATCACACGGTTGCAGATGAATGGCACGACTTGCTCGGTCAGCCCGCCATGGCTGCGCAGCGGCTCGTTCAGCGCGGCCAGATCGTGGCGATGCGCAGATGTGCCGATGGTCATGTTCTCAGTTGATATCATCACGATATCGCCGATCCGGTCACCCGGCAACTCGAACCGCTCGATCGCTTCTTCCTTGCCGATGACCTCCAGCAGTTCGTCACGCTGCGCCAGCCGCGCGATGATATCCGTGCGGTCCGCCCCTGCGGGCAGGTAGGCCGTGGCAAAGCCCCCCAACGCGCCGTGGTGCACCACATAAGGGTCGGTGATCGGCAGGATCACCCGCGCCGCCGCCGCACCCAGCCAGTCGTCCAGCAGGTCCTGCACATAGATCACCTTGGGATCGCCCTGTGCATCATGCTTGGGCTTCATCCCGTGATCAGCGGTCACCACGATGGCCGCCCCCAGCGCATCCAGCTGCCCGAGGTATTTATCGAACATCTCGTAGAACGCCTTGGCCTGTGCGTCGTCGGGCGCGTATTTGTGTTGCACATAGTCGGTCGTGGTCAGATACATCACGTCCGGTTTCCATTCCGTTAACAGCTTGACGCCCGCGGCAAAGACAAACTCGCTCAATTCCGCCGAATAGACCTCGGGCTGCGCCATGCCCAACCATTTGCTCGCCGCTTCCTGCCCGTGTTCAGCCGCCGTCGATGTGTCTGATTTCTCTGCCGAAAAACACTTCGCCCGATCCTCGTCAAACCGCAAACCCGCGCCCAGAAGCGCACGCAGCTTGTCCTTGGCAGTGACCACCGCCACCCGCGCCCCGGCCTCGTAAAAGGCCGAAAATACCGTCGGCGCACGCAAGAACCGCACATCGTTCATCATCACTTCCTCGCCCGTCTCCGGATCGTAAAGGAAATTGCCACAAATCCCGTGCACAATCGGCGGACGCCCCGTCGCGATGCTCAGGTTATTGGGGTTGGTGAACGAAGGAATCACCGAATGCGCCAGCCGATCCGTCCCCTCTCGACGCATCCGCGCCAGATGCGGCATCAAACCATCCGCTATCGCAGCCTCAAGATACGCCGGCTCGCAACCATCAAGGCAAATCGCTATCGCACAAACCTTCGGCAAAGCATAATCACGATCATTCGCGATAACAGGAGAAATAATCGACATAGGGGTTCCTTTGAATTTAAGCAGCAAGTTTCTTGCGTTCTTCGAGCGCCGCAGCGGGTGGCGCGGCAGAGCCTACCCCCATCTCGGCCAATGTGTCGCGCGCGGCCTCGACGACCTGGCGCATGACGTGTTCGTCCATCTGGCCGATACAGCCGATCCGGAAGCTGTCCACAACCGTCAACTTGCCCGGATAGATGATAAACCCGCGCGCTTTCATCGCGTCATAGAACGCGGAAAAATCAAACGCGGGATCAGCGGGGCAAAAGAAGGTCACGATGATCGGGCTGAGCCAGCGATCCGCCAGCAACGTCTCGAACCCCAAGTCGCGCATACCAGCCACCATCACATCGCGGTTTTTCATATAGCGTGCACCGCGCCCGGCCACACCGCCCTCTGCCGCATGTGCTGCAAGGGCGGTTAAAAAGGCAGCGACAACATGGGTCGGCGGCGTAAATCGCCATTGACCGGTCTTTTCCATCGTCGCCCACTGCGCGTGCACATCCAGCGACAGTGAGTGACTGTTACCCTTGGCCGCGACGAGCTCATCCTTGCGCGCAATCACGAAACCGAAGCCCGGCACGCCCTCGATGCATTTGTTCGCCGACGACACCATCGCCGTATACTTGATGCGCTGCGCTTCCAGCGGAACCGCGCCAAAGGCGGACATGCTGTCAATCAGCACTTTGCGCCCGGCGGCATGGGCCGCATCGGCAAGCTCCTCGACCGGGTTCAGGATGCCAGAGCTGGTCTCGCAATGGATGATCAATACATGGGTAATCGCCGGGTCTGCCTGAAGGATTTCGGTGACTTCCGTACCGCGCGGCGGCAGGTAATCACCCTTATCGAGCAAGTGATACTCACGCCCCAAGCACGCCATCGTCTGAGCTGCGCGCAATCCATAGGCGCCGTTGGCCAGCACCAGAACCTTGCCATCCTTAGGCACGAAACTGCCCAGCATCGCCTCGACGCAATAGGATCCAGACCCTTGGATTGGCACACAGTCATATTCGTCCGCGCCCGGTCCGATCAGATTTAGCAATCCGCTGCGCATTGATCGCGTCATGGCCCGAAATTCGTCATCCCAGCTGCCCCAATCGCGCAGCATTGCCCGCTTCACCTCATACGAAGTGGTCAACGGCCCAGGTGTGAGCAGATAGGGTTCACCAAGTTCAGGCGGACGGATGCGGGCAGGTTCGGTTGTCACGGGCTTCTCTCCTCGGATCGACAATCTGCGCCATTTCTACGACCAGAGCATCCATATGAAAAATTGTTAATTGCAATATGTTGAAAAGTTTTGCCTATATGAGCCGCAATGCGACTTCACCAAAGGAAACGATCCCATGCGCTATAGTCAGATCCGTGCATTCCACCATGTCGCGACTTGTGGTGGATTTTCCCGCGCCGCCGAGGCACTTGGCCTGACCCAGCCCGCGATTTCCGAACAGGTTCGCAAACTGGAGAGCGATCACGATGTCCTGCTCTTCAACCGGGATCGCAAGCAGGTCACGCTGACTCCTGTGGGCGATGCTTTGCTGATCTGCACCAAAAAACTTTTCGAAGTCGAAGATCAGATTACCGAAGTGTTATCAGAAAACCGCACCGCATTGGACGGCAACCTGCGGATCATCGCTGACAGTGCCTTTCACTTGACCGACCGGCTAAAGGCATATCGTAAACGGCACCCCAAAGTGTTCATCTCGGTGCGCACCGGGAACACGACCGAAATCGTCGAGGCACTGCGCAGCTACGACGCCGAGATCGGTGTCGTCGGCAGCCTGAACCCCGGCCCCGACATGGAAATTCGCAGTCTCGGGGTGTCGCCGATCATCGCATTTGCCGCCAAGACGCTGATCGCCGACCGACCCGATGCCATGACGCTGGCACAGCTGGCGAAATACCCCCTGATTTTTCGCGAGGCCGGGTCCAAGACCCGACAGCAGCTGGAAAAGGCGGCGGCAGAACGAAACATCCCCCTGACCCCCGCAATCGAAGTCGAAGGCAGAGAGGCCGTTCAGGATGTGGTCGCCGCAGGTGCCGGCGTCGGTTTCGTGTCAGAGGCGGAATTCGGTTATGATGCACGGCTCGCCCGGATCACCATATCTGACGTCGATATGACGATGACCGAGTCGCTGGTTTGCCTGCGGCAGCGCGGCGATGTACGCACCATCCGCAGCTTCATGGATATCATCGCCGAGGGTCAGCCAAACCTGCCAAGCTCAAGATAGCAGAGCCGCACAAACGCGGTCAGGTGTCCTGTCCGACCTCTTGCCGCTGATGTCCCAGACCGGCGATGCCCAACTCCATCACATCCCCCGGCCTGAGGTAAACAGGCTCGGGTTTCATCCCCAGCCCGACACCGGGCGGTGTGCCGGTCGAAATCACGTCGCCGGGATGCAGCGTGAACAGATGGCTCAGATGTTCGATGATCGAAGCCACGGAAAAGATCATCGTGCTGGTAGAGCCGGTCTGCATCCGCTTGCCGTTCACATCCAGATACATAGCCAACGCCTGCGGATCAGGCACCTCGTCACGTGTGACCAGCCACGGACCGGTTGGCCCGAAAGTGTCACAGCTCTTGCCCTTGGTCCATTGGCCGGTCAGTCCCGACTGAAAATGTCGTTCTGACACGTCATTTACGACGCAGTAACCGGCCACATGGTCCAACGCCTGTGCGCGATCCACGTATTTGCAGGTTTTGCCGATGACAACGCCCAATTCGACCTCCCAATCTGTCCGGGTTGACCCGCGCGGCATCATCACCTTGTCATTCGGGCCGACAATCGCCGAATTCGCCTTCATAAAGAGGATGGGATGGTCAGGGATCGCAGCGCCGGTTTCTGCCGCGTGGTCAGAGTAGTTTAGGCCGATACAGCAGAACTTGCCGATGTCCCCGACACAGGCACCGAGCCGGGGATTGCCCTCAACACGGGGCAAATCATGCGGATCCAGCCCGCGCAATCGGTCAAGACCGGCGTCAGACAGCACGTCACCCGCAATATCACCGATCACACCTGACAGATCACGCAAATCGCCATGCGCATCCAGCAAACCCGGTTTTTCATTTCCGGCCTCTCCATACCGCAACAGCTTCATCTTGCATCCCTTTCCCTAGTCCTGTGACGCCCGCCACCGCCATTCATCCAGCCGAGCGTCGCATCTGTATCATTTCCAGCGTTGTACTCTGCCCCGACGGGCCGGGTCCACCCAAGCCGCGCCAGCACCTGCCAAATATGCGGGTAATTCAGCTCTCCAATATCGGGGGGACCACGATCCGGCACGCCAGCCATCTGGATATGCCCGATCACGGGCAGCAGCGCCTCTAGCCGGTGAGTGACATCGCCTTCCATCAATTGCACATGGTAGCAATCGAACATCAGCTTCAGATTGGGTGCGCCGACTTCTTCGATAATCGCACGCGCCTGTCCGGTCGTGGTCAGAAAATATCCCGGCGCATCGTAGTGATTGAGCGGTTCAATCAGGATCATGCGTCCTTTGGCAGCGGCGCAGGCATAGCGCAACGCACTGACAAAGGTAGCATGGGCCGCAGCGCCGTCAGCGTGGCCTGCCATGACATGAACCGCACCTGCCCCTATCGCCTCCGCATAGCCCAGCGCCTCGTCGATTGCTGCTGTCGCCTCGGAGTGTCGTCCCGGCACTGCCGACAGCCCATTTTCTCCGATTTTACCGCGACGGGTGTTCAGGCCCAGCATCGGCAGGCCTGTCTCTGCCAATGCAGCGCGCATATCCTCGGGTGGTACATCATAGGGCCAGTGACATTCCACAGCGTCGAAACCTGCTGCCGCAGCGGCCCGGATCGCGTCGGGTAGCCCGCGGTCAGACCAGAGAAAGCCCAAGTTTGCGGAAAATCGTGTCATGCTAAGCCGCCGCCCCCAAAGTCTGTTTTCGCGCAGGTATCATCTAATCCTGCTCGACTTCAAATCGCTCATTGACCGCGCGCGCAATATCCAGACCCTGCGCGCCAAACTCTGACATTGTCATCACCGCTGGCACGGTTGCTTTCATGTGCCACAACACCATCGTGCGGAATGTACACAAGCGACACAGGATCAACTACCTCGTTGAGATGCAACAGTCCCCTTCGATAGTCTTGCGCTCACCCGGAGTTTTCGCCACGCTTTGATGATCCTGGAAAAGTATCCCGAGGAGCCATGACAGACACCGTTCCACGCACCGAGGCACGTATGCGTTGCGTGGTCATCCCCCGCTTTAACATGCTGACCCTCACCAGCATGCTGGAGCCACTACGTCTGGCAAATGCTCTGGCCCCGACCCCGCTCTACCGCAGTAGTTTTCATTCAGTCGACGGTGACTACATCACCTCGGTCGATGGTTTCGGCATCGCGTGCGAGCCGGTGCCGGAACGGCTGAACCGTACAGAAACCGTTCTGCTATTCGGCGGGCCGGGCAGCATGCACTATCACAACCCGCGCCTGTTTTCATGGTTGCGCCTGCAGATGCGACTGGGCGCGCGTCTTTGCGCCGTGGATCTGGCCCCCTACATCGCCGCCCGCGCAGGATTGCTGAACGGACACAGGGCAACGCTGCACTGGACATCCCTGCCGGGATTTCAGGAACAGTTTCCCGATATCCAAGTGGTGGAACAGCTATATGTCGACGATGCCCCGGTGCTGACCGCGGCAGGTGGTACAGCGGGGATCGACCTGATGCTTCACCTTATCTCTCAAACGCATGGTAGCGCATTGGTGGGCGACGTCTCGGATCGAATGATACATCATCCGGTGCGTCCCAGCAGCACTGGCCAACGTATTACACTGGGTCGCAGCGCCGGGCGTTTGCCTGAACCCGTCCGCGCGGCTGTCGATCTGATCGAGGCGCATATCGCCGACCCGCTGAGCGTACCTGAGATCGCCACGCGGATCGGTCTGTCGCCGCGTCAGTTACTCAGAGAGTTCTCGACTGCAACGGGATGCAGCGTCGTGCAATTCGCGTTGTTGATGCGGCTGCAACACGCCCGTGTGCTGCTCATGTCCACCGGCATGGGAATACGCGATGTCGCAACGGCGACGGGGTTCAATTCACTTTCCCATTTTGCCAACGCCTTTCGCAAATGCTTTGGTCGACGTCCCAGCGATTATCGACCGGCACAGACAGGAAATGAGCCAGAGCCGCACTGGCCCGGCCCATTGCATGCGTTTTTGGAAACCAACGAAGTACGGCGCCGGATTGATCAGCAGATCGCCGGCGCGCGCGGCCACTAACCGTTTCTTACGCCACGACCTATCACATTCCGATATGTCGTGGCGCACCAGATCAATGTCGCGCGCCTACCGCATTGCGGGGATCACTTCGTCACAGAACAGCTTCAACGACCGCTTTTGTTCCTCGTGCCCCAGCCCCAATGACGAATAGTAGATAAACTCGTTTATACCCAGATCGCGGTAGCCCTGTAGCTTGCGTATCGCCGTCTCGGGAGAGCCGAACATCAGGTTCTCTTCCAGCATCTCGGGATCATATTGTTCACGCCCCTTCAGCTCATCCAACGGAATGGACGCTGGAAACCCATTCTTGACGTCGCCAGCGTTGCGGAAAAGGTTCTCGAACTGGCTTAGAACGGTGCGGATGGCCCGCAGGGCCGCGTCACGGTCAGCATCGTTGTCGTAGATCGCGGCGTGCCGCATCAGCGCAAAGCGCGGGGTCCAGCCATTATCGGCCTTCTGCATCGCCTCATCGAGCTGTCGTTTGTACAACTCGGCCTCGGCAAACGGACGGGTCAGCGGCCAGCAGTTGACATGACACTTGTTGCGGACGGCATAATCATAGGTGATGGGCGACCGCGCCGCGACCCAAACAGGCACATCCGCCTGCACCGGCTTGGGCACCGAGGTGGAGGTCGGGAACTGCCAGTAGTCACCGTCGTGTTCGTAATCGCCCTTCCACAGCTCGCGCACGGCTGGCAGCATTTCCTGCATATACCGCCAAGCATCGGATTGCTTCAGCCCCGGACGCATACGATCAAATTCGCGCTGATAGGCCCCGGACCCAATACCGAATTCCAACCGCCCGCCGCTGATCAGGTCCAGAAATGCGGCCTCGCCAGCAAGGTTAATCGGATGCCAATAGGCAGCCGTAGCAACCGCCGTGCCGAGGCGGATTTTGTTGGTTTCGCCCGCCCACCACGTCAGTATCTGGAATGGATTGGGCGCGATGGTCATCTCCAGCGCATGGTGTTCCGCAGCCCAGACGATTTCGAAACCGCCCTCTTCCGCCATCTGCACCATCTCGATGGTGTGGCGTGCCACGTCATTCATATCAAGGCTGTCGTCAATACGCTCTAGATTGATCGCAAGTTGAAATTTCATCTGTCGTCACCTTCTACTAGGCGTGTCACCAATCGTGACACCATGTCGGTGGCAGGCAATCGGCCTGCGTTGTTAAGTTCGAGGCCATCTCATCGGCCCTGCGTGAGTGCATCCAAAGCCTTACCCCCCTTGCCGTGGCACAGGGGGGGCGCATGGCAAATCAGCGCATGACAAAGGGGTTGGCGATGGGGTCGTCCGATGTGTTCATCCACACTGTTTTCGGTCGGGTGTAGTCGTACATCGCCTGGAACCCGCTTTCGCGACCGTAGCCGGACCCCTTGATTCCGCCGAATTCAGCAATGGGGGAGACGACACGATAAGTATTCACCCAGACGATCCCTGCCCGCACAGCAGACGACATCCGCAATGAACGCGCACTGTCACGGGTGAAAATGCCCGCCGCCAGCCCGTGTTCGGTGTCGTTGGCCAGCGCCAGCACCTCCTCCTCGGTCTTGAACCGCTGAACACATAGGACCGGGCCGAACAGCTCGGTATCGACAATGCGCATATCCTGTCGCGGACAATCAATGATCGTCGGCTGGTAATACAGTCCCTCCATGCCATCCGGCTGTGCGCCGCCGACCAGAACGGTCCCGCCTTCCTCAACCGCGTGGGCAACCTCGGATTTGATATGATCCAACTGCCCCTGTGTACAGAGCGGCCCCATCTGGGTGTCTTCGGCCAGCGGATCGCCGATGACAATCTGGCGCGCCAGCGATGTCATCCGCTCCAGAAATTCGTCCGCAATATCCTCGTGCAGATACAGGCGCGATCCGGCAACGCAGCTTTGCCCCGTCGCGCCAAAGATGCCCGCGATCGACGCGTTCACCGCGCTTTCGATATTGGCATCATCGAACACAATGAACGGCGATTTGCCACCCAGTTCCAGACTGACTTCGGCAAAGTTACGTTTCGAATTTTCCAGAACGTGCCGCGCGGCCCCCGGCCCCCCGGTAAAGGAAATGCGCGCCACCAACGGATGCGACGTCAGCACCTTGCCGCAAGGATCGCCATGACCGGTCACGATGTTCACGACACCGGGGGGAAATCCCGCCTCTTCGATCAGGCGTCCGAAATCCAGCATTGCGGCGCTGGCATGCTCCGAGGCTTTCAGCACAATGGTGTTTCCCGCCGCCAAGGCCGGTCCCATCTTGACCGCGACGAGGAACAGCTGACTGTTCCACGGCACCACGGCCGCGACGACACCCAGTGGCTCGCGTCGGGTGAACACAAACATATCCGGTTTGTCGATGGGCAGGGTTTCACCCGCGATCTTGTCGGCGCAACCAGCGTAAAAGTGGAAAAACTCCGCAATATACTTGGCCTGCCAGCGCGTTTCTTTCAGCATCTTGCCGCTGTCGATAGATTCAGTGCGGCCCAGTTCCTCGGATTTGTCCGCCAGCAGATCACCTAACTTGCGCAGGCATTTACCGCGTTGGGTTGGTGTCATCTTGGCCCATGGCCCATCTAGAAACGCGTGATGTGCAGCTCGCACGGCGCGATCGACGTCATCTGCCGTCGCCTCGGGCACGCGCGCCCAGACCTCTCCGGTTGCCGGGTTGACGCTGTCGAACTGCCCTGCGTCAGAAGCAAGGCACCACTCCCCGTCAATCAACATCTCGTAGCTTTCGATTTCTGCCATCGTGCCGAACCCTCTATTAGAAAACTGATTCTCAGTCTGAGGGATAATTTTTATATGAGTTGAGATTTTTGGACGCATCATGTCCAAAATTTAAAACTACCAGCCGGGCAAGTGGGACAGTCTGCACGAACGATATTGCAGCGCGCATCGTCCCAGCGCGACCGTAGCACAGACAACACACCGGAGGTTTCCATGGCGCAAACAACTGATGGCACATATTTCGTCCGTCGAGGAGACCAGGACGCGCCTTCGGTGATACTTGTCCACGGTCTGGGCCTGTGCGCGCAGGTCTGGCAATGGCAATCCCCCGCGCTGGCAGAGCGCTATGACGTCATCGCCTACGATCTCTATGGCCACGGCGACAGCGCATCTCCCCCGTCCGAGCCGTCACTCAGCCTGTTCTCCGAACAACTAGCCGGAGTAATGGACGCATGCGCCATCGATAGCGCGGCGATCATCGGATTCTCCCTTGGGGGCATGATCGCGCGCCGCTTTGCGCAGGACCACCCGGACCGCACCAGCGCGCTGGCCATTCTGCATTCACCGCACCAACGCACACCCGACGCTCAGACCGCCATCCTCGCCCGTGTCGAGCAGGCCCGCCGCGATGGCCCCGCGGCGACAGTCGAAGCCGCGCTGGAACGCTGGTTCACGGACACATATCGTCAGGATCACCCCGACATGATGGATCTGGTGCGCCGCTGGGTGCGCGCCAACGATATCGCGATCTATCATCGTAACTACCGCGTTCTCGCGGATGGGATTGACGAAATCACGGCGCCTGAACCGCCAATCAATATCCCCACGCTGGTGGTGACGGGTGACGAGGATTACGGCAACGGCCCCGAGATGACGCGCGCAATCGCCGCCGAGATTCCCGGTGCAGAAACGCATATCCTGCCCGGTCTGCGACATATGGCGCTGGCAGAAGATCCCGACCAGATGAACAACGTGTTGTTGGGATTTCTCGACCGCAACCTCAAGGGTCCAGTGACATGAGCAATGGTATCCTCAACGGGAACCGGGTTCTCGACCTCTGCACAGGCGCGCCCGGTCGCTACGGCACAATGCTGCTTGCGGATCAAGGCGCCGAAGTGATCCGCGTAGATGGCATTCTCAGCGGCCAGACGGATGACGGGCATCCGGCGGGCAACCTGCTGGATCGCAATAAGAAAAGTGTAGTATTCGACCTGACGTCGGACGAGGGTGCCGCCGGTCTGACCAACCTGTTGGCGGGCGCCCATGCCATCGTCAGCGACCTGCCGCTCGATATGCGACAAGAGTTGAACCTAGCATATCACACGCTGGCAGAACTGAACCCGCGCCTGATTTATGCGACGCTTCCCAACGTGGCGACTGCCGACACCCAGCCCGCCATCGGGGCGACATTGGCCTTTGGCCTGATGGCCGCATTGCGTCAGGTCGACGCGACGGGCAAAGGCCAGCAGTTGGAGATTGCGCCACCGGCGAACAGCGACGAAATATGCGCGCTCGCGTTCTCTGCGCACCCTGCCCCACCGCCAAACACACCACCCACACCGGGCCGAGATACGGACACATACCTGTCGGAAATGCCCAATGTGCCGATGACGGATCTGGAAAAGCGCGCATTGCGGGATGCTATGGGCACCTTTGCGACCGGTGTGACTGTCGTGACCACTCTGCAATCGGATGGGACACCCCGCGGATTTACCGCAAATTCCTTTACGTCCGTATCGCTGGATCCACCGCTGCTGCTCGTGTGCATCGCCAAAACGGCCCACAGCTGTGACACCTTCTGTGCCGCGCCGTCTTTTGCTGTCAACGTGCTCAGCGAAGGGCAAAAAACGCTATCAAACCTCTTTGCCTCACGCGATCCGGACAAGTTCGGGCAATGTGGCTGGCGCGGCGGCGCTGCCGGAATGCCTCTACTGGACGAGGCGCTGGCGGGGATCGTCTGTACACGCGAGCGACTGATTGATGCGGGGGATCACGTTATTCTGGTGGGCCGGGTGATAGATTTCTCCGCGCGTCATGCAGCCCCGTTGGGATACTTCAAAGGCAGTTATTTCTCCATCGGTCTGGAAGAAGAACTGGTGTCAGCCGCCTCGCAGGCCGGACCGGTCAAGATCGGCGCGCTTCTTTCGCGTGGCAGACAACTGCTGTTGAGAGTCGGAGCAGATGGCGAGATCGGCATACCCGCGGCGGACGAGCCACGGCAAAGCCTGCCTTTGCTCAAGAAACATCTGGAAAAGCTACGGATCAAGGCGCAGCTCGACTTTCTCTACGCCGTATATCAGGACAGCAGCACCGGCCATCATGGCATCTATTACCATGGCACAGCCGAGGGCTATACCCCGTCGGGGCACAAGTTCTTTGATCTGGATGACATCCCCCTGAAAAAACTGCCCAGCGCGGCGGAACGCAGTATGCTGACCCGCTATTGCGAGGAATTCCGGCACGGCAGCTTCGGCATCTATCTGGGCGACGAAACCACCGGCACCGTACGGCGCTACGCGGCCCCTGATGACACCTGAAATTCTGACCATGATCCAAGAGGTAATCTATGTTTCCTGAACTGAGAAAAGTCGTCACCTTTGACGAGGACATCCATCGCGAAGGCGAGCGCGCCGCTGACCCCATTCTGCGGATGATCGGCGTGGCCGCCGTTTTGCGCAACCCGTGGCATGGCCAAGGATATGTCGAGGACCTTGCACCCGAAATCAAACGTCTCGCCCCTCCATTGGGCCGGATGCTGACCGACCGCCTCATCGCGCTGGCAGGTTCCGGCGACGCAATCGAGGCCTATGGCAAGGCCTGCATCGCCGGCACCGATTGCGAGTTGGAACATGCCTCTGCCCTGATCCATACGCTGCAATATGGCAATTTCTACCGCGAGGCCGTGGGGGCCAAGAGCTATCTGGGCTTTACCAACACGCGCGGACCAGCGAACACGCAAATACAGGTGCCGCTGATGGACAAGCATGACACCGGGCGGCGATCGCACTATCTGACCGTACAGTTTTCAATCTATGACGCCCCCGCGCATGATGAAATCGTGGTCGCACTGGGGGCCGCCACCGGCGGGCGTCCGCATCACCGGATCGGGGATCGTTACTCTGACCTTGCCGCCCTCGGCCGGGACGTCGAGAACCCCGCCGGGGTGGATTGAGCTGTGCGAATGGCGGCTATCGCAACGCGCAGGTCAGCGATCTGCGCCGCGATGTCGCCCTCCGCAATCACCCCCTCGGCTTGCAGTGTCGCTTCGGCGGCCTGCAACCAACACTCAAAATACTCGTTCTCGACACTTTGCGCAGCCCCGGACGGCGCGGCTTTCTCCATCTCGGTAATCTCGCGGGCGAGACGCGCTTGAAACGTGGCCCAGGGCACATGCCCCGCATGCACGCAGCCCACAATCAAAGCAAAGATGCGGGCCTGCCACGGCGCGCGAAACAGCGGACCATCGCCACATAGGTCGGGGATCACCGCCGCGACGTCATCCATCGTCTGCTTATGCGTCTCAAGCGGGGTCAAGATATGGCTCCCAGAGGTCGAGAAAAACCGTCGCGCCGCGCTCTGCCCCACTCGCCCATAGGCCCGCAGCACTGAAGCGAACCGTGTAGCAATGGTGCGGATCAGGTCCGTCGCCGCGCGCCATCGCATCGGCAAACTGGAAAATCCCCAGCTCTGCTTCGATAACACCAACATGCCCGCGTACATAGCGCGGCACGCGGGTATGCCCTGCCGGGCAATCATCGCGCACGCGTGCACGTTGACCAATGGCAAATTTGGGGTCCGCAGTTTCGGGCGGATAAGACATCGCCCCCCCGGCATGGGTTGCTTTGACCAACTCCTTCGCCGCGACAGGTCCATGCCCGTCCGGCACATCAAACCGCTTTCGACCCGTTGCCAGTTCCTCTGCATCAACCAGACCAGCCTCCAGTAACAGAGTCTGACAACCAATCGCCCATTTCTCGAAATAGTTCGCAGTCAGATACTGCGGCGGAGGCATCCTTTCGATCGCATGGCGGTGTTGGTCAGAATTAAACGGTGCCGACCACGCAATGGTCTCGGTCAGCGCAAAGGCGCGCTTTTGCCAGTCGGCGCTGAACACCTCGTTAGCGTCGGTGGGCACAGGGCCGAACCCGTGCATGCCGCCCATATCGTGGATACCGTCCATCTAACGCCCCCCTTACAGTCGTGCCGTACCGATCATGCCGTTACGCGTGACCATCGTGGCCAGCGTGGCAGTATCCTGCCCTTCCGTCCCTTCCGGCCTCTGCGGTAAAACCAGATAACGGATTTCGGCGGTGCTATCCCAAACGCGCACCTGCATATCCTCGGGCAACACCACGCCAAACTCGGCCAGCACGCTGCGCGGTTCGCGAACGGCGCGTGAACGGTACGCTGCACTCTTGTACCATGTCGGCGGCAGGCCAAGAACAGGCCACGGATAGCAAGAGCATAACGTGCAGACGACGAGATTATGCACCTCGTACGTGTTTTCCAGAACGCGGATATGTTCCCCCTGAAACCCGGAAAACCCCATATCGGCAATCGCAGCGGTGCCGTCGCGCAATAGCCATGCGCGATAATCTGGATCAGTCCAGGCACGCGCCACCACCGCCGCACCGTTCCGCGGGCCAGTTTCACGTTCATAATATTCGACAATGGCATCCAGCGCGGCGGGATCTACCAGCCCCTTGGCGATCATAAGCTCTTCGAGCGCACGCACGCGCAGGGCCGCGCCTTCCTCCAGCGGGTCGTGATCGGGATGATCATGGGGCATAGCGAACGCGCCTTAATCCTGCGCGCCCAGAATGCGCGTGAGGTTGGAAAACTTTGCTATCAGGCTGAACACAGCGATGTTGATCAGCAAAAACAGCACCGCGATAGAGGCGATCACCGGCGTGTACCCATAGCGCAAGGCGTTGAAAATCTTGATCGGCAGCGTCTCGACCGTAAAGCCCACCGTCATCAACGCGATGATATATTCATTCAGGCTAAGCACGAAACAGAACGCGAACCCGGCAAAAGCAAACGGCGCCGCGATCGGCAGGATCACGGTGCGGAACACCACGGCATTGCTGGCGCCCATGGTTTGGCTGGCCTCTATCAACGATTTATCGACACTCTCCAATCCCAGCGAAATCGTGACCAAGGGCAACGCCAGCAAGAAAATCGCATGGGCGATGATCACATTAATCAGCAGGCCATGCATCCCCGCACTGGTAAACAGTAACAAGAACCCCAATGCCATGATCACGGGCGGAAGGATAAACGGCGCGATCCCAAGCGCGAACAGCGCCTTGGCATAGCGCAGACCATAGCGCCACGCCGTATAGGCGACCGGCATCGCAATCAAAACCGCCAGCGTGGCAGAGGCCAGCGCGATCATCAGCGAATTCAACAATGCGTTGAACCAATCGCTCGCCACGAAAATCTCGGCGTACCAGCGGAATGAGAACCCGCGCGGCGGAAACGCCAGAAAGCGTTTTTCGTTGAACGACACGGCGGTGATCACGACAATCGGGCCGATCAGGTAAAGCGCAAAGATCAGCAGATAGAGGCGGCGCATAAAGGTCATCATTTGCCCCCCGAGAATTTGGTAACCACGGCGATCACGCTGGCACTCAGCGCCAGCAGCACGACCGCAAGAGCCGACGCAAAGGGCATGTTAAAGTTAAAGATCGCCTGATCGGTGATCAGCACCGATAATGTCCAATGCTCGGGCTTGCCCAGCACCTGCGGCACGATGATCGCGCCCAGCGTCAACACAAATATGGTCACGCCACTGGAGATGATTGCAGGGCGCGTGACCGGCATCACTACCGTAAAGAATGTGCGCAGCGGCGACGCGCCCAGAGTGCGCGATGCCTCGATCAGGCTTTTGTCCAACCGGCTGAGCGCCGGGTAAAGCAACAGCACCGAAAACGGCACGGCCAGATAAACCAAGGCTGCCAGAACCGCCCCTGCCGATGGTGTCATGGCAAAACTTTTCTCGGCCAGACCGACCATGACCAGAATATTGGCGATCCCCCCCGTGCGCGACAGTAGGATTTGCCAGCTAAACGCAATCAACACCTCCGACAGCGACAATTGCGCGAGAATGTAGATCAGCCACAAGGTTTGCGAACGCGGCCCGAACTGGGTCAGCATATAGGTAAATGGATAGGCGATCAGCAGACTCAGCAGTGCGATCAGCGCACACAGCCCCGCCGAAAACAACGCCCGTTCGATATAGAACCACGTCGCGAAGCGTTCGAAATGCTCCATGCTAAAGCCGAGCTGATAGTCGCCGGTTTCCGATGGCACCGAAACGCTCGTCATCAGGATCAAAACGAACGGTACGAAAAAGAAGATCCCGATCATCACCGACGACGGGATCAGACCGAGACTGCGGGTAAAGCTGCTGCCCTGTTGCATCCCCCCGCGCCTCAGGCTGCCAGAACGGTGCAGGCACCGACTGGCATTTCCACCGTCACGGCGTCACCGATCCGCACATCCGGCCAGTCCTTTGGCGTCAAGACCGAGATCACCTCGTGTCCGTTGCAATCCACAAGGATTTCAATCGTCGCACCGATATCGCGAACAAAGCTGACCGTGCCGACAACCGCATTTGCCGGTGGGTTGCTTGCAGCCGGACGCACGAACACCTCTTCGGGACGTGTCATCAGCAATACGTCTGTGCCTGTGGGCTGGCCTGCGGCGCCACTCTCGACCCTAAGCTCGGCATCGCCGACGCGCACCGCGTTCTCGGCACTCATCCGGGCGGGCAATAGGTTGCTGGTTCCGATGAACCCAGCCACGAACTTGTCCACCGGTTTTTTATAGATATCCATGGGCGTGCCGGTTTGCAGCACCTTTGCACGGCCCATCACCACGATCTCGTCGGCCATGGTCATCGCCTCGGTCTGATCATGGGTCACCACGACCGTTGTAATGCCCAGTTCCTGTTGCAGCTTCCGCAGCTCAATCTGCATCGCCTCGCGCAGGTTGGCATCCAGCGCCGACATCGGCTCGTCCAGCAAAAACACCTGCGGATTCAGTGCCAGCGCCCGTGCAATCGCCACACGCTGCCGCTGTCCGCCCGATAACTGACCGATGCGGCGGTCGGCGACACCGGGTAAATGCATCATATCCAACAATTCGCGCGCGCGATCCTCGCGTTCAGACCGCGAATGGCCTCGAATGCGCATCGCGTAGGTAATATTCTCTCCGACGCTCAGATGCGGAAACAAGGCAAAGGACTGAAACACCATGCCAATATCGCGCTGGTGCACGGGCACGCGCGTCAGGTCGCGCCCCTCGAAACTGATGCTGCCGGTGGTCGGCTCTTCGAGCCCCGCGATCATCCGCAAGAGCGTGGTCTTGCCGCACCCCGACGGGCCGAGAAAACAAACCATCTCGCCGGTCTTGAAATGCAGGTTCACATCTTCAACGGCGGTAACACTGCCGAATTTCTTGGTGACGCCTTCGATGATGAGACCCGACATGCGCCCTCCCCCCGTTGTTGATTAGTCGGGCCCGCCTCACAAGGCAGGCCCGGATTTTCTGTCGTGACTGTTAACCTGCGATGACCCGGTTCCAAGTATCCGAAATCCAGTCAGCATGTTCCTGATAGATGTCATAACGCGGGATGATCGGATCCTTGGGGCTGCCAACAGCGGCCAGTTCTTCTTCGGTCAGGTCGGTCAATTCGGCATTGACGACCGGCGCTGTGCCGACATTGCGCGCAAGCAGTGCCTGCGTTTCCGGCGTGGACATGAAATCAATGAATGCGTGAACTTCGTCCAGCGGCTCTACGTATTGCGGTACGATCCAATAACCACTGTCGAGCACGCCGCCCTCTTTGGGGAAGGTTGACACAACCGGGAAGCCTTCGGCAGCGGCGAGGCCAGCCACGTCATGGTAATATTGCCCCATCGGAATTTCGCCATCCTGCAATGCCTGCTGGAACGCGCCCTCGTCCTTGTACCACAGACGTACATTCGGAACCATTTCCGCAATCTTGTCAAAGCATTGCTGGATGCCGTCCTTTGTGCTCAGGATATCGGTGCCACCAAAATGCGTCGCAGCGGTGACTTCCAGCAGGAAGGAGTTGGAAGCCAGCCCCAGCACACCGATCTGGTCTTTGTACTGCTCATCCCACAGCGCCGCCCAGCTGGTCGGTGCCTCGGGGATCTCGTCAGAGTTGGTGCACAGCGTTATATACCACGACAGCGCCCCGACGCCGTATAGCCCGCCATCGTCATAGCGATCCTGAAAACGGTCGTTTAGGTTGCTGAGGTTCGGCAGCTTGGATTCGTCCAGTGTCTGGAACAGTTTCTGCTGCGCGCCCTCGTTGCGCGGTGTACCCGCCATCAGCGACACATCGGCGGGGGCAGTCTTGGCGCGGGCCGCGTTCTTGATCTGCACCAGCCAAGTCTCGCCGGTGGGCACCGCCATCGAATTCACCTCGATGCCGGTCGCTGCTGTGAACTCGGGAAAGATGAACTGTTTAAAGCTTTCTTCGAAAAAACCGCCATAGGTGCCGACCTTGATCGGACCATTTGCTGCGCGCAGGATTGACGGTGCGCTCAGCGCTACTGCGCCTGTCGCGGCGGCAGTGCCCATAAAGCGGCGACGTGAAAGGGTACGTGTCATCTGTAATCTCTCCTTGTTGGATTTGGCTCAGGCCCAAGTCTTTGGCAGGACACAGAGCATTTCATAGAGCAGGTTCGCGCCGATCATCGCCGTCGCCCCTGTCGTATCATAAGGCGGAGACACCTCCACCAAATCAGCACCGACCACATTCAGCCCCTTGCAGCCGCGCACGATCTCCAGCGCCTGCATGGTGGTCAGCCCACCAATCTCGACCGTGCCGGTACCGGGGGCAAAGGCCGGGTCGAGACTGTCGATATCGTAAGTCAGGTAAACCGGCGCATCCCCGATCTGCGCGCGGATGTCTGCCATCAGCGGCGTCATCGATTTGTGCCAGCATTCTTCGGCCTGAACGACGGTAAAGCCCTGTTCACGCCCCCAGTCGAAATCGTCAGGCGCATAACCCGTGCCGCGCAATCCGATCTGGAACACCTTGTCATTCAGCAATAGCCCATCCTCGACCGCCCGCCGGAAAGGCGTGCCATGAGCGATCCGTTCGCCGAACATTTCGTCATTGGTATCTGAATGGGCGTCAATGTGGATCA
This sequence comes from Pseudohalocynthiibacter aestuariivivens, assembly GCF_011040495.1. Classification (GTDB taxonomy): domain Bacteria; phylum Pseudomonadota; class Alphaproteobacteria; order Rhodobacterales; family Rhodobacteraceae; genus Roseovarius; species Roseovarius pelagicus. The sequence goes on along the minus strand of NZ_CP049037.1, from coordinate 240,488 downwards.
GTGCGACGGGTCCGTGCTTTTTCGCAATACTCCGCAGCACCGGGTAGGTGAGCGTATGATCCCCCCCCAGCGTCAGCGGCACAGTGTCATGACGCAAAATCTCATCGTAGGCTGCGGTGATGATGTCGACTGTTTTCTTCAGGTCGAACGTATTGATCGCGACATCACCAATATCGGCGACCTGCATTTTTGCAAAAGGCGCGGCACCCGTAGCCATATTGAAAGGACGCATCATGCAGCTCTCGGCTCGGATCGCGCGCGGGCCATGGCGCGTGCCCGCGCGGTTCGATGCACCAATATCCATCGGAATCCCGACAAAGCATGCATCCAGACCTTCGGCTGTCTTCTGCGAGGGCAACCGCATCATCGTCGTCTCGCCGCCGAAACGCGGCATGTCATTGCCACCCAGTGGCTGATTGAACCGGGCGGCTGTGATATCTTCTGGCATTCGGCGCTCTCTCCCTTGGCCTCGCAGCGAGACCGACATCAGCGACCATAAGCAGGGCGGCCGCATTCGAAAAATAACGATCATAGAAATTTTACATTTGCATATCCAAATGTGAAATCAGGGATAGCACGCCTGCAATGTCTGCCAGAACCGCTCGATCACCTTGGGCACGGCCCCCGACCGCCGGATCAACTGCATCGGGCAGCCAAAGTTGAACGTCTCGCAGGCCATCCGCCGCAAGCGCCCGTCAACCTCAAATGAGGCCGCCAGATGTTCAGGCAGCAGGCCCAGATACCCGCCACTGAGGACCATCATCAACTGCGATTCGATTTGCCGAACGATCCTGTCCTCATCCGATGCAGCATAGGATTTCATGCGTTGCTGGCTCCAGTATCCGCGATGCACCCAAGGCGTATCCTCGATCTCTGCGTCAGTGATATCCACATCCTTGCGCGCAAAGAACGGATGCGTATCGGCACAGTAAAGCGCATGCGGCTCCACATACAAATCCGCCAGATGCAGCCCCGAAACCAGATTATCAAAGCTGCCGAAACCGATATGGTAACTGCCGTCCAGCAGCCCAGCCATAATGTCCTGCGGGTTCGAAATCGACAGATCGATGCGTACCGCCGGGGCCGCTTGGGTAAAGCTGCGGATCGCCTCGGGCAGCTTGCACCCCGGATCGGTCGTTATGGCATCAACCATCGCGATCTTGAGTTGGCCAACCAGATTGCCCCGCAGTTCCGCCAGATGCGCCGAATGCGTGTTCAATCCATCCAGCAGCGCCTGCCCGATCTCATGCACCATCCGACCTTTTTCGGTCAGCATAAAACCACGCCGCCCCCGTTGGCACAGCTTGACACCCAGCCGCTCTTCGAGCGCCGTGATGTGATTGGAAATGGTCGGCTGGCTGATGCCCAGTTCGATCTGCGCAGCAGAAAAGCCGTCATTGCGCACGACGCTGTCAAAAACGCTTAGCAGATGGATGTCAGAGCCGGTTAATTTCATCCATCCATTGAAAACGGCAAATGTATTAAATTGCAATGACCTATTTGCCCGCGCCGATCCGCCGACTAGGGTGCGCAAAAGCGCGTGATCCATGCGCCGACACCTGACCGCCTATCAAGGACACAGAGATGACAAATACCCCTCCTCGCATGATGACAGCCGCCATTAGTGACGGCCCCGGTGCCCCTCTGGTTCTGCGGCAGGTCGCGACACCGCAACCCCGCCCCGGCGAAGTGCTGGTCAAACTGGAAAGCTGCGGTGTTTGTCATTCCGATCTGCATCTGCGCGACGGTCAGGAAAACCTGCCGGACGACTACTACCCCGTGATCTTTGGCCACGAGGGGATCGGCCGCGTCGTTCAGATCGGAGAGAATACGCCCGATGCGCCGGAAATCGGCACGCGCGTCGGCCTGCCTTGGCTTTATGATACTTGCCTTGCGTGCAAACCGTGTCGCAGCGGGTGGGAAACATTCTGCACCAGCCAGACCGCACGCGGCGTCCAGCGCGATGGTGCCTTTGCCGAATACGCATTGTCACCCACGGCGTTTACCATCCCGATCCCCGAAGCAATCGACCCGATCAAAGGCGCACCGCTGCTCTGCGCGGGCCTCACCGCGTGGTCGGCTCTGGCTCGCGCCGAGACAGGTCCGCGCGACAATGTTCTGATTATCGGCGCAGGTGGCCTTGGACAATATGCTGTGATGATCGCCAAGGCCCGCGGCGCGCGGGTTTTCGTGGTGGACAAAGACCCGGCCAAACTAGAGAGCGCGCAGGCGCTTGGTGCCGATCACGTCATTCCCGCAGGTCCCGATGCCGGGACCGCAGTCAAGGCCGCCGGTGGCGCGGATGTAACGATCAACTTTGCCCCCAGCCCCGCCGTCTGGAACACCGTGCGCGACGCGGTCAACCCGATGAGTGCAGTCGTCGCTGTCGCCATGGTTCACGAACCTGTGGACCTGTCTATGATGTGGTTGATCGACGGCGGGCATCGCGTTCTGGGCTCATCTGTGGGGACTCGGCAGGACATGATCGAGTTTCTCGATTTCGCCGCGCGTCACCCGCTGCCCATCGACGTCCAGACACTGCCGCTTTCTGGCGTTGACGCGGCACTCGACCAGCTCAAGCGCGGTGAAGTGACGGGTCGGCTGTGCATCGACTTTACACTCTGACAGGTCAGGAGATCGCACCATGAAACTCGCCCTGTTCCAGATGTCAGCGATTGGCGATCACGCCACCCGCCCCGCCCGGATCAAAGACGCGATGCAGACTGCATCAGACAACGGCGCAGACCTGCTGATCGCTCCTGAACTCGCCCTTTCCGGCTATGGGCGCGGCGCGGCGTTCGACGATCTGACGCAGGAGGCAGACGGAAACTGGTCTAGGGAACTGACCGAAATCGCGCGCAGCCTCGGCATCAGCCTCATTGCGGGTTTTCCTGAAACGCGCGACGGCACACATCATATCAGTGCGTTGGCGATTGATGCGCGCAGCGACGCCGCCCCGGTGATCTATCGCAAAACCTGCCTATATGGCGACTACGAGAAACAACACTTCGTCAGCCCCGGCCCCTCGACCATCATCGCGGATCTGGGCGGGCTGCGGGTCGGCATACTGATCTGCTTTGATATCGAGTTTCCGGAAAACGCCCGTCGACTTGCGCGTGCCGGTGCGCAACTCATCGCAGTGCCAACCGCCCTGCCCCAAGGGGCATCCGGCGCATTCATCGCACAACATGTGATCCGCACACGGGCCTTTGAAAATCAGATATTCATCGCCTATGCCAACCATGCCGATAGTGACGAGGCGTTCACCTATCAGGGATGTTCTTCCATAGCCGCCCCCGACGGCGCGGTATTGGCACAAGCCCCCGAAACTGGTGATGCCCTCCTTTACGCGGAAATCACGCCAGAAGCCTACGAAGCTGGCCGCGCCGAGAACCCATACCTCGCGGATTCCGAAACACTCGGCCTGCACGGCTGACGATCACGCCAACGTGCGGCCTTACGAAAATTCGCGTGCCATAGAACTGTGAAATGGCGCACCTGAGAGGATTCGAACCTCTGGCCTCTGCCTTCGGAGGGCAGCGCTCTATCCAGCTGAGCTACAGGTGCCTGCGTGGCGATATAGCCCGGCAGGCCGTGGCCCGCAACGCCAAATCTGCACCCGCAGTCCGGCCTTTTGCAACCGCCGTTCAGGCGAACAAATCGTGGCACAGTTCCAGTGCATCCACCAGCGCATCCACTTCAGCCTCGGTATTATAAAGTCCAAAGGACGCCCGGCAGGTCGCGGTCACGCCCAGATGCTCCATCAGTGGCTGCGCGCAATGATGCCCCGCCCGCACCGCCACACCCTTTTTGTCTAGGATCGTGGATATGTCATGCGCATGACCCGCCCCATCCAGAGTAAAGCTAAAGATCGCGGCCTTGTCCGGCGCGTTACCCTGCACCTGTAACCAGTTCAGCCCGCCCAATCGGGTTTGCGCGTAGCTGCACAGGCCCGCCTCGTAGGCGGCGATGTTATCCATCCCCAGCGACATCATGTATTCCAGCGCGGCACCCAGCCCGATGGTCTGCACGATACCGGGCGTTCCTGCCTCGAATTTCATTGGTGGATCGTTGTAGCTGACCGCATCCTTGGATACTTCGCGGATCATGTCGCCACCGCCCATGAACGGGCGCATTTCCGCCAGCCGGTCCTTTCGGACGAAAATAGCACCCGAACCGGACGGTCCATACAGCTTGTGACCGGTGATGGCATAGAAATCGCAGCCCAGATCATCCACATCGACCGGCATATGCACCGCCGCCTGACTGCCATCCACCAGTACTGCCACGCCGCGTGCATGAGCGGCCGCACAAATCGCCTTCACATCCACTTTGGTTCCCAGAACGTTGGAAAGGTGGGATATTGCGATCAGCTTTGTACGCGGTCCGATGGCGTCGATCACAGTCTGGGCATCAAGCGCGCCGTTGCTGTCCACATCGACCCACTTCAGGATCGCCCCCTGACGCTCGCGCAGAAAATGCCACGGCACGATATTGGCGTGATGCTCCATCACGCTTAGCACGATCTCGTCGCCCGGCTCGAACCGTGGCATGGCCCAGCTATAGGCAACCATATTAATGCCTTCGGTCGTGCCAGTATTCAGCACGATCTGATTTTCGTCGGCAACATTCAGGAACCGCGCAATGGTACCACGCACGTTTTCGTACTTCTCGGTTGCGACATTGCTAAGGTAATGCAGGCCGCGATGCACGTTTGCATACTCGTGCGAATAGGCCGTGGTGATCGCATCAATCACCACCTGCGGCTTTTGCGCCGAAGCACCATTATCGAGATAAACCAGAGGCTTGCCATTCACTTCTCGTGCGAGAATAGGAAAGTCCGCCCTGACATTGGCAATATCGAGCATTAGCTCACTCCTGCAAAAACGGCAGCGCCTATGACGCCTAGGATCACCGACAGCCCGACCACGATGGCAAAGACGGTAGTGATGAGAACACCTGTTGCCTTGAACAGATTTGCAAAGCCATGCGCGCTGTCGATGAAGACGACCAGAATGACCAGTCCCCAGACCGAGGCGACCAACACGAGGATCCCCCCTAGGAACGGCGCAACCAGCATCAGCACTGCGACCACCAACTGCAACGCGAACCGCAGCACCTGTAGCCACGTCATCAGCGCCAGAATATCGACCAACCTTCCGCTGCCGCCCATCGACTGCCCGATCCAAGTAAGTGCGAACACCGTAAGCACCAACGCCCCGCCCAATGCCATGGAGAACAGCAAGGGCGATCTGAATATCGGGGGCACCATTGCCATGGTCGCCGGATCAGCCGGAGGTGACAGATATAGAGAGGCGGAATAGGCAATCGCATTCAGAACCGTCATCAGAACCAGTATCATCCACAGGCTTTGTGACGGCAGGTTTAGCTCCAAAATTCGACTCGCAGCATTGCGTGGGGCGAATAACGTCTCTTTCGTCAGGTCGACGAAGTAATCCCGGTTCATCATGGCACACCCCACTCCGCCTCATAAAGGTTAGCGCCCCAGAACCATCCAAAGACGGCCAACCACGCCAACCCAACCAGCGTCAGAGCTGGACCGGGACCGATAAAGCCCGCAACCAATCCGTTAAGCAAGATCAGCGGCGATGATGCCAGCAATGCCCAAAAGAGCGCCATGCGCGCGCCATAGGGGCTGCCCTTACCCCCGAACGCCCGCGCAGCCCAATGCGTTAACAATGCGAGCGCATAAAGGATCAGCGGCGCGATGAATATCCACGCCAACAAGGTGCCGCCCAGCAGCGGATTCAACTCTTCGCCGGTAAGATGCGCCTGCCGCGCCAGACGCGGCATCTGGGCGACGAACACGATCACGCAGCCCGCCATCAGAACAGCAAGCGCACGATCCTCGCGTGGGCCCATAGCCAACTGACGGCGGAGCACCCGCCGGGGTCCGCCATAGGTGGCCACGATGTCACGTGTGACCGGCATCAGCCGCGCCTGCGTTCCAACCAGCCGGTCAGATGTCCGACAACCTCTTCGCGCAGCGCCTCGTCCTCGACCTCATCCACCGCCTCGGCAAGAAACGCGAGTGTCAGCAGGTCGGTCGCAAGACCGTGTGGCACACCGCGCGCCCGCAGATAAAACAGCGCCTCTTCGTCAATCGCCCCAGACGTCGAACCATGCGAACATGCGACATCATCGGCGTAGATTTCCAATTCCGGCTTGGCCAGAAACTGACTATCGCCGTCCAGCAGCAGTGACTGACTGATCTGGTAACCGTCGGTTTTCTGCGCGCCAGCCTTGACCAAAATCTTGCCTTGGAACACACCCGTGGCCCCGTTGCGCAGCACTTTCTTGAACACCTGCCGACTTTCGCAGCGTTCGGCGTCGTGCGTGACGAACACAGTGTCATCATGCACGAAATCACCGTCCCCCATTGCCGCCCCGGCGACATGGGCCATCGCGTCATCGCCGGTCAATTCGATCACGCATTCATTGCGTGTAAGCATCCCGTTGGCGGTCATGGTAAAGGATTTAAAGCAGCTTTCTTCGCCCAGCCGCGCAAACATATGGGTCACCGCACGCCGTTCGTGATCGCGCCCTTGCACGCGCACGTGATGGAACGCCGCGCGATCGGCGACGTCGACTTCCATGGACTTGTTGATGCGCGCCGCAGCCGGGCCAGTTTCCAGTAACGTGATCGATGCCTCTGGTTCCAGCTTGACCAAATGGTGCAGAATTGCGTCGGATGTAGTTGATTTATGGTGGTAAATCAGGTTAATTGGTTTGCTGACCTTTCCCGTGACATGCATCACGATCCCATCCGTCGCCGCCGCCGTGTTCAGTGCGGCCAACGGACGTGCAACCGGGTCTTGCCCGCGCGTTTCCAGAACACCATAAATATCACGTGCCCAGTGTATATCGGCCTGAGTGACATCTGCCAGCCGTTCGATCTGCACGGCTTCCAGCGTCAGGTCATCACTTGCCTCGGGATCAAACACACCGTCGACAAAGACGATCTTGAGCCGATCCAGCGCATCAAAGACCGGCGTTTCCTTGGGATCAAACAAGGCCGCTTCTGGCGCGTTAGGCTGCACCAGTGTGTCCGGGCGGGTGAATTTCCAATATTCGTCCCGGCGGTCGGGCAAGCCCATCGTTGTGACACGCGCCAGCGCGTCCTGACGTGCGCTGGTTGCCCAGCCGGATCCGGTTGGCACATCGAGCGCGGCCAGCCGCGCCTCGGTGGCATCCTGTTTTGTCTTTGCAATCGCCATCACGCGACCTCCGACAGCAGGTCCGAATAACCGTTCTTCTCAACTTCCATCGCCAGCTCGGGGCCGCCCGATTTAACAATGCGCCCATCGGCCATGATGTGCACCACATCAGGTTTGATGTGGTCCAGAAGCCGTTGATAATGCGTAATAACAAGGAACGCTCGTCCAGCATCGCGCAAGGCGTTCACACCGTCGCTGACCAGCTTCATCGCGTCCACGTCCAGACCCGAGTCGGTCTCGTCCAGGATGCACATCTTTGGCTCCAGCATCGCCATTTGCAGAATCTCATTACGCTTCTTTTCGCCACCCGAAAAACCAACGTTGACGGGACGCTTCAGCATATCGGCGTCGATCTTCAGGTCTTTGGCCTTGGCGCGGATCAGCTTCAGGAAATCCGTCGCACTCATCTCCTCTTCACCGCGCGCCTTGCGTTGCGCGTTCACAGCCGTGCGTAGGAAAGTCATGTTGCCCACACCGGGGATCTCGACCGGGTATTGAAACGCCAGAAACAGGCCCGCCGACGCGCGCTCTTCGGGCTCCATTTCCAAAATATCTTCGCCATCCAATGCGGCGCTGCCTTCGGTCACTTCATAGCCATCACGGCCAGACAGAACATAGCTCAGCGTCGATTTGCCTGACCCGTTGGGGCCCATGATTGCATGCACGCTGCCAGCGTCCACCGTCAGGTTCACACCCTTCAGGATCGTCTTTTCCTCTTCTTCAAGGTCGACATGCAGGTTCTTGATCTCAAGCATTTTTTGCCCCTATCTTCTATACGGTTTTGCGCCCCTCAGGGTCGCGTCATCATGTGAATAATCGTCAGCAGTCGGTCCGCAGGTATCGCCATCGGCGTAACCTCGAACTCTGCCATGCGCCCAATCAATTGCGGGGCGCCGAGGAACTCCTCGATCCGGTGATAGCCCTTGCGCCGTTTGTAATCATCTACCAACAAATGTACCGGGCGCGTGGTTCTGAATGCAGTGGCCATCGCGCACCCAGTGCGAAAGCGGCCATCGACCAGCACCACGTCGGGTTGTTGAAAATGCGGCTTGTCCCAGATCGCCAACGGATATCGCGCGTAGCGTTGCCATTCGGCATCCGTCTCGGGATATCCCCATTCACGGGTCGGACCGATATCTGCCCAGACGACCTCGACCTTGGACCCCGGCACAGGCGGGGATTGTGCAAACCAGCCGCGCATCATGTCCGCCCAGTTTTCATCGCTCTCGACTGAAAACACGGTTTTGCCCGGCATCTCCGACGCCAGAACGGTGGATCCTCCACTTCCGTACTCCAGAATGACTGACGCCTCAGCATAGGTGCGCGCGATATGCGCCGCCTCTGCATCGGGCATGGTCAATTCCGGTCGGGATACGGGCGCAATGTCACTCATCGCGCCCCCCACAGGATCGCTCTATGATGTTTAGGCCAGCCACTGTATTAGCCAACGGACCCTTCAAGCGAGATCGCAACCAATTGCTGCGCCTCCATCGCGAATTCCATCGGCAGCGCCTGCAATACGTCCTTGCAGAAGCCGTTTACCACCAGCGCAACCGCCTCTTCCTCGTCCATGCCGCGCTGACGGCAATAGAACATCTGATCGTCGTCCACCTTGGATGTCGTCGCCTCATGCTCGACGCGCGACGAATTGTTGCGCACTTCGATATAAGGCACGGTATGTGCCCCGCATTTATCGCCGATCAGCAAACTGTCGCATTGGGTATAATTACGCGATTCCTTGGCCTTAGGGTGCATACTTACCAATCCGCGATAGGTGTTCTGCGCCTTGCCCGCGCTGATCCCCTTGGACACGATCCGCGATTTCGTACGTTTACCTAGGTGGACCATCTTGGTGCCGGTATCGGCCTGTTGCATGTTGTTGGCAATCGCGATGGAATAAAACTCTCCCTGGCTGTCGTCGCCACGCAGGATACAGCTGGGGTATTTCCACGTTACGGCTGATCCGGTTTCCACTTGGGTCCACATCACCTTGGCCCGGTCACCTCGGCAATCGGCGCGTTTGGTGACAAAGTTGTAGATGCCACCCTTGCCGTCCTCATCACCGGGGTACCAGTTCTGCACGGTTGAGTATTTCACCTCGGCATCTTCCTCGATGATGATCTCGACGACGGCCGCATGTAGCTGCGCAATATCACGTGCAGGTGCAGTGCAGCCTTCCAGATAGCTGACATAGCTGCCCTTGTCCGCGATGATCAGCGTCCGCTCGAACTGGCCGGTATTCTCGGCATTAATGCGGAAATAGGTGCTTAGCTCCATCGGGCAGCGCACGCCGGGCGGCACGTAGACAAACGACCCGTCAGAGAATACCGCCGAATTGAGCGTGGCATAAAAGTTGTCCGAAACCGGCACGACAGTCCCCAGATACTTGCGGACCAAATCGGGGTATTCGCGGATCGCCTCGGAAATCGAGCAAAAGATCACACCGGCCTTTTTCAATTCCGCCTGAAAGGTCGTGCCGACCGATACGCTGTCGAACACCGCATCGACGGCCACCTTGCGCCCCTCGGCGGGAATATCCTCTGCACCCTCGACACCAGCAAGAATCATCTGCTCTTTCAATGGGATGCCGAGTTTTTTGTAAGTTTCCAACAGCTTGGGATCGACCTCGTCCAGCGATTTCGGTTTGACCTCCATCGATTTTGGACGCGCATAGTAATACTGATCCTGAAAATCGATCTCGGGATAATCGACCATCGCCCAGTCAGGCTCTTTCTTGGTCAACCAACGCGCGTAGGCTTCCAGCCGCCACTCGGTCATCCACTCAGGTTCTTCGTTCTTTTCGGAAATGAGCCTTACGATGTCCGGGGTCAGGCCCTTGGGCGCGTATTCCATTTCGATATCAGTGGACCAGCCATACTTGTATGCCCCGCCAACTTCGCGGACTGCATCAACCGTCTCCTGATCGACGCCGTCCTTGACCTGATCGTTATCCAAAGCCGCCATGCGTCTCTTCCTTTCCTTCACGCCGTGCGGGCGCGGTGTTTCTCAAGGCGCTTCAGCCAGCTATCGGCAAAGCGCAATACATCTTCTTCAGTGTTCTCGGGCCCCAAAGAAACCCGAATGGCCGAGGCCGCGTCATCCGCCGAATACCCCATCGCCATCAACACGCGACTGGCGCGAACCTTGCCGCTGGAACACGCACTGCCTGCGGAAATGGCAAATCCGGCCAGATCCATCGCCATCACCTGAGTCTCGCCCTTCCAGCCCGGCGTAAGTATGCAAGACGTATTCGGCAAGCGCTGCGCATCTTTCCCGACAAAAATAGTCTCTTTTGCGCGGGCTGCAATGGTCTTTTCTAGAATGTTTCTAAGTTTCTCAACCCGACCCCAAACACCATCCGCCAGATCCTGCGCCGACGCCTCAGCCGCAGCGCCAAATCCCGCGATACCGATGATATTCTCGGTCCCCGAGCGGCGCCCCATTTCCTGACCTCCGCCCCTGATTTGCGCAGCAATCTCAGTGCCGCGCCGCAACACCAGCGCCCCTATACCCTTTGGTCCGCCGATCTTGTGCGCGGATATCAGTGCCATTTCCGTGCCTGCCCAGTTAAAGGCAACCGGTACCTTGCCAAAACCCTGCGTCATGTCGCTGACGGCCAGACCCTGCGGCAGGCTCTGTACCACGCCCGTTTCCGAATTCGCCAACTGCAACGTCGAGCCCTCCGGAGAATTCACCGATACGCGCCCGTCTGCTCCGACGATCAGGCTGTCGTCGGCCCAGGCCCCCACCGCGTCATGTTCAATGGCCGCCCCCGAAAGGTCGCGCCCCGAGCAAGCCAGAGCTGCCGCTTCGGTCGCGCCGGAGGTAAAGACCACATCCGCCCCCTCTGCCCCGATCGCCGCCGCGACCTGCGCCCGCGCCCGCTCGACCAAAGCCTTGGCCGCACGACCTTCGGCATGCACGCTTGACGGATTGCCGACAAGCTGCATCGCGGCGGTCATCGCATCGCGCGCCCCGGGCCGCAGAGGTGCCGTCGCATTGTGATCCAGATAGATCCGCGCGGTCATAGCGTTGCCCACCATTCTTCTTTGCAGAAATACGCGCACCGCAGGCCTGCGGGGGTGGCACAGCCGCACCTATCCCTGCGCGACGCCGCAGGCGGCGCAATCCCTTTGACGCAAATCACGCTCAATCCTCGTCCACGACGGCAAACAGGATCGGAACCGCCGGGCATGGTGCCAGCGAATTGCCCACCACGTCACTCAGCCGGGCCTGATGCAAAAAGACATAAACATGCGCACTCAGCCCTTCCCAGAGCCGATTGGTCACCGATTGTGCCCGACTGCCGGACGCCCCGCCGGATGCTCCGGCGCCCTTGTGCAAAGCATCAACCGTTTCATCCACTGCTGCCAGAACTTCGGCCACACGAATTTCGGACGCAGGCCGCGACAGGCGGTATCCTCCGCCCGGGCCGCGCACAGATGCGACCAGATCGGCGCGGCGCAGCTTGACGAACAACTGCTCGAGATAGGGTAGCGAAATGTCCTGACGACGCGACACATCGCCGAGCGTGACCAGCGCGCCCTCAGGTTGAAGTGCGATATCGGCAAGCGCGACCATCGCGTAGCGCCCTTTCGTACTGAGCTTCATCTGCCGTCCCCCTTGAAAAGATTGACCTTGCGCCGCGTAACGCTTATCTCGCATGCAGCCAGAGTGCCCGGCATCGTCCCGGGTTAAGTTTAGAATGATTCTAAAGTGCAGGCGGGATTTCGTCAAGAATACCCGCATGTGCGAGTTGACACGACAACGCAAGGAAAAAGGGACCTGAATGCCCGAGGTAATCTTTCCCGGCCCAGAGGGCCGTCTCGAAGGCCGCTACCATCCACAAAAGGAAAAAGACGCACCAATCGCGATCGTCCTGCATCCGCATCCGCAGTTTGGCGGAACGATGAACAATAAGGTCGTCTACAATCTGCATTACGCCTTCTACAACATGGGCTTTACCGTGCTGCGGTTCAATTTCCGCGGCGTCGGACGCAGCCAAGGTGAATATGATCAGGGCGTCGGAGAGTTGTCCGACGCAGCGTCGGCGCTCGACTACCTGCAATCGATGAATGCCAATTCCAAGCATTGCTGGGTGGCAGGATTCTCCTTTGGTGCCTGGGTCGGCATGCAGCTTTTGATGCGGCGCCCGGAGATCACCGGGTTTATCAGCGTATCGCCACCGGCCAACATGTATGATTTCTCATTCCTTGCGCCCTGCCCATCCTCGGGCCTGATCATCAATGGCAGCAATGACCGCGTGGCCCCACCGGCGGACACCACCGCGCTGGTGGCAAAGCTGCATGAACAACAAGGGATCACGGTGCAGCATGACGAAGTGCCCGATTCCGGTCACTTCTTTGAAGAGCCGCATATGGACACGATGATCAGCACGGTCACGTCCTATGTTAAGCGTCGCCTGACAGAAGGCACACGCTGACCGATGGGCGTGACCGAGGATCTGGCCGACGCGCTTGCGCAGGACGTCCTGAAGGCGATCGATCTGACGGGTGACGAGGATCTGGTGGACGAACTGGCACAGATGATGGGTGCCACGTCACAAACCGCCGAAGAGGCGTTTCTGACGGCGGTTCGAGTGCGCCGCGCCAACATCAAGGCGCGGCAAATTCTACTTGCCAAGGTCAAGGCCTTTAAGGCGGCACAGGACAACGACAAAGGTTAGCCTGATCTGGTTGAGCGCCTTCGGCGCACAGGTCAGTGATTTGGTGCTTGAGGCCTGCGGGGGGTGTCCTGCCCTTATCTCTTGCTTGTTTTCCGATGCACCGCCGCCTCCGGCGGGGGTATTTCCGGCAAGAAAAAGCACCCGGTTTTATTTACGGGTTGGTTTGCGCGCAGCCGCGACCTTCTCTGCCAAATCGCGGGCAATGGCAAAGGCGCCTTTGATCTTGTCGCTATCCTTGCGCCAGTCGCGGCGCACGACGATCTTGTTGTCGCGCACTTTCGCCAGCCCTTTTTGCGCCTCGATGAATTCGACCAGCCCCTGAGGCGATGCAAATTTGTCGTTGTGGAACTGGATCGTGGCGCCCTTGGGTCCGCCGTCAAGTTTGGCAATCCCTGCACGTTTGCACATCGCCTTGATCCGCACGACCAGCATCAACGTATTCACTTCACGCGGCAGCTTGCCAAAACGGTCAATCAGTTCTGCCGCGAATCCTTCCAGCTCAACCTTGGTCTGAAGGCTGCTGAGGCGGCGGTAAAGACCGAGGCGCACATCCAGATCGGGCACATACTCCTCGGGGATCAGCACGGGTACACCAAGGTTGATCTGTGGTGCCCATTGGCTGTCGGCCTCACTGAGGCCTTCCATTTCGCCGGCTTTGATCTTGGCAATCGCCTCTTCGAGCATGGATTGGTACAATTCGTACCCCACATCGCGCATCTGGCCTGACTGCTCTTCGCCCAGCAGATTGCCTGCACCGCGAATATCGAGATCTTGGCTGGCCAGCGTGAAACCTGCACCGAGCGTGTCGAGGCTACCCAGCACGCGCAGGCGCTTTTCGGCGGCAGGTGTCAGTTTCATCCGTGGCTTGGTGGTGAGATAGGCATAAGCGCGCGTTTTTGAGCGTCCGACCCGGCCCCGGATCTGATAGAGTTGGCTGAGCCCGAACATGTCCGCGCGGTGGATGACCATCGTGTTCGCGGTCGGAATATCCAGTCCCGATTCGACAATGGTTGTGGCCAGCAGAACATCGTATTTACCGTCGTAAAACGCGTTCATCCGGCTGTCGAGTTCGCCTGCCGCCATCTGGCCATGGGCCACGACATAGCTGAGTTCGGGTAGCTGTGCGGTCAGGAAATCCTCGATTTCCGGCAGATCCGAGATACGCGGCACCACGTAAAAGCTCTGCCCGCCGCGATAATGCTCGCGCAACAGCGCCTCGCGGATGGTGACGCCGTCAAACTCGCTGACATAGGTGCGGATCGACAGGCGGTCGACAGGCGGTGTGCCGATAATGCTAAGGTCCCGCACGCCTGATAGGCTCAGTTGCAGCGTACGCGGGATCGGCGTCGCGGTCAGCGTCAGAACATGCACATCTGATCGCAGCGCCTTGAGGCGCTCCTTGTGCGCCACGCCAAAACGTTGCTCTTCGTCGATGACCAGCAGGCCGAGGTTCTTGAACCGAATGCTCTTGGCCAAGAGCGCGTGGGTACCGACGACGATATCAACGGTGCCGCGCGACAGCGCCTCGCGGGTGGCTGCCGCCTCTTTGGCCCCGACAAAGCGTGACAGCGGGCGCACCGAGATGGGGAAGCCGCGAAACCGCTCGGCGAAGCCCTGATAGTGTTGCCGTGCCAGCAACGTGGTGGGCGCGATCACCGCGACCTGCATCCCCGACATCGCCGCGACGAACGCGGCACGCATCGCCACTTCGGTCTTGCCAAATCCGACATCGCCGCAAATCAGGCGATCCATCGGCGTGCCTGCCCCCAGATCGGCAATGACATCCTCGATGGCGCGCAGTTGGTCATCCGTTTCGGCATAGGGAAAACGGGCCGAAAACGCCTCCCACGCGTGATGCTCGGGCTCCATCACCGGGGCGCGGCGCAGCGCGCGCTCTGCGGCAATGCGGATCAGCCGGTCGGCCATCTCCTTGATGCGCTCTTTGAGCCGGGCTTTCTTGGCCTGCCACGCGCCACCGCCGAGCTTGTCCAGCAGGCCCTCTTCGTGGCCGAATCGGCTGAGCAGTTCGATGTTTTCCACCGGTAGGTAAAGCCGCGCGCCCTCGGCGTACTCCAACGCAAGACATTCATGCGCCGCCCCCAGCGCCGAGATCACTTCCAACCCGTGATAACGCCCGACACCGTGATCGACATGCACGACCAGATCGCCGGGGCTCAGGCTTTGCGCCTCAGTCAGGAAGTTGTCGGCGCGGCGTCGCCGTTTAGGGGCGCGGATCAGGCGATCACCCAGAATGTCCTGTTCGGCGATGACCGTCAGCCGACCGCTCTCATATGGCCCCTCAAAGCCATGCTCCAGCGCCCAGACAGCCAAATGCAATCCGCGCTTGCCCAGCCGCCCCGCGTCCTTGACAGTGACGGCCCCGACCAGACCTTCGTCCTCCAACAGCCCCTCAAGCCGCTCTCGCGCGCCTTCCGAGTAGCACGCCAGCAGGATCGGGCCCTGCCCCAGTTTTGCATTAATGTGCGTCTTCAACGCCCCGAAAAGGCTCAAGCTTTCCTGTTGTCTCTCTGGCGCGAAATTGCGACCCAAACGCCCGCCCGCATCCGTAACACCTGCTCCGGTGGCCTGTGGCAGTGCCGACAACTGCAGTACACGACGCGACGCCACCGCTGCCTGCCATGCAGCGTCATCAAGATATAGCAAGCCGGGCGCCACAGGCTTGTAGACGCTGTCACCACGCGCCTTGTTCTTCAGCGCCTCGCGGCGGGTCTCGTATTGGTCGGCGATACTGTCCCAGCGGGCAATGCGGCTGGGCGTCACCTGATCGTCAAGCGTGACCGTCGCCTCTGGCAGATAATCGAATATGGTTTCCAGTCGCGCATGAAAGAATGGCAGCCAATGCTCGACACCCTGATGTTTCCGCCCCGCACTGACCGCCTCATAGAGCGGATCATCGGTCCCCGCAGAGCCGAATTCGATGCGGTAGTTCTGGCGAAAACGTGTGATGGCCGCCTCATCGAGGATCACTTCGGACACCGGGGCCAGTTCGATCTGACTCAGCTTTTCTGTGGTCCGCTGCGTTGCCGGGTCAAACCGGCGGATCCCGTCCAGAACGTCGCCAAACAGATCGAGCCGCACAGGACCGCCCGTGCCCGGCGGATAGATATCAATTATCCCGCCCCGAATCGCATAATCGCCCGGTTCGGTCACCGTAGGCGACTGCACGAACCCCATCCGCACCAGAAAATCCCGCAGCGCGGCCTCGTCCACACGGTAATTCACCTGCGCTCTGAAAACCGCATCTTTCAGGACTTCGCGCGCCGGCACCCGCTGTGTCGCCGCGTTTAGCGTCGTCAACAGCACGTATTGCCCGGGCATGCCATGTACCAGCGCGGCCAACGTCGCCATACGCGCGGCACTGATGTCGGCATTGGGCGACACACGATCGAACGGCAGACAATCCCAACCGGGAAAGGCAATCACCGGCATGTCCGGCGCAAAGAACCGTAGTGCGGCCGCCATCGCCGCGAGCCGCTTGTCGTCGCGGGCCACATGCAGCACCGACCCGCCAGACCGCGCCACTTCGTCCAGCAACAGCCGCGCATCGAAACCCTCGGGCGCTCCGCTAACGGTGATATGGGGGCTGGATGCCATCAGTTTCGTACGCTCAGCCGCCCAACGCAGAAGAAGACATGTTCTGCCACATGCCCCAGGTCGCGGTGACAAAGATCGACGCCATGCCGATAAGGCGGATGTAGAACCGCAGGCGTGTCAGTTGTTTTATCAGAGCTGCATCCGACAACTCCAGCCGCTGCACGCGTCCCGCAGTCCCGACTGACAACAACCACACCAGCGCCATTGGCGTGCCAAGCAGGAACACGGCCTGCGCAAACTCGCGCCCATAGACAAACCCGACCAAGAACAGGAACGTTAGCACGAAGCCAGCAAAGCCGGTCATCAGCACGCCGGATTCCCGCGTAATATACAGGATCCGCTCACTGTTGATACGGACCATCGTTTCCATGTCTGCCGCAGGCTGGCCACCGACCCTGCCCGCTCGCAGGACCATGTCCCAAGGTACACCCAACACCCAGTGACTGGCAGAGGACCACAGAACCGCAAGGGCGACCCAGAACCAGAGGTTGCTGAAGCTGCGCATGTCGATAAGTTCAAAAACGCTTGTGTACCAGTCCACTTGGATGCCTTCAACTTCACCTGTGCCGCCCCTCTTAGCGTTGCCCGGCGGCAATTCCTACCCTTGAGATAGCGGATTTTCCGTGCCACTCAGCTAAGTGACGAAACCAGAGCGAGTTAACGCCCATGCGACCGACTATCAGCCCCTTCCCCGTCACCCGCCTGCGGCGCACCCGTCGCACGCCCGGATTGCGTGCGCTGGTCGCGGAAAATACCTTGAGTGTGGGCGATCTGATCTGGCCGGTTTTCGTACGCAGTGGCGACAACATCGAAGAACCGATACCGTCAATGCCCGGCGTGGTACGCCGCAGCGTCGACCGCGTGGTAGAAGCCGCGCGCGAAGCTGCCGATCTGGGCATTCCGGCGATCTGTCTCTTTCCCTATACCGATGCGGCAGGACGCACAGCAGACTGCGCCGAGGCTTGGAACCCCGATAACCTCAGCAACAGGGCCACACGCGCCATAAAGAGCGCCGTTCCGCAGATTGCAGTGATGACCGACGTGGCGCTCGATCCTTATTCGGATACGGGTCACGACGGCTTTGTTCGCGATGGCGAAATCGTGAACGACGAAACGGTAGAGGCATTGGTCAAACAGGCGTTGGCGCAGGCCGAAGCAGGCGTCGACATTATCGGACCGTCGGACATGATGGATGGCCGGATCGGCGCTATCCGCACCGCACTAGAGGGTGCCGGGCATACTGACATCGTGCTGCTCAGCTACGCTGCCAAATACGCCAGCGCCTTTTACGGCCCCTTCCGCGATGCTGTGGGTGCCTCTGGCGCGCTCAAAGGGGACAAGCGCACCTACCAGATGGATGCCGCGAACGCGGACGAGGCAATGCGCCTGATCGAACGTGATCTGAGCGAGGGCGCGGATATGGTGATGGTCAAACCGGGCATGCCATATCTGGATATTTGCCGCCGGGCCAAGGACATGTTCGGCGCGCCTACCTTCGCCTATCAGGTGTCGGGCGAATACGCGATGATCATGGCGGCGGCACAAAACGGCTGGATCGATGGCGACCGCGCCATGGCCGAAAGCCTGATGGCGTTCAAACGTGCAGGCTGCGACGGGATACTGACCTATTTCGCGCCGGCGATGGCCAGATTGCTGTCTGCCTGAGGATACGCGCGGTAAACTGCCCAAATATGCGTCGGCTAGTGACAGTGCAGCGCCCACAACCTATAGTACCCCCAGATCGGTTGACGAAACAATCGGCATGATATCAGGCAACACACAGGCACATGACATGAGCATTCTCTCCAGACGCGAATTCACGCTGGGCGCGCTTGGCGCCGCGGGCTTCACTGCCGCTTGCGGCAACGGCATCGGCAGCACCGGCCCACAGACCATCGACGCACGCGTCGATACAACGCTCAGCTACCTTTACAACAACTATCCCAGCACACGCACATTGTCCGAGAAGTCCACCGGTATTCTGGTGATGCCGCTGGTGACAGAGGCCGGACTGGGCATTGGCGGCGGCTATGGGCGCGGCGCGCTGCGCATCAACAACTCGACCGTCGACTATTACTCGGCCACCAAGGGCAGCGTCGGCCTTCAGATCGGCGCGCAGCAATTTGCGCATGTGCTGTTCTTTATGACCGAAGACGCGCTGTCGCGGTTCCGTCGCTCCTCTGGTTGGGCGGCCGGCGCGGACATCGAATACGTGTTCAAGGACGTGGCCGAAAACCTGCGCGCCGAAACGACCACCTCGGTCGCGCCGGTCGTCGCTGTGATCTTTGGTCAGGCCGGTCTGCTGGCTGGCGTGTCACTGGAAGGCATGAAATATTCGCGGATCATCCCCTGACGCGCTGCGATGTCGTTGTTGCGGGCCGACTGTACGTCGGCCCGCAGTGGTCTGTCGGCATTCCACGCTCAGTGCAGCGTGAACTCTCCCACCACATTGCGCCATTCCCCCGGCGCGATCATCTTGCGGTGGTTGAAACGCACTGAATGCAGCGGTCCTTCAATCTCGCGCTGCCAATATTCGATAAATTCGAACAGGCGCGGGTGATCCGGTGCCACGTCGTATTCCTGCCAGACAAAGCTGTTGAGGACGTGCACATAGTCGGGCATGCCATAGAAAAATTCCGCCGTGGTCAGCCCATACCCTTTCAGCATCATTTCCGTCTCGGACATTGTCATGTCTCTGCTCCTTTTCTGCCTCGTAAAACAATGATGCAGAAAATAAATTACTTTACAATGAAAACAGTGTGTTAGCAGTGTCTTTCCGTGGCTGCCAGACAGGTCGGCTTTGCGGGATTGCACCCAATATCCGCCCTCTGATATACCTTTCCCCACAAGATATAGAAATCCGCGATGATTGAGGTTCAAGTTGACCGATACGCCACAAACCCCTGAAGATACGGAAGAAAATACACCGGAACGTCCACAGTACGACGGACCGACGGTGTCCATCTCCGACGAGATGAAGACTTCGTATCTCGATTACGCAATGTCGGTGATCGTCAGCCGTGCGATTCCCGATTTGCGTGACGGGCTAAAACCGGTGCATCGGCGCATCCTTTATGCGATGCACGAAACCACCAATACGCATGATAAACCGTACCGCAAATCGGCGCGCCCTGTCGGTGATGTGATGGGTAAATATCACCCGCATGGCGACAGCGCGATCTATGATGCGTTGGTGCGCATGGCGCAGGATTTCTCGATGTCGCTGCCGCTTCTGGACGGTCAGGGCAACTTTGGCTCGATGGATGGCGATAACGCCGCCGCGATGCGCTATACCGAAGTGCGCATGGCCAAGGTTGCAGGCTACCTGCTGGCCGACATCGACAAGGACACGGTCAACTTTCAGCCGAACTATGATGGCAAGGATCGCGAACCGACGGTTCTGCCCTCTCGTTTCCCGAATATGCTGGTCAATGGCGCAGGCGGCATCGCCGTCGGTATGGCCACCAATATCCCGCCGCACAATCTGGGCGAGGTGATCACCGCGACACTGGCGCTGATCGACGACCCCGATCTCAGTTCGGAACAACTGATCGAGTACATCCCCGGCCCTGATTTCCCGACGGGTGGGATCATGCTGGGCAGTTCCGGCGCGCGAAAGGCCTATCTGGAGGGGCGCGGCAGTGTCATCGTACGGGCGAAAACCCGTGTCGAGGAACTGCGCAAAGACCGCTGGGCGATCATCATCGACGAAATCCCCTATCAGGTGAACAAGGCCACCATGATCGAGAGGATCGCCGAAACCGCCCGCGACAAGAAAATCGAGGGCATCGCCCACGTACAGGACGAATCCGATCGTAACGGCGTGCGTGTCGTTATTGAGCTGAAGCGGGACGCGACCGCCGAAGTGGTGCTGAACCAACTCTTCCGCTTTACGCCGATGCAAACCTATTTCGGCTGTAACATGCTGGCCCTTAACGGTGGTCGCCCCGAGCAGCTGACCCTGCGCCGGTTCCTCACTTCCTTCATTACGTTCCGCGAAGAGGTGATCACGCGCCGCACCGCCTATGAATTGCGCCGTGCCCGCGAACGCAGCCACATCCTGTGTGGTCTGGCCGTCGCTGTCAGCAATGTCGACGAAGTTGTTGCCACCATCCGCTCCTCTGCCGATGCCGCCGAAGCGCGCGAGAAGCTGATGACCCGTCGCTGGCCTGCGGGTGATATTCTGGAATACATCGCGCTGATCGACGATCCCACGCACCGCGCCAACGAGGACGGCACCTATAACCTGTCTGAAACGCAGGCACGCGCGATTCTGGAGCTGCGGTTGCAGCGCCTCACCCAGATCGGCGTTAAGGAAGTCACCGACGAACTGCAAGAGCTGGCCGCGAAGATCAAAGATTATCTCGCCATCCTCGCCAGCCGCGAACGCGTCATGCAGATTATGACCGACGAACTGGCAGAAGTACGCGATCTCTTCGCCGTTCCGCGCCGCACCGAAATTGTCGACTGGTCTGGCGACATGGATGACGAAGATCTGATCGAGCGCGAGGACATGGTCGTGACCGTGACCTCTGGTGGGTACATCAAACGTACCGCTCTGGCAGATTTCCGTGCGCAAAAGCGCGGCGGCAAGGGTGTCGGTGGCATGGCGACCAAGGAAGAGGACGTGGTCACCACTCTCTTTGTCGCCAACACGCATACCCAGCTGTTGTTCTTCACCACGGATGGGATGGTCTACAAGCTCAAGACATGGCGCCTGCCCCAAGGGGGACGCACGTCCAAGGGCAAGGCGATCGTGAACATCCTGCCGATCCCGTCAGGCGTCAGTATCGCGGCGATCATGCCGGTGGACCGGGACGAGGCCGAATGGGACGATCTTCAAGTCGTCTTTGCCACTTCGGCGGGTACCGTGCGGCGCAACAAGCTGTCGGATTTCACCAATGTGAAATCCAACGGCAAGATCGCAATGAAGTTCGAAGGCGAGCATGAAGGCACCACGCTGATCAATGCGCGCATCGCCTCGAATGATGACGACGTCATGCTTGTCACGTCATCTGGGCGGGCGATCCGCTTTCTTGCGACGGATGTGCGGGTATTCAACAGCCGCGCGTCGGTCGGGGTGCGCGGCATTCGGTTGACCGGGGATGACAGCGTTGTTTCGATGTCCATCATCCGCCATTTCGATACTGACGCTGACGAACGCGCCGCCTACCTGAAAATGCGGCGCGCGATGGCAGGGCTGGCCGATGACGCCGAGGGCACTGACGACGAAGGTGGCGACGCCAATGCGCCTCTCACCCAAGAACGTTATGCTGCAATGTCGGCTGCCGAAAACCTGATCCTGACGATCACCGCACAAGGCGCGGGCAAGCTCAGTTCGTCACATGATTATCCGCTGCGCGGACGCGGCGGCATGGGCGTGCAGGCAATGGACAAGGCAATGCGCGGCGGTGATCTGGTCGCCTCCTTCCCTGTCGATCTGGGGGATCAGATCATGCTGGCCACCTCCAAAGGACAGTCAATCCGTGTGCCCGTTGATGGTATTTCGTTCCGGTCGCGGAATGCGGGTGGCGTCAAGGTGTTCAACACCGGCAAGGGTGAATTGGTCGTCAGCGTCGCATGGATCGCGGACCAGGGCGACGAGGCAGAAGATGCCGAAAACGTGGCTCCAGACACCGGAACCCCGTAGATTATGCCCGCCTATCGTTGAGAAACTGCATTCGCCCTGTTTTTACCACAAATTGGGGCGAATTCCGCCTGCTTGGAAATGCAACCTGAACCTGTAACGGCCCATGGCTACAGTTCAGAGTGTATGCGAGTTCGGAAATTGGCAGATAAAACAACGGGACCAACCGCAGTGACCCAACATGATGAAGCCTGGTTCAATCAAACCGGACGTAACCTGATCCGCATCGTGATCGGCTCCTACTTCGCCGCCGTCGCGCTCGATTTTTCGGCGGGTGTCGATCCTGCCGCGCTCTTCGCGCCGGTAATGCCTTATGCGGTGGCCGATCTGGTCGGCTCGTCACTCCTGCTCGCCGCCGCGATCGGCTACGTATTGGGCGCAGGGTTGCGCCTGTCGGCTCTGTCACTGGCAGTGTTCGTCATCAGTTCGACGTTGGTGCAGAATTTCGTCAGCTTTTCCCCCAGCAACATCTCCGGCTTCTGGCGCGATTTGGCCATGGTCTGCGCCGTCCTGAGTGCCTATGCCAACCAGACCAACCGCAACGAAATTGCTGTGATTACCCCGCGCCCCCGGCCGATCCGTCCACGTCGTATCAGCATCGCCGCACGCACGGACCGCCCCGAAGTCATCCAGCCCGAGGTTGCATCCCCCGAAGCGCCGCTGATCTTTTCGCATCACACTTCGGGAAGAAGCCCTGCGCGCAAGATCGGTATCGCCGGTTAAGCCGGGTAAAGTTCGCCAAACTTCTGTTCGAGATAGGCCAGTAAGGGCGCTTCTGTCGGTGCCGCGCCCGTGGCTTGGGTGATCAGATCGCGCGGCTGCATCAACCCGCCATACCGCTGCACATTCTCGCGCAGCCATTCGGTCGCCGGGTCCAGCCGACCTTGGGACAGGTGTGCATCCAGATCAGGCACTGCGACACGCAAGGCCTCATGCAGACACCCGGCATAGACATTGCCCAGCGTATATGTCGGGAAATACCCGAACAAACCGACCGACCAATGCACATCCTGCAAACACCCATCCGACGGGCGCGCCACCGGATACCCGAAATCGGCGGCAAAGCGGTCATTCCACGCCGCTTCCAGATCGCGCGCCTGCAAGTCGCCGGAAATCAGCGCGCGTTCCAGATCATATCGCAGCAGAACATGCAGGTTGTATTGCACTTCATCCGCCTCGGTCCGGATAAACCCGCGCCCCAGCGCATTTACCACGCCATAGAACGCGTCCGCGTCCGCCACGCCAAAATCACCAAATGCATAACGCATCTCGGTATACAGCCAGCCGGTCAGGGCCCGACTGCGCCCCAGTTGATTTTCGTAGATGCGGCTTTGGCTCTCGTGGACGCCCATCGACACACCACGCCCCAATGGGGTCAGGGCATAGGTCGGGTCGATCGCCTGCTCATAACAGGCATGACCGACCTCGTGGATCGTGGAATAGATGCAGTTGAACGGATCACTCTCGGACGTGCGTGTGGTGATGCGCACATCACTGCCCGACCCGCTGGAAAACGGATGCACCGCCTTGTCCAGCCGCCCGCGCGCCATGTCATAGCCGAAGGTTTTGGCCAGTTTGCGCGCCAGCTTCATCTGCTTGTTGGGCGCAAATCGCCCCTCCAGTGCCGCGCGCCGCCCAGCCTGTTGCAGCGCCTGCTCGCGCAGGGCCACCAAACGCGGGCGCAGCGCACTGAACATGGCATCCAGATCGGTGGCCTTTGCTCCCGGCTCGTAATCATCCAACAACGCGTCATAGATATCGCCGCCCGCCGCCAGTGCCGCGCCTTCCTCGCGCTTAAGCGCGATAATCTCGGCCAAAACGGGTGCAAAGGTGGCGAAATCATCCGCAGCGCGGGCCTCGGCCCATTGTCCCTGTGCCAGAGCCGCCTGTCGGGCGATCGCCGCCGCCAGATCGCCGGGCACCCGCATCGCACGTGCATGATCGCGGCGAATATGGCGTAGCTGCGCGCGCGCCGTATCATCGACAGCTTCTGTCTCCGCAGCTTCCAGCCACTCCCCAATACGAGGGTCAATTCTGCGAGCATGCAGCACCGACTGCATCGCGCCGCTTTCTTCGGCCCGTTGCGCGGCCGCCCCGCGGGGCATTACCGTTTCCTGATCCCAGCCCAGACGCCCGGCAACTTGCGACAGCGCCTCTGTCTCGCGCTGAAACGCCATCAACTCTGCAAACGATGTCATGTCACTCACCCTCGCACCGATTGCGCCTGTGGATAGCGACTATGGAACCTTGCACGCAAGATCAGAACCCATAACACCACGGCCAGCAGTTGATGCACGATGGCCACCTGCCACGGCGCGGCTGTCAGCACGGTAAAGATGCCCATGCCAATCTGCGCCAACAGCGCGATAAAGCCCGCATTAAACGCGGCCCTTGTGGCGCGATTGGCGCTGCGACGCCCCCGCAGCCAGACCATCGCAGAGAATGCAAACAGCAAATAGCCTGTCATCCGGTGGATGAATTGCACGGTCGCGGGGTTTTCAAAGAAGTTGCGCCACCATGGCTCGATCACCATCATCTGCGGCGGCACCAGCCCCCCGGCCATCAATGGCCAGTCGGTAAACGACCGCCCGGCGTCGATACCCGCCACCAGCGCACCGATGAGGATTTGCAGAAACGCAAAATGCATCCATCCGGTCGACAGGCTGAACAGCTTTGCCTCATGCCCGCGTCGGGCCTGCGTCAGCTCGCGTTCCGGCCGCGCCAACAACATCGCATACCATGCGATGAAACCAAGGATGACAAATGCCAGCCCCAGATGAACCGCCAACCGATAAGAGGCGACATCGGTGCGCTCGCCCGACAGGCCTGAACTGACCATCCACCAGCCGATTGCCCCCTGCAATCCGCCCAACGCACCCAACAGCAATAGCCGCCCGGTCCAGCCTACCGGTATCTTACGTGCGATCAGAAAACCCGCGAAACCCAGCGCCCAGACCAGCCCGATCACCCGACCCAACTGTCGATGACCCCATTCCCACCAGTAAATCACCTTGAAACCGGCAAGCGTCATATCGTTGTTTTCGATCTGAAACTCGGGGATCTGCTGATATTTGTCGAATTCCGCCTGCCAGTCTGCCTCGGACATCGGCGGCAGCGCGCCGGTGACAGGTTTCCATTCGGTAATCGACAGCCCACTGTCGGTCAGCCGGGTCAGTCCACCCACCGCGATCATCAGCACCACCATGGCAAAGAGCACGAACAGCCACAGCCGGATCGCGCCACGCGCACCCCCGCGCCCCCGGTCGATCATTCCGCCCTTGGGCGTATCGACCGCGCGTTGCGGCGCGCTTTCACCGACCTCTTCGAATAGCTTGCGTTTCTGGCTCATCGGGCTGCTCCCTGCCTAGTCTTGGGCCTCATTGATCGCAGCGTAATGCGCGCCTGCCCCCCCTTCAAGCGCACTTAGTCACCGCGATCCTTCCAGCGGACCATCTGACGCAGTATCCCGTGCAGCAGGCGCGTGTCGGCGGTGGTCAAAGGCATGCGCGACCAGAAATTGCGCAATGTCTGACGCATGCTGTCGGCCTTGTGCTCGGGAAAGAAAAAACCCGCATCATCCATCCGCGCGTCGTAATGCGCCGCCAGCGCCTCGATATCGCTCTGATTGGCCCAATCTGTATCCGACATCTGCACATGCTCGGGTACAACGTCATCCGTCGCACGGCGCCACTCATAGGCGGTCAACAATACACATTGCGCCAAATTAAGGCTGGCAAATGCGGGATTCACCGGCACCGAGATAATCGCATTCGCCCGCGCC
The DNA here is from genome assembly GCF_011040495.1 of Pseudohalocynthiibacter aestuariivivens. Lineage (GTDB taxonomy): Bacteria > Pseudomonadota > Alphaproteobacteria > Rhodobacterales > Rhodobacteraceae > Roseovarius > Roseovarius pelagicus. The sequence continues at coordinate 214,521 of NZ_CP049037.1, read as the reverse complement.
ACATCGGCGTTCTCCAGCCCGGCCCGTTCTGGACCAAATAAAACCGCGACCCGTTGCCCATCTGCGATCTTCTCGGCGGCCATCTGCATCGCGCGCTCTGGGCTCACTACCGGCTTGGTCATCTCGCGGGTGCGCGCCGTGGTGGCAAAGACGAAATGCGCGTCGTTCACGGCCTCTGGCAGCGTCTCAACCAAGAGTGCCTCGTCCAGCAATCGCCCGGCACCGCTCGCCATTGCGACCGCTGACGGGTTCGGCCAGCCATCGCGCGGGGCGACCAGACGCATCCGATCCAGTCCAAAATTCCACATCGCGCGCGCCGCTGCCCCGATGTTTTCGCCCATCTGCGGGCGCACCAGCACAAAGTCAGGCTGCGGTCGGTCTGTTGGCATCGCTCACTCCTCCGGCGTTTGCGCGCTGATACGCCAAGGATTGCGGCCATAAAACCCCCGCGCCCATCTTCTGACGTCAAATATCCCGCCGGAGCCAAGAAATCGCCTGCTCCGCCTGCCGCCAAGAGCATGGCGCCGGAGGATATTCCGCGTTATAGCAGCGCAAAAGACCCCGAGGAGCGTCCGACATGGCCGAAACCGAGCATCCGCAGATTTATCTCATCACACCGTCCGAGATCGAGCTCAGCCGGTTCGGTGATCAATTGGCCGCCGCACTTGATGCACATCCCATTGCCTGTGTGCGCCTCGCGCTCTCGACCCGCGACGAAGACGATATCGCCCGCGCCGCGGACGCTTGCCGCGAGATCACCCATACCCGCGACGTGGCATTGGTGATCAGCAGTCATATCGCGCTGGTCGAACGTCTGGGGCTGGATGGAGTCCACCTCACCGATGGCGCGCGTTCCGTCCGCAAGGCCCGCAAGGCGCTGGGACCAGATGCCATTGTCGGTGCGTGGTGCGGCCAGTCGAGCCACGATGGTCTCGGAGCAGGCGAGGCCGGCGCAGATTACATCAGCTTTGGTCCCGTTGGTCAGAGCCTGCTGGACGACGCCCAACAGGCCGAAGCCGAGTTGTTCAGTTGGTGGAGCGAGATGATCGAACTGCCCGTCGTGGCCGAAGGCGCACTGGATGCCGACCATATCGCCGAACTCGCGCCGGTCACTGATTTCTTTGGCATCGGCGACGAGATATGGCGCGCCGACGATCCGGCAGCCGCCCTGCGATCCCTGATCGCCGCAATGCACTGAACATCACGTTATTGGTGTTGTCTCTCAGGTGGCATCGCGCCTCTTACCTGTGTTTCCAGATGCTTGGCCAATGATTTGCGATCGGCAAAGTCTGCGGCGCGGACTGGTGGGTGGTAAATCACCCGCACAGAGCCCTGTGGCCACGCGGCCAATACCTGCAACATATGCGCGCCAAAGCTCATATCCCCCCACCAACCATAGAACCGCTCATCGCGGCCATGCGGTGCGGTATAAATCACAGTCACGGCCTGAACGCTCAGGACATTCCGCAGATTTGGCGTGAGAAATGCCGCAAACAGCGTTGATTTAAATGGCAGAACCCGCATTCCGTCTGTCGATGTCCCCTCGGGGAAAAACAGCAACCTATGCCCTGCCAGCAGCCGCCCCTCAAAAAGCGCTGTCTGTGCCTTGGCCTGATTGCGGTCGCGCGCGATAAACACAGTCCCCACCGCGCGCGCCATCATGCCAATTCCCGGCCATCCGGCGACTTCGGATTTTGAGACGAAATAGATGCGCTTGCGGGCATTCAGAGTGAAAATATCCAGCCATGACGCATGGTTGGCGACCACCGCCCCACGCGCGGTCATCGGTGTCCCCTCTGACCGGTAGCGCATTTGCAGGACAACGAACGCAACGCGGCAAACAATCTGGGTGATGAAGGGCGTAACAGGGCGACGCAGGCCATAAATAGGTCGCTCAACGGCGCGCAGGATCAGCAAGATGGCCACCCCGGTCAGCAGTATCACAATTAGTAGAAACCCGCGTACCCCCGCCAGTAACCAGCCCAGTGGTGTGATACGCGCCGGACCCGGTTCATCCTCAGGCTGCCACGTAAAACTCACCCGCCGAGGCCTCGAGAGTAAATATCTTTTCTCTTCTGGCTCAAACGATCCGTATCCATGACCAGACATATATCCGTGGTGTTGAATGCATGATCCACAAACGCGCCGTCACCGACATGGCCGCCCAGTCGCAAATAGGCCTTTATCAACGCGGGCACCTGCAACATCGCCGTCCGGCGATCAATCTGATCCGGCGCGATCAGGTCCATGCGCTGAAAATGCGTCGGCTGGGCACGCGCGCGTAGCGCCTTGGGTGCCAGATGACGATGGTAAAGCAGCGATAATGGCTGTGCCAGCGCGTCCGTATCCGTCCCGTGAAAACTGGCGACACCAAAGAGAACCTCGATCCCGTGATCCGTGACATATTGCGCCAGCCCCTGCCAGAGATGATACATTGCCTCGCCACCACGATAGCGTGCATCGACGCAGGATCGGCCCAGTTCCATCAACCGTCGGCCTGAACTGCGCAGCGGCGTCAGGTCATACTCATCCTCTGAATAGAACTGCCCCGCACTGCGGGCCTGATCGTCCCGCAACAGCCGGTACACACCGATCACGCGATCCTCGGGCGCACAGTTCAACGTCGTATCGGTCAGGATCAAGTGGTCAAAATAGGCGTCAAAGTGGTCTTGCTCCAACCCCGCGTCGTGATCGACCAACGGGCCGTTGCCGCCCAACTCCTGAACAAAGACACGATACCGCAGCCGTTGCGCAGCGCGGCGTTCGGCTTCGGTTTCGGCCAGTTTGACCCTGAATTGCGGTGAACCGTTTATCTGCATCAGCCCCAGCTATCCCCCGGCCCGCTTTTAGGGTCGCGCGGAAGGGATGGCAACAGAGCAAGCGACAGGCGCTTTACTATCGCAAAGGTTGTGTTAAGATTTTCGTAATCCTTTTCATGGCTCAATGAACGGACGCAACTCTACTCGTGCCGCATCTACGACGACCTTACCAGCGTTGGGGAAATTAACCGTGACCTTGCCAGCGATATTGCTTTGTACCTGCCCAACGCCCCAATCGGGTTGTCCGGGATGTTCGACCCGCATGCCGGGTGCGAGAAAGGCAGACATGTCATTCATTGTTCAGTTCCATAATAGGGGCACGTGATGACTACAAAAAGTGATTCACAGCTTAACCCCGATCTGGCCGCACTGATAGGGTCTCGCATCTGTCATGATCTGATCAGTCCGGTCGGCGCCATCTCGAACGGACTGGAACTGTTGACTTTGGCAGGCACCCCCAGCGGACCCGAGATGAATTTACTACGCTCCAGCGCCGATCACGCCAATGCCCGATTGCGTTTCTTTCGCGTGGCTTTCGGCCTCACCGGCAAAGGCCAGACGATGCCCACAGGTGATGTCAGCACGATTCTGGATGATGTGTTCACTGGCAACATCAGCATAGATTGGCGTCTGCGGGGCGCGCTTGACCGGCCATTGGCACAGGCCAGCTTCCTCGCTTTGATGTGTACCGAAACGGCGCTCCCCTACGGTGGGCACATTACCATCAGCGGCGCACCTGACGCGATTTGCCTCGTGGCCGAAGGTGAGCGACTCTCTGTGTCAGCGCGGCACTGGGATGATTTGGCCAAAAGGCGTCCGCCCGGCGAGCTTTCGGCAGCGCTGGTGCAATTCGCACTTTTGCCGGAAATCCTGACAAAACTGCAACGCAGACCCACGGTGTTCCGGGCCAAGAACACAACATCCCTGCAATTCTAATCCGTCTCGTGGACCACTTGGCTCGCGCTATCGACGACACCCGTTTGTGACCAGCCGTCAGTCGCGTCAGTCACGCACAGTTCCATCCCCATCAACCAGATATTTAAAGCTGGTCAATTGCGCCGCCCCCACCGGGCCGCGCGCATGCAGCTTGCCCGTGGCGATCCCGATCTCGGCGCCCATTCCAAACTCTCCGCCATCGGCAAACTGAGTGGATGCATTGCGCATCAGGATCGCGCTGTCCAACTCGGTAAAGAAGGTCTGCGCAGCCGCATCATCTTCGGTCAGGATGCAATCGGTGTGTTGCGACCCATAGCGTTCTATATGGCTGACGGCACCGTTCACGTCATTCACAATCCGTGCGGCGATGATCATATCCAGATATTCGTGACCCCAATCGTCCTCGTCCGCAGGAACGGTGCCTTCGATCCGGGCCAACGTGTCATCGGCGCGCACCTCGACGCCCGCCTTGAGCAGCGCGCGCACCAGATCCGCCCCCAACCCGTCCGCGATATCACGATGAATGAGCAGGCATTCAGCGGCACCACAGATCCCGGTGCGGCGCGTCTTGGCATTCATCACCACACGCATCGCTTTCTCGGGATCAGCCGCAACATCCACGTAGACGTGCACGATCCCTTCGAGATGGGCAAAGACCGGCACGCGCGCCTCGCGCTGAACCAGCCCCACCAGCCCCTTGCCGCCGCGCGGCACGATCACGTCGATCAGACCGGTCATGGTCAGCATTTCCTGCACTGCCACGCGATCGCGCGTCGGCACCAGCTGAATCGCCTCTTCGGGCAGGCCCGCGGTCCGCAATCCCGCCTGCAAGCACCCGTGTATGGCCTGACTGGAATGAAAGCTTTCTGACCCGCCGCGCAAAATCACCGCATTCCCCGCCTTCAGACACAGCGCACCGGCGTCAGCGGTCACATTCGGGCGGCTCTCGTAGATGACACCGATCACGCCCAATGGGGTGCGCACCCGGCGGATATGCAGCCCGCTGGGTTGGTCCCACGCGGCCAGAACCTCGCCCACGGGATCGGCCTGCGCCGCGACAGCCCGAAGTCCGGCGGCGATGCCTTCGATGCGTGCCTCATCCAGCATCAGGCGATCCATCATCGCTTCTGACAGCCCTTTTTCACGGCCATAGTCGAGATCCTTGGCATTGGCTGCAATGATCGCATCCATACGCTTGATGATCGTATCCGCAGCCGCATTCAGCGCCTCGGCCTTCTGATCGCTGCTGACAATCGCCAGTTCGGTGGCCGCGGCACGCGCACAGGCACCAATTTGCGCCATGAGGGCGGGAATATCAGTATGGTCTTTCATCACGGCATGTCCCTGCGTGGTCTATTCGAAGTTTGATCTTATCAGCCCAGTATCAAAACGCCATATCATCGCGATGGATCAGCGCGGCGCGCGCCGGGTAGCCCAAAACAGGCTCAATCGCATCTGACCGCAATCCCTTGATCGCGGTGGCGTCGTCCGAGGCGTAGCGCGTCAGGCCCAGTCCCAGCGCCCGTCCGTCCGGGCCGATGATCTCGACCGGATCGCCACGACCAAAGCGACCAGAAACGTCCGTCACACCGGCTGGCAACAGACTGCTGCCCCGCTCCATCGCGCGAACAGCCCCTGCATCGACTGTGATCTGCCCTTTGGCCTTCATCGCGGCGATCCACGCCTTGCGTTTCTGCTGCGGCGTCCCCTGTGCGCGGAACCAGGTCGCGGGTGCACCCTGTTCCAGCGCAGAAATCGGATGCAAAACCGATCCTTCAGTAATCACCATATCGCACCCTGCCGCAGTGGCGGTCTTGGCCGCCATCAGCTTGGTTTTCATCCCGCCCTTACTCAGGCCGGATGCCGCATCGCCGGCCATCGCCTCGATCTCGGGTGTGATGTGGTCGATCACGTCAAACCGGGTTGCAGACGGATCCTGCGCCGGATTGGCCGAATAAAATCCATCGACATCCGACAGCAGGATCAACTGGTCCGCCCCCGCCGTCACAGCGACCTGTGCCGCCATCCGGTCATTGTCACCATAGCGGATTTCATCCGTGGCAACGGTGTCGTTCTCATTGACGATGGGAACCGCGCCGAAGCGCAACAAGGTTTCAAGCGTGGCGCGCGAATTGAGATAGCGCCGCCGGTCCGTGCTGTCCTCCAGCGTGACCAGAACCTGCGCCGCACGCAGCCCACGCCGCGCCAGAGCTGCATCATACGCTCCCGCCAGCTTGATCTGGCCCACGGCGGCCGCGGCCTGCGATTGCTCCAGCGTCAGTTCGGTCGCAGGCAACCCCAGCGCACTACGCCCCAATGCGATAGACCCGGACGAGACCAGAACAACATCCGCGCCGCGCGCCCTTAGTCGCGCCACATCATCGGTCAGCGCCTCCAGCCATTCACTGCGCAGATCGCCCGTAACCCGATCCACCAACAGGGCCGAACCGATCTTGATGACCAGCCGCTTGGCGTCCGCTACGGCCGCCACGGTTCAGGCTCGTCTTCGGCAGGTTTCTGGCGCAGCTTGTCAGCGGCAATGTTATCTTTCAGAACGCGCAGCACCTCGGGGACACCCTCGCGCGCAACGCCCGACATCGCCATGACTGTGCCACCCGATGCCTCTTCCAGCTCGGCCAACGCCTCGGCCCGTGCCTCATCGTCCAGCGCATCCACCTTGTTCAGCACGACGATGCGCGGCTTGGCACCCAGAATATCGCCATAGGCTTCGATCTCTGTGATGATCGTCTGGTAATCCTCGGCAATCGTCTCGGACGTGCCATCAACCAAGTGCAACAGAACCGAGCATCGCTCGACATGACCGAGAAAAATATCGCCCAGCCCCCTGCCCTCACTGGCGCCGTCGATCAGGCCCGGAATGTCCGCCACGACAAATTCCACGTTATCGACACCGACCACACCCAGATTGGGATGCAGGGTCGTGAACGGATAATCGGCGATCTTGGGCCGTGCATTGGACGTGGCCGCCAGAAAGGTCGACTTGCCCGCATTTGGCAGACCCAGCAGGCCCACATCCGCAATCAGTTTCAGGCGCAGCCAGATGGTGCGTTCCACGCCCTCTTGGCCCGGATTGGCCCGGCGCGGCGCCTGATTGGTCGAAGATTTGAAATGCAGGTTGCCAAAACCGCCATTGCCGCCTCGCGCCAGTTGCACGCGCTGTCCCAGCTCGGTCAGATCGGCAATCACTGTCTCCTGATCCTCGTCAAGGATCTCGGTGCCGACCGGCACGCGCAGAACGATGTCGTCGGCATCCTTGCCGGTGCGCTGCCGCCCCATCCCGGGCTGGCCACTGCGGGCAAAAAAGTGCTGCTGATAGCGGAAATCAATCAGCGTATTCAGCCCATCCACAGCCTCGGCCCAAACCGAGCCACCCTTGCCGCCGTCGCCCCCGTCCGGTCCGCCATATTCGAGGTATTTCTCACGACGAAAGCTGACGCAACCGCCGCCGCCGCCGCCGGAGCGAATATAGACCTTGGCGAAATCGAGAAACTTCATGCTGTGTCCTTGCTTGCGCCCGTTCCATACGGCGGCGCGGCGAAATGCTCAATGCTGTTTACGGCTATAGGTCCATGTCGGCACCTTGGCCCCTTGGGCCACCGAATATGTTTCGGCATCTCCAAGGTAGCAGAAGCCGCAATTGGTCAGGACCCGTGCCGAGGCCGCGTTACCCTGATGCACAGTGGCAAAGATTGTCCGGCATTGCTGTGGGTTGGCCGCAACAAGGGCTGCGACGGCCTCTGACGCGATCCCGGAATTCCAGAACGCGGGCGCAACCCAGTAGCCGATTTCGGACTGCCCGACATCGACCCGCGTCAGGCTAATCACCCCCATGACCTCGCCGCCGCCCATCTTGGTCCCGTCCATGACCCACGCATCCTCGGTCCGATCCGCAGCACTGACGCGACCGATGAAGGCCTCGACCAGCCCCGGAGGCAGCGGATGCGGGATAGACGACGTATTGCGCGACACGCGCTTGTCCGAGATATACATCTCGATCAGGCCCGCATCGGACACCCGCACTGGCCGCAGGTCGAAACGAGGCGTCTCGATCGTCGCTTGGTTGATTATTGTCTCAAGCATCATGCGCTTTCTCCTCCAAAGAGCACAAAGAGAACCGACAGCACGGTGAGTGCCGCGAGGGTCCACATCAGATATTTCTCCGCCGCGCTCCCTGCGACGGTCTTGGCAATCCGGTCCCCGGCCAGTGTCCAGATAGGGTGCAGAACGATCTGCAATGACAACAGACAGATGGCAATTACCGCCGTCGCCTGCAAGGCCGGTGTGCCCGGTGCGACAAAGTTTGAAAACCCGCCGACGATCATTGCCCAAGCCTTTGGATTGAGCGGATGTACAAACAGTCCCGCAACAAATCCCGGTGCCTCGGATTGTTCAGCCCCAACGGCGAGGCGTAGGTTCGCCACCTTCCACGCCAACCAGCAGATGTAGGCCGCCGAGACCCACTTGAGCGCGACAAATATGCCCGGCGCGGCAGTCGACAGTTCCATCAGACCGAAACCGATTGGCCAGATGATCAGTTGTTTGCCCAAGGCAACCCCTGCGACAAAGGGCAATGCCGCCCGAAACCCGAACCGCGCGCCCGTCGCCATTAACGCCATGTTCGCAGGGCCCGGCGTCCCGACCTGACTGGCACCGAAAACCAGAAAAGACGTGATCGCGACACTCATGCCCGCACCGCTCCGACCCGGTTGGACCTGCCGCACAAGCCGCTGTTCACCAATCGCAGCTCAATCAGATTTTTCCCGGTGACACTCAACATTCTAGTCCGGCTTTCCTCATCGGGGTGCGCGGGTTATGGCCCGGTCCGGGTTCCTTTGACGTAAACGAAAAAGGGGACCGGCCTATCCGCCGATCCCCTGGTTGTTTCAGAACCTGTTCAGATACGGCTACTCAGCGGCCTCTGCGACTGGCGCGACCGAGATAAAGGTGCGTCCCTTCAGGCCTTTGCGGAAGGTCACATTGCCCTCGACTGTGGCAAAGATCGTGTGATCACGGCCCATGCCCACACCCTCGCCCGGCCACATTTTCGTGCCGCGCTGACGCATGATGATATTGCCGGGAATCACGGCTTCGCCGCCGTATTTTTTGACCCCAAGACGACGGCCCGCGGAGTCGCGACCGTTACGGGATGAACCGCCTGCTTTTTTATGTGCCATCTGGTCTCTCCTTAGCCTTTGGTCAATTCTTTAGCCTGATCGATCCAGCCTTCGCGCTCGATCCGGCCCTTGAACGACAGTTTCTCGTCCATATCAGCAACGTCCGCATCCGTCCATGCCGCGATCTGGGCAAAGGTGGTGACGCCGTTTTCGTGAAGCTTCTTCTCCAGCGCGGGACCGACGCCCGACAGCTGTTTCAGATCATCACCAGCCGCATCAGCCTTGGCGGCCTTCTTGGGTGCAGCGGCTTTCTTCGGGGCTTCAGCCTTGTCCGCTTTCTTGGCGGGGGCAGCTTTCTTGGCGGGCTTGGCATCGGCGGCCACGGCGGGGGCAGAACCTGCACCCATGGCTGCTTTGACACCGGATTTCTCCGCGCCTTTTTCCAGAATCTCGGTGATCCGCAGCAGCGTCAACTGTTGACGGTGGCCCTTGGTGCGCTGGCTGCCGTGCTTACGGCGGCGTTTGACGAAGTGGATGACCTTGTCACCCTTGACCTGATCCACGACTTCAGCCTGTACAGCAGCACCATCAATCATCGGCGCGCCGACAACCGGCTTGTCGCCGCCCAGCATCAGAATCTCATTGAATTGCACTTTTTCGCCGGCATCCGCCGCCAGCTTTTCGACACGCAGCAAATCGCCCGACTGGACCTTGTACTGCTTGCCGCCGGTTTTCATAACCGCAAACATCTGTCTTTCCTTCGCATTTTCCGCGTCCTTCGGTCCCCTTGCGGGTGTTCCCGATCTTGCGATCACCTGGGACGGCGCGCCATATTCGGCGTATAGAAATTAACCCCGGATCGGGGACCACCCCCGCCGAGATGCGGGCTTATCGGGTTATTGCGCGCCCAAGTCAAGCGGTTTTGCCCGCCTGCCCCCGGTCAGAGCGGCGCGCTGTTCATATGCTCGGCAACCGCCTGCCCCAACAGATATGATAGCTCATCATACATCCGGTTGTAGGCCCGAAACAGCGCACGGTTCAGTGCCTGTCCCTCGGGGCGCTTGAACACCGCCGCATAGGCCGACAGGTCATCGAAATCCAGCGGATCATAGGCCAGCAGCAAAAATGCGTATAACCATTCCTCAGTATCGGCACGGTTGGTGTCTTCCTGAGACCAGACATCGCGCAGAATCTCGTCTTCGGTCATGTTCAGCGCGCCGCCATCGACCAGCCCGCGAAAGAACATCAGGTTGGAATTAAGCGCACCGGCAACGTTCAACTCTATCAGATCACTTTCGACAATAATCATTTCGATCGGCCCGATCACTGGATCTTCGTCTTCGCGCAACCGGTCAGCGCGGGCCATCGCGGCATCCTCGATCTCCGGATCCATGAATGCGCGCCGCGCGGCCAGTTCCAGCGCGATCACCTGCCTGCCCAGATCAGAGGTGAAGAACGCCAGCAAAGGGGTCAGATCCGTGTCCTCCAGCCCCTTGGTCAATTCGGCCTCGACCAGTGCCTGCATGCGCTCGGGGCTATAAATACGCGCCACGGTGCTGGCCCAGCTATCCAGATCCGCATCCGGCAACATCTCTTCTGCAATCTGCGCTCCGTAAATGTCGCCCTCGGCCTGCATGATCGCCACGGTTGCCGTCACGTCGAGCGCGTCAAACAGCGCACGCAAACGCGCCGCGCGATCCTCCTCCGCGTGTCCCAAGCCACTGCATAACAGCCACAAACCCGCACAGAGTGTGAACAATCGCACGATCACAGCGCCTGCCCCGGTCCCATGTCCGCCATGCGCAGCGCCAGAACCTCGAACCGCTCGGCCATGATCTCGAACTGGATGGCATTCATCAACTCATAGACTCGCTGCATCTGCGGCGCCTCCAACGCATCGGCATACGCCGCCAATTCCGCGTTGCTGAACGCCTCATAGGTATAGGCCGCACTGTTCAGACCACTGACTTTCAGCGACTCGCGCAACTCGGCATCCCCCGCCCCCAGTAGCTGCCTCAGCGTTGCCTCATCGATCTCGCGGTCCAGCACACCCGCCGTCGATGCGGCTATCAGAAACCGGACCTGCACTTCGCGAATGGCCGAAATCGTCACACCAGAACTGTCCACCGCCTCGGTCAGACGCACCAACTGCGTCAACCGCTCCGGCGTCGCCTCTTCGATCAGAACCGCGCCACCCGCCTGCTTCATGTCGTTGTCCTCTTCGCGATGAGAGGCATTTTCCTCGGCCACCAGCCGCACGCCCAAAGGCGACGCGTAAAACTCCGCTGCGACATTCAGCAGATCGTCGCTCAGCGTGTGTTCAAGAATATCAAGCGCGATCCCGTGCAGGACATCCTCGGCAAAGACATCGCTGGCCGTGCGCGACCAGTCAGCGCCGAAATCGCTGGCCGACATGCCCAGCATCATCGGTGCGTCCTGCGCCGAATGGGCAATGCTCGCCAACGCGGTATCAAACCCGGTGACCCTTAGAAACGCCTCCAGCCGCGGACGATCCGCCGCCTGCGCCATGACGGACGCGCAGATCAGCGTAATCAAGAGCGCGTACAGCGGACCCTTTCGCCCCTGCGATATTTGCAACGATTTCAGCATCTGCCACCTCCCCGCGCCGCGACCCGCGGCCGCCACTGATCATGTCCGCGCCAGACTATTGGATTTCTCCGGTCAAACAACGCAAAACCCCTTGTCTCGCCCGCCAAAGGCAATTAAACGCTGGCTTCCAGACCCCCGCGGAGAGGTGCCGGAGTGGTCGAACGGGGCGGTCTCGAAAACCGTTGAGCCTTCACGGGTTCCCAGGGTTCGAATCCCTGTCTCTCCGCCACTTTGACAAGATCGTCGTTGGGCAATTCAAGGTGTTACGGGGCAATTAACCCAAACACTTGAATCGCGGCCCATCGTCTGCACCTATCCCGTTCCCGGATTTTGACAAACAAATGGCCCACCCTAGTACCACGGCAACCTGAGCGAGTGTCGCAGCCCGTTCGCCTCTTACCTCTGGACCACATCATGCCTTCGCGCGTGACACATGATGCAAAGTGCGGCACTATTTGGCTGGATCGCGTTCAAGTTGTAGAGAGAAATTATGCGGTACAAGATGCTGGTTTTTTCTGCACTGGGCGACGCGTGCTTGGAGACTGGGAACCTATGAAAGTTGTTCGGATTGTTTTTCAGATCATTGTCGGGATGGTCTTTGGCATCGCAGCCGGGTTGGCGCTGTCTCCGCTTTCTGCGGCCATTTCCGACGGCAAGGGCACGGTGGGATTCTTCGTCGTCTTTTTCGTAGTTACACTATTGGCGGCGTTTGCCCCTACGATCCGGCGCGCGTTTGGGCGCGGCTTCTTGCTCTTGGGCGCGGCCATATTTGCGTTGCCGGTTTCGACATTCATACTATCCGGGGTCGTTTCGCACGAAATGGTCTCTGGGGCTGCAGACGCCGACAAAGGTTATGCCGCAACCGGAAGTGTGATCGCCGGCGGCTTGATGACAAGCATCGCCGGATTGTTCGGCTTCGTGCTCGGGTCGATTTCTCTGATCGTCGGTCTAGTCCTGTCTCTTGGGGGACGACGGGAAGTCGTCATTGTTGAACGACCCCAAACGCAAAGCGCCGAATCCACTCTACGCCGCTAAAGCGTAGGATGCGCTGCATACGCCTTGCGTACCGCTACGGTCCTTCGACGTGACGGCCTATAGTGGGCAGAACAAGACGGCGGTTTCTTTCGAACTTAGCACCACGCCTTCGGTGGCTGGGCTGCCTTCATGGATTGCGACGGGACATGATGCCCACAGCCAGCACGCCGCCCAGCACCTCACACCGGCACATAGTGCAGGCGCTCCTTGATCATCGCAATAATCGGTTCGTCCGTAAATCATCTCTGCATTTGGCCGTCCTTTTGTCAGGCAGACTCGGCACAGATTTGGAGGAGTTGTGGGGGATAAGGTCAGATAAATGCAGAAAGATAAGGGAAATGCCCCAACTGATCGTCACCGGGGGATAGCACCGTCACAGCTTGCGGTGATGAATGCATCAAAGATTCGCCCCTGACGCCGATCTTGTGGCAAATGTTCCGGGTGCCATTGGATTCCCATCAAAAATGGATACTCTCGGTCTTCAAAAGCTTCGATTATGCCATCGTTTGCAAGTGCGGTTGCGTGGAGACCGGAACCCAAAATATCAACGGCTTGATGGTGAACTGAATTCACCCAAAGATTATCAACATCGCAAATCCGGCGCAAATTGCTTCCATCAAGTAGCTCGACTTGATGCACCGCGTCGCCAAGCTGAGAACCATTTCGATGGTCAAAGGAGGTAGGCCTTTGGTAAGCGGTGCGCTGGTCACACGGGTCTGACGTAATTCCAGGGCAGCAGTTTGTTGATGTCCGTTTGCTTGTGTCCTTCGGCGATGGCGGTGAGAACAGCTGACAGATAGCCGTGAGGTTCGATCTCGTTGAGTTTGCAGGTTTCGATCAGGGAGGCGATGACGGCCCAGTTTTGCGCCCCAGCGTCGTGCCCGGCGAAGAGCGCGTTTTTGCGGTTGAGCGCAATTGGACGGATCGTCCGCTCGACGGCATTGGAATCCAGTTCGATGCGACCATCGCTGAGGAACAGGATCAGCCCATCCCAGTATTTGGCGATGTATTTCAGGGCCTCACCGGTCGGCGATTTTGCTGAGACGCGGGCGCGGTTTTGGACAAGCCATAGCTCGAAGGCGTCGATGATGGGTTTTGAGCGGTCCTGTCGCGCGGCGAGCCGTTGCTCGGCAGTCTGACCGCGCAGATCTTTTTCGATGCGATAGAGCGCCTGGATTTGCGCCAAGCCTTCCTGCGCGATTGGTGCCGCGCCAGATTGGGTAACATCATGCAGCTTGCGGCGGGCATGCGCCCAGCAATAAGCCAGTGTCACATCCTGAGCAGGCCGTTTCAGCAGGCGGTTGTAACCAGCATAGCCATCGACCTGCAGGGTGCCGCTGAAGCTTTTCAAAATATCTTCTGCATGCTGACCGGATCGCCCCGGTGCATATGTGAAGGCGACACCGGGGGGATCATCACCACCCCAAGGCCTGTCATCGCGGGCAAGGGCCCAGAAGTATCCTGTTTTGGTGCGTTTGCGCCCAGGTGCCAGAACCGGCGCGGGCGTCTCATCCATGAAGAGCTTGGTCGAGTGCTTCAGATCGGCCATCAGGGCATCATAAATGGGGGTCAATTCGAACGCCGATTTGCCCACCCATGCGGCCAAGGTCGAGCGATCCAGATTAATGCCTTGACGGCTGTAAATCTGTGCTTGTCGATAGAGCGGCAAGTGATCAGCGTATTTAGAGACCAATACATGCGCCAGCGTGGCCTCGGTTGGCATGCCGCCTGCAATGATGTGGGCCAGTGCCGGAGCTTGGGTGATCCCACCCTCACAGGAGCGGCAGGCGTATTTGGGTCGCCGGGTAACAATCACGCGGAACTGGGCAGGGATAATGTCCAGCCTTTCGCTGACATCCTCGCCAATGACATGACGCTCGGCGCCGCAGGCGCAGAAGACATCAGGTTCAATGATCACTTCCACCCGCTCCAGATGCTTGGGCAGTGAACCACGATTGCTCTGACGCGGCTTTGCTGGCCGCACGGGCGCGGTGCGCTCATCCGCATCAATCTCGGCTTTCACCTGTGCGATGGCCGTCTCGATGTCTTCGAGTTCCAACTCGTATTGGGCCGGATCGATCTTCTCGGATTTGGCACCAAACAGTGCCTTCTTGAAGGAGGCAACCAAGGCCTCAAGCCGCGCATTCTGATCCTGCTGCGCACGGATAATCGCCTTCAGTTCGGCGATATCATCGGGCAATTTGTCAGGCACAGTCATGCCTGTTCCCATAACAAAACAAGGGCAGAATGGCCCGTGCAAACGTGCCAGTGAGTCACTCCGCCGCAGCAGGAGCCGCCACCTCCAAAGGCCGTACACGCCGCCAATCCAAACCCGCGAACAGCGCTTCAAACTGGGCAGGTTCCAGGCGCATCACCCCATTCTTGATTGCAGGCCATTTAAAGCTGTTATCTTCAAGCCGCTTATACGCCATCACCAGACCGCTGCCGTCCCAATAGATCATCTTCAGCCGATCCGCCCGCTTGGCCCGGAAGACATAGACCGACCCATCAAAAGGCTTTTGGCGCAATTGGCTTTGCACCAAGGCGGCCAGCCCGTCATGACCTTTGCGGAAGTCCACAGGATCGCTGGCCACAAAAATCCGCACCTTGTGGGATGGCGTGATCACGTTGCCAAAGCCCGCGCGATCTCGCCGATCCGCGCCGCTGGCGTCGCGGAATCAAGACGAATGGTGACATCGCCTTTGATCACATCAATCGTGCCGGAGGATGTCGCCGCCAGAGGCTGGACCGCAGGTGCAGGCGTCTCAATCTCAACAGGCACAAAATCCATGCCGTCCAAATTGGGCAAAACCAGTTTGCCCTGTCGCGCCATGCGCCGCCAATCAGACACAGTGCTGGGGATCAACTCATACCGCTTCGCAACCGCGTTGACTGTCTCGCCTTCAATCAACGTCTCCGCCACGATCCGAGCCTTCAACTCAGACGGCCAATTCCGCTTACCGTCCGCACGGCGCGGCACCCTTGCCAGAAACTCGCTTGTAGCTCCCATCGAGAAACTCCCCACAAAACAAAGAAGCCTCTGAATCGCAGATCAGGCGCTATCCCGTAAGTGTGGGGGCGGCGCACCGCTTACGGCCTTTGGTCAAGCGTGTGATCGAAAATCGTCCCCCCACGCAGAACGTTGACTAACTGCATTCCGCGACAGATCCCGAGTACGGGCATGCCAGACTTCAGCACCGCTTTTGCGAACTCAAACTCGAAACCATCACGATTCGAAAGAACCTCAGAAATTTCGCTATGGTGCTGGCCTCCATAATAATCCGGCGAAAAATCAGTCCCGCCTGTAAAGACCACTCCATCAAATCTTGATGCATATTGCACAAGGTCCCCATCATAGCAGTAAGGTAGCATTACTGGCTGCCCCCCCGCCTTGGACACAGCTTCCACGTAGGGCGCCAAAAGATAATACTCGTTCTTCGCGCTGTTAAAGTTTGAGGTTACGGCGATAAGTGGCGGTTTTGTCATGGCTTGGTTCCACCAGACAAGATGTTCAGCAATAGCCGTTCGTAAACCTTAGCACCCAAAATCACCTCGTCTATATGTGCATATTCATCCGGTATATCGGAAAAGCTACCTCTGGGGTGTGGTGTTAAATACCATGGACCAAAGTTGACGGCAGGAACATTCAATCCCGCCACGAAAAAGTGGGCATCCGTGAATCCTGACAGGCCACGGAGCTTTGCTGTCCTGCCTGTGATTTCCATGAGCGCGCGCTCACATTCAGCCACAATTGGCTCAGTAGTATCGACTTCGACAGCAGGAACGAACAGTTCACTGGTCAGATCTATCGATGCACCTCTAGCAGAGGCAACCATGTTGGCGATTTCTCCCATCTGATCGAGAACCATGTTCTCAGTCTCACCGATGGTGAGCCGCCGATCGATTATGATCGTACATTCCTCGGCGATGACGTTTGGTTTTTCACCGCCTGAAATCTGACCAAACCCTACGGAAGGGTTTGGTACATATTTCGAAGGGTTCGCAGAGAGGCTGTCTGGAAACTCCCGCTCGATAGCCGTTATCAATTCTGCCGCGACAGAAATCGCATTGACGCCAGTATGAGACTTTCCCGCCTGTCCACCCCGGCCGATGATTTTCGCTTTGATCCAGACAACGCCGCGGTTGCCGACCCCCACGTCCCCCAAAGTTGGCTCACAGACGACGGCCATATCGGCATTGAATTCACTGAGTGCGTCGAGCACTGCGCCGACCCCGTGATACCCACCAGATGTCTCATCCGCAGAGGCTAGCAAGATCAGGTTACCAGCCAACCGGTCAGGCCGGGCCGCTATTGCGGCTCCGGCAGCCAGCATCGCAGAGACGCCAGATTTCATGTCACCTGTTCCACGGCCGTAAATCCGACCACCGCGAACTTCGCAGCCCAGCGGATCGGTTGTCCATCCCCTCCCGATGGGCTGTGTGTCGGTATGCCAGTTCAGAACAATTGTCGGGCCACCACCTTTGCCGCGGACGATCCCCAACGCATTTCCCCTCCCGGGCGACGGCTCGAGGTAGCGTGTTTCGATCCCACGAGCAGACATCCATTCACACAGGAATTTTGCAGCTGCGGCTTCGTCACCCGGAGGGTTCGCCGTGTTGAACGCCAAGAGTGGTTTCAGAAGATCGTCCACGAATGCGGGCTCAACGAATGAGTGAATCTGTTCAGCCATATAGGGCTCCAATCAGGTTGAATATTTGTTCGAGATCAGTTTCGGTAGATACCCTGCCCCATGACCGTTTCGACACCTACAATCCTGTCGAGAATTATAATCACTAGCAGCGCAACGCCTGCGAGAAATACCGAGGCTGCTGCAATCGTCAGATCAAAGTTGGCTTTCATATTGGCGATCAGCGCGGCGGGTAAAGTGTATACTGTTGGGCTGGTCAAAAATATCGTTACGGCGATATCGTCCATAGAGAATGCAAAGGCAAATATGAAACCTGTCGCGATTCCTGTACGCCCAAGTGGCAGAACAATCCGCCGAAGCGTTTGGCCCTCGCGCGCGCCTAAACTAAGCGATGCCTCGACCATCGTTTCGCCGATTCCAGCCATCGAGGCAACGTTGGTTCGAATTGTGTAGGGTAGCGTGATGAGAACGTGAGCAAGGATAATTTTGATCGCGCTGCTTTCCACGCCGATACGTGAAAAAAAGAATAGCAGCGAAAACCCAATTAGTCCACTCTGAACAACTCTTATCCGTTTGATTTTGCTTGGATATGACGCGAATTTGTTAGGCAGGAATCGCAGGATTTCGTATTATCCGGGCAGGAACCCTGCAATTTCGAGCTATGATATGAAGCCGCGAAAGCCCCCTCCGGAACAAGACGATCTCCTGCGCGCCCGATTGGTTGAGATGATCGACATGCGCCACGAACTGGTGAAGCTGGAAACCCTGATTGACTGGGAGGTCTTCGAACGGGAATGGACCGAGCTCTTTCCTTCCCATACCGGTCGTCCCGCTACCTCTCCGCGTCTTGTGGCGGGGCTTCTGTATCTTCAGCATGCTTTCGCGCTCTCGGATGAGGCGGTCGTGGCGCGATGGGCCGAGAACCCGTATTGGCAGCATTTCTGCGGCGAGACGTTCTTTCAGCATCGTCTGCCGATTGATCCGTCCTCTATGACCCGCTGGCGCAACCGGATCGGCGAGGAGGGTGTCGAATGGATGCTGACCGAGACGATCGAAGCCGGGAAGCGCGCCGGGGCAGTGAAGGGCAATGACCTCAAGCGGGTCACCGTCGATACCACCGTGATGGAAAAGAACATCGCCCATCCCACCGATGCCCGGCTGTATGAGACGGCGCGGCGCAAGCTGGTCGGGCTGGCCCGCGAGGCCGGGATCGGCCTGCGGCAGAACTACAACCGCCTGGCGCCCCGGCTGGCTGGACAGGTCGGGCGCTATGCCCATGCCCGCCAGTTCAAACGGATGCGCAAGGCATTGCGTCGGCTCAAGGGCTACACCGGCCGGGTGCTGCGCGACATCGAGCGACAATTGGACCAGGTTCCGGACGGAACTCTGAAGGTACGTCTGGAAGAAATGATCGCGCTGGTGAACCGGCTGCTGGCGCAGAAGCCGAAGGACAAGAGGAAGCTTTACAGCCTGCATGAGCCGGCGGTGGATTGCATCTCCAAGGGCAAGGCGCACAAGCGCTACGAGTTCGGCACGAAGGTCAGCGTGGCTACGACCAACCGGGGTGGCTTCGTGGTGGGGATGCGGGCGCTGCCGGGCAATCCCTACGACGGCCACACGCTGGCCGAGGCGCTGGAGCAGGTTGAAATCCTGACCGATCAACGGCCAGACATGACCTTTGTTGATCGCGGATACCGCGGCCACGGCATTGAGAACGTGAAGGTCTTCATCAGCGGTGCCAAGCGTGGCGTCACCAGGACCATCGCCAGGCTCTTGCGACGGCGAAGTGCCATCGAGCCGATGATCGGGCACATGAAAAATGACGGTCGCCTGACGCGAAGCACCTTGAAAGGGACCGAAGGCGACGCGCTCTTCGCCGTGCTTTGCGGTTGCGGCCACAACATCCGCATGATCCTCAGGCACCTGAGGGTCTTTTTGCGCCAATTGATTTGGGTGGTCTGCCAAACCTGCATGACCGCTGACGCGGAAATGGCACGCGATCGAAGGGTTCAGGTCTATATACTGACGACCTGACAGCGATGTTCAGGACGGACCAATTACCACTCCGGGAACGATCAGGGGCGCCACGAATAGCGCGTTGATCGCATGGACGATTTTGCTCTTTGATCGGGTCAGGCAGAGCGCAGCCATCACGCCAATGACCGATGAAACTGTGGCTGCGATCAATGCTATCGCAAAACTAATTCCTAAAGCGCGCATATAGTATTCGCTGCCAAAGAATTTCGAATACCATTGTAGTGATAAACCAGGAGGCGGAAAGGGTGCCATGTATCCTCGAGGTTCAAACGAAAGCAGCAGGGTAAATAGTAGCGGGATGATCAAAACAGCACCCGCAGCAATGAGGGCTGACCCGATCAAAATTTTTACAACATCGTCAACATGACGTTTCATCACCTCGTCCCCTGCTTTTTCTGACTGCCAGCCAGACGCCCCAGTAGGCTGCTGCTAATGAATACCAACACCATTGATACCAGCAGCATCAACACGGACAGTGCGCTACCGCTGGGATAGTTCGCGATTTCGCTAAATCGCGTATAGATTAGGTTGGTGATAAAGTTGATCTGTCCACGCCCTAGGATCATCGGGATGACAAACGCACTGATCGCCAGCGTATAAATGACGATGAACGTCGAGACGAAACCCTTGATACAAAGGGGCAATATGACCCTAAAGTGACCGGTTACCCAACTTGCCCCCAGTGCAACCGCCGCTTCGAGAAACCGTGGATTGACGTTCTGGATGGTGGACACCATCATCAGTGTCGTCATCGGAAACAGAAAACTGAACAGACCGATAACGACCAGAATTTCACTCATTAAACTGCCATTCATCCTTGTTCCGAGCATTGCAGAAAAAGAACGTCCAAACCCCACCGGCCCAAAAGCAATCGTCAATGCGTACACTTTCACCAAAGCACTCATAAACATCAGAATGACGAGTGCAGAAACGATCGCCTTGCGAATAAAACCCGGTGGTCGTCGTGCAATAAAATGCGAAAGTGGATAACCCAAGACCATAGAGGTCAACGCCGCAATGAAGGACAGCCGAAACGTGTCGGCAAAGTATCCAACATACGCAGAATCGGATAAATCTCTGTAATTATCGAGAGTGAATGGCGCGCCCTGGGTTGATCCGATATCTCCCGGTATATACGTACGAAAACTCTCTGTAACGGTCAACGCCAATGGACCGAGGAAAAGTACAACGATCACGATAAGCGGCGACGCTATGAACAATAGCTGCCAACGTAGAGTAAACATCTGTATTCTATCCTACCAGATTACTGCTGAAACAATTCGGTTACAGCAACGGTGCGATTTCGCGCTCCCAACGCTGGGCCCATTCACTCAGATTCGCGGAAACAAATCCCCAATCCGGGGCGTAGGTGTAGAGCTCTAGCTCTTCTTGGCTGAACCTAACGTTTTCGATTTCCTTGGCGACATTCGCCTTAAGATTTGATGGAACGGCACCAATGCCGGCATTGAATGCCTGATTCACTTCCGCAGAGAGCATGGCGTTCACCCATTTCATGGCGGCCTCGGTGTTACCACCTTTCAAAATTGCCCACCCTTCCATTACGATAATGGATTTGAACCCGCTCTCATCAGGCATTTTGTGTAGGTATTCAACTTGCGGCACGACCGCATTCACTCTTTCAAAGACACTGGTCGCACCAAATCCGACCGATGTTTCCCCGGTGGAAAGCGTATTGAAATCATCCGAGCCAGACGTTGTGACACGCCCGATGTTCCCGCTCTTGGCCAGCTCGGCCACAAATTCCCAGGCGGGTTCCATGTTGTTTTCGTCGCCACCAAGCGCCCGTGCGATCGAGATCATCTGTGCGTTTGAGTTGAGGACTGGCGCCGGGAAAAAAATCTGACCAGCCAAACGAGGATCAAGCAGATCTTCAACCTTTGTGATTTCAAACGGACACAGATCTCTGCGATAACCCCAGTGCAGTGCGGTGGTGGTGCGCGGGATCGCCTTTTTGTTGCCTGCCTTGTCGGTCATAAACAGCCCATCCGGAATATCCGCCAAATTTGGCATCTGTTCCGCCGTTACCGTCTCGACCCAATCTTCTCGGATCATCGAAGCAAATACGGGGCTATAGGCTGCGACGACATCGTAATTTACGCTCGGCCAGGTTGATTTGATCTTGGCTAGAATTGCTGCAGCGCCACCAGTGTGCAATTCCCAGACCACATCAATGTCATCTTGTGTGTCGCTGGCCGCCTGCATGTTCTCATGGTAACGGCCACCCCATTCGACAGCAGTTATCGTGGCGTCGGCGGCCCAGGCAGGACGTGCCGGCACAGATAAACCAAGGCAGCACGCTGCGGATGTTGCAGCGGACGACTTTAGCAGTGCTCTTCTGGTCCAGTTCATTGTGTTTTCTCCCTTTTTTGGTGTTGGTTCCTAGTCGTTTGTTATTCAGTCGTTCACATAACCTAGATTAGCCTTGTCAAAGCTGAGGAATACGCGCTCTCCCACAGAGAAATCTCCGTCCAGGCTTTTACGCGTCAAAAGCGTAAGCTCCAGATCGTCTCCAATCTTGGCGATAACTTCGGTGTCTTGACCCAAGAACATTTTCGAAAGAACTGTGCCTTCGCAGTACACTCGACTATCGTTGTTATGTTCTGGTGGGGCTTTTGAGATCAGAATAGATTCTGGCCGAAGAAAGAAGTTAAGATCAGGCTCTTTGGGTACGTGCGGCGGCAGGACAAGCGAAATACCTCCCTTCCCCATTAATGTGCTGACACCACCGGATGTTTCCACATGGCCGCCCAACCAATTTGAGCGACCGACAAACTCCGCTACGAAGCGATTTATCGGCTTGTGATACACTTCAGATGGTGATGCATTTTGCAGAATTCGCCCCTCTGACATGATCAACACGCGATCAGCTAGGCTTAGTGCTTCGTCCTGATCATGGGTGACGACAATCGCGGCTGCGTTTACGGTTTTCAGAATTTGTTTTAGTTCTATACGCAGCCGTTCGCGTAGCTTCGCGTCCAATGCAGACAATGGTTCATCAAGCAGGATAATACCCGGCTCCGTGGCCATGGCCCGCGCCAGAGCAACCCGTTGTTGCTGACCACCGGAAAGAGTCGTGGGATACCGATCAGCCATCGCCGCCATTCCAACGAGGTCCAGATATTTATCAACCCGCACGGGGATCTCTGCCTTTGGCACGCCCCGATGCTGTGGGCCAAAGGCCACGTTGTCGCGTACGGTCATGTGCGGGAACAGAGCGTAGTCTTGGAACAGGATTCCTATATTTCGCTCATACGGACGAAGTGGCGTCACGTCCTGATCTGCGATGGACACGATACCCGCATCGGGATTGGCAAAGCCAGCGATCATTCGAAGCGTGGTCGTTTTCCCGCACCCGCTTGGGCCGAGCAAGGCCACGGTTTCACCGGCAACCACCTCGAACGAGATATTATCGACCGCAGCAACTTTGTTATAACGTTTAACAAGGCGATCAACTCTCAGCATGGCTGCACCACGAATACAGACGTTGAATTTCTTGCTAGTTTCAATTTGCGCAAATCCATTATTACCTATTCCTTTTTGGGTTTTGCGCTTGATCGAGCATATTCACCATAAGCCGCCCATCAGCGTGAATGATGTGATCACGAAGTGCCCTCTCCGCTGCGTTTACTTCGCCCGAAAGTACCGCCTTCAAGATCGGTAGATGTGTTTGAGCTTCACACTCCACGTCGCTTTTGAAGACCTTGGTATAAAAAATGCACAATCGCGTTTTGGTTTGAAGATCCTTGATCGTCCCCAACAGGATCTCATGGTCACAAGGCGAGCAAATCGACCAGTGAAAGCGCATGTCCGCTTCCACCATGGAAATTTGATCTCCTTCATTGGATGCGGACACCATAGCGTCATAAGCGCACTGAATTTTTTGCTCCCACTCACCTCGAATTTGACCTGACATGATTGCAAGCCGGACTGCATAGGGCTCCAACACAGAGCGCATGGTGAAAATCTCGTGAATTCGCCTTGGGGTCAATTCAGCGACGGAAACACCGCGACGCGGGTGCCATTCGACAAGGCCGGTATCTACAAGACTTCGCAATGCTTCGCGCACGTTGCTGCGAGAAACGCCCAGCTGACGAGACACGGGCACCTCCGGCAAAGAGGCTCCCGGAGCATACTCACCTTTGAGAATGCCGCTCTTGATGCGCTGAGCCACCTCTAATGTCGCGCTTGGTGGTGTTGTCGACGTCATCGCAATGCACGCAGCCGAATGTGGCGGCGAATTGTAGCTTCGTTTCTAAAACTCACATGAAGCGGCATCAGACTGCAGCCCTCCGGAATAGTTCAATTGCGTTCCATCACTTCCAGAGCCCGCAATATTACCTTGACGCCGACTCGATGAAGTTAGGTTGGATTGGAAGTATGAAATTGTCAACAATCTGTCCACCAAAGCAGAGCGTCTATTATTATTATCTAAAAATTTCAATTAGTTATTTTCTGACGCCCGTCGAAACACGTCATTTTATTCCTATATTGTCAACAATATTCAACACAGGAGGATGGCGTGTCGTTGACTCAGAATCCTGAAATCGGCCGCTAAAGCATTACCGATCCGTCCGAGCAAAGGATGGTCTATGAACCGCAGATTTTGTGACGAACAGATGACTGGAATTCTAAAAATACGACGCTGGCGTGACAGCATACTACCGCGCGTAAATGCGGTCAGTGGATACCAAGCGGCAAGATCACAGAAGGCGTTCAGCACCAAACAGGGCGACGAAGGCACGCCGACGTCGGACACCCGTAAAGAAGCTGACCAAGAACATCCGAATTGTCGCGCCCCCAGTCAGGCAAACCTACGAGATTGGCACTGCCGAAAGCCGCGGTCCTATAATACAGTTCGGCCAAAACAGAAAAGCAGAACACTTCGCAACACGTAGTGGTGTTTAATGAGGTGTGAGCCTACTTTCAGAATATCTTGCTATATCAAAGCAATGATCTTGTTAGGTTGGTATGGAAGGCTGCCTCTCTGCCACGACCGGGTCCATGGGACTTGCCTTCCCCAAATCCTTCCCCCCTAACCACAAACACGCCGGATCAGTTCGGACAGGTGTTTGCCCACCGCGTTCTGTCGTCGGCTGTGCAGGGCAACCCGAAAATCATCATAAAAGCCAAAGCCGCCCTCGCCCACCGACTTCAGACGGCCCTTGTTGACGTGATCACGCGCGTAGTGATCCGGCAGGAACCCGATGTAGTGGCCCGACATGATCATCAACACCGTGCTTTCCATATAGGACACTTCGGAGCGCCAGTTGAAATCGATACCGCTGATCGGCTCTTTCTTCTCATAACTGCGCCCGACAAACGGATAATGCCCGATCATTTCAGGCGTTATCGACTTGGTATCGATGTCAAACAATGGGTGCGAGGCAGCGCAATACAATTGCTGGTATTCACGGAACACGAAATGGGATTCCGCTGCATTCGGCAAATTGTCCGAGGGCGTCAGAATGACGTGAAACCGCCCCATGATCAGCCCTTGAATCAGTTCCTGTGGCGATGCGATGTGCAGGTTCAGCACCGCGTTTGGTGCGGTTTTCGAGAATTCACCGATCGCCGCGGACAGTGGAAAGGCATCGTTGGTGTAAACCGCATCCACGGTCCCGAACTCGACTGTTCCGGTCAACTCCCCCTTGGCAGCACCCACCGCACTGCGAAAGCTCTCGATAGACCCGAACAGATCAAGCATCGCCCCATGCACTTGCTTGCCCTGCTCGGTCAGCCGAAACCCACCCCTGCCCCGATGACACAGCTTTACACTCAGCCGATCCTCCAGCGCGGTCATGTGGTTGGAGATCGTCGATGGTGTCAGACCCAGCGCCTCTCGGGCGGCAGAAAAACCGCCATACCGTACCACACATTGAAAAACGCGCAGTAGTCGCAGGTCGGTATCTTGCAGATTTCCCAGTGCATTTTTCATATGTTCAGAATACTCAACGTTACGTTTTAAACAACGGTATTTTTCAATTTTTCGTGCCCGCTAGGCTTCTCTGAAACGTAGCGAGGACTCTATGCCCGGCCATATGCACAAATGCGGACGAACCTGCGTCCTGAACCGCGGCTGGGTGATGGCGTGACCGAATTTAAGGCGCGCAATATTCTGGTCACCGGGGCCAATCGCGGTATCGGACGCGCATGTGCGGAAGTGTTGGCGGCGACCGGCGCACGTATCGCCGCCGCCGATATTGTGCTGCCTTCGGACACCGCAGCCGGGCTGCCTCCCCACGCCAAAACCCACATAACCGTCGCATGCGACGTGTCTGACGAGGGGTCCGTTGATGCCATGTTCCGTCAGGTTGACCGCAAATTGGGCCCCCTTGATGCCGTGGTGCATTGCGCGGGCATCATCGACGAACGGCCCCTGCTGGAAACCAGCGTCAGGGATTTCGACCGTGTCATTGCCATCAATCTCCGCGGTAGCTTCCTGATCGGTCGCGAGGCGATCCGCCGGATGCAGGGCCGTCAGGGACGCGTTGTTCTGACGTCGTCCGATCTGGGCGTTTCCGGGCGCGAGACCTTCTCGTCCTATGTCGCCTCCAAACACGGCGTCATGGGTCTTATCCGGTCTTGGGCCGAGGAATTCTCGCCGCATATTCTGGTGAACGCCCTGTGCCCCGGTCCGATCGACACAGAGATGCTGGGCGCGGCCAACATGACGGCAGAATGGCGCGCACGCGAACTCGACATTCCGCTGGCCCGGTTCGGGCGCCCCGTTGAAATCGCGCAGATGGCGGCCTTTCTGATCGGTCCACACGGCGGGTTCATCACCGGACAAGGCATCGGCGTCAACGGTGGGAGCGTGATGGCATGATTGCCGATACGCCCCCATCCCCCAACGCGGAAAATGCGCCGGTGGCCAAAGTCAAAACTCACGTAATCCATTGGATAACAACATTAATATGAACCGCACATAACCACTGCATCCAATTACAACGCCCCGGCCAACGCGGCGAAACGACCATCCAACAAGGAGTAACAGATCAAATGAAACGCACATTCAAAACAACGTTGATAGCCGCCGCGCTCGCGACCGCATCAACATTCGCCGCACATGCCGAGGCGCTGAAACTGGCGCATTCGACGTGGGTTGGCTACGGCCCCTTCTATATCGCGCAGGCCAAAGGCTACTTTGCCGATGAGGGCGTCGAGATCGAGCTGTCGATTATGGAAAACACGCCGCTCAAGATGGGCGCGCTGATGGCCGGACGCGTCGATATCGTCGCTTCGACCGCCGACGAATTCCCGACATACATGCGCGAGGGCAAGCCGCTGCGCTACATTCTGGCGGTTGATAACTCGAACGGCGGCGACGGTGTCGTTTCGCAAAAAGACATCGCAACGGTTGCAGACCTCAAAGGACGCTCTGTCGCGTTCGAGGAAGGCTCTGTTTCGCAATTCTTTATCAATGCCCTTCTGCACCGCGAAGGGCTGTCTCAGGACGATATCAAGATGGTCAACATGACCGCGACAGATGCCGGGGTGGCCTTTGCCGCCAACCGCGTCGATGCCGCCGTCACATGGGAGCCGCACCTGAGCCAAGGGGCCAACATGGACCACGGCAAGATTTTGGTCAGCAGTTCTGACACGCCCGGCCTGATCGTCGATGTTGTGGCCGTTCTGGGGACCACAGCGCAAGAACATGAAGAGGAACTGAAAGGCTTTGTGCGGGCTTGGCAGCGCGCCCTCGACTTTCTCGAAACCAACCCGGACGAGGCCTATACCATCATGGCCGATGGTGTCGGTGGCTGGCTGGAAGACCCTGAAGAGTTCAAGGCCGCCGCAACCGGGATCGAATACCTCAGCATCGACCGGAACATCGAAATGTTCGGAACGATCGAAGCACCCGGCATCCTGACGCAAACCATTGATAACGCAATCGCGATCTGGGGCGAGCTTGGCCGCATCAAGGTTGATGGCCTCTCGGCGGCCGACCTTGTCGATACGTCCTTCCTGAACTGAGCGACTTCCTGAGAGGAGGAAATCATGGCGACTTTAAGTGTTCTGGACCGGTATTTCACACCCAAGCGCGACATCCCGCGCAAGGTCGAAATAAGCACCGGCTTGTTGATTGCCGGTCTGGTTATACTTGGCTGGACCCTCGCGACCTACACCGGCTATGTCAGCCCCGATTTCCTCCCGTCTCCGGGGGATGTCTGGCAGTCCTTTGTCAAGAAACTCAACAATGGCAGCCTTGCTGAACATGTCGGGGTATCGCTGACAGAGATCTATATCGGGTTCTTCCTGTCATCGGTGATCGCCATTCCAATCGGCATCCTGATGGGCGGTTTCAAAATCGTTTCCGCGGCGGTTGAACCTTTGGTCAACTTCATGCGCTACCTGCCTGTGACGGCCCTGATCCCCCTGCTGATCCTGTGGATCGGCATTGGTCTGGAAGAAAAGGTCGCCGTCATTTTCCTCGGAACGTTCTTTCAACAGATCGTCATGGTCTCCGATGTCGCGCGCGGCGTGCATGCCGATCTGTTCAACGTGTCCTACACGCTGGGCGCCACCAAACGACAGGTGGTCATGCGGGTTCTGATGCCCGCAACCCTGTCGGGCATTCTGGACACTTTACGCGTCACGATGGGCTGGGCGTGGACGTTCCTCGTCGTGGCGGAACTGGTCGCGGCAGACAGTGGGCTTGGTTACATGATCCTGCAATCCATGCGCGGCCTTGATCCCGCAGGCATCTTTGTCGGCATCTTCGTGATCGGCCTGCTGGGTCTGCTGACCGACCTTGTCTTTAAATGGATCAAGCGCGCAGTCCTACCTTGGGAATACGTTGGAAAATAAGGAGAGATATGATGGGTGAAGTACAACTTGAAAACGTCACTGTCCGCTTTGGATCCAACCCAGCAACTAGTGTTACCGCGCTGGACGGGCTGCATCTGACCATCCCGGAACAACAGTTCGCCGTAATCGTCGGGCCGTCGGGATGCGGCAAATCCAGCTGTCTCGATCTGGTTGCGGGGCTGAATCAGGCCAGCACGGGGCGCACGTCGATTGGCGGAGTGACCATCGAAAAGCCCGGCCCCGAACGGGGCATGGTCCCGCAGAGCTATTCGCTTTTTCCATGGCTGACAGTTCAAAAAAACGTCGAGTTCGGACTATCCCTGTCCAATGTGTCCAAAGCGGACCGTGAAGAACGCGCGCGCCACTATGTCGAGGCCGTGGGGCTGACCGCGTTCCGCGACTCCTACCCGTCGCAATTGTCGGGCGGCATGAAACAACGTGTCGCCATCGCACGCGCCCTGGCCGTGAACCCCGAAGTTTTGCTGATGGACGAACCCTTCGGCGCGCTCGACAGCCAGACACGGTCGGTGATGCAGGAACTCCTGCTCAAGATCTGGCAAGAAGAACGCAAAACCGTGCTGTTCATCACCCATGACATCGACGAGGCGATCTTTCTTGGTGATGTTGTCTATGTCATGTCTGCGCGCCCCGGTCGCATCATGGACACCATTGACGTCAATATCGACCGGCCGCGCGACTACACCGTTACCACCAGCCCCGAATTCATCACATTGAAAAAGCGCATCATGTCCAGCCTCCATGACGAGGTCGACAAGGCGCTGGCAATGAGCTGATTCATTCCATCCGAAAGTAGTGACCATGACCGAAGAATACGACTATATCATCGTTGGTGCAGGCTCTGCCGGATGCGTGCTGGCGAACCGTCTGACCGAAGACGCCGACACCTCGGTTCTGGTGCTGGAATTCGGCGGCAGCGATCGCAGCATCCTGATCCAGATGCCAACGGCGTTTTCAATCCCGATGAATACGAGGAAATACAACTGGAAATATGAAACCGAACCAGAACCTTTCCTGAACGGGCGCCGCATCCACTGCCCCCGTGGCAAGGTGCTGGGCGGTTCCTCTTCGATCAACGGGCTGGTCTATGTACGCGGGCACGCCTTGGACTTTGACGAATGGGAAGAGTTGGGCGCGCATGGCTGGGGATACCGCAACTGCCTGCCCTATTTCAAAAAATCTGAAAGCGCCCATACCGGCGGCGATGAATACCGCGGCGGCGATGGTCCGCTCAGCACCAACAACGGCAACGAGATGGAAAACCCGCTATACGGGGCCTTCGTCAACGCCGGGGTCGAGGCCGGATATATCCCGACGGCGGATTCCAATGGCCACATGCAAGAAGGCTTTGGCCCGATGCACATGACGGTCAAGAACGGCGTACGCTGGTCAGCGGCCAATGCCTATCTGCGACCGGCCATGCAGCGCCCGAACCTGACAATCATCACCGGTGCCATGACCCGCAAAATCGTGCTGGACGGCAAGCGCGCAACCGGGGTGGTCTATGAAAAAGGTGGCGAGAAACACACAGTGAAATGCCGCAAGGAAGTGCTGGTGTCCTCTGGCCCCATCGGCTCTCCTCATCTGTTGCAACGTTCGGGCATCGGTCCCAGCGATGTACTTCGCAAAGCCGGGATCGCGGTACAGCACGACCTGCCGGGTGTCGGTGAGAACCTTCAGGATCACGCCGAAATCTACATTCAGTTCCGCTGCAAGCAACCGATCACGCTGAACAGCAAAATGGGCCTCTTCAGCCGCTTTCTGATTGGCCTGCGATGGATGTTGTTCAAAGACGGGCTGGGCGCCTCCAACCATTTTGAATCCGGCGGTTTCATCCGGTCGCGAAACGGGCTGCGATGGCCTGATACACAGTATCACTTTCTGCCTGCCGCCGTGCGTTATGACGGGCATAAACCGGTCAAGGGTCATGGTTTCATGTTGCTGACCGGGCCGAACAAACCAAAGAGCCGGGGACATGTGCGTGCGCGCTCTGCCGATCCGCATGACCATCCCGAAATCCAGTTCAACTATCTCCAGCACGAGGACGACCGCGAAGGATTTCGGCGCTGCGTACGCCTGAGCCGCGAGATCATAAACCAGCCAGCGATGGACCCCTTTGTTGATGGAGAGATCGCCCCCGGCCCCGATGTGCAATCCGACGCACAAATCGACGCGTTCGTGCGCGATAACCTTGAGAGCACTTATCATCCCTGCGGCACTTGTCGGATGGGGGATGACGCGATGGCGGTCGTGGGACCTGATCTGCGCGTGCGCGGGATTGACGGGCTCCGGGTGATCGACTCGTCGGTGTTCCCGACCGAGCCGAACGGCAATCTCAACGCGCCCACCATGATGCTGGCCGAACGCGCATCCGATCTGGTGCGCGGGCGCGATACGCAACCCGCCTCCAATGTCGAGGTCGGACTGGCCCCGCATTGGGAAACCCAACAGCGCAGCCGTGAACCGGTCAGAAAGTCGAACGCATGATAGCAGCCTGCTGCGGTCCTGCAAAATAGCGCCAATTTCACTTAAACTTGGCTATGACTTGCGCCGAATAATCACTGTTCCGCGCACAAATCGAACGAATATCGCCGCATTTCTTTGGCATAGTTGCAGCTTGTTCTTAGAAACCAGCGATCGAGTCCGCCATGTTCGCCCGCCCTTTTTCCACGACGTCGCCGCGTCATTCTCGTCTGTTCGAATTGATCCGTCAGGGCGATTTCGCCACGTTGGTCAATGCCCGGCGCGAGGACACTGAACCTTTCGACGCCCGCGCATATGCGCTTTTTCTGGAACGCGCGCAGCGATCACTGCGCTGAGCAATGCCAAAAGCGTTTTGCATTTAATCTGCCCCACAGACTTGATGCACACCGCCCACAACACCAACGGCTTTAACCGCGAAACCCGGTCGCGACGACGAATTTCTCAGAGCTGTCAGAACGCGATGAGGGCGGTTTGACGTTCGCCACCTTGGTAAATCTCTGCTTCAGCAGCTTCTGCAATTCCCCTTCGGCCCCGCCTGCCAGAACCTTGGACACGAAGGTGCCCCCCACTTCGAGAACATCGAACGACAGGTAGGCTGCCGCCTCACACAGAGAAATGATCCGCAAATGGTCCGTTTGCTTGTGCCCGGAACTGGACGCGGCCATGTCGGACATGACCACATCAGCCTTGCCGCCCAGCCACTCTTTCACCTTGTCATCCGCGCCCTCGTCCATGAAATCCAGCACATGCAGCTCTGCACCGGTGATCGGCTCCATCTCTTGCAGGTCGACACCGATGATACGGCCCACGGCCTTGCCACCTTTTTCGCCCAGCGCATTGATGCGTGGCACAGCAACCTGAATCCAGCCCCCCGGTGCCGCACCCAGATCCACCACCCGCGCGCCCGGCACGAGGAACCGAAACTTGTCGTCCAATTCCATGATCTTGAACGCCGCACGCCCGCGATACCCTTCGTTCTGGGCGCGCTTTACATACGGGTCATTCAACTGCCGTTGCAGCCAACGGGTCGACGACGCCCGCCTGCCCCGAGCGGTCTTGACCTTGACCGTCAGATCGCGCTGACCGCGCCCCGATGTGTTCTTGCCGTCCGGGCCCTTGTTCATCTTACATCCTCATCCGTCAAAACACCGTCCGCAGACATCTGGGCATAAAGCATCCCCTCCCGCAGACCACGGTCCGCCACCGACAGCCGGTCGGTCGGCCAGCACCGCAACAGCGCCTGCAAAATCGCCGCACCAGACATGATCAGCGCCTGCCGGTCCAGTCCGATACGCGGGTCACGTCGCCGCCCAACCGGCCCCAGTGCCAGATAGGACCGTATCACGGCGTCAATTTCATCCGAGGTCATGCGCAGCCCGTCTACCCTGTTCCGATCATAGCGCCGTAGCCCCAGATGGCTGGCCGCCACAGTCGTGACCGTCCCCGACGTGCCGACGATCTGAAAGCCCTCCCGGCTCTGCTCGCGTTTGTAGGGCGAAAACTCTGCCAGATTTTCCTCGAAAAACCAGCTCATCAAGGCGAACCGCGCGGCATCATCCTCGACATCCTGAAACTGGTCGCGCAATGTCGCCACCCCCAGCGGCACACTGATCCAGTCCACAACGCGCGCGCGCGGCAGCGAATCCTTGACCGTATGGAACCCGCCATGCAGCCGCATGATTGCGCGCCGTCGGTCAGCATGGGGCACGCCCCGCAGATCAATCCAGACCAGCTCGGTCGAGCCACCGCCAATATCCACCACCAGCAACTGATCGGTGTTCTTGCTAACCAGCGGCGCGCAGGACACCACCGCCAGCTGCGCCTCTTCCAGTGGTGTGATGACATCCAGATGCAGGCCCGTCTCGCGCCGGACACGCGCCATGAACGCCTCGCCGTTGAGCGCCCGTCGGCAGGCTTCGGTCGCCACCAGGCGCATTTTCTTGACCTGATGCCGCTTCAGCTTTTGCTGGCAAACCTTCAGCGCCTGAATAGTTCGCCCGATCGAGGCGCGGCTCAGTCGACCCGTCGCTTCCAGTCCGGCCCCCAACTGTACCGATTTTGAAAAACTGTCCACGACTTTAAACTGACTGCCGCGCGGTTCGGCAATCAGCATCCTGCAACTGTTTGTCCCCAGATCGAGCGCCGCATAAAGCGGCCCACGATTGGGCGGTTTCGGCGCGGGGCTCTCTACCTGTTTCGGGAACGCGCCCGCACCTTCGGGACGCCTGGGCGTCATAACGGCACGCCCTCCATTTCGAGTTGCTACCAAGGTATGTCTTTCAGGGTGTTTGCGCAAGCATTGCTGCGGCTCATCTTGATGATGAGAATTTCGAAGATGCCTGCCTGTAGCCAAAACCAACCGCAGCCCTTAAAAATGGCGGCGTCGCTCTGCGCTTGCGTCATGTCGAAATCAGGCCGCGCACGGCCCGCACCTTGCTTTAGAGAGGGGCGTTAAAACAAGGAATCACACATGGCAGATGTCATCATTGTCTATTGGCGCGATATTCCGGCGCAGGTCATCGTCGGCAAAGGTCGGCGTGGCGAAAAACGCCAACTGCCCGAGCGGTTCGAGCAGGCCATCGACCGTGCCGCGATGAAAACCGGCGCGGGCAGCACTGATGACTACCTCGCCGAATGGCGCAAGGCCGCGCCCTATTCCGTCGACGGTGACGACGCCGCCGTCGCTGACGCCGAAACCGCACGACTAGACCAGGAATACGACAAAGACCGCATCAAAGCTCTGATCGCGAACAATGGCTGGGAACCAACGAACCAGTCCGCAGACCACACCGCATGAAACCTTCGGGTATTTGGGAGGCCGCCATGGCTCTTTTGAACTTCAGAAAACGCGACAAACCGGGCACGCCACCCGTCAACGGTAAGGTCGAAGCCCTGTTGCAGGGCTATTCGATCGAGGTGATGCCACGCACCGCCGAGAAGGTCGAAAACTTTCGCGATCTGCTGCCCGAAGGTACGCGCGTCTATGTCGCTCATATCGAAGGCACCCCGATCGAAGATATGGTCGCCACCGCCAAACGGCTCAACGCCGAAGGCTACCCGGTCATGCCGCACTTCCCCGCCCGCATCATCAAGGACCGCACGACACTGGCCGACTGGATTGCCCGCTATCAGGGCGAGGCCGACGTGAAACAGGCGCTGCTGCTCGCCGGTGGCGTCGACAAACCACATGGCGATTTTCACAGCTCAATGCAGTTGTTGGAGAGCGGTGAGTTCGACAAGGCCGGGTTTGAGCGCCTTCACGTTGCAGGTCACCCCGAAGGCAACCGCGACATCGATACCGACGGATCGATGAAGAACGTCGATGACGCGCTGCGCTGGAAACAGAAATTCAGCGAAACCACCGACGCCGAAATGGCGCTCGCCACGCAATTCGCCTTTGATGCGAAACCGATCATCGCGTGGGCGGACAATCTGGCCGCGGCCGGAATCACCCTGCCGATCCATATCGGCATTGCGGGTCCGGCCAAGCTGCAAACACTGATTAAATTCGCCATCGCCTGTGGCGTCGGCCCGTCCCTGAAAGTCCTGCAAAAACGCGCAATGGACGTGACCAAACTGCTGCTGCCCTACGAGCCGACGGATGTCCTGACAGAACTGGCCGTTCACAAGGCCGCGAACCCGGATTTCAACATCACCAATGTTCATTTCTTCCCACTCGGCGGCATCAAGACCAACGCCACATGGGCCATCGAGAATGGCGGTTCAGCAGGTGTCCCGGCAAAAGACGCATCACCAAAGGCATGAAACAGTTTTTGGGAAAACACGGGCCGCGCATTAAGGTGACAGCATCCGACTGTTGCAGGAGCGAGTCCCATGCGTTTTCTTCAGTTGCTTTCATGCCTGCTGGCGGGGCTTCTGCCCGCCAGTCTTGGCGCCCAAATTCAGCCGACCAACCCGGCGGGATACTGGCGCTGCGTCGCCAATTCGCCTGTCTACTCGATCGATCTGGAATTGCAGATCAACCCCGACCAGTCGCTCTATCACCGCGGCACGATCATCTATGCGCAGACCAGCGGTATCTACCACGTAAGCGGCGGCGGTCGCTGGCTGCTCAGCCCGCCCGACGCGGGATCGTCGCAATACCTCTTTCACTTCCAGATGCATCCGCAGGCTGGCAACCATGCCATCTTTTCGGTGTACGCACGGCCCACCGGCGATCCGCAGTTCCTCAGCAACCAGTTTCAGGATCCGCAAACCGGAGCGGTCGTCGACACGCGTTGCCAACGGTTGGGCTGAAACCAAGCTCACCGCATCTTCACCAAACCAATCGCTGACAGGCCGCCCCAGCGTGCCTGCCCCTCAACTTCTGCTACTCCAAAGGATACCCACATGACCCGCACGATCGTCGAAAGCAAAACGAAAACCGCCGTGATCGGGTTCGACGAACCGTTCTGCGTTATCGGTG
This sequence comes from Pseudohalocynthiibacter aestuariivivens, assembly GCF_011040495.1. Classification (GTDB taxonomy): domain Bacteria; phylum Pseudomonadota; class Alphaproteobacteria; order Rhodobacterales; family Rhodobacteraceae; genus Roseovarius; species Roseovarius pelagicus. The sequence goes on along the minus strand of NZ_CP049037.1, from coordinate 179,543 downwards.
AACGGATTAACCCCACGGGCCGCAAGAAGCTGGCAGCAGAATTGGAAGCAGGCGATTTCTCGACGGTCGAGTCAGACGCGCTGGCGCAGGCGGCCGCCGGGGCCACCGTGCTCGATATCAACGCAGGCGTGGTCTATAACTCTAATCCCAACCCGAACGAAACCGAGCCGCCACTGATGACCAAGATCATCGAACTGGTGCAGGGTCTCGTCGATCTGCCCTTGTGCATCGACAGTTCGGTTCCCGCCGCGCTTGAGGCCGGGCTAAAAGCCGCCGAAGGTCGCCCCCTTCTGAACTCTGTCACCGGCGAAGAGGATCGGCTCGAATTCGTTCTGCCGCTGGTCAAGAAATACAACGTTCCAGTCGTGGCCATCTCGAACGATGACACCGGCATTTCCGAAGACCCCGATGTGCGTTTCGAGGTGGCCAAGAAGATCGTTCAGCGCGCGGCCGATTTCGGCATCCCCGCGCATGACATCGTGGTTGATCCGCTCGTGATGCCCATCGGCGCAATGGGCACTGCCGGGCTACAGGTCTTTGCCCTCGTGCGCCGCCTGCGCGAAGAATTGGGCGTGAACACCACCTGCGGCGCGTCGAACATCAGCTTTGGCCTGCCCAACCGGCATGGCATCAACAACGCGTTCCTGCCAATGGCGATGGGCGCCGGCATGACCAGCGCCATCATGAACCCGATCGCCCTGCCCGTGAAACAGGCCGAGATGGACGCAAAGAAGGCCGAGATTGCCGAGGCCGGTCTGATTCTGCCTGACGACATGGACGACGAGACGTTTTGCCAACTCTTCGGTCTGGGCAGCACCAAGGCGCGCGCAGGCAAGGAAATGGAAGCCATCTATGCTGCCAACTTCCTGACCAACAACGATCCGCATGGCGGTAAGTGGATTGAATTCAACAAAGTAGCACCAAAAGCGGGTCACGAGGGCCGCGGACGCGCCGGGCGCGTCGGTGGACGCCGCCGCCGGGGATAAACCAGACACCGCCGCACAACACAGAAAGGCCCCGTTTCAACGGGGTTTTTCTTTTGGGGATGGCAGACTGGGGCGCTGCCCCAGACCCCGGGATATTTCGGGCAAGAAGAAATCGTTGTTCGGATTTTATAGCAAGCCTGCACGCAGAGTTGCACAGCCCGCATTTTCGGGCAGGATCAGGGTATGAAACGTTCCTCGCTCAGTTTGAAATGGTTGGAGGTTTTCCAGCTCGCCGCACGCAGCGGGTCGGTTCAGACTGTGGCTGAGGAAACCGGCCTGTCGGTCAGCACTGTTTCGCATCACATTCGCGCGTTGGAAACCGCATTGGGTGTCAGCCTGCTGGATCATCGCCGTCGTCCGATGAACGTTACCCCTGCCGGCGCTCTCTTTTTGCGGTCCGTGGACGACGCATTGTTGCTGTTGCGCAAGGCCGAGACTGAGGCGCGATCTGGCAGCCTACCCGAAACGCGCGCCTTGGCACTGGCCCTGATCGAGGATTTCGACAGCGAAATCGCGCCTGAATTGGCGCGCATCCTGACCGGGGCAATGCCCAACTGTGAGTTTCGCCACTTGACCCGGCCCAGTCACGAGATTCTGGGCCTGCTGCGCAATCGCGAGGTTGATATCGGCGTTGCCACCCGCCCGCAGTTTGATCAACCGGACCTGCTCGAGCATCCGCTTCTGCGCGATCCGTTCGTACTGGCCGTACCAGCAACACAACAGATCGCACCAGAGGATTATCTGGCCGGGCGCTGCCCTCTGCCACTGTTGCGCTATGCCAAAAGCCTGATCATCGGCGCACAGATCGAGGCCCAGTTGCGACGGCTGCGCAGCGATCTGCCCAACCAGTTTCAGTTCGAGAGTAACCAGTCAATGATGGGGTTGGTCGCCGAAGGCAGCGGCTGGGCAATCACGACGCCGCTGAACTACATGCGCGCCCGGCGTTTCCATCGTCAGATCACGCTGATCCCGTTTCCCGGTAAGGGGTTTGCCCGCTACATTTCGGTTTTCACCAGCGATGTGCATAGCGATGCCGTCACCGACACTGTGGCCGGTACGTTGCGGCGTCTGGTTCAGGCTCGCGCCGTCGATCCGGCGGTCGAGCGGATGCCGTGGTTGCAAGGGCTGTTTGCACTATCCACAGACGGTGACACCCCTAAAGGATCGTAAATGCCTTGCGGATCGCTGCGTCCTGCTCAGGGCTGAGATAGGTCGGGTGATGCTTGGCCAGTATCTCTTGGGCGCGCATCCGTGCCCGGCCCCAGGCATCGGAGGCACCGTTATCCGCCCATGTGCGCGGATTTTCGCGATCGGCCAGCGCGGGGTAGACGTAATCGCGCTCCATCGCCTGCAATGTCTGCGCTCCTCCCAGAAAATGCCCCTCACCCAGTACCGCAGCGCAGATCGCCTCGTATCCGAGGTTCTCGTCACTTACCTCTATGCCACGCAAGGCGCGGTAGGTGGCTGAATGCATCTCATTGTCCAGAATGAACCCCTCAAAGCTGGCCCCCAGCAGCGACGCCGTCATACCAGAGCTTTCGTAAATCAGGTTGCCCCCTGCCAGCGCGGCCGCCAGTGAGGTAATCCCCTTTTCCGCACCATATTGCGCGTCAATCGCCTTGGCATCGGTCATCGAACAGGCCACGCCGGACACCAGCCCCAGCCAATTGCTGAGTTGTGCCGAGGCGGCATTGAGCACGGCAATTTCGCCGCCACCCCCGGCAAAGGCACCGGTGCGCAGGTCGATCACCAGCGGCCAATTGGAAAACACCATCGGATATCCCGGCCTGATGGCATGCACCATGACCAGACTGGCCAATGTTTCGGCCAATGACTGCGCCAGGAACCCGGCCAATGTCGCGGGTGCCGTGGCCCCGGCCTGTGCCGCCGTGATGCACGAAATCGGAATGTTATGCGCGATACATTCGAACACCACATCGACCGCATCCTCGCCATAACGCATCGGAGAGATAACCGGACTGATATGCGCCTTGACGAAGGGGCGTTTGGCGAATTCGCCTTTACCACCCGCCGCGATATCGAACATCTCGACAATCGGGGCCACGTTTTCCGCCAGAGTAAAGGCCGTGGCGACAGGCTTTGTCGTGTTCTTCATCAACGCATAGGCGGTGTTTACATCCAGCGCGTATTCATCCGGTACATCCGTCGCGATACAGCATCGCGTGAACCAGCTGATGTTGGTCAGCGTGTCCTGCAACCGGGTAAAATCATGCAAATCTCGCAAGGTAGAGGCGCGGTAGCGTTGCGTTTCCAGATCCAGCGCCTGCACCGCCGCACCACCCGTGCCGAAATGCACAGCGCGCGCCCCCACAGTGATCGACCGCGCGGGATCGCGGCCATGCAGGGTGAATGTTCTGGGTGCGGCTGCAATCGCATCGCCCACCAGTGCGGGCGGGATCGAAATACGCGCACCGGGCATCTGCCGCGCGCCCGCAGCCAGCAGCATGGCGGCCAGACGATCCGGGACTTCTCCCATTCCCAGATGTTTCAGCAAACGCAGCGCTGTGGCGTAAATCGCTGATAGTTCGGGGTCGGTCAGGGGTTTGTACGCCCCGCCCAATTGCCCCGGCGGCGCGGGATTGACCACAGGTGGAGCGGCCCGCTGGGCCAGCCGGGCACGGCGGCCTGACCTGCGCGGTGCGGTGAGGGTGTCATCAGTCATTTTGGGGACGCTCCCGTTGAGGGCCATGAACGGCCCCGATGTGCTTGTCGCTATGGAAACGATCGCACCCTCTTGCAGCAAGCGTTAACATATACCAGCGCATTTTGTGCGATAGAAGTTACGAAATTTTCGAAATAGTGCGGCAATGATTGACGTGACCCCCGACATTGCTGTCATTGGCAGGATATCGTGTATTTCCGACCTGGAGAGTCCCATGAAATCGCAAACACGGGCCGTTGTCATTGGCGGCGGCATCGCAGGCTGCTCGACCCTTTATCATCTGACTCAGGAGGGCTGGACCGATGTGGTTCTGGTCGAGAGGAACGAACTGACTTCGGGCACAACCTGGCATTCGGCGGCGCAGGTCACGAATTTTGGCATGAACCAGACGATGGTCGGGCTAAAAACCCATTCCATCAACCTTTATAAAGAACTGGCAGACGATCCCGAGTACCCGATCAACTATCACCACGGTGATGGCGGCATCCGATTGGCCAGTACCGAGGCACAGATGGAGGGCTACCGGCACTTCTCGTCGATGGCACGCGGCATGGGCGTAGAATTCGAAGTGATCGACGCGGCGGAATGCGCCCGTCGTCACCCGCTGATTTCCACCGAGAATTTGGTCGGCGGGCTGTGGGACGCACAGGACGGCGACATCGACCCGGCGCAACTCTGTCAGGCCTTGGCGCGGCGCGCACGTCTGGCAGGAGCCGAGGTGTATCGCAACACGCCGGTCACCGGGCTGACCCAGCACCGCGATGACAGTTGGACGGTTCATACCGAACATGGCGATATTGATTGCGAAGTGGTGGTTAACGCCTGTGGCTACCGTGTGAACGAGGTCGGCGCGATGATGGGCGTCCACCACCCCGTCACGTCGATGGAACACCAATATTTCCTGACCGAGCCTATTCAGGCGATCATCGACGCGGGCCACCGCATGCCGCTGATCCGCTGCCCGATCAGCGATTATTACTGCCGCCAAGAGAAAAATGGCTTGCTGGTCGGATTCTACGAACAGGATTGCAAGACATGGGGCATGGACGGGATTGACCCGAACTTCGTCAATGCGCTCTGCCCGGATGATCTGGACCGGGTGACTGACGTGCTGGAGGGCGCGTTTGCCCGTATGCCCGCCCTGATGGAGGTGGGTATCCACACCGTCGTCAACGGCCCGATCACCTACACCATCGACGGCGCACCGCTGGTCGGTCCGATTCCCGGAAAGAGAAACGCGTTCTGTATCATAGGCTTGCGCGCCGGTCTTGGCGAAGGTGGCGGGCACGGCTGGATGCTGGCGCAACAGATCGTGCATGGCGAGGCATGCTATGACACGTGGTGCATCGATCCGCGCCGTTTCACAGGACACAGCAATGTTGAACTGACCGCGCTCAAGGCAATCGAGGATTACCAGAACGAGTTCCGTTTCCATTTCCCGCACGAGCACCGCCCCGCTGGCCGACCTGCCAAAACAACGCCCCTGACCCCGATCCTCGCGGCTGAAGGCGCTGAGTTTACCGTCGTAAACGGCTGGGAACGCGCGGATTACTTTAAGCCCAGCCCTGATTTTCACGAAACCCACAGCTTCAAGTTCAACCAAGTGTTCGACGTGGTCGCGGCAGAGGTCGCGGCGGTGCAAACCGCCGTCGGCCTGTGCGAGGTGAACGGGTTCAACCGGTATGAACTGACCGGCAGAGGAGTACATGAGTTCCTCGACCGGATGATCTGCGGGCACGTGTCACGCAAACCCGGACGCGTCGGGCTGGGGTATCTGCTGAACCATCACGGCATGGTCAAGGCCGAAGCGACCATCGCCAATCTGCCCGATGGCCGCGTCTGGTACGGCTCTGCGGCAGCGGCGGAATTCCATGACATGGACTGGCTACAGTCGCATCTGCGCGACGACGAGGATGTGCAGATTCGCTCATTGACCAATGATCACACCATCCTTGTACTGGCAGGACCAAACGCGCGCGCCGTGATGCAGGCTGTCAGCCGGTCAGACTGGTCGGCCGAGGGGTTCCCATGGCTCAGCGTACGGACCTGTTTCATCGGCATTGCGCCCGCGGTGGTGATGGGCGTCAGTTTCTCGGGTGAACTGGCCTACGAGATTCACATCCCCAGCACCCAGCTATATGCCGCCTACCTCGCCCTGCGCGCAGCGGGTGCCGATCACGGCATGCGCCTATTCGGTGCGCGCGCCGTCGATTCGATGCGGATGGAAAAAGGATACCTGCACTGGAAAGCTGACCTGCTGACCGAATTCGACCCGTTCGAGACCGGACTGGACCGCTTCGTGAAAATGAACAAACCCGGTTTTGTTGGCAAGACGGCGCTAGCACAGCGCATCACTGACGGGCCACGCCGCAAGCTGGCCTGCCTGCGTGTCGACACCCCCGAGGCCCCGGCCCATGGCGGTGCGTCCGTCATGTTGAACGGACGTGTCGCCGGCACCGTGTCGTCGGGCGATTGGGGACATCGGACGGGGATGAATCTGGCCTATGCCTTCATGGAACCGGACTTGGCGACAGACGGCATGCAGGTCGAAATTGACATCATCGGACGGATGACACCGGCCCAAGTGATCCCCATGTCCCCCTATGATCCGGGGATGGACCGGGTGCGGAGCTAACACCGCACCGTAGGCCGGGCTTCAGCCCGGCACAAAAGAACATGTCGACAGAAAAACGGGGGGCGCTCAGGCCCCCCGATCAAGTTTCGCCGTTCAGGCTCACTCATTTACACCGCTCGGTTTTTTGCCTGCGGCCTGAACGTCGTCCAAGGCGAGCGCACCCGCCTCTTGAACGTCGAAATGCCATCGCATTTCGGCGAGCAGGGTGTAGCGGATTTCAAAGAAATCTGCGGGCCCTGCCCGATCTGAGTGGCGCGCCAGCCAAAGACCGGCGCGCCCTATCTCCTCAGCTACACCCGGACGTCCCGCCGCAGGTGTTGCACTTCATGCAGGTGCCATTGCGGACCAGCGTATAGTTTCCGCAATCGCCGCACGCCTCGCCCTCGTAGCCCTGCATCTTGGCCTTGGTGCGCGCATCCATGGTGACACGTCCCGAGGTCAGCGTGGTCGACGTGGCAGCCACGCTGGCCGTCACCGCCGTCTCAGGCACCAGCGTTTCCAGCACCGCGACCGGATCAGCGCGACCATCAAACGAAATACCACCCAGCGACTGACCGCCATTCAGCACCACCAGCTCTTGTGGCAGACGCTTGCGCAGATAGCCGGTCGAGCTGATTTGCTTCAGCACTTCCAATGACTTGTTGGCAGCTGCTTCGCTCATCTCGCTGATGTTGCTGACGCCTTCTTCTTCGCCCCGGCCCAGATCATCAAAGCTGTGGCCTTCGGGTTTAACATGCGCCAGATCGGTCCGGTCAAGGTAGCTGACCGCCAGTTCACGGAAGATATAGTCGAGGATCGACGTGGCATTCTTGATGCTGTCATTGCCCTGCACCATGCCGGCCGGTTCGAACTTGGTAAAGGTGAACGCGTCCACGAACTCCTCCAGCGGCACACCGTATTGCAGGCCCACGCTGACGGCGATGGCAAAGTTGTTCATCATCGCGCGGAAACCGGCACCTTCCTTGTGCATGTCGATGAAGATCTCGCCCAGTTGGCCATCTTCATACTCGCCCGTGCGCAGATACACCTTGTGACCACCGACGATCGCCTTTTGGGTATAACCCTTGCGGCGTTCCGGCATCTTCTCGCGGTGCGATTTGACGATTTCCTTGACGATGATCTTCTCAACGATCTTCTCGGCCAGAACGGCGGCCTTTTCCTGCGGCGTGCCGCTCTCCAACACTTCTGCCGCGTCGTCATCATCCTCGACCAGCGCAGCCGCCAGCGGCTGAGACAGTTTCGAGCCATCACGATAGAGCGCGTTAGCTTTGACACCCAGCGACCAGCTCAGCTCGTACGCCTTCTGGCAATCGGTGATCGTCGCATCATTGGGCATGTTGATCGTCTTGCTGATCGCGCCTGAGATGAACGATTGCGCGGCAGCCATCATGGTGATGTGGCTGTTCACGTCCAGATACCGCTTGCCCTTCTTGCCGCAGGGGTTGGCGCAGTCAAAGATGTGGTAATGCTCGACCTTCAGATGCGGCGCCCCTTCCAGCGTCATCGTGCCGCAAACATGGTCGTTGGCCGCATCAATATCCGCCTTGGAATAGCCCAGCGATGCCAGCAGATCAAAGGTCGGATCATTCAGCTTGGCCGCGGGGATGCCCAAGACATTGGTGCAGAACTCCTCGCCCAGCGTCCATTGGTTGAACACGAACCGGATATCGAATGCCGACCCCAGGGCCGCATCCACCTTGGCCAGTTCATTCGAGCCAAAGCCATGTCCGATCAACGAAGTGTGGTTGACGCCCGGCGCGTTGCCGATGGTGGCGTGGCCTACGGCATAGCTAACGATCTCTTCGATCTGCGCGCTGCCATAGCCCAGCTTTTCCAGAGCAGCAGGAACCGATTGGTTGATGATCTTAAAGTAGCCACCCCCCGCGAGTTTCTTGAACTTCACCAGCGCAAAGTCCGGCTCGATCCCTGTTGTGTCGCAATCCATCACCAGCCCGATCGTCCCGGTGGGGGCGATCACGGTCGCTTGGGCGTTGCGATAGCCGTGCTTTTCACCCAGTTTCAGCGCCTCGTCCCAGCTGGACATCGCCAGATCGACCAGACGGCTGTCGGGGCAATTGGTCAGGTCCAGTGGCACCGGTTTGACGGCCAGCGCCTCGTAGCCTTCGGTCGCACCATAGGCGGCGTTGCGGTGGTTGCGGATGACACGCAGCATATGGTCGCGGTTTTTCTTGTAGCCCGCGAACGGACCCAGCTCTCCGGCCATTTCGGCGGATGTGGCATAGCTCACACCTGTCATAATCGCGGTCAGCGCCCCGCAGAGTGCGCGGCCCTCGTCACTGTCATAGCCCAGCCCCATGTTCATCAGCAGCCCGCCAATGTTGGCATAGCCCAGACCCAGCGTGCGGAAATCATAGCTGCGTTGTGCGATTTCCTTGGACGGGAATTGCGCCATCATCACGCTGATTTCCAGCGTCACGGTCCACAGACGCGATGCATGCATGTAACCTTCGGCGTCGAACTTGCCATCTTTAAAGAAGGTCAGCAGGTTCATCGACGCTAGGTTACAGGCCGTATCGTCAAGGAACATGTATTCCGAACACGGGTTTGATCCGCGGATCTCGCCATCCTCAGGGCAGGTGTGCCATGCGTTGACAGTGTCGTGGTACTGAATGCCCGGATCGGCACAGGCCCATGCGGCGTGCCCGACATCTTCCCACAGATCGCGCGCCTTGATGGTTCGTGCCACTTTGCCATCCGTACGGTTGATCAGCGCCCAGTCGGCATCCTCTTCAACTGCTTTCAAAAAGGCGTCGGTAACGCGGATCGAGTTGTTCGAGTTCTGTCCCGAAACCGATGCGTAGGCTTCTGAATCCCAGTCAGTGTCGTAGGTCGGGAATTCGATGCTGTCATACCCCTGCTTGGCATAATCCAGCACGCGCTTGACATATGTCTCGGGGATCGCGCTTTTCTTGGCACCGCGAATGGCGTTTTTCAGTTGTTCGTTCTTCTTGGGGTCAACCGAATCCTCAGAGCTGCCATCCCATGCGCGGATCGCGCCAAAGATGTCGTTCAGCTTTTCTTCGTGCATCTTGCTGCCCGCGACGATGCTGGCGACCTTCTGCTCTTCCTTGACCTTCCAGTTGATGAATTCCTGCACATCGGGGTGATCGGCGTCACAGATCACCATCTTGGCGGCGCGCCGCGTGGTGCCACCCGATTTGATCGCACCGGCAGCCCGGTCGCCGATTTTCAGAAAGCCCATCAGCCCCGACGACTTGCCGCCGCCCGACAGAGGCTCGTCCGCCGCCCGCAAGCTGGAGAAGTTGGTGCCAGTGCCAGAGCCATATTTGAACAGGCGCGCCTCGCGCACCCACAGATCCATGATGCCACCATCGCCGACCAGATCATCAGAGACCGACTGGATGAAACACGCATGCGGCTGGGGATGCTCATAGGCGCTGGTGGATTTCGTCAGCGTCTCGGTCTTGTAGTCGACGTAGTAATGCCCCTGCCCCGGTCCATCAATTCCGTACGCCCAATGCAGGCCGGTGTTGAACCATTGCGGACTGTTCGGTGCTGCCATCTGCTCGGCCAGCATGACGCGCATTTCGTCGAAATAGGCCTGTGCGTCCGCTTCCGTGGTGAAATAGCCGCCTTTCCAGCCCCAGTAGGTCCATGCCCCTGCCAAACGGTCGAACACCTGCCGCGCGCTGGTCTCTCCGCCTTTTTCGACATCGTCCCCATCAGGAACGGACCGCCACAGAAACTCGGGCACGCCCTTTTCCTTGACGCGCTTCAGCTTGGCGGGAACGCCTGCCTTGCGAAAGTACTTCTGCGCGATCACATCGCTGGCAACCTGACTCCAGCCTGCCGGTACCTCGACATTGTCGAGCTTGAAGACGGTCTTGCCGTCAGGATTGCGGATTTCCGAAGAAGTGGTCTTGAAGTTGAGCTCTGCGTAAGCGTCTTGGCCTGCCTTGGTGAATTTTCTTTCGATTTTCATTGTATCGCTGCCCCATGATCCAGCATCTTTGTTTTACGCGCTATCCGGCGTTGCGGCACCGCGCCCTCTCGTTTTTACCGGCAACAATGACCTATCCCCCTCGCTGCGTGGTTCATCACGCGGCAGGAACCCGCCGGGCACGCCGCGCCCGGATGTGTTCTGGGAATTTGTCCCTGTCCAGTCGCGCCACACTACATGTTGTGGTCTACTCACCGGCCTGCACAATCTGACGTATATACGCATAGCGGGTCAACGGGAAATTTACGAAATGCTAACCAAAAAATAGTTGACGTTTCGGCTTTGACGCCGCGCGGTCGTGACCGAATGATTCATCCCCAAACTTGCCCACAGATGCTGCAATGGCATTGCTGCGGTAGCGCGATGTATGAAAGCCCAAGTTTTCGGCCCGTTTAGCCACATCACTTCACAAGCCAACAGAAATGACGCACAGGCAATCGCGGCAAAATGCTCTGGAAATCTTAATAAATGTTAACGTGCTTATTTTTTTGCAACCGGCGCGGCCTGCGCAAGAATGCAACACTGCGCAACCAGTTCGCGCGGCGCGCTGACACGCCAACCGCGCGAATTTGGATGTATCGCTAGGAAAGATGGTCGGGGCGGCGAGATTCGAACTCACGACCCCCTGTACCCAAAACAGGTGCGCTACCAGACTGCGCCACGCCCCGGACCATGGCGCGTGTCTAATGCGCAATTTCGGGATTGAAAAGCCCTAACAGACAAGAAGTTTCAGCAAGGCCAAACTGCCCGATCCGCCGCGACCGACGGGTGCCGTATCTCGCTGCCCGCGACGATCCCCAGACGTTCCGCCAGACCGCCGTTGATCTCCAGCACCAGACGCGTGTCGTTGCCGCTCATAATCGGTGACAGGCTATGCGGCTTGGCGCGATGATGTACCTTTTTCACCGTGCCCGTCGCATCAATGAAAATCATATCGAGCGGAATCAGCGTGTTCTTCATCCAGAATCCCACGCGCCGCTCGTCAGGATAGACGAAAAGCATGCCGACACTTTGCGGCATACTTTCGCGATGCATCAGACCCTTGGCGCGCTCGGCCTCATCGTCGGCCACGTCTACAGTAAAACGGGCCTGGCCCCAATCGCCGCGCAATTGCACCTGAGCCTCGCGGCACTCGTCCGCAAAAACCGTTCCCGCACCGACACACAGCACCACGGCCAGTCCTAGTTTTCCGATTTTATCGCGCTTTCCCATCCACACACCTCCGTGGCCATTCGGCCACGCTTACCATCTATCACACGAATTGCCAGCGCCTCGCCCGGCTGCAGGTCCGCCAGACCCGACCGGCGCAACACTTCTATATGGACGAAAACATCCTCGTCGCGACCAAAGGTATTGGCAAAGCCGAATCCCTTACCCTTGTCGAACCACTTGATCCGGGCCGGCTCCAGCGTCGCGGCACGGATCAGTTCGGGGTCAATCTCGTCCAGATCGGCCAGCCCATTTGATTCGTCCGTACGCGGGGGGCAAATTTCATAGACCTCGACCGCCTGAACACCGCGCTCGGTATCCTGCACGTCGATCTCCACGCCCGCTTCATCCGCAACCGAGCTTTGCCCGAAGTTGCGCAGCACATTGGCATGCAACAAGATGTCGGGGCCACCTTCGTCAGCCACAACAAATCCGAACCCCTTAACGGGGTCGAACCACTTAACGTGCCCACGCACCCTGCGGACAGTGTCTTCCATTGACGTCAATATTCTCTCTTTCGACTGGTTCTGCAGCCCTCACCCCAACTATAACCTTCGTAGAAACTCTTGCTTGTTGCAAGCAGAAAACAGATGGCTTTTCAGGGCGTTGCAGTTTACGCGACGTGAGTGTCAAGGGTTCAGTCGAGCAATTTCCCATGGCATTTCAGGGGCTTCGCGACGCCATACAAACCGATCATGCAAGCGAAATTCGCCATCGGCCCAGAATTCTATTTCCACCGGCGTAATCTTGAATCCGCCCCAAAATGGCGGCCGGGACGGATTTGTGCCGTGCCGTGCCGATACCTTGGCCACCTCAGCCATCAGCGCAGCACGGCTTTTTAGCGGGCGTGACTGGCGCGATGCCCAAGCCCCCAACCGGGATTTGAGCGATCGTGAGGCATAATAAGCATCCGCCTCTGGCCCTTCAAAACGCGCCACCTGACCGCGCACCCGCACCTGACGGCGCAGGGATTTCCAGTGCATCACAAACGCGGCCTGCCCGTTCACGGCCAGTTCGCCCCCTTTGGCACTGTCATAATTTGTATAAAAGACAAAGCCATCGGCGGCGATTTCCTTTAGCAGCACCATGCGCACATTGGGCAGACCATCGGAATCCGCCGTCGCCAGCGCGATCGCATTCGGATCGTTCGGCTCCGAGGCCTCGGCCGCTGACAGCCAGCTCTGGGCGATCTCGAATGGGTTGTCCCCTGAGAAAATGCCTGTCCGCTTGATCATCTGGTCTCTCCTAGGGTCCATGCCGTCTTCGACATATGGCGCGAATCATCTCTTACCGGCGCTATCTGAGCATTGCTGATGCCCAGTACAACCCAGCAGGCTTTCTGCTGCGATACACGGCACGGGATTGCTCAAAGCGCGTCCTGACGACGTTAAATCAACAATATGCTGTAGTAAAACGCGACAATCGGGGTTGTCTGGCTTTCGCGCAAAGCGGCGCTTCAGATTTTTCAAGAAACACTTTAAAGGATCAAAAGAGATAAAATTGGGCGGAGACCGGGACATGTCAAATCAACTGATGGCGGGCAAGCGCGGATTGATCATGGGCCTGGCCAATGACAAGTCTATCGCATGGGGCATTGCACGCGCCTGCGCCGATGCAGGCGCCGAGATGGCATTCTCCTACATGGGCGACGCGTTCAAGAAACGGGTAGAGCCGTTGGCCGCTCAACTAGGCGTCGAACACCTGTTCGATTGCAACGTGTCCGACCCTGCCTCGATCGACGCCGCCTTTGCCGAAATCGAAAAGGTCTGGGGCAAGATCGATTTTCTCGTTCACGCCATCGGCTTTTCCGACAAGAACGAATTGCGTGGCCGCTATGTCGACACCAGCCGCGATAATTTCCTGATGACGATGGATGTCAGCTGCTACAGCTTCACGGCCGTCGCACAACGCGCCGAGAAAATGATGAATGACGGCGGCTCGATGCTGACCCTCACCTATTACGGTGCCGAACAGGTCATGCCGCATTACAATGTTATGGGCGTAGCCAAGGCCGCACTGGAGGCATCGGTGAAATACCTCGCCGAGGATCTGGGCAAGGACGGCATCCGCGTCAACGCGATCAGTGCCGGCCCGATCAAGACGCTGGCCGCCAGCGGCATCGGCGATTTCCGCTATATCCTGAAATGGAACGAGTTGAATTCGCCCCTGCGCCGCAACGTGACCATCGACGACGTGGGCAAATCCGCCCTCTACCTGCTCAGCGATCTGGGCAGCGGCGTCACCGGCGAAAACCTGCATGTCGATGCGGGCTATCACATCGTCGGGATGAAGGCAGTGGATGCCCCCGATATCGACGCCACCAACAAGGGCTAATACGCGATGGAACTGGCGCACCTCATTGCCTTTAACCTCGCACTTCTGGCGGCCATCGCCAGCCCCGGCCCGTCCCTGCTGTTTCTGATCAAGACCACACTGACCGCCGGGCGTCGCGCGGGCGTCGCCGCTGCGGCGGGTCTGGCGCTGATGGCGGCACTATGGACGTTGATGGCGCTACTTGGCCTTGATGGAATCTTCACCCTGTTCCCTTGGCTATACGCCGTGTTGAAAACGCTGGGTGCCGCCTACCTGATCTATATCGCGGTGATGACATGGCGGCATGCCAGCCAACCGGTGACATCCGGCGATGCGCCAGCAACGCGACGCGCGTTCCTGTCCGGGTTCCTCGTCAACCTCGGTAATCCTAAATCGGTGTTCTTTTCCGCGGCTGTTCTGGTGGTGATATTCCCCGCCGACCTCGGTGCCGCTGAGAAGGCGGTAATTTTCGCCAACCACCTAACTGTGGAAATGATCGTACAGCCGATGCTCGCGATCATGCTCTCGACCACCGCCATCAGCCGCCGCTATCTGGCGTTCAAACCGGTGCTGGACCGGATCACCGCCGCCGTACTGGGCGCACTCGGCCTGCGTCTGCTGCTCAGCCGTTAACCAAATCGGAGACTTGCCATGATCGACCCACTGCCGCATGAAAAAGGCTTTCACGTCAGCTGGGACCAGTTGCACCGCGATGCGCGCGCATTGGCGTGGCGGCTGGACGGGCATGGGCCTGACGATGGCAACTGGCGCGCCGTGGTGGCGATCACGCGGGGCGGCATGGCACCGGCGATGATTGTCGCGCGCGAGTTGGACATCCGCACCGTCGATACCATCAGCGTCAAGAGCTACAACCATCAGACCCAGAGCGAACCAAAGGTGATCAAGTCGCCCGATATGGACGTGATCGGTGACGGCACCGGCGTGCTGATCGTTGATGACCTCGTCGATACCGGTCGCACGCTCGAAGTGGTACGCGCCCACATGCCCAATGCCCATGTCGCCACGGTCTATGCCAAGCCGATGGGGCGATCACAGGTTCAGACCTTCGTGACCGAAGTCAGTCAGGACACTTGGATCTTTTTCCCGTGGGACATGGCCCTGCAATATGTCGAACCCTATCGCGGTGCCTGATCCGGCACCGATGTAATACCTACACGATACCGACGTGATACCGACGCGGCAAAACCGCTGCAAAACCGCGCTGCCCGGAGCCTCCGATGACCCGCACTTCCAGCACCTTTCTGCCTCCTGTCATGGAATCCCGCCGCTGGCTTGACGGCATCACGTTCAGTGCCGACCGCCCGCTGATCAACGTCAGTCAGGCGGCCCCGGTCGATCCTCCGCCACAGGCGCTGCGGCAGGCCATCGCCGATGCCGCGCTCACCCAGACCGATGCCCATCTTTACGGCCCCGTACTGGGGCTGCCCGAACTGCGCCACGAGGTCGCGACGCAGTGGAGCGCGGGCTATGGTGGTGCCGTGGCGGCAGACAATGTCGCGATCACGTCTGGCTGCAATCAAGCGTTCTGCGCGGCCATCGTCACGCTATGCGATCAAGGGGATGAGGTAATCCTGCCAACCCCATGGTATTTCAATCATAAAATGTGGCTAGATATGAACGGTGTACGCACCATTCCCCTGCCCGTCGGCGCGGGCTTGCTGCCCGACCCGGAACAGGCCGCCGCACGCATCACCCCTCGCACCCGCGCCATTGCCTTGGTCACGCCGAACAATCCGGGCGGTGTGGAATATCCTGCCGATCTGGTTCGTGCCTTCTTTGACCTCGCACGCAGCCGCGGCATCGCCCTGATCCTCGATGAGACCTATCGTAACTTTGATTCCCGAACCGGCGCACCACATGACCTTCTGACCGATCCCGACTGGGCGGAGACGCTGATCCAGCTCTATTCGTTTTCCAAGGCCTACCGCCTGACCGGCCACAGAGTCGGCGCGATGATCAGTTCACCGCAACGTCTTGCTGAAGCAGAGAAATTTCTGGATACCGTTACAATCTGTCCGAACCAGCTAGGCCAGATCGCGGCGCTGTGGGGGATGCAGAATCTGGCGCAATGGCTCTCGGGGGAGCGCGCTGAAATCCTTGATCGCCGCGCGGCGATCGAAGACAACATGCCCGCGCTGGAAACCGACGGCTGGCGCTTGCTGGGATGTGGCGCTTACTTCGCATATCTTCAGCATCCCTTTGCAGACAGCTCTGCCACGCTAGCCCCGAAACTGGTCCGCGAGGCAGGTGTTCTGCTGCTGCCGGGCACCATGTTCACCCCTCAGGGCGATCCGCTCGGGTTGCGCAGTTTTCGCGTGGCCTTTGCCAATGTCGACCGCGATGGTATCGGCGCACTGATGCACCGGTTGTCGGGTCTTGGCTGGCCTCTTGCCCCGGACCGGGCCAACGCGTAGACAGTCCCGGACCTGACCGCCACCGGCGGCGAACGCAGGCTATGCAAGCGCATCAAAAGAGGGCCCGATGAAAGGCAACACCGTTTCCAAATCCGCGATGTGGGTACTTATGGCCCTGCTGATCCTTGGCCTTGGCGGCTTTGGCGTCACCAACCTGTCCGGCAATGTCCGCAGTGTCGGGACCGTCGGCGATGCCGAGATTGACCTGAACGCCTATGCCCGCGCGCTACAGGCCGAGATCCGCGCGCTTGAGGCAGATCGCGGCGAACCGGTCTCGTTCGCGCAGGCGCAGGCTGATGGTGTAGATGCCCGCGTACTGTCCCGACTGGTATCCGAGGCCGCACTGGACCATGAAACATCCCGGCTGGGCCTGTCCATCGGAGACACAAACCTGCGCGACCAGATCCTCGACATTCCCGGATTTCGCGGTATCGACGGTAAATTCGACCGCGAGGCCTATACGTTCGCCCTTGATCAGGCCGGTCTCAGCGAAGCCGCGTTTGAGGCTGATATCCGCGCAGAAACTGCCCGGACGCTGGTGCAAGGGGCCATTCTCTCTGGAGTGAGCACACCGACCGCTTATACTGACGCGATCCTGACCTATGTGGGCGAGGCGCGCGATGTCACGATGGCAACGCTCGCGCGTGGTGATCTGACGACCGGGTTGCCAGAGCCGACTGACGAGGATTTGCGCAGCTATCATCAGTCCCACCTGCCCGATTTCACCAAGCCGGAAACCCGCGCGATCACCTATGTCTGGCTTACGCCCGAGATGATCATCGACGAGGTCGAAGTGGACGACGACGCCCTGCGCGAGGCGTATGAGGCGCGACTGGACGATTTCATTCAGCCCGAGCGCCGCCTCGTGGAACGTCTGGCGTTTCCCAATCGCGCCGCAGCAGAAGCTGCTAAAGCCGAGATTGACGCAGGTACCCGCAGTTTCGAGGATTTCGTAGAAGATCGCGGACTGGAATTGAGCGATGTAGATATGGGCGATGTCGCCTTGGGCGATCTGGATGGTGCTGGGTCCGACGTATTCGCAGCCAATGTCGGCGATATTGCCGGTCCGCTCGACAGTCCCATCGGTCCTGCCCTGTTCCGTGTAAACGCCGTGCTTCAGGCGACTGAAACCACCTATGAAGACGCCGAAGCAGAGTTGCGTGACGCACTTGCAGGCGACCGGGCCCGTCGCGTGATCGACGCCCAGATCGACACTGTTGACGATCTGCTGGCAGGTGGTGCCACGCTGGAGGATATCGCGGATGAGACGGACATGGAGCTGGGTCAGATCGACTGGCACGGGGGTGTCGTAGAAGGCATCAGCGCCTATACCGGTTTCCGTCAGGCCGCGCCGACAATCACCACCTCTGACTACCCCGAAGTCGCAACGCTGGAAGACGGCTCGATCTTTGCCATGCGGCTCGACGGGATTACCGAGCCCGAGATTCAGCCGCTCGAAGATGTACGCGCAGCCGTTCGCTCGGCCTGGCTGACACAGTCGGTCACGGACGCATTGCGGTCCCAGATCGCTGATCAGGTCACGGCGTTGCAGAACGGCGACAGCTTCGAGGATACAGGTCTTGCCAGCGAATCCGTGATTGGTCTGACGCGTCGTGGTTTCCAGCCCGGAACGCCACCCGAATTCATCGAAACCGTTTTCGAGATGGCAGAGGGCGACGTCACCCTAATTGACGGCAATGAAAGTCTGTTCATTGTGCGTCTCGACC
The DNA here is from genome assembly GCF_011040495.1 of Pseudohalocynthiibacter aestuariivivens. Classification (GTDB taxonomy): domain Bacteria; phylum Pseudomonadota; class Alphaproteobacteria; order Rhodobacterales; family Rhodobacteraceae; genus Roseovarius; species Roseovarius pelagicus. The sequence continues at coordinate 161,573 of NZ_CP049037.1, read as the reverse complement.
AGATCACCCCGCCTAATGACGAGGACCCCGAACTGGCGCAGCTCCGCAAGGGACTTGCCGATCAGGCAGCGGGCAATATCGCGCAAGACTTTTATCAGGTGCTGGCTGCCGACATCCGCAACCGCGCTGGCATCACGCTGGACCAGCAGGCGTTGAATGCCGTCCATGCGAACTTTCAGTAGGGCGCACGATTGATGGAACTGACCCCCAAATTCGACGACTTTGCCCCGCGGTTTGACGCTGGCAAGGCTCAGGTGGTCTATGCCCGTCTCGCGGCCGATCTCGACACACCCGTGTCGTTGATGCTCAAGCTGACGGATGCAGCCCCCGACGCATTCATGCTGGAATCGGTCACCGGCGGCGAGGTGCGTGGGCGCTATTCGATCATCGGGATGAAACCGGACCTGATCTGGAAATGCCACGGCACCACTAGTCAGATCAACCGACAGGCCCGCTTTGACGGTGATGCCTTCACCGCTCAGGATGGTGATCCGCTGGACAACCTGCGGTCATTGATCGCCGAAAGCCGTATTGACCTGCCAGACGGCCTGCCCGCTGCCAGTGCGGGACTCTTTGGCTATCTCGGCTATGACATGATCCGTCTGGTCGAACACCTGCCAGACGTGAACCCTGACCCGCTTGGCCTGCCTGATGCGGTCATGCTGCGCCCCTCTGTCGTGGCTGTGCTTGACGGTGTCAAAGGCGAGGTCATCGTCGTGGCCCCGGCATGGACAGATCAGGGTCAATCCGCCCGTGCCGCCTATGCTCAGGCTGCTGAACGGGTGATGGATGCGGTGCGTGATCTGGAACGCGCCCTGCCCCGCGCCAGTCGCGAGATGGGCGAGGCGCACGAGGATGCGCCGCCAGTGTCGAATTTCACCCGCGATGCCTATAAGAACGTCGTAGAGAAAGCCAAGGAATATATCCGCGCGGGCGACATTTTTCAGGTGGTACCCTCGCAACGCTGGACACAGCCGTTTGCCCAACCGCCTTTCGCGCTCTATCGCTCCTTGCGGCGCACGAACCCGTCCCCCTTCATGTTCTATTTCAATTTCGGCGGTTTTCAGGTGGTGGGTGCCAGCCCCGAGATCCTTGTGCGGGTCTTTGGCAAAGAGGTCACGATCCGTCCCATCGCAGGCACCCGCCCACGCGGCGCAACACCCGAGGAAGATCGCGCGAACGAGGCCGATCTTCTCGCCGACCAGAAAGAACTGGCAGAACATCTGATGCTGCTCGATCTGGGCCGCAACGATACCGGGCGCGTCAGCAAGATCGGCACAGTCCACCCGACCGAAGAATTCATAATCGAACGTTACAGCCATGTGATGCACATCGTCAGCAACGTCGTGGGCGAACTGGCCGAGGATCAGGACGCACTCAGCGCCCTGTTGGCCGGACTGCCTGCTGGAACCGTCAGTGGCGCGCCCAAAGTTCGCGCGATGGAAATTATCGACGAGCTTGAGCCGGAAAAACGCGGCGTCTATGGCGGCGGCGTGGGGTATTTCAGCGCCGGTGGCGATATGGACGTCTGCATCGCTCTGCGGACGGCGGTGGTCAAGGATCACAAGCTCTATATTCAGGCCGGTGGCGGTGTGGTCTATGACAGCGACCCCGAGGCGGAATATATGGAAACCGTGCATAAATCGAACGCCATCCGACGCGCTGCAGCCGACGCCGCACGCTTCACCGGCGATGGCAACACGTAGGCCGGGCTTCAGCCCGGCACGCGCCCCATGACCCGTCTCATCCTCTTTAACAAACCGCATGGCGTCCTGTCGCAATTCACCGACAAGGGAACCGAAGGCAGCCCGCGCGCCACGCTTTCCGATTACATTGACCTGCCCGGCGTCTATCCCGCCGGGAGGTTGGACCGCGACAGCGAGGGGCTACTGATCCTGACCGATGACGGCAAACTACAAGCGCGCATTGCCGACCCGCGCTATAAACACCCCAAGACCTATCTGGCTCAGGTCGAAGGCTTGCCCGACGACACTGCCCTGCAGGCTCTTGCCAAAGGTGTCACGCTGAAGGATGGGCAGACCCGTCCTGCACAGGTGCGACGTATCGAGCCGCCCGACCTCTGGCCCCGCGACCCGCCTGTGCGCTACCGCAAATCCGTGCCCGACTGCTGGCTCGAGATCATCATCTCTGAAGGGCGCAACCGGCAAGTACGACGCATGACCGCCCATGTGAGCCACCCGACACTGCGTCTGGTGCGTTGGCAGATCGGCGGGTGGTCATTAGACGGTATCGCGCCGGGTGCATGGCGCGACGGCTAACATCTAATGCTCTTGGGTCAACACCGCTGAAACCGGCGCAATTGCGACACTGTTGGCCCGATCCTGAAGCCCCCACAGCAACAGGGCGCTGATCGTGTCGGCCTGTAGACGCCCCAGCATGATCACCTCGCCCTGACCGCGCCCGGCCTTGAATGCCGCCTGATCCAGAAAGCGTCGGATCACGGTCGCGTTTTGCCCCTTGGAATCAAAGTCGCGGAACACGCTGCCCGTGGGCACGCCTTCGCGCTCGATCAGTTTGCGTGCGGTGTCCAACCCGTTGGGAAACAGAACCAACCCATGACCGCTTTCCAGCAGGATCGGGGCCAGTTGTTCCGCAGCAGCGCGCCCGGACTGCAGGCCGCTATCCGTCCCTTCCAGTACTGCGACGGCTTCGGGCACGGCGTTTAGCACGGTCTGCATTGCAATTTCGGTGTCACTGGCCTGCGCGCCCGGTGGCAGGTTCACCATTACCAGCACTTCGAACCCTGCATCCCGGTAGCGTTTCATCGCGGCTGTCGCGCCGTCCCATGCGGCATCCACCGCAAAACTCAGTGGATAGGGAAAATTCGACAATGCCTCCAAACCGATCGGGCTGGAGCCGTCGTCGATCAGGACGATCGCCATCAGCGGCTTGCCGTCGGGATTGTCGAACGGTGTCGCGTGCGCGTCTATGGCGCGCCGGGCGCTATCGGGGCGGGCGCTGATGTCGCTTGCAGTTTCCGCCTCTGCCGGCGCATCGGTGACCGATGGCAAGCGGTTGGTCGCAATCCCCGTCGCAAGATCACCGATTGTCCCGCTCGGGGCCGTCACCTCGGGCTTGACCATGGCTTCGATGTCCACATCCGTCTCAGTTGATTCCGTTGTGTCCGGTATCGCCGAAATCTGCGGAGCGTCCGCTTCTTCTTTCGGGAATGCAGCCGACTCCGCGTCTACGGCTGGCTGCATCGGCTGGGCCGGGTCCACAGAGATCGACAATTCTTCCTCGCTGCCCGGCGCATCGGGCGCGGCGCTTTGTGGGCTAGGCAACACGGCTGCATCATCCTGACCAAAATTCACCGTGTTATCATCTGTTGCAACCTGTGGTGCACTCAGGTTGGCCTGAGCTTCGCCGGTTTGGGGCACAGCGGCGGGTTGCATATCCGCATCCTCGATCACGCTCAGATCATCGGGCGCTGACGTGCTGACCTCTGGTGCGCCTTCGACCAGCGGCACGGTATCAGGTTCAGAGGTCATCGCCACAGGCTCGTCCTCGCGCGACTGATTGAACTCGGACCCCGCAGGCACTTCGAGCGCCGCCGCCTCCGGCGCGGTGCGTGCGGGGATCTCGGTTATCACCGACGCCACGCCCAATCCCAACCCCGACACCATTGTGCCGACAATAATTCCACCCAAAAATCCGTGTGCCATCTTTAAATCACCTCTACCGCTCTTTGCGCCTCTTGACGGTTCCAGCTAAGCCTGAGCAAGTATATCGCGACCCGGCCCCCGGCCTCCACCCCCCATTCGCGCGAGGCGCCACATGCTGCTCTTGATAGATAACTACGACAGTTTCACCTACAACCTCGTACATTATGTGGGCGAACTTGGCGCCGACGTCTTGGTTCGCCGCAACGATGCACTGGATGTACAGGCTGCAATGGCACTGCGGCCCGATGGCATTCTGCTGTCGCCGGGGCCGTGCGACCCGGATCAGGCGGGCATTTGTCTGGCGCTGACCGAAGCAGCGGCCGAGACGGGCATTCCACTATTGGGGGTCTGTCTGGGTCACCAGACGATCGGGCAGGTCTTTGGCGGCAAGGTCGTGCGCCATTCCGAGATTGTTCATGGCAAGATGGGCCATGTCCTGCACGGAGGAAAAGGCGTGTTTGCCGGACTACCATCGCCTTTTGACGCGACCCGCTATCACAGCCTCGTTGTCGACCGCGCCACCCTGCCAGATACGCTCGAGGTGACCGCCGAACTGGAGGATGGAACGATTATGGGTCTGCAACACAAGACGCTGCCGATCCATGGCGTGCAATTTCACCCCGAATCGATCGCGTCACAGCACGGCCACGCACTGCTCAAGAATTTTCTCGACATGATGACCCAACCCACCGGAGTGGCAGCATGAGCGACGGGTTGAAGCCGCTCATCGGCACCGCAGCCGACCGTCCGCTGACACGCGCGGAAGCCGAGGTTGCCTTTACCGCCCTCTTTGAAGGCGAAGCAACGCCCAGCCAGATCGGGGGTCTGCTCATGGCGCTCCGCACCCGTGGCGAAACAGTGGATGAATACGCCGCCGCCGCTGCCGTCATGCGCGCCAAGTGCAAATCAGTTCGCGCGCCCGAGGGGGCAATGGACATCGTTGGCACCGGTGGTGACGGCAAGGGCACGTTGAACATCTCGACAGCGACCGCGTTCGTCGTCGCTGGCGCAGGTGTGCCAATCGCCAAACATGGTAACCGCAATCTAAGCTCGAAATCCGGCGCGGCGGACGCGTTGGGGCAGATGGGCGTCAACGTGATGGTTGGCCCGGAAGTGGTTGAAAAGGCACTGCAAGAGGCCGGAATCGCCTTTATGATGGCCCCCATGCACCACCCTGCGATTGCCCATGTCATGCCGACGCGGACAGAGTTGGGCACGCGCACGATTTTCAATATCCTCGGCCCACTCACCAATCCGGCGGGGGTGAAACGACAGTTGACCGGCGCATTCGCGCGCGACCTCATCCGTCCTATGGCCGAAACACTGGGACAGCTGGGATCGGAATGTGCGTGGTTGGTGCATGGCAGCGATGGTACGGATGAACTGACAATTACCGGCGTCAGTTGGGTATCGGTACTGGAAACCGATGGCAGCATCCGCGATATAGAAGTCCACCCCGAGGATTTCGGCCTGCCCGTTCATCCATTCGAGGACATTCTGGGCGGCACTCCCCAGGAAAACGGGGATGCGTTCCGTGCCCTGTTGGATGGTGCGCCGGGGGCGTATCGCGACGCGGTATTGCTAAACGCAGCGGCGGCCCTCGTCGTTGCCGAGCATGCGCCTGACCTCAAGTCGGGGGTTGCGCAGGCGCGCGAGAGTATCGACAGTGGAGCCGCGCGCGAGCGGCTGCAAATACTGGCCAAAGTGACATCGGAGACGACATGAGCACCCCAACGATTCTGGAAAAGATCAAAGCTTACAAGCTGGAAGAAGTGGCGGCCGCCAAAGAAGAGGTGTCGCCCGATGAAATGAACGAGCGCGCCCATTCGGCGCCTGCCGTCCGCGATTTCAAAGAGGCACTGACCCAAGCGAGCAAGGTTGGCTATGGCCTGATCGCTGAAATCAAGAAGGCCAGCCCATCCAAAGGTCTGATCCGCGCCGATTTCGACCCCGAGGCGCTGGCGATCGCCTATGCCGAGGGCGGAGCCACCTGCCTCAGCGTGCTGACCGACACGCCCAGTTTTCAGGGTGCAAAGGAATATCTGACCATTGCCCGCGCGGTCTGCGACTTGCCCGTTCTGCGCAAGGATTTCATGTATGACCCCTATCAGGTGGCCGAGGCGCGCGCATTGGGGGCCGATTGCATCCTGATCATCATGGCAAGTGTCTCTGACGAACAGGCTATCGAGCTGGAAGCGGCCGCAAAACAATGGGGTATGGATGCCATCCTCGAAGTGCATAACGAGGCGGAAATGCAGCGCGCGGCGCTGTTGGATTCACCCATGATCGGCATCAATAATCGTGACCTGAACACCTTCGAGACATCGCTCGACACGACCCGGCATCTGGCACGGATCGCCCCGGTAGAGGCTCTGCTGATTTGCGAAAGCGGACTGGAAACAAGCGAAGATTTGGCCGATATGGCGCGTTACGGCGCCCGCAGCTTTCTGGTTGGCGAAACATTGATGCGCGCCGAGGACGTGGCAACCGCAACCCGCGCGCTGCTGGCCGATCCGTTGCTCAGCGGAGGAGTCTAGTGGCCGAACTGACGCATTTCGATGGCAAAGGCGATGCACATATGGTCGATGTCTCTGCCAAGGCAGTGACCGACCGCATCGCGGTAGCTGCCTGTCACGTTAGTATGGCAGCGCAAACCTTTGAAATCGTGTCAGAAGGCCGCGCCAAGAAGGGCGACGTTCTTTCCGTGGCACGGCTGGCCGGTATCATGGGCGCAAAGAAAACACCGGACCTCATCCCGCTTTGCCATCCACTGCCGATCGCGTCAGTCGCTATCGAACTTGCACTGGATCCCGACTTACCAGGTGTCCGAATCGAGGCGACCGTCAAGACGACCGGGCAAACCGGGGTCGAGATGGAAGCCCTGACCGCCGCTGCAACAGCGGCCCTGACTGTCTATGACATGGTCAAGGCCGTGGATCGGGCCATGCAGATCGGCGGCTTGCACGTTGTACTGAAAGACGGTGGAAAATCAGGGCGGTACAGTGCGGAATGATTTCTGTTGATGACGCGCTGAACGAGCTGTTTGCGTTGACGGAACCTATGACCGTCGAAACGATCCCACTGATTCAGGCCGCAGGGCGTGTACTGGCGAAACCTGTGCAGGCGAAGCGCGATCAGCCGCCCTTTGCTGCTTCGGCAATGGATGGGTATGCCATTCGTGGCGCAGAGGCCGCGCCCGGCGCACAATTCGAGGTTATCGGAGAGGCGGCAGCCGGTCATCGCTATGACGGCAGCGTACCCGCTGGCAAGGCCGTCCGCATCTTTACCGGCGCGCCCCTGCCCGCAGGCTGCGACCGGGTGATCATTCAAGAAGATGTCGCCCGCACGGGTGACACGATCACACTGGGCAGCAGACTGGACGCCGGGCCGCATGTCCGTCCAGCCGGGGCTGATTTTCGGCAGGGTGCAGAATTCGCCGCACCGCGCCTGCTGCGCCCGCATGATATCGCCCTGCTGGCCTCGATGAATATTCCCGACGTGCCTGTTTATCGCAAACCCCGTGTGGCATTGATCGCGACCGGTGATGAACTGGTAATGCCCGGAGAATCCCCCGGACCCGACCAGATCATCGCGTCTAATTCCTTTGGTCTGAAGGCGCTGTTGGATGCAAACGGCGCCGAGGCGCGCCTGTTGCCCATCGCCCGAGACACCGTGCCGGCGCTGGAAACCGCGTTCGATCTGGCGCGCGACTGTGACCTGATCATCACCATCGGCGGCGCGTCAGTCGGCGACCATGATCTGGTCGGCACGGTCGCACAGGCGCAAGGGATGTCGCGCAGTTTCTACAAAGTAGCGATGCGTCCCGGCAAACCGTTGATGGCCGGACGCATGGGCCGGGCGGCAATGATCGGCCTGCCCGGCAATCCCGTCTCGGCGATGGTCTGCGGCCATGTCTTCGTCTTGCCGGTCTTGCGCGCGATGTTGGGACTGGGTTTCGCCTCTGCTCCGCGCCAGAAGGCACCGCTTGCGATCGACCTGCCGTCAAACGGCCCCCGCGAGCATTACATGCGCGCCACGCTGGGCGCGGACGGCCTGCACCCCGCGACGCGGCAGGACAGCGCGCTGCTGACGGTTCTGGCCCAAGCCAACGCCCTACTGGTTCGCCCCGTCAGCGATGATGCCCGCCGCGCAGGCGAGATCGTCGAATGTATCCGGTTCTAGGGCGCAACGTCACCACCAATACCCGGCAGTTGACACAAAACGGGAACATGCGTAGAACAAAATGATATCGACGCAGCCAAAGGACCCGTGAAATGCTGACCAAGAAACAGCTCGACCTGCTGGAATACATCAACAAATGTGTGCAGCGTGACGGCGTGCCTCCCAGTTTCGATGAAATGAAGGAAGCGTTGGACCTGCGGTCCAAATCAGGCATTCACCGGCTGATCACGGCGCTGGAGGAACGCGGATTTATACGCCGTCTTGCTCACCGGGCCCGCGCGCTGGAAATTGTAAAGCTGCCCGAAACTCTGGGCGGCGCACCGACCGCCGGATTCAACCCTCGCGTGATCGACGGCGACAAGCCCGAAGCCCCGCGCCCGGCAAATGCACAGTCGCTCGAGATCGTGCATGCGCTTGAACTGCCTGTCATGGGTCGGATCGCTGCCGGTGTCCCGATCGAGGCGATCCAGCATGTCTCTCATAACGTTGCAGTGCCGGGCGCGATGGTCAGTGGTCCGGGTGAACACTACGCGCTTGAGGTCAAAGGCGATTCGATGATCGACGCAGGCATCAACGATGGCGATATTGTCGTGATCCGCGAGACGAACTTGGCTGACAATGGCGATATCGTCGTAGCCTTGGTCGAAGATCAGGAAGCGACGCTCAAACGGTTCTTCCGTCGCGGTAACGCTATCGCGCTGGAGGCGGCCAACCCGGCCTATGAAACCCGCGTTCTGCCGGGCGACAAGGTCAAGGTGCAGGGGCGTCTGGTCGGACTGATCCGCACGTACTAGCTGTTAGCGCCGCCGCATATTCCATAGCCGCGCGCCGGTCATCTGGCGCGCACTGACGACGCGCACCCCCTTTTCACTATGGTATAGCGCCAGCGCACCGGTTTTGAGCAATGTTGCAGGATGCACAACACGGCAGGCCATCTCTTCTGTTGCGATGGTCGGGGACGTATTGAGCACCAGCCACTCTGCCCCGTCACACCCCTCCAAAGTCTCTGCGGCGCGCTTGCCGCGCAGTGCCGCGATTGCGATCCCACCAGGGGCCACTCCGGCCCAGCGTTCGGCCGCCTGCAATTGCTCAGCAGGATCGCCGTCATTCTCCAGCCAGTTCTGCGCGATAAACCCTGCCCCGCGCCCGGCACTCAACGCGCGCCCCTTATCGGTCATCACACCGACCAGACCGCCCGTATCCGAGATCAGCACATCAGGCCGCGTCGTCTGTGACCATAGTATAAACGCCAGCACCATGGGCACAGCGCCCAGCATTCGCGCGCATCCCTGCCAGAGTGCCACGAACAGCCCGCCAAGGGTCAACAACGGCAAAACGAACGGTCCCGGACTGACCACAGTGCCGCGCGCGCTGTCCAGCCCCGACACGAAATGCGCCACGCCCAATATCCACTCCAGCCCCAGCCCCATGATCCACAGGCCAATCCATTCCAGCCCCAAGGGCAGCAGGCACGCGGCCAACACTGCAGCAGGCATGACGACGACGCCCATCAATGGCACGCTCAGCAGGTTCGCAAGCAGCCCATAATGCGCGAATTGATTGAAATGTGCCGCAGCAAAGGGCGCGGTCGCCAATCCGGCCACTATGGATGACACGACCACGGCCATGGCCGGGCGCAACCAGCGCGGTCCCTTCAATCCATCGCGCGCATTGATCCAGCCAAAGATCGCTACCAGTGCCGTCGTCGCGGCAAAAGACATCTGGAAGCCGGGACCAAGCAATGCTTCGGGCCGCAACGCCAGCACGATAATCGCAGCCAACGCAACCGCGCGCAGGCTGAAGGCGCGCCGGTTCAGCATCACGGCCACCAGCACAACAGCCGCCATGACAAACGCCCGTTCGGTCGCAACATTCCCCCCCGACAGCGCCAGATACCCGGCCGCAACTATCAGAGCCATGCCCGCGGCCACAGGCTTGACCGGGACGCGTAGCGCAATCCACGGAACTGCCGACAATGCGATCCGCAGCGCGGCAAAGATGAACCCCGTCAACAGCCCCATGTGCAGCCCGGAAATGGCCAACAGATGCGCCAGGTTCGACACCCGCAACGCTGTCAGCGTCTCCTGCCCCATTCCGGCGCGATCTCCAGTCATAATCGCTGCGGCAAAGGCCCCTGCCTCTCCCGGCAGCTCGGCCTGCACCCGCGCCGACAGTCCCATTCGCGTGGCAAACAGGACTTGTTTTCCATCTGGCCGCGCGAGCGCCAGCAACGGCACGCGGGTATATCCTACGGCACCGAGGCCTAGGAACCACGCATGCCGCTGAAAATCAAAACCCCCCGGCTCGACCGGGCCGCTGGGCGGGGACAGATGCCCGGTGGTCATCACCCGCAGACCCGGCACCGGATCACTCCCTGCCACTGTGCCATGCAGCGATAATCGCACACGTCTGGGGGTGCGACTGGGCCGTACATCCCGCAGCACCACCTGATCGAGCGTGATACGTACCTTGTCACTGGCCGAACGATCTATGCCGACGATGCGGCCCTCCACCGGCCCGTAGTAACGCCAGCCCAGTACCGGCCCCTCGACACGGTGCGCGCGTGTGCCGGCGATCACGCTGCCTGACAGGATCAGCGCCAGCCCGACCGCAAACGGCGACACCGCCTCGTCCAGCACGCGCGACAGGAGCAGGAACAATGCGCAAGCCGTTATGATTACGGCAAAGGTTGCGACTGATGGTTCGAATCTCAATGCAAAATAGATGCCGACGCCGATCCCCAGACAGACCGGTACCCAGACAAAGAGATGCCCCCGCTGCATCAGCAGCGCGGCGCGTAAGTAACCGAGCGTCCGGGGCACTTGTTTCCCCCCATGCGGGCCGATAGACAGGCGCTCAGGCTAGCCCCACCATCCTTACCGAAAGGTTAATGTCGACCATGTCCCAACAGGTTGTCACCCGTTTTGCCCCGTCACCCACTGGTTATCTGCATATCGGTGGCGCGCGTACTGCCCTGTTTAACTGGCTCTTTGCCAGAGGGCGCGGTGGTAAGTTCCTGCTCAGGATCGAGGACACCGATCGCGCGCGGTCGACCCCGGAGGCGACGCAGGCGATTCTGGACGGCATGGCGTGGCTGGGTCTGGACCATGACGGCGACGTTATCAGTCAGGCAGCGCGTGCGGACCGGCACGCCGAAGTCGCGCAGCAGATGCTGGCGGCAGGAACTGCCTTTAAGTGTTTTGCCTCGCAGGACGAAATTCAGGCCTACCGCGACGCGGCCAAGGCCGAAGGGCGTTCAACCCTCTATCATAGCCCGTGGCGAGACGCGGACCCGGCCACCTATCCCGACGCGCCCTACGTCGTCCGGATCAAGGCCCCGCGCGAGGGTGCAACGGTCATTCTTGATGCCGTGCAGGGCGATGTGACCATCCGCAACGATCAACTGGATGATATGGTGCTGCTGCGGTCGGACGGCACGCCAGTCTATATGCTGGCCGTGGCCGTGGACGATCACGACATGGGTGTGACCCACGTGATCCGTGGTGACGATCACCTGAACAACGCCGCCCGGCAGATGATGATCTACAACGCGATGGATTGGCCGCTGCCCGTTTATGCCCATATCCCGCTGATCCACGGCCCCGACGGCAAAAAGCTGAGCAAACGGCACGGGGCGCTGGGAGTCGAAGAATATCGACAGATGGGCTATCCCGCCTCCGGCATGCGCAACTATCTGGCGCGGCTGGGATGGAGCCACGGCGATGACGAGTTCTTTACCGATGCGCAGGCGCAGGACTGGTTCGATCTGGACGGGATCGGAAAATCCGCAGCGCGGTTCGACTTCAAGAAGCTGGACAATCTCAGCGGTCGGCATATTGCGGCGACTGACGATGCTGCGCTGCTGCATGAACTGACCGAATTCCGAAACGCGGCCGACCTGCCCGCGTTGAGCACTGAAAAAAATGACCTGTTGCTGGCTGGCATGTATTGCCTAAAAGAACGCGCCCGTTCATTCCCTGAATTGATTGATAAGGCAGAGTTTATTCTGGCATCCCGCCCGATTTCCCCGGACGAGAAAGCGGCCAAGCAACTCGACTCAGTATCCCGTGGTATGCTGAGAGAATTGACGCCGCACCTGCAAAATGCTACTTGGTCCCGAGAAGACCTTGAGGCGTCGGCCAATGCGTTCGCCGCCGAAAAGGAAACGACGTTCGGCAAGCTGGCAGGCCCGCTCCGGGCTGCACTTGCAGGGCGCAGCGCAACACCAAGTGTGTTCGACATGATGCTGGTCCTGGGGCAGGATGAAACACTGGCCCGGCTCCAAGATGCCGCAGATGGCGGAGACTGACCCAACGGTCAAATCCACGCGCGGCCAGATGCATAAGACGCCCCTCGGTGCCAGAACACCCCGGGGCCACAGAGGGAGACCGCCGCATGGCCGACAGTAAGAAATCCGCAAAGCTCAGCATCGACGGCAAAGATTATGAGTTGCCAATATTTTCGCCCACAGCAGGCCCGGACGTCATCGACATCCGCAAGCTGTATTCGCAGGCGGGCGTCTTTACCTACGATCCGGGATTTACCTCGACAGCAAGTTGCGACAGCACCATCACCTTTATCGATGGCGGCAAGGGCGAGTTGCTGCATCGGGGCTATCCGATCGACCAACTGGCCGAGAAATCGCACTATCTCGAAGTGTGCTATATCCTGCTCTATGGTGAACTGCCGTCGGCGGCTCAGTTGGAGGATTTCGAGAGCCGCGTAACCAACCACACGATGCTGCATGAACAGATGAAGTATCTGTTCCGTGGCTTCCGTCGTGACGCGCATCCCATGGCCATCATGGTCGGCGTGGTTGGCGCACTCAGCGCATTCTATCATGACAGCACTGACATCAATGACCCTTGGCAGCGCGAAGTTGCCTCGGTTCGCATGATCGCAAAGATGCCGACAATCGCTGCGATGGCCTACAAATATACCATCGGTCAGCCCTTTGTTTATCCGCGCAATGATCTTGATTATGCGTCAAATTTCATGCGCATGTGCTTTGCCGTTCCTGCCGAGGATTACGAGGTGAACCCGATCCTCAGCCGCGCAATGGACCGCATTTTCACGCTGCACGCCGATCACGAGCAGAACGCATCGACATCGACGGTCCGGCTGGCCTCGTCGTCGGGTGCTAATCCGTTCGCGTGCATTGCTGCGGGCATTGCCTGCCTCTGGGGTCCCGCGCATGGTGGTGCCAATCAGGCCTGCCTGGAAATGCTACGCGAAATCGGTACGGTTGATCGTATTCCCGAATTCATCAAGCGCGCCAAGGACAAGAACGATCCATTCCGCCTGATGGGGTTCGGCCACCGCGTTTACAAGAATTTCGATCCCCGCGCCACGGTGATGAAGCAATCCGCAGACGAAGTGCTGGAACTGCTGGGAACCGAGGACAATCCGACGCTTCAGGTGGCCAAAGAGTTGGAAAAACAGGCACTCGAAGACGATTACTTCGCCGAGAAGAAACTGTTCCCGAATGTCGACTTCTATTCCGGCATCATCCTAGAGGCGATGGGCTTCCCCACGTCAATGTTCACGCCGATTTTTGCGGTCAGCCGCACGGTGGGCTGGATTTCGCAGTGGAAGGAAATGATCGCCGATCCACAGCTGAAAATCGGCCGCCCCCGCCAGCTTTATGCAGGCGAGACAATGCGCGATTACGTGGATATTGAAAATCGCTAAAAGTGCGGGCGGTACCCAATCAGAGGTACCGCCCAAGCTTTTATTACAACTATAAATATTCCGTCAGAGGCGAAAACCCCTGGCGCGAACTTAGCGACCTTCGAATTGCGGACTGCGTTTTTCCATGAACGCCACGACGCCCTCTTTGAAATCACGAGACTTGCCGCATTCCCCCTGTAGCTTTGCTTCCAGCTCCAGCTGCGCCTCCAGACTGTTGTCCCAACTGCCGCGGATCGCTGACTTGAGATGCGCATAGGCCTGCATCGGCCCTTTGGCCAGATGCGCCGCGCGGGCACGCCAATGGGCGTCAAATTCGGCGTCGGGTACCGCTTCCCAGATCATGCCCCAGTCGCTGGCCTGTTGCGCGCTGATCGGCTCGGCGAATAGTGCGGCCCCCATCGCCTTGGCTGCGCCCATCTGTCTGGGCAACCAATAGGTACCGCCGGCATCGGGGATCAGACCAATGCGGGTGAAAGCCTGCAAAAACACCGCGCTCTGGGTCGCGATCACCACGTCCGCAGCCAGCGCCAGATTGGCCCCCGCCCCTGCCGCCGCGCCGTTCACCGCGCTGATTGTCGGCACCGGACATTCCATGATCGCGCGCAGCATCGGGACATATTCCTCGCGCAGCACCCGCTCGATATCGAGGCTCGCGGCACTACCACCATCACCCAAATCCTGCCCCGAACAGAATGCACGTCCGTCACCGGTGATCACCAGCACATGCGCGCGGCGCCCCGCTTCGCGGGCGGCATCCGTGATCTCGGCGCGCATCTGGGTGCTGAGCGCGTTCATCTTGTCGGCGCGGTTCAGACGCAGCACGGCAACGCCGTCGGTGATGTCAAAGGTAATGGTGGAATAATCTTTCACGGCGCGCGTTTCCTTGTTCTGTCATTCAATGCGCGCGAATTGGACGCGATTTGGCTGACAAGGAAAAGGGAAACCGCGCGTCACTCGTCCAGAATCTGGCGCAACCGTTCTTCTTCGGCCTCTGTCAACGTCCCGTCACCCGCAGAGTCGGCCCCCGCGCGGCGCCGGATGTAAAAAACGGCAACGCCCGCGCCAAACAGCAGCATTACAGGCCCGGCCAGCCACAGCGCCAGATTGCTGCCACCCAATTGCGGTTTCAGCAGCACATACTCGCCGTAGCGATCCACGACAAAGCTGACCACCTGCGCATCCGTATCCCCCGCCAGCAAGCGGTCGCGCACCAACAGACGCAAATCCCGCGCAAGGGCCGCATTCGATTCGTCGATGCTCTCGTTGCGGCACACCAGACACCGCAGACCTGCCGAAATGTCACGCGCCCGCGCCTCCAGTTCCGGGTCGTCCAGCACCTCATCTGGCTGAACTGCAAATAGCGGCGCGGCCATCAGGCATAGCAGGAAAACGAGACGCCTCATTCTGCCGGAACCCCTCGGGTCGGGGTCATCTTGCGCGCACCGGCCGCGACGCGGTAACGACGATCACTCAACGATAGCAAACCGCCCAATGCCATCAGAATTGCACCGCCCCAGATCCAGTTCGCCAGTGGTTTGTAATAACTGCGCACAGCCCAGCCCCCGCCATCCTGAGCATCGCCAATGACCACGTAGATGTCGCGCAGGAAGCCGTTGTCGATACCGGCCTCCGTCGTCGGCATCTGTGCAACCGGATAGAACCGCTTTTCAGGATGCAGCGAGGCAATCCCACGACCGTTCCGCGACAAGGTGAAATCACCGGTTGTTGAAATATAGTTCGGCCCCTCGACACGGCGGACGTCATCCAGCGTCAGCGTAAACCCGGCCACCTCGATCGCGTCCCCCACGCGCGCCACGCGGATATCCTCGACCGACCATGCCGTCATCGCTGCCACGCCGACCATGGTGACCCCCAGACCGCCATGCGCCACCGCCTTGCCCCAGTCCGCGCGCGGCAGACGGGCAATCCGGCGCAATCGATCAATGACACGTGCCGACCGTCCGCTGCGTGACCACAGGTCAATCAACGCGCCGCCCACCAGCCATGCCCCCAGAAACAGCCCAACCGGCCCCAACGCGCTGCGCCCGGTCTGCATGGCAAACGCCAACAAGCCTATGGCAACGGCCAGCACAAATGCCGGTGCCAGCGTCCGTACTATCCGCCCGAACGCCCCGCGCTTCCACGGCAACATGGCACCAACGGGCAGAACAAGGCCCAGCAGCACCATGAACGGCGTAAACGCGAGATTGAAGAAAGGTGCGCCGACCGACAGCTTCCGATCAAAGAACAGTTCGGACACCAAAGGCCAGATCGTCCCGACAAACACGATGAAACAGGCCACACCCAGCAAGAGATTGTTAAGCACCAGCATCGACTCACGGCTCTTGATGGCAAATACACCCTTGGCCTGCATCACACCCGCCCGCGCCGCGAACATCGTCAGCCCGCCCATCATAAAGAGCGCAGTAATCCCCAGCAGGAAAAGTCCCCGTTCAGGATCATTGGCAAAGGCATGTACAGATGTCAGGACACCTGACCGGGTGATAAACGCCCCGATCATCGAAAACCCGAACGCGATAATGGCCAGCAGGATCGTCCAGCTTTTCAGGCTTTCGCGCTTTTCTACCACTATCGCCGAATGCAGCAGCGCCACGGCAATCAACCACGGCATAAAGCTGGCATTTTCCACCGGGTCCCAGAACCAGAAACCACCCCAGCCCAACTCGTAATAGGCCCACCAACTGCCCAGTGCGATTCCGACGGTCAGGAATATCCATGCCGCCAGCGTATAGGGCCGCACCCAACGCCCCCATGCGGCGTCCACCCGTCCCTCGATCAACGCCGCAATGGCAAAGCTATACGTCATCGAGAGGCCGACATATCCGAGATATAGAAACGGCGGATGAAACGCCAGGCCGGGGTCTTGCAGGAGCGGGTTCAGATCCTGCCCGTCAAACGGTGCAAAGGCGAGCCGCAAAAATGGGTTCGAGGTGAAGATGAGAAAGGCAAAGAACGCAACGCCCACCATCGCCTGCACAGCCAGAACGCGGGCCCGCAGACTGGGCGGGAGGTTCGTGCCAAACCACGCCACACAAGCGCCAAAGAGCGTGACGATCAGCACCCAAAGCAGCATCGAGCCTTCGTGATTGCCCCAGACACCAGTGATTTTATAGAGCAGTGGCTTGGCCGAATGGCTGTTCAGCATCACCAACCGCAGTGAGAAATCAGATGTGACAAATGCCCAGGTGAGCGCCGCAAAACTGGCCGCAGTCAGCAGAAACTGCGCCGTGGCGGCAGGGACGGCGACGGCCATCCAGCCGGGCCAGCGTTTATGCGCGCCGATCAGCGGTAAAACCGCCTGCACACAGGCCACACAAAAGGCGAGGATCAGGGCAAAGTGGCCAAGTTCTGTAATCATGGGCCAATTATAGGGTGGGCGCGCGCGCGCGCCAATCGCAATCGGCGCGCGCGGGTGATCACATTGTCGCGGGTGCCGTCACCTCACGCACGTCGGCCACGCCGCCATTCATCCAGCGCGGCGTTCGGGTCTGTTTCGGCCGACATGATAGCTGGCCGATCCGCCGCTGTGGCAAAATCGGCAGTCACGCCTTCCAAGGTATTGAGATTGGCCATGACCTGCGGTGTTCGTGCCAGCGTCCTTGCAATAGAGCGCTGAAATTCCTGCCCTTTGAACTGATGGCGCGCGCCGAAGTAAAATGACACCACCACGCCCAGCAGCCACCACAGCGGCTCTGGCACCAATGCCACCCCTTGCATCCGCGCGGCAAACCACACAGGATCCGCCATCGCTGCGATAAACAGGCCCAGCGTCCCCATTGCCAACGCCGGACGTGGCAGGCGGTTCATGCCATCCATGATGCGGTCGAACCGGCCACGCTCGCGGACGCCGAATTCTGTTGCAAACTGCTCCAACGCCTGCGCGCGTTCATCCGTCCGCCGCCGTGCATCTGCTTCGGCGTTCTCACGAAACACTTCTGCCGTTTCAACAATCACGTTCCGGCCACTGCCAAACACCAGTGACACCAGCTTTTCGATCAACCCCATGCCGCGACCCTTGCGTTAAACTCTGCCGTATTCAGGTGATAACGGTTTGCCATGAACTCTTCGGCGCGCCGTATCCATCCCCCCTTTGCGCCCTTGCGGGTGCGCGCGTATTTACGGCTTGCCGGTCGATTATCTGCCAGGTGAAAATAGTAATTGCGCCGCGCGATCGCGTAAGCGTCAGCAATGTGGTCCGGCGCATCCTGCGCCGCCGCAGTGACTGCTGCGATGGTTTGCGGGCCAATGGCACCGTCTACCGCGACGTCATGGCCCATCCGACGCAACAGCCGTTGCAGGATCTTTACCGCGTTGCTACCGGCATTCACGTACATATCGAAAACGCTGGACTGCAAGACCTCTGGCAGCTTGCCGATGCCCGGACGCTCAAAATAATGACGTACAAAGATGGCTTCTGCCTGTGCCCGGCTCAGCGCCCGCACGTCCTGTGCATCAACCTCCCCGTCGCCGGTCAGGTCCAGCCCAAGCCGACGCATCGTATGAATCGTGACGCCGTGGTTGGTCGCTCCGCCCGGATCGTCCGGATCGTTGACGAAGCCACCCTCGCGCGCGACGATTTCCTTGGCGATTTGTGCAACAGTTTTCATCTGACAGCCCTATTCCCAATAGCATGGGATCAAGGCTGCGCCTTAGCCGTTAAGGACGCGTTTACCCATCGGACGGTTCTTGATAGACACCCTGCTCTTTCAGCGCGTCCACCACTTCCTTGGGCATATAGTCCTCGTCGTGCTTGGCCAGAATCTCGGTCGCGGTGAAAACCGTCCCGTCATAGCTGCCCAGACCGACCATGCCCTGATCCTCTTCGAACAGATCCGGCAGGACGCCGGTATATTCCACTGGCACAGTTGCGCCGCCATCAGTCACAGAGAATCGCACCGTTTCGCCCTGCCCGCGTTGCAGACTGCCGACCTCGACCAGCCCGCCGATGCGGAACACCTCTGCCGGGCTGGGCGGGGCCGCGATGACTTCACTCGGGCTGCGGAAAAAGTTGATCCCGTCGCGCATCGCATAGCCGATCAGACCGGTTGCCACGATCAGCGCCACAATAGTGATGGCGATAATTTGGATACGGCGCTGCTTCTTGAGCGATTTCATCGGCCTGCCTGCCTGTGGGTTAGGGTTACGGGAAAACCGGGGCCAGCATCAGCCCTGCAGTCTCATCCTCACCTAACATCAGGTTCGCATTCTGCAAGGCCTGCCCACTGGATCCCTTGGTCAGGTTATCAAGTGCTGCCACGACGATAGCCCGCCCCGGAATACGGTCACCACTGACGCCGATATGGCAGAAATTGCTGCCGCGAATATGCCGCGTGCTGGGTGTCTGGCCAAAGGGCAGGACATGCAGGAACGGCTCGTCAGCATAGGTCGCAGCCAACGCCGCATGGATCGCGTCAGGCGCGCCTTTGACATAAACAGTGGCAATTATCCCTCTGTTTGCAGGCAACAAATGCGGCGTGAATTGTACCTTGACCTCCTGTCCGGCAATG
The DNA here is from genome assembly GCF_011040495.1 of Pseudohalocynthiibacter aestuariivivens. Classification (GTDB taxonomy): domain Bacteria; phylum Pseudomonadota; class Alphaproteobacteria; order Rhodobacterales; family Rhodobacteraceae; genus Roseovarius; species Roseovarius pelagicus. Next base: position 142,486 of record NZ_CP049037.1, on the reverse strand, counting down.
GCCGAAAACTCTTGGTCAAACTCCGCCAGATGCCGGTGCGTGCCACCAACGCCATAGGCATGCGCGCCCTCGGATAGCTCGGCATGCAGCAGGTTTTCTTTCAGGCTTCGCCCTGCACCACTTACCCCGGTCTTGAGGTCGATGATGATCTCATCAAGATCGATCAGCTTGCCCGCGATCAATGGCCGCAGCGCATATTGGCCAGTCGCCGCATTGCAACCCGTGCCCGCTACCAGCCGCGCGCCCCTGATTTCCTCGCGGTAGAACTCTGTCAGCCCGTAGACCGCCTCTGCCTGACATTCCAGTGCCGCGTGCTGGCCGCCATACCACTTGGCATACACCTCTGGGTCACGCAGCCTGAAATCGGCGCTGAGGTCGACGATTTTCATCGTCTTGGGCAGATCGCGGATCACCGCCTGAGAAGTCGCATGTGGCAGCGCGCAGAAACACAGGTCGATATCAGAGAAATCAATTTCCTCGATGGTCACCAGATCTGGCAGGTCGAGGTGACGCAGATGCGGAAAGACGTCAGCCATGGCCTGACCGGCCTTGGAATTGGCGCCCAGCGCCTTGATCTGCATGTTCGGATGCGTGGCAATCAGCCGGACCAGTTCGGCCCCGGTGTAGCCCGATGCGCCAAGGATGGCGATGGAATGGGTCATGTCGGTTATCCCGTATTTGTTCATGGGGATTCAAAGATGATGCACGGCGAGGCGCGTCAGGCCGCTTCGAACGTGATCTGTCGTCGCAGGAACTGCGTGGCACGGTCTGACACCCGCTTTGGGTCACCGGTGGTCAGATATCGGGTTTGCTCGCCAGTGCCGGTCATGCCCGGATGCCGGGTCAGATAATCGGCAAGGCTCTCGGCGACCAAGGTCGCCTGACTGTAAACCGAAACCCCGTCCCCCAACGCCTCTTGAAACACCTGTTCCATCAGCGGGTAATGGGTGCAGCCCAAAATCGCGGCTTCTGGGTCCGGCATCTTGCGCTTTAACGCGTCCACATGGCTGCGCACCAGCGCCTCGGCCAGAATGAGATCACCCTCTTCGATCGCATCGACCACGCCGCCGCAAGCCTGCGCCTCGACATCCACACCAATCGCACGAAACGCCAGCTCGCGCTGAAATGCGCGGCTACTGACGGTGGCCGGTGTGGCAAAGAGCGCAACATGCTTGACCGCCACCTCACGCGGGGGTGAATTGTCGCCCCACTGCCGTTCGGTCAGTGCCTCGATCAAGGGTACGAACACGCCCAGTACGCGCTTGCCCTGTGGCACACCCGCCTCTTGCATGCGCCGCAACGCAGCAGCCGAGGCCGTGTTGCACGCCAGAATGACCAGATCACAACCGCTGTCCCATAGACGGTGCACATTGGCCCGCGTCAGGTCATAGACATCATTCGCATCGCGTACGCCATAAGGCGCATGTGCATTATCCCCGAGATAGATAAACGACATGTCCGGCAGACGCGCCTGCACCGCGTCCAGCACCGTCAAACCGCCTAATCCGCTGTCGAAAATTCCAACTGCCATCGTCTTGCCCGCCTTTAGACCGGCGCGCGGCGCGGTCTTACTGCCACTCGAAACCGATGCCTTTGGGGTCCAGCGGCCTCGGGGATAGCTCATACGTCTTCAGCCGCAGGAATTCCATCATAGATTTGCTGTCACCCGCATGAACCTGCAAAGCCCGCGGATCAATCGGCTCTCCGATGACCGCCTGCACAGGGCGATCCACCCGGCGGCGGAATTCCTTTAGCAACAGACCCATGCGCAGCGTCGCGTGCAGATGGCTCGCGATCTGAAAAAGACGGCTGGTATGCCCATCGAAAAACACCGGCACGACGGTTGCGCCTGATTTCGCAACCATTCGCGCAGTGAACCCACGCCAACCGGGATCCATCGGCTGCGAAAACGGGCGCGCCGCCGTCGACACTGCACCGCCTGGAAAAATGCCAATCGCCCCACCCTGCCCGAGATAGCCCAGCGCCTCTTTGCGCGTGGCCAGATTCATTTGCACCGCTTCCTTCGTCGCATCGAAGGAAATCGGCAGGATGACACGGCGAATATCTTCGGCATGGCAGAACACTGAATTTGCCAGAATGCGGAAATCGCCGCGCATCTGGCGCAGAATGTGACCCATCATCAGCCCATCAAGGATACCATACGGATGGTTTGCGATCAGAATCAGCGGACCATCCCGTGGGATATGCCCCAGCGATCCACCCACCACATCCAGACTTAGACCGTAGCGTTCGACCATCACCTGCCAGAAGTCCCGCCCGGAGGCGATCTCACTCTCGTATCCGTGGGCACGTTTGATCAGGCGAATGCGCCCGGTCAGGTTCTCCATCGTGCGGATTATGGCCCGCCCGCCCCGCGTTTCGGCGGAATGGGCGTAACTGATATCGCGCGCGATCTGGCGCTCTGACGGCATGAATGGTTCCTCAAAGACGGGTCATGGACTCACGTGTGCCCGCGATTATCCCCGCTCTACATGACATGTTGATGAAGTTCGTGCCGAAATCACTGCGCTGCCTGTGCCACGGTCCCACCACCGGCGCGAATCGCCGACAGCAATCCCTCGCGCGTCTTCGCAGCCTTGGCCTCATTCGCGGCTTTGACCGGGCCGAATCCGCGAATTTGCAACGGTAACTCGGCCAGCGCCACGATCAAATCACGCGTCTCGTCGGTCAGCCGTGGCAACACGTCGGCCATGTCCGCCTCGTATTGTTTAATCAGAGCACGCTCCATTTTACGCTCAGCGGTGTAACCAAAGACATCCAGCGGCGTGCCGCGCAGTTTGCGAAACTTGGCCAACACACGCATGGGCCGCTCCATCCACGGACCGAATTCGCGTTTTTGCGGTCGACCATCCGTCGCCTTTTTGGCCAGAATCGGCGGAGCAAGGTGAAAGCGCATTTTGAAATCGCCATCGAATTCGGCTTTCGCCTTGTCCCGGCTGCTCAGCAACAGGCGCGCGACCTCATATTCATCCTTGTAGGACAGAAGCTTGTGATACCCTTGCGCAACAGCTTCGCGGACTTCACGATCCTCGATCCCATCCACCAGCCTGCGATAGCGTTTGGCCAGCCTCTTGCCCTGATAGGCCACCAGTTGATCCGCGCGATAGGCGATCTTTTCCTCCAGCGATTTAGGCATATTAACCACGTTTGGCGTCAGCAATCCGACCGCTTCCTGTGGGTATAGCGCGGCCCAACGCCCAATCTCAAAGGCGCGCAGGTTTTTCTCCACCGCCGCCCCGTTCAGCGCAATCGCCTGCGTAATCGCGTCATGGCTGATCGGCACCAGCCCGCGCTGCCATGCCGCGCCAAAGATCATCATGTTGGAAAAAATCGAATCCCCCATCACTGCCTTGGCCAGTTCTGACGCATCGAATAGCTGTACGTCGTCCCCCAGTCGCGCCTCCAGCGCCAGCGCCAGCCGATCCGACGGCAGCTTAAACTCAGTGTTTCGGGTGAAATCGCCTGTGATGATCTCGTGACTGTTGACCACGGCTCCGGTCTGTCCGCGTGATGTAAGGCCCAGCGTCTTGGCCCCGGCAGAAACCACCAGATCGCCGCCGATCAGCGCGTGACATTCGCCCGTTGCTACGCGGATCGCGCTGATATCCTCCGGCGTCTCGGCGATACGGCAATGGATATGCACCGCGCCACCCTTTTGCGCCAGCCCGGCCATTTCCATCATCCCGGCCCCCTTACCGTCGATCTGTGCCGCCTGCGCCAACACTGCGCCGATGGTCACAACGCCCGTGCCCCCGACGCCGGTGATCACGACGTTATGCGTGCCGTTAATTGCTGGCAGTACTGGCAACGGCATATCCGGCAGCTTCAGCTCGGTTGTCGCGCCCTTGCGGATTTGCGCCCCTTCCAGCGTGACAAAGCTGGGACAGAACCCTTTGACGCAGCTGTAATCCTTGTTGCACGATGATTGATCAATCGCCCGTTTCCGGCCCAGTTCCGTCTCGATCGGCACGATCGACACGCAGTTTGATTGCACACCGCAATCGCCGCACCCTTCGCAGACATCCGTATTGATGAACACCCGCTTGTCCGGGTCCGGAAACAGGCCCCGCTTGCGGCGGCGGCGCTTCTCGGCGGCGCAGGTCTGAATATAGACGATGGCCGACACGCCCTTGACCTCTGCCATGCGCTTTTGCACATCCATCAGATCGGCGCGTTCCTTGATCTCGATGCCCTGCGGGAAGGCCTTGAAATCCACGTCTTCCTTTTCGTCATAAACGACAGCCAGTTCCTTAACACCCATCGCTTTCAACTCTTGCACGATGCGCGGCGCATCCAACCCGCCTTCGTTCTGTTGGCCACCCGTCATGGCAACGGCATCATTGTAGAGGATTTTGTAAGTAATGTTGGCATCCGAGGCGAGGGCGGCGCGGATCGCTTGAACGCCCGAATGGTTGTAAGTGCCGTCGCCAAGGTTCTGGAACACATGATCGCGGTTTGAAAACGGCGCCTCACCGATCCAGTTCGCGCCCTCCCCGCCCATATGGGTGAACCCGGTGGTTTCACGGTCCATCCACTGGACCATATAATGACAGCCGATCCCGGCATAGGCCCGGCTGCCCTCGGGCAGCTTGGTCGAGCTGTTGTGCGGACAGCCGGAACAGAAATAGGGTAGACGCGTCGCAATCTCTTCGGCGTTGTCACCTGCACGCGCCTCGGCCAAACGGGCCAGCCCGGCCTTTAAACGGTCAGTACTGCGGCCTTCCTCAATCAGGATACCGCCCAGTTTTTCCGCAATCATAATCGGGTCCAGCGCCCCGCGCGTCGGAAACAGCTCCTCTCGGTGCATGGCACCGGCGCCGCCCCGGAACCAGCCATAGACACGTCGGTGGGGATCATCAAAGAGCGCCTCTTTGATCTGCACCTCGATCAGTTTGCGCTTTTCCTCGACCACGATGATCAGATCCAGTTCCTCTGCCCAATCATGGAAACCTTTCATGTCCAGTGGAAAGGTCTGGCCGATCTTGTAGGCAGTCACGCCCAGCTTCTCGGCTGTCTCGGCGTCGATGCCGAGCAGGTCCATCGCATGGACCAGATCGAGCCAGTTCTTGCCCGCCGCAACAAAGCCGATCTTGGCGCCACGCTTGCCGATCATCCGCTTGTCCATCTTGTTGGCATGGCTGAACGCTTCTGCGGCAAAGCGGCGGTAATCGATTACCCGCGCTTCCTGCGCGTGCGGTGTGTCACCCAGACGGATGTTCAATCCGCCCTCTGGCATATCGAAGTCGGGCGCAATCAGCTGCATGCGATCCACGTTGCCATCGACAACAGCCGTGGCTTCCACGGTGTCTTTCATGGTCTTCAGGCCGACCCAAAGCCCGGAAAACCGGCTCAGCGCACAACCGTAAATGCCGTAGTCCAGAATTTCCTGCACACCCGCCGGGCTGACCACCGGCATATAGGCATCCACCATCGCCCATTCCGATTGATGCAGCACGGTGCTGCTCTCGCCTGTGTGGTCGTCACCCATCGCCATCAGGACCCCGCCATGCGCACTGGTGCCCGCCATATTGGCATGCCGCATCACGTCGCCGGTGCGGTCCACCCCCGGCCCCTTGCCGTACCACAGGCCAAAGACACCGTCATATTTGCCTTCGCCACGCAATTCGGCCTGCTGGGTCCCCCATAGGGCGGTCGCCGCAAGGTCTTCGTTCAAACCTTCGTGGAACTTGACGTTCGACTCCGCCAACAGCTTTTCGGCACGGGCCATCTGCAAATCGACCGCCCCCAATGGCGAGCCGCGATATCCGGTCACGTATCCTGCCGTATTCAGCCCCGCCGCCTTGTCGCGCGCCGCTTGCGTCAGCATCAACCGCACTAACGCTTGTGTGCCGTTCAGCAGCACCTGTCGCTTGCTCAGATCAAACCGATCATTCAGCGAAACCTTTTGCTTGCTCATCTCGAACCTCCCATCGGTAAGGGCAACTGGATCAGGGGACACCCTTTACTCTAGGGCAATAATAGGTCACTAATTATGACCTAACAACCGATATTTCCGCAGACCAACCCTGTTGAGTGGTGTCTTTTGACGCAATTGTTTGCTATTGCGTGCGAAATACCCGACGCCAATGGAAAGTTGCAAAAATGGACTGGGACAAGCTCAGAATATTTCACGCGGTTGCGGATGCAGGCTCTTTAACCCATGCTGGTGATCAGCTGCACCTGTCACAATCAGCAGTTTCGCGCCAGATACGCGGGCTCGAAGAGTCCTTGAATGCCACTCTGTTTCACCGCCATGCACGCGGCCTGATTCTGACCGAACAGGGCGAATTGCTGTTTGATGCCACGCGGGCCATGGTCAAACGGCTTGATGCCGCTACAGCGCGCATTCGCGACAGCGAAGAAGAAGTATTTGGCGAGTTGCGCGTGACCACGACCATTGGCTTCGGCACGCTCTGGCTCGCCCCGCGCCTGCCGCAACTCTACGATAAATACCCCGACCTCAAAATCGACCTGATGCTCGAAGAACGTGTGCTTGACCTGCCCATGCGCGAGGCCGACGTGGCAATCCGTATGAAAGAACCCAGTCAAGCGGACCTAATCCGCAAACGATTGATGAGCGTCCATATGCGCCTTTATGCCTCCTCCGCCTATCTGGAGAAATACGGCACACCGCAGAGCATTGACGATCTGCCCAACCACCGCCTGATCTGCCAAAACCCCAAATCAGCCCAAGTGGGCGCGGGCGCGACGCTGGTGAGCGAATTGATGGCCAGTGAAATCCCCGCAACGCTAACCGTGAACAACTATTTTGGCGTGCTTCAGGGCGTGTTGCATAACCTCGGCATCGGCGTGTTGCCAGAGTATCTGGTTTACGATTTCCCGAATCTTGTGCGGGTTCTACCAGAGATTGAGTCGGTCGAAGTACCTGTCTTCCTCGCATATCCCGAAGAACTGCGGCATTCGCAACGAATCGCAGCCTTCCGAGACTTTGTTCAGGATGAGATCTTTACTTATCGTAAAACGCTGCGAGAGCAGGCACTTAGCTGAACTTTTAATCAGATATGCAAAAAAACGCATAACGGGCATGCCGGAGCGTTGGGTGCTTTTTTCTTGATCGGCCCCGCCCCCCTGCCTAAGTGCACCTGTGACGGTAGCGCCGCGAGCGGCGAGACCGTCATACCTCCCTGTTGGACTATGGCCGAGCTTTATGCTCGGCCTTTTTTTTTGCGGCACGCCAAGTGTTTTCGGTCGGCTATCAGTCATAGCGGGGGGTGGGTAAGCAAAACGCGCGCCAATGGCGCGCGTTACGTGTTTCAGCCCATTCGACAGCGGCGCCGCACAACCTAAACGAGAAGCTCCGTTGATTATTCTGCCGCTTCAGGTGGTTTGGGGGACTCGTCAGCGGTCTGATCCGCATCCGGCTTGCGGCGCGGTTTGCGCGCGCGCTTGGGTTTTGCGGGTGGCTGGCTCTCGGGTGTCTCGACCAGATCGGCGTCACCGCTTTCCGCTTCCACGATTTCAGGTTGCTCAGGCGCGGCAGATGCATTCTCGTCCTGCCCCTGCCCTTCGCGTTCCTGACGCTGTGCACGTTCGCGATCACGCTCAGCCTGGCGCTCGCGATTCTCGCGTTCCTGCTGCTCGCGGCGGGCATCCTGTTCTTTCTGGGCCGCTCCCAGAAGACGCAGATAATGCTCGGCATGTTGCTGGAAATTTTCGGTAGCGACACGGTCATTGCTCAGTTGCGCATCGCGCGCCAACTGGTTGTACTTCTCAATGATCTGCTGCGGCGTACCGCGCACCTTGCCCTCGGGCCCGGAACTGTCGAACACCCGATTGACGACATTGCCGACCGAGTTTGAGCGGTTGCGGTTCGGCTTGTTGCGCGAACGTGACTTCGATGATCTCATATTAATGCTGTTCAGCCTTGTCTTATGTGCCGTAGCTTGACCCGAGTGGTGCCCTATGCACCAGAGTAATGAAACCGGATCGCGGCAATTGTTGGCTTGGCGTCACGCGGGACCACCCGGAACAGGTATCCACCGCAGAGACAGTTCTAGTAAACACGCCAGAAGCAGCGCCGCAAGTGAAAACAGGGAGTTTTCACCATTTTGTCCGGTTAATTCCCCTGATGTTGCATTTTATATAGACATTTGCGCGGGTTTTCGCCCCATCACAACACGGTCACGGCCATCCAGATCGGTGCGAATCTGTACGTCTACAAAGCCCGCATCCTGCAACATTGCAGCGACGGCCCCGCCTTGGCTGTGCCCGATTTCGACCATCAACATACCGTCAGGGGCCAGATGCGCGCCCGCACCTCCGGCGATGATCCGGTAGGCCGACAGCCCGTCTTTCTCGTCCGTCAGCGCCATGCGCGGCTCAAAACCCAGTTCGGGCGCCAGCCCCGCCATCTCGGCAGCGGCGATATAGGGCGGATTGCTCACGATCAGGTCAAACTGCCCTGCAACGCCTTGCCACCAATCCGAAACCACCAAGGCGCAGCGATCCGCAACACCCAGCGCATCGGCGTTGCGTTTGGCCACCCTCAGCGCCGCAGCCGACACATCCACCCCGATGCCAGTCGCGGTGGGGTTTTCCGCCAATAGTGTCAACAGGATACAGCCCGTTCCTGTGCCAAGGTCCAGAACATTCCTAAACGTCAGTTCCAACGCGGCTGCAATCAGGGTTTCGGTTTCCGGCCTTGGGTCCAGAACATTCTCATTCACGCTGAACCAGCGACCATAAAAATCCCGCCCGCCAACCAGATGGGACACTGGTCTGCGCTCTGCGCGCTCTGACAGGTCGGCGAAATAGACTGCCTCGGGGCCAGCCTCCAATTCGTCCCGCAGATGCAGCGTAATCCGGTCCGGTCCAACGCCCAGCGCATGCGCCATCAGCCGCCGCGCATCACGCGCCGCGCTGTCGATACCGGCATCGGCAAGCTGAGACACACCAAAGGCCAGTGCCTCTTGGACTGTCATGCGCCCATTTCCGCCAGCATGGTAGCCTGCGCATCCGCAGTAAGCGCGTCGATCACCTCATCCAGATCACCCTGCATGACTTGATCCAGCTTATAGAGCGTCAGATTGATCCGATGGTCGGTCATGCGCCCTTGTGGAAAATTATAGGTCCTGATCCGCTCGGAGCGATCACCGCTGCCCACCTGCGCCGCACGATTGGCCGAACGTTCGCTGTCTACGCGCTGGCGCTCCAGATCAAACAGACGGGTTTTCAACACCTGCATCGCGATCTCGCGGTTGCGATGCTGCGATTTCTCCGAACTCGTAACCACGATGCCCGACGGAATATGAGTAATGCGCACAGCTGAATCGGTGGTGTTCACATGCTGCCCACCCGCACCAGAACTGCGCATCGTGTCGATCCGCAGATCATTCGCGTCGATCTGAATATCGACATCTTCCGCCTCAGGCAGCACTGCCACAGTCGCCGCCGAGGTGTGAATGCGCCCGCCGCTCTCTGTCTCGGGCACGCGTTGCACCCTGTGCACACCGCTCTCGAACTTCAGCCGAGCAAAGACATTCGCGCCTTTCACATGCGCTACAACCTCGCGAATACCGCCCAATTCGCTCTGCTGTTCTTCAATGATGTCAAAGGTCCAGCCGCGCGCCTCTGAATAGCGTTGATACATCCGCAGCAGATCCGCCGCAAACAGCGCCGCTTCCTCGCCCCCGGTTCCGGGTCGGATCTCGACCATCGCAGGACGCGCATCGGCGGCATCTTTGGGCAACAGCGCCAATTGTAGCGCCGCCTCCAGCCCCGGCAGACGGTCGCGCAGCGCGTGCAGCTCATCCTCGGCCAGCGCCTTCATCTCCGGGTCATCCAGCATCGCCTCGGCCCCTTCGATGTCATCCAGCACCTGCCGGTAGGTGCGGATTTCGTCGACCACCGGTCGCAATTCCGAATATTCCCGCCCTAGGGCCGCAATATCGCCACCCCCGGTCGCCATCTTGGCTTCCAGATACTCGAACCGCTCTGCGATCTGTTGAAGTCTGTCCATTGGAACCATGCGCGCGGGTGTCCCCTATCAACTGTGATTGGTCAAGTGCTGGAGCTATGCTATAATTCGCCCATGAAAAAGATTTTGTTGCTCACGCTGATCGCATCTCCTGCACTGGCCGACGCGACCATAGGCGGCCAGACCGTCGATTGTTATTGTACCGACAAGACCGGCTCGCGCATGGAACTGGGCGAAATGACCTGCCTGCATGTGGATGGCCAGATGTTCATGGCACAGTGTCAGATGTCCCTGAACGTGCCAATGTGGCGCAAGATTTCAGACGGTTGTCTGTCATCCGCGCTGCCTCAGAGCCTCCAACCAGCCATCGACACGGGTCGCGTTGACTCCTAGATCAGATTTGCCGAATCGCAACCGACCGTAAATCTCGATCTTTTCGCCGTTGCGCCGCACCGTTGTGTAGTCGGGAAAACCGACCACTTTCGAGCGGGTTACATAGGTAATCATCCCACTCTCAACCGATCCCGCCAAAACCACGGTTCGCGGCGTCGCCCGGATCACTGTGTCGAGCTGCGCCAAATCCGCTGCAACGACACGCATCGCACCACTCGGCATATCGGTATCCGCTACCTGTGACGGCATAACATGCCATCGCGTCGCATCGGACGGTGCCAGGCGCACCCACGCCCAAACCCCCAACAGCGCCACGGTAAACAGGCCCAGCCACATAGCCCACTTCATCTTTCACTGGCCTTCAAATACTTACGCCAGATCACATCCCGCATCATCGGTCGCGTTTATCCCAGCCCAGCAGGCAAATCAGCGCCGTCGCCACATGCGCACCCGCGATTGCCGTCGCCCCGGTGGTGTCATAGGGCGGCGAGACTTCTACAATATCACCACCTTTGATATTGATCCCCGCCAGATCGCGCAGGATGATCGACGCCTGTCCGCTACTCAGCCCGCCCCAGACCGGTGTGCCTGTGCCGGGGGCATAGGCAGGGTCAAGCCCGTCGATATCAAAGCTAAGGTAGGTTGGATGATCGCCGAGTATCTTCTTGATCTTCTTTGCCGTTTCCACCGGTCCGCGCTCGTGCACCTCGCGCGCATCAATGATATTCATGCCCATCGGATCCGGTACGGTGGTGCGGATGCCCACCTGAACAGATCGTGCCGGATCGATCAATCCCAGCTTGATTGCCTTGTAGAACATTGTGCCATGGTCGATCCGGTCCATGTTGTCATCTTCCCACGTGTCGGTATGCGCATCGAACTGCAACAGCGACATTGGTCCGAATTTCTCGGCATAAGCCTTGAGAATCGGAAAGCTGATATAGTGATCGCCCCCCAGCACAACGCTGGACACGTCAGCGGCCAGAATGGTGCGGATATGCTCGGTTAACCGGCCAGGGAATTCTGGCACCATCGCGTAATCAAAGGCCAGATCGCCGTAGTCGATGATATCCAGCACCTCCAGCGCGTCATACCCCCAGCCATACGGTGCATCAGCCGTCTGAAGCGCACTGGCCTCGCGGATCGCGCGCGGCCCAAACCGTGTGCCGGTCCGGTTGGTCACGGCCTGATCAAACGGCACACCCGTGACGGCAATATCCACCCCGCTCAGGTCCTTGGTGTATCTACGGCGCAGGAACGACGTCGCCCCACCAAAGGTGTTCTCATAGGTCTGTCCACGCAATGTTTTGCGCGTAAATGCCTGATCAACCTCGGAATTAGCCTCACTCAATGACATAAATCATTCCTCCTTTTATCAATGGATCGGCGCTATGCACCATCACTCCACTGGTTGCGCCCGCTCTACGAGCCGGGCGAAAAAGGACGCCCCGATCGGCGCCGCGTCGTCGTTGAAATCAAACTTCGGGTGATGCAAACCCGCAGCCTCGCCCTGCCCAAGGAAAAGATAGGCGCCGGGGCGCGCATTCAGCATGTAAGCGAAATCCTCCGCCCCCATCTCTCGGGTGCGGTCAGTGGCAACAGCTTCCTCGCCCGATATCTCTCGGGCGACACCCGCAGCAAACTCGGTCTGCGCCGCGTGGTTCACGGTTGGAGGGTATCCCACCTCGATCCGCAGCTCTGCTGAGACGCCATAAGACGCCGCCTGACCGGCGACAATTTCTTCTAGCCTGACTTTCACAAAGTCACGCAAGTCGTTGTCAAAACAACGAATAGTTCCGTTTATATAGGCCATTTCAGGCACGATGTTTTCGGCGCTTCCGGTATGTATCTGCGTGACCGAAATCACCAGATCATCCAAAGCATAATTATTGCGGCTAACGATGGTCTGGATCGCCTGCACGATGCCGCAGCACGCCACCACCGGGTCGGCGGTCTGATGCGGAAATGCCGCATGCCCGCCACGTCCGGTTACATCAATGTGAAAGGTATCCACGGCCGCCATAATCGGCCCCGGAGTCGTCGAAAACGCACCCAGTGGCAGCCCCGGCATGGTGTGCAGCGCATAAACCTCACCGATGTCATAGCGGTCCATGACACCCTCTTCGACCATCACGCGACCACCGCCCGGCCCTTCTTCGGCGGGCTGAAAGATCAGCGCGACGCGGCCGCGAAAGTTGCGCGTCTCGGCCAGATAGCGCGCGGCCCCTAATAGCATGGTCGTGTGACCATCGTGGCCACAGGCATGCATCGCGCCGTTGATCTGGCTCGACCAATCCGCCCCTGTCGTCTCGGTGATCGGCAGTGCGTCAATATCGGCCCGCAACCCGATGGTCGGCCCCTCGCCGTGTCCTTCGATGATCGCCACAATCCCGCTGGTTGCAATCCCGGTCTCGATTTGCGTGATCCCGAAACTGCGCATTTGTTCCACGACGTAGGCGGCTGTTTCGTGGCAGTCGAACCCGATTTCAGGCCGCGTGTGCAGGTGACGCCGCCAAACGGCCATCTCATCAGCAAAACCCGCGATGCGATTGATTACAGCCACGGGTGGACTCCTCCATCATTGCCCGGCAACTTGCACTCAAACCCAAACCGGACCCTGACGCAATGCCCGATAACGCACTCATCAACGACCCCAACGGCGGCATGCCACGGTTGCTGGAAATCATGCGCCGCTTGCGTGACCCTGAATCCGGCTGCCCTTGGGATATAGAACAGAATTTCGCATCCATCGCCCCCTACACGATCGAAGAAGCCTACGAAGTCGCAGACGCAATCGACCGCGCCGACTGGACTGATCTGCGCAGTGAACTGGGTGATTTGCTGCTTCAGGTCGTTTTCCACGCCCAGATCGCGCAGGATGAGGAGCATTTTTCCTTCGACGATGTCGCACAGGCCATCTCGGACAAGATGGTGGCACGTCATCCGCATGTCTTTGGCACCGAAAGCCGCGACAAATCTCCCGAACAACAGACCCGCGATTGGGAAACCGTCAAGGCCGCTGAACGCGCGGAACGTGCCGAGACTGGCACGCTATCTGGTGTCGCCCTTGGCCTCCCTGCGCTCTTGCGCGCGGTCAAATTGCAAAAGCGCGCGGCGCGGGTCGGGTTCGATTGGCCGCACACGACTCAGGTGCTGGACAAGATCGCCGAGGAAATGACCGAGCTGCAAGAAGCCGCCGCCAGCGGTGATGCAGATCATACCGAAGAAGAGTTCGGTGACCTGCTCTTTGTCATGGCCAACCTCGCACGACATATGAACATTGATCCGGAGGCCGCGCTGCGCGGAGCAAACGCCAAGTTCACCCGCAGGTTCGAACGGATCGAGGCACTACTGGCCGCATCCGGGAAATCGCCTCAAGACAGCGATCTTGCGGAAATGGATGCGCTCTGGGACCACGCCAAGAGCGAAGAAAAACGCCGGTCCCGCTAGCCCCCGGATCTCTCGCCGAAACGTCTTTGTTTAGAAAATTCGCAGAATTTTCTGCCGTCCGTATCAGATCACGGGCATTTCAGCCCCCGAAAACGATGTCAGCCGTTCGGGACCGTCCTCGCGGATCACGATATTCTCCTCGTGCACCATCAAACGCCCCGGCGCCACGTCTATCCCCGGCTCCAGCGTGATCACCATGCCCGCACGCAACACGCTGTCATCCTTGGCCGATAGCGACAGTCCTTCGGTCAACTGCATGCCCAGCCCATGCCCCAGCCGTCCGGCACCTTCGCCGCCGCCGGTGATCGCTGCCATCGCCGAGAACACATCGCTGGCTAAGGCCCCCACCGTCGCGGCCTCAAGCCCTGCCATCGTGGCCTCAATCAGCCGCGCATGCGCATCGCGCGCCGCTTTGCCCGGTTCTCCGATCGCGAAATTCCTGTCATAATCACAGAAATACCCATCCTTCACGGCCCCGGTGTCCAACATCAACACATCACCAGCCGCCAGCGGTGTCTCGCTCGCGGGTGAAATCACATCTGAATAACCATTCGGACCCGCGCCGCCTGCCAGATATGGCACCCAATCGGCCCCTTCCTCCAACAGCAATCTTTGAAAATCGCGAAACACGCGATCCAGTGGCACACCCGCTTGGGCAATCTCGGGCACCCGGTCAAAAGCGCGGCCTGCAATCGCGCAAACCTTTGCAATCTTGGCGATTTCCGCCTCTGATTTCACCGCGCGCAGGCTTGCGACGATCCCATGGCCATCGACAAAGGACAGCCCGCTGGCCGCCTTGAGCAGCTCGAAATCGCCCAGCGGCATGCGTAGATGCGTCTCTCGCCCCGATGGCACCCCGACCGGGCCACCAATCTCGCGCAGCGCGTCGGCCAACAGGCTGATGCCATCATCCCAAGGATCGGGCGCGGCCCATGTGCGGATGTCCTCAACCCATGTTTTCGCCATCAGTTCTGCCCCGATCGACGGGATCACCGCAACAGGTGCGCCCGATCGCGGCAGGATCAGGAACCACGGGCGACTTGGGCTTTCCCAAAACCGCGTCAGGAAGCCGCTAAAATAGCGTAGATCGGCCTCGGTCGTCAGCAGGAGCGCCCCCAGCCCAGCGGCGTCCATGCGGCTTTGAGCCGCCCCCAGTCGCGCGGCGTATTCAGCGCGCTCAAACCCGCGCATCACGCGTCCGGCTCTTCGCTGAGGATACATAGTACCCGCGCGTCCTGAGCCGCATCCATACAGGCCAGTGCCGCCAGACCTGCCGCGCCCGACGGCGTGCTGGCTAACCCCTGCCGCGCCAGTTTTGGCAAAATATCCGATGCTTCGGCATCGGAAATCAACGCAAATGCATCCGCATCGCGCGCCAGCCCGTGCAGCGCAATCAGCGACGGTTCCTTGCAATCCAGACGTCCCATGTTGGACACAGGCCCCGGCGCATTGACCGCGTGGCCTGCCTCGATGCTGGCCTGCAACGCAGGTGCAGCGTCCGGTTCGACCACGATGATACGCGGCCCATCCCCCCAGACCTTGCGGAAATAGGCCGCAGCCGCCCCCGCCAGACCGCCAACCCCGGCTTGCAGCATGATGTGCGTGGGGGGCGATGGCATCGCTTCTGCCGCCTCGGCGGCCATCGCCAGATACCCCTCCATAAGACGATGCGGGATTTCAAAATATCCCGGCCACGACGAATCTGACAGCAATGTCCAGCCTTCGTGTTCTGCGGCGTGCATGGCCGCGTCCATGCTTTGCTGGTAATCCGATCCCGCGCGCACCACTTCTGCCCCCTTGGCCCTTAGGCGCAGGGCAAAACTGTCCGGCACAGTATCCGCCAGATAAACGACAGCCCTCGCCCCGAACGCCGACGCGCCCGCCGCAACCGATAGCCCGTGATTGCCCGCACTGGCCGTGACATAGGTTCGGCCCGTCAACGCAGTTCGCAAATCCGTCGCGCCTGTCTCGACAGCGGCATGTGCGATTACATACGCCGCGCCAAGTGCCTTGAAACTGCCAAGCCCCATCCGTCCACGTTCGTCCTTGACCCAAACCTCCGCACCAAACCCTTCGACCTTCACCAGCGGCGTGATCGCGGCCGCCGGACATTTCTCCAGCAGTGCCCTTGGTGCGTCCGCGTCGATGCTGGGCGCAGGTGCGCCATGCAGCACCTCCTCTGGCAGCCCTGTGCCGCGCCATGGGTTTTCAAATAATCTCATGGTTTCTCCAATCTTTCGGCGCATAGGATCGGGCAAAACCGCTCGGGTCAAGCCTTCCATAGTTCGCACCGCAAACGTAGAATGCCCCACCCCCGCGAAGGGTCTCTTCCTCGCTGCGTCAACTGAGTACTTCAGGTTGGACGCGAAACACTCTAAAGAAGCGCCGAAGCCGTATTTTTGGGGAACTATCAAGCCATGCAGGAACCGGACATCACACCCGATCTGATCGCAGCACACGGGCTGAAACCGGACGAATATGCGCGCATTCTGGAAATCATCGGGCGCGAACCGAGCTTTACAGAACTGGGCATCTTTTCGGCCATGTGGAACGAGCATTGCTCTTACAAGTCGTCCAAGAAATGGTTGCGCACCCTGCCCACCACAGGCAGCCAAGTGATTTGTGGCCCCGGCGAGAACGCTGGCATCGTCGATATCGGTGACGGACAATGTGTGGTTTTCAAAATGGAGAGCCATAACCACCCCTCCTATATCGAGCCCTATCAGGGCGCGGCCACGGGCGTCGGCGGCATCCTGCGCGATGTGTTCACAATGGGCGCACGCCCGGTCGCGGCGATGAATTCGCTCAGTTTCGGCGCCCCTGATCACCCCAAGACACGCCAGCTGGTGCATGGTGTGGTCGCGGGCGTTGGCGGCTACGGCAACTGTTTCGGCGTGCCCACCGTGGGCGGCGAGCTGCGCTTTGACCCGGCCTATAACGGTAACTGCCTTGTAAATGCGTTTGCAGCGGGTCTCGCGGATACGGACAAGATTTTCTATTCCGCCGCGTCCGGTGTCGGTCGTCCGGTGGTCTATCTGGGTGCCAAGACGGGTCGCGACGGCGTCGGCGGGGCCACGATGGCGTCAGCCGAATTCGATGACACGATCGAGGAAAAACGCCCCACTGTTCAGGTCGGCGATCCCTTCACCGAAAAACGTCTGATGGAAGCCACGCTTGAACTGATGGCAACCGGGGCCGTTATCTCCATTCAGGACATGGGGGCCGCAGGCCTGACCTGTTCAGCGGTGGAAATGGGGGACAAGGGCGGGCTTGGTGTCAAACTGAACCTCGAATCAGTCCCGCAACGCGAAGCCAACATGACCGCCTATGAAATGATGCTGTCAGAGAGCCAGGAACGCATGTTGATGGTTCTGGAACCATCGCTCGAGGCAGAAGCCCGCGCAGTGTTCGAAAAATGGGACCTCGATTTCGCCATCGTCGGCGAAACCATTGCCGACGACCGTTTCCTGATCCTGCTGAATGGCGAGGTGAAAGCAGATCTGCCGCTGGCCGCATTGTCTGGCACCGCGCCGGAATATGATCGTCCATGGGTGGAAACGCCCGCAGCCCAACCGCTTGATCCCGCGTCAGTTCCGCAGGTCGATCCTATCGATGCGCTCAAGCTGCTGATCGCCGCACCGAACTATTGCAGCCGTGACTGGGTCTACCAACAATACGATACGATGGTCATGGCCGATACCGCACGCGGCCCCGGCCTTGGCGCTGGTATGATTCGGGTACATGGCACGGACAAGCTGCTGGCCTTCACCTCGGACGTGACGCCGCGCTATGTTCAGGCCAACCCCGAGATGGGCGGACGGCAGGCGGTGGCAGAAGCTTACCGCAACCTGTCGGCGCTGGGGGCCACGCCGCTGGCCACCACGGACAACCTCAATTTCGGTAACCCCGAAAAGCCAGAGATCATGGGACAATTCGTTGGCGCGATCAAAGGCATCGGTGCCGCGGTCGCAGCCCTCGACATGCCAATCGTGTCGGGCAACGTTTCGCTTTATAACGAGACCGATGGCGCGGCGATCCTGCCAACGCCGACAATCGGTGCCGTCGGCCTGATCGCGCACGAGGATGAGGCCATCACCGGCATTGCCCGCGAGGGCCATGTGGCATTGGTAATCGGCGAAGTTGGATCGCATCTGGGGCAATCCGCGTTGCTGGCCGAAGTGTTTGGCCGCGCCGAGGGTGACGCGCCGCCAGTTGATCTGGAGATTGAAAAACGCAACGGCGAGTTCATCCGCGCCAATCACGCGATGATCCGCGCCTGCACCGACCTGGGCGATGGTGGTCTGGCACTCGCTGCGTTTGAAATGGCCGAAACCGCTGGCGTCGGCGTGATCCTTGACACGGACGACACTGCGTCGCTGTTTGGCGAGGATCAGGGGCGCTATCTGGTCGCCTGCAACTTTGATCAAGCCGAGGCACTGATGACCGCCGCAGCGCAATCCGGCGTGGCAATCGCGAGCGTCGGCCGGTTCGCCGGTGATGCCGTCACGCTGGGCAGCGCATCTGCGCCGCTGGCGGAATTGTCCGAGGTTTTCCGGGGTAGTTTTGCCAAGCAATTCGCATAAATGCATAACGCTGCGGCCAACGGCAGGTCGGGCGTTCCGGTATTCTTAGAACGATGAAAGCCCGGGTCAGTGATGACGCCCCGGGCTTTCTGTTATTCTTGCATGCGACAGACTAAAGCCTGACAGGATCAGGCGTTGGCTTCGCGGATCTTGTCTGCCGCGCCCTTATCGTAGGTTACGCCGTTTTCCTCGAACAACGTATCCAATTCACCCGACAGGGTCATCTCGGTGATGATGTCGCAGCCGCCGACAAACTCGCCCTTGACGTATAGCTGGGGAATGGTCGGCCAGTCGGAATAGTCCTTGATCCCCTGACGCAGGCCTTCGTCGGCCAGCACGTTCACGTCGGTGAAATCCACACCCATGAAATTGAGAACCCCTGCCACGCGGGACGAAAATCCGCATTGCGGCATGGATTTGGTGCCCTTCATGTAGAGCACCACATCGTTGGCTTTGACAGTCTCTGCGATCTGGGTCTTTGCATCGGTCATTGTGTCTGCTTTCCTGAATGTCTGGTTGGGCGCTCCGGTGCCGTCAGTCGGGGGCCCGCGTTGTCAGCGCCAGCGCATGAAGTTCGCCGGCAGAGCCATCCATCTTGCCTTTGAGGGCGGCATAGACGGCGCGCTGCTGCTGCACGCGGTTCTTTCCGCGAAAGCTCTCGTCGACGACTTCGGCGGCAAAATGCGCGCCATCATCCCCCTGCACATTGATTTTCGCGTTGGGGAACGCGTCGCGGATCATGTCTTCGATTTCGCTGGCGAGAATGGACATATATGCCCTCCTTTGCGTCTGACTTCCGATGTAGAACGCACAGGCGCGCTCTGCAAGGTGGCGCAGGCGTTGTTTGCCGCGCCACCCTGCAGAAATTTGGGAAACACCCCGGTGCAAACGCAGCTTGCACCGTCCCGAATGCGCCGCCATTGTCGCGCTATGGTCCACCGCACATTACATACCGAGGCGCACCCGTGAGCTCGCTGCCCAAATGGGGCGTCGTATCGACGATCAAGGCAGATACGACCGCCATACTGAATTTCGCAGCGCATCACCTCGATCTGGGTGCGCACAGGATACACATCTATCTGGATGCCGATTGTCCGCAGGCACGCGAGGCATTGCAGGGCCATCCACGATGCAATGTCATCCTGACCGATGACGAGTACTGGGCCGAACGCCGACGCCGTCCCGACGCGCATCAGGTGCGCCAGACGATGAATGCCACGCGCGCCTATCGCCGTCGGCCCGGCGTGGACTGGCTGGCACATATCGACGTGGATGAATTCCTCTGGCCCGCGCGTCCCATTGCCGAACAATTGTCAGACCTGCCCGACGATGCCCCGACAGCGCGGGTGCGCCCGATAGAGGCGCTGGCCCCCCTGCCCGGCGATGATACCAGCCGTACCTGGTTCAAAGGATGCGCGCCGCGTCAGAACATCCGTAACCGTCAGACCGAACAGATTTATCCGACCTACGGGGCACATCTGAATGGCGGCTTCCTCAGCCATGTGACCGGCAAGATTTTTGTGCGCACCGGCACCAAGGGGCTGAAATTTCGCATCCACAATGCCTTTCTGGATGCCGAACAGATCCCCAATGATTTCGAACTGTCCCAAACCCAGCTGTGCCATTTTCATGCCCCCAGTTGGGAGGACTGGCAGCGCGCCTATCGTTATCGGCTGGAGAGCGGTTCATATCGCCCCGCGCTAAAGGCCTCTGGCAGCAACGCAACGACGATGAACAATCTGTTCTCCCTGATCGAAGCCGAAGGCGGCGATACGGCGTTGCGGAGGTTCTACGACGAGGTTTGTACCGCTTCGCCGGATCTGCGTGCACGCTTGGCGGAACATGATCTACTGCACCGGATATCGCTTGATCTGGACGCGAAACGCGCGCGGCATTTTCCAAACTACGGGTAACGCCGCGCCACGCAGAAGGCGATTGGTGCCAAATACGCAACAATTTTCGTGACTTCCGCCGGATTGGACACGTTACGGCATGTCGCATTGCCCTGATCCCGAAATTACGTTACATCGCCGGTCAAGGGTCTTCTTATGTGGAAAACCACGGGGCCGTTGGGGCCTTGGACCCAATCAGACGTACGGGCCAAGTCGTGTCCGTAAACCACGGATATACATGACAAAATTCTCTGATCTGAATCTGAACCCGAAGGTTCTGAAAGCCATAGACGAAGCAGGCTACGAAAGCCCCACCCCCATTCAGGAAGGCGCGATTCCCCCCGCGCTGGAAGGTAAGGACGTGCTGGGCATCGCCCAGACCGGAACCGGCAAGACCGCCAGTTTCACACTACCGATGCTTTCGCTTCTGGCGCGCGGCCGGGCACGGGCCCGCATGCCGCGCAGTCTGGTGTTGTGCCCGACGCGCGAGCTCGCCGCGCAAGTGGCCGAAAATTTCGACACCTATTCCAAACACCTGAAACTGACCAAGGCGCTGCTGATCGGCGGTGTTTCGTTCAAGGAACAGGACAAGCTGATCGACAAGGGCGTTGACGTCCTGATCGCCACCCCCGGCCGCCTGCTGGATCATTTCGAGCGGGGCAAACTTCTGCTCACCGGGGTTCAGATCATGGTGGTGGACGAGGCCGACAGAATGCTCGACATGGGGTTCATTCCCGATATCGAACGCATCTTCTCGCTGACGCCATTCACCCGGCAGACGCTGTTCTTTTCAGCCACAATGGCGCCTGAGATCGAGCGGATCACCAATACGTTCCTCAGTGCCCCAGCACGAATCGAAGTCGCCCGTCAGGCCACCGCGTCTGAGACGATTAAACAGGTCGTCGTGATGTTCAAAGGCTCGCGCCGTGACCGCGAAGCCAGTGAAAAACGCAAGCTTCTGCGCGCCTTGATTGAAAATGAAGGCGACAAATGCACGAATGCAATCATCTTCTGCAACCGTAAGACGGATGTGGACATCGTCGCAAAATCACTGAAAAAATACGGCTATGACGCGGCACCGATCCACGGTGATCTGGATCAGAGCCAGCGCACGCGCACTCTGGACGGCTTCCGCGAAGGCACACTGCGCTTTCTGGTAGCCTCTGATGTGGCCGCGCGTGGCCTTGATGTGCCCGCGGTGAGCCATGTGTTCAACTTTGACGTACCGGGCCACCCCGAGGATTATGTACACCGGATCGGGCGCACAGGTCGCGCTGGTCGCGAAGGCAAGGCCATGATGGTCTGTATTCCACGCGACGAGAAAAACCTGTCAGCCATCGAGTCGTTGATCCAAAAAGAAATCCCGCGTCTGGATAATCCGCTGGCCTCAGGGGCGCCCGCCCCTCAGGATAGCGCTACGGATGTCACCGATGCCACGGATGCCGCAGACGAAAAGCCCAGCAAACCGCGCCGCAGCCGCAGCCGACGCAAACCAGCGGATACACCTCAAGAGACCCAAGAGGTTGAGGCAAAGGCCCCGGCGAAGACCGAAGAACAGCCGACAGTTACACCCGAAGCGCAGCCCAGCCCTGAAGCGCGAGAAGAAAACAATTCCAGATCGCGCGGTGGACGTGGTGGCCGGGGTCGTGACAATTCCGGTGGCGGCAGCAAGGTCGTCGGCATGGGGGACCACATGCCCAGCTTCATCGCCCTCAGTTTTGAGGATCGCCGCGCAGGTTAAACCTGCGACAGGTACAGGATCCGGCGGCGCAGTTCAGTCTATATAGGCATCATTGCGCTGCCCGGCACGTTGATGGTGGATCGGCAACGTCCGCCCGTATAACTGCATCGTGCGTTCCGGTGCGCCGACCATGCCGGGTTCCTGCACGTAGGAAAAGATCGCCACATAGCGTCGTCGCGCGCCGCGTAACGGGGCAACCCGGTGCAACGAGTACCGTCCGCGAAACAGCTGCAAATCACCCGGCTCGAGTTCCAGCACCTTAACCCTGTCAGACGTCCCCGCAAGCACGCGCGCGACTTCGGCAAAGTTCTCATCACCTTCGCGAATGCCGGGCGCGTATTCGAATGCTCCGCCGCTTTCTGCGTTCTGGATCGCCAGCGTCACGGTGAAATTGTTGGTGTCGAAATGCCAAGGAAATCCGTTCCCTTCCTCCGCCATGTTCACGATCACATCCGCCAAAGGATCAGCGTAGCGGTAAAATGCCTCTTCTTGCAGACACTCGCGAATGAACTCATCGAATCCGGGGAAATCATAAACCGATCGGAGCGGCGCATCCGCAACGAAATTATCTGCCGGAATGAACGCATTAGATCGGTCGTAGAACTGTCGACGCGGATCGTCCTGCGGCAGGCTGGGGTCATCCTGCGTGAAGTACGCATTGGTACGGTTAAAGGATCGATGCCCCTGCTCTGCCACGCTGTCAGCCTCTGCGGTCAACGCGGCAATCCCCGCAGGTGTCAGGAACTTCTTGATCACCGCGCAGCCATCCTGAGCAAGTGCACCACGCACCCGCGCCAGAACCGCATCGCGCGCGGGACCCGGTATATGAATGGGATAGTCTGCGAGGTTGATCAATTTTTCGGCGGCATAGGTCATGCTGAACTCCATCAACTTCCCCCCATCAAACCTGACCCGCACCGGGCACGTCCCCTCGCTTTGCGACCGAACGAGTGTCGGATTTTGACCACAACAGAATTTCTTCGACTGGGTTTTGTTGCTCATTCCAGTTCAGCCGCCTAAACTATAGCGGCAGGGACACCTGCGCTTTCCATAAATAAGGGGAAAACCCATGACATCAGATCGTTTCGACGACGCGCTGAGCTATGCATCACGGCTGCACCGCAGCCAGCGACGCAAAGGCGCGAACATACCCTATATCTCTCACCTCCTGTCGGTCTGCGCCCTCGTGATCGAATATGGCGGCGACGAGGATCAGGCCATTGCAGGGCTGTTGCATGACGCTGTCGAGGATCAGGGGGGCATGGATGCCGCGCGCGATATCGAGGCCCGCTACGGGCCGCGCGTTGCCCGGATCGTGCTGGAATGCTCGGATAATGAGTCCGTCCTGAACATCGCTGTCAGGTCGTCAGTATATAGACCTGAACCCTTCGATCGCGTGCCATTTCCGCGTCAGCGGTCATGCAGGTTTGGCAGACCACCCAAATCAATTGGCGCAAAAAGACCCTCAGGTGCCTGAGGATCATGCGGATGTTGTGGCCGCAACCGCAAAGCACGGCGAAGAGCGCGTCGCCTTCGGTCCCTTTCAAGGTGCTTCGCGTCAGGCGACCGTCATTTTTCATGTGCCCGATCATCGGCTCGATGGCACTTCGCCGTCGCAAGAGCCTGGCGATGGTCCTGGTGACGCCACGCTTGGCACCGCTGATGAAGACCTTCACGTTCTCAATGCCGTGGCCGCGGTATCCGCGATCAACAAAGGTCATGTCTGGCCGTTGATCGGTCAGGATTTCAACCTGCTCCAGCGCCTCGGCCAGCGTGTGGCCGTCGTAGGGATTGCCCGGCAGCGCCCGCATCCCCACCACGAAGCCACCCCGGTTGGTCGTAGCCACGCTGACCTTCGTGCCGAACTCGTAGCGCTTGTGCGCCTTGCCCTTGGAGATGCAATCCACCGCCGGCTCATGCAGGCTGTAAAGCTTCCTCTTGTCCTTCGGCTTCTGCGCCAGCAGCCGGTTCACCAGCGCGATCATTTCTTCCAGACGTACCTTCAGAGTTCCGTCCGGAACCTGGTCCAATTGTCGCTCGATGTCGCGCAGCACCCGGCCGGTGTAGCCCTTGAGCCGACGCAATGCCTTGCGCATCCGTTTGAACTGGCGGGCATGGGCATAGCGCCCGACCTGTCCAGCCAGCCGGGGCGCCAGGCGGTTGTAGTTCTGCCGCAGGCCGATCCCGGCCTCGCGGGCCAGCCCGACCAGCTTGCGCCGCGCCGTCTCATACAGCCGGGCATCGGTGGGATGGGCGATGTTCTTTTCCATCACGGTGGTATCGACGGTGACCCGCTTGAGGTCATTGCCCTTCACTGCCCCGGCGCGCTTCCCGGCTTCGATCGTCTCGGTCAGCATCCATTCGACACCCTCCTCGCCGATCCGGTTGCGCCAGCGGGTCATAGAGGACGGATCAATCGGCAGACGATGCTGAAAGAACGTCTCGCCGCAGAAATGCTGCCAATACGGGTTCTCGGCCCATCGCGCCACGACCGCCTCATCCGAGAGCGCGAAAGCATGCTGAAGATACAGAAGCCCCGCCACAAGACGCGGAGAGGTAGCGGGACGACCGGTATGGGAAGGAAAGAGCTCGGTCCATTCCCGTTCGAAGACCTCCCAGTCAATCAGGGTTTCCAGCTTCACCAGTTCGTGGCGCATGTCGATCATCTCAACCAATCGGGCGCGCAGGAGATCGTCTTGTTCCGGAGGGGGCTTTCGCGGCTTCATATCATAGCTCGAAATTGCAGGGTTCCTGCCCGGATAATACGAAATCCTGCGATTCCTGCCTAACAAATTCGCGTCATATCCAAGCAAAATCAAACGGATAAGAGTTGTTCAGAGTGGACTAATGACGGGCACACCAAACCGAAATGGCGCGATCGCAAGGAATCCTACCTCAGCGGCATCACCGATAAATCAGACGACGCCGTGCTGGTGACAGCCTGCGACAAACTGCACAACGCAACGACCATCCTGCACGATCTGCAATCCATCGGCCCGGACGTGTTCAACCGGTTCACGGGCCGACGCGATGGCACGCTGTGGTACTACCGCGCCCTCGCTGACACGTTGGCCGCGCGACAGCCCGGGCCGCTTGCAGCCCGCCTGTCAGCGATGGTCACACAGATCGAACGCGCTGCCTGCTAAGGCGTTCAACTCATCCGGCTGATAATCACCGTCACTTCGGGCTTCTTGCCAATCTCTGCATTGGCAGACTGACGCGTGACACGGCGCAGTTCTTCTTCCAGCTTGTCGTCGTTCGCGCGCACCTTGTTACCCGCCCGGCCAAGGTATTGGCTTAGATCCTCTTCCAGCACGTCCACCAAGGGCGCATTGCTGATGCCGATCTCTGCCAGTCCTTTAACCTCGCACCACGGCTCTCCCAGTGGTTCGTCGTCCTCGTCCAGAATCACATTCACGCTGACATGCCCGTTCAGCGCCATGCGGATACGGTCGCGCACGATCCCGTCCATTGCGCCGACCTGCACCGATCCGTCCAGATAGGTGCGCCCGGTTTCTACGTATTCCACCACAGTGGGCGTGTTTGCACTGAGGTCGATCATCGTGCCGTTGACCGCCAGAACAGCCTTCATCGGCTTTGGCTTGCAGATTTTTACATGCTCGCGCAGGTGACGGTGCTCGCCATGCATTGGCACCACGATCTGCGGGCGAATGATCTCATGCATCGCCTCCAGATCAGGGCGATTGGCATGGCCAGACACATGGTAAAGCCCGCTGTCGTCATCCACCACATCGACACCCATTTCAGAGAACTGGTTGATGATACGGATAACGCCGCGCTCATTGCCCGGGATCGTCTTGCTGGAAAAGAGGAACGTATCACCCTCTTTCAGTGTGATCCCCTGATATTTACCATTGGCCAACTGGGCGCTGGCCGCACGGCGTTCGCCCTGACTGCCGGTCACGATCAGCATCAGATTTTCACGCGGTACATTCTTGGCGTCTTCAGGGCTGACTGTCTGGGGAAAGCCTTTGAGAACGCCGGTTTCCTCTGCCGCGTCAACCATGCGCCGCATCGCCCGCCCCATCAGACAGACAGAGCGCCCGGCCCGCACCCCCGCCTCGGCCAGCGTTTTGACCCGTGCCACGTTACTGGCGAACGTCGTCGCCGCCAACATCCCCTTGGCGCTGGCGACCAGTTTCTCGATCTCTGGCCCGACCGTGGACTCCGACCGCCCTTCGTGACGGCTGAACACGTTGGTCGAATCGCACATCAGCGCCAACACGCCATCCTTTGCGATCTCTTCCCACATGGCGTGATCAAATGGCTCGCCCACGCCCGGCGCGGTGTCGATCTTGAAATCGCCCGTGTGCACCAATCGTCCCTTTGGCGTGTCGATCACCAGACCCGAGCTTTCGGGGATGGAGTGTGAAATCGGTGCAAACCCTACGGTGAACGGTCCCGCAGTCACAGTTTCCGGCCAAGGTGACACTGTGCGCACCGCCTTTTCAGGATGGCCATGTTCGGCCATCTTGCGGCGCGCGATGTTGGCAGTAAAGGCACGCGCATAAACCGGCGCGCCCAGCCGATCATAGTGATGCGCCACCGCACCGACATGATCCTCATGCGCATGGGTTACGAATATCGCCTCCAGATCGCCCTTCCGCTTTTCCAGCCAGCTAATGTCAGGCAGGATCAGATCCACACCGGGGCTGCCATCCATATCTGGAAATGTTACTCCCAGATCCACTAGGATCAGCTTCTCCTTGCCCGGCTTCCCGTAGCCATAGACATAGGCATTCATGCCAATCTCGCCCGCCCCGCCCAGGGGCAGGTAAATCACTCGCTCATTGCTCATCCGGCCTCAGCCCTTCTTATTATATGCGTGGATCACGGTCAGCCCGTGCATCGTCAAATCTTCTTCGAGCACATCAAACAGCTCTTCTGTCTCATTGAACAGCGACGCAAGACCGCCGGTTCCAATCACCTTCATCGGGCGCGCGCGCTCTGCTCTGATCCGCGCGCAGCATTCCTTGACCAGTCCGACATACCCCCAGAACACGCCCGACTGCATACAGGCCACTGTGTTGGTGCCGATCACCTGCTGCGGCTTGGAAATATCCACATGCGGCAGGGCAGCGGCTGCCATGTGCAGCGCCTCCAGACTCAGGTTCACACCCGGCGCAATCAGACCACCGATATATGCCCCGTCCGCGGCGACCACATCAAAGGTGGTCGCAGTGCCGAAATCCACCACAATCAGATCACCGCCGTGCCGGTCATGCGCGCCCGCCGTATTCACCAGCCGGTCCGGTCCGACGATTGTGCCACCGTCAACACGCGGCTCGATTGGCAGCGCACAATCCGGTTTCCCCACCACCATCGGGCGGCAGCCAAAGAACCGGTCGGCAAAGACCCGCAGGTTGAAAACCACACGCGGCACCGTGGACGAGATAATGACTTCGTCGATCTCTACATCCAGCCCGTAATGTTTCACCAGCGTCGAATACCACGTAAAATAGGCATCCGCCGTTCGCGCGTGATGCGTCGATGTGCGCAGGGTACACAGGAATTCGCTTCCGTCCCAAATCGCAAAGACGGTGTTGGTGTTCCCGCAGTCAATCGCCAGCAGCATGACCTGCCTCCACCTCGTCAAAGAAAACATCCGCAGCGGCAATCGCCTGCCGCCCGGTGCCGGTAGATAGAACAAGATTACCGTCTTCGTCCACCGTCTCGAACCGGCCCGTGATTTCTGCTTTGCCCGTGCGGGCCGTGATCACCTCTCCCAAACGCGCCGCACGCGCCAACCATGCCGTGCGGATCGGGGCAAAGCCATGTCGTGCGAACTGATCCTCGCGCATGGCATAGGCGGCGGCCAGATAGGTCAGGAAATCCTCTGGCGCGATCTGCGTCCCGGTCTCACCGCGCAGTGACACAGGCGGGACGGCACCCTTGGTCACGACTTGTGGAACCTCAGACAGGTTCACGCCAAACCCGATCGCCAGATGGCTTAGTTTGCCGCCGATTCCTGCGCTTTCCAGCAGAATGCCCGCCAATTTGCCTCCGTGCAGCAAAACATCGTTCGGCCATTTCAACGCAAAACTCTCTGCGCGTCCTGTAACCATCACCAGCGCGTCGTCCAGCGCCAGTGCCGCCACGAACGACCGCAGCGCCGCCTGCCCCGGAACCTCTGCCGGACGCAACACCAACGTCGCCGCCAGATTGCCGGTGGGATCGACCCATGGCCGCCCCCGCCGGCCGCGCCCTGCGGTCTGGCGATGTGCCATGATCCACGTCGGCCCGGTCAGCGTGGCCGCCACGCGCACAGCTTCGGCGTTGGTGCTGTCCACCTCTGGCAGAATGCACTTCGCGTATCCGTCTGGCCACCCTACGTTTTTCATCATTCCCCAAATACCTCCGCCGGAGGCACCCGCCACAACGGGGCGGCAAAAACAAAAGCGACGCGCCGTGGCGCGTCACCTTTTTCAAACGATCTGTTCTGATGCATACGGATCAGTTGACCAGCGTCGCCGCCGCCGCCTGCGCCATCCCTTCGATGCCAAAGAGGTTCACAACCCCCAGCACCATGATCGCCGCCGAGGCCATCAGGAATCCCCACAGCACAGGTGAACGCGGGGCGTCCAGTGCCTCGCCTTCCTCGCCGAAATACATGTAATAGACGATACGCAGGTAATAAAACGCACCGATCACCGAGGCGACCACACCCGCAACAGCCAGCCACGCCAGCCCGCCGTCATAGGCCGCGCGCAGCACGTAAAACTTGCCAAAGAAGCCGACCAGCGGTGGCACGCCCGCTAGGCTGAACATCAGGATCAGCACCGCCAGCGCCCGACCCGGATGGCGCTTCGAATACATGTTCAGGCTGGCAATATCCGTGACCGGCTGCCCGTCCTTGGCCATCGACAGGATGAACGCGAATGTGCCGATATTCATGGTGACGTAGATCGCCATATAGATCAGCATCGCCTGCACACCAAACGCCGTCCCCGCCGCAAGCCCCATCAGGGCAAAGCCCATATGCGCGATCGAGGAATAGGCCATCAGCCGCTTGATATCGCGTTGCCCGATGGCCGCAACGGCCCCGAGGAACATCGACAACACGCTCAGCAATGCAACGATCTGCCGCCAGTCAGCGACCACACCGCCGAATGCGTCATGTACGACGCGGGCAAACAATCCCATCGCCGCCACTTTGGGCGCGGTGGCAAAAAAAGCGGTGATCGGCGTTGGCGCGCCTTCATACACATCCGGCGTCCACATGTGGAACGGCACCGCCGACACCTTGAATGCCATGCCGGAAATCACGAACACCAACCCCAACAGCAGTCCCAGCGGCGCGTGCCCGTCCGCCGCTGCGATGATGCCTGAGAACAGCGTCGTGCCCGCATAACCGTAAACCAAAGAGGCACCATAAAGCAGCAGACCAGAGCTGAGCGAGCCCAGCACGAAATATTTCAGGCCCGCTTCGGTCGATTTGACACTATCACGACGTAGCGACGCCACGACATACAGCGACAGAGATTGCAGTTCCAATCCCATGTACAACGCCATCAGATCGCCGGCGCTGACCATCATCATCATGCCCACGGCGCACAGCGCCACAAGGATCGGATACTCGAACCGCAGCATGTCACGACGCGCCATATAGTCTTGGCCCATGACCATGACCGCCGCCGCACTCAACAGGACCACCACTTTGGCAAACCGGGCGAACCCGTCATCGACGAACATGCCGCCAAACGCCGTGCGCGTGCCGCTCCCGGTGCTTCCGATCCAGAAGGCCATCGCGACAAAGAGCGCGGCAGTGAGCCAGATCAGCATACCCGCCATCTTGTCCTTGCCGCTGTAGACTGCGCCGATAAGGGCCAGCATCGCGAAAACCGCGATCACCAGTTCCGGCAGGATTACGTTCAGATCAGCCTGAATCATCTCTCGGCCCCTTAATGCGATGTATCGGCGGTTTGGCTGGCGGCACCTGTATGTGCCTCCGCAACCGCAGTGTCATAGTTGGAAATCAGCGCCTCGACCGAGGGGCTGATGATGTCAGTCACCAGACTGGGATAAACACCCAGCAGAAGCGTCATTGCCACCAGTGGCGCAAAGATCGCCCGCTCGCGCCCGCCCATGTCGGTGATAGTGCGCAGGCTCTCTTTGATCAGGTCACCCATCACCACCCGGCGGTATAGCCATAGCGCGTATGCCGCCGACAGGATCACACCCGATGTAGCGACCGCGGCGACCCATGTATTGACCTTAAAGATACCCACCAGCGTCAGAAACTCGCCGATAAAACCGGAAGTGCCCGGCAGTCCGACATTGGCCATGGTAAAGAACATAAAGATCAGCGCATAGGCCGGCATCCGGTTGACCAGACCGCCATAGGCGTCAATCTCTCTGGTGTGCATCCGGTCATAGATGACCCCGACGCAGAGGAAGAGCGCCCCCGAGATAAACCCGTGGCTGAGCATCTGGAAAATAGCGCCATCAATGCCCTGCTGGTTTGCTGCAAAAATGCCCATCGTCACATAGCCCATATGCGCCACGGATGAATAGGCAATCAGCTTTTTCATGTCTTCTTGGGCCAGCGCCACCAGCGACGTGTAGACGATGGCGATCGCCGACATCCACAACACCAGCGGTGTCAGAACATCCGCACCCACCGGGAACATCGGCAGGCTGAACCGCAAGAAGCCATAGCCACCCATCTTTAGCAGGATCGCTGCCAGAACAACCGACCCCGCAGTAGGTGCCTGTACGTGCGCATCCGGCAGCCATGTGTGGACAGGCCACATCGGCATCTTGACCGCAAAACTGGCAAAGAACGCGAGGAACATCAGCGTCTGCATGCCGCCGACGACATAGATACCCAATACGCTAAAGCTCTCGGATGCGAACTCGTGATTCATCAGCGCCGGGATGTCGGTGGTGCCCGCATCCGCGAACATCGCGACCATCGCGACCAGCATCAGAACCGACCCAAGGAAGGTGTAGAGGAAGAACTTGAACGAAGCATAGATCCGTTCCTTGCCGCCCCAGATACCGATGATCAGGAACATCGGGATCAGCCCCGCCTCGAAGAAGAGGTAGAACAGCACCAGATCGAGCGCCATGAACACGCCCAGCATCAGCGTTTCCAGCAACAGGAACGCGATCATGTATTCCTTGACCCGTACCTTGACATTCCACGACGCGGCGATTGTCAGCGGCATCATGAACGTGGTCAGCATCACGAACAGGACGCTGATCCCGTCAACGCCCATCTTGTATTTCAGACCCAAGAGCCATTGATGCTCTTCGACGAACTGGAATCCAGTGTTGCTGCTATCGAAATCGAACAGGATGAACAGCGACACAAGGAACGTGACCACGGTCGCGACCAGTGCGACCCATTTGGCGTTGCGCTGCGCCGCTTCATCCTCGCCCCGCAGGAATACCGCAAGAATGGCCGCCGCAATCAGCGGCAGAAACGTTGTGATCGACAGGACATTATCCATCAGTGTGCCCCCCCGCTCATCGTGACCCATGTAACGAGGACCGCAATCCCGATCACCATGGCGAACGCATAGGTAAAGATATAGCCAGACTGCGCCCGGCCCGCGAGCCGGGTAAAGAAGGGCACGATCCCGAGGGCCACACCATTGAGCGCGCCATCAATCACACTGCCATCCCCGCGTTTCCACAAGAAGTGACCGAGCCGTTTGGCCGGGCGGACAAAGATCGCGTCGTAGATTTCATCAAAGTACCATTTGTTCAGCAAAAACAGATATAGCGGCCGTTGGCTCTCGGCCGCTTTCCGCGGCATGCTGGGATCCCAGATATAGAACCACAGTGCCGTGATCAGACCGATCAGCATCGCGATGAACGGGCTGACCTTGACCCATTTGGGCGCGTGGTGCGCGTCGTCCATCACATGATTATCCGGTGCCATGTAGATGGCCCCCTTGGGCGCTTCGCCGGAATGGGTCGCGGTGGCATGTTCGTCACCCGCAGCGACGGCGTTGTCGCCGTGACCCGCATCAACCATGTCCGCGGTGGCCAGTTCCTCGCCGTGTGCGGCCTCTTCACCATGCCCAGCTTCTTCGCCATGCCCAGCCTCTTCGCCGTGGCCTTCGCTGGCCTCGGCATGATGTTCGGGAATGCCAAAGAACTTGTTCACCTGCGCATGATCGCCAAAGAAGCTGCCATACCAGACCATCCCCGCAAAGACCGATCCCAGCGCCAGCACACCCAGAGGCACCAGCATGACCATCGGGCTTTCATGCGCGTGCTCATGTGTATGCTTGTCGCCACGCGGCTCGCCCCAGAAGGTCAGGAACATCAACCGCCAGCTGTAGAAGCTGGTAAAGAGCGCGGCGATGACCAGCATCCAGAAGGCATAGCCGCCATTGGTGCCTGCCCATGCGCTCTCGATCACTGCGTCCTTGCTCAGGAAGCCGGCGAACCCGATATGTGTCAGCGGGATACCGACGCCGGTAATGGCCAGCGTACCGATCAGCATCGCCCAGAATGTATAGGGCAGCTTTTTGCGCAACCCGCCATAGTTCCGCATATCCTGCTCGTGATGCATCCCGTGGATGACCGATCCGGCACCGAGAAACAGCATCGCCTTGAAAAATGCGTGGGTAAAGAGGTGGAACATCGCCACCGAATACATGCCGACGCCCGCCGCCACGAACATATAGCCCAGCTGGCTCATGGTCGAATAGGCGATGACACGTTTGATGTCGTTCTGCACCAGCCCAATGGTGGCCGCGACAAACGCGGTGGTGGCCCCCAGGAACGTGACGAACATCATCGCCTCGGGCGCGTATTCCATCAGCGGTGACATCCGGCAGACCAGGAACACACCCGCCGTCACCATGGTCGCCGCGTGGATCAGCGCCGATACCGGTGTCGGGCCTTCCATCGCGTCCGGCAGCCAAGTGTGCAGGAACAGTTGCGCCGATTTGCCCATCGCGCCGACAAACAGCAGGAAAGCGATCAGGTTGGCCGCATTCCATTCAGACCACAAGAAGGTAATGTTAGTCTGCGCCAGTTCTGGTGCGGCGGCAAACACGTCGTCAAACTTGATGCTGTCGGTCAGATAGAACAGCGCAAAGATACCCAGCGCAAACCCAAAATCACCGATCCGGTTGACCACGAACGCCTTGATCGCGGCGGCATTTGCACTCGGTTTGCGGAAATAGAACCCGATCAACAGGTAAGAGGCAAGGCCCACGCCCTCCCAGCCAAAGAACATCTGCGCGAGGTTGTCGGCTGTGACCAGCATCAGCATCGCAAAGGTAAAGAGGCTCAGATAAGCAAAGAAACGCGGACGATAGCTCTCGTTTTCGTTAAACTGGCTGTCATGCGCCATGTACCCCATCGAATAGAGGTGAACCAGCGCCGAAACGGTCGTCACCACGATCAGCATGATCGCTGTCAGACGGTCCAGCCGGATACCCCACGCCGTGTCCAGCAAACCCGATTGGACCCAGTCAAGGATATGAATGTGCTGTGTCGTGCCGTCATGCCCGAGGAACACGATCCAGCTAAGTGCGCAGGCCAGAAACAGCAGGCCGGTCGTGATCCATTGTGCGGCCACATCGCCAATCACGCGCCAGCCGAACCCTGCAATGATGGCCCCGATCAGGGGGGCGAAAAGGATGATCTTTTCCATGATATCAGCCCTTCATCACGTTGACATCTTCGACCGCGATTGTGCCACGGTTGCGGAAGAAACACACAAGGATCGCGAGGCCGATGGCGGCCTCGGCGGCGGCGACAGTCAGGATAAAGAGGGTAAAGACTTGCCCGACCAGATCGCCCGCGTAGCTGGAGAACGCAACCATATTGATGTTGATTGCCAAGAGCATCAACTCGATCGACATCAGCAGAATGATCACATTCTTGCGGTTCAGGAAAAGCCCGAAAATGCCGGTGACAAAGAGTGCCGCCGCCACCGCCAGGTAATGTTCAATTCCGATCATGTCTGTCCCTCAGTCTTCTTTTTGCATCGCGCAATGCGCGTGTTGTCCGGCGCGTGTAGCCCCTAGAACATCGAATAGCCGCCAAGGACGATAACCAGCACGACCACCAATACAACGATTGTGTTTCTCGACATTGTCTTCGCCCCTTCATATCCCCAAAGGCGCGCTATTCGCGCCACTTGCCTGTCTTGTCATCGCCCCGGATCACGTCCGACGCTCATCGTTCACCAGCTCAGAGCCCCTGCCCCGGCTTTACATCGCGCAGTTCCATCGCCTTGGCCGGGTCACGCCACATCTGGTGCAGCACGTTCTGACGCTTGATGTCTGTCCGGTGTCGCAACGTCAGCACGATTGCCCCGATCATCGCGACCAGCAGGATCAGCCCCGCCAGTTGGAACAGCAGAAAATACTTATCATAAAGCAGCAGACCCAGCGCCGCGGTGTTGTGCGTCTCTGTCGGTGTCACGGCCTGACGTGCGGCCTCGGCGCCCTCGGCCACTTCCCACGCTCCCAGCGCGATACCGAATTGCATCAGCAGGATCACCCCGATCAGCAGTGCCAACGGCAGGTATTTTGCCATTTCCGCCTTCAACTCGGCAAAATCCACATCCAGCATCATCACCACGAACAGGAACAGAACCGCCACCGCGCCCACATAAACAATCACCAGCAGCATCGCGACAAATTCCGCGCCCAGCAGGACAAAGAGCCCCGCCGCACTGATGAATGACAGGATCAGCCAGAGCACCGAATGCACCGGGTTGCGGCTGATGACGGTAAAAAGTCCGCCAATCACGACCGAGATCGCAAAGAGATAAAAGGCCAGTGCCATGACGGTCATGTGTCTTTTCCTTCTTCATCCTGTGCGTCGAGCACTTGCTCGGCCAGTTCCATCGCCCGCGTCATCGCGGGCAATCCGGCGAACATCGACATTTGTCCCAGCGTTTCGACGATATGTTGCTTCGTCGCGCCCGCCTCCAGCGCATGCCGCACCGACTGGCGAAAGGCAACGTCGTTCTGCGCGCCCTGCATGGTCAATCCGGCCAGCGTCAACAGCATCCGCGTCCGTGCGTCCAGCCCGCCCTCGTTCAACGTGTTGCCAAACATCATTTCCATCATGTCGCGTGGCATGGTGCCCATCATCTTCTCGAATCCCTTGGGTGTGAACGCCTCCATCGCCGGAAACGACTTTGCCATTTCCTGCGCCTGGGCCATCATCGCGGCAAAGGGATTGTTGGGATCGGTCATCGGTACGGTGCGTCCAGTTCCAGATTGCGGGCAATCTCTGCTTCCCAGCGGTCGCCGTTGGCCAGCAGCTTGTCCTTGTCATAAAACAGTTCTTCTCGGGTCTCGGTGGCGAACTCGAAATTCGGCCCTTCGACAATCGCATCCACCGGGCAGGCCTCTTGGCAGAAACCGCAATAGATGCATTTGGTCATGTCGATGTCATAGCGCGTCGTGCGGCGGCTGCCGTCATCGCGCGGTTCGGCGTCGATGGTGATCGCC
Organism: Pseudohalocynthiibacter aestuariivivens; assembly: GCF_011040495.1. GTDB lineage: Bacteria > Pseudomonadota > Alphaproteobacteria > Rhodobacterales > Rhodobacteraceae > Roseovarius > Roseovarius pelagicus. Next base: position 107,012 of record NZ_CP049037.1, on the reverse strand, counting down.
TGCGCCGGGCAGATCGCCTCGCACAGCTTGCAGGCGATGCAGCGTTCTTCACCGTTGGGATAGCGCCGCAACGCGTGTTCACCACGAAAACGGGGTGAAAGCGGCCCTTTTTCATGCGGATAGTTCAGCGTCGCCTTGGGCGCAAAGAAGTATTTCAGCCCCAGCTTGAACCCTTTGAAAAAATCGCTGAGCAGGAAATACCCGGCCGCGCGTCCGTAATCTATGTTGGCCATGCGTCTTAGCTCCTTGCGTCCGTCTCAAGGTGGGTCTTACCGGCATTTGCATGCCCGTTCCAGCGGGTCTCGTAATCGCTTTGCAGCGCGAAATCCGGCAGATGCGACTCCTTAGTTTTTTCAATTTCGTAATACAGATACGTGCGCCCCGGCCCGATCTTGTTCTTCAGCTTCAGTCGCACGCCGGTCAGCGCCGGATCCTGAAATTCGACTTGCCCGAATCCGTCCTCGGGCGCTTCAGGTACGGCACGGCAATCAATCACGTTGCAGTTGCACGCCCGCTTCCAAAAGGTCCAGACCAATTCCGGGTTGAACTGGTACATGCCGTGCCCATACCAGCCATTCAGCCCATTGGCGCTGATCAGACGGCCGCCCGGCTTGAGCATCCGAAACAACCCTTCCAGCGCCATCGGCACGTTGAACACATGCTCGACCGTGCCACCGTCAAAAATCAGATCGAACTTCTTTTCCAGCTTCTTGGCAGGCTTCTTGTTCAGGTCATGCAGAACATCGGCCCCCTCGTAATCCGAGAAATCCATGGTCTCCATCCGGCCAAAGCCGAGCTTCTCCATCAGCGTCTCGGAAAACCCGTCCTCTTGCAGGAAATCGAACCGCTTGCCCTCGATACCGTGGCGCTTCAGCGTTTCCTCATAGAGGTGCCGACGTTTAGTCTGGATGCCAAAACTCTGTCGGCCAAGCATCAACGTCCGGCCTTTCGGCTGGAAACGTGTGCTCAGCTCAACGAGCCGGTCAAACAGAACATAGTCGACCCCCAAAGGATCAGCCCCCCATTGTATAGCGCGCCCAGAACGCGCCCATCACTTCGAATTTCGCCAGAAACGCGATGATCACCACCCAAGCCAGCGACAGCGGCAGGAACACTTTCCAGCCGATGCGCATCAATTGGTCGTAGCGATAGCGCGGCGTGATCGCCTTCACCATTGCGAAAATGAAGAAGAAGAATGCCATCTTGCCAATCATCCACAGCGCCCCGTCGGGCAGGCCCGGAATGGGCGACAGCCAGCCACCAAAGAACAGCAGAGACGTCAGCGCGCACATCAGGAAGATCGCGATGTACTCCCCCGCCATGAATAGCAGGAAGGGCGTCGCGGAATATTCGACCTGATAGCCCGCAACCAGTTCTGATTCCGCCTCGGGCAGGTCAAAGGGCGGGCGGTTGGTCTCGGCCAGTGCCGAGATAAAGAATAGGAACAACATCGGCAGATGCGGCAACCAGTACCATCCGAAGAAGCCATAGGCCGTGTCCTGCGCCGCAACAATCGCGCCGAAATTCAGCGACCCGGTCGAGATGATGATACCCACGATGATCAGACCGATGCTGACCTCATAGGAAATCATCTGCGCGGCAGAACGCAAGCTGCCCAAAAACGGGTATTTCGAGTTTGACGCCCAGCCGCCCATGATCACGCCGTAAACTTCCAGACTGGAGACGGCGAAGACATAGAGGATCGCAACGTTCAGATCACTGATCACCCAGCCATCGGCAAACGGAATCACCGCCCACGCGATCACCGCCAGCACGAAACTCGTGAGCGGGGCCAGCATGAAGACGGCCTTGTCGGCCCCTGCGGGCACCACCACCTCTTTGACCACGTATTTCAGCGCGTCAGCCACGGATTGCAGCAGGCCAAAGGTGCCAACCACATTCGGCCCGCGCCGCATCTGGACTGCGGCCCAGATCTTGCGGTCGCCATAGACCAGAAACAGCAGCGAGATCATAACGAACCCCAGAACCGCCAGACATTGCGCCGCGATGATCACCAGCGTTCCAAGGGGTGTTGCAAAGAATTCAGCCATCAGGTCCTCATACCATCGGTATTCCGTTTTCCGCGCAGTCGGCGGCGACGACTTCGGCGTCGAGTGTCTTTAGCCCACGCGGCAGCGCCGGTGAGATCGTATAAACCGCATCACCGCGCCAGATGCCACCCTCTTCGACGATATTCGTGCGCAGATGTCGCGCAAAACCATATCCACGAATGAGCGTATACTGCGCTGCAGCACAGGCCGCATAGCGATCCACATCATCGGTGTTGCGCGCGCCGGTCATGGAGACGTGGAAATTCACCAGATCGCCGTCCAGCAACTGCGTCTCGATACCCTGATAATCGGGCGCAAAACGGCTCACCTCCGGATCGGACGCCTGGCAGGCGGCCAGTCCGGACAACAGGGTGAGGGCTATGACACTCATATCAGTTCTCATATACCTTCGCATTTTGCTGTTGGTGCGTTCAGGCCGGTCACGACCCAGCCTTCGCCCTGCCTTTGTCCGATCAGCGTGTAAAGACACGTGGCGGGATAGCGCGCCTGCGCTTCGGTAGTATTCGGACGCATCCACGCGGCGACCTCTTCGGCATTGGCCGTGCCATTGTTGGCCGTGGTCGCCTTGGGCAGCCAATGAAAGGCGCGCGTGCCGTTCTCAGCCTCGACGACCTGAACCGGGCGACCATGATCAATCATCGCCTCGGTAACGCTGCGGCCGACATACCCGCGCATTCCAGCGTTGCCGGACGCGGCCCCGTTGCCGTCAACGCCCGGCGTCACACACCCAGAGAGTGCAACCAGCGCCGCCAGTGCCAGACCCGATTTCGGGATATGCTGTACCCCGGACATGGTCACTCTGCCGCCACCGGCTGCTCTTGGCGCGCTTTGGCACCGGCGCTTAGTTCAGCCATAAGCGTGCTGGCGCGGGCAATCGGATTGGTCAGATAGAAATCCGTGATCGCCAGACGGAAATCGGCACTGCCCGGCTTGCTGACCTTCAACGGCTGCCATTCATTTTCCGGCACCGCGTCGATTTCCGCCAGATGCGGGGCGACCGCGACCAACGCATGACGCAGTTGCGGCAGGCTGTCGAATGGCAGTGTCGCACCCAGCTCACCGCTGAGTGCGCGCAGGATCGCCCAGTTTTCCTTGGCTTCACCGGGGGCAAAGCTGGCGCGCAACGCCAATTGCGGGCGGCCTTCGGTGTTCACGAACAGGCCTTGCTCCTCGGTATAGGCTGCGCCCGGCAGGATCACGTCGGCGCGGTGCGCGCCCCGGTCGCCATGGCTGCCCTGATAGATCACGAACGCGCCATCCTTGATGTCGACCTCATCGGCGCCAAGGTTGTAAATCACCTCAGCCCCGTCCAGCGCGGCCTCCATGCCACCTGTCGTGGTGCAACCAGCGTCCATTGCGCCAACGCGACCCGCCGCTGTGTGCAACACCAGCAGCTTGGCGCCAGCCCCTTGGGTATAGGCCATGACCTGGCTCAGAACGGCGGCACCATCGGCCTCCTGCAACGCGCCCTGCCCCACGATCACGATCGTGTCCGGCTTTTCCTCGACCTTGCCGACCAGTTTGGTCAATGCGTCGCGGTCGGTGCCGAAATGATGATAGTCAAAGGTCAGATCGATCTTCGGACCGATCACACCTACACGCGCGCCAGCCAGCCACGCCTTGCGAATGCGCGCGTTCAGCACTGGTGCCTCGACCCGAGGATCCGCGCCGACGATCAGGATCGTCTTGGCTGTGTCGATCTCTTCGATGGTTGCCGTTCCGACATAGCCGGACCGATTGCCCTCGGGCAGCTTCGCACCGTCAGTACGGCACTCAACATTGCCACCCATGCCCTCAATCAGGGTTTTCAGCGCGAACGCCGCCTCGACCGGGGCCAGATCGCCAACCAGGCCAGCCACTTTCTTACCCTTCATTGCATTTGCCGCAACGCCGAGCGCCTCGGGCCAGCTGGCTGGCCGCAGCTTGCCATTTTCGCGCACATAGGGACGGTCCAGCCGCTGACGACGCAACCCGTCCCAGACGAAACGCGTCTTGTCCGAAATCCATTCCTCGTTCACGCCGTCATTGTTGCGTGGCAAGAACCGCATGACTTCGCGCCCTTTGGTGTCAACGCGGATGTTGCTGCCCAACGCATCCATCACGTCGATGCTCTCGGTCTTGGTCAGCTCCCATGGCCGCGCAGTAAATGCATAAGGCTTTGATACCAATGCACCAACCGGGCACAGATCGATGATGTTGCCCTGCATGTTGCTGTCCAGAGTGCCGCCCAGATAGGTGGTGATCTCAGCATCCTCGCCGCGCCCTGTCTGACCCATCATCTGGATACCTGCCACTTCGGTGGTAAACCGCACGCAGCGGGTACACGAAATGCAACGCGTCATATGTGTCTCGACCAACGGTCCCAGATCAAGGTCCGTACTGGCGCGTTTTGCCTCGCGAAAGCGGCTGAAATCAACGCCGTAGGCCATCGCCTGATCCTGTAGATCGCATTCGCCACCCTGATCGCAGATCGGGCAATCCAGCGGGTGGTTGATCAGCAGGAACTCCATCACACCCTCGCGGGCCTTCTTGACCATCGGGCTGTTGGTTTTCACGACCGGCGGCTGGCCTTCCGGTCCGGGGCGCAGATCGCGCACCTGCATCGCACAGGACGCCGCAGGCTTTGGCGGGCCGCCGACGACCTCCACAAGACACATCCGACAGTTGCCCGCGATCGAGAGCCGCTCGTGATAGCAAAAGCGCGGAATTTCCACGCCCGCCTCTTCACAGGCCTGAATCAGGGTCATGGCCCCATCCACCTCTACCTCGGTCTCGTCGATGATGATCTTGCGAAGGTCAGTCATGTTGCGTTCACTTTACTTTCAGAAACTTGCCCGCTTGGGTCTGGGCCGCGACTTCCTCGCGCGCCAGACGGCACAGGCTTGGGTGATCCAGATTGCTGGCCCCCTTGGATTTGTAATAGGCGTTGCGCATCTTGCGCATCTCGGCCTTGTTTTCGGACGAATTTACATGGGCGTCGATCTCGGCCTCGGAATAGCCGCGCTCGCGCGCGATCGCCTTCAACCCGTTCAGGTAGGATCGTGCAACCCATAGCCGCCCTGACACATCATCACAGGACCGGCGGATCTTGTCCGCCACGGCAATGGCCAGCAAACCAGCGGTAATATCACGCTCGTCGCGCAGCCCTGCATGGCCGCTCGTCGCAACGAATCCGGCCAGCGTAACGCTCAGAATAGCAGTCGTCATCATACGCATGAGAATACTCCTTGTTGTACATGCCTCAGCACCCGCCGAACGGCGGGCACCTTATGGCTGCACATGGAGTTTGCCTCGCGTGTTATGCAATAACACGGGCCAAAATCGGCGGATATCGGCGAATAGCCTACCATTCCACACAGCTCCCCCGCATTGTCAGCGCATCGCCTTCAGTGACAACCGTCGCGGCCTCGGGGTCTGATCCCGGCTTCCACTCGATCGCTGAATCCCCGTACGTCTCGACACAATAGCGAATGCCCTCGTGGCGGCCGGCCTTGCGCGCGCCCTCGATCCCCTGCCCCACACGACGGACAGTCACGACGAAATCCTCGCGCCGGTCGCCGTCTTTCTTGGCTTTGGCCGGGTAATACTTACCGTCGAACATTTCACGCTCGCCCGGTTTGGCGCAGGCGCCCAGTACCAGCATCGCGGCCAAAACGCTCGTGATGATCCGTGTATGCGTCATGCCGGGCCTCCAAATACTGCCAAAATCGCCAAAATCGCCAGCAGGATGCACATCAGCCAGCCCAGAACATAGGCAAAGGAACGCGCGCCCATATCCGCCTTACCGCCACGCAGGTGTATGACCAGCATCACGATACGCGCGACGAAAAAGGTCGACGCGAAAAGGTTCACCCAAAACGGTGCCGCCCCGGCCAGAATCGCCGCCAGCGTAACCAGCGCAAATGTGCCCACTGATTCAGCAGCGTTGCCATAGGCCCGGTGCCAGCGATAGGTGGCACTGGCATAATCCTCGGGCGGGGTTGCACCGGGCACCAGCCCGGCCGCCGTCTTGCGCATCGCCGATAGCGGGCTCAGCACGAGAGTCGTCAAACCCATCAATGCCATCGCAATGATTGCGTGCCCGTATTGTGCGAAATCATGCATCCGACGTCGCTCCCTTATCCGCCGGTCCGGCAGAGAATATCATAGCTTATGCGGCCCTCAGCCGCCCCCAGCGCGATGCTGACCACCGGCACAGCCCCGCCACAGGCCACTTTCTCGGCAAACCCAAAGGCCGCATCGGTTGCAGCCTGACCATCGATCCGCCCGACACTAACCAGCACCTGCTGCGCTGCGATCGCGCCATTGCCGTCTTGGGCGCGCAGCGATACCGCGCGCCGCTCTATCGTCGCCTCATAGGTCTGCGACCGCACGGTTTCGGCCTGCGCCGCACTGCCGACAGCCAGCAATGTCAGAAATGTCGCCAGATGTTTCATTCCGCGGCCACCGCACTGACGCGCCCGGTGCGCTTGTGTTTGATCCGATCTTCGATTTCGTCGCGGAAATTGCGGATCAGACCCTGAATTGGCCATGCTGCCGCGTCGCCGAGCGCACAGATCGTGTGGCCCTCGACCTGCTTGGTCACATCCAGCAGCATATCGATCTCTTCGACCTCTGCATCGCCCGTGACCAGCCGTTCCATAACGCGCATCATCCAACCCGTGCCCTCGCGGCAGGGTGTACACTGACCACAACTCTCGTGTTTATAGAACTTGGCCAGCCGCCAGATCGCCTTGATGATATCGGTATCGTTGTCCATCACGATCACCGCAGCCGTGCCCAGACCCGACCGCTGCTCGCGCAGATAGTCGAAATCCATGATCGCCTCTTTCATGTGCTCGCCACGAATGCAGGGCACTGACGACCCGCCGGGAATGACCGCCTTGAGGTTTTTCCAGCCGCCGCGAATGCCGCCGCAATGCTTTTCGATCAACTCTTCGAAACTGATGCTCATCGCCTCTTCGACGACACAGGGGTTGTTCACATGGCCCGAAATCGCAAACAGCTTGGTTCCGGTGTTGTTAGGGCGACCAAAGCCCGCGAACCATTCCGGCCCGCGCCGCAGGATCGTCGGCACGACAGCGATCGACTCCACGTTGTTCACCGTGGTCGGGCAGCCATAGAGACCCGCCCCCGCCGGGAACGGCGGCTTCATACGCGGCATGCCCTTTTTGCCCTCAAGGCTCTCCAGCAGCGCGGTTTCCTCGCCACAGATATAGGCCCCGGCCCCATGCGCCAGATAGAGGTCAAAATCAAAACCCGCACCGCAGGCGTTCTTGCCGATCAGACCGGCGTCATAGGCCTCGTCGATGGCTATCTGCAAGGCCTCGCGCTCGCGGATATATTCACCGCGAATATAGATATAGCACGCATGCGCCTGCATCGCGTAGCTGGCAATCAGGCACCCTTCGATCAGCGTATGCGGATCGTGGCGCATGATCTCGCGGTCCTTGCAGGTGCCCGGCTCGGATTCGTCGGCATTGACCACCAGATAGGCAGGGCGACCATCGCTTTCCTTTGGCATGAACGACCATTTGAGGCCGGTGGGGAACCCCGCACCGCCGCGTCCGCGCAGACCACTGGCCTTCATCTGGTCGATGATCCAGCCGCGCCCGTTTTGCAATATCTTCGCGGTGCCATCCCAATGGCCGCGCGCCTGCGCACCCTTCAGGGTGCGGTCATGCATGCCGTAAAGGTTGGTAAAGATACGGTCCTGGTCTTTCAGCATTCCGCCACTACCTCTGATTGTCCTGGCGCGCACGCCAGATATTAAAAACCATCCAAAGCGCCCAAACGAACCCGGCTCCAGCGAACATGGTCAGCAGCGCGCGAATGCGCAGGCTCCACCCCAACTTTGCACCGGCAAACTCGGCCACAATCCAGAAGGCCGCGCTCAGTGCAATCACCAGTGCGGCACGGCGTCCATGTGCTTGCTCGGTATCTCTGGTGGGTTGGTTCACGTCGTCGCGTCCTACTTCTTGCCCTTGGAGCGTTTGGAAAATTCGGTCTCGCCGCCCTCGGCCAGCGTTTTGGCCTGTTCGACCCAGTTATCGCGGCTCACGCGCCCTTTGAATCCTTCGAGGTTCTGATCGACCCATGCCACTTCCTTGGCGGTCCATCCGGCGATCTGGTCAAAGTGGTAAAAGCCCATCTTGTTCAGCAATGCTTCCAGCTTCGGCCCTACGCCTTTTATCAGTTTGAGATTGTCCGCATTCCCGCCACGCGCCGCACTCAGCGTTTCGGGCTGAGCTTGCGCTTCGGGTGCCGATGTTGCCGGAGCCGCTGCCGCAGGTGGCGCGGCCGCAGGCGCCGCTACGACCGGCTCGGCATCCGGCGGGATAGCGTCGGCAGGTGCGGCATCGGCCGGCGGCACGGCATCCCCCATCGGCATCGTCGGGGCGTCAGGCACGGGCGATGCTGCTGGCGTGGCCGCGGGTTTCACCTCTGGCGCGCGGGACGCGGGCGCCGTCGGGGTCGCCTGCGCGCCCCCCGAGGCGGCGTTCCCGCAAAAGAGCTTGGGGAAAAAGACGCCGCAGATCACAAAAACCAGCACACCCAGAAGAAGACTGGAGAACCAGCCAAGACCGATAACCGCCATCAACAGGATCGCTAAGACAACACCCGCCACAGCGGCCATCATCCAGCATGTCTTGCTGCAATTCGTTCCATCATCCGTCATCATTTTCTCTTCCTCTCCCTATCGCGGGCGCGCGGCGTATTTGTTATTTTCTAGTAGACGTCGCCCTTCTTTACCCGGTTGGCGAATTCCGTTTCACCACCTTCAGACAAAATACGGGCCTGTTCGACCCAGTTATCGCGGCTCACGCGCCCCTTGAACCCTTCGAGGTTCTGATCGACCCATGCCACTTCTGCTGCGGTCCAGTTCGAAATCTGATCGAAATGGTAGAACCCAAGCCGATTGAGCAATGCTTCCAGCTTCGGCCCGACGCCCTTGATCATCTTCAGGTCGTCCGCCCCACCCTTTCGCGCGGCCTTCAGCGCGGCGGGCTTGGTGCCCGTGTCGGGCGTACCAGCCACTTCTTTTTTCATCTTGGGCGCTTTTGCCGACGCGGTTGGCGCCGGGGCCGGTTTCTTGGCCTTGACTGTTTTCGGCGCGGTGGCGGGCCCTGCGGTGTTGTCCTGCTTGGGTTTGCCCTTGGACTTGGCCGCTTTGCCCTTGGCCGCATCTTCCGGCTCCAGACGCGCGCTTTCGGCTACGATGTCCACCGGTGTTTCGCGCAACTTGACCGTAGGCGCCGCAGGCTGGTGCCGCGCGCCCTTGTCATGCCACGGTGTCAGGATCGGCACTTCGGTACCGTCGATCCGCTTGACCGTATCGCCAATATCATTTGCCAGTTGCACGCTGGCGTTATGCTTGGTGTGACCGCTGTCGAATTCTTTGAGGCTGGTCAATCCGCTCAGCGGTTCAGCGGCATACCGACCATTTTGCGGTCCGGGCGTCGGAACGGCCCCGGTTGCCAGTTCGTCAATGAGTTCGCCCATGCGCTTGGCAGTCAAATCCTCGTAGTAATCCTTGCCGATTTGCGCCATCGGCGCATTGGCACAGGACCCGAGGCATTCCACCTCTTCCCAGCTGAATTTGCCATCGGCACTCAATTGATGCGGCTTGGGTGCGATCTTTTCCCGGCACACACCAATCAGATCCTCTGCCCCGCAGATCATGCAGGACGTGGTGCCGCAAACCTGAATATGGGCGACCGATCCGACCGGCTGTAGCTGGAACATGAAATAGAACGACGCCACTTCGAGCGCGCGAATATAGGCCATTCCCAGCATCTCGGCGACGCCTTCGATTGCGGGGCGGGTCAACCAGCCTTCTTGTTCCTGCGCGCGCCAGAGCAGCGGAATAATCGCGCTGGCCTGTCGGCCCTCGGGGTATTTTGTGATCTGCCCCTCAGCCCATTTCAGGTTTGCGGGCGAGAAAGCAAAGCTCTCGGGTTGGTCGTGATACAGACGGCGAAGCATCTAGCGCAGTCTCCTGTTTAGGCCGGGCACTTTACGCGAGGCGTTCACCCGTAGAATGTCATTTCCGTGTCCCCCGGCACACCGGGGAATGTTCGTTGTGCCGTTACCGGCAATGCTCGTTAAAAACGATCAGGCTCTCATCGGGGCCGTAATAGATCGCAGCCCCCTCGCTCACCAGCTTTTCGATCACGATATCCGTCGCCACCGGGTCAAGACCCGCATTGGCGATTTCCAAATTTTGATCACGCTTTCCCATGCGGCAATCGTGGCTGGCCATAAAGGCAAGAAACGCCTGTTCAGGGTCCGGTGTGATGCTACGGGCCAAATCCTGTGCCGCCGCGCATTGCGCCGCTTCGATTTGCAGACTCTCGCCATCTGCGGACAGGGTCGCCTCGCCATTGCCTTCCAGCTCTTCGCGCAGCAGTCCGACTTGCGCCGGGGTCAGGCCGTAGCCTTCCATTTTGTAGTTCAGCCCATCCACGGGTTGGGTACAGTTGTCGCCACGGCCCATCACAGCCATGAACCGCTCAAGCTCGGTCGGCCCACTTCCCTGCATGCAGGCATCGCCACGCACCAGCAAGGATGGTCCGACGCGGCTGGCTTTCTGTTCATCTTCTAGCTTGCCAATAATGGCACTCGCTTCGACCTCATCGGTGAACCCTTCGGCCTTCAGCGTCGCATCCAGATCGGCGATAACACAGCCCTGCGCCCGCGCCACATCCAGCAGTGCATCCATCCGCGCGGCATCCACGGCAAGAGCGGGAGCCGCCATCAAAGAAGTCAGGATGAGAAAACGCGCAATCATTGCACCAGACCCATTGAGATAGAGTGCGCCATCATGAGTGAAAACAATCCCGCAGCCGGAGGGTTTGCAATGACCGGAATTGCTGCAGCCAAAAATACCAAACCGGACAATCCAATATTGTTCAACATTACCTATCAATCTCCCCGAACACGACATCCATCGTGCCGATGATCGCGGCCACGTCGGCCAACTGGTGCCCGCCTGCGATGTAGTCCATCGCCTGCAAATGCAGGAACCCGGGCGCGCGGATCTTGGCGCGGTAGGGTTTGTTACTGCCATCACTGACCAGATAAACGCCGAACTCGCCCTTGGGCGCCTCGACGGCGGCATAGACTTCGCCCTCAGGCACGTGGAACCCTTCGGTGTAGAGCTTGAAGTGATGGATCAAAGCCTCCATCGACGTCTTCATGTCGGTGCGGCTGGGCGGAGTAATCTTGCCGCGCGCCAGAATGTCACCTTGGCCGTCAGGCGCGCGCAGCTTGGCAATCGCCTGATGCATGATGTGCAGCGACTGGCGCATCTCCTCCATCCGCACCAGATAGCGGTCATAGCAATCGCCGTTCTTGCCGACGGGGATCTGGAATTCGAACTCGTCATAACATTCATAGGGCTGCGACCTGCGCAGATCCCATGCCATGCCGGAACCGCGCACCATAACGCCGCTGAAACCCCAGTCGAGCGCGTCTTGCTCGCTGACCACGCCAATATCGGCATTCCGCTGCTTGAAAATGCGGTTCTCGGTCAGCAACCCATCAATATCCGCCAGCACGGTGGGGAATTCATTGGCCCATGTCTCGATGTCGTCGATCAGATCGTCGGGCAGATCCTGATGCACTCCGCCGGGGCGGAAATAGGCCGCGTGCAAACGTGCGCCGCAGGCCCGCTCATAGAAACACATCAGCTTTTCACGCTCTTCAAAGCCCCAAAGTGGCGGCGTCAGCGCGCCCACATCCATCGCCTGCGTGGTCACGTTCAGCAGGTGGTTCAGGATGCGACCGATCTCGGAATAGAGCACCCGGATCAGCGACGCGCGGCGCGGCACTTCGACGCCGGTCAGCTTTTCGATGGCCAGACACCAGGCATGTTCCTGATTCATCGGGGCCACGTAATCCAGCCGGTCGAAATACGGCAGGTTTTGCAGGTAGGTCCGGCTTTCCATCAGCTTCTCGGTGCCACGGTGCAGCAGGCCGATATGCGGGTCACACCGCTCGACGATCTCGCCGTCCAGTTCCAGCACCAACCGCAACACGCCGTGCGCCGCCGGGTGCTGTGGGCCAAAGTTGATGTTGAAATTGCGGATCTTCTGTTCGCCGGTCAGGGCGTCTTCGAAACCTTTGGAGCCGTCCATCATTTGCGATCCTTTCGCAGCGTCTCAGCCCGCGCAACGCGCATCCGCGCCTCGCACAACCCAAACCCGATCAGCGCCGTACCTGCCAACGCAAACAAGCCAAAAACAACCATCATCCACGCTCCTTCAGCTTCATCGCCAGAACCCACAGCAGCACCAGCGCGCCCAGCGGGATGATGGCGGCAAAGGCCCAGTTCTTATTCACACCGAAATGCGGCAGCAGCGTCAGGAACGGGATAACCGACAGCGCCGCGATGATCAGCCACGCGATAAATTCCATCAGCCCTTCGCCTCCTCTTTCTCATCACCCGGCAGGATGTATTCAGCACCCTCCCACGGCGACATGAAATCGAATTGGCGATATTCCTGCACCAGACTGACCGGCTCATAGACCACGCGCTTTTGCGCCTCGTCATAGCGCACTTCGGTATAGCCCGTCGTCGGGAAATCCTTGCGCAGCGGATACCCACGGAACCCATAGTCGGTCAGGATGCGGCGCAGATCCGGGTGGCCGGAAAACAGGATGCCATACATGTCGAACACTTCGCGCTCGAACCAGTTGGCCGATGGATGCACATCCACCAATGACGCCACCATGTCTTCTTCGCGTATCGCGACGCGCAGACGGATGCGGTGGTTCTGGTACATGCTGAGCAAATGGTAGACCACATCGAACCGCTTGGCCCGCTCGGGGTGATCGACGGCGGTGATATCCACCAGTGTCGAAAACCGGCAGGTCGGATCGGTCTTCAGAAACTCGACCAGCCCGGCAATATTGGCCAACGCCACATCAAGGGTCAGCTCGCCATGCGTCACGGCCCAACCCAGCACGCAATCGCTGCGTTTCAGCTCGATATGCGTGCCCAGTTCGTTTAGCGCGTCACTCATTCTCTGATCCCCCTCGCCTGCTCCAGCGCATTGCCCGCCTCAGCGGACAATCGTGCCAGTGCGGCGGATTTTCCGTTGCAACTGCAGAATTCCGTAAACCAGCGCCTCGGCGGTCGGCGGGCAGCCGGGCACGTAGATGTCGACCGGCACAATCCGATCACAGCCGCGCACAACCGAATAGCTGTAATGATAGTAACCGCCACCATTGGCGCAGGACCCCATCGAGATCACATAGCGCGGCTCTGGCATCTGGTCGTAAACCTTGCGCAGCGCCGGGGCCATCTTGTTCGTCAGTGTCCCTGCGACGATCATCACGTCCGACTGGCGCGGGCTGGCACGTGGTGCAAAGCCGAACCGTTCAACATCATAGCGCGGCATCGCAGTGTGCATCATCTCAACCGCACAGCAGGCCAGACCGAATGTCATCCAGTGCAGCGACCCGGTGCGCGCCCAGTTGATGATGTCCTCGGTCGAGGTCAGCAAGAACCCCTTGTCCTGCAAATCACGGTTCAGCTCTTGCGTGGCATACTCGCGGTCGCCGCCCGCGTGGTTCGCGCCCACTGCTACTCCCATTCCAGAGCTCCCTTTTTCCACTCATAGGCGAACCCGATGGTCAACACCCCGAGGAATACGATCATCGACCAGAACCCGACCATGCTGACGTCCTGAAAGGCCACCGCCCACGGGAACAGCATCGCAATTTCCAGATCAAAGATGATGAACAGGATCGACACCAGATAGAAACGCACGTCGAATTTCATCCGCGCATCATCGAACGCATTGAACCCGCATTCATAGGCACTGACTTTCTCCGAGTCCGGATTGCGTACAGCGATGATCACAGCAGCGAGGATCAGAACAACGCCAAGCCCGATGGCAATGGCCAAAAATACGAGAATCGGGAGGTATTCCCTCAACATCTCTTCCAAGAGCGGCTCCTTTTCTGCGCGCCAGTCTATACACGCGCGGTCAAGTGGCAAAGTTGACTGCATCCGTGTCTACCCCTGCCCCAAGTTGGGGTCAACGGGTGGAGCGTATATCCTCGTGCTTTTCCAGTGCAAACCATACCTTGATCGGATGATGGCGCTTTGGTACGGTCAACCCCGTGCAAATGCCAATTTCTCGCAATGCTGTATCAAGGTTTCAATGGGCTGGATCAAACTAGGTCTTTTGAATCTTTGTGTGCTGGTCTTCCTGTTGGGCCTGCTACTGTTGCTCACTCCTCTTCTTTACACGTCGGCTGGCGCAATCGCCGTGCTCAAACGCACTGCGACCGGGGCGCAGCCAGAGGCGCTGCCCGATCTGGCAAGCCTGCCAAACTACGCAAACCTGCCTTGGGCCAAGACACTCTTCGAGGAATCCGCGCGCCCACAGCAGACCTATTACGACTATATTGTCTGGCGCCGGGACGATTTTGCGGGTCAAACCGTGACCGTTGAAAACGGCCTGCGTCGAACGATACAAGCCGACGCGCGCGTTGAAGGCCCCGAGGTCTGGTTTTTTGGTGGATCGACAATGTGGGGCACGGGAACAGACGACACAAACACCATACCTTCGGTTTTTGCTCAATCTAATGGCCTGCCATCCGTTAATCTCGGCGAGACCGCCTACATCTCACGGCAGTCTCTGGCCATGCTCACCAACGCCTATATCCAGCGCCCTGATACTGGGTGACAAAGGTTGGTCGCCTTCTACGATGGCATCAACGATATCGCCTATTGGTGTCGCCATGACAGCGATTTGATAAGCACCCAACGTCAGGGCCAGATTCGTGCCGCACTGGTCCAGATGCGCGCGCAGGCAGAGGCGAAATGGACGTTCAGCCGTACCTTCAGTCAGCTTTCCGACCTGTTAACGAAACTCATCGCCCGCAGCCCTCAGCCGACCTCAGAGACATCTATTGATGCCCAGTACCTCTGTGACAACTCTGCTGAAACGGCCGGGCATGTGGCCCGCCGTATCGTCGAGACATGGAAAACGGCAGATGCGTTGGCAGATGGCAAGGGCGATCGATTCGTAGCCATCCTGCAGCCCGTCGCATCAGTGGGGGCACCTCACCTCGATCACCTGACCTTCCCGCCGTTGAAGCAGGAAATACTGGCGCAATATCCAGCCGTTTACCCGCTCATCCGCGCATATGCGACCGAGGCCGGGATCTCATTCATTGATCTCAGTCATGCATATGACGGCGATGACCCGCTCTACATCGACTTCTGCCACGTTAGCCCGCAGGCGCATCATCAGCTTGTCCCGCGCCTTAACGCCACCCTGCGCGAACAGTGGATGATCCCGCCGACGACGGGCATTACCTCTCAGCAATAGCTCGGCTTGCGCAACGGATTTTGCAACATGCGTATGCCGTCTGTTTCACTCCGCCCAGCGCGGCTTGCGCTTGTCGAAAAACGCGCCGATCCCTTCGGGAGCCTCACTGCCTTCCCAGCACTTGGCCAACTCGCCGACCGTATGCGCAATCACATCTTCGTCGACGCGCGGGCCCAACGCGCGCAATAGCGCCTTGGATCGCGCCACGGCTTCTGGTGCGCAGCTCAGATAGGGCGTCACTTCTGCCTCGATGGCCGTATCCAGATCACCCTCTGGAACAGCCCGCGCCAACAGGTTCAATTGCACTGCCTCGACAGCGTCGAACCGACGTCCCGACATGAACACGCGCCGCGCTTTGGCTTCGCCCATACGTGCCGCCACATAGGGCCCAATGGTCGCCGGGATCAGGCCCAGCCGTGTTTCTGTCAGCGCCATCGTGATGCTATCGGCCCCGATGGCCACATCGCAGACACTCGCCATGCCCACGCCGCCGCCGAATGCATTACCGTGCAGCCGCCCGATCAAGGGCTTTGGCAGCGTGTTCAACGCCTGCAACATATGCGCCAGCTTGGCCGCCTCAACCGAACGCACCGCGGGCTCGGCGGTGAATTGATCGCGCATCCAGCCCAGATCACCCCCCGCACAGAATGTCCGACCCTTTGCCGCCAACACCACGGCGCGCACGGCATCGTCACCGCCCAGCGCACCTGCGGCCTGCGTTAACTCCGCGATCATCTGCGCTGACAGCGCATTGTGCTTCTCCGCACGGTCCAGCCACAGGGTCGCCACACCGCGCCCGTCGATCTCAACGCTCAGCGTTTCATAGCTCATAATCTCTCATCTCCGGTCAAAAACGGCGCAATTGCCATCAGCCTAACATCCCGAACCGAACGGCCCACCAAGAACGCCATCACCCCGCGCGCATGGCCCGCGCCATATCCGCTGCGTCGCGCAAAACATCCCGGTCCAGCCCGGTAGCGTAACCCAGCGCCATCAGTCGGTCGTGCACTTTCTCGGTTGCCACGTTGCCCGCGGCACCGGGCGCATAGGGACAGCCTCCCAGCCCCCCTACCGCAGCATCAAAGACACGCATCCCGTGCGCCAACGACACTTCGATATTCTCCAGCGCCCGCCCGGCCGTATCGTGAAAATGCCCCGCCAGCTGCACCGCCGGAACCACCTCCAGCACAGCCGCCAACATCGCCGCGACCCGCTCGGGCGTGCCCTGTCCGATGGTATCACCCAGACTGATCTCGTAACATCCCATCGCGTGCAATGCGCCCACGACCCGCGCCACATTCTCTGGCGGGGTCGGCCCGTCATAGGGACAATCGGTCACGCAGGACACATACCCGCGCACCGGCACCCCGGCCGCACGCGCCGCCTCTGTCACAGGGGCGAACCGTTCCAGACTTTCGGCAATGGTCGCGTTGATGTTCGCCCGCGAAAACCCCTCGCTGGCCGAACCAAAGATCGCCACTTCGTCAGCCTTGGCGGCCAGCGCGTCCTGTAACCCGCGCATATTGGGCGTCAGCGCGGCATAGCGCACCCCCGGCGCGCGGGTGATCCCCGCCAGAACCTCGGCAGAGCTGGCCATTTGCGGCACCCATTTCGGGCTGACAAAACTCGCGACCTCGATCCGCGAAAATCCCGCGCCACTCAGCAGATCAACCAGCGCGATCTTTTGCGCCGCCGGAATGTCACGCGCCTCGTTCTGCAACCCGTCGCGCGGCCCCACTTCAAAGATCTCAACCCACTCGGTCATACCTCCGGCCCTTTCAATACTCCTAAAATACTCACTCTTCCCATGCCGGGTAAAAATCCCGCTCGTAGATGCGGCTGCTATCCGGTCCCGGCAGCGCCTCCTGATAGCTCTGCCGCTCGGTCAGCCGTGCGAACCACTTGGCCGTTTCGGGAAAACCATCCAGCGTTGCGAAATGCTGCGCCATGTAAACCGCCTGACCGACGCAGATATCTGCCGCCGAGTACCCCGCCGTCAGTAAATAGTCGCGATTCTCCACCGGCGTGCTCAATCGCGCCTCAATCGCGGCATAACACTTGCGCAACCTTGCCGCCTCCAGCTTCATCACCACCGGGCTGCGCATCGCATCATCATAAAGCGCGATATGCTGTTGCGTCAGCGCGGCAGCGTGCTGGCTGACCGTTTCGGCGAAATGCACCCAGACCAGCCACGCCATCCGGTCCATGTCGCGCGGTGTGCGACCCATCCCGCGATCAGGGAACCGCTCGCACAGGTATTCGACCATCGCGCCGCTCTCGAACATCCGTTCGCCGTCAATCTCCAGCGCCGGAACACGCCCTGCAGGCGACAGCGTCAGGAACTCGGGACTGCGCAAACTGCGATCAAACGCATGCTCTACCAGCTGAAACTCCTCGCCCAACTCGTTCAGCAGCCAAAGAACCCGCATCGAGCGGCTTTGCGGTACATGGTGCAGCGTGATCATCACGTCTCTCCTGTCATTTCTGCCCCGAGGTCGGGCATGGTATTGCTAATCGTAGGGCGCGCATGCATCGCTGCAAGCCAAGTGCCCAATGCAGGACACCGCTTCAGCGCCAATGCCCCCTCGGGCGCTTTCGCGAAATAGGTCAGCATCGGCACCAGATGGCAATCTGCCAGTGTGACGCGGACAGCATCCAAAACCAGCCCCTCTGCCGCAATCGCCTCCAGCGCCGTCAGCACAGGGGCCGCGTGTTCCGTCCCGGCGGCAATTTCCGCCTCATCCACGGGCGCGCCGTCCAATTCCCGAAACACCCGGTTTGCAAAGACCTGCCGCACCATGGGCCAATAGCCATAGGCGTCAACGATTCCGATCACCTGTCGCATCCGCGCCCTTGCCTGCGGCGCGACCGGCGTCATTCGCCCCCCGGCGATCTCTGCGTCGATGTAATCCAGGATCGCCGCCGTTTCCCATATCGTGAAATCGCCATGCGCCAACACGGGCACCCGGCCAAACGGATTCAGCGGGGTCAGATCCGCGCGCCCGTCCTCGGCAAAGGGATCGACCTCAACATAGGTGTAATCCGCGCCCAGCTCAGCCAGCGCCAGCCGCACGCCCCAAGTGTAGACACTCGGACCGTACCCGGTCAGTCGCAGGGCGTCCGGCATCAGGCCGCGTCCTCCTGCTCCTCTTCCAGACGCACCAATGCGGCCCCCGCCGTCACCTGCGAACCCGCGGTCACCAGGACTTCGGCCACCACACCATCCCGCGCAGCCAGCAGGGAATGCTCCATCTTCATCGCCTCCAGCACCGCGAGCCGGTCGCCAGCCTTTACCGCCTGCCCGGCTTCGGCATAGACCGCCTTGACCAGCCCCGGCATCGGTGCCTCGATCAGCGCGCTGTCGCCGCCACGTGCACTGCCCCGGTCCAGCGGATCGACACTCTCAAAGGTCAAACCATATTGCGCGAACACCGTGACCAGATCACCTGTCACAGCCACCTCCGGCGCGATCTGCCCGTCGAGCTGCCATCGCCCACCGATCCGGCGTGCCTCGACAGTCTGATCGCCAACCGTCACGTCACAGGCATCGCCCGACAGAACCCGCACCCGCAAGGCAACTTCGTCCTCACCTCGGCGCAACACCTGCCCCCGCTCCAAGGACGCCCAAAGCACAAAACCGGTTTCGGCCGCGTCTGCGTCCAACAGACCCAACCCCGCCAACCCCGCCAACGCAATGTCCTGCGCGCTCGGCTCCGGCGCGACCACCAACGCGTCCAGATCGCGCGCGATCAGCCCGGTATCGACCTCGCCGCGTCCAAAGCCATCATGCCGCGCCAATGCCCCAAGGAATGCAAGGTTCGTAACAGTGCCCGCCACTTCACATCGCTCCAGCGCCGCCGACAAACGACGCAGCGCCACCTCGCGCGTGGGGCCATGCGTTATCACCTTGGCAATCATCGGGTCATACCACGGGCTTATCTCGTCGCCTGCCCGCACTCCGGTATCGGCCCGTGCCCCTTCGGGAAAGCGCAGATGCGCCAGCGTCCCGGTGGCAGGCAGAAATCCCTTTGGGACATCCTCGGCGTATAACCGTGCCTCAAAGGCATGGCCGGTGATGCTCAGATCATGCTGTCGCGCCGGCAGCCCCTCACCACTGGCCACACGCAACTGCCATTCGACCAGATCGACGCCGGTAATCGCCTCAGTCACCGGATGCTCGACCTGCAACCGCGTGTTCATCTCCATGAACCAGAACCCGTCCACGCGCAGGCCACCGGCCCCGTCCACGATAAACTCCACCGTGCCTGCACCGCTGTAGCCGATGGCTTCGGCTGCGCGCACCGCCGCCGCGCCCATCGCTTCGCGCACCTCTTGCGTCATTCCCGGTGCCGGGGCCTCTTCGATCACCTTCTGATGACGCCGCTGCAACGAACAATCCCGCTCGAACAGATGCACCGCCCGCGTCCCGTCACCAAAGACCTGGACCTCGATATGGCGTGGTTGCTGGATATATTTTTCAACCAGAACGGCATCATTGCCAAACGCCTTGGCCGCTTCACTGCGCGCACTTTCCAACGCGTCGGAAAAATCGCTGGCAATCTCGACCAGCCGCATCCCCTTGCCGCCACCGCCAGCCACGGCCTTGATCAACACCGGATAGCCGATCTCGGCCGCCTGTTCGGCCAGAAATCCATCATCCTGATTTTTGCCATGATAGCCGGGCACCACCGGCACTCCGGCCTCCACCATCAGCGCCTTGGCGGCATCCTTCAGACCCATCGCGCGGATCGCGTCCGCCGACGGCCCGATAAAGACCAATCCCGCCGCCTCGACTGCCTCGACGAAATCCGGGTTCTCACTGAGAAAGCCGTAGCCGGGATGGATCGCTTTCGCGCCACTCGCCTTGGCGGCCGCAATGATTACATCGCCGCGCAGGTAACTCTCTGCCGGGGCCGCGCCACCGATATGCACCGCCGCATCCGCCAGCGCCACATGACGCGCCGCCCGGTCCGCGTCTGAATAGACCGCAACGGTGCGTACACCCATGGCACGCGCGCTCTCGATCACGCGGCAGGCGATCTCGCCCCGGTTGGCAATCAATATCGTGTCAAACATCGCTGTCTCTCCATCTTCGGGGCTCCGCGTTGCCCGCATTCATCGTTCCCGAAATACTCAAATTCCACATATCTGCGAAATGTCGCCCCGGATCATTCAAATCGCCCCCAACCGCGCACACCAGTCAGGTCGTGTGCCGCCCGTATAAGGCAATGCCAGCCGTTCGCGGATCAGCGTCCGCGCCACATCCTGCCCCTCTACCAACAGCCGGATCAGAACCCGGCCATATCGGTCGTACCCATCGCGGCGCACCTTGACGTTGCCCCCCGCGACCAACGCGCGCAAACGTTCGGTTGCCAGCGTTCCCAGCGCCAGTTCATCGGCACATCCCGGATCCTTGGTCTCGGGCGTGTCCAATCCGACCAGCCGCGCGATTTCTTCGTGCCGTCCATCACACTCCAACGCCACCGTATCCCCGTCATAGACATAGCTCACCACACACCCCTCCGCCGCTTTCAGGGCCTGTTGCCCGTGCCACGTTACCAGCATGTGCCAGACCGCCACCGTTATCACCGTGATCAGCACTGCGCGGGCGAGCGTTTCCATGACCTTTCTCCATGGTCAGTGTCACCGATGCGATACCGACACTTTACCGACGTCCCATTTTACATCCTGAAGACACCAAAGCGCGTCTCTTCTATCGGAGCGCAGAGCGCCGCTTGCAGACTTAGGCTCAGCACATCGCGGCTCTTGCGCGGATCAATTACCCCATCATCCCACAGCCGCGCCGACGCATAGAGCGGATGGCTTTGGCGTTCGAACATATCCATTGTCGGTTGCTTGAATGCCGCTTCTTCCTCTGCACTCCAGCTGCCGCCCTTGCGTTCGATCGCATCCCGCTTGACTGTCGCCAGAACGCCCGCAGCCTGCGGCCCGCCCATGACTGAAATCCGGCTATTCGGCCATGACCACATGAACCGGGGCTGGTAAGCCCTGCCAGACATGCCATAATTTCCTGCACCAAATGATCCGCCGACAACCATTGTCACCTTGGGAACGGCCGTGGTTGCCACTGCCGTCACCATCTTGGCGCCGTGGCGCGCAATGCCTTCGCTCTCGTATTTGCGCCCGACCATGAAGCCGGTGATGTTCTGCAAAAACACCAGCGGAATGCGCCGCTGGCTGCACAGTTCGATGAAATGCGCGCCTTTCTGCGCCGCCTCGGAAAACAACACGCCGTTATTGGCGACAATCCCGACCGGGCAGCCCTCAAGATGTGCAAAGCCGCAAACCAATGTTTCGCCAAACCGTTGTTTGAATTCATCAAATCGCGACCCGTCCACAACCCGCGCGATCACCTCGCGGATGTCATAGGGCGTGCGCAGATCGGTCGGCACGACGCCCAGCAACTCTTCTGGATCATAGAGCGGTTCTTCGGACGCCTGCATCTGTAGGCCGGGCTTCAGCCCGGCATCCCCCCCCAGATTTGACACCGCCCGTCGCGCCAGCGCCAGCGCATGCGCGTCATCCTCTGCCAGATAATCGGCCACGCCACTCAGCCGCGTATGTACGTCTCCGCCGCCCAAGTCCTCGGCGCTCACTTCTTCACCTGTCGCCGCCTTGACCAATGGCGGTCCCGCAAGGAAGATAGTCCCTTGTTCTTTCACAATAATCGTCACATCCGACATGGCGGGCACATAGGCCCCACCGGCCGTGCAGGACCCCATGACCACGGCGATCTGGGGGATGCCCTTGGCGCTCATTTGGGCCTGATTGTAAAAAATCCGGCCAAAATGATCGCGGTCGGGAAACACCTCGTCTTGGTTGGGCAGGTTGGCGCCGCCACTGTCCACCAGATAGATACATGGCAGACGGCATTCCTCGGCTATTTCCTGCGCGCGCAAGTGTTTCTTAACGGTCATGGGGTAGTATGTGCCACCCTTCACCGTGGCGTCGTTGCAGACGACCATGCACTGCCGCCCCTCAACACGCCCAACACCGGCGATCAGCCCCGCCCCCGGCGCGGCCCCGTCATATAGTCCGTGGGCCGCCGTGGCGCCCACTTCCAGAAACGGACTGCCCGGATCGAGCAAGCCCGCGACGCGGTCACGCGGCAACATCTTGCCACGCGCGACATGACGTTCGCGCGGTCCTTCCCCGCCACCCGCTGCGGCCAGTTCCGCTGCGGCACCCACGATCTCCAACGCCTCCAGATGTCCGGCGCGGTTGGCCAGAAACGCTTCGGACGAGGGCAGAACGGCGCTCTTCAGCTTCATGACGATATCTCCTTAACTGCGTTTGGGTGTTTGCCCGTGAACTCTGTCCGGGGCGCACCATTGGCTGTTTTCTCTGGTCCTTGGGCGCTCATTCGGGGTCGCATTCTGCTATTGCTCGCGCTTTAAGGTCCTTGCGGATCACTTTGCCCGTGACTGTCATCGGCAGTGCATCAAGAAAGCATATTTCCCTTGGGTATGAATATCTCGCAAGACGTTCCTTGACGAAATTCTGCAACAGTTCCGCCATTGCGGCATCGCGTGTGTATCCCTGTTTCAGCACCACATACGCCTTGACGATCTCGGTGCGCACAGGATCAGGCTTGCCCACCACACCGACGGTGCTGACGGCCTCGTGACGCAACAGGCAATCCTCGATTTCAGCCGGGCCGATCCGATAACCACCGCTGGTGATCACGTCATCTTCGCGCCCGACAAAGCGCAGGTAACCGTTCCGCCACCCCCCCCTGTCGCCGGTCAGCATCCAGTCGCCACGATACTTCTGCGCAGTTTCCTCTGGCCGATTCCAGTAGCCCAGCATCATGCTGGCCGAACCACGGCGAATGGCAACGTCGCCCTCGCGATCTGTTGGTGCGCCGTCGCAGTCCAGCACAGAAATATCATGCCCCGGCACCGGTTTGCCAATACATCCCGGCGATGCGTCAAACAACGCGCTGCACGAGGATGCAACCATGTTGCATTCTGTCTGGCCATAGAATTCGTTGATCGTCAGGCCAAAGGCGTTTTGGCCCCAGTCCAGCATCTCGGCTCCCAATGACTCGCCGCCGCTCGCGATGCTGCGCAGCCCCTCAATGCTGGCGTTCTCGGCCTTGAGCATACGCAACGCAGTCGGTGGGAAAAATATATTACGAACAGAGCCTTGAGAAATAATGCTTGCACATTCCGCGACACTGAATTTGGTCATTCGCGCCGCGACCACCGGTACGCCCAGCGCCAAACCGGGCATCAGCACGTCAAAGAGTCCGCCAATCCAGGCCCAATCCGCCGGGGTCCACAGGCAATCGCCTTCCTGACCCAGAAAATCATGGCTGATCTCGACGCCCGGCAGGTGTCCGGTCAGCACCCGATGGCCGTGCAACGCCCCCTTGGGGCTGCCTGTGGTGCCACTGGTATAAATCAATACTGCGGGGTCATCGGCGCCTGTGTTAACCGGCTCCACCGGATCGGAGCCCAGCGTCATCTTTTCGGGGACCAGTGGCGTGACATCGTGCAGCGGGGCCAGCATATCAACGCCCTCATCGTCGGTAATGACGAACCGTGCACCCGCGTCCATTACGCGTGACGTCAATGCATCCTGCATGAACAATTTAAACAAGGGAATCGAAATCGCACCAATTTTCCAGATCGCTATATGCGCCGCCGCACACCATTTATCCTGCGACCGCAGCACGCCGATCCGGTCACTGCGACTCACGCCACGCGTCAGCAGTGCGTTCGCGATTCCGTCGGACAGCCGCGCCAGATCGCCATAGCTCACGTCCTCGCGTCCGCGTGTGAGGTCAATGATCGCGGTCCGGTCAACCGGATGGTCAAGTACCTGCCGCGCCATGTTCAATCGCGCAGGCAGATCCCATGTGAAACCCGACCGCAATGCGTCATATGTCTCGCCTGCGCGCAGCACGTCCTACTTGGCCTCCTCGGGATACTCGAAGCCGAACCGCTCACCCTGACCCAAGGCGTTTCGATCATTGCCTTCGTTCGGATAGCCACCCGCCTCTTTCAGCATCCGGGCGCAATGCATCAGGTTCCATGTCATGATCGTGGTGTTGTTTCGGGTGAAATCATTGTCGAACCCCGCGCGTTTGCCATCCACGTCATCGCCAAAGCTGGGCCCCGGCCCAGCCTCGCCGATCCAGCCGCAATCGGCCTGCGGCGGTATGGTGAACCCGAGGTGGTTGAGCGCAAAACTTATGGTCATGGCCGTATGTTTGATGCCATCCTCGTTCCCGGTAATGATGCAGCCACCCACCTTGTTGTAGAAGACAGACTGGCCACGATCGTTCAGCTTCCCCGACATCGCATAGAGCCGTTCGATCAGCACACGACAGACCGAGCTTTCCTCGCCCAGCCAAAGCGGTGTGCCGACGACGAGAATGTCCGCCGCCTTTACCTGTTCCCAGAGTTTCGGCCAGTCGTCGCGCTCCCAGCCTTCTTCGGTCATGTCAGGTTGGACGCCGGGCGGCACGTCGTGATCCAGCAGGTAGAGATGCTCCACCTCCACTCCGTTCTTGCGCATGATCTTTGCCGACGCGTCCAGCAGCAGTTGCGTATGGCTGCCCGATGCCGCGCGCTTGAGCGAGGTATTGATGAAAAGCGCGCGAAGGCCGGAAAAATCGGTCATGATGTCGTCTCCTCATTTCGGTTTCTCCCGGCATCAACGCACCGGGCCCGCCAACACGTTCCCCGTCTCAAGTCATCGTCCCGTTTCGGACGTCTCGAGGTGGATGGTCTGCATCGCGGTTTCGGTCATCAGGCAATGAGCCCGGGCAAGGGCTCCGGCGTTGTTGCGCCCCCAGAGGACGTCCGCAAATTCGCATTTCGCATCCCGAAATGTGATCCAAGACCGCTGCATCTGCAACAAAGCCGGAGATTTGGGCGATTTCCCCGGAAACGGGTTATTTTCATCCTCCAATTTCAACCCCGACATGAAGCGCTGGTAGCTGTCATTCAAGCGTTGATCCCAATAGGACATTTCCAGTTCGAAACAGGACTGCATGACTGCTGTGGATATGCCCTCGGGCGTTTCAAGCGAGCAGTGCGTAGCCGATTTCCCGATACAACCTTGCATGGCGAAGCTGTCAGACGAGGCCACCATGCAGTTTTCGGTCAAGGACGGGTCAAACGTCAGATTTTGCGCACAGACAGGAACCGCCACCAATGCCAACAAAACAGATATTCGAATCATCTCATTGATCCCATCAGTTCACGCCCGATCAGCATACGTCGAATCTCTGAGGTGCCCGCGCCAATTTCCATCAACTTGGCATCGCGGAACAGGCGCGCGACCGGTGCATCATTCAGAAAGCCCGCACCGCCCATCGCCTGAACCGCCTGATGCGCCTGCACCATCGCCTGTTCCGATGCGTAAAGACAGCAGGCCGCCGCATCTTGGCGTGTGACGTCGCCCCGATCAGACGCTTTGGCCACCTCATAGACATAGGCACGGGCAGAATTCATTGCCGTGTACATGTCCGCGATTTTACCCTGCATCAGTTGGAAATTCCCGATCGGCTGGCCGAATTGCTTGCGCTCTGACAGATACGGCATAACTTCGTCCAGACAGGCCGCCATGATGCCGGTGCCGATACCCGCCAACACGACGCGCTCGTAATCAAGGCCCGACATCAGCACGCGCACGCCTTTGCCCTCTTCCCCCAGCACGTTCTCGAACGGCACTTCGACATTGTCGAAAATCAGTTCGGCGGTGTTTGACCCACGCATGCCCAGCTTGTCGAAATGCGGGCTGGTGCTGAAACCGGTCATTGATCGCTCGATCAGAAAGGCCGTGATACCCTTGCTGCCCGCCTCTGGGTCAGTTTTCGCATAGACCACCAGCGTTTCGGCGTCCGGGCCGTTGGTGATCCAGTATTTGTTGCCGTTCAGGCGATAGTGATCGTTCCGCTTTTCCGCGCGCAGCTTCATGCTAACCACGTCACTGCCTGCCCCGGCCTCTGACATGGCCAAAGCACCAACATGCGCGCCACTGACCAATCCCGGCAGATATTTCTGTTTCTGCTCAGGCGTACCGTTCAGCTTGATCTGATTCACACAGAGGTTGGAATGCGCCCCGTAGCTGAGTGAGACTGACGCACTGGCGCGTGCGATTTCTTCGACAGCGATCACATGGGCGAGATATGACATCTCTGCACCACCGAATTCTTCGGGAACGGTGATGCCCAGCAGGCCCAGATCGCCCATCTCAGTCCAAAGCTCATTGGGAAAGACGTTATCCCTGTCAATGTCGCCGGCCAGTGGCTTGACCCGCTCCTGCGCCCAGCGATGCACCATGTCGCGCAGCGCGTTCACGTCTTCTCCCAGATCGAATTGCATTGCGGCGTTGAACATCAGCCATCTCCCCAGAGTGGATTTATTGAACAGTTGTTCATTTATATATCGGGTGCCGTCCTTTCGGTCAATCCCGTCGTTGGAGCGGGTCTCGGCAAAGGCTCGGGAACAACCCGCAGTATCAACACGTTTAGCCCTCAAACCAATCAAAGTGGAGAAAATCGCCATGACCGACGCGACAACAACAGAATTCTGGGAACGTGCAGAGAAGATTTCGGCGGGTATGCTGTCAGCGACTGGCGCACCACCACGTCCCATGGCCCATCAGGTTCGTCAGGACGATAACGCCCTATGGTTCATCACAGCCAAGGCCACCGACATCGCTGATGCAGCGCAGAACGGTGCGCAGGCGCAGCACATTCTCGCATGTTCGCATGGCCAACTATACGCAGTGATTGATGGCACATTGCACGTCGAAACTGACCCGCAGAAACTGGACGATATCTGGTCTCCTTTGGCATCTGTCTGGTTCGAGGACGGGCGCGAGGATGACGATATCTGCCTCGTCCGCTTCACCCCGCAACAAGCCGAGGTATGGACAACTGACGGTGCGGCCAAGGCGCTGTATGAATTCGCCAAGGCGGCCATCAAGGACGAAATGCCCGATACGGGTGACCATGCGCGGCTGCACTTCGGATGAGTCGTTTCCACCTATGGATCGGGGCGGTGGCGATTGCCGCCATCCCCCGAACTGCCCTGTCGGAGCAAGTCGGCGAAATCGGCGTGGATTGGGCCGGAAATGACATCGTAATCGAAGCGGTGAATGATCCCAAGGTCAGTGGCGTTACCTGTCACCTCGCCTATTTTGAACGTGGATTGATCGACAGGTTGGCCAATGGAAATTGGTTCGAAGATCCGTCAAACAGCGCAATTGAGTGTCAGCAGACGGGGCCGATCGTGATCGGTGATATTGACCGTTCAGAGGATGGCGAAGATGTGTTCCGCACCAGTCGGTCCATCATCCTGAAATCGTTGAGGATCAAGCGTATCTTCGACGAGACCAACCAAACGCTGATCTACGTTGCACACACCCGCGAACTGACCCAAGGCTCGGCCAAGGTGTCGATCTCGACGGTGCCAGTCTCGAAGGATAACGGTGTGATAAAGTGAGCGGCGCTAATGCGCCGCTTTCTGCTGCCACACGGTATTCACCTCCGCGCGGATGATCCGGGCGATCTGTGCGCAATCTTCCAGACTAAAGGTCAGTGGCAGGCGCATGTCGATGATCCCCTTGAGAATTCGATCGGTTGCGGGCATCCGCTCGGACGGGGCGTAGCGCCAGCTATCGTAGCGGCTGGTAAAGCCTGTGGGCGTCGCACCGCCGAACCACTTCAATTCAACTCCGCGCTTCAGGCAGCGATCTAGAACTTCGTCGGTCGCCGCGTCGCTCCAATCCAGCAAAAGGAACTGGATGGACGACCCGACAAATCGTTCCTCTGGCGTCCGCTCGACGATTTGCAGACCCGGCGTTCCGCGCAATCCGTCCTCTACCACGCGATAGCGTTCATTCCATGCCGCGCATTGCGCGTCCAGCCGCGCCAGTTGTGGGCGTAAGGTTGCCGCGCGCAGGTTATCCATCCGACCAGACACATTGGGCGTCTCATACTTTACCCGCTCAAAAACCTCATCCGGCGGCGGCGTCCCGTTGCGCCCATAGAGCATGTATGATCCCGAGAGCATGATCGCTCGTGCCATTACCTCATCATCATCGGTAACAAGCAGCCCACCCTCGCCGGAATTCATGTGTTTGTAGGTTTGCATCGAATAGCACCCGATCAGACCATCCCGACCGGATGCACGCCCCTTCCACGCGGCCCCCATTGTGTGGGCGCAATCCTCGATCACAGTGATGTCGGCAGCTTTGCAAATCTGCAAGAGCCGGTCCATGTCCGCCAGATGCCCGCGCATGTGGCTCAGCATCAAGACACTGGACTGGTCGGCCTTCGCCTCCAGATCGTCCAGATCGATGGTCAGATCCTCTGTCACGCCCACGAACACCGGCACAGCGTTTACGCTGGCGATGGCGCCCGGCACAGGTGCGAGTGTAAAGGCGTTGGTCAGCACCTTGTCACCCGGACTGACACCGATGGCGCGCAATGCTGTCGCCATGGCATACCCGCCCGACGCGACAGCCAACGCATATCTGGCACCCGTGTAGGCCGCGAATTCGCGCTCCAACAAAGCCACCTCGCCCACTTCGCCCGGTGCGAGGTTATAGCGGTGCAACCGCCCCGAGCGCATCACGTCCAGCGCGGCAGCGATCCCGTCCTCCGGAATCGGCTCCTGCTGGGTGAAACTGCCTTTGAAAACTTCTGTCATTTGACCAACATCTACGCGGCAACCGCCTTGGGTCAATGCCCGGCATTGAAATGCCGCACCTATCCGATCAAATTGCGCACGACACCGGGCAATTCATCGAAATGATCTATGATTGCCTCAGGGGCCAGATCATCCAGCGCATCATCACCTGGACCGAACCGCACCAGCACCGAAGGCAACCCCGCTGCACGTGATGTTTCGCGGTCCGTCACTGTGTCGCCCACCAGCAAAGTGCGCGCCGGATCACCGCCGGCACGGCGCGCCGCCTCGCGCAGCGGCTCGGGGTCGGGTTTGCGCACCGGCAATGTGTCGGCACCGATCAAAGAGCCGAAACTATCCAATGCGCCCAGCCGATCCATCAGCAGTCGTGCCAAATATTCCGGCTTGTTGGTGCAAATTGCCACCTTGTAGCCGTCATGCTTTAGCGTCTCGACCGTTTCCATGGCGCGTGGATAGAACACCGTATGCTCGTCAATCGCCTGCTCATAGGCATCCAGCAGGATCGGGTAATACTGGTCCAGCAACGCCGGTTCGACCGCATGCCCGAGCCGCGTCAGCCCGAGCGACAGCATTGCCCGCCCGCCCCGCAGCGCGGTGGCCGCGTCATTGATCGGGTTCAGGACGTTGCCCTCACCCATTTGCCGAAAGCAGGCATTCGCCGCCGCAATGAGATCACCGCTGGTATCTGCCAGCGTACCGTCCAGATCGAACACAACCGTCCGCATGCTATTGATTTCCTATCTCAAAAGCCCGAATGGGCGTGTTTCCGCGCAACCCTGACACATTCGGCAATGTCATTTGATACGCCGCCGCCTTGCACAAGTTGCTTCAGCAGATAAAAGAGGCACGACCCGAAGGCAAAGAGAATCCCAATGAATATTGCTTTGATCATTCTGGCCGCTGGCAAAGGCACGCGGATGAAATCCAACTTGCCAAAGGTGCTGCATCCCATCGCGGGCGCACCAATGCTGGTACATGCGATGCGTGCTGGCGCAACTCTGACACCAGATCGGACCGTTATTGTGGCAGGCCACGGGGCCGAGGCCGTCAGTGCCGCTGCGACTGACTATGACCCGGACGCAACGATTGCCTTGCAGACAGAACAGTTGGGTACCGCCCACGCAGTCGCGCAGGCCGCGCCAGCGCTAGCCGGTCATGAAGGCGATTCCATCGTGCTGTATGGGGACACGCCCTTTATCCGTCCCGAGACACTGGAACGAATGGTCGACGCTCGTCAGAACCACGACATCGTCGTTCTGGGTTTCTCTGCCGCCGATCCGGGCCGATATGGCCGGTTGGTGATGCAAGGCGATGCGCTGGAACGAATTGTCGAGTATAAGGACGCGGATGAGGCAACCCGCGCGATTGATTTTTGTAACAGTGGTGTCATCGCAGCCAAGAGCAGCGTTCTGTTCGATCTGATCGAGGCGGTCGGCAACAATAATGCGTCGGGCGAGTACTATCTGACCGATATCATCGGCATCGCCCGCGCCCGCGGCCTTAGTGCCACGGCTGTCGCCTGCGACGAGGCCGAAACGCTCGGCGTTAATTCTCGCGCCGAGCTGGCACAAGCCGAGACACTTTTCCAAGCGCGCGCGAGAAAAGAAGCGTTCGAGAATGGCGTCACTTTCTACGCGCCCGACAGTGTCTATTTCGCTTTTGACACCATGATTGGCCCCGGCACCCTAATCGAACAGAATGTTGTCTTTTCCGTCGGCGTCACTGTCGAGAACGACGCGCAGATTCGTGCGTTTTCACACCTAGAGGGTTGTCACGTCTCCCGCGGCGCAGTCGTCGGCCCCTATGCCCGTTTGCGTCCGGGAACAGAGTTGGCCGAAAACGTGAAAATCGGCAACTTTGTCGAAATAAAGAATGCGGTTTTGGACGAAGGCGCAAAGATCAATCATCTCAGTTACATCGGCGACGCGCATGTTGGCACCGAAACCAATGTCGGCGCAGGGACCGTTACCTGCAATTTTGATGGCGTGATGAAGCACCATACCGAAATCGGCGCACGCGTATTCATCGGCTCCGATACGATGCTGGTGGCACCGGTCACGATCGGTGACGATGCCATGACCGCATCTGGTTCGGTGATTACCGAAGACGTCCCAAAGGGGGCGTTGGCCTTGGGGCGGGCAAAGCAGGTCAACAAACCGGGCCTTGCCGTGAAATTGTTCGAAATTCTAAAATTTAAGAAGCAAAAACGCGACGAGGGAGTTGCATAATGTGCGGAATTATCGGGGTACTTGGGGATCATGAAGTTGCTCCCATTCTCGTCGAGGCACTAAAACGTCTCGAATATCGAGGCTATGACAGCGCCGGCATTGCGACCGTGCAGGATGGGGTACTCGACCGTCGCCGCGCGGTCGGCAAACTGGTGAACCTCAGCGATCTTTTGGTGCATGAACCTCTGGCGGGAAAAGCAGGAATTGGACACACCCGCTGGGCCACCCATGGTGCGCCGACGCTGACCAACACTCACCCGCACCGGGCAGGTCGCGTCGCAGTTGTGCATAACGGCATCATCGAGAATTACCGCGAACTGCGCGCCGAATTGGCGAAATGCGGCATTGCTCACCGGACCGAAACCGATACCGAAACCGTCGCTCTGATGGCGCAGCATATGATCGATCAGGGCGCCACCCCCAGGACGCCGCGCATCAGACCATCGCCAAACTGGAAGGGGCCTATGCGCTGTGTTTCCTGTTTGAGGGTGAGGCGGACATGCTGATTGCCGCCCGCAAGGGCAGTCCGCTGGCGATCGGGCATGGTGATGGCGAGATGTATGTAGGCTCTGATGCGATTGCCTTGGCACCGCTGACGGATCGGATCACCTATCTGGAAGAAGGCGACAGTGCCGTTATCACTCGTAAATCCCTGACGATCCGGAACGCGCACGGGGACCCTGTCGATCGCGACATGCGGACCATTCGCATCGCCAATGCCCGTGTCGATAAGGCTGGGCACAAACATTTCATGTCCAAAGAGATCGCGGAACAGCCGACCGTGATCAGCGAGGCAATCAATTTCTACCTGACAAACGATGGCAAGGACATCGCCCTGCCCGGCGAAGGTATCGATTTCAAATCGCTGAACCGTTTGACGATGGTGGCCTGCGGCACGGCGTATTACGCCTGCATGACAGCCAAGTACTGGTTCGAACAACTGGCGGGCATGCCCGTCGAGGTCGATATTGCCTCTGAATTCCGTTACCGACAGCCTCCTGTCACAGACGGCACCGCCGCGCTTTTTGTCAGCCAGTCAGGCGAGACGGCAGATACATTGGCGGCGCTGCGATATTGTGCAGGCAAGGCGGATCAGATTCTGTCTGTTGTTAATGTTCCCGAAAGTTCGATTGCCCGCGAGAGCAATCTCGCCCTTCCTATCCATGCCGGTGCCGAGATCGGCGTCGCGTCGACCAAGGCATTCACCTGTCAGTTGACCGTGCTTCTGCTGCTGGCGTTGAAAGCAGCGCATATGCGTGGCAAGCTGGATGACGATGCACTGACGGACCTGCTGTCCAAGCTGCGGGGCTTACCCGCGACCCTGAACAACGCGATGGCAATCGAAGAGTCAGTACAGGGCGTCTCGCAATCCCTGAGCAAGGTAAAGGATGTGCTCTTCCTCGGACGTGGCATGATGTATCCACTCGCACATGAAGGTGCTCTTAAGTTAAAAGAAATCAGCTATATACATGCCGAAGCTTACGCATCAGGCGAGCTAAAGCACGGCCCTATTGCACTGATTGACGAAAAAATGCCGGTCGTGGTTCTGGCACCGCGCGATGCGCTCTTTGACAAGACGATATCGAACATGCAGGAAGTCATGGCGCGCGGCGGAAAGATCATCCTGCTCACGGATCAAGCGGGCGCGGATGAAGTTTCTGAGGATGTCTGGCAGACCATCATCATGCCGGAAATCGATCCAGTCCTAAGTCCAATCCTCTATGCGCTTCCGGCACAGCTTCTCGCCTATCATACGGCCGTCGCCAAAGGCACGGATGTCGATCAACCGCGCAACCTCGCCAAATCTGTGACGGTCGAATAAGCCCCGCTAGGACCCGGCCTGAAAAACCCGCAGCTCCGGCAGGCTGGTCAACGGCACGTCAAGCAGACGCATGGCAGCCAGCGACAGACGGCTGCCGGCCGTCTCTGGTCCATCTATGGGGATAAGATCGACCTGCACCGATTGCCCTGTGGTTGCGAGTTGCACCCGCCCCTTGCCCGGCTTGCTGGCCAAGGGTGTCTTGAGCCAGAACCCCGGTTCTGCCGGGGCGCCGAGCGACGCAACGGTTACGCCTAATTCACGCCCACCGACGGCGTCCTTCGCTGCGGCCTTTTCCGCATCGGATGTGATATCGTAGGCTTCGGCGGTCTGCGCCCCGGTGCTCATCACCGGTCCGGTCGATATGGGACGGGCCTCTGTTTGCACGGTATCGCCAGCGGACGCGTCGGCGGCGGGGTTTGCAGGCTTTGCAGCGTCACGCCCCCCTAACAACCCGTCCAGTCCAAGCTGACTGCACCCCGTGATCGACAAGGCCGCTATCGTGAGAAATACATATTTCATGCCCAGAGATTAGGGCCCTCCCGGACCGGCATCAATCCCAAGATCGCCCTTGCCCCTTGCAGGGTCGAGGATTAGGGTCCGGCGTATGTCTGCACCTCTCATTGATCCCTTCCAACGCGCCATCAATTATCTGCGCGTTTCAGTCACGGACCGCTGCGATTTTCGCTGTGTTTACTGCATGTCCGAGAACATGACCTTTCTGCCAAAGAAAGAACTGCTCAGCCTCGAAGAATTGGACCGGATGTGCAGCACTTTCATCGAGATGGGCGTCGAGAAGCTGCGGATAACCGGAGGCGAACCGCTGGTGCGTCGTGACATTATGACGTTTTTCCACGCGATGACGCGGCATCTGGACAGCGGTGCCCTGAAAGAATTGACCCTGACAACAAATGGCAGCCAGTTGGAACGTTTTGCGGGCCAATTGTTCGATGCCGGGGTGCACCGGGTGAACGTGTCACTCGATACATTGGATGAGAAGAAATTTGCCGATATCACCCGCTGGGGCCGCTTGCCACAGGTTCTGCGTGGCGTCGATGCCGCACAAGAGGCCGGGCTACGGGTCAAGATCAACGCCGTCGCTCTGAAAGGCTTCAACGAGGACGAGCTCTTTGGCATCACCGAATGGTGCGCCGAACGCGACATGGACCTGACATGGATCGAAGTCATGCCGATGGGCGATATCGGTAATGAGGACCGGTTGGATCAGTACTGGAAGCTGACCGACCTGCGTGCGCGCCTCGCGGAACGCTATACACTGACGGAATTGGCGGAACGCACAGGCGGGCCGGCGCGTTACGTGCGATTGGATGAAACCGGACAGAAAATCGGGTTCATCACGCCGCTGACACATAATTTCTGCGAAAGCTGCAATCGCGTGCGCCTGACCTGCACCGGCGAACTCTACATGTGTCTCGGACAAGAGGACATGGCTGACCTGCGCGCACCGCTGCGGAATTTCCCGAGCGATACCGCGCCGCTGCAAGAGGCCATCCGCGATGCCATCACGCGCAAACCCAAGGGGCATGATTTCGATTATTCCCGCCAAGGGGTCGATGGCCGCGTCACCCGCCATATGAGCCATACGGGCGGCTGATGCGCGTGCCCGCTCTGGTGCGTCTGTATGCGCGACTTGCAGGTGTGGTCGCGCCGCTGGCCTATCGCCGTATTACCCCTAGGTTGCGGCAACAGGGTATTGATCCAAAACGTTTTCCTGAACGCATGGGCCATGCGACCGCCCCCCGGCCTGACGGGCGCTTACTGTGGTTTCATGCCGCCAGCGTGGGCGAGAGCCTGTCCATATTGCGGCTGATCCAGCACATGGGCGACGAAGACCCGGCACTATCATTTCTCATCACTTCGGGCACGGCGACCTCTGCGCAATTGCTGGCGCGCAGACTACCACCGCGATGCCAACATCAATTCGCACCATTGGATAGCCGAAGCGCCATACGCCGGTTTCTAACGCACTGGCGTCCCGACGCCGCGGTTTTTGTCGAAAGCGAACTGTGGCCGAACATGTTGCGCGAAACACGCCGCACCGGCGCACCATTGGCATTGCTGAATGCGCGTATCTCTGATCGCTCCGCCCGCCAATGGAAGCGGTTCGGGCGCACGGCACGCTATCTCCTCAACCTTTTCACCATGATCCATACACAAGACGCCCGCACAACGCAGCACTTGCATGATCTCGGTCTTGATCAGGCAGTGACCGGTCGAAACCTGAAATCTGCTTCCGGGCCGCTGCCTTATGATGCGGATATGTTGGGAACCCTCACTCAAACTTTGGCAAACCGCCGCCACTGGGTGGCCAGTTCTACCCATCCCGGCGAAGAACAAATCATTCTGGACGCGCATGAGACGCTGCTCGCAAAGTATCCCGACCTGCTGTTGATCCTCGTGCCCCGCCACCCTGAACGCGGCGACGAAGTTCAGCGCCTGATTGACGCACGGAACCAGACGCAGGCCCGGCGCAGCACTGGTGGCAGTCTGGGCCCCGGCGTGCAGGTTTATCTGGCTGACACGCTGGGCGAGACAGGTCTATGGTACGCGCTAAGCTCTATCGTTTGCTTGGGCGGGTCCTTCACTCCCGTCGGTGGGCATAACCCGTATGAGCCCGCCTATGCCGGGGCCGCCGTCCTGCATGGCCCACTTTACGCCAACTTCTCTGGTGCTTACGCGGAGTTCAATGCGTTTGGCGGCGCGGTTGAGGTAGCCAATGGTCAGGCACTGGCGGACGAGGTTGATCGCCTGCTCTCGCATCCGGCCCAACTGCGCGATCTTTGCACGCAATCCAGCCGTTTCGCCGAAGCGCAAGAGGATATGCTGGATACCCTGTCCGACACCCTTTCTCGGGCGTTAGGGCTGCGATAGAACGTT
This sequence comes from Pseudohalocynthiibacter aestuariivivens, assembly GCF_011040495.1. Classification (GTDB taxonomy): domain Bacteria; phylum Pseudomonadota; class Alphaproteobacteria; order Rhodobacterales; family Rhodobacteraceae; genus Roseovarius; species Roseovarius pelagicus. The sequence goes on along the minus strand of NZ_CP049037.1, from coordinate 70,952 downwards.
CGGAACCACAGCAAGGGCGAGGCGCGTGTGCCGGAACTGATCGTCACCAACTTCAATCGCAATTTTACCGGCGTCTCTGCGACTGCCGCCGGAGTGCTGCGTCAACAAGTCGGGTGGTACGATCTCGCCCTTGCGGGTCACGCATTACCCGGCTGCCCGCCAGCCATTTCACCTGCCGACGCGTTACGCATGTGCCACGATGTTCCTTCGGGACGTCCATTCATCATCTGGCATGTGCGCCGAAACCCCGAAATGCGCAAGGCAATCTGGGCGCGTGATGTGCTTCGCCTACCGGTGCGGATCGTATTCACCTCTGCGGCGCAACGGCGTCATTCGATGGTGCCGCGATGGTTGATTTCGCGGATGGATGCGGTCATCGCCACGACAGATCGCGCCGCGGAATTCGTACCTCACGTCCGTGCGATCGTTCCGCATGGTGTTGATACCGAAAAATTTAATCCTGCCGAAGACCGTGCATCGAGTTGGGCGGCAACTGGCTTCCCTGGCGCGCGTGGCATTGCAACAATCGGGCGCATCCGGCCCGAAAAGGGCACTGATCGCTTTGTCGCGGCAATGATACGACTGTTGCCCGACATGCCGGATGTGACGGCGCTCGTCATAGGCCGCGCCGGCAGGTCTGATAGTGCATTCCTGCAAAGCCTCAAAGACCAGATCGCTGCTGCCAACCTGACCGACAGGATTGTTTTTCCCGGTGAAATCGCTCCGGACGCGCTGCCCACCCTAATGCGCGGTCTGTCCGCCGTTGTACAACTGCCACGCTACGAAGGGTACGGCATGACCCCGCTGGAAGGCATGGCCAGCGGCGTTCCGTTTGTTGCGACCGATGCAGGGTACTACAACAGTTTTGCTGCACAGGGGCGCGCTGGCCTGATCACCGAAGAAGCGCCCCAGGACGTCGCCGCGGCATTACGGTCGATCCTGTCTGATCCTGTACGTCACGCCAGCATGAGCGCCACCGCACGCCAAGTGGCTGAGGCCCATTTCAGCGTCGTGCGCGAAGCGGACGGGATCGGCGAAGTTTACGACGCTCTGTGGGACGAAGGCTGAACGAGTCAGGCAGGCATTCGCTGTTCGATCAGTTCCGCCCACCAGCTGCATCCGGCTGGGATCGCATCGTCGGTGAAATTATATTCCGGGTTGTGCACCATTGCCGTGTCGCCGTTACCGACCAAAATGTAGGCCCCCGGCCGCTCTTCCAACATAAAGGCGAAGTCCTCTCCGCCCATGACCAGAGGGGCCTCGGCGCAGGTGCCACTGACGCTGCGTGCCACATCGGCCACAAACTCGGTCTGTGCGGCGTGATTCACCATCACCGGATAGTTGCGGTCATACGTTATCTCTGCCGTGCCACCCATCGCCTGTGCGGTATGATCGCAGATCGTTGCGAACCGGGTTTCGGCCAGATCACGCATGTCAGCGCTAAGCGTACGTACGGTGCCCTTGAGCAGCACTGACTGCGGGATCACGTTAAATGCAGTGGAGGAGGATTCGATAGAAGTGACCGACACCACGATCTGTTCGGTCGGATCTGCGTTGCGGCTGGAAATGGTTTGCAACGCCATGATCATCTGGCTTGCCATCACAATCGGGTCAATCGTCTCGTGCGGTTTGGCGGCGTGCCCTCCGCGTCCGTGCAGCGTAAGCTCGAATAAATCCGTGGCCGCAAAAAAGGGGCCGGGACGGATCGCAAACTGCCCGACCGGAACGCCCGGCCAGTTATGCATTCCGTACACTTCCTGAATGCCGAACCGGTCCATCAACCCGTCGTCGCACATCACTTTGGCACCGCCTCCGCCCTCTTCAGCAGGTTGGAAAATGACCACGGCTGTGCCGTCGAAATTGCGGGTCTCGCAAAGGTATTTCGCTGCTCCCAGCAACATCGCCGTATGACCATCATGGCCACAGGCATGCATTTTCCCCGGTGTCTGACTGGCGTAATCCAGCCCGGTCGCCTCGTGGATCGGCAGCGCATCCATGTCGGCGCGCAGGCCAATCACGCGACCCGAACCCTGCACAGCTCCCTGAATGACACCCACTACTCCGGTGCGCCCGATACCAGTGACAACCTCATCACAGCCAAAGGCACGCAGTTTTTCGGCGACCAGCGCGCTGGTACGATGCGTGTCGAACATCAACTCGGGATGTGTGTGGATATCACGACGCCATTCGGTGATTTCATCGTGCATTTCTGCAAAGCGATTCTTGACTGGCATGACGATTTCCTTTGTGTGGGTTTCATGCCCTGTTACCCGGTTTACGCGGACAGGACAAAGTGCTTTGGCCCGATACAGCGATACTGCACAGCCACCTCCGGATCCGGCATATCGCCGAGGCGGTCGGCCTTTCGCGGCAGATCAAACTGCCTGCGTCGTTCCGGGTCCGGATGAACAACGGCGTCCAGCAAAGCCCGCGTGTAACCGTGGGCCGGCTGCGCCAGTACCGCAGAGGTCGGGCCATGTTCGACGATCCGACCGCGATGCATGACCGCAATGCGCTGTGCTATGCGAGAAACCGTGCCAATATCATGGCTGATAAACAGGATTGCTAGACCGAGTTCTGCCTGTAAACGAGCAAAGAGATCAAGTATTTCAGCGCGTACCGGTGCATCGAGCGCAGTCACGGATTCGTCAGCAATCAGTACCGCCGGTTGCAGTGCCAACGCCCGTGCGATCGCAACCCGCTGGCATTGCCCCCCTGACACTTGATGCGGATAGCGTTGCATCAGGGCCGGATCAAGACGGACCAGACGAAACAATGCTTCAACCCGTGCGTTACGTGTATGACGCGCCCCTACTTTGAAGTTATGCAATGGGGCCGCGACCTGTGCGCCCAATGTCAGACGTGGATCAAGGCTATCTGACGGATCCTGAAACACCATCTGAATCCGCGCCCGCTCTTGGCGCAATGCAGCGCCCCTCGATCGGGTCAAAGACATCCCCTCCAGCAAGACCTCGCCGGTGGCATATGGTTCCAACTGCATCAACGCACGCGCGACAGATGATTTTCCGCTACCCGATTCACCCACCAGTGCCAATGTCTCGCCCTGATCAATTCCAAAACTGACGTCGCGCACCGCCGCCGTCTGCCCGGTCACGCGCCTCAGCAGACCACTTCGTCGTGGATAGTTAAGTGATAGACTGCGAACCTCCAAGACAACCGTTTGATCAGACGCCAGTTGGCGTGTCGTCGGCCCGCTCTGCGCAGCCTTGAGCAATCGTTGCGTTTCCGGATGACGCGGCGCAGAAAATACCTCGCGAACGGTCCCCTCTTCCACGATAGTCCCCGCCTCGATCACCGCGATCCGGTCTGCAATCTGCGCGACCACGCCCATGTCGTGTGTGATCAGGAGTAGGGCAATCCCGCGGTCACGCCGCAATCGATCCAATAGCGTCAGGATTCCGGCCTGTACGCGTACATCCAATGCGGTCGTAGGTTCATCTGCGATCAGGATACGCGGTGCGCCGGAAAGGGCGATGGCAATCATAACCCGTTGGCGCTGACCACCAGACAGTTCATGCGGATACTGACCGAGATGCAACTCAGGCTCTGGCATCTGCACCTCGTGCAACAGCGTCAATGCCTCAGCGCGCGCCGCTTGCGATGACAACCCGCGATGTAGTGACAGTATTTCGACAAGTTGTGCACCGACGGTCATCACCGGATTGAGGGCCGTGGACGGATCCTGAAAAATCAGGCCAATTTGCTTGCCACGCAAGGCACGCAACTGCGCGGTGTCCATTTTGGCGAGGTTCACTTGCCCGTCAGGGGTATCCAGTAATATCTGCCCCTTCGACAGCACTGCACCGTCGTGCCCTTCAAGCCGCAAGGCGACCAGACTCGCGATGGATTTCCCCGCTCCGGACGCACCAACGAGGCAGAGCACCTCGCCCGCATTGATATGCAACGACAGATCGCGCAACACCGCGCCCGGCGTGTCAGCACCGTCAAACGACACGCAGACATTGCGCAGGCTCAATAGGGGCGATGAGGACAAGGGATGACTCGGTATGACATGGCGGCAAGGGTTGCACGCTAATGCCAGCGGCCTAAGTGTGTCAAACTTATGCCCTAGCTTTTCTGCTTTTAACCTGTTTGCCTGCGCAATAACAAACGCACCCACGCAAGCCCGGTTATGCGTGTTCTGGCGGGGTGTTTCCCTGTCAGATACGCGACTTGGATCATTATATGGAATATTGGACACCGACATGACATTCGCCAACACATTTATCGGAATTGCGCTTGGCGCGTTGGTTGCGTTGCCGCTCGCGGCGACCGAGCGTGGATCGGATGGGGACCTGCGCATTTTGTATTGGCAGGCCCCGACGACAATGAACCCCTATCTGTCTGGGGGAATCAAAGACAACGAAGCCGCAAGCCTGACGCTGGAACCGCTGGCACGATACGATCCGGCAGGTGTGATGCTGCCTTGGTTGGTCGATGTCATACCGACGCTGGAGAATGGTGGCGTCGATGACGATCTCACCCGCATCACATGGCGGCTGAAGGATGGATTGCGCTGGTCCGATGGCAGCGCGGTCACGTCCGCCGATTTGCGCTTTACCTGGCGGTATTGCACCGCAAAGGATGGCGGTTGCGCACAACTGGAAAAATTCGCAGACGTGGTGGATGTAGAGACGCCCGACGAACGGACCGCCGTCGTGGTCTTCTCGAAACCAAAGCCGTTCCCGTATGGTCCCTTCGTCGGCCCGCAGGCCCCGATCCTGCAAGCGGCGCAATTCGCCGACTGCCTCGGCACTCGTGCGCCGACCTGCACAGACGCAAACTATGGTCCCATCGGGACTGGTCCCTTTCGGGTAACAGAATTTCGGCCGGGTGATGTCGTGGTATACGAGGTCAATCCCGAATATCGCGATCCGACCAAACCCGCCTTTGCAAAGGTAGTGATAAAAGGCGGGGGCTCCGCAGTTGGTGCCGCGCGTGCCGTTTTGGAAACGGGAGAATTCGATTATGCATGGAACCTGCAACTCAGTCCCGATGTGCTGTCACGGATGCAGGCGCGCGGTAAGGGCGAGATTATCAGCGCCTTCGGCTCTTTGGTGGAACGGATTGCGGTCAACTTCACCGATCCCTCTCCGGAACTCGGCTCGGCACGCTCCACGGTCGCCCATCCACATCCTGTGTTGAGCGATCCAGCGGTTCGGCGGGCCTTGTCGATGGCATTGGACCGCAAGATGCTGAGCGACATTGGGTACGGACCGGCGGGCCGGCCGACCTGTAACCTGCTGCCCATCGCCAGCGAAAATGCAGACACCAACTGTTTGCGTCAGGATCTGGAGGGCGCACGTGCGTTGCTTGACCAAGCTGGCTGGATCGACAGCAATGGCGACGGCGTGCGGGACAAGAACGGTCGCGACCTGCATCTGATCTTTCAAACCTCGACCAACTCGGTTCGACAGGATTTTCAGGCGGTGACAAAGGAATGGTGGCGCCAGATCGGTGTCGAAACGGAGTTGCGCAACATCGACGCGTCAGTGTTTTTCGGAGGCGATCCGGGCAGCCCGGACACGGTGCAGAAATTTTATGCTGATGTTGAAATGTTCGCCGGTGCCTTCGACGGCACTGATCCAGAGGTCTATCTGACCACTTGGACCTGCGGCAACGCCCCCAGCCCTGAAAACCAGTGGCAGGGCACCAATACCAGCCGTTGGTGCGATCCCGCCTATGACGCACTGGCCGCAAAACTGGCCATCACCGGTGGTATTGCTCCGCGTGCGACTCTGGCCATGGCGATGAATGACATGCTGGTGGAAAACGGCGTCGTTCTGCCGCTGGTGGATCGCGGCCGTGTGTCGGCGCACGCGCTCGACCTTGGCGGCACGGCGATAAACGCTTGGGACAGCGAGCTGTGGAATATCGCCGACTGGCACCGTATCAAGGAGTGACGGGTCGGGCCTTGCATCAGGACCAGTCCCGACCATTCCGATAGGCGCCCTATATGCTGAACTACACCATCCGTCGCCTTATCTTGGCTTTGCCGACACTCGTGGCAATCAGTCTGGTGGTTTTTGCACTGATGGAATTGGCGCCGGGCGATCCGATGGCCCAGCTGCCACCGACCATCTCGCCCGAGGTCAAAGCACAGATGCGCGCCGCGCTAGGGCTTGATGCACCCAGCCATGTGCGCTTTGGCAAGTGGTTGTGGCAACTCGGCATCATTGAACCGTCGGTGTGGATTGATGGCATGTTTGGCACCGCCCTATCCGATGGTCAGGCCCGGATGATCAGCTGGCAGACCCGCGGCCCGGTGATGGATCTGATTGCTCAGCGGCTGCCCCAGACCCTGTGGGTCGTGGGGCTGGCCTATCTTATCGGCACAGCATTGGCCCTGCCGATCGGTATCTGGTCAGCCTATCGGCAGTATTCGCCGTTTGATCAGATTGCCACCGGGGTCAGTACGCTTGGGTTTGCTGTGCCTCCATTCTTTTCCGGGGTGCTGTTGATCTTGTTCTTTAGTGTGCAGTTGGAGTGGCTGCCTTCGGTCTACGACACCACGCTGGACGTCACCAACTGGCAGAGTCTCGGTCAGCAGTTGAAACAGATGGCCCTGCCGGTCGCTGTCCTCAGCCTGCAAACCACGGCACAGATCAGCCGCTACGTGCGCAGTGCCATGCTTGATCAACTGGGTCGGGACTATGTGCGTGCGGCCCGCGCTCGCGGTGTCGGCGAACGGCATTTGTTGCTGCGCCATGTTCTACCCAATGCGATGGCCCCCGTGGTCAGCATAATTGCCTTGGGCCTGCCGCAGATCTTTGCCGGAGCCATCGTGACCGAGCAGATTTTTCGCGTCAATGGTGTGGGACACCTGCTGATCACCTCGATACAGGCCAACGATCTTCCCACAGTGCAGACGATTACCGTGTTGCTGGCGGGCCTGATCGTGATCAGTAACCTTCTGGCGGATCTGATCTACGGTGCCCTTGATCCGAGAATCCGCTATGATTAGGGCGCGCAGCACCCGCACCCTGTGGTTCGGAAGCATCCTCTTGGCGCTGATCGCGGTCTCTACGCTGATCGGACCAATAGTCTGGGGCATTTCAGCCGATCAGATGGACCTCATGGCGCGCAATCAGGGGCCAAGCAGAACGCATCCGTTGGGAACCGATCAGCTGGGGCGCGATTTGCTGGCACGGGTTCTGGTGGGTGGGCGCATTTCGCTAAGTGTGGGCGCGTTGGCCATGTTGATGTCCGTCGCATCGGGAACTCTGATTGGCGTGACAGCAGGCATGGTGCGCGTCCTTGATGGGCCACTGATGCGGCTGACCGATCTCTTTTTGTCGCTCCCCCTGCTGCCACTTGTGTTGATCGCCATCACGCTCTTTCGCGCACCGCTCAGTGTCGCGTTCGGACCAGAGACAGGTATCTTCATATTGGTGGTGGTGGTCATCGGCGCGACCAGTTGGATGCCCACAGCCCGCGTCGTCCGTGGCGAGGTTCTGGGTGTGATGGGACGCAGCTACATCATGGCCGCGCGCAGCACCGGTACACGGGGCGTCATCATCGCCATGCGTCATGTTTTGCCCAATTCGCGCTCAGCGATCATCGTCTCCGCCACCCTCAGCGCCGCAACCGCGATCATCACGGAAAGCACGCTCAGCTTTCTCGGGTTGGGTTTTCCGCCTGACTTTGCCACTTGGGGGCGGCTGCTCTTTGATGGCACGACCTATCTTAGCGACTATCCCGGCCGCGCCCTGTGGCCGGGGGCCTTGATATCGGCATCGGTTCTGGCAATTGTCTACATCGGTGACGGGCTGCGGGACCGGGGCGATCCCCGGTCAAACAGCTAGGATCAATGCAGCGAATTTCGGATGCGCGCAATGACCCACCAGACTGTCCCGATCACCGGCAGCGTGATCGCGGCTGTCATCAATCCGCCGCTCATCCCCAGATGTGCCGCCATCGGATATAGCAGATACCCCGCAAGTGAGACGGCATAATAACTGATCGCAACCACGCTGAGTCCTTCAACCGTGCGCTGAAGACGCAGTTGCGCATCAGCGCGCCGGTCCATGCTCTCCAACAAGGCTTGGTTCTGCGCGCTGCGCTCTACGTCAACGCGGGTGCGCAACAGGTCCCCTGCCCGCATCGCCCGGTCCGCCATGGCACCCAACCGTCGCTCGGTAGCCTCGACAGTGCGCATAGCTGGCTCGTACCGGCGCATCATGAATTCGGCAAAGGTCTGGCGCCCTTCATAGCGTTCTTCGCCCAACACCTCGACACGTTGTTGAACGATCCGTTGGTATGCCGCAGTAGCGGAAAAGCGGAATGAGGATTCCGCCACCATCCCCTCCAACTCCGCCGATACGCTCAGCAGGCCTTTCAGCGTTTCTTCGGCAGGCCGCTCGCCGGTGCTCATTTCGGCAATGAGCCGGGTCAACTCGGTGTCAATCTCGGCCATGCGTGCGGACATGCCGCGGACCCGCGCAAAGCCCAACATCGAAACTGTCTTGTATGTCTCGATCTCGCACAGGCGCTGCACAATGCGGCCCAGCCGCCGGGGTCCAGTGCCGGATGGTGCGCTCACGGCAAACCGGGTGTGACCGGCCGGGTCGATCCGAAAATCCCCGGCGACAACAGCCGCATCATCGAGAACCCGCGCCACGGCGAGGCTTTCGGAGACAAAACAATTGTCGATCTCAGATTGCAAAACGGAATCGTCGGCACGCCCGGTCAGACGGATGATCGCCGACGTGATCCGTGCCCCTGGCGCACGTTCCAGCCAATCAGCAGGAAACAGATCGAAATCCGTCGGGTCAAAGGGACGGTCGGAAACACCCTGCTTGAAAATGGTATAGGTCACGAACTCGGTATGGCTTTCCCATTTTAGTTGGTGCCGCCCGATCTCGCCCGAATAATGGTTCGCATCCGCGCTTGGATGCGTCGCACCGAACCTGTCGAGCAAATCAATCAAATGTGCCCGGTCGTCGCCACTGTCCCGCGCGGCGGCTCGGTCTGGTCGCTTGATCGCTAGATAAAGCGCCGTTGCAGGTGCTGCAAGCGATGGAAATGGCCGCGCATGCAGCTCGTTCGATAGCTGATAGCGCAATGGATAATCTGCGATGGGCGGCACTTGGTGGCTCCTGCGAGTTTTCGCCCAATCTACGGATTTCACGCCAAAGTGAAATGGATTATTTTGTCACATCAAGGGGTTAGCGGTAGACGATTGCATACCGCGGCCATCGCGCGCCACCCCGGATATGAAAAGGGGCGCCCAACGGACGCCCCCATAATCCCAGATGGACCGATCGCTTATTCGATCTTGGGCAACAGGCTGCTGACGCTATCCTTTGCGTCACCATAGAACATGCGCGTGTTCTCCTTGTAGAACAATGGGTTCTCGATGCCGGAATATCCGGTCCCCTGCCCGCGTTTGCTGACGAATACCTGTTTAGCCTTCCAGCATTCCAGAACGGGCATACCCGCGATAGGGCTATTGGGGTCGTCCTGTGCCGCAGGGTTCACGATGTCGTTCGATCCGATAACGATCGCAACGTCCGTCTCGGGGAAGTCCTCGTTGATCTCGTCCATCTCCAAAACGATGTCATAGGGCACCTTAGCCTCTGCGAGCAGCACGTTCATGTGCCCCGGCAGCCGCCCGGCGACCGGGTGGATGGCAAAGCGCACGTTCTTGCCCTTCGAACGCAGCTTGGTCGTCAGCTCGCTCACCGCTTGCTGCGCCTGTGCGACCGCCATGCCGTATCCGGGGATGATGATGATGCTGTCTGCCTCGTTCAGCGCCGTTGCCACGCCGTCGGCGTCGATGGCAACCTGCTCGCCCTCGACAGCCGCCTGCGCGCCCGCCGGGCCACCGAAACCGCCCAAGATCACGCTGATGAACGACCGGTTCATCGCCTTGCACATGATGTAACTCAGGATCGCACCAGAGCTACCCACCAGCGCGCCGACCACGATCAGCAGATCATTGCCAAGGCTGAACCCGATCGCTGCCGCCGCCCAGCCGGAATAGCTGTTAAGCATGCTGACAACCACGGGCATATCCGCCCCGCCGATCCCCATGATCAGATGATAGCCGATGAAAAGCGCGGCCAACGTCATCAGGAAAAGCGGAAAGAATCCGCCGGTGTTGAAATACCAGATCAGGCAGAGCACAGACAGGGCTGCCGCGCCCGCATTCAGCATGTGACCGCCCGGCAGCTTCTTGGCCGCTGTATCGACTTTGCCTGCCAGCTTGCCAAAGGCGATGATTGATCCGGTAAAGGTCACGGCACCGATAAAGACACCGAGGAACAACTCAACCCGGAGGATCGCGATCTCGACGCTGTCTTTCTTGGCCAAAAGCGCCGCGAACCCCTCGGTCGCCTTGCGCGCTGTATCGTCCATCGCCAGAACGCGGACCAACTCGATATGCGCGTTGAAACCGACAAAGACCGCCGCCAGCCCGACGAGGCTGTGCATCGCGGCGACCAGTTGCGGCATCTCGGTCATCTGTACCCGTTGGGCCACGACGACCCCGATCGTGCCGCCCGCAGCAATCAGCAGCAGCGACAGAAACCAAAGACCTGCCCCCGGTCCGATCAGCGTGGCAAGAACTGCCAGCCCCATGCCGACGATGCCGTACCAGACGGCGCGCTTGGCGCTTTCCTGACCGGACAAACCACCGAGGCTAAGGATGAAGAGGATTGCCGCGACCACATAGGCGGCTGTTGTAAAACCGAATTCCATTGGTTCAGCCTCCTTAGGATTTCTGGAACATGGCGAGCATGCGCCGGGTGACGAGGAAACCGCCGAATATGTTGATCCCGGCCATAAAGACCGAAAGCGACGCCAGCAGGATCACCAACCAAGAGCCCGATCCGATCTGCATCAGCGCACCAAGGATAATGATTGACGAGATTGCGTTCGTCACCGCCATCAGCGGCGTGTGCAGACTGTGTGCCACGCCCCAGATCACCTGAAACCCGACAAAGACCGCCAAAACAAAGACAATGAAATGCTGCATGAAACTGGCGGGGGCCACCAGCCCCACCGCCAGAAGCAGACCGCCGCCCACCGCCAGCAGCGTGACTTGCTGCTTGGTCTGGGCCTTGAAGGCGGCGACTTCACGCGCCTTCTTCTCTGCAACGGTCAGTTCCTTCGGCGCTTCCTTCTTGGGTTGTGCGGCAATCGCGGCCACCTTGGGCGGTGGCGGCGGGAACGTCACCTCGCCCGCATGGGTGACGGTGGCGCCACGGATCACGTCATCCTCCATGTCATGCACGGGGGTGCCGTCCTTTTCGGGCGTCAGATCGGTCATCATATGGCGGATGTTGGTGGCATAGAGCGTCGAGGCCTGTGTCGCCATCCGGCTGGGGAAATCGGTGTAGCCAATAATGGTCACGCCGTTGTCGGTCACGATTTTCTCATCCATGACCGTCAGCTTGCAGTTGCCGCCTTTCTCTGCGGCCAGATCGACGATCACGCTGCCCGGCTTCATCGCTGCGACCATGTCCTCGGTCCACAATTCCGGCGCTTCACGGTTCGGGATCAGCGCGGTGGTGATCACGATGTCCACTTCTGGCGCCAGCTCGCGGAACTTGGCCAGTTGCGCCTCACGGAATTCTGGCGAAGAAACCGCAGCGTAACCGCCCGTGGCGGCGCCATCGGTCTGCTCTTCCTTGAAGTCGAGATAGACGAACTCGGCCCCCATCGACTCGACCTGCTCGGCCACTTCGGGCCGAACGTCAAAGGCGTAAGTGATTGCGCCCAGAGATGTGGATGTGCCGATGGCCGCCAATCCGGCAACGCCCGCGCCTACAACCAGAACCTTTGCCGGGGGCACCTTGCCCGCCGCAGTGATCTGACCGGTAAAGAAACGGCCGAAATTGTTACCTGCCTCAATGACCGCGCGGTAGCCTGCGATATTGGCCATCGAGCTGAGTGCATCCATCTTCTGCGCCCGGCTGATGCGGGGCACCATCTCCATCGCTACGACGGTGGCACCCTTCTCGGCCGCCTGTTTCAGCTGTTTGTCGTTCGCGCCGGGATTGAAAAAGGTGATCAGCGTCTGACCGTCGCGCAACCGCTTCAGCTCAGTATCGGTGGGCACGCGGACCTTGGCGACGATATCGCATGCTTTCCAGAGGGCCGCTGCGGTTTTGATCACTTCGACGCCTGCCGCTGTATATGCCGCGTCGGAAAAGCCGGCCTTCGCCCCGGCCCCGGTTTCGATCGCGCAGTCATATCCCAGTTTCTGCAACTGCAACGCAGAGTCGGGCGTCATCGCCACACGCGCTTCGCCGTCCAATACTTCCCTAGGTGTTCCGATTTTCACCTGTGCATCCCCTTGTTCTATCCCATGTTCAATGTTCTTGCGGTTCGCGTCACGCCGTTGCGGCAATGACCCAATAACTGATTTGCGGTTATTTCACATTACAAAGCGACATGCGGCATACAGAATGTCAAAGCCAACGCCGCGTCTTTTGGCAATACCGCGCAAAATCCGCCCTGAATTTGCGGCGCAGCATGTTTTCTTCGCCGATAACAAACCTGTTCTCGATGATCCAAACGAATATCGGCAGCAGCACCAGTGCCAGAACGGCATCCCACCGCAAGATCAGTCCAGCCAGGATCAGAGCATCGGCTAAGTAGATCGGATTGCGGCTTCGTTTAAAAATGCCGGAGGTAATCATTCGCGCCGCCTCTTGGTGCGGGATGATTGTTGTGCGCGCGCGCCGAAACTCCAGCGCGGCGAGCCCGATCAGCAACACACCACCCCCCACCAACAGGCCGCCGACGAAATCCGCCCATGCGCCGCCAAAGGTCAGGTTAAATCCGAAATGATGCGCCTGAATCCAGCTCAGCGCAAGAAACCCGATCAACCAGACCGGCGGTGTGTCGAGCCATTTCATCTGTGACGCCCCCCTTCGCGTCGGGCAGCCACGCGCTACCGTTTGTCTGCATAATCTGCGTTACTTGCCTCCGAAGGGCAATCCGCTACGCTGCGGCAAATCTGCAGGGTAGAAGCAAGAGCCAGACCACCAATTGTCATCAGAGGTTTTGACATGACGCGCGACGAATTCAACACCTTCTGCGCCCGGCTGCCGGAAACCAATCATGTTGTGCAATGGGGCAATGCCGATGTCTGGAAGGTGGATACCAAGGTGTTTGCCATCTGCGGATGGCATGAAAATGACGCGGCCTTTACGTTCAAGGTTTCCGATATTGCTTGGGAAGTCCTACAGGATCAGCCCGGCATTCGCCCTGCCCCTTACCTTGCTTCGCGCGGGATGAAGTGGTTGCAACACTACGCGGCACCGGGCTTATCGGATACTGCTCTGAGCGAACATCTGATGTTGTCCTACCTCCTCGTTTCCGAAAACCTGACCCGCAAGAGGCGCAATGCGCTCGGTTTGCCGGACACGCTTGAGGCGCTACAGCAGGTAATGACGCAAGACTGAGCGACAGACAGCGCGCTTGCCGCGAGATCGCCGCAATTCACCCCGTTTTTGACAGAAATCCAACGTCTTCCCGCCCCAGCGGATTTGTATTCATTTGCGAAACAAAGCGTCGGAACGGCACGAATCGTCCGGCACCCTAGTAGGCAATATCAGTGGTTGGGCAGAACCGATGGCAACAATGAATTCAGGGTTGGGTGGCCCCGCAGGCTACGGCGAGAACGTATTTTCAAGCAGCCCAAAGGCCGCAGGCAACGCCGACGACGGATCGGTAGAGATCAATGTCACATCAGTCTTTGGCGCCGGTGGGATCGAATTCTTTGGTAGCAACTATACCTCGATCTACCTCAACTCGAACGGTACGATTTCCTTCGGGACCCCCTTTACCGACTATCAGACCACGGATCTGGGCGCGGAAACCACGCCCATGCTGGCACCGTTTTTTGCCGATGTGAACGTCAACAGCGGCGGTGAAATCTACTGGGATGTCGATCCGGGTTCCAACACGATCACCATGACATGGCTCGATGTGGCCCCCTATAGCGGCTCAGGCGGTAACTCTTTTCAGGTCGTGCTGACCAGCAATGGCGGTGGCGATTTCACTGTCGAGTATATTTACGAAGATATCCAGTGGACCGGCAGCGGTGGCAGCGACGTGGCCGATGTAGGCTATACCGATGGCGGCGCAAACGACGTGCTTCTGGACGGGTCGGGCAATGCGAGCGAGTTGCAGAATTACGACAGCAACGACTTTGACGGTGGTGCCGGGCCCGGCACATATCGGATGGAATTTGAAAACGGCGAACCCGTCAGCATGGATGGCATCGTCGACGGCACCGACGGGGCCGATACGATCGATGGGAGCTACGCGGGCGATCCGGACGGCGATGTTGTCGACGGCAATGACGCCATCGGCACCGGTGGCGACGAAGATCTCATCTATGCGCTCGGCGGTGATGACAGCGTAGCCGCTGGCGATGCCAATGACACCGTTTATGGTGGTGGTGGTGACGATACGATCGACGGCGGCGCTGGCAGCGACACGATCTATGGCGACAACAACGCGAATGCGAGCGGTCAGGCCGAATCCCTGAACTGGGACGCACAAGGTGCCGATAACACCAATCTGGAAGGCGGCTTTACCCAGAACACCGGCGATATGGATGTTACCGTCAGCTTTGATGACGGTGGCGATAGCGAACCGCTGTTGCGTGTTGAAAGCACCGACACGATTTACACAGATACCGGAGAGCCTTTCGACAGCAACTCGAGCGGATATCTCTATGGCGATAACGATGCGACATCAACCACGCGCATCTCGTTTTCCGGGGCAGAGCGCAGCGGCTTTGGCAATGAGGTCAGCAAGGTTCAGTTTCGCATTAGCGACATTGACTGGGGCAGCGGCAACCATACCGATATCGTCACGGTCAATGCTTTTGACGCCAACGGGGATCCGGTCACGGTTGTTATTTCCCCCGATGGCGCGGACACTGTTTCGGGCAACACCATCACCGCGAGCACCTCTGGCGAGAGTCAGGCCGATGCTGCTGGTTCGGCACTCATTACCATCGAAGGACCGGTTTCGAGCATCGAAATTGAGTATTCGAACGCCCAGTCGGGGACACAGGCCGTCTGGATCAGCGATGTTCATTTCGTCACCATTCCGCCCGTCGACGGCAACGACAGCATCAACGGCGGTGCTGGCCGCGATTTCATCGACGGCGAAGGCGGTGATGATACCATCGACGGTGGCAATAGCGCCGACACCATCTTGGGCGGCGCGGGCGACGATGTCATCGTTGACAGCGGCGGCAGTGGCTCGGCTGACAGCATCGACGGCGGCACCGGCAATGACAGCATTGATGCAGGGCACGGCAACGACACCATAATCGGCGGCGACGGCGACGACACCATGACCGGCAACCGCGGCGTGGACATCTATGACGGCGGCGCTGGCGACGACGTGATGTACCTGTCCGAGGGCGACACGGCTGTCGGCGGCGATGGCGACGATCTGTTTGTCCTGACCGATCTGGGCGAGACAGGCAGCAGCAGCATCTCGATTACTGGCGGCGAAGGCGACGAAACCGACGGAGATACGCTGCAACTGTCCCCGGATGTCAGCTATTCGGACATCACATTCACCAACACAGATGACAACGCAGGTGGCCTGTCGGGCAACTTTGCCATGGCTGACGGCACGATCGTCACCTTTACCGAGATCGAGAACATCATCTGCTTTACGCCCGGCGCGCAGATCCTGACCGAACACGGCCTCCGTGCGATTGAAACGCTACGGGTGGGTGATCGCGTGGTCACACGCGATAACGGGCTGCAACCGATCCGTTGGCTGGGCATGCGCACCGTAGCGGGACAAGGTCGCTTTGCCCCCGTTCAGATCGCGCGACACGTCATCACGAACGCCACCCGCCCGCTGCTGGTCTCACCGCAGCATCGCATCCTGTTTTCGGGATATCAGGCCGAATTGCTGTTTGGGACATCCGAAGTGCTGGTTGCGGCCAAGCATCTGATTGACGGTTGCGATGTACGTCAGATCGAGCAGGCGCATGTCACCTATGTGCACCTGATGCTGGATGCGCATGAAGTCATCTATGCGGACGGGACTGCAACAGAGAGCTTCCACGCGGGTGATGTCGGCCTTTCCGCGCTCAGCGATGCAAGCCGTGACGAAATGTTCGCAATCTTTCCGGAGTTGCGCAGCAACCCGAACGCCCATGGCCGCACGGCCCGTCGCTGCCTCAAGCGGCGCGAGGCGCAATTGCTGAACGCGTATGATCATTCCGCGAAGGCGGTTGCTTAGGGGGCAGCATGTTTCGCCGCAAAAATGCGAAGGTGCCGCCGCATCGTTACCCGCGTGATGCCATAGGCACATGCCAGATCGCCCCCGAGGAGCCGCTCAACGCGATCCGCCCGATGCCCGCTTTTCTCGGGGCAACCGATCGTATCCGCCGCTCGGGAACCGTCGGTGCAAACCGGGCAGACACAGAGCAAAGACGCGTGATTATGAGTATGACCCCATCAAAGCGTTCCGAATGCAGCAATGTATCCACCGCAAAAAGCCAGCCCGTCAGCCCAGTACGTCAGTACGCTCCGGCTGAGCCCTCTCCGGGATCGGCGCGCTCGTTCTTTTGCGGACCTCTCTACGGAACACCCATCAATCTCTACCTTCGGGAAGGATAGAGGATGGCAACGCTTGACCATGATATCTGGCTGACTGCCGGCAACGGCACTGCAGAAGATGGTGACATCACCCTGT
This sequence comes from Pseudohalocynthiibacter aestuariivivens, assembly GCF_011040495.1. Lineage (GTDB taxonomy): Bacteria > Pseudomonadota > Alphaproteobacteria > Rhodobacterales > Rhodobacteraceae > Roseovarius > Roseovarius pelagicus. Next base: position 54,242 of record NZ_CP049037.1, on the reverse strand, counting down.
CCGAAGGTGGCAACAGCACTATTGTCACCGCTGATTTCACCGAAAATGCATGGGACGCCAGCCAGTCGGGCTACAATATCTCGCAGTTTGGTGCGTTTGGCGTCACATCGCCGATCCGGGCAAGTTTCGATTTCTCCAATCCGGTTGAAAACCTCACTTTTGATCTGGAGCATGTGAATTCATCGGGGACGACCTATGACGACATGTTCACGATCTACGCCTATGATCACGCCGGTAATCTTTTGGATGCTGCCGATGTGATCGCGGGCCTCAGCGGACTGGTAGATGACACCGTTATCGTCAACGCTGATGGATCGATATCCATCGAAGGCGATGGCGGCACGGCGAACAATATCGGGGTGTCGCTGCCGGGTCGGGTATCGCAGCTTGATCTGGTGTTCGAGGACGGCCCCGATGGCAGCCAGTCCGGCGGCGCGGGTATTGGCGATTTCAGTTTCACCATTCCGACCCCGCTGGACTACATCATTGAGGGTGGCAGCGGCGACGACACAATTGACGCCAGTTACACCGGTGATCCCGAAGGGGATCGCATCGACAACTCGGATCATTCGGACGGATCGAACGACGATTCGGTTCTGGCCGGTGCGGGCAACGACTCGGTAATATCCGGCGCGGGCGACGATACGGTGTTCGGCGACGACGGGGACGACACCCTGATCGGTGGTGAAGGCAATGACCGTCTGGACGGCGACAGCGGCAGCGACAGCATCTCCGGTGGCGATGGTGACGACACGATCATCGGGGACGATGGCGACGATACGCTGCTCGGCGACGATGGTGATGACGAAATTTACGTCTCAAGCGGCAAGAATACTCTGGATGGCGGCGCGGGTCGTGACCAACTCTATGGTGGGTCGGGAAATGACAGCTTGTCAGGCGGAACAGGCGCTGATGCGCTGTCCGGCGGTGGCGGCGATGATACGCTCAACGTTGCAACAGGCGACAAAGCATCCGGCGGCGACGGCGACGATGTTTTTGTCCTCACCGATCTCGGCGAGGGAGCGGGCGACAGCATCTCCATCACGGGCGGTGAAGGCGACGAGACAGATGGTGACACCCTGCTGCTGACGCCGGATGTGCGTCACGACGACATCACGTTCACCAATCCCGACGGCGACGCTGGCGGCCTGAGTGGCAGTTTCAACTGGAACGGAACCAAGGTCAGCTTTTCCGAGATCGAGAAGATCATCTGCTTTACCGCTGGAACGCAGATTATGACCGTCCATGGCGATCGCCCGATTGAAACACTGCGCATTGGCGATCGGGTGGTCACACGCGACAGCGGTTTGCGCGCGATCCGCTGGATCGGCAAGCGTACCGTCGTCGGCCGGGGCGCAATGGCACCAATCTCGATCAGCCCGGCCGTCTTGGATGGCGGACGTGCGCCATTACTGGTCTCACCCCAGCATCGGATGCTCTTTACCGGGTACCGTGCTGAGATGCTGTTTGGTCGATCCGAAGTGCTGGTCGCAGCCAAACATCTGGTGAATGGCGGCGACATCCACGAGGCACCGTGCGACACGGTGACGTATATCCACCTGATGCTGGACGCGCATGAAATCATCTATGCCGAAGGCACCGCGACCGAGAGTTTCTACGCTGGTAGCAGCGGCTTGGGCGCGATCACCGAAGAATCCCGCGAAGAGATGTTCGCGCTCTTTCCCGAGTTGCGCTGGAATACCGGGGCGCATGGCCGCACTGCCCGCGTCTGCCTAAAGCCGCACGAGGCACGTCTTTTGCAATAACCTCTGCTTGGCAAGGTCAGGCAGATTTGCGCGGTGCGCGCAGCTTGGCCTCTGACCAGTCGCGCGCGGCATCCCCGAACGCACCAAAGAGCGGGCGCGATGCGGGATCGTTCACCGCATTCCATTCCGGGTGCCATTGCACTGACAGTGTAAACCCGGGTGCGCCCTGCACATACGTAGCCTCGGGCGTACCATCTGGCGCGTGTCCGTCGATCACGATGCGTGACGCCGCGTCACGTATGCCCTGCCCGTGCAGCGTATTGGTCATGACCTCCTGCACACCCATCAGCCGATGAAAAACACCGCCCTCGGAAAATGTCACCTTATGGCGCAATTCGAACTGTTCTTCCAACGTACCGTCAGGGGGCATCCGATGATTGTCCCGCCCCGGCAAATCGCGAATCTCAGGGTATAGCGTACCGCCCATGGCAACGTTAACCTCTTGAAATCCCCTACAAATTCCTAGGAACGGTTGACCGCGATCAACACAGGCCCGGATCAGCGGCAGCGTGATCGCGTCGCGCGCCTCGTCGAACGCGCCATGCGCCTCGGTCGGCTCTTCGCCGTAGTGTTGCGGATGCACATTGGGCCGTCCGCCGGTCAATAGAAAGCCGTCGCAATGGTCCAGCAATTCGTCGACGAAAACCAGATCCGGGTCACTCGGTACAATCAGAGGCATGCAGCCAGCGGCCCTTGCGATCGCTTCGGAATTCATGCGCCCACCCGCATGGACAGGAAAGCGGTCGTCGATGATGTAACAATTTCCGATGATACCAACGAGTGGGCGTGCCATGACGGTCCTGTGTTCTGTTGCCAACCCTTGGTACAGCTTGCAGTACCTATTGAAAACGCTTTTTCACGAACATCCGCTTGTGCATACACGCAAGACGCAGACACATTGCGCGCCACCGGTCCGGTCCACCTCATCAAGGATGCTGACGGACCGGACGGGGTAACACCGCGCCGTTTTAGGGAACTCAGTCAGTGGTGCCGACGGTTCCATTATCCTCCACTGCTGCGGGGGACGTGGCCACAGGGGCCTCGGCTGGATCATCTGCATCGCCCGGATCATTCCCGAAATAGGCGAGCCGTAGTGTAAGCGCCAAGAGCAGGATCGCGGCGAAAATGACCACCAGCGCCATCCCGCTCAGCGGTCCTTTGTGACGCTTTTTCTGTTTTTTGAGGTTGGTATCGGGCGCTGACATGGCAATTCTCCTTTGGTCTGGTCGGCACATACGCGGTCACGCATGCCGGATCGCCCATTGAAGGGCGGGTGTCAGTGACATAACGTCCGCCCCGCACGTTGGTTCCTTTTTTGCCGGAGTAAAAAACTATGAAAGATGCCGCCCCGCAGCCGATTTATCTGGCGGACTACACCCCGCCCGCCTATCTGATTTCGGATGTGCATCTGACCTTTCGGCTTTCGCCGAGTGCGACGCGCGTTCTCAGCCGGATCAGCTTTCGCCCCAACCCGGACGCAAAAAGCGGAGAGTTTGTGCTGCATGGCGAAAATCTGACTCTGATCTCTGCCGCAATCGACGGCGCCACTGTATCGCCCCAGCTGACCGACACCGGGCTGACCTGCGATGTGCCTGATGCACCTTTTGTCTGGGAGGCCGAAGTCGAGATTGATCCGGCGGCCAACACGGCGCTCGAAGGGCTCTATATGTCGAACGGCATGTATTGCACGCAATGCGAGGCCGAAGGATTTCGCAAGATCACCTATTACCCGGACCGACCGGATGTGATGGCGGTCTTTACCGTGCGCATCGAGGGCGATGATCCGGTGATGCTGTCCAACGGCAATCTTGTGGCCAAGGGCGATGGCTTTGCAGAATGGCACGATCCATGGCCAAAACCAGCCTATCTCTTTGCGTTGGTGGCGGGTCAATTGGTCAACCATCCCGGCAGTTTCACCACCTGCTCTGGCCGCGAGGTAGAACTGAACATCTGGGTGCGCCCCGGTGACGAAGGTAAATGTGCATTCGGGATGCAGGCGCTGAAGGATTCAATGCGCTGGGACGAAGAGGTTTATGGACGCGAATACGATCTGGACCTCTTTAACATCGTTGCGGTCGATGACTTCAACATGGGGGCGATGGAAAACAAGGGGCTGAATATCTTCAACTCTTCTTGCGTGCTCGCCTCACCCGAAACGTCCACCGACGCCAATTTCGAGCGGATCGAGGCGATCATCGCGCATGAGTATTTCCACAACTGGACTGGCAACCGGATCACCTGCCGCGATTGGTTCCAGCTTTGCCTCAAGGAGGGTCTGACGGTTTACCGCGATGCGCAGTTCACGGCAGATATGCGCAGCGCACCGGTCAAGCGCATTGAGGATGTGATCGCGCTACGTGCCCGCCAGTTCCGCGAGGATAACGGGCCGCTGGCACATGCTGTCCGGCCATCAAGCTTTGTCGAGATCAATAACTTCTATACTGCAACGATCTATGAAAAGGGTGCCGAAGTGATCGGCATGCTGAAAACGCTGGTCGGCGATGCAGCCTACTACAGCGCGCTCGACCTTTATTTCGAGCGTCACGATGGTGACGCCGCCACGATAGAGGATTGGTTGCAAGTATTCGAGGATGCCACGGGGCGCGACCTGACCCATTTCCGCCGTTGGTATGATGATGCGGGGACGCCGCGTGTTCGAGTCACGGACGATTTCGCGGATGGCACATATACCCTGCACCTCAGCCAGAACACGCCCCCGACCCCCGGTCAGGATAACAAGCCGCCGCGTGTGATCCCGGTTGCCGTCGGTCTTCTGGGATCAGATGGCGACGAGGTGCGTGCAACCGAAGTGCTGGAAATGACCGAGGCAACGCAGAGCTTCAGGTTCGAAGGCCTGAATGCCCGGCCTGTACCGTCGATCCTGCGCGACTTTTCGGCGCCCGTGATCATCCAGCGCGACACCAGCCCAGAGGAACGGGCGTTCGTGCTGGCACATGACACCGACCCGTTCAACAAATGGGAAGCAGGCCGCACGCTGGCACGCGAGGGCCTGCTGGAGATGATCTGTCAGAACGAGGATCCCGATGAGCGGTACCTTGATGCAACCCTGACAATGGCACGCGACGACAGCCTCGACCCCGCGTTTCGCGCTTTGGCTCTTGGGCTGCCCAGTCAGGACGATCTGGCGCAGGCGCTGCATGATGGCGGCACCACACCTGATCCACAGGTGATCTGGGACGCGCTGGAGACGTTGAAACAGGCGCGCGCACAGGCGATGCAGGACACCGCGACCAGACTCTACGCGCAGTATCAGGTTACCGAACCCTACCGCCCGGATGCTGCGCAATCAGGCGCTCGGGCGCTGGCCAATGCCGCACTGGGCATGATCACCCGGCTTGATGGCGGAGCGCAGGCGCAACGCCAGTATGACAGCGCAGACAACATGACCCAGCAACTGGCGGCGTTGGGCTGCCTGTTGCAGGCTGGGAACGGCGATCCGGCCGTGGCTGCCTTTTACGATCAATGGCAGCATGATCGGCTGGTAATCGACAAATGGTTCAGTTTGCAAATCTTGCACGCGCGCCCCCAAGATACGGCGGCTGTCACCGAAAGACTAACGCGGCATCCTGATTTCACACTGAAGAACCCGAACCGTTTCCGCGCGACATTGGGCGCGTTGACGATGTCGCCCGCAGGGTTTCACCACGTCAGCGGCGCCGGCTACGCCCTGCTCGCCGATTGGCTCATCCAGCTGGATCCGTTGAACCCGCAGACCACTGCACGGATGTCTACCGCGTTCGAGACATGGCGGCGGTATGACGACGCCCGACAGGCGTTGATTTCTGCACAGCTCGACCGAATTCTGGCACAGCCCAACCTCAGCCGCGATACCACGGAAATGGTGAGCCGCATCCGCGAGGCGTGATACTCAGTCACCCGTTGCCGCTTCGGCGATCGGCTTGGGGCGTGCCTTGGGTCGTGGTGACGTTGTCACGGCACAAAAGCTTTGCTGGCGTAGCCAACTGGCCATGTCAGCCCGCTTGCGTGCCGAACGCATCGGCCCCCAGTCTGCTGCCACTCCGCGCCAGCGCCTGTCCTTGATCGCAATCGCCTGATCGCGTGGCACAGTGACGGCAAGTATGCGAATCGCACAACTCAAATTGGCGGTTCCGTCCTTCAGCGCGGCACCGGACCGCGCCCGACAGCCATAACCACGCGCAGTGGCAGGCAGGATTTGCAACAGGCCGTACCATTTGCCCCCACCGCCCACTGCATCCGGCCGATATGTGCTCTCGAATTTGGCCAGCGCCGACAGGAAACCGACCCAAAAGGCCCGGCGCTGCGGCGGCTCAGCAGCAACATAACCCGGACACCATTCGGCAATATCGCGCGGCACGGTTTTGGTCAGAGGCTGACCGTGGGCCTGAAGCGCGGCAAGTGCACCGCGTGTCCAGCGCGTCGCCTCTGGACGATGCTGCCACCGCGTCGGCGGTATCTCGCCCGGTCGTGCCACCGGGTTTGTTTGACCCAAGGAGCCCTCTTCGGCCTTAGCCGACCCACTCGGGGTAAAAATTACTATGCAAATACAAAGAGCAAGCCGGATCATCCCGCATGATCGCCGGAATTGCAATCAAAGGCAATATTGCCGCGACAGCGCCGACTTACCTTGCCATCTTCAAACCGGTGTCATGTTTTGGCCCGATTGCCCCGGCAAAGTCGCCGACAACTGAAACTGACGTTCCTGACTCGAGGCGATTCCAACGTGCCACTGCCCTCCCCCATCATGACTGCCGCGCAATCCTTCTTTCGCCATACCAGCCTGCCGCGATTGAGCGTCTTATCTGGCAAGGTTTCGTACATGCTGCGCTCTCGGCGTCCGGGGCGGACCCGCGCCGACCGGCCAGATCTGGATGCCCTCAGCCGCCGTATCATCCTGCCGTCGATGCCGATCACAGACGAAGAAATGGCACGCGCCGAATTCCAGGATCGCGGACTAAAGCTTGCTCGGCAAGAACTGTGGGATCAACTTGCCGAGGCAATTCACGACGCGGATGCGGCACGCACCGCAACTCCGGGCGGCGAATCGGCGGCACTATTGCTGAGCTTTGGTGCGCGCAGTGATGTGGTCGCGATGGCAGAGGATGCGCTGTTCGAGGGCACGGCCCCACCCAGCGCCGGTATCGACGCATTCGAAGCAATCCTGACAGACGCGCCAGACGATTACGCAAGGGCGATGATCGTTGCCGCAACCCATATCGATATTGGCTGGGCTTGGCGCCACGCGCCCGACAGCCCCCTTACCGAGACACCGGGCGCGCGCGCTGCCCAGTTCAAAGCGCATTTCGATCGCGCAGCTGACCTGCTGACGCGGTTCAGCGGGCTTGCCGAAAATGCGCCCTCGCTCGCGGCGACCGAATGCGCGCTGCTGGCGGCGCAGACCTGCACGGATCGCAATGTAGCGGATGATTTCGAGGACCTGATAGATTTGGATCCGACCAGCCCGCGCCACATGCGCGCGCTCGGACAGACCCTGCTGCCCAATCGTCTGGGAGATTACAAAAGGCTGGAACTGGAAGCACGGCGCACAGCCTCTCGGACCGGCGATGTTTGGGGCGCCGGGGCATATGCTTGGGTCTACCTCGATGCATTGGCGTTGGACGCGGGGGCTCTGGATCTGTTGGACACCGACTTTTTCGCAGATGGGTTGCGCGACATTCTTGCCCGCTGTCCCGATCAACACACTGCGAACCTGCTGGCGGCATTTTGCGCGGTGTCGATGCGCCCGCAGGACGACACACCACATGCCACCGCCGCAATTCGTGCATCGGTTCAGGAAAACCTGCGCTGGATTCTGTCGGACCACCTGCATGAGCTGCATCCGCTGATCTGGACGCAGGCCCTGCATAACCCCGGCCAACCGTCCCGCCTGCCATCTCGTCGGGCACTAATCAGCGAAGGCCGTCAGACGGCGCTACGCGCGATTGCTTCAATCTTTGCCGATGACATCTCGGACGGCAGTAGCATCGCGTTTTCGCCTGCTGGCATGTATCACCTGCCCTCGATTTAATCGATCCCGCGTCAGGCGCGTAGTATCGCCCCACCCCATCAGGTTTTCCGGGGCACACCATGCTGCAGCGCCCAAAGCTTCATCGCGTCCAGCACCGGCAAAAGAGCGCTCCCGCTCGGCGTCAACTTGTACGCTGACCGGGGCGGATTTTCGGAATAAGGATGGCGCGCGATCAGGCCGGCACCTTCCATGCGCTTGAGCCTTGCAGAAAGGGTGTTGGGCGAGACACCCAGACTATCCTGCAAATCCAAAAAACGGCTGGGGCCGTTTCTCATCAGTGTTGAGACTAACAACAATGTCCACTTGTCCCCAACGACCTCAATCGCATGCGCCTGTGCTCGTTGTTCGTTTTCACTCTTACCCATGGATCGAAAAAAACCATACAATGTTTGATGTTATGCCAAGAAACCAATCTTCCTGATGATTTGCAATCGCATTTCGACATGTCGCGAACGATTGTCGTCATTTTACCGAATTGCCGCCGTCGTAATGTCCCGCGTTCCGGCTTGCGCGCAGGCTCTTGCCCCCTTCCGCACGCTGGCCTAGAACGCTGAGCACCTGACATATGGAGGGCACGCCATGCTCGATCTGACATACGAGACACCCAAACCACGCGTGATCGCGGGCGCCAAGCATGACTGGGAACTGGTCATCGGGATGGAAGTGCACGCGCAGGTGGCGTCTCAGGCCAAGCTGTTTTCGGGTGCCTCTACCCGGTTCGGAGCCGAGCCCAATTCGAATGTTGCCTTTGTGGACGCCGCAATGCCGGGCATGTTGCCGGTGATCAACGAATTCTGCATTGAGCAGGCCGTGCGCACCGGGCTGGGCCTGAAGGCGCAAATCAACTTGAAATCGGCCTTTGACCGCAAGAATTACTTCTACCCGGACCTGCCCCAAGGGTATCAGATCAGCCAGCTATACGAACCCATCGTCGGCGAAGGCGAGGTGCTGGTGGACATGGAGCCGGGCATCGCGCGACTGGTACGGATAGAACGTATCCATATGGAGCAGGATGCAGGTAAATCCATTCACGACATGGACCCCAACATGTCCTTCGTCGACCTCAACCGTACCGGCGTCTGCCTGATGGAGATCGTCAGCCGCCCGGACATCCGTGGCCCCGAAGAGGCAGCCGCCTATGTGCTGAAAATGCGTCAGGTCCTGCGCTACCTCGGCACCTGCGATGGCAACATGCAGAACGGCAACCTGCGCGCCGACGTGAATGTCAGCGTCTGCCGTCCGGGTCAGTACGAGAAGTATCAGGAAACTCAGGATTTTTCCCATCTCGGCACGCGTTGCGAAATCAAGAACATGAACTCTACCCGGTTCATCCAGATGGCGATCGACTATGAGGCGCGCCGCCAAATCGGTATTCTCGAGGCCGGTGGATCGGTCGATCAGGAAACCCGCCTGTATGATCCCGACAAGAACGAAACGCGGTCGATGCGGTCCAAGGAAGAGGCGCATGATTACCGCTATTTCCCCGATCCCGACCTGCTGCCGCTGGAGATTGAGCAGGCATGGGTGGACGAGATCGCCGCCTCTCTGCCCGAACTGCCGGACGCGAAAAAGGCACGATTTGTCAATGACTTCGGGCTTAGCGAATACGACGCCTCAGTGCTGACGGCGGATCTGGAAAGTGCCGGATATTTCGAGGCCGCTGCGGCGGGACGCGATGGAAAATTGGTGGCGAACTGGGTGATCAACGAGCTGTTTGGGCGGCTCAAGAAAGAGGGCGCGGACATCACCTCCAGCCCGGTCAACCCGGATCAGCTGGGCGGTATCGTGGACCTGATCAGCTCGGACGCGATCAGTGGCAAGATTGCCAAGGACCTGTTCGAGATCGTCTACACCGACGGCGGCGATCCTGCTGAAATCGTTGAAAAACGCGGCATGAAACAGGTCACGGACACCGGCGCCATCGAGGCCGCCGTGGACCAGATCATCGCCGACAATCCAGCACAGGTGGAAAAGGCAAAGGCCAACCCCAAACTGGCTGGCTGGTTCGTGGGGCAAGTGATGAAAGCGACCGGCGGCAAGGCCAATCCCAAAGCCGTCAACCAGATCGTGAGCGCCAAGCTGGGGCTTTGAAATCCGGCATCGGTTTTACGTCGGTACTGCGTCGGTATCATGTCGGTGGGTGTGATCAGATGCGTGGTGCGCGCCGGTGCTGCCGTGCGGCCGGGTGAGTTAGTGTTGTGTTTGGACTCGCCCGAAGGCAACAAGCATTCGGAGTGTTTGGTTTTCGAGCCTTATGCCCGGCAACCCATAGATCGCCGGTGGCCCAAAACAGACGTTCGAAACCAACGGCAGCTTTGAGCCTTATTGACCGATACTGCGTGATGCTTGAACGTCTGCTTTGACGTATCACACTAACAAAATTCCGAGGCTTCATGCCCAAAGCGCAAATTTCACCGCTCGCCCAACCGCTGACACTGCCATGCGGTGCTACACTGAAGAACCGGATCGCCAAGTCCGCAATGTCGGACTCTCTTGGCGACGGCGCTGGCAACCCAACCAACGATCAGATCAGGCTTTACGAACAGTGGGCCAAAGGCGGTTTGGCGTTGTCAATCATCGGCGAGGTTCAAACTACTCCTCATTTTGCAGAGAAGCCCGGCAACCTTATTTTGAATGGTCACTCAGATCTAGACTTGTTCAAACGCCTCGCAAAAGCAGGTGAAACCGACAACGCACACCTATGGCTCCAACTTGGTCACGCGGGCGCAATGGCGGATGCCCCGATAAGCACACCAAAAGGACCGAGCGCGCTGGACTTACCCGGCCTGACTTGCGGCGCGTTGTCGATGGACGAGATACACGCGCTACCCGCCGAATTTGCCCAGACCGCCAACCTTGCAAAGGAACTTGGGTTCGGAGGTGTGCAGGTACATGCGGCACATGGCTTCCTGCTTAGTCAATTTCTGTCACCTTTGTTCAACAAACGAGAGGATGCCTATGGCGGTTCTCTGCAAAACCGGATGCGGCTCCTGCTCGAAGTGGTCGACGCGGTGAGAAAAGTTGTCGGCCCTGAATATCCGGTCGGTATCAAGTTGAATGCGACGGACCAGCTTGAGGGCGGTTTTGCTGAGAACGAGTCCCTCGAGGTCGTCGCCACAGTAGACCAAATGGCAATCGACCTTATCGACATCAGCGGCGGCACATACTTCCCCGGTGCTGCATCCTCGTCTGATCGGGCAGGCTCTGGCCCCTATTTCGTAGAATTCGCAGGTCGCGCGCGCCAAAAGACGAACATACCATTGATGCTCACAGGCGGATTCAAAACGCGTGCTCAAGCAGAAAGCGCAATTGTCGAGGACAAGGCCGATCTTATCGGGTTGGCTCGCGCGTTGGTGGTCGATCCAAAACTGCCATCTTTTTGGCTGTCCGGACAGCGCAGCGAGCCGCAGTTTCCACGGTTCAAGAACCCGCCAGAAGGCGGTGTGACCGCATGGTACACGATGCAGATCACACAGCATGCAAAAGGGGATGCCGCGCTCGCGCCTGACGAATTGGAAAAAGCTATTGCAGAATATGAAGTCAGAGACGAAGCGAGGCGGCGAATTTGGAATTCAAGGTTTAGCTGACCTTCGCGTAGGTGCAGCGAAGTGACGCTTCGTCCGACCACACAGAGCGGCCCTGATGGCAGCGAACGTCCGAAAAGCCGTAACCCCTTCCCTCCTTGCGCCACACCAGCTACACCGCCATGCGACCCGACCCGAGGACGCGTAGCCGATGCCACAGACCGCCCCAAAGCCCGAAAATGCGCCATTTCTGACCGATCTGATGGAGATCGAGCCGGAGTGGATCGACTATAACGGGCATCTGAATATGGCCTATTACACGGTGCTGTTCGATCGCGGGGCGGATCAGGTCTATCCGTTGATTGGGTTCGGGGTGGATTATGCCGAGGCGCGCAAGCTGACCACATACACCGCCGAATTTCATATCCGCTACATGCGCGAGCTGCATCTGGGGGACCGGGTGCGGGTGGCGTTTCAGTTGATCGACCATGACGAGAAACGTTTTCACAGTTTTCAGCATCTCTATCACGAGGATGGCTGGCTGGCCGCGACGGCAGAGGGGCTGACGCTGCATGTGGACATGACCGGGCCAAAGGTAACGCCGATGCCACAGGATATTCTGGACGGTCTGGGCCGGATGCAGACCGCACATGACGCGCTGCCACGCCCCGAGGGGATTGGGCGCAGGATCGGCATTGGCAACTCTATCCGGCGTTGAGGGGGCGATTATCGCCCTCGACGGGCCTGCGCGGTTCGGCCTATGGTGGCGGCGTCGGCAGGTCTGCCGGCCCTGATCTGCCCGTGCTGACCAAGGGAGCGCCGCGCCTGCTTATGCGATTGTCATGCTGACGCTTTTGCTGCGCCGCCTCGTTCTGGGCGCAATCACTGTGGTGATCGTATCGGTGCTGATCTTTGCAGGTGTCGAGGCCCTGCCCGGAGACGCCTGCACCGCGTTTCTGGAGCGCGAGGCGCAGGGCGCGCTGCTGGAGAAATGCCGCGCCGATCTGGGATTGGATCAATCTGCGGTCACGCGGTATCTTGACTGGGCTGGCGGCGCTGTGCGCGGCGATTTCGGGATATCGGCGGGCGGGGTAGAGAGCATCGCCTCACTGGTGACGGACCGGTTGAAGAATTCCGCATTGCTGGCGGCCTGCGCATTGGCGGTGGGTGTTCCGCTGGCCATCGTGCTGGGTGTCATCACCGGGCTATGGCGCGACCGGCCGGTTGATCTGCTGCTGTCGACCACGGCGATCTTGGCAATGACCATCCCCGAATTCGTATCGGCCACGGTGCTGATCCTCATTTTCTCAGTCTGGTTGCGCTGGATACCGGGGATCGTGGTGGCCCCCGCCGATTATCCGGTCTCGGCATTTTTTCCGGAGATCATCCTGCCGATCATCGTGCTTAGCATGGTGATGACGGCGCATATCCTGCGCATGGTCCGGTCGTCGGTGATCGAGGTGATGGCGGGCGATTACGTGCAGATGGCCACGCTCAAGGGCGTACCCTACTGGCAAGTGGTGTTCCGCCATGCGCTGCCCAATGCGCTGCTGCCTGCGATCAACGTCGTGGCGTTGACGGTGGCGTGGCTCTTGGGTGGGGTGGTGGTGATCGAAGTGGTGTTCAACTATCCCGGCATGGGGCGGATGATGATCGACGCCATATCCGACCGTGACCTGCCAGTGGTGCAGGCCATCGCGCTGATCGTGGCAGTGACCTATGTGGGCGTGAACCTGACGGCGGATATCCTGACGATGGTGCTGAACCCGCGCCTGCGCACGTATCACATGAGGCGCCGATGAGTGATGCAGCGCAGCCCCGGACCGCGTTTCGTGCGCGGCGTATCTGGCGTGTGTTGCGCGATGTAGCCGCGCGGCCCTCGGGGGCCGTTGGCGTGACCTTGATCGGCTTCCACGTCTTGCTGGCGGCATTTGGCCCGTGGATCGTGCCGTTTGACACCAACGCGATGAGTTCCGCAGAAATGCTGGAGACGCCCAGCGCCCGGCACTGGATGGGCACCGATCATCTGGGGCGTGACATCCTGAGCCGCGTGATGATGGGCGGACGCGAGGCGCTGTTCGTGACCGGGCTGGCCACACCGCTGGCGATGCTGTGGGGCGGGTTCACCGGCATGGCGCTGGGGCTGGCGGGTGGCCGGATCGACGAGGCGATGATGCGGCTTGTGGATGCCTTCCTGTCGTTACCCGGCATCCTGATCCTGTTGGTTTTGGTGATGACCTTTGGCACGGGCAACCATGTGCTGATCCCGACGCTTGGTTTTCTCTTTGGCATTCCTGTCATTCGTGTCGCTAGGGCGGCCACGCATGAGGTGATCGCGCGTGATTTCATTGCTGCCGCCCATGCGCGCGGGCACAGCGCCATGACCATCATCGGCACCGAATTGCTGCCCAATGTACGCGATGTGATGATGGTCGAGGGGGCAATGCGCTGGTCGTGGATGTTGCTGGCGTTCTCGTCGCTGTCATTTCTGGGGTTTGGCGTTTCCCCGCCAACCCCGGACTGGGGGCTGATGATCGCGGATGGACGGATATACATGTCGCTCGCGCTCTGGGGCGTATTGGGGCCGGTCATTGCGCTGAGTTCGCTGATCATTGGGATCAATCTGGCGGCAGATGCGTTGGCCAAATCGCTGGGCATCGACCGCGCCCGCAAGGCGGCGATCTGAGATGAGCGGCGCAGCCCCCATCATCGAAGTCAACAGCCTCAGCGTGGGCTTTACCGGCCTCTCGGGCCGGACCCTGCCGGTCCTGCACAGCGTCGACCTGAGCGTTGCGCGCGGGCAGAGCGTCGGGCTGGTGGGCGAATCCGGGTCCGGCAAGAGCACATTGGCACTGGCGGCAATGGGATACCTCAAATCCGGGCTGCGCGTGCTGGCCGGCACCGTGCAATTTGACGGGCACGACATGTTTGCCCAGCGGCGGCGCGGGTTGGAGTCGATCCGGGGCGGGCAGTTGGGGCTGGTGCCGCAGAATGCAGGGCAGTCGTTGACGCCGACCATGCGCATCGGACGGCAGATGGCCGAGGCGCTGCGTCTGCACAGCCCCCTGCCCCGATCGGACCATACCGCCCGCGCGCTGGAGTTGCTGACGCAGGTGCGACTGCCCGACCCGGAAACGATCTATACCCGGTTCCCGCATGAACTGTCCGGTGGGCAGCAACAACGGGTGGCGATCGCGATGGCGCTGGCCGGTGATCCCGATGCGTTGTTGTTGGATGAGCCGACGACTGGTCTGGATGTGACGACGCAGGCGCATCTTCTGGACCTGCTGCGCGATCTGGCGCAGGCGCGAAACATGGCGATGCTGTATGTCAGTCACGATCTGGGGGTGATCGCGCGGACCTGTGACCGGGTGATGGTGATGTATGCGGGCGAAGTCGTGCTGGAGGGTGACGCGCGCGACGTACTGCGCGCGCCGTTGCACCCCTATGCGCGCGGTTTGCTGGCCTCGATCCCACGGCTGGGCGACACGCATCTGCCGGTGGCGCTGGAGGGTCGCCCACCCGCACCGGGCGAGGCCCGCACCGGCTGCGCCTTTGCACCGCGTTGCGCATTGGCGCGTGGTGACTGCCGCGCCGCGCCGGTGACGATGCACGATGCAGGCGGCGGAATGCACACGCGATGCCTGCATCACAATGAAGTGGCCGCCCTGCCCAAGGACGGGGCTGGCGCCACGGCGGTGCATGTCGCGCAAGAGGGTCCTGTGGCCTTATCGCTGGAGGGCATGGCAATCTGCTATGCCCAGCCGACGCTATGGGATCGGTTGGTCGGGGCCGAGCCGCCAACATCAACGGTGCAGGGAATCACCACGCAAATCGCGCGCGGCGAGACATTGGGCCTGGTGGGCGAAAGCGGCAGCGGCAAATCGACCATTCTGAAGGCCATCGCCGGATTGCTGGCACCGTTGAGCGGTACCATCGCGCTGGACGGTGACACAGCATTGCCGCCGCTGGTTGCGAACCGTCGCCCGGACCATCTGCGCCGCGTGCAACTGATTTTCCAGAATCCTGATGACAGCCTCAACCCGCGCCATACCGTGGCGCAATTGCTGGCGCAGCCGTTAACGCTGTATCACGGGCTGGCGGGTACTGAACTGCGCGCCCGTCAGGAGGCGTTATTGGAACAGGTCCGGCTGGGCGCGCATTACCTGAGCCGCCTGCCGGGCCAGCTATCGGGTGGCGAGAAGCAACGCGTGGCCATCGCCCGTGCCTTTGCCGCCGATCCCGATATCGTGCTTTGCGACGAGGTGACATCGGCGCTGGACGTGTCGGTGCAGGCAGCGGTTCTGGAACTGCTCAATGATCTGAAGGCAGCGCGCGCGGCGACCTATGTGTTCGTCAGCCACGATCTGGCTGTTGTCCGCGCGTTGGCAGACCGCGTTGCAGTGCTGTATCAGGGGCGTCTGTGCGAGATCGGCCCGGCTGCTGCGGTTTATGGCCGTCCATCGCATCCCTATACCGAGGTGCTGTTGGGCGCTGTGCTGGAGCCGGACCCGGATGCCGCGCCGCGGCTGTTGGCCAATGATGCCGCCGATCTTGCACCGCCCGCGACGGGATGCCCGTTTCAGCGGCGGTGCCCGCGTCATATGGGCGACATCTGTAACACGGTGACCCCTCCTGCGCGCGCATCGGCAGATGGACACCTCATCTATTGTCATTTGGACAAGGACACGCTGGATACCGCCCGTTAGGCGCAATGTACTTCCGGCTTTCCCATTGGCGTGCAGGTCGTTAGATTGCGCAAGTTATTGTGATAGACGACTGGACCCGATGCTATGATCCGCTACGAATACAAGGTGCTGACCCCGCCCGCCAAGGGCGTCAAGGCACCGGGGCGAAAATCCGCAGAGGCGCGCTATGCCCATGCGGTCGAGCTGTTTTTGAACGCGCAAGCCGCCGAAGGGTGGGAATACCTGCGCTCTGATCTGTTGCCCGGCAGCGAACGGCAAGGACTGACATCCAGCCAGACGGTATATCGCACGGTTCTGGTGTTTCGCCGTCCCATGGGCGACGCAGCCGAGACGGTGATCTCCGAAGCGCAGGCCGTGGCCGAAGCGGTGGCCGATGTCGAAGAGGTTGACGCCAAGGTAGCGGCGCCGGTCGATCGTGAGCCTGAGCCGCCGGTCGAGCCGGAAACGCCAGAGCCAGACAGCCCCGAATCCGCCCCGGAGCCAGAGCCAGACCCAAAAAAACCGGGCAAGCCTGACTGAGCACGCGCGCAATGCTGTCTCGACGCCGCGCTTAGCCGTCAACCTCCAGCGCCAATGCGTGTATTTGCCCGATCAGCTCCGGGCCGATGGCGGCATGCACGGCGCGATGTTTGGCGAGACGGCTCTGGCCATGCAGCGCAGGCGCGCGCATACGCACCCGAAAATGCGACTGCCCGCCCTCTGGATAACCCGCGTGACCGCGATGCGCCTCGCTTTCGTCGATGACCTCAAGATGCTCGGTCTCGAACGCGGCTTCCAATGCCGTACGAATTTCTGCCGATCTGTTCATTTTTTCCGTTTCACCCCTTCTATTCACTGCGGTTTAGAATAAGATGTTCCGCTCTTAATCCGCCACTCGGATCTCGAGGAAACACCCGGCAAGGACCCGCCCGCAAGCGGATTTTTGGTTTTCTTTATTTCAGAATGGCCGAAAACCGCATTAGACTTTCCGCTCCGACTCGAAAAGAGGTGTCCGATGACCAAGTCAGATCCATTTGGTTTCGATATGTCCGTATCATCCGCCAAGAAGAAAAACCCGCGCGGCCGGCGTGGCATGTCAGGCGCGTCCGAGACATCGACCCGCCTGTGCGAGCACGAAGGCTGTGAGGAGCCGGGCAAGTACCGCGCGCCCAGAGCGCCGGATGTGCTGGATGAATTCCTGTGGTTCTGCCAGCAGCACGCGCGCGAATATAACCTCAAGTGGAACTTCTTTGACGGCACCACCGAGGCCGAGTTGAACGCGCAGATGTCCAAGGATAAGGTGTGGGAGCGCGAGACAAAGCCGATGGGCGACCCCGAAGCGCGCGCATGGGCGCGGCTGGGCATCGAGGATCCGCATCAGGTGCTGGGCGTCAACGCCACCCGCAACCCCGGCAAGTCGCGGTCCGGCCAGCGCAAGCTGCCACCGACCGAACGTCAGGCTATTGATATTCTCGAAGCGGATGACAACTGGACCAAGGCCGAAATTCGCAAGGCCTATAAATCGCTGATTAAGGTGTTGCACCCTGATATCAACGGTGGCGACCGCAGTCAGGAAGAGCAGCTGCAACAGGTCGTCTGGGCATGGGACCAGATCAAACAGAGCCGGAACTTCAAGTAAGAAAACTTGGACAGGATCGGGCGGCTTGCCAGCCGCCCGATTGGCCCGGGCGCGCCTTTAGCCGGACCTGCGTCCCAGCCACCTGTCTTGCGGAACGGCCAGCAGCCGGTCACGCAGCCATTGCCCCGCCTGCCCGAGAGCGCGCTGTTCGGTCCAGACGACATCAATGCCAACGAGTTGATCGCTTTGCTGAAATTCGCTGGTCAATTGCCTCAGTGTTCCGTCAGCGATGTGGCTGGCAACAGAGGGCATTGACAGTTCCGTCCAGCCAAGGCCACGCAGGACCAGTTCCACGATCAAACCGGGGCTTTCCGCCTGCCAGACCAGCGCGCTCTTGGCTTCGTCGCCGACGGGATGAGGATGATGGTAGCGGCTGCGCAGGATAATCTGGCGATACTGGCGCAGATCGGCATAGGTCGGGCGGACGCAAGCGGCGAGCGGATGGTCGCGCCCGCACACCCGGACAATGGTGGAGTGCCCGACACCCCGAAACTGAAACCCGGCAGGATAATCTTCCTGCTCCACCATCAGCCCCAGATCAGCGCGCCCTTCCTTTAGCAGCGCGCCGGTATCATTGGGCCCGGTGGACAGCAGTTCCAGCGACAATGTTGGAAACGTTTCGGAGAAGGTTTCGAGAATTGCAAAGACCGGCAACAGATCAATCCCGGTTTCGACAACAAGGCCAAGCCGGTCCTCTGTCCCCTCGGCCATCGACCCGGCCTTGGCCATGAACTCTCGTGTTCCCAGCAATATTCCGTTCGCATGGGGCAACATCGCCCGACCTTCGGGCGTGAGGGTCGGCGAGCGCGTGCTGCGATCAAAAAGCGGAAAACCGATATCGATTTCGAGATTGGCAATGGCTGTCGAAACAGCCGATTGCGCCTTGTTCAATCGGCGCGCGGCGGCCGAAAATGAGCCGAGTTCAGCAGCGAGGACAAAGGCCCGCAGGCTATCCGGTGAAGGCATCGCTAACCTATCTTATTATTAGATGGTAACTGACTTTTTATCCCATTTTTTTTCGATAAAAGCAACGCGTGGAAAAACAGATGGATATTATGGAAAAGGCAATCCTCAGGTCCGGGCGGGACCGGCTGCGGTACACGGTCATTTTCGAGCTTTTGCTCATGGCGATGCTGATCCCCGCCGGGGCTGTGTTCTTTGACAAACCGATGATGGATATCGGCGTGCTGGGCGCGATGCTGTCGGGCAAAGCGATGTTGCTGAACCTTGTCTACAACTGGGCTTTTGACCAGTTGGATGCCCGCGCCGGGCGGGTATCCAGCGCCCGGTCACACTGGGGGCGGATTCTGCACGCGCTGGGATTCGAGGTATCGCTGACAATCACGTCGCTACCGATTTACGTGCTGTGGTTACAAGTCAGCGTGGTTGATGCACTGATGGCAGATATTGTCATCACGTCCTTCGTGGTCGGCTATACGTATGTCTTTACGCTGATCTACGACAAGGCGTTCCCGCTTGTCGGTCCTCGGGCCATCAGAACCTGACCCAATTCCGACCCACGCATGATCCTGCGCGGGCCGGATTCGTCGGGCCCTGCGCGATCAGCTTTCCAGCTTGGCATCGAGCGTGATTTCGGCATTCAGCAGTTTGGAAATCGGGCAGTTCTTCTTGGTCGCTTCGGCAACCTCCTGAAAATCCGCTGCGCTGATGCCGGGGATGCGGGCGGTGACGTCCAGATGCACCTTGGTCACGGCAAAGCCACCATCGACCTCATCCAGTGTCACCTGTGCCTTGGCGTCGATCTGATCGGCTGTCACGCCCTTGTCCGCCAAGCCCAGCGTCATGGCCATCGCATAGCAGCCCGCGTGGGCCGCGCCGACCAGTTCTTCGGGGTTGGTACCGGGGGCGTCCTCGAAACGGGTGTTAAATCCGTAAGGGTTGTCTTTCATCGCCCCGCTCTGGGTACTGATGGTGCCTTTGCCGGTTTTCAGGTCGCCTTGCCATGTGGCGGATGCTCTGCGTTTCATGTGCGCGCTCCTTTGCGATTATCAGGTCATGGGAAAAGACCCGCAGCGGCGGGCCTTCTACAACCCAACGCGGGGCAGTCGCAAAACGTTGCATTCCACAACGTCGATTTTTTTCGGACGTGCGGGCCTAGGCGGGTTTGAACACCAAACTGACGCCATTCAGGCAGTGGCGTTTGCCCGTCGGAGCCGGACCATCGTCAAAGATGTGGCCCAGATGGCTGCCGCAGCGGCGGCAGTGGCATTCGGTCCGCACCGAGAAAAAACTGCGGTCTTCCTTGGTACCGATGGCGTTTGGCAGAGCTTTGTAAAAGCTGGGCCAGCCAGTGCCGCTGTCGTATTTGGTATCTGACGGATAAAGCGCCAGATCACAGCCCCGGCAATGATAAGTGCCGTCAGCATATTGTTTGTCCAGTGGCGAGCTGCCAGCGCGTTCGGTCGATTCCTCGCGCATCACGGCGTATTGCGCATCGCTAAGTCGCGCGCGCCATTCGGCCTCGGTACGTGTGACCTCGAATTCCGCGGCCCCCAGTGATGGGCGCGCCAGCGCGGTCACTGCGCCCGCCGCAAGTGTGGTGGTGATGAAATGACGTCGGTGCATGTCTCGGTCTCCTCTTCGGGCGGCTGATCGCGTGTGATCAATCTGGTGGTCGCGGGCCCGCATCGCAATGCACGGACCCGCACGATCAGGTGAGAATTATTACCTGATATATGTCGCACCAGCGTTTACATCGCGGGCAGGATGACACCATCGACAACATGGATGACGCCATTGGACTGTTTCACATCTGCGATAGTCACGTGGATCATCTGGCCCTGCTCATCCTTGAGCGTGATCTGGCCGTTGTCATAGGTGGCATCAAGCTTGCATCCGCCCAGCGTGGGCACGACATGGCTGCCACCATCATCGTCAATCATCCCCATGATCGCGTCCGACATCGCGTCGGCGCCAACCACGTGGCAGGTCAGGATCTTGGTCAGCTGATCCTTGTTCTCTGGCTTCAGCAGGGTTTCGACGGTGCCTTCGGGCAGCGCCGCGAACGCGTCGTTTGTCGGGGCGAATACGGTGAAGGGACCCTCGCCCGACAGCGTGTCGACCAGTCCGGCGGCCTGAACGGCAGCGACAAGCGTGGTGTGATCGGCGGAGTTTACCGCGTTCTCGATGATATTCTTGTCCGCGAACATCGACGCGCCGCCGACCATCGGATTGGCGGTCGCGATCTGCTCGGTCCCGGTTTCGGTGTTGGTGTTACCGGCCATGACGGGTGCAGCGCCGATACAGATGGCGGCTGTGGTGCTCAGAATACGTGCGAAAGTCATATGTTGTTTCTCCTCTTCATTCCGGGCGGTGTTGCCCGGTTTGCGACAGGAGACACGCGTGGCACGCGGCAAGAGTTTCAGATCAGGCGAAAAGTTTTTCGAGATTGCCGCAACCGCGGCGAGATCAAGCCGGACTGACAGCACCAACCGCCAAAACGGCCCCGGTGGGCGCGCCGGTGGGTGAGCCGCCCGGAGGCTCGTCCGAAATCGCCAGCACGCCGCCGTCCAGACCAGCGCGCAGGGCTTCGGGGATGGTGAGGCTGGCAATCTGGTCCTCGGGCAGCACGCCCAGCGACACAGGTGCGTTGTCACCCGCGATCAGCCACAGTTCTAGCGCGCGGCCGTCGGCGGCCCCGCCCGCGTCACGCTGCACAAAGAGCGCGCCGTTTTCTGCGTCATAGGCGGCCTGCACGATCAGGCTGCCATCCTCGGCGGCGATCTGCGCTACATAGGCCGGATCGTTGGGCGCACGCGGAACAGGATCAAAGAGCCCGGCATTGAGCCCGATCACCACAGCTACGGCAGCGGCGGCCAGACTGCCGCTGACCCAGCCAAGACCCAGACGCTGCATGAGGGTTGGTTTTTCCGTCACGCCGAAAATCTGGGTTTCGATCTGGTTTTGCAGATGTCGGGGTGGTCGCACTTCGGTGATGCCGTCGGTCATGCCGGCCAAATCCTCGGCCCAAGCGGCATAGAGTGCGCGCAACTCGGGTTCGCGCACCAGACGGGCCTCAAACGTGCTGACCTCCTCGGGCGTCAGCAGCCCGAGGGTATATTCCCCCGCAAGAACGCGATCGTCCCTGTCATATGGCTGCTGGTCGTCGCTCATCGCGTCAGACACTCCTTCAGTTTCATCAGGCTGCGGCGCAGCCATGTTCGCATCGTGTTCAGTGGCACGTCAAAGGACGTTGCCAGTTCGGCGTATGTCTCGCCTTCCAGATAGGCACGGCGCACGGCGTCGGCGCGGCCCTCTTCCAGTTCGCCAAAGCACCCGGCAAGCTTCTCGCGTTCCGAGCTTTGCACGGCCAGTGCCTCTGGTCCTGGCGTGGGGTCTGCCATCGCCTCGGCTGCATCCAGTCCCGCTTGGCTCTCGCGGCGCTTGCGGGCGCGGTCAATCGCCGTGTTGCGCGCGATGGTGATCAGCCACGTCATCGGGCTGAGACCATTGGCACGGTAGCGGTTGGCGTTATGCCAGACCTTTACATAAACCTCCTGTAACGCCTCTTCTGCTTCTGCCCTGTCCTTCAACACACGCAGCGCAATGCCAAATAGTTTCGCGGATGTCTGAGAATAAAGCGCGCCAAAGGCCAGCCGGTCACCGGTGGCGACGCGCGCGATCTGTTGTTCTATGGCTTCGAGTGACACGTTGGCGGCTCTTTTAGACTGTTGACACCAGACATTAGGGCAGTGCGCGTCGAAGGCCAGCAAATCTTTGGCTTTCCCTTGCCCTTGGTCGCGATATGTTGCACGAGGAAGCTAGATGAGAAACGACCGATGAAGGACCCCGCACATGGCTGACGGTAGCATTGACATGAACGCAAAGCCCACCGAAGAGATTTCGGTGCGCGAGGTTTTCGGCATCGACACCGATATGCTGGTAAAGGGATTCGCCGAGCGGTCAGACCGGGTGCCCGATCTGGACAGCACCTATAAATTCGATCCCGACACGACGCTGGCGATCCTCGCCGGGTTTTCCCATAACCGTCGCGTGATGATCCAAGGCTATCACGGTACGGGCAAGTCGACCCATATCGAGCAAGTGGCAAGCCGCCTGAACTGGCCTTGTGTGCGCGTCAACCTCGACAGCCACATCAGCCGGATCGACCTGATCGGCAAGGACGCGATCAAGCTGCGCGACGGCGTACAGGTCACCGAGTTCCACGAGGGCATCCTGCCTTGGGCGCTGCGCAACCCGACTGCGATCGTGTTCGATGAATATGACGCGGGTCGTGCCGATGTGATGTTCGTGATCCAGCGCGTGCTGGAGGCCGATGGCAAGCTGACGCTGTTGGATCAGAACGAGGTGATCACACCGAACCCGTTCTTCCGCCTCTTTGCGACGGCCAACACGGTTGGTCTGGGCGACACGACGGGCCTCTATCACGGCACCCAGCAGATCAACCAGGGCCAGATGGACCGCTGGTCGCTGGTGGCGACGCTGAACTATCTCAGCCATGACGCCGAAACCAATATCGTGATTTCAAAGAACCCGGTGTTCAACACCGAAAAGGGCCGCAAAACGATCAGCCAGATGGTCACCGTCGCAGACCTGTCGCGCACCGCGTTCATGAATGGTGAGTTGTCGACGGTGATGAGCCCCCGCACGGTGATCGCATGGGCGCAGAACACCACGATCTTCCGCGATGTGGGCTATGCGTTCCGCCTGACCTTCCTCAACAAATGCGACGAGTTGGAGCGCCAGACCGTGGCAGAGTTCTATCAGCGGTGCTTTGACGAGGAACTGCCCGAGAGCGCGGCGAGTGTGAGCATGCGGTGATCAGCCTCCGGCAACGAGGTTCGCATCGCGCGATGATGCGCACAGTGCAGGAATAATACCCGGCGCGGGCTCAAGGCCGCAGGCCGATGACCGCGTGAAATAACGCGGATATCTCGTTATCGAAAACCCGATTAACTACTTGCCTCCACCGCCTCGCTGCCCCATTTTCAAACCCATGAACAAACCCACCGATAACCCCGCCGATCCGTTCAAGAAGGCCCTCGCCGAGGCGACCAAGGTCATGGCGAATGACACCGACCTGTCGGTGACCTATTCGATGGACCCCTCGGGCGTCAGCGGTGACGCGATGCGTCTGCCGCAGGTCAGCCGCCGGATGACCCGCGACGAAGTACTGCATGCGCGCGGGACGGCGGATGCGCTGGCGCTGAAGCACAAGTATCACGACACCGGAACCCATGCGCGGTATTGCCCGCCGGGCGATATGGCCCGCGATCTGTATGAGGCGATGGAAACCGCACGCTGCGAGGCAGTGGGCGCGCGCACGATGCCGGGCACGGCCAGCAACATCGATCACAAGATCGCCGCAGAAGCACAGCGGCTGGGATTCGAGCAGATCACCGATGCCGCCGATGCGCCGCTGGCCACGGCTGCGGGCTATTTGATCCGTCACCTTGCCACCGGGCGCGACATGCCCGCAGGCGCGCAGAACATCATGGAATTGCGGCGCGGCTTTATCGAGGCGCAAGCGGGTGGCACGCTGGAGACCCTTCAGGATACGCTGGCCGATCAGACGCAGTTTGCCAAATTCGCCCGTCAGATCATCGACGATCTGGGCTATGGCGATCAGCTGGGCGATGACCCCGACGCGCTGGACGATGATCAGGACGACGAGGCCGAGGACGACGGCGAAGAACAGGAAGAGCCTGACAGCACCGGACAGGATGATAGCGAAAACGAGGAGTCTGACGCCGATCCGGAGCAGTCTCAGGACGAGCAGCAGGATGCGTCTCAGGCGCAGGTCAGCATGGACGACATGGCCGACGAGGACATGGGCGAGGAAACTGAGCTGCCCGATGGCGAGGCCCCGCTGGAGCCGCCCGCCCCTCAGCCGATTTCCGATGCGGACCCCGATTATCTGGTCTACTCGACCGAACATGACGAGGAAATCCATGCCGAGGATCTGGCCGAGCCGGTCGAGCTGGAACGCCTGCGCGCCTATCTCGATCAGCAGTTGGAGCCGCTCAAGGGCGCGGTGAGCCGTCTGGCGAACAAGCTGCAACGCCGCCTGCAAGCGCAGCAAAACCGGTCATGGGAATTCGATCTGGAAGAAGGTATTCTGGACGCCGGGCGTCTGGCACGGGTTGTGGCCAGCCCGACGACACCGCTCAGCTTCAAGGTGGAGAAAGATACCGAGTTTCGCGATACGGTCGTGACGCTGCTGCTGGACAATTCCGGCTCGATGCGGGGACGGCCGATCAGCATCGCGGCGATCTGTGCCGATGTTCTGGCGCGCACGCTGGAACGGTGCAGCGTCAAGGTGGAAATCCTCGGGTTCACCACCCGCGCATGGAAAGGTGGGCAGAGCCGCGAGGCGTGGCTGGCCGAAGGGCGACCTCAACTGCCCGGTCGGCTGAACGATCTGCGCCATATCATCTATAAATCCGCCGACAGCCCGATGCGCCGGACACGTCAGAACCTTGGCCTGATGATGAAAGAGGGGCTGCTGAAGGAGAACATCGACGGCGAGGCGCTGGAATGGGCGCACCGGCGGATGATGGCCCGCCGCGAAGCACGCAAGATCCTGATGGTGATCAGCGACGGCGCGCCGGTGGATGACAGCACGCTGAGCGTCAACCCGGCCAACTATCTGGAAAAACATCTGCGCGACGTGATCGCCATGGTGGAAAAGCGCCGGGCGGTCGAATTGCTGGCCATCGGCATCGGCCATGACGTCACGCGCTACTACGACCGCGCCGTGACGATCACGGATGTGGATCAGCTGGCCGGCGCGATGACTGAGCAACTGGCGGCGCTGTTCGACAGCGATCCGCGCGCCCGCGCGCGGGTGATGGGCATGCGCCGGGTCGGTTGATCGTCACTACGCCGTGGCCGCGATCAGCACGGCGGGCACTGGCACAGTCCAAGGGCCTGCATCGCCGCACAGCGCCTTGATCCGATCAACGATCGCCGTACGGATCGCTACCTTGGCCGCGTCCGGTTGTGGCCGCAGCAACGCCCCGCCACGCACTGTGCCCTGAAGAAAATAATCGAACACATCGCCGGGATCGTCCATTTGCCAGACGGCAGGAATGATGGTGCGCGTCACCGCCGAAAATCCGGCGTTATTGAGCGCCGTTTCCGCCACATCCGCATCTGCGAATTCATGGGTTGCCGGGCCCGGCGGCAGGGCGACGGATGGATCGCCATGGGCCGCAATCGCACCAAAGACGATGGGAAATGCCGATACCGGATCATCGCCCCGCCAAACGGTATAGGCAAACCGCCCGCCGGAACGCAGAACGCGGTGCGCCTCGGCAAAGGCGCGGTCAGGATAGGGGATATGCGGCACGCCAAAGCCGATGGTCACGGCATCGAATGTGTCTGCCTCGAACGGCAGCGCCATCGCATCACCCTGAACGAACCGCGCCTCTGGCACTGCCGCGCGCGCCATGTCCAGCATGGCGTCAGAGAAATCGAGCCCCGTCACGTCCGCGCCAGCCCGCATCAGGCCGCGCGCCACGTTGCCGTGTCCGCAACACAGATCCAGTGCGCGTATGCCCGGCCGGGCGCGCACCGCGTCCACCGTGCCCGGTACGCATTGCGTCGCCGCCGTGGCGAAATGCGCGGCATAATCTGCGGCGGTGGCCGGATCGGACCAACCGGCCTCTTCCAGCCGATGGAAGGCGTCAAAATCGGACATGGTACAGCTCCGTGGTTGCGGTCGCATCCTCAGCATAACATATCTGTACAGACACAGCTGCATCCCGTGGCAAGGGCTGGTCATTTCCGCCCGTCTACGCGAAAACGGCCAAACGCGCATTTCGAGAAAGGTCCGCCCGATGTTTCAGTCGTTCCAAGACAAGGCCAACCCAGAGCAAGGCCCTGCCCGCCTTGCCATGTTGCGCGACGCGATGGCGCGTGCCGGGCTTGACGGGTTTCTGGTGCCGCGCGCGGATGCACATCAGGGTGAATATGTGGCACCCGGCGACGAACGGCTGGCATGGTTGACCGGATTCACCGGATCGGCGGGCTTTGCCGCGATCACGGCAGAGCGGGCGGGCGTTTTTGTCGATGGGCGTTACCGCACTCAGGTCCGGGTGCAAACCGATCCGACAGCGTT
The DNA here is from genome assembly GCF_011040495.1 of Pseudohalocynthiibacter aestuariivivens. Classification (GTDB taxonomy): domain Bacteria; phylum Pseudomonadota; class Alphaproteobacteria; order Rhodobacterales; family Rhodobacteraceae; genus Roseovarius; species Roseovarius pelagicus. The sequence continues at coordinate 27,494 of NZ_CP049037.1, read as the reverse complement.
TCAGCCGGTGGGCTGGCCCGAGACGAAGCTGGCCGAATGGCTGACCGAGACGCTGACCGGCGGCGGGCGCGTGGGTTATGACACATGGCTGCACACACCAACCGAGATTGGCGCGCTGACCGAGGCGCTGGCCGCGACCGGGATCACGCTGGTTCCATCGGCCAATCTGGTCGATGCGATCTGGACGGATCGCCCCGGCCCGCCGATGGGGCAGATCACCGCCTATCCCGACGACCTGGCAGGTGAGACGACCGCGGACAAGCGCGCGCGTCTGGCCGCCAGCCTGCGTGCGGATGGCGCGCGTGCCGCGGTCCTAAGCCTGCCCGACAGCATCGCATGGCTGCTGAACATCCGGGGCGCGGATATCCCGCGCAACCCGGTCGCACATGGCTTTGCCATTTTGCATGATGACGGGCGTACGCAGCTATTCGTGAATCCGGCCAAGCTGGAAACCTTGCCTGCCAGTTGCAACGCCGATGGCGTCAGCGCCCATTCCGATACAGAATTGGTCACTTCGCTGGCGCAGCTCACCGGGCCGGTGCGGCTGGATAAATCCAGCATACCTGTGGCAATTGCCGATATTCTGGCCGATGCCGGGATCCCCCATCAGTACGGGCCGGAGCCGTGTACCTTACCCAAGGCGCGCAAAAATGCCGCGCAACTGGATGCAACCCGCGCGGCCCATCTGCGCGACGGCGCGGCGGTCTGCGAGGCGTTGGCATGGCTTGATGCACAGGCCCCCGGCAGCGTGACCGAAATCGACGTGGTCACACATCTGGAGGAATGCCGTCGCACGGTTGGCGCGCGTCTGGACGGCGACACCGGCGCGCTGCTGGACATCAGCTTTGACACCATCGCGGGCAGTGGGCCGAATGGCGCGCTGGCACATTACCGGGTGTCTGAGGTATCGAACCGGGTGTTGCAGGACGGGGATCTGTTGGTTCTGGACAGCGGCGGGCAATATATTGACGGCACGACCGACATTACCCGCACAGTGCCGATCGGCGATCCCGGCCCGGACGAACGCGCGGCCTTTACCCGAGTGCTACAAGGCATGATCGCGATCAGCCGGTTGCGCTGGCCCGCGGGCTTGTCGGGCCGGGATCTGGACCCGATCGCACGTTATCCGTTGTGGCTGGCGGATCAGGACTACAACCACGGCACCGGGCATGGCATCGGCGTTTTTCTATGCGTCCATGAGGGCCCGCAGCGCATCAGCCGGATCAGCGAAGTGCCGCTGGAGCCGGGGATGATCGTATCAAACGAGCCGGGTTATTACCGCGAGGGTGCCTTTGGCATCCGGATCGAGAATATCGTCGTCGTGCAGGACGCCGAGCCGCTGGAAGGTGCCGATTTTACCGGCAAACTGAGTTTCGAGACGCTGAACTATGTGCCCATCGACAGGCGGCTGATCGACGTGGATCGGCTGAGTGGTGATGAACGGGACTGGTTGGATGATTACCACATGATTTGCGCCGAGCGCCTCGGTCCGCATCTGGAAGGTGATGCACAGGCATGGCTGGAAGAGGCAACGCGTCCGTTGTGACATAAACGTGGTGAACGCGCGGCATTGTGGTTAGGGTTATCGACGACAAAGAAGGAACAACCACATGCCGCATATCAAGATTCGCAAGGCGCAAGGGACATGGGTCGTCCGCGCTGGCGGGGCCGTTCTGGCCGAAACCGCCAACGCGCTGGAACTGAACGAGGGCGATCACCCTGCCGTCATCTACTTTCCGCGCAGCGATGTTGCGATGGCGTTTCTCGATATCAGTGACCAGACCACCCGTAGCCCGCACAAGGGGCAGGCCAATTATTACAACATCGTCACCAAAAGCCATACATTGGAAAATGCCGGCTGGAGCTATGAAGACCCGAAACCGGATGTAGCAGCCATCAAGGGTTATCTGGCATTTCATTCCAGCGACACGGTGACAGTCGAGGGTATCTGACATCAAGTCAAAAGGTGACATTGTAAATGGTGATTTTCAAACAAGCACATTCATCCACGACCACGGCACCTGACTTGGCGGAGGCCCGTCGATCCGCGCCCGTCATGTGTATTGCCGCAGGAGTCTCGGCACTGCTGGTTGGCGGGTTCGCGAGCATTGAGGCGGCCCATGCCGGCGGCATTGAGAACGTCGGCAGCGTCGCGGACGCACCATGGCAGGTAGGAATATGGCACAAGGGGATGGGCAACCATCTTTGTGGCGGCGCATTGATCGCGCCAGATTGGGTTCTGACTGCCGCCAACTGCACAGCCGACGACGTCGCCCCTATGGACCAGATCGAAATCGTTGCCGGGACGACCGACCTGCGCAACGGCGGCGAGCGTCTGGGTATCGCGGAAATTATTCCGCACCCGAATCATGACGCCGACAACCAGCGCAACAACATCGCACTGGTGCGGCTTGCCACGCCCAGCACATTGGGTACGCCGGTGTCGCTGCCCGAGATCGGCAGCATCACAGACGCGGGCACCGTGCTGAGCGTGACCGGTTGGGGTTCCGCCAAAGCGACGACCGAGGGCGACGTCACCCGCGCAATGAAGCGCATTGATCTGCCTGCGGTGTCGACAGCGCGCTGCAATGAACCACAAAGTTATGATGGGCTGGTTTCCGACGACATGCTCTGTGCTGGCTTTGAGCAGGGCGGCATTGACGCCTGTGCTGGCTTTGGCGGCAGCCCCGCCGTTCACAAGCAGGATGGTCAGGTCGAGGTGGTCGGTATTGTCAGTTGGGGTCTGGGCTGTGGTCAGCCCGACAAGTTCGGCGTCTACACCAGAGTGTCTGCCTTCACGGATTGGATCACATCAACGCTTCATTGATGCGCCAGCGACATTCCACCTGAAAACATGCGCCAGGCAACATTTTGTTCAGAACTTACTGAACCAAATGTGCTGTTCGGCGTTGGTGGGATGTAACGTAGAAGGAGATAAAGAAATGTTCGACCTCAAACAGCAAGACAACCTGCTGATCGTCACCGTCTCGGGCAAGGTCACAGCAGACGAAGTGACGGCATTCTATGGCCGTTTCAACGACATCATCGCCGATATCGACCGTATCGGCATGGTGATTGATGTGACCGGCTTCGACGATATGACCGGTGATGCCATCGCGCGGGATATTCCGCTCGAGCTTGGCTTGGTGGACCAGATGGGCAAGTTTCCAAAGGCGGCTGTCGTGTCAGACAAGGAATTCATCGCGGCCGCGGCTCATGCGTTGAACCCGCTGGTTCCGGTAATCGACATCCGCGTGTTCCGTGCAAACGACATACAGGCAGCCAAGGAGTTTGCCACGGACCTGCCGCCGAAAAAGCCCAAGGGCAAGGGCATCTATATGATGGACAAGTCCACGCCCGAAGTCATGGCCTTTGAGATTGACGGATATATGGACGATGACGAGATGGAAACCGTCAGCAAGGACGTGCTCGCCCGTCTGGAGAGTGACAAGGAATTTAGCGCCTTGGTCAAAATCAAGTCCTTTGGCGGGTTCGATCCCGGCATCCTGACCCAAGGTTCGTTCTATCAGATGAAGTTCGGCTCGATCAAAAACCTGAAGAAATATGCCATTGTGACAGATGAAACGTGGATGAAACCGCTGCTCGGCTTTGCAGGATCGGTCTCGGGCGTAGAGATGAAGCGTTTCTCGCTGGCGGAAGAACAGGCTGCATGGGACTGGGTGCGCAGCTAGGGTCAGGTCGGGGCGGTAGCGCCCCGCTGCCTGCGCCGGGACGTCCTATGTCAAACCGACAGTCTCGGCGCGGCACCTGAACCGCTCAGCTGTGTTCTTCCTGACTGACGGCGGCCAGCGCGTTATTGAATGCCTTGAGCGCATCGACATGAAACAGCGCGCCCAACAGTTCTGGCGGCGCACCTTCGCCCGCGAGCGAAACGACCGGAATATACAGAACGCCCGTACGATCAAAGATCGGCATTGCCGCCTCTAGCGTGGCGTTGCGGTCGATATAGATACCGTCCTCGATCATTTCCCAGCAGGCCTCGGCGGGCGCAGCACGTTCATGTTCGGTGTCGCGCATCAGCGTGGCAACGCGGGTCATCGACAGCAGATATGCCTGCGGCCCCGCCGCCAGATGGGTGCCGCGCCGTTCCAGCAGCGTCAGGAAAAACGAGCGATCCACCAACCGGCTGGCCAGCGCAGTGGACATTGACACCGCAACCATCACCGCGAGGCCGGTCTGCCAGTCGCCGGTCATCTCGAACACGATGAGCGTCGTCGAGATCGGTGCACCCAGCACCGCCGCCGCCACCGCGCCCATCCCCGCCAGCGCATAGAGCGTGTGCGCCCCGGATACTTCGGGAAAGATCGCCGTGGCGATGAGGCCGAATGCCAGCCCGGTCAGCGCGCCGACCATCAGCGACGGCGAGAACATACCGCCGCCCATACGCCCGCCAAAGGTGATCGCGACCGCCGTGACCTTGAGAACCGCAAAAACGATGGCCTCGTGCAGGATCAACTGGCCGGTCAGCGCGGCACTTGTCGTCTCGTAGCCGACGCCGATGATATGCGGGAACCAGATCGCCAGCGCCCCCAGTGCCGCGCCCGAGAACGCAGGCCGCAACCAACGGGGCAGACCCACGGCGCGCTGCATTTCGTCGCCGATATCCTCGGCAAAGAACACGGCGTACATCAGCACCGTTGCGACAACACCACAAATCAGCCCCAGCAGCAGGAAGGCCGGCAATTCCTGATAGAATTCCAGCGCGGTGGACACGGGCAGCGTAAATTCGGTGATGTCACCGAATTCCAGCCGGTTGATCACTGTGCCCGCGACCGAGGCAATCACGATGGGCGCAAAGGCGTGGACCGCGAAATGCCGCAACACCACTTCGAGTGCAAAGAGCGCACCGGCAATCGGCGCGTTGAAGCTGGCGGACACGGCGGCCGCAACAGCGCAACCCAGCAGGTCGCGGCCGGTGATGCCATTGGCATTGATGCGATTGCTGACCCAGCTGGACACCACCCCCGCCAGATGCACCACCGGGCCTTCGCGCCCCGAAGAACCCCCGGTGCCGAGCGTGACCATGGAAGCCGCCGCCGACGCCAGCCCGGCGCGTATTTCAACCCGGCCGTTGTTCATGGCCGCGCCTTCGATCACATCCGCAACCGAACGCACCCGCGCATCAGGGGTGAAATTATGCAGGATGAGGCCGACCACCAGCCCGCCGCAGATCGGTACGATCAGCAGCCAGTACCACGACAATCCCGATGCATAGCTGTGTAGCAACGTCGGATCGTCATTGCCGTAAACGATCATCTGTAACCAGCTGATCCCCTTGCGGAAAAAAAGCGCGGCAAAGCCTGCCCCGATCCCGATGATCAGCGCAATCACCCAGAACTGGAACTGGCTGGGACCGCGCGTCAGCATCACGCGCCATGCTTGTCGCAGCGCCCCCATCAGGGCGGTGACGTATTCGGATAGCTGAGATTTCTCTGGCTCGGTCATGCCGCTTTCACGTTCGTGTCTGCCGCGGCCTTTCGCGTCGTCGCGTCATGCTTTAGTCTGCCGCTCGCGCGGGGAGGATGATGCATGGCCGTGAACGAGGCAATTACCGCACTAGAGACCTTACTAGGCGAACGCTGTGTCCGGTCCAAGTCCGATCTGGACTTGCATGGCCGTTCTGAATCGCATTTTCCGCTCGCCCCACCGGATGCTGTTGCCTACCCGGAAACCACGCAGGAGGTGGCGCAGATCGTGCAAATCTGCGCGCAACACTGCGTGCCGGTAATTGGTTGGGGCACTGGCACCTCGCTGGAGGGACAGGCACAGGCGTTTCTGGGTGGGGTTTGCGTGGATTTCAGCCGCATGAACGCCGTCGTCGCCATAAACACCGAGGACATGGATGTGCAGGTGCAGCCCGGCCTGACGCGCGAGGCACTGAACAACGAATTGCGCGCCACGGGCCTGTTCTTTCCGGTCGACCCGGGGGCCAATGCCTCGCTTGGGGGGATGGCCTCGACCCGTGCGAGCGGCACGACGGCGGTGCGCTATGGTACGATGCGCGACAATGTGATGGGGTTGGAGGTGGTCACGCCGGACGGACGTATCATCCGCACTGGCACACGAGCGCGCAAATCGTCCTCGGGTTATGATCTGACCGGGCTTTTTGTCGGGGCCGAGGGGACTTTGGGCCTGATTACCGAGCTGACGTTGCGGCTGCATGGCCAACCCGAGGCGATTTCGGCCGCGGTCTGTGCCTTTGACGACGTGGGCGGCGCCGTGAGCGCGGTAATGGATACGATCCAGATGGGCCTGCCGATGGCGCGGATCGAGCTGATGGATGTGGCATCCGTGCGCGCGGTCAACAGCTATTCCAACATGGCGTTGCCCGAGAAGCCGCATCTGCTGCTGGAATTTCACGGATCAGACAGCGGTGTTGCCGAATGTTCAGAGGTCTTTGGCGAGATCGCGCAAGGGCATGGCGGATCGGGCTTTGACTGGGCGACCCGTGCCGAGGACCGCAACGCGCTGTGGACGATGCGGCACAATGCCTACTACGCCATCCTTGCCGCGCGCGCCGGTGCGCGGGCGGTGGTCACGGATATTTGCGTGCCGATATCAAAGCTGGCGCAGGCGGTAGAAGAAACCGCTGATGATTTGGCCGCGAACGGCGTGCAAGGGCCGATTCTGGGCCATGTGGGCGATGGCAATTTCCATGCGATCCTGCTGATTGACACCGAAAATGCGACCGAAGTTAAAGCCGCCGAAGCCGCATCCGCGCGGATGGTTGAACGTGCGCTCGCTCTGGGCGGTACGGCCACCGGCGAGCATGGGATCGGGGTCGGCAAACTAGGCTACATGATTGCCGAACATGGGCAGGCATGGAATATGATGGGCGCAATCAAGTCCGCGCTGGATCCGCAGAACATTATGAACCCCGGCAAGCTGGTGCCGCCGCGCAACTGATCCGCTACTTTGGCAGGTGTGGTTCCAGTGACCTGCCCGCGTGTATCTGCGCGGCAAACCAGCGGTGAACCCTGCCCTTTTGCACGCGTGCGGTGCAACGCGCACTACGAAGGCCAGCCATATCGGGCATATCCGCCAGAAGCGTGGAGACAATCATTTCATCCAGCACCCAGCGCCCACTGACACCGCGTTTGCGGTCGTTCTGCTGGCGGGTGACCCATTGGCGCAGCCGTGGCGCGTCAACCTTGGCCGCATGTGGCGACACAGAGTAAAACCCGCAATTCACCCGTAGGCAAATATTGTCCAACAGCCGCGCTGCCGGATGGAAAACCTCTGGCACATCGCGTTTTTGCAGGTGGTTGAACCGTTCAGGCGTGCCGTTGAAAAACCCGGTAAGCGCACAGGCCAGCTCAATACCCTTTTGCGCCATGGCCCAGCCCAGTACCGGCTCTGGGAAGAGATCCCAGTCGTAATTGCGCACCAGATCGTCCAACGCGATGGGCGACGCCGCCCGAACCACTTTCAGATGCGCGGCCTCGTCCAGCCGTGTCCAGTCGTGCCGATTCCATGCATACATTACACACATCTCCAGTCCCGGTGAGGCAGGTCGGATGTGCCACACAGATCAAAATCATTACGTCGGCAATCTGGACCAGCACCATGCGCATTTTTTGGAGCAAATGTGGCACCTTCGCGGCGTTTCACAAAACACGCTGAAATCGCTTGGCCCGCCGCCCAGACACAGATAGTCTGCGGCAATGCTCACCCGTATTTTGAATCTCTTCAAAGGCCACGAGCCTGACCCGCTGCCCGAACCTGATGCCCGACTGGCGCTAGGTGCGCTGATGGTGCGCGTGGCCAAATCCGACAGTGATTACCGGTTCGAGGAAATCAGCCTGATCGACCGGTTGCTGGCCCAGATGAACGGGCTGAACCCGGTAGAGGCCGCCAAAATGCGCGCGACCTGCGAAAAGATCGAAGCCGCAGCACCGGGCACCAAGAAATTCGCCCTGTTGATCCGCGAAACCGTCAGTTTCGAGGCCCGGTTAGAGGCGCATGAGGCGTTGTGGCAGGTGATGCTGGCTGATGGCGACAGTAACGATGCCGAACTGGCCGTGGTCACACAGGTACGCGAGGCACTGGGGCTGACCGAGGCCGATTGCGACGAGGCACGCGCACGGGTCGCCGCGAAATAAGCGTTTGGCGCGGGCCCGCGCCCGGCCTATATCTGCGGTATGATTGCTGATTTTCTCAAGCGCCTTGCCGCCCCGCAAACCGAACCCATTGACCAAACCGATGCACGGCTCGCACTGTCCGCCCTGCTGGTGCGCGTGGCGCGTACCGATGGTGACTATGCCACCAACGAGATCGCGCGCATCGACCGGATATTGGCCGCACGCTATAATCTGGACACCAGTGCCGCGCAGGCATTGCGCGCCGAGGCCGAGGCGGTCGAGGCCAGCGCGCCTGACACCGTCCGTTTTACCCGCGCAATCAAGGATGCCGTGGCCTACGAGGACCGCTTGGCCGTGATCGAGGCACTGTGGCAGGTCGCACTGGCCGATGGAGAGCGCGACGCCGAGGAGGACGCCATCGTGCGGATGGTCTCGAGCTTCCTTGGTGTCAACGACCGCGACAGCGCATTGGCCCGGCAGCGGGTTGCGCAGGCGTGATCGCCAGCCTGCCGATGTATGACCGCCCTGAAACGCGCGCAGCTAATGACGCGCTCTGGGCCGGGATTCGCGCGCAGCTATCTGAAGCGGCACCGCCAACACTGACCCGTGGCGGTGATCTGTGGGAACAATGGCAAAGTCCCGATCTGATCCTGTCGCAAACCTGCGGTTATCCCTACCGCTCGCGCCTGCACGGGCAGGTACAGTTGGTTGGATCGCCGGTACATGACCTGCCGGGTTGCCCGCCGGGGCACTACAATTCGGTGATCATCGCGCGCGTGGATGATCCGCGCGCTAATCCCGCCGATTTCGCCGAGGCCCTTTTTGCTTATAACGAAGCGCTGTCGCAATCGGGCTGGGCCGCACCGCAGAACTACGCCGCCGCGCATGGCTTTCGGTTCTGCAATCCGGTGCAGAGCGGCGGACATATCGCCTCGGCCCGTGCCGTGGTCGAAGGCCGCGCCGACATCGCGGCGATTGACGCGCTGACATGGCTGTTGATCACGCGGCATGACGCATTCGCCGCCGGGCTGAGGGAAATCACCCGCACGCCGCCGACGCCCATCCTGCCCTATATCACAGCACACGGGCGCGACGCGGACGCGCTGGCCGGGGCGGTGTCATCCGCCATCGCCGCCCTGCCCGCGTTGCACCGCGAGACGCTGGCGCTGACCGGCCTTGCGCGCATTCCCGCCGCGCACTACCTGAGCGTGCCCAATCCGCCGCCGCCCGCGCCGGATACGCCCGTTTTGGACTGACCTTGCGTCAATTCGGACGAATTGCGCCGACCTGTGGCGTATTGCAAGTTGCATTGCGCCATTTTTTCCGCCCTATTGTCATCCTGACGCCGCGCCAAGACGGCTGGGAGAAACCTTGACCGACGCCACACCCGTTATCGAAATCACGAATCTGCACAAGGCCTATGGCGCTCTGGAAGTGATCAAGGGCGTGGATCTTACCGCCCATCGTGGCGATGTGGTGTCATTGATCGGATCATCCGGGTCGGGCAAATCCACCATTCTGCGCTGCGCCAATCTGCTGGAGGACAGTCAGCAAGGTGATATCGTTTTCAAGGGCGAGCCGGTCAAATGGCGCGGCACCGGCCTGAACCGCCACCCCGCCGACGCCAAGCAGGTTTTGCGCATCCGCACCAATCTCAGTATGGTGTTCCAGCAGTTCAACCTTTGGGCGCACCTCACCATCCTGCAAAACGTGATGGAGGCACCGGTGACGGTGCTGGGGCGCGACCGCGCCGAGGTCGAGTCAGCGGCGCGCAAATATCTGGACAAGGTCGGCATTGGCGACAAATGTGACGTCTACCCTGCCCAACTGTCGGGCGGACAGCAGCAACGCGCGGCGATTGCACGGGCATTGGCAATGGAGCCCGAAGCCCTGCTCTTTGACGAGCCGACGTCGGCACTGGATCCGGAATTGGAACAGGAAGTGGTCCGGGTTATCAAGGATCTGGCCGCCGAAGGCCGGACCATGATGATCGTGACCCATGACATGAAGATGGCCGCAGATGTATCGGATCACACCGTATTTCTGCATCAAGGCCTGATCGAAGAACAAGGTGCCCCAAAGGACCTCTTTGGCGCTCCGAAATCAGACCGGCTGCGACAGTTTCTAAGCTCGACGATGGCCGACTGACCTGCAACCATACAACAATCACTACCAAGGGAGAAAAAAATGAAAAAGCTTATCCTTTCTACCGCTGCGCTGGCGCTGTCAGCGGGCATGGCCCTGTCGGCGGATACTGTCCGTCTGGGCACCGAAGGCGCCTATGCGCCATGGAACTTCATCAATGATGCCGGCGATGTCGACGGGTTCGAGCGCGAGCTGGGCGATGAGCTGTGCAAGCGCGCAGAGTTGACCTGCGAGTGGGTTACGAACGAATGGGACAGCATCATCCCCAACCTCGTTTCGGGCAACTACGACGCGATCATCGCGGGCATGTCGATCACCGACGAGCGCGATGAAGTCATCGACTTTACCCAGAACTACACACCGCCAGACCCGTCGGCCTATCTGGGCATGAGTGAAGGCATTGATCTGTCCACCGGCGTCATCGCGGCGCAAACCGGCACAATCCAGGCCGGTTATGTCGCCGAGAGCGGCGCAACGCTGGTCGAATTCGCCACGCCCGAGGAAACCGTCGCTGCCGTGAAAAACGGCGAAGCGGATGCGGTTCTTGCCGATAAATCCTACCTCGCGCCCATCGCCGCAGAAGATGCGGACCTGATGTTCGTGGGCGAGGATGTGCCGCTGGGCGGTGGTGTCGGCATGGGCCTGCGCGAATCCGATGGCGACCTGCGCGAGAAATTCGACGCGGCGATCCAGTCGATGAAGGATGATGGCACGCTCAACACCATGATCACGAAGTGGGAAGTGTCCTCGACCTTTGAATAAAACACGCAAGAGGGGGGCATCACGCCCCCCCTCTTTTTCTTTTTCAACGACATTCGATTTTCTTTTCACCAAACGTTGCGGGCGCGGCTGATGTTTGATCCGATTCAATGCAGATTGTGGTCCGAGCCAACGATTTTGGCCGACAAGGGTCATGGCGAAGTGTTCGAGAATATAGAGACATTTCGCGACAGCAGCCACGACATGCGCGCACTGGTGCGGTGCCGTGAATGTGGCCAGAGGTATATCTTTGATTACCATGAAGAAATAGACTGGGAAAACGGGAATGATCCGACCTATCTGACCTACGTTCCGGTGCGAAATGACGCCGATATTGCACAAATGCGGAACGTCGCAGATCAGATCGGTATCCTACAATTTCATCCCCGGTTGCAGTATGATCGGCCAAATGGCCAGCCCCGCTGGCTGAAGGACGACCAGCCTGCGCCGTCGAGGAAGCATTAAGTGTTCTCATTCTGCACAGACCCTGAAACACTCGGCTCGCTTCAGTGGTTGGCGTGTTACCTGACCACGGGCAAGCATATGCTGCTCTACATGAGCTTTGGCACGGTGCTGCTGCTGTTGGGGATCACGGCCCCCACGGCACTGGCGTTCGGGTTTGGGGGCGCGATGGCGGCCCGGTCGCGGATTTTGCCGATCAGTTGGCTGGGCAAGGCCTATATCGCGCTGGTGCGCGGCGTGCCCGACATCGCGTTTTTCCTGTTCTTCGTGATCGCGCTGGATCAGATGTTCGAATGGACGCGGCATCAGATCCTGTGCCCGGACTGGGCCGAGCCAGTCCGGCAGGGCAATGATTTCGTCGTTTGCGCGGCGGCCAAGCTGCCACTGTCCACCGCCCCGCAATGGATGCACGAAGTCTACGGTTTCTTTGTCGCCGTGCTGACCTTTGCCATCGTTTTTGGTGCGTTTGCCGCCAATGTCCTCTTTGGCGCGATGCGGGCTGTGCCCCGTGGCCAATTGGAGACGGCAGAGGCCTACGGCATGACACGGCGTCAGACGTTTCGGCGCATTCTGGTACCGCAGATGTGGGTCTATGCCCTGCCCGGCCTCAGCAACCTGTGGATGGTGCTGATCAAGGCAACGCCGCTGCTGTTCCTGCTGGGGGTCGAGGATATCGTTTATTGGGCGCGCGAATTGGGCGGTACGGCCAATCCGCGCTTTACCGACTATCCGCATGGCGACTGGCGGATGTGGTACTTCTTTGCGCTGCTGGTTTTCTATCTGGGCTTTACCAAAGTGTCCGAAGTGTTTCTGGACCGGGTGATGACCCGCCTGACCCACGGGCAGGCCACGACGGGCGGCGAAGCCCAGAGAAAGGCGGCGACGTAAATGCTGTGCTGGGATGTCATACAGGATTATGGGCTGCGCAGTCTCGGGATTGGTGAGCGGTTGTTGCCGCGTGATAACTTCACGCTTTGCGACCAGCTGGTTCTGATCGGGTCCGGCATGTTGTGGAACGTCTATTTCGGTGTTGTGGCGCTGCTCAGCGGTTTCTTTCTTGCCACGGCTGTTGCGGTCGGCAAGGGGTCGCGGAACCTGCTGGCGCGCAAATCGTCGGAATGGTTCATCTTTGTGTTTCGCGGCTCGCCGCTCTTTATCCAGTTCTTCTTTGCCTATTTCCTGTTTCTCAGCCTCAAGAAGGTCAGCCCGATCTTTGACGCGTTCACCGCCGCGTGGCTGGGGGCGCTGATCGTTCTGTTTTTGAATACCGCCGCCTATTCGGGCGAAATTTTCTATGGTGCGCTACGGTCGATCCCCAAGGGCGATGTCGAGGCGGCGGATGCTTACGGGTTCTCTGGCTGGCCACGGTTCAAACGGATCGTGTGGCCCACGATGCTGCGCCTTGCATGGCCTGCCTACACGAACGAGGCGATTTTCCTGTTCCATGCCACGACGCTGGTATTTTTCAGCGGATTCCCGGCGTGGCAGCAGCGCGGCGATGCGCTGTATTATGCCAATTATTTCGCGGACAAGACGTTTAACCCGTTTGTGCCCTACCCCATCTTGGCTGGCTATTTCATCCTGCTGACCTTGTGTGTGATCAGTATCTTTGGCCTGATCAACCGGCATCTGAACCGGCACCTGCCACAGGAAGCACGGCGAAAATTGCGGTTGCGTCCGAACCTTATTCGGTAAATCTATCTGCCAACCCGCAGAGGATACCATTATGCAACTGGAAAATTTCGCTACGTTTCGCGTCGCGGCCTGTGATCTGAATGGTCAGATGCGCGGCAAGCGTGTACCGGCATCGTATTTTGAGAAACTCGAAAGCGGGACCGTGCGCATGCCGCTATCGGCGCTCAACGTCGATATCAAGGGGGCCGATATCGACGGCAGTCCGCTGATATTCGAGACTGGCGATGCCGATGGTATCCTGCTGCCCACATCGCGCGGGGCCGTGCCCCTGCCGTGGCTGGATGGCTCTCAGCCGCTGGTGCCGATGCAGATGTATTTCGAGGACGGCACGCCGTTCTACGGCGACGCGCGGCACGCGTTGCGCAGCGTGCTGGACCGCTATCAGGAGCGTGGCTGGCAGGTGATCGCCTCGACCGAGCTGGAATTCACACTGGTTGACGACAGTGGCAAGGTGCTGAAGTCGGTCCGCGATCCACGCAGCGGGCGGCGCATTGACGGCTCGGAAATCCTGTCGCTGAGCGAGATGGACGCGTTCGACCCATTCCTGTCGGCGCTCTACGAATCCTGTGCGGCGATGGACATCGACGCCCAGACCGCCACCAGCGAGGCGGGCGTCGGCCAGTTCGAGATTACGCTGAACCACCAGCAGGCGCTGCATGCCGCCGACGACACATGGCTGTTCAAAGCGCTGATCCGTGGCCTTGCGCGCAAGTTCGGCTGTGCTGCGACCTTTATGGCCAAGCCGTTTGTGCAGGATTCCGGCAATGGCATGCACATGCATTTTTCCGTACTCGACGCCGACGGCAACAACATCTTTGACGATGGTGGCCCCAAGGGCACCGATATGCTGCGCGCCGCGATCGGCGGCTGCGTGGCGGCGATGCGCGGATCCACCCTCGTCTTTGCGCCGCATGCCAACAGCTATGCCCGGCTGGTGCCCGATGCCCATGCCCCTACTGCGATCTGCTGGGCCTATGAGAACCGCACCGCTGCCGTGCGCGTCCCCGGTGGGTCGCCCGCCGCGCGCCGGATCGAACACCGGGTCGCGGGTGGCGATATCAATCCCTATCTCAGCTTTGCCGCGATCCTCGGTGCGGCCCTGATCGGGATCGAGGACGACATGGATCCCGGCACGCCCATATCCGGCAATGCCTACGGTCAGGACCTGCCGCAACTGGCAGAGGATTGGCGGACGGCGGTGGATCTGTTTGAAAGCGATCCGCTGATCGCACGTATTTTCGAGCCCAAGATGGTGCGCAATCTGGTGCTGACCAAACGGCAGGAGATCGAGATCATGTCCGAACTGCCCGAAGATCAGCATTGGAAGACCTACCTCGAAAAGGTCTGACACGACGCGCCTGATCCATGCTAAAATTCGGCTTGCTGGCTTCACTTGGCTCGGCTAGCTTGAAATTTGATCAAATTACCATGCCGGAATGGAACCGCGCGATGAAGATTGGCATTCTGCTGACCGGGCACGCCCCCGAAGATATCAAAGCCGTCATGGGCGACTATGACACCATGTTCGAAGATTTGCTGGATGGGCATGGGTTTACCTATGACAGCTATGCGGTGGTCGACGGGGTGTTCCCCGACGGACCCGAGGCCGCCGATGGCTGGCTGATTACGGGATCCAAGCATGGCGCCTACGAGGACCATCCGTGGATCGCCCCGCTGGAGCAGTTCATTCGCGACGTCTATGCCGATGGCCGCCCGATGGTGGGCGTCTGTTTTGGTCATCAGATCATTGCGCAAGCCATGGGTGGCAAGGTCGAGAAATTCGACAAAGGCTGGTCGGTCGGGCGCACCTATTACGAAATCGAAGGCCGTCAGATGCAGCTGAATGCGTGGCATCAGGATCAGGTGACAGAGCTACCTGACGGGGCAGAGGTGATCGGGCAAAATGATTTCTGCCGCAACGCCGCGCTGCTATATGGTGACCGCATCTATACCGTGCAGCCGCATCCCGAGCATACCGCCGATTTCGTCGGCCGTCTGATCCACTCGCGCGGGCGCGGGCTGGTACCTGATTCGCTGCTCGATAACGCGCTGGCACATCTGGACAGCCCCACGGATAATCAGATCATGGCCGACCGCATGGCGGCCTTTCTCAAACGAGGTGCATAATGGCCGACTGGACCCAGAAATTCCCCGAAGCGGCGCGCGCCTATCTTGAGGGGCGCAGGCTGGACGAAGTCGAATGCATCATCTCTGACCTGCCCGGTATTGCGCGCGGCAAGGCCGTGCCAGCCAGCAAGTTTGCCAAGCAGAAGCATTTCCACCTGCCCGACTCGATCTTTTTCCAGACCATCACCGGCGATTGGGGCGAGGCCGCCGGCGATGATGGGTTCATCGAACAGGACATGATCCTGAAGCCGGACATGGACACAGCGACCGCCGCACCGTGGACAGGCGACTGGACCATTCAGGTCATTCACGACGCCTATGACGGCGATGGCGATCCGGTGGGCTGTTCGCCGCGCAACGTGCTGAAACGTGTTGTCGCACTATATGCCGAGCGCGGGCTGACGCCGGTGGTTGCGCCCGAGATGGAGTTCTATCTGGTCGCGCGCAACATCGACCCGGCCAAGGAAATCGAGCCGATGATTGGCCGATCCGGCCGCCCCGCCGCCGCGCGGCAGGCCTATTCGATGACCGCCGTGGACGAGTTCGGCCCGGTGATCGACGATATTTATGATTTCGCCGAAGCGCAGGGATTCGAGATCGACGGAATCACGCAAGAGGGTGGCGCAGGTCAGCTAGAGATCAACCTGAACCACGGCGATCCGGTGATGCTGGCGGATGAGGTGTTCTATTTCAAACGGCTGATCCGCGAGGCGGCATTGCGGCATGACTGTTTTGCCACTTTCATGGCCAAGCCGATTGCGGACGAGCCGGGATCAGCGATGCACATTCACCATTCGGTACTGGACGCGAAAACCGGCAAGAACATATTCGTCGATGCCAAGGGCAAAGATACCGACGCCTTTTATCATTTCATCGCAGGATTGCAGAACCACATGCCTGCTGCGACCGCGGTGATGGCACCCTACGTCAATTCCTATCGCCGGTATGTCAAGGATCACGCGGCGCCGATCAATCTGGAATGGGCGCGCGACAACCGCACCACTGGCATTCGCATCCCGATTTCCTCGACCGCCGCACGGCGGGTTGAAAACCGGCTGGCGGGTATGGATTGCAACCCCTATCTGGCGATTGCCGCCAGCCTCGCCTGCGGCCTGTTAGGGCTGGAGGACGCGGTCAAACCTGCAGATGAATTCCGTGGGGACGCCTACGAGGGTGAGGGCGACATTCCGCGCGTTCTGGGCGATGCGCTGGATATGTTCGAGGAGGCAACCCGCCTGCACGAGGTCCTCGGCCCGGATTTCGCGCGCGTCTATGGCATCGTCAAACGCGCGGAGTATGATGAATTCCTTCAGGTGATCTCGCCTTGGGAGCGTGAACATCTGCTGCTGAACGTCTGATCTGCGCATGGATCTGCTCTATGCCAATGACCGGGCTGGCACCTATCCTGACAGCTGGTATGCCGCAACATCCGATCGGATCGATGCGCGCAACCCGTTAAAGGGCGAGGTGCGCGCCGATGTCTGCGTGATCGGTGCGGGCTATACGGGGTTATCCGCGGCGCTGCATCTGGCCGAGGCCGGGATGGACGTGGTGCTGCTGGAGGCGCACCGCGCGGGCTTTGGCGCGTCCGGGCGTAATGGCGGACAGTTGGGCAGCGGGCAGCGTATGGGCCAGCACGGGCTGGAAAAGCTGGTAGGACAGGATGACGCCACCAAGCTGTGGGAGATGGCCGAAGACACCAAAGCACTGGTGAAATCGCTGATCGAGCGGCACAAGATCGACTGCCATCTGAAGCCCGGTGTCGCGCATGCGTGTTTCTCTGCCAGCGAGATGCGCGACGAACACGCCGAGGCAGATCATCTGGCGGACCGTTATGGCTACACCCAGATTGAAAAACTGACCCGCGAGCAGATGCACACCCTTTGCCCCTCGCCCGCCTATCACGGCGGCGCGCTGGACATGGGTGCCGCGCATCTGCACCCGTTGCAATATGCGCTGGGTCTGGCACGCGCGGCAGAGTCGGCAGGCGTGCGCATCTTTGAGAATTCAAAAGTACACGACATCGACACGAAACACGGCACGCTGGTACGTACAGATCACGGGCAGGTGGCGGCGGATCATGTGGTCCTTGCCTGCAACGGCTATCTTGGTGGGTTGAACCGCAAGGTCGCCGCGCGAGTCATGCCCATCAACAACTTTATCGTCGCGACCCAACCGCTGGGTGAGGATGCCGCGCGCGTACTGACCCGTGATGTGGCTGTTGCGGACAGCAAATTCGTGGTAAACTATTTCCGTCTCAGCCATGACAACCGGCTTCTGTTCGGCGGCGGCGAGAGCTATGGCTATCGTTTTCCCAGTGACATCCGCGCCACGGTCAGTAAGCCGATGCTGGAGATTTTTCCGCATCTGAAAGATGTGCCGCTGGAATATGCATGGGGCGGAACACTGGGCATCACGATGAAACGTATGCCCTATTTCGCACGGCTGGCACCCGGCGTCCTGAGCGCCTCAGGCTATTCCGGACACGGCGTCGGCAATGCCACCCATGCGGGGTATCTGCTGGCACAGGCCATTCAGGGCGACGCGACGGGGTTCGACCTGATGGCGCGCGTCCCTGCCCCGGCCTTTCCCGGCGGATCAAGCCTGCGCAGCCCTCTCTTGGTGATGGCGATGACGTGGTACGCTATGCGCGACCGTTTGGGGTTCTGAGCAGACGCGGGACCTCATTCAGGGCTGCGGTCTGGCTACCGCACCACATGCACACAGCATTTTGCGTGGCGGACGACCTTGGCCGCGGTGGACCCCAACAGCAAATCCTGCATGCCCGGTCGGTGGCTGGCGATGACGATACAATCACTGCCTGCCTCATCCGCGAAATCAAGAATCGCCCGACCGGCGTGACCGCTGGTCACGACGCCAGCGAAGTCTGGCAGACCCTTGGTCAGGCTGGCCAGTTTCGCTTCGACCTCGGCGTGACGTTTGGCCATGTGATCGGCGGGCAAATAGGACAGCGTGTGCACCGGGATCTGTTCGATCACATGCAGCAGGGTGATCATCGCGCCTTCGTCGGCCAGCACTTTTGCCACGTCGACAGCGGATTTCGAATCGCGATCCTCGCCGAACGATATGGGGACCAGAATATTCTTGTACATTTGGGGTCTCCTCTTGGTGTGGAATACCCCTATTTTACCGCGTCGCGGGCAACCCCGCCTTGACCCATATCAGCCAAAGGTGGCGGCAACGTCGTACATGACCGGCTCGAAACTCTTGCACAGTTCATTGATCCGCCGGTTGCGCACACGCATTTCCTGTGTGCGCAGCATCGCCTGAAAATCCTCGCGCCGTTTCCATTGGGAATAGTTGGCGATACGGGTTTGTGCGTCGTTGACATGCAAACCAGCGGCGATAAAGCCGGGCTGATGCGAGATGAACTTCTCGTAGGCCTCGGTCAGCTCGTCGAGCAGATCCTGACAGGTTCCGGGGGTCATTTCGAACGTGGTTATGACGGTCTGGTGGCTGGTGTCGGCATTGATCTGCGGCATGGCATCCTCCGGGTTTTGGAACAAGCCTAGCAGCTTCGCCACACTCCGCAATCTTTCGGCGTGTGCGGCGCCGGTAAATCTTAACCACTGATTTACCAAGTTTAACGACAGTCATGGTCGGAGGTGGCATATTGCGATGCTTGCTGATCTTGTTATTGCTGTTGTCCGCGCAGGCCAAGGCCGGACCGTGGTTGCGCGACACCGGCGCTGGCTATCTGTCCTATGCCCTGACGCTGGAGGATGTCGCAAGCACCGGTGCAGCAGACGGATATGGGTCTGTTTATGCCGAATATGGTGTGCGCCCCAAGCTGACCGTTGGGCTGGATATTGGGTCGGATGAGCAGGGTGCGTACAAGACGTTTGCCTTTGCAATCTTGCCACTGGTACGCCAATCGAGGCGCACCAAGATCACCGGCGAGATCGGCCTCGGGACCATCGACGGTACTGCGGTTGCACGTCCCGGCATTGCCGTCGGGCGCAGCTTCGAATTTTTGGATCGGTTTGGCTGGGTGTCGATCGAGACGCGCGCTGAAATCGGCGTCGATCAGGGTGACATCGGCATCAGCACCGACCTGACGCTGGGCTACAACCCCGGACCGCGCAGCAAATGGATGGTACAGTTACAACAAGGCGGGCCGATGGCGGACCCCGACTATCTGCGCATCGTGCCGTCAGTCGTGATCGAAACAAAGCCCGGCCGCCACTATGAGTTTGGCGTGGCGGCCGGGATCAAGAATACAGCTACATTCGGTGTGAAACTGGGAGTCTGGCAGAATTTCTAGACGCCCTGTCCGGCCCTAAAGGGGGTCGTCGATCCGCACCCGCATCGTGACCGTCCCGCGCACCGGCGTGCCAAACCGCAGCCGGATCTGATCGCTGTCCGGCCCCTGTTTGGCCTGATAATAGGGCGCTGCATGCACGGTGTCGCCCGCCCCGTCCAGCAATGGACCAGCGGGAATGACCGATTCAACCGTTTGCGCGAATGCGCCAAAAGGCAGCCGGTTCGCCAGATCAATCGTCCAGCTGGACGCGACGGTGGATTGCTCGAACTCCAGCATCATCGGGCTTAGGACAGGGTTATATATGTTGCCGAACGTATTGTCCTGAAACGAAATATTCTTGACCCGATTGTAATCAAGATCGGCAAAGCTGGTATCGACGGAATCAACCCGGTCAATCGGGTCATCAATGATGCGGAACGAGTTTCCGGTAACATTCATCCCGTTCAGAAAATGCCCCGCGCCATGGGGTTTGACCACCAAAAACGTGAACCATGGGGCGACGTTGCCCGCCAGAAACACGTTGCCAGTGATGTTCAGCGCGCTGAACGAAAACTCGCTGGAATACGCCGGCGCGCTGTCATGTTCGTTCGACCATTCGATAAAGCAGTTGTCGACATAATTGGCGTCGACTGTCGTGCGGCAATTGGTGCGCGTCAGCACCAGCCCGGCAGAACGCGTGCCATCGTTCGATTCGTCTCTCTGAAACCAGTGGTTGCCTGAAACGATGTTGCTAGAGCCGGCCAGAATGGCGAAATGCCGGAACCGCGTCACACGGTTGTCGCGCAGCTTAACGTCGTTCGCGTTGGCATTCAGGGCGATGGAGGTCCGGTTCGCCACCAGTTCGGCATCCTCATCCGACAGGAACTGACAGCGATCCACGATCATGCCCTGATCACCCTTGAACAGGCTGGAAATGCCGCGATCGCGGGGACGGGTAAAATAGCAGTCGCGAAACTGAAAACTGGTTGCGGTTTGCGGCAGCATCACGCAGCTGCATTTCCCGGCAGCCTGAAACTCGATATTCACCAGCGACAGCTTGCTCAATTTCTCGAAACCGCTGAAGTCGAGCATGTATTTGAAACGGCGAAAGGTGAAAACCTGCGTGCCCGCCGCGTCATAGAGCTGTTGGCTCAGCGTGATTTCCTGCGCTGCGAGATTGACGTCCGCAACATAGACTTCGCGCCCGACGCCGTTGCCTTCGACCACTGCGCCAAGTGGGATATTCGCAATGTTGCTGACCCCGGTCAAACGCAGGCTGTTGCTGGTCGAATAGGTGGCCTGCGAGGTGACCGCCTCGGTGTTCCACGCGGCGTTGTCCTCGGCATAGAACTGGCCGTTCTTGATGATGCGCCTTTGCGAATAAACCACCTTGTCCGGGATGGCTGCCTGCATGTCAATCGGCCCGCTCAGCGAGATGATCCGCCCTTTCATGTCCAAAGACTCGTGCCCGGTGTTGTTGAGCAACGCCTGAAATGCCTTGCGAAAGGCCAGCTCTTCGTCACCAAAAGCGTCGATATAGGCCGGCAGGTTGTAGTTATCAGTCAGCGACAGAACATGCTGGGTCGCCATCGTCACTGTGCCCTCGAACCGCACAGTGGATTGAAACGTGACACTGTTGCCCAGATGGAATGTGCCCTCGGGCACCAGCACCTGACGACCGCCCGCCGCCGCATCGGCGGCCTCGAACGCGGCCCAATCATCGGTCACGCCGTCGCCCACGGCACCATAATCGCGGACATCGACCCAATCCATCAATTCGCGGTGAAAGGCAGATGTGATGTCCTCGATCACGATATCATCAATCCGCACGATCCCGCCATTTGCGCCGGTCAGATCCAGCCCGAAATGGCCATAGGCCGGGCCTGCTCCCCAGACCATATCGACGCCACCGCGGTTGCCTGTGCCGACAATGGCGCTGAGCTCGACCACCTCACCGTAGTTCTCCAGCGTCGCGGCGGGGCCAACCTCTGCCAGTCCGCCAACATGATTGCCATTGGAGGCCGCAGCCCAGCCCGCAATCCGCACAGTGGGCAGGTTGCCCGCGATCGCCTTGATCCGGGCGGTGATTTTCAGATAGCAGCCGGGCAGCAGCGGGGTTTCGCCCATATAGCGCAGCTTTTGGACGGAACTGGTCTTTTGCAGCTCCATCGCGCCGCCAAAATCCTGATCGGCAGCGATGATCGCGGCATTCACTGCACCATCATACGTGTCTGATCCGGGTGTTCCGTTGCCACTGGACCAGACATCCAGCCCGTCCTCAAATGCCGGGGGCATAAAGACGATGCCATCGGTAACTGCCTTGTTCATGTCGTTCCCTTTCCGCATCCGGGTCGCTGTCCGGCCTGTGCTGGGCGGAGCGGAAGCCGGACATCACGAGTTTCGCCAGCCGGGGCGCGCCCGGATGGTTCAGGGAAGTATCGACAAGGGGTTAATCAGCGCTGGAGAGACCGTACGGTGCCCTGCTTCAGACGCGTATGCTCAGACCGTTCCTGCCACAGGCGGGCGTAGCTGCACACCATTGATTTTCCAGCCCATTTCATCCTTGATCATCTCATATTCGAGGATATGTATGCGCCCCTCTTGGTCGCGGATCATCACGTCCTGCCAAAGCGCCCCGGCGCGGCTCTGCAACCCGAGAAAGCGAATATCGGCGGGCCGCCAGACCATCGGATAGCCACCGCGAACCATGGCACCAAAATTGTCCGCAGAGCCGAACATGCCTTGGATCATCGGGCTGGCGTGG
This sequence comes from Pseudohalocynthiibacter aestuariivivens, assembly GCF_011040495.1. Taxonomy (GTDB): domain Bacteria; phylum Pseudomonadota; class Alphaproteobacteria; order Rhodobacterales; family Rhodobacteraceae; genus Roseovarius; species Roseovarius pelagicus. The sequence goes on along the minus strand of NZ_CP049037.1, from coordinate 5,176 downwards.
GCAAAGGCCGCGTCAAAATCATCGGCCTGAAAGGCTGTGAGCTGGTTCGTGATCACTTCCTTGATCGGGGCCTCTTGTGCCTTGGACATCAGAGCGAACGTGCAAAACACCATTGTCACGGCAGTCAGAATGAAATGCTTCATGGTGGACCTCCTGTGACCAAAGGTAATGCCTATGCGTCACAGGTCAAACATGATGGCCCTGCAATGGCATCTGGCGCGCGGGCACCGGCCATGCCAGTTTACCCGAAATGCGCAATTGCGGAGCACGGTCTATGTCCCAAACATCCCTATATGCCCTCACGATGCTGGTCGCAGGCATCGGCGTACCGGTCCTTGCGGCGCTTAACGCCGCGCTTGGCGTCAGGCTGGCCTCGCCTGCGGCAGCCGCCGCAATCCTGTTTTCCGTGGCCCTGCTGGCCACGCTTGTGACACTGACGATCACCGGGCCGCGTGCCGTTCTGGGCGCATGGGTCGCGCCGAAACACCTGTTTCTTGCGGGCCTTCTGGTGGCGTTCTACGTGCTGTCCATCACCTATGTCGCGCCGAAATTCGGCATCGGCAACGCAGTTTTCCTCGTCCTGTTGGGGCAGTTAATCAGCGCCGCGGCGATCGACCATTTCGGCCTTTTTGGTGCGCAGGTGTCACCGCTGTCGATCACTCGTGCCTGCGGCATCGGTATCATGGCCGCAGGGGTCTTTGTCACGCAGCAGGCCTAGGTTTTGCCTGCCAGCGTCTGCAACTCTGCCCAAGCGGCCTCTTCCAGCTCTACTTCGGTCGCAGACGTTTTACCTTGGCCCGGCATCCGTGCACCGGGGTCCTGCGCGATACCGTCCGACACCCGCCCCAACCGGTCCGCAAAAGCACCCGACAGGCCCGGATCAATCAACGTATAGAACTGGCCCAGATCATGCGGCGGCCCGTCGGTGGCCTTGAGTGGCGGCACGTCCATCGCGTTGCGCGATCCTGTCATGCCTGCTGCCAGCAGCTCTGCCATCAGGCCAAGGCCCCAGCCCTTGTAGCCACCCATGCTGACCAGCGACCCCTTGATCGCCGCATCCGGGTCGGTGGTCGGCTGCCCGTCTGCATCGACGGCCCAGCCTTCGGGGATCGTTTCACCAGCAGCCTTGGCCATCGTAATCTTACCCAGGGCAACAGTGGTGGTGGACTGGTCGAAGTGCATCGCGACACCGCCCTGCCCGTCCGGCACTGCAAAGGCGATGGGATTGGTGCCGATCACCCGATGTCTGCCACCCGGTGGCGCTACGATGGGCGTCGCGTTGGTCGCCCCAAACCCGATGAATCCTGCTCGCGCGATCTGGTCCGTGAAATAGCCCAGCGACGTACAGGTATGCGAATGGCAGATCGCCAGACTGGCGATTCCGTTCTCACGCGCGGCACTGATCGCCTCGGGCAGGCCACGTTCGAACGCGGGTTGGGCAAATCCCAGCTGTGCATCGACATAGACCGTGCCGGGCCGCGGGCGCGTGACAACAGGTGCCGCATTGCCGCTGACCCGACCGCTCTGCAACTGGCGACAATAGCTGTCGAGGTAATACAGCCCGCAGATCTTGTTGCCCACCGCCTCGGATGCGGCCGTGGCACGCGCAACCGACGCGGCGATCCATTCGTCAGCGCCGTGGCGCATCAGCGCCGCCTTGCAGAGGGTTTCGATCTGATCGACTAAGATAGTGGGCATGACACCTCCTGAGACTAATGCCTGCGCAGTCTGCGCGCGCACGCGACCCCGGTCAACGTGCCGAATTCAGGTCGATGCCGTCACCAGTCCAGCCTCCAGCCGAACGATCCGGTCCATGCGCGCTGCCAGATCAAGGTTGTGGGTCGCGATAAGTGCCGCCAACCCCGTCCCGCGCACCAGATCTGTCAACGTGCGAAACACTTGGTCAGAGGTTTCGGGATCAAGATTGCCTGTCGGCTCATCCGCCAGCAGCAGGCGCGGCGCGTTGGCCAGCGCACGACAGAACGCAACGCGCTGTTGTTCGCCACCCGACATCGCCGAAGGCCGGTGATCGGCGCGTGCTGCAATCCCGACCTGATCCAGCAACTCGTGCGCGCGCGCCTCTGCGTCGCGGCGCGATGTGCCCGCTGCCAGTTGAGGCAGCACGATGTTCTCCAACGCGGTGAATTCCGGTAGCAGGTGATGGAATTGATAGACAAACCCTACATCACGCCGCCGCGCGATGGTGCGCCGCCGATCCCCGAGACCGGCCATCGCCACGCCGCCGATCTCGACCTCGCCCGCATCAGGCGTGTCGAGCAAGCCAGCGATATGCAGCAAGGTCGATTTACCCGCCCCCGAGGGCGCGACCAGCGCCACGATCTCTCCGGGTGCCAATGTCAGTTCGGCCCCCTTGAGCACCGCAACTTCACTTTGCAGACCTTTGTTATAGACCTTTTCCAAGCCACTCAGGCGCAGCACAGCTTCACTCATAGCGCAACGCCTCTACCGGGTTCATCCGCGCCGCGCGCCGCGCCGGAAAAATGGTGACGACAAACGACAGGCCCAGCGACAATGCCACGGCAGAGATCACATCCGTCAGCTCCAGCTTGGCTGGCAAATGATAGATACCCCGGATGGATGGGTCCCATACCTGCCCACCCATCAGGTAATTCACCATGCTGAAAATCGGGTCGATATAGATCGCAAAGAGACAGCCCAAAATGACCCCGAACACAGTGCCGATGATTCCGGTGAACGCGCCACAGATGAAAAAGACGCGCAAAACCGATCCTTCGGTCAGACCCATGGTGCGCAGAATACCGATGTCGCGGCCCTTGTTCTTGACCAGCATGATCAGCCCGCTGGTGATGTTCATCGCCGCGATCAGCACGAGGATCGACAGGATGATGAACATGACGTTATCCTCGACCTCCAGCGCGCGCAGGAACCCACCGCTGGCGTCCTGCCACGTCCAGATCAGCGAGCGGTCGCCCGCCGCGCGGATCAGGTCCAGCCCCATATTGCCGACGGTCTCCGGGCGCTCGACCATGACTTCCAACTCGTCCGCCTGCCCCTCGCGGTTGAAAAACGACTGCGCTTCGGCAAAGGGCATGTAGATGCGCACGCGGTCAATGTCATAGCGCCCGGCGGTAAAGATATAGACCACATCATAGGCGTTCACCCTTGGGCTGGTGCCAAACGCCGTCTTGACCCCTCCGGGCGAGATAATCTTGATCCGGTCGCCGACGCTGACACCCAGTTCACGCGCCACTCCTGAACCGATCGCCAACCCTTCGCCAAATCGATCGATGTCACCTTGCCCGGTTTCGGGGTTGGCGATGCGCGGGATGGTTTTGAGGTTTTCCAGCGTGATGCCGAATATCTGCACCCCGGCGTTGCGGTCGCGGGCATTGGCCATGACCTGCGCCTTGACCAGCGGGGCCACGCGCGTGACGCCGGGCACCGCACGCACCCGTTCGGCCATCGCATCGTAATCCTCCAGCATCCGGTCGACACGCCCGGTCACGGCGTCGACCTCACCTGCGTTATAGATCGTCACATGAGCGTTCGAGCCCAGAATCGTATCCACAAACTCGGCGCGAAAACCAGAACGCACGGCGAGCGTCGCGATCAGCGCAAACACTGCCAACGTGATCCCGATCAGCGATATCCACGTCATCACGCTCACGCCGCCCTCGGCGCGTTTGGCGCGCAAATAGCGCCACGCGATCATCCATTCAAATGGGGCGAAAGGGGCTGGAGAGCCTGCCAACTGCGATACCTCGATATTATTTTGCGCGCAGAGTGCGCCGGGGCTGCACAGACGTCAAGCGCGCACGCCCCTGCGCCCGAACAGCATTTTCAGCAGACCGAAAAGCCCAGTCAGCAGGCCCAGCCCGCCGAAAAACCCCAAACCGGCAAAAACGGCCCCCTCGAAGGTCAGCGGCAACGCCGGCTTGAAATCCGACCATGCCGCCGTTGCGATTTCCGCGTCGGTCAGGCTGCCTGCGTTGTAGGCGCGGGTGAATGGTCCGGCCTCGCGCAGCGCGATCAGGTCCGCGCTGAGACGGTTGTAGCGCGCCAGCGTCTCGCCCATTGTCTGCGCCCGCGCGGCGCCCATCTGCCCACCTTGTTGCAGGTCGGCGAGCGCCTCATCGCGAGTGAAGCCCTGTTCGGTTGCGTCAGTGTCAAATTCAGCGACAAAGCGGCTTAGCTCATCCACCGCACCGGCCAGACGCTGGGTATACTGCTGCGAATATTCGGGGAACTGTGACAGACCCGCCGCACCCGCCAGCCCACCTGCGAATGTCACCGCCCTGAGAAACATCACCCTTCACCCGTTATCGTTGCACTGGCTACCACGAAGAACTTTCCCTCATCATTCAATGGATACTGGCTCATACAATGGTCCGAATTCGCCGAACAGATTCAGGCGCAGTATAAGCGAACCTTTGCCCGGGCTGATAGGTTGGAAACGTGTTCCGCAGCGTGATGTCGAATCTGAAAGAGGCGGTTATCGCGGAATATCGCTATTCCTTGGCCTTTCCGCCAATCCAAAGCTCAGCGACATTGGCGCCATGAAAGCCATGTCAAGCGCACACTACCATGTTGCTATCATCTGGCCTGTGCGGTGCCGTCACCCTGGCGCGCCGTTAGCTTGCGGCACTCCAGAGCTTGCCATGATCAACGGCAACCGCACGATACGATCGCCGCGCGGGCCACGTATCGTAACCGACCGCAATGTCAGCACCTTGCCTACCGTGCCCTCGACTTCATCCTCGACCACAAAATTATGTGCGACAATGGTCTCGTCCGCCTGCAACACCACAAGTGCCTCCACAATCTCTGCAACTGTGCGTCCGGCGGTCAAGGATTGCGTCACGTCATTCAACACCGTGAGGTTTCGGGTGACGAGGTTACGACCATTGGTGACTTCGAAATCGACAGCACTCATGTCTTGGGTAACAACCTGAACAGTGTCTTTATCGCTGTTTGCAGTGAACACCCGTTGGGCCAACAAACTGAAATCACGCTGGATGAAACGTGTATCGCCGCCAATGCGGGTATCCGTGACAACCAGACGCGATGCGCCTGTCCGCAGTTCGGTAACCCCTGCAGCGGTCCCGACGCGCACACCATCCAGTCGCAGGGTTCCGTCCCAGTTATTGGCGAAACCACTTGTGTCACTGGCCGCCAGCGACAGCGGATCGCCCAA